>NZ_FOSL01000092.1 GCF_900114255.1 Neomesorhizobium albiziae | reverse complement strand
GTGGTGGCGCCCGCCGATGGAGTCGTAATGATAGGCGACCGGCCTTTCCCGCGCGCGGCGATCAATGAGCAACAGCGACCAATGGTCGCCGCGGCGATAAGGATCAGCAGCACTGGCATCGTTCACTGGCAGAAACACGAACTCGGCTGTATCGTTACCATCCTGGTCAAGGACGATGCGCTGGTATCGGCTTAGCACGTCGCTATCGAGGCGGGCCGTGCGCAGATGACCGGCTAGGAGCGGATCCACGAGCCGCGCGCGGGCGGCCAGATCCGGATGCAACTCGTTGCGCAGGAACGCGTAATCCGCCTGGATATGGTCGTCGGTCAGCCAGTCCGTGAAGCCGAGCACCTGCGGACCCTGCGGGGCGATGCCCGATCCCGAGGCCTGTCCATCCGGTTGATCCAGCCTGAGATGAATGCCAGCGCCTTCGGGATTGTTTGGGGTTGCCTGCCTCCCCTGGGGGGTCCAATAGGCCGTATAGGACTGACCGTGGATGTCGAAGTTTGTCTCGGGGCGGTACCGGCTCGGCAGGTGGCCGTCCCGGGATAGTGCGCCGATGAGGATGTCCGGGGCCGGTTGGCCGCGGTGGATCCAATCGTTTCCAACGACATATCCGTAGTCCGTCCCGCTGCGGCTGTAGAACGAGGCTGTCGGGTCTAAAGCCCCGAGGTGAGCATCGAACGGAGTGCGCGGAAACACCAGCGCCGAGTAGGCATCATCAAGCACCTCGTGCGGTGTGGACGCATCCAGATGAAGCAGGGGATCGAGACCGCCGTAGATGTCTGCCGACCGAGCCGCCGGCAAATCAAACTCGGACGGCACCTGCGCCGACCACCTGGAGGTCGACCCGGCGGGCCCCTGCTCTTCGGCCTGATCCACCTCCTGCCAAAGCCGCTCCTGATCGTAACTTTCCACTTGCGACCCGGCGGGCCCCTGCGGCCAACCCGCCTGCTCAGGGGACAATCCCCACGCCGCGTTCGCCTCAACGACTCGCAGGTGCTTGTGAAGCTTGTTTAAACCCACG
>NZ_FOSL01000091.1 GCF_900114255.1 Neomesorhizobium albiziae | reverse complement strand
AGTCTATCTCTTCAAGGGAGAGCGGTATGAAACCCATCAATTCGATCGACCCATTCAACGCGGCAGCCTGGGCGCAGGAGTACGCTGCCCTGCAAGAACAGCAGCGGGCGGGGCAACAATCGGGCAACAGGCCTGCGGGTGGAGTGGGCTTTGAGCAGCAGCTGAGCGAGTTGCAACTGATTTCGTCTGATGAGGCTGGTTCGCCCGACAGGAGTCCCGCAGAGGGCGGCGGAGGGATCCGGCGTACGGACCTGGGCGGTTCGATGCAGGTGCCGCCACGAACCTTCCTGCAGGACAGCCAGTTCAGCAGCGCTCGGCACAGCATAGACATGTCTCAAGCGGCATCGAGCCGCTCGCGGTCCAGGCGCTCGACCGCGTCGGCGGAGGCGAATTCCTCCTCCTGGGAGGAACTGGCAGTCGCACCGCCGCCGAAGAGCAAAAGCGGGGGATTGAAGTCGCTCCTGAAGAAAGCGACGAAAGCATTCGGATCGAGCAGCGGAAGGAAGTCGTCCGAGGGCTGGACGCAACAATCGGATCATGTCCCTGAGTCAACGCTTCGCATGGATTTCGCCAAGCGCAGCCGCCTGTCCGAGGAGGACGAGAGGATCATTTCCGAGTTCAGGGACAGGATGTCCGAGTTCAGGAACAGGGACCCCGACAACAGTTTTGCTCCCAGGACCGTTAAGAATATGACACAGGATCTGCGCGCGTTCAGCGCCTGGCTTCAGGAGCACCCCAGATACTTGACACTGGCCAGCCTGGTTGACGACCGTGATGCGTTGAGGGCCCATGCGGCGGCGTTTGTGAAGCAGGATGGCAGCAAACGTATCAATAGAGCCTTGGATGTCCTCCGTAATTCCCGCGCCGGGGACTTCCCGCGGCATTCCCGCGACGACCCTCCTCATCCCGAAGACGCGGTCCTCATCAAGCAGTTCGCGGCGGCAGCCGGGCCGCTGGACGTTCCCACGGCAACGATCAACTCTAATGCATCCGCTCTTAGAGTGTTTGCTCGGTGGCTCCGAGCAAACAACAAGCCGTCCATGGCTTCTCGGTTTCGAACCGAATTGGTAGCCGACGACATCGAGGAGTACAGGACCGACGGTGGAGACCCTATTTTGCGACTCAACGCGGCGCTGTCTCATCTCCGTAGGCTCGCGCCTGGAGGTGAAGAATTCGAAGCAACCGGACCCGGGCCCCGCTTCATTGGGCGCCGTACCCTAGCTCCTTATCCCGACGACGCCCGCCTCATCGACGGTCTGGCCAACCAGGACTTGGCCGTGGCGACGGCAGCACAGAGGAAAAATATCCATG
>NZ_FOSL01000090.1 GCF_900114255.1 Neomesorhizobium albiziae | reverse complement strand
GCTTACTCCCTGAACGCAAAAGGTAACTTTGGTCGGGGGTGGGCAATTTGCCGTTAGAAGGCAGCGGATCGCTGCCGTTCGAAGGCATGGCCGGGCGCGCGGGGATCGAGTGGCGGATGGTGATGGTGTCGCCATCCACCAAGACCTCCTTGACCAGCAAGCGGACGATTTTCTGGCGGTCGCTGATGTCCAAGGTTTCTGCCGATTGGCGTAGTCGTTGAAGGAAAGCGGTCAATGTCTCGGCCAAACGCAGGACCGCCATCCGGTCCGCGGCCTGATCGAGGATCGTCTGCAACTCGGCCTTCAATGCCTGTTCGCGGGCCCGCAGTTCAGGCATGCGAGAGCGCAGCTCGTCCAACGACAGGAGGTCTTCCTGATAGGCGGTCAGCAGGCGTTCCAGGCTTTTGCCGAGGCGTGTGAGGTCGCGTTCGACAGCCTCCTGCCGTTTCTTCGTCGGCTCAGCCGTACGAGCCGCATCGAGGCGACGGTCGAGCTCGGCGGTGATGAGCCCCGGATCTTCGATCAACCGCATCACCTCCTGCCACACGATGTGGTCGAGCAGGTCCTGGCGGATCGGGCGGCTGTCGCAGACGGATCCGCCGAGATGGCGCCAGCCATCCGAACCCAGGCAGCGGTAATAATGGATTTTGCGGACCGAGCTCCGGCTCGACGTGCGTGACAATGCGTAGCCGCATTTCTTGCATGACACCAGGCCCTGCACGATGCTGGGCTCAATGGTGCGCCGCGGCGCGAAGCGCTTGTTGTCGGCCAGGTGTTCCGCCGCTAAGGCGAAGGTCTCTTCGCTGACAAGGGCGGGGACCGGTATCTCGATCCATTCCTCGCGCGGCCGCTCGTGCGCACAGGTCTTTTCGCCATGAACCGCCCGACCCGACAGGCGGAATGGCTTCGTCACCTTTTGCCGTGGCCCGACCTTCGTCTTGTTGAAGCAGGCGGTGCCCTTATAGGCGGGATTGCGCAACATGCCCCACACGACCGAACGTTCCCAGCGGGTCACGCGCTTGCGTGTCGGCGGGGCCATTTCCCGCAGCAGCCGGGCGATGGCGCCGATGCTCAGGCCCTCGACCGTGTATTTGTCGAATATCAGCCGTACCACTGCCGCCTCGGCGGCGTCGATCTCGTAACGCGCCGGCGTCTCGGGCGTCTTGCGGATGTAGCGATAGCCATAGGGGCCCCCACCAAGCACCGAGACCTCGCCGGCTTTGGCGCGGTGACGCTTGCCGCGGCGGGAGCGTTCGAGAATCTGGGCCCGTTCGTACTCGGCGATCATGCCCTGGAACTGCAGCATCAGCTGATCTTCGGGCGT
>NZ_FOSL01000089.1 GCF_900114255.1 Neomesorhizobium albiziae | reverse complement strand
CGAAAATCTCCCCGCCCGAACGCGGATGAAAGGCGTAACGGACAATCTTCTTTGCCTCGCCATCCTGATAACGGGCATTATGAGCCCAGTCCGCCGGGCGTCGGCAAGAGCTGGCTGGCCTGTGCGCTAGGCCACAAAGCTTGCCGAGAGGATTTCTCCGTCGCCTATCACCGCATTCCACGGCTGTTTGCAACACTTGCCCTCGCGAGAGGCGACGGACGTTATGGCCGGATCCTCAAGCAACTCGCCAAAACCGACCTTCTCATTCTCGATGACTGGGGACCGGAAAAACTCAATGATGACCAGCGGCGTGATGTGCTTGAGATCATTGAAGACCGCTACGAACGCCGATCGACAATCGTCACCAGTCAGCTGCCCCTGGATCACTGGTATGAGATCATTGCAACCCAACTCTGGCCGATGCCATCCTGGACCGCCTCGTTCACAACGCCTATCGCATCGATCTCACCGGTGAAAGCATGCGAAAACAGCGCTCGCCAAGAGCGTCTGATACAGCGCAAGCTTGACCGGAAACGAAACCCAATCCAAACATCAACGAGACCCAGGATCAGTCCGAAAAATGGCCGGCTTCAAATCGGAACACCGGCCGGAATGAAATCGGAATGACTGGCCGGCTTCAATCGGAATCGATGGCCGGCTTCGTCGGAATACGCACGCTCATTTCATTTGATCGTGAGTAGGTATTTCACGCAATCATGAGCGGCCGCTTCGACCGACCTGTTCATTGGTTCAGGTGTTTGAGGTTGGGTCAAGAGGGCGACTTTGAGCGTTGTGTTTTCGCATGCTTCTCCGGTGAGTTGAAGGCGGTGGGCGTTGTGAACGAGGCGATCCAGAATCGCGTCGCCGAGGGTGGGATCGCCGATGACGTCGTGCCGGTGTTGCACGGGGATTTGGCTGGTGACGATTGTGGATGCACGACCATGGCGATCGTCGAGGATCTTCAGGAGGTGGCGGCGCTCGGCCGCATTGAGAACCGACAAGCCCCAGTCGTCGAGAATGAGGAGTTGAACGCGCCCGAGCGTCTTGAGCAGGCGGCCATAGCGCCCGTCGCCCCGCGCCAGCGCGAGTGCCTCGAAGAGACGCGGGACGCGATGATAGAGCACCGATCGATTGTCGCGGCAGGCTTTGTGTATAGCGCGACAATCTGGGAGAGACGGCGTATCTCACCTTGTTTGTCGCCGCGCACTTTGTGGCCAAGGGCGCAGGCGAGCCACCTCTTGCCCGTGCCGGGCGGACTGGGCTCATAATGCCCGTTATCAGGATGGCGAGGCAAAGAAGATTGTCCGTTACGCCTTTCATCCGCGTTCGGGCGGGGAGATTTTCG
>NZ_FOSL01000088.1 GCF_900114255.1 Neomesorhizobium albiziae | reverse complement strand
CCTCGGACCCTGCTCTTCGCCACGCGGTCACCCATGCGCAACAGGAGAATATCGCAAATCCGATCAAAAAGCTCTTGTCGATCACATCAGTCGTCCAGGGGTGCTTCACCTTGGTGAGCCGGTGCTCGATTCCGTTCTCCTGGCAACGCATGTCGAACATGTGCGTCACGTAACGCGCCGTCGGTCCATCGGCGTATCGCTGCGGGAAGGTGAACTGGATGCCATTGTCGGTGAGCACGGTGTGGATCTTGTAGGGAACGGCTTCGATCAGGGCCGTGAGGAAGGCCGCTGCCGAGGTCCGGCCCGTCTTCCTGACGACCTGCACGAAGGTGAATTTGCTCGTGCGATCGATAGCGACATAGAGGTAGAGCTTGCCTTCGGCGGTCTGCACCTCGGCGATGTCGATGTGGAAGTAGCCGATCGGGTAGCTCTTGAACTTCTTCTTGGCCGACTTGTCGCCTTCGACATCGGGCAACCGTCCGATCCCGTGGCGCTGCAGGCAGCGATGCAATGAAGAGCGTGTCAGGTGCGGAATGGTCGGCTGCAAGGCATAGAGGCAATCGTCCAGGGACAGGAGCGTGTGTTTGCGGAAAGCGACGATGATCGCCTCCTCCTCGATCGACAGCACCGTCGACCTTGGTTCTTTCGGGCCAGTCGGCACATCGGTGACCGAGGTCCGGTTCTTCCACTTCGCCACCGTCTTCTGGTTGATGCCGTAGCGCTTGGCGAGCTGCCTCAGGCTCTCTTGACTATTTTGTATTGCTCGACGGACCGCCTCAGTCGTCGTGGCGCTCCCGTGAAGAACCTGGCCCATAGCGCTTCCCTTGATTCGTGCGATAATGATGCACCATCAAAGTCCGGGATCAAACAAATTAGGCCGTATAGGACTGACCGTGGATGTCGAAGTTTGTCTCGGGGCGGTACCGGGTCGGCAGGCGGCCGTCCCGGGATAGTGCGCCGATGAGGATGTCCGGGGCCGCTTGGCCGCGGTGGATCCAATCGTTTCCAACGACATATCCGTAGTCCGTCCCGCTGCGGCTGTAGAACGAGGCTGTCGCCATGCGCTTTCGCGGTTCATCGACCTGGATCCGCCAGGATTGATCAGATCCCGGTAGATTTCAGTAGGGTGAAACGCGTGCCGTCATGCCTGTTTCATGACGGCACCTTCGATAACCACCCCAGACATTGCATACTTCCAGAGTGCGATCAGCAGCTTGCGTGCCAGCGCGGTAATAGTCGATTTCTTCATGCGCCCGCCATTGTGTTCGACACGTGCTTTGAACCATTGGGCCAGCGCCGAATTCGGCTGGAGCTATGGCGGAAACTGGGTGATGACGGTTTGAGAAGGGCGGCGTATCGAGGCGGGTGATTGAAGCCTGCCAGAACCTCTCAAGGAGAGCGATACGCCATGAACGAGACT
>NZ_FOSL01000087.1 GCF_900114255.1 Neomesorhizobium albiziae | reverse complement strand
CTACAAACTATCTCTACATGTTATCGCATAAACCCTTGGAATCGTGGGCAGAACTCTAGCTACCCGATATAGTCGGGCGGGGTAGATAGTGACGCAGGACGTGTAGTGTGACCCTTTTCCGCTGCAGCGACGGACAGTCTCTGGCAGCGATTTCGACATATCTCGCGAGCCGGTGCTCGAGAGCGTCGCGGCTGATCCTCTTGCCGGTCTGCGTGGGGAAGAGGGGATCGGCCGGCTGCCCGGCGCGTTCGGCCAGCCAGACGCGCAGCACGGCGGCCATATTGCAGGTGATGGGTGTGATCCGCTGCTTTCGTCCCTTTCCCATACAGCTGACGTGAGCGCCGGAACCGAGATGGACATCGGCACAGTGAAGGCCGATCAGTTCGGACGCCCGCAGGCCGGTTTGGGCTGCAAGCCCGAGCAAGGCGTGGTCGCGCCGCCCGGTCCAGGTCGACCGGCTGGGCGCGGATAGCAACGCGTCGAGTTCCTCCTCCGTCAGGAATGTCACAAGCCTTCGCTCAAAGCGCTTCGGCGGAATCGCGAGCACCCGTTCGATCGTCGCGGCATGCTCGGGGTGACGAAGAGCGGCGAATCGGAACAACGATCGGATAGCGGCAAGCCGCGCATTCCGGGTCCGCGCGCTGTTGCCCCGATGGTCTTCGAGGTGGTCGAGGAAGTCGCCGACACACGCGGCATCGAGGTCGTTGAACTCCAACTTGGAAGGTTCTGTGCCATGCCGCGCGGCGGCGAAGACCAGCATCAGCCGCAGGGTGTCCCGATAGGCGGCGAGCGTATGCGGGCTGGCTTGCCGCTGCCGGATCAGGCGATCGGTGAAGAACGCCTGCAGGGTCGCGCTGAGGGCGGTCATGCGCCGCCTCCAATCTGTCGCTCCAGACGATTACCGGCCAGTTGAAGCAATTCCGGGGACGCCGAGAGATACCAATACGTCTTGCCCGGATCGACGTGGCCGAGATAGGTCGATAGCAGGGCAAGCCGGCGCCCCGGGTCGCCGCCGTCGCGATAAGCATCAAGAAGAGTACGAACGGCAAATGCGTGCCGCAGGTCGTGGAGCCGCGGTCGGCAGCCCGCCGAGCGCGGGGCGATGCCGACGCGACAGACGAGCTTCTGGAACGTGTTTTGAACGTTCACATAGAGCAGCCTGGTGCCGGCCGGCGAGACGAACAGGGCGGGCGTGTTCGGCGGCCGGCGGGGTCGATCGCGTCGGCGCAGATAATCGCTGAGGGCTGCAACAGTGCTCGGATGCAACGGCAACTCGCGGGATTTGCCGGACTTTCCTTGCCGGATGGTGAGGGCTCCACCGACGGCATCGAAGTCGTCGCGGTCAAGGCCGATCGCTTCTCCAATCCGCATCCCGGTCACCGCCAGCAAGCCGATGAGGGTCCGGTAGGTTGCTTCCCGATGCGGCGTGCGCAATGCCGCGGTTGCCGTCATCAAGGCGATGACGTCCTCCTGCGAATAGAGGTAGGGCGTCGCCCGGCGAGATCGCCCCGGCAGCAGATCACGCGGCGGCACCTCGGTTGCCGGCTCGATCCCGCGGAGGTGGGTCGCAAAGCGGCGAACCACGGAAAGTCGCGCGGA
>NZ_FOSL01000086.1 GCF_900114255.1 Neomesorhizobium albiziae | reverse complement strand
GGCCCGGGTGTTTCTGCAGGAAACCTCCTTGTTTCTCAGATGTTTGTAGTTTCCGGTCTAAAGCTACCCGACATAGTCGGGCGGGGTAGATAGTGCCGGAAGATGTGCGGAGATATGGGCCTGTCGGCCAAGGCCGGGCTGATGGTCACGGCCTGGGCGGCCGCGCGCCGCACGATATGGGTTGCTCCGAAGCGCGTCAGGCGCTCGTTGCGGGCGCCGACAAATATCGGTCGCGGCTCAGGATTGGCGATTCCATGTTCGTCCATCAGAGCCGTCAGTGCTTTCGCCAGATCCTGAGGAAATGGGGATGACGCGGTCTCTGCGCACTTTGCCGCGCAGCAGCACTTGCGGGTGCGACCGCTCCAACTGAAGGTCGTTTGTGTTGACGCCGGTGGCTTCGGAGACCCGAGCGCCGGTCCGTGCCAAGAAGAGCAAAAAAGGCGCGGTCGCGCCGACCACGGCACGTCCTCTGATCGGGGGCCGCAATGAGGGCGTCCACTTCGGCCTTGATGAGATGGTGCGTCACCTCGATGTGCGCCCGTTTTTATGGCAATCGTCAGCACGCGTTGTGCGACACACCGAAGGACGCCGGATCGGCGGCTGCGACTTGGTGGAAGAAAGATCGGATCGCGGCTAGTCGGGCATTGCGCGTGGCGACGGAGTTGTTCCGTTTCTCTTCGAGTTCGTCGAGAAAGGCGAGAACGAGTGGCCTGCTGCCGGTTTTTCGGACACGAAGTTAAGCTAACTGGACTGCCCCTGGTGCGATAGACAGGCCCCGCCTATCCTTTGAGCATAGGAGGCAGCTTGTGAGTACGCAGAGGTTTACCCCGGAATTCAAGGAAGAAGCGGTCAAGCAGGTCGTCGAACGCGGCTATAGCGTGCCGGATGTCGCGGCGCGTTTGGGCGTCTCGGCGCACAGCCTGTATAAGTGGGTGAAGGCGGTGTCTCCTGACAGGTCGGAGCAGCAATCGAAAGATCTTCTTGAAGCCAAGAGTGAGATCCTGCGCCTGCGTGCGCAACTGCGGCGAGTGGAGGAGGAGCGGGATCTTTTAAAAAACTGTCACGGGCCGTTGCCCGCTTGCGCGCGGTAGAAACAGCCATGCTACCCTCGCGCCTCGGAGGGTAGCGGCCGTCAGCTTATTGGAGGCGAAGTCCCCGTTAAAAAACGTGGTCCATGGGTTCATGCGAACTTGAGAGTGGTGACGCCGCTCCAACGGCGATCCCGATTAGGAAGATGAAGCTAGGCATAGCCCAGACCCTCCCGCCCACATTTTGATGGAGGATTTGCGATGCCCAAGATGACGACCGGCGAGCGCCCGGGATTGAAGCTGGTCAAGGTCGGTGCCGCTGGCATCGATATCGGATCAAAAATGCACATGGCAGCGGTCGACCCGGCCCGCACTGACACGCCAGTGCGGGCGTTTGGCACATTTACGCAGGATCTTCATGATCTGGCGGACTGGTTCAAAGCGTGCGGCGTGACCAGTGTCGCGATGGAATCCACCGGGGTCTATTGGATCCCAGCCTACGAGATTCTTGAGCAGCGCGGGTTCGAGGTCATTTTAGTTGTAAAAGTTTAAACTTAATCTGACAGACGGTGTCGCAGGCTGAGGCTTGAGCCGAGGCCGGGCGCGGAGTGGTTCGGGTTCGCAGCGCCCGGCC
>NZ_FOSL01000085.1 GCF_900114255.1 Neomesorhizobium albiziae | reverse complement strand
GGATCCGAAATACCTCGCCGCAATCCTCGGCGACCTACGCCGTTAACCTGGATTCGGAGCCCTGTGGGGCAAGACCTTCGTCAATTTCAGTCCAGGTATCAGCAACCGAGCCGCGAAAGCCATCCGTCAGACAATGCGGGACTGGCAGCTTGACCGCCGTATCGACAAGCGCATCAATGATCTGGCCAAGATGTTCAATCCGATCCTTCGTGGTTGGATGAACTACTATGGTCGTTACCACAAATCGGCACTTTCCCGAGCATTGATGCATCTCGATCTGCGCCTGGCACGCTGGGCCATGTCGAAATATCGCCGCCTGAGACGCCATCGTCGGCGTGCGCGGTACCGGGTCCAGCACGTAAGGCGTCGGGAGCCAGCGCTGTTTGCACATTGGCGATTGCTGTATCGGGCAACGGCTGGACGGTAGGAGCCGGATGAGTGGAGACGCTCACGTCCGGCTGTGTGTCCAGGTAAGGCTAGCATGTTCAGCAGGAGACAGTCCTGTCGGGGTAGAAGTCAGAGCCCCGTAGTTCGGATAGCAGAGGGGATGGAAACAGAACCTTTGAAGCCTATCGACAAAATCTCCCTGGGGGAGATTACGAGTCACCGGGCCGTATCAAAAGAGAACGCGTTGTGGCCTCGAAAGTGAGTAAGTCCGAGGGCCGAGCCCGCAACCGAAGGGCGAAGGCAGCATGAGCAGCCGAACACTGACTGACACGGCTGTTTCACCTCGGTGGGGTGGAAGCGACGGCACGGTGACAAGGACATGCCAAGCAACTGGAGAAGCCCTCCTCGTCCCAGCGAGAAATCGCCGGAGCAAGGTAGGCCGTATAACCGGCGACACCGGGAAGTCGGCCGAAGACGAGAGGGTGGCGGCCGGGTCCGTAGTAGCGATGAAGCGGAGTAATGTCCGTGGAGCCAAGGGGCCCTGCCATTTGCGATGTCTCTAACGTAAGGAAGGCAAGGACGAGATGACAAAGGCGTCCATCGATTTGCAAGACCTGAGGCGGAGACTATACGTCAAGGCGAAGGCTGAACCGTCCTGGCGTTTCTGGGGACTGTACGTCCATGTCTGCAAGATGGAGACGCTGCGCGCGGCGTATGACATGGCCAAAGCGAACAATGGGGCTCCGGGCATAGACGGGGTCACGTTCGAGGCCATTGAAGCGCAAGGCGTAGACGCTCTCCTCGCGCAGTTACGGGACGAACTGACCGAGCGCACCTACCAACCCCTTCCGGCCCGGAAGCACGGGATACCGAAAGACGGGGGCAAAATCCGCGTCTTGTCGATTCCGGCGATCCGCGACCGGGTGGTGCAAGGGGCGCTCAAGCTCATCCTCGAGCCTGTGTTCGAGGCTGACTTCCAACCGGGGTCGTATGGGTACCGGCCCAAGCGGACAGCACATGACGCGATCAAGCGCGTGGCTGAAGCAATCGTCCAGCGGAAAACGCGGGTGCTCGATTTTGACCTGCGAGCCTACTTTGACAATGTCCGGCATGACCGGCTGTTGGAGAAAGTGGCGCAGCGGGTTGATGACGCGGACATCATGCATCTGCTGAAGATGATGCTGAAAGCCTCCGGCAAGAAGGGCGTTCCGCAGGGTGGTGTGATTACTCCCTGAACGCAAAAGGTAACTTCACCTTTGATCGGACAATTGCGCTCGATCGCTCTCGTTCTATGCTTGATTTGCGTCTCAAAGGGTAATA
>NZ_FOSL01000084.1 GCF_900114255.1 Neomesorhizobium albiziae | reverse complement strand
CCTCTCCGGATTGGTAGCGTCGAGTCGTCAGGCCAAGCCAGGCGCCAACAGAGCGGGACTTCTTGAAGTTTTCAGGCTCCTCAATGGCGGTGACGGTGCCGTCGCGGGAGTGGTTGGAATTGGGAGTTGGCGTAGTCTCCGGGGTGTGAAACCTCGAATCATCCGGCGTTAGAGCGCCGGACAGGAGACTACGCCATGACAAGGACTACCATGAATACCGAAGCCGTTCATCCTGGGGATGAGGCGACGAGCTATCTTTTCGACAACTGGTTTGATCCGATCGAAGCTGGCCTGCGCGAGCGGGTGCGCGGCTTCATCGAGACGATGCTCGAGACCGAGCTGGACGCGGTGCTTGCCCGTCCCCGTTATGGCCGGCAGCCGGCGGCGCGCAGTGATGAGACCGCCGGTGTCGCCGGCCACCGCCACGGCCGCCGGACGCGCACGCTGACAGGGAGCTTCGGCACCACCGAGATCACGGTTCCGCGGGCGCGCCTCGAGGCCGGCGAGGACAAGACGGTGGAATGGAAGAGCAAGGCCTTGCGCGCCTATCAGCGGCGCACGATGGCCGCCGACGCGCTGATCGCGTCGAGCTACCTGGCGGGCACGAACACCAGGCGCGTGCGGCGTGCGCTCGCCGCGCTGTTCGGCGGCGCGATCGGCAAGGACGTCGTCAGCCGCACCTGGCGCAAGGTGAAGACGGATTGGGACGCCTGGAATGCCCGCTCTCTGGCCGACGAGCCGATCGTGCGCCTGATCCTCGACGGGACGGTGGTTCGTGTCAGGCTCGACCGCAAGGCGACCTCCATCTCGCTGCTCGTGGTCATCGGCGTGCGCGAGGACGGCCAGAAGATCCTGCTCGCGGTCAAGAATATGGGCGGCGAGACGACCGAGGCCTGGCGGGCCATTCTCGACGATCTCGTCGGGCGCGGCCTGCGCCGGCCCGAGTTCCTCATCGTCGACGGCGCACCTGGCCTGGACAGGGCGATCGCCGCGCTGTGGGACGGGGTGCCGGTGCAAAGATGCACGGTTCATTATGCCGATGTCCGGATTATGCCGACCATGGCTTGGAATTCGGCTTTGGGGGCGGGGATCGCTGCGATGAGGTCGGCATAATCACGGCGGCCTGGCGGATGGTGCAAACTCCTCTTCTTGCCAAGAAGGGGAGTTTTTTTATGTCGATTGATCCGTTTCGCGTTCGGGTTCGGGGCCCGTTTGCCCCATTTGCGGCTGGGTTTGCCGGCGAACTCGCCCGACAGGGTTATACGCCGCTTTCCGCCCGCGAGCAGATGCGGCTGCTGGCGCGATTAAGCCGCTGGCTCGCATTGGAGGGCATGGGCGTGGAGGACCTGGGTGCGACCGAGGTCGATCGGTTTGTCCGTACCCGTCGTGCCGCTGGCCGGCAACTCCGCTCGATCAAAGCGTTGCGGCCCATACTGGCCTATTTGCAGTCTCACGGCGTGGTGCTGCCGTCACCCCGTGCACCCGACGATCCGGCAGATGAGCTTCTTGAACGGTACCAACGTTATCTGGCGATTGAGCGCGGTTTGGGGAAAGCGACCGCCGATGTCTATGCCCAGATGGTGAGCCCCTTTCTGCGTCATCGATTGTCGTCCGATGGGCGGGCCTTGGACCTTGCGGGTTTGGCCGCGACCGACATCGTCGCCTTTGTGGTGATGCATTGCCCTCAGCTGTAGAAGTTTGTACTTGATCGGACAGTTGGTGTCTGAGAGTGGTCCG
>NZ_FOSL01000083.1 GCF_900114255.1 Neomesorhizobium albiziae | reverse complement strand
GTCGGGGCAGGGGCGGGAGCCGAGGTGCTGGCTGTGCTGATGCGCAGGCGGTTTGGGACAAAGGCTCCAACGGTCGCCGCCTGGTGCGCCATGCTTGCATGGAGCGAAGGTACCGACGCCAGCTACCGGATATGGACAGAGGCATTCAAGCTGGTGCGTCACGCCAAATAGCTAAAGTCGGTGGTGCCGCTTCTGCTGATCCTGGCCATCTTTGCTCCACGTCCTTACTCAATCCCGGGATTCGGGGATACCGCTCGTTTCTGCGCCGACCTATCAGAGCTCGTGCCATAGAACAGGACGAGCACAATGACGCCGGATTTCTCACCGACGCACGCACATACGTGGACCAGAGCAAATCAATCCCGTGGGGCGGGTCGTGGATTTGTGCACCCTCGCCGAACTCTGCACATCGACCGGCGCCGCCGAGTCGCCACCTCTTACCGCGACGCCGGCGCTAAGAGGGCATTTTCGGCGCAGGTCATCGACGATGTGCGGTCAGGACAACATCGGGACAAAAGACCGAACATCCTCCAGTGGCAGTCTCCCTAAAATCAGCAGTCACGTCCCAACGAACTCATTACCAATCAACGAAAAGACATGCCGGTCAACACGGGGCTGCAAGAACACGTATCCATGATGGTATTCAGATCAAACATCTCAACGATGATCGCCAGCCATCGTCGTCGTCGGCGTTGGGCTTTGGCGCTGGCCGCTCCTTTGCAGGCTCGCAGTCGCAACGGGCTGATAGCACGCGGCCTTGGCTTTGGGCTTAGCGCGGCAAGATGGCTGCAGCGGCGAGCAGCACTGCGCCTGATCGATGCGGTGCCCGCGAACAGCGAGGAAGCCACCGAGAAACTCAACTACATAATGGCCTTCCTGATCGCCGACGGTACTGACGTCCACCCGGAAGATATCGACAAGGTAATCCATACGCTGAGACGAACTCGGTTCGACGCAAAGGCCCACCTTGATCGCAATGTTTCCTCCCAGAATGCCCAGACCTCCCTGCCTGACGAAACTTGGCCTCCATTGGCGGGGACGGGGAGGTGGAACGGCGAGCAAAAGGGGTACCTCTGACGGTCGATCCCGTGCGCCCGCGTGCATGTCACATCCCGTAAATGCGATCCCGTCGCAGAAAACCGGCTGCCGAGATTGCTGCCTTGAGATGGAGAGGGTAGGTGCCGCTTTGGGGCGCGAGCGCTAAAGTAACGCCTTCACTGGGCCGGCGGCTGAGCAGCTCCGGATTGTACTGCTTGAGGCAACCGATGAGGGCGCCCCCTTCTCCTATGTCGCAGGCAGCCGGCTCATGGCTACCGATTGGGAGGCTCGGGTCCATCAAGTCCACAAAAATCTCAGAATGATTTCAAGGGTCGTGTCCCACAAGGTGATGTAGCTCGGCGGTTTTGAAGCCGCTCGTGACTCGAACACGCGACCCCCATCATTACGAAGAATGAGATTTGAGAGGGGTACGCCAACCGCTTTCGAGCTAGATGTGGATGTTCGGGCTAGCGCTTGTTTCATCGGCTGTGCCTTCCGCCGCGTGAGCGTGAAAAGAATCTCATGACACATCTCCATTCGGCGAGGTCCTACCGCGGCGGTAATGTGAGCTTCGCCGCAAGAACCCGTGCCTTTCATTCAAGGAAACGACGTGAGTGAAGAATTGGCCGCTTGCGGTAACAGATTTTCAAGGTTAACGAAATTAGCCTGCAGTCATCATCAACGGACACTGGCTTAGCCACGAACAGATGACGC
>NZ_FOSL01000082.1 GCF_900114255.1 Neomesorhizobium albiziae | reverse complement strand
CAGGTAATTTGCACTCCAAGCAGATTGAACTGTTCCCCTTCGCCATGTGGCAGGCTTTCCCTGCCGCGGACTACTACGGGAACTCCGCCAGCATGATGGACATCAGGGTCAACTCCCTTGCGACGCAGAACATCGTGGGCATTCCATCATGCCTTCCCTCGTTCATATGCTGGACATTCCACGCACTGGGGAGGTTGCCGGTCGCAGTCCTTGTCCTTGCGTCCCGCAAGTCGATGCCTCTGCCATGGTCTGGCTGTGTTCTTCCCATGGCTCCCTGCAGGCGACCTACATGTACGCCCACATTCGGATGCCGCCGACGTACGTCTCCGGCGACCTCATCGGCATTCCGCCTGTTAAGCCGTGTAGGCGAAGGCGACATTTCAGCCCTCGGATGCGGATTAACCGGTTCGTGTTCCTCAACCTTCCAGTGCTACAGCCTCGGGAACCATCTCGGCGTAACGGCTTCGCCTCAATTCCCTTTACCTGCGGGCTACGTCACCCTGCCAGTTGACGACAGGTCACCGCCGCTTGGGCTCATGCCCCCTCACAGCAGGGAGCAGGGCATTCTTCAAATCCTCCTTTCTCAATGCATTCCAGTCATATGCACCCCGGACCATCCGGGACGAGGCGCACCGTAGGTAATGTCGGTCACCCAGACCTTGTTGGCCGCATCGACGGTAAATTCTCGCTGTAGACGATTAGGAGCGATGATGGAGGGCCGACCAGGAATGGCCCGCGGCCTCTTGTAGCCGCGCACAGGCTTGATCCCGTTCTCCCGCATGAGGCGTTCAACACGATGGAGGCCACAGATCTCGCCGGCTTCCCGAAGATCGCCGAATATGCGACGTGCGCCGTAAACTCCGTGGCTTGCTCTGTAGGAAGCGCGGATGAGATCGAGTAGCCGGGCATCTTCTCTGGCGTGGTCGCTGACAGGCGCGTGCAGCCATGCGTAGAACCCTGCTCGGGCAACACGCAAGACCCGGCACATCAAAGTGATCGCGTAGTCGTAACGGTGCTCGTTCATGAAGCGGTACTTCACTCGGGTTCCCTGGCAAAGTACCGCGCGGCTTTCCTAAGAAACAGCCGCCTCGGTCTCGCATGGAACGGCTTGCAAAACGAAGCCGAGCGATTTGGCGCGTCGCTTCAGATTGGCGAGGACACGGCTGCGATACTGTTCCTCATAGCGTTCGGCACCCGGGTCCCTGTAGGTCATGCCGTGCCTGAGGGTGTTGTAGAACAGGACCGCAATTTTGCGGGCGGTTGCCGTCACGGCCTTCGCCTTGCCGGCACGAGAGGACAGCCGACGATAAAAGGCACCGAGCGCCGTATCGCTCCGCCCGATGGTCGTGGCGGCCAACCGTAACAGGGCTGCTGCCCGGCTGGATGATCTCCGCGTGCGCGAAGAGAGCACCTTGCCGCCGGAGATTTTGTTACCGGGCGCGAGACACAGCCAGGAGGTGAAGTGCTTGGCGCTCGGCCACGCCCTCAGATCCGTCCCGCACTCGCCGATGAGCTTCAATGCGAGGGACGGACCCAGCCCATGGATCTCGGTCAGATCAACTCCCAGGACACCGTATAGTGCAGCCCTGACATCGAATGACGGTGTGTTGACCTGCTTGGTCTTCACTCGTGGCCTGGATAGCTTGCGGACCGGCTTGGCCTCTTCGTCGGTCAGCGCCGCTATCAAGGATTCCAGCTTGCGGTCGCAGTCGAGCATCTTGGCCTGGTAGGTGTCGTAGAGCTCCAACGACTGGGTCAGGGCGAAGATATGTTCGTCCCGGTCGTTGCCCACCAGTGCAGCGCGGATCGTCTCGATAGAGGAATGACAGCGCACATCGCGGTAAGCCGCCAAAACGTCGGGATTGCGCTCGCCCGCTGCAATCGCTCGGATGATCCGCATCCCGGTCGCGCCGGTGATGTCGGAGACAACGTGATGAAGTTGCAGGTTCATCTCCATCAGAGCCTTTTGCATGTGCTGGATATGGGCGGCTGCGTATTCCACGAGCCGCTCCCGCTGACGCAGATAGGCGCGTAGGGTTGCGATCTCGGCATCAGGGCGGAAGCTGCCGCGTAACAGACCGTAGGAATGGAGCTGGCGCAGCCATGCGGCATCGCTCACATCTGTCTTGCGCCCGGGCACGTTCTTGGCGTAACGCGCATTGACTAAAATGTAGAAGTTTGTACTTGATCGGACAGTTGGTGTCTGAGAGTGGTCCG
>NZ_FOSL01000081.1 GCF_900114255.1 Neomesorhizobium albiziae | reverse complement strand
GCCGCCACATGCTGATCGGGCAGCTTTGCCAATCCGTGTTCGGACGACTGCCCGGGTACCAGGGTGTGAACGACGCAGATCGGCTGGCGCACGATCCCGCCCTGCTGGATCGTGGGGGCCGGGCTGTGACGCACAATGCGGCGTAGACCAGCCAGATGGTGAGACCGAGGGGCTGACCCAAGAAACGAACCTGTCCGCCCTTGCCGATCTGTCCGGGCGCTGGATCGACACCGTGCCTGCCCGCCGCCCGGATATGTCGAGGTCGACTTCGTTGCCCATTCCGGCACCTCTTCGTCCGGTAGCTTTGTGCAAACGATGGTCTTGACCGATATCGCAACAGGCTGGACCGAGTGCGTGCCGGTGCGGACGCGAGAAAGCGGTCTTGTGATCGCTGCCATCAAGTGGGCCAGGTCGCTGTTTCCCTTTCCGCTGCAGGGCGTGGACTTTGACAATGACAGCGCCTTCATGAACGACCTCGTGGTCTCGTGGTGCCGAAGTCAAGGATTGGAAGTTACGCGTTCCCGTGCTTATCGGAAGAATGATCAGGCATGGGTCGAGCAGAAGAACGGTGCCATCGTTCGACGGCTGGTCGGCTATGGCAGGTTCGTGGGTGCCGACGCCACGGCGGCGCTTGTTCGTCTCTATGACGCGGTGCGGCTGCACGGCAATCTCTTCCAGCCGTCATTCAAGCTGCGGGAGAAGACTCGTATCGGCGCGCGTGTAATCAAGCGGTATCATCCGCCCGCGCCGCCGGTCGCGCGCGTTTTGGCTCACCCCGAGGTGGCCGAGGTCGACAAGGAGCGGCTGCGTACGATGCTCGCAACGGCAGATCCGGTGATGCTGTTCGCCGCCATCCGTGCGGCACAGGAAGATTTGGGAACACGCGTCGATCGTCGTGGAGTGCAAGCAACGCCACAGGAACCGGTTGTCATCGATCTGCAGCGCTTCACCGCAAATCTGAAGACGGCTTGGCAGGGTGGTGAGGTGCGACCCACCCATAAAAGGCCTTATCGGCGGACAAAGCCTTATCCGAAGAGACCGAGCATGCTTGAGCCCTATGAGGCTCAGATTCGGGCCTGGTTGGAGGCCGAGCCGACACTCTCGGCAGCCCTCGTGCTACAGCGGCTGATAAACGTCGATCAGACACGGTTCACGAACAAAAGCCTGCGGACGGTGCAAATAGCGGTGAAAGCCTGGCGTAAGGAGACAGCCGTTGAGACCATCAATGGCGATTGGATAGCGATATCCCCGCTTCTTCAACCCGTCACATCGTTCGGTAACATTCTTCGATGAGGCAATAGGGGGGGTCAATTTCTCATTTCGCCTGACATGGTTCGATGGTTCACATCCTAGAGGTCGAGCGTGGGCTGAAATGCGGTTGCATCTGTCCGGGCTGTGATAGGCGACTCGTTGCCAGGACGAAGGCCGTCAAGGTCGTCCCTCATTTTGCTCCCTACGGTCCTGCTTGCGGTGGCGCCCCCGAAACGGCGCTCCACAAGCTCGCAAAACAGATCGTCGCGGACAGCCTGACCCTGGTGGTTCCGAAGCGGATCGCAATCCACGATGCGGTGGAAAGGGCGCTCCCCGGCGCGACCGACATCAAGCTCGAATCCGCCCGCATCGAATACAACGACGCCGACGGAATTGTTCCTGATCTCTACGTCACCGTCAAAGGGCATGTTAAGTGCAGTCTGACACCGGCCTCTCTTCAGAGCTTTTGTAGAACCTTCAGGACACTATCACTGGATCAAGCAAATTTGGTCCAATCAGCCCTGACGCCGGCCAGTGCTGAGGACGACCTCGACTGTGGCTGAGTTCGCTAACTGGTTCATTGTGCCGCACCCGCGACATTCGAGGGGCTGCGGTCCGCGGCTGCAGCGGCGCGAAGATAGGCGTGCAGCGCCCTCACGCAGGGATCTGCATTCTTTTTGTCTTTTTGGTGGGGCGGGACGATCGTGATATCGGCTTGTGCATAAAACGCTTTG
This sequence comes from Neomesorhizobium albiziae, assembly GCF_900114255.1. Taxonomy (GTDB): domain Bacteria; phylum Pseudomonadota; class Alphaproteobacteria; order Rhizobiales; family Rhizobiaceae; genus Neomesorhizobium; species Neomesorhizobium albiziae. Next base: position 489 of record NZ_FOSL01000081.1, on the reverse strand, counting down.
CGCTCGCTGTACAGTTCGGTGATTGTCTGAACCCGGTTGGGGCCTTGCAGCAGCGGGCGCTCGGTATCGCTACTAAGGCGACGTTGGATGATGTCCAGGTCAGTATCGAGCCAGATCGAGATCGCTTTCTCGCCGACGAGGCGCCGGGTCTGCTCATGCAAGAACGAGCCGCCACCTGTCGCGATCACCGCGGGCCCTTGCTCGAGCACACGTTCGATTACCGTCGCTTCGAGCTTCCTGAAACCCTCCTCGCCATCGGTGTTGAAAATCGACGATATCGACTTACGGGCCTTCTTCTGGATTTTTTGATCGGTGTCAATGAAGGGCAGCCGCAGTCGCTTGGCAAGGGCTGGGCCAATGCTGGATTTTCCCGCGCCCGGCATGCCGACGAGCACGATCGGCCGCTCGCCGAGGGCCGCGACAACCTCGCTTGCCTCCGGTGACCTGGCGATCTCGGGCATTCTTGATTGTTCGACAACTCGCATTCCA
>NZ_FOSL01000080.1 GCF_900114255.1 Neomesorhizobium albiziae | reverse complement strand
CCGATCCCACGACATAATGCACACCTCGCTATGTTATTGAAAAAGCTGGATCTGCTGATCCTGTGATTGTGATAATGGACTGTGTCCGCTGCTGCCGGAATGGTGCTGGATATCGAGTTGCTCGATATCTTCATGACGGATGATCCAGGGCGTACCCTTGCAATACTGCTCGGCCTTCAGATCGCCGGCGCGGATCATGCGCAGCACGGTCATTGGCCGCAGCCCGAGCCTCGCAGCCGTTTCCTGCAATGTATACTCGCCGCGCTCCGACCGTTCGTCCTTTTTGTAGACGGCGATGTCGTGCTGGTTGCGGAAAGTGCAGACACGGGACTGCGTCCATCCGTTCTGACGACCCGTGGTTTTGCCGAGCCGGTTGAGAAGCGATGCGATCGCTCTATCCGGCAATTGGCGTGCCAGGGCACGGATCAGTTCCTCGATGTCCGGCGGGGCGCCCCAACGGTGATGGCCTGCCTTGTTCTTCCTGACCGAAAGCGCGGTATGGTCGCCGCCCTGCCAATGCACCAGCATTTTGATGTGGTCGTCTTCGATGGCGACGACAATCTCTCGGATCACGGCACGGATGATCCGCTTGCGCGTGGTGGCGGTGGCGTTGGCATGATGCCATGCCAGTTCGAGATCGGCGCCCATGCGCAGCAGGCTCCGCCGTTCCTCGTCTCCCAGAGCCTCAGGCTTGTGGCGGTCGAGCGCGTCAAGCTCGTCCTGACGCTCGCGGACGGCTACGAGCGCGGCATTCCAGCGCCGCTCCAGTTCGCCTGCTACAAGCCGGTTGTCCGGGTCGACGGCGTCATACTGGCGGCGTGCATGGGCGGCTTCATAACGTGCTTGCTCGAGTGCGAGCTCCACATGGCGCCGCTTCTCTCCAGCCTGCACGGTGGAGGTCTCGATGGCCTTGATCGCCGCTTCGATGCCGAGCGGTTGAAGGCGTTGAAGAACCTCCGCGCTGACCGCCTGATCGACCCGCAACGATCCGAAGCCAATGCACGGGTCGGTTCCGTGGTTGAGCTGCGCTCCGCGGCAATGATAGCGCCCCGTATTGCCGTTGCTGCCGGAATAGGAGACATGCAGCTTGCGGCCGCAATGGCCGCAGCGCAAGAGACCGCCGAGCAGCAACTCGCCCCGGCGAAGAGCACCGCGCGGCACCAAGCCTTTGCTTGTGGCATTGTCCGTGATCAGGCGCTGATTCCTCTCAAAATCGTGCCAGCTCAGGTAACCTTCGTGATGGTCGATGAGCAAGACCTCCCAGTCGGCGCGATCGCGCCTGATCCCACGCAAAATCCGTTTGCGTCCGGCCTCTATGGTGACTTTGCTGCAGGTTCGCCCGAACGCATAGGCGCCGGCGTAGATCGGGTTGGTGAGAATGTGGTGCACCGTATTGTAGACGGGCAGCTTCCAGACGATCGCCCTGTCCGCCGCGCGCGTGTAGTTTACGGCAGGGAGCATAATGCCCTCGCTGCGCAGCCACAGATGCACCTGCCGGATGCTCTGCAGTTCGTCGAAACGCCGGAAGACAAGATCGATCGCCTCGCGGATCCGCAGGTCCGGGTCTTTCTCGATCCGGTTCCGGCCCGACTTGACGTAACCGATCGCCACCGTCAGGAAAAGTTCGCCCCGTCGCGCCTTCTGCTTCAGGGCTTCGATCGAGCGGGCCCGCAGGATCGAAAGCTCCAGTTCGCTCATCGTGCCCTTCATGCCGAGCAGCAACCTGTCGTTGGGATGACGCGGTTCGTAGATGCCGTCCTCATCGATGATGAGCGTTCCGACAAGGCCGCAAAACTCGATAAGCGTATGCCAGTCCCGGCCATTGCGGGCCAGCCGGGAAGCTTCAATGGCGAGGACCGCACCAACCCGACCTTCGCAGATCGCCGCCAGAAGCTTCTCAAAGCCCGGACGGCTGATGCCAGACCCTGAACGACCGAGATCATCATCGATGATGATGGCATCACTCCAGCCGAGGGTCCGCGCTCGCTCGGCAAGGCTATACTGGCGTCGCCGGCTCTCGGGATTGTTGACGAGTTGATCGGCCGTCGACTGCCGGACATAGACATAGGCGCCGCGCGCGAGATGTTCAGCGGTGATCTTCATGATCTGCCTCCCGTCCCGTCTGGCTCACCACCGCTTCCCTCAGCAAGGTCTCGATCAGCAGGAGGGTGCGTTCCCGGACTTCGCCTGGAAGACTCGATGGCGGAGCCTTCGTGGAAAACAGGTCTGGCTGGTCGGTTCGGCATTGCCTGCGCTGCATGGTCGTCTCCTGGCTGGCGTGAGTCGCTCTGCAGAAAACGTAGACCTGCATCCACCTCGCGGCGCAGGTCGCGCAGGCATGAAAGGGGAAAACGGGGCGCCTCGCGAACCGCCATCGTCAGGGCGATCTCTTCCGTCATCCAGATTGGAATCAGCGCCAGGCTGCCATCCGGTTGTCGCCCGACATAGGCCGGCTCACCGCAATAACGCTGACGGCCTGTAACGAAAATCTCCCCGCCCGAACGCGGATGAAAGGCGTAACGGACAATCTTCTTTGCCTCGCCATCCTGATAACGGGCATTATGAGCCCAGTCCGCC
>NZ_FOSL01000079.1 GCF_900114255.1 Neomesorhizobium albiziae | reverse complement strand
TGCGTATTCCGATGAAGCCGGCCACCGATTCCGATTTGAAGCCGGCCGGTCATTCCGATTTCATTCCGGCCGCCATTCCGATTTGAAGCCGGCCAGTTTCCAGTCTGATCCTGGGTCTTGTTGATGTTTGGGTCGTGTTTTGTTTCAGGTCAAGCTTCGGTCTTTTCGGGTGCGATTGGCGGGCGCTGTTTTCGCATGCTTTCACCGGTGAGATCGATGCGATAGGCGTTGTGAACGAGGCGATCCAGGATGGCATCGGCAAGCGTGGGGTTTGCAATAATCTCCCACCAGCGATCCACGGGGACCTGACTTGTGACGATGGTTGAGCGTCGTTCGTAGCGATCCTCAATGATCTCCAAAAGATCACGGCGTTGGTCGTCATTGAGTTTTTCCGGTCCCCAGTCATCGAGGATCAGCAGGTCGGTCCTGGCAAGAGATTTGAGGATCCTGCCGTATCGCCCGTCGCCTCTTGCAAGCGAGAGGGCGGTGAACAGCCGGGGAACCCGGTGGTAGGCGACGGAGAAGTCTTCGCGGCATGCCTTGTGGCCGAGAGCGCAGGCAAGCCAGCTTTTGCCGACACCGGCTGGCCCGGTGACAAGAAGACCGTGATGCTTTCTGATCCAGTCGCAGCCGGCAAGCGCCATGAACAGATTGCGGTCGAGGCCGCGTGGGGCGCGGAAGTCGGCATTCTCGATCTGCGCGTCATGGCGTAGCTTGGCAGCCCTGGCGCGAGCCTCGAAACGCTTCTGGCGGCGCATGGTCGTCTCGCGTTCGAGCAGCATGGCAAGCCATTCGCCGTGCTCGAGGCCGCGCGCTTCGGACTGTGCGTCGAGTTCCTGGAAAGCGGTTGCCATGCCGTAAAGACCGAGCTCTCGCAGCATGTCGATGGTGGGATTGATTAGCACTGGTGGATCTCCTCAATGAAAGTAATCAGGGCCACGCAGATTGGCGTGCTCGATGATGGCGGTTGGTTCGCCGGATTGACGTACGGCTTTGTGGTTGGCGATGAGCGAAGCAATGCTCTTGCAGTTCAGGCCACCAATCTCGACAGCGCGGGCCGACACGGCTTCGGCCCAATTGCGATCGATGTCGCGAAACAGGCGTAGGATGCCCAGACATGTTCGAAAGCCCTGCTCGGGATGCGGACGGTTGGCGAGGATTGCGATGATCAGGCCTTCCGTCTGTGGCCCGATGGACGCGGCCCAGCGTCGAAAGCGCTCCGGTGTCCACTCGGCATAGCGCCGGTGTGAACTGGGCATGTGGTCCGGATCGGTTCCATGGCGAAGACCTCCATATCGGCGCTGATGCACCGCGACGCGCTTGCCGCGATGGAAAATCTCGATGGTGCGCGCGGTCGCTCTCAGATCGACCTGCTGCCGAATGAGGGCGTGGGGCACGGAATAAAAGAAGGTCTTGAACTCGACGTGGTAATCCGTCGAGACGCGGACCAAACGCCATTCGGCAAACTCGTAATCTTCCGGTGGAAGACTGGCCAAAGCCGGTCGCTCGACGGTCTCGAAGAGCTGCCGGCGACTGAGGCCCAGCCGGCGCATGACGTGGTCGTTGATGCGATCGAGTGCCTGGGCAATGGCGGCATTGGCCTCGGCCAGCGAAAAGAAAGTCTGATTGCGCAGCCGCCCCAGAATGCAGGACTGGGCGAAACGCACTCCGTTCTCGACTTTCGATTTGTCCTTCGGCCGTCGCGGCCGTGCCGGAAGAACGCCGACGCCATAATGGGATGCCATCATGCCGTAGCTGCGGTTGATCTCGGGATCGTAGAAGCTGGCGCGACTGACCCCCGACTTCAGATTGTCGGGAATCACGAGTCTGGTAACGCCGTGAAAAAACCGAAACATCCGGACATGCGAGCCAATCCAGTCGGGCAGCGTTTGCGTCCAGGTCGCCTCCGCGAAGGTGTAGCTGGAGGCGCCCAGCACCGCCACGAAGATCTCCGCCTCGCGGATCTCGCCGGTCTTGCGGTCGACGATCGGGATCTTCTTGCCGGAATAATCCACGAAGACCTTGTCGCCCGCGGCGTGCTCCTGACGCATTGTCGGTGACAGTCGCTGCTGGAATCCCCGCAGGAGTTCACAGAAGCGACTGTAGCCGTAGCCTTCGGGATGCGACCCGCGATACTCCTCCCAGAGGATGAGCAAAGTGACGCCGGGCTTCTTGAGCTCGACCGCAAGATCGGCCCAGTTCGGCTCGGTGCGCCGCCGTGTGCCCTGCCTGACGCCGTTGCGGCTGAAAAGCTTGTGCTCGAGCGCATCGTCGGTCAGTTCGCCCGGCAACGGCCAGCTCAATCCAACTGCTGCCGCACGCTGCAGGTTATCCTGCACGGTGCTGCGCGCTATCCCTAACATGACTGCTATCTCGCGGGAGCTCGTCCCGCTTCCGGCAAGCCGAAGCATTTGTCTCAGTTGTCTCATGGTCAGCCTTCTCTTCGCCGGCATCCAAATCTCCCCGTTTACGGCGGGGCATTTGATGCCAAAGTTGCTGACCCAGGAGGTAATCTTCAGTGCCGAAAACTGGCCGGTCTTTGATCGGAACGGTGGCCGGCTTCAAATCGGAATGGTGGCCGGTCTTTGATCGGAATGGCGGCCGACTTCACGTCGGAATCCGCA
>NZ_FOSL01000078.1 GCF_900114255.1 Neomesorhizobium albiziae | reverse complement strand
ATCAGACGGTCGAGAACACCCATGGCTGCCTCCAAAAGACAGCCTTGAATCTGATTTGCTCAGCCTTGGGAATCCCAAGAGTCCACACCACCTAGGGCGCATTTCACCGGGCAACATCGTGGCGAGGGCTGTCGCGCCTGACCGACATCAGACTCGGCGCAACCATCGGCGCAGAAGCACAGAACTTTTAAGTAGCTGAAAGCTTTACGGAGGATTGCGATGCGGCATTCAATTCAAGGATATAGCCGATACCGCGCACAGTCTTGATCCGTACCGTCGCACCGGACTGGCTCAAAAGCGTTCGTAAGCGATAGATTCCGACTTCAAGCGCATTGGTCGAGACCTCCTTGTCGAACGCATAGAGCCGTTGCTCCAGTGACGCGCGCGGTATGATTCGGCGTGCGCGGCTGAGCAGATGCTCAAGAATGCGTACTTCGTGGCGCGCGATTTTTAGCGGCAGGCCACCAACGAATACTTGCCGGCCGACCGGATCGAACTTGAGATTCCCAAATGTAACAATGGGGTCAGTCATCTGCGTTGACCGCCGTAGAATGGCTCGCATCCGGGCGATGAGCTCCTGATAAGACACGGGCTTGGGCAGGAAATCGTCCGCGCCGCCATTGAAAATTTCGATCCGTTTATCGAGGTCGTTCAGGCTGCTCACCATGATGGCAGGAGTTGAGCGTTCGTTGCGCCTTAATTGCTTCAGCCAGTCCAGGCCGTCCCCATCTGGCAGGGCCAACTCGACCACGAGAACGTCATAGCTCGCGCACTCAAGAGCTGCAGTCGCCTCATCGAGAGTACGTGTCACATCAACGGCGAAACCGTAATCCGAGAGCACTCGTTGCACGGCGCGCGTAAAGTCCGCATGATGATCAACTAGTAACGTTCGCATTTGGGCTCTTATCATCGCTGTGCAAGAGAATGACTGTTTTCTGTCGAGTAGCTTAACGCTGGAGGATTTCTCCTAGACAAGCGCAGGTTGAGCCAAGCCATTGCGGCTCGCCGAGACGAAAGACGTCGCGATCGATCGTGAGATAAGTCCGAAGGCCATCGTCCCGGCATTTGATTACGTCCGACGCTCCCCGACCCTGCAATTGGCGGATCGGTCCCGGTGGCATCGTCATCGAATTTGACTCACGTGGTTTCGCACCCTGCATTCGACATCTTCTGAGGAAATTCACGCGGCATCGAATTCCGAACTTGGACCGAGCTCGCTTTCCGTCCCGCAACGGCCGCGGAAGACATCTGGCCTATTCTCGAACTGCTCGCCTCTTCCGGCTGCAGGTGGCCGACGGGAACCGTCGGGCGCATAAAACACTTCCCTAACAGTCCGTATGGGGAGTGTTCGAGAACGGACAACCTCGAGCAGGGTGAGCCTAACAGGCTGAATCATCGCAATCCTCACTTGTTAAAAGCGTGGCACGGCCATAGACCCATCACGGCTCCTTTAGAATGTTGCAATTTGACGTTGCGTACGATTCAAACCCCAATTTTGTTCGAAACCGCAGCCGGCGTGTTTTGCATCCGCCGATTTTATTGCGAAGCCGACACTTCAAGCTGAAACTGCAGCAATCCGTCGGATGGAAAGCGCTCCAAAGTCCTGGCTCAACCGCATCCCCAGCGCCCCGTCCCGACAAGACGAGGTGCTGCTGGGCGTGATCGACCGCAGCTTCAAGAGCAACGACCGCACTTATTTGGCACGACGTTTTGGCAAAGGGTCTTTCCTGCGGGCTGCATCCTATCGAGCGGCTGATGCGGGAGAATGGACTCCGTGCCCGGCCGGGGCGCCGCGGATTGCCAAAGGACACCGGCGGGCGAGCGGCCGTGTCGGACAACGTCATCGACCTGCGCGCTCGAGGCGCCCGGCTCCGAACCAGAAGTGGATTGCCGACTTCACCTACATCTGCAGCGGCCGAACGTTGGCTCTGCGTTGCCACTGTCATCAACCTTCTCCTGCGTGTCGTCGAATGGGCCATGAAGGCAGAGATGACGGCCCAGTTGGTCATCGATGCCCTTATCATGGCGATCTGGAGAAGAGGCAAACCTGACAGCCTCCTGCATCACCTCTTGATTTTCCTCAATGAAGCGTGGCCGAGGGAGGATAGTCAATCGAGCTATCCTTTCATCTGTGAAGGGAAACTCGGCGCCCCTGATGGATTTCCATCAGGCATTTTTCGGCAGGTGGATCTCCAACGGCAGAAAGCGCGCTGACCATGGCGAGCGTATAGCGCGGCCGTGCCGTTCACATCGCCTCACTGGTCTAGTGGCAGGAGCCGCAATCGCTGCCGATGGCACTCGTCGATCGGGGAGGCGACTCGCGAAACAGGCGTGCTGGAAGGCGCCCTTGTCAGTCCTGTCTTCTGCCACCGCATTCTTCAGACCGACTGGCGAACTTTGGTGCCAAATTCGGCCGCAAGGTGAAGGCAGTCGTGCGGAAGTCCGCACAGGTGCTGCTGGCGCGACTTGACCAAAAACTCGGGAAAGGCGTGATTGGCGCAGGTCTTCCATTTGGCACGGCTATCGCGCCGAGATGGCAGCAACGTTCGACCGGAGCGCAGCGACGGGAGAAGCCCCGGGAAGGGAGGAAGAGCCCGCTCCGATCCGGTCGAGGGCATAGCGTTGAGAGTACGGTCAGCAACGATAAGTTTGGGTTTTGTTGCAACGGCTGAATAGGGGCACAGAGAGGCGCTGGTGCGAGGTCAATCAGGCGGCGAGGATTTCGAACTGCTCGGCCAGGGACGGA
>NZ_FOSL01000077.1 GCF_900114255.1 Neomesorhizobium albiziae | reverse complement strand
GGGGGATGGTTGGGCAACGCGCTACTGCGTTGCCATGGGCGAGGAGGCTCTCACGTTCATAGGCCGGGCGATCGTTGGTCGCAAAGAAATCTGGCTCCCGTGGACACCCACGACCAGCATGATGAAGCGCAAGCCACCCTTGCTGCAATATGCGGACGGGGTCCTGGCGGGGCCGAACAACCCGCTTGGGGCTCGTGCGCTTTATCTCTACCGGGGCGTACGCGACACGAAGTTTCGGATACACACGGTACAAACGAGCCATGGCTGATTGGCACAGCAGTGTCGAACGGGTGCATCCGCTTGACGATGACAATATCATTGACCTCTACGATCGCACGCCTTTGGGCATACCGGTGGTAGTTTCCTGACTGCGCAGTGACGTGCGCGACGCAGGTGTAGGCTGGTCGATAAGTTGTGTGAAGACGTTCTACGGTCAGAATGTCTCCCCGCATCCACCGCGTACTCTGTATCAACTGGTGACGCGAAGCGAGTCGCACCTCTCGCTGTTCCTTCTTTGCCACAGGCTTGGCCAATTCCGCGCAGCGGCGCCTCATGGCGTAAGCTTTGCGCTTTGTCTTTGGGACTTTTCATGGAAATTTGACATCTGATTCTGCCCGAGACGGCAGGAGAGAGGGTACCGGAGAGGGTGACTATCTAATTAGGTGGGACATCATCAATGTCGGCAGCTGTCTGTCTGCTCGCTTCACTACTGAGCTGTCCGTACCCAGACACCGGGGCACGACTCCAACCCTCAACCCAACACACACAATCGATCAAGCGCGAACGATTGGGTGACCCACTTAAACCTATCCTCGCCAGGTTCGATCCAGACGAACGATTAGGTGACCAAGCCGCACCCATCGTCGCCAGGTTCGGTCCAGGCAGACAATTCGGCACTATCGATCCACAGGTTCCAATTCCAGTTATCTTCTCCAGGGTGGATGAAATCCAGGAACTGGAATTTCAAGAACCACGCTACGACAAGCGCAAGGAAATAAAAGTATCAGTCGACAAGCCAAGACAGAAGCCCAAGGCCAGATCCAAAATCTTCTCAGAGACGACGCAAACTAAGACGGTCAATAGAGCCTACACCGGGCATACCCCGCTGGAGGAACAGTGGCGACCGTCCTCTCTGTTCGGTATCAGTAACGTCGGCACCCCCACACTATCCCAGTCTCTCCACCATGTGTCTGGTATAGATATTGGGAAACCCGGATATCAAGAAGTCATACGTGCGGCCAATATACACCGAGTACCAGTGCATCTGGCCCTGCGAGTGGCCAAACAGGAATCACGCGGTAACTGTGGTGCTAAATCGTCCGCCGGTGCCCTCGGTGTGATGCAGGTTATGCCGCGTACAGGTGCCAAACACGGTTACTCGACTAGGCAGCTAATCAACTGTCGCACTGGGGCGGAGGCTGGCGTCAAGGAACTCAAACACCTGCTCAGATTATCAGGTGGGGATGTCAAAGAGACTCTGACCGGTTACAACTGCGGCGAAAAATGTATGTTCGGTCAACGTAAGAAACTGCCACTAGAGACAGTGAACTATATTCAGGTCGTGACGCGAAACTAGCCAAATCGTTGGCCCTCGTTCTCGTCGCCCGCTATGATACGCGTCGGGTAACAATGAAGTAGCCCTATGGATCCGCACTGCCGTTTTGAGATCGTCGGGATCCATGTGGGTACAATACTACGCGAAATCGGCCTACCGGATTCGACTCGCTTTGGGAATGCGACCTTCACAATTGGCGAATCTAAACAGCACTACCCCAAGTTGCGTGTTGATGGATCTGCATATACCGGGCCGAAAGGGCTCGGCGTGTTCTTCGCATGCGCACGAACAGACCAGGTGTTCCGGTGATCATCATTACCGGCTTTGACCAGCAGGCCGGGATGCGCGAAAAGTCCTTGGAAGCCGGGGCATCGACTAGTGCCCGAGATGGCCGGCGTTGGCATGCAAGCGGTGTAGCCCGGGCTGTGGAGTTATCGCTGACGCCTCGCTTCGCCACGCCTAACCAGAAACGCAAGCGGGTACGGTGCGAGATCAGTGCCGATCGTCTTGTCGCTGATCGCGAAGATCGTCAGGAGAACGACGTAGCACCCAATGAACAGGAACAGAAGCCAGACCAGGACTTCCAGCATGGTAGTTTCGCTTACCATAGGGATGGCAACCCTCCTCCGTTGAGCGCGGCGAGCACGTGCATTCCCCATAGGGCAGCGGTCGCAGCAAGAGCCAGGCGCCATTTCCAAGCGATGGCTTTCCTCACAGATATATCATTAGTTGTTGGATAACGGCTGTACTCGACCTCAAGCCAATAGATCGACCAGCCGATCATGAAGATGGCGAGAGCTCCGGAAAGAATGCCTACTTGCTGAAGCCCTTCGTGAAAGGTGTTCGCAGAGATCCCGTAAATCCCAGCCAACCCTTGTTGGTAAAAGACCAACGGGAAGCAAACCAGCAGCACGACCACCAGGAAGTCGACCGTGCTCTGGAGGGTGCCGGATGCGAGGTAGCGGAGAATAGCAATCACTGCGGCAATCACGCTGGGTGCGCCAATGGCGATTAAGAATGCGATGATTGTGTTCATCCGACCTCTCGCACCCTTGAGTAGCAGATCGGAGGAGAAAGCCAACTCGGTCATTGGAGGTAGTGGATGACCCTCTTCGAAGAGATGCGGGGTGCTACCGACGATCTGCTTGGCGAGTTCGCACAGGGCACTGTCAATCTGAAGCGTGTCACCGCGGCCGCGCCGGACCCAGCGACGCCATGGATACCGGGCTCCCCAGCAACGGTATATCCGCTTGATGCTGGGGTGAAGCGCCTGCACCAGCGTTTCGAAAACGGCATGCTGGCCGCCGAGACCCGCGACATGGTGACGTTCGCGGTGACTACGGCAACGGATATGGGATTGAGACAAATGTCCTTTAATATCAAGTAGATAGTAAGTTCCATAACATATCTTATGCGACTTTGGCGTGTAAGGGCTATTTAGTAATGCGACAGTGGGGCCAGTTAGAGATGCGACAGTCTCGCCTCTCGACGCACTGGTCA
>NZ_FOSL01000076.1 GCF_900114255.1 Neomesorhizobium albiziae | reverse complement strand
ACCTCTCCGTCCATCGCCAGCCTCCAAAAGCCAGCGTTGAATCTGATTTGCGCAACTTTGGGAATCCCAAGCCGTTAAATCGTCACTACAGCCTAATGCCCCTTGGACTCTTCCCGACATTTTTTCGGGTTGAGCCTGGTGCGCGCCACGCGGCCCCTGTCAGTACACCGACCGAATAGCCATAAGCTCCGTCCATTGGCTGAGGGCATAGGCCTCACCGAGGGCTAGCGGGATGACCAATCCTGTTAGGTGGACGCGGCAGCCGTTGCCTGATCGCTCCGCCCCGTCATTGCCCAAACAGATGCAGCACTACCGCGCCCGCGATACGGGTAACATCCAATGGGAGATCGCGAGAGGTATTCAATCGGAGGTGGGGCACTGGACTGGAGCGAAGGTGTCTTACCGTGGGCAGCCAGTTGATCGTGAAAACATGGCGCGTTGAAATTGAATACCTCGCCCTCGGCAAAGTGTCGGAACCAATGCCAGCAGTGGAAATTCCTCTTGGTAACGCGATGCAACGTGAGACGAGGCAGAGATGAAACGAATCCGGCGAGAGCTGGCACAGCCCACGCAGGCTCCGGCGGTGGCCGGCAACACGAAAAGCGAGCCGGTTCTGACCATCCCCCTGTCGCTGAAGCCGATGGAAGCCGAGCAAGTGGACGAGTTACCCCGCGGCCGCGGATGGCTTTACGAGCCCAAATACGATGGCTTCCGATGCATTGCCTTCCGCGATGGCGGCACGGTGCATCTTCAATCGAAAAAACAAAAATCACTGAACCGCTATTTCCCGGAGGTTGCGGCCGGGCTGGCTCGCGTGAAGGCCGAACGTTTTGTGTTGGATGGCGAGATCGTCATACCAGGCCAGAGTTTCGAGACGCTGCAACTCAGGCTGCACCCGGCAGCCAGCCGCATTGCTGAGCTATCGGGCAAGTTCCCGGCGCGGCTGATCGTCTTCGATCTTCTCGCCGGCGACAGCGGCCCGTTGATCGCGCATCCCTTCGCCGACCGGCGCGCCGCGCTTAAAGCGTTCGTAAAGACCCCGGGATTCTCTCAGGCCATCGTGCTTTCCAAAGCCACGCGGATAGCAGGCGAAGCGCTGAACTGGTTGTCTGAACGCGGGCACGGACTTGATGGCATTGTGGCAAAGCCGCTTGATCAACCTTATTGGGCCGGCGAGCGCGTGATGCAGAAATTCAAGATTTGGCGCACAGTCGACGCCGTGCTGGCCGGCTATTACCAGGATGACGCGACTGGCACCATCGATAGCCTGTTGTTCGGCCTCTACGGCGACGACGGCCTCCTGCATTTCGTCGGTCACTGCCGGGTTTACAATGACGCTGCCGACATCGCAAAACTGCCCCAACCGCTGAAGGACGGCAGTGGTTTCACTGGACGCGCGCCGGGCGGAAAAAGCCGCTGGACCGGCAAAAAGCAGAAAATGGTGTCGCTGGAGCCGCGGCTGGTCGCCGAGCTTTCGGCTGATCATATCGCTGATGGTAAATTCAGGCATGGCTCGCGGTTAATTCGCTGGCGCACCGACAAGGCGCCGGAGGATTGTACGATCGATCAGGTCAGCTAGCGCCCACCGTCGCATGTTTAGAACCTTCCACTGCGCTGGAAACTAGCGCGTCGCCCTTCATCCGGTTCTTGACGTCAGTGCGCCCACTTGAACGTGAAGTCGATCTCGGTGTCTTCGCCGAACTTGGCTTTGTAGGAGACAAGCGGTCCGACCGCGACCAACTGTCCTTTGAAGCCGTCGTGTGAATCAGCGAAAGCGCTGTCGTCGTCCCCTCGTACCCCTTGTCGATATCCTCGCGCGGCGAGGAGCGTTCGAGGTGAGCAGCGCGGCCCTACCGCAGATTAGGCCTATGCGCCGCCTTTTGAGCTGATCCGAGCGCGCCACTACTGCTTGGACTTGGTCAATTGCTCGATCTGCGCTTCCATGCTCAGCGACGTCCCGCGCTGAGTTGGTGGGTGCTCTGCCAGCGTTTTTACATGTGCCGCGATGATGTCTTGAACCTGGTAGCCCACATACGTGTGGCTCTGGGTTGTCTAGGCGCGGGGACCGGGAGCCTGATCATAGCTCTCAAATGGGTCCTGCCGAATGTTGAAGACCCAAGGCACTTCCAAATGGGTAGTTGGACCGTAGTAGCCATCTCGTGAAGCGAAATGAAGCTTCCATTGATCCTTGCGGACTGCCTGCAAGTGGGACTCGGCGTAATAGAGCATAAAGTTGCGGGCCGATTTATCGGTTTTGCCGGTCCAATAGTCGAGGTTGTTGACACCGTCGATGTAATTGCGTTTCACGACGCCCGTGCCCAGGTCATCGCCTTTCGCCAGCCTCCTTGATATCGGTTGCCCCAGCTATGGCGGCGAGAGTGACAAAAACGTCTTCATGACTCTGGATACCGTTGAGGTCGACGCCAGCGGGCACGTGGCCGGGCCCAACGGCCTCACCGCCCCGCTGTCGGTGCGCATCGACTACGGGAAAGAGGTCCGTCCGGCGCTGATCAGTTGTCGCCTCGACGCTAAAGGCAGAGTCATCACCGTGACATAGGCCCCCAAGCGAGAGCCTTTCTCAGTTCAACCGCCTTCCTGCGTCGCGTCATATTCGGCGGCCAACCGCCGCTTCGCCGCCGCCCGATTTCAAGGAAGGCGCAGGCCGGATACAGGATTGCCCGCATCGGCGAGCGCATTTTAGCTTTTGAAACGGGGTGTTACGTCGGTATTTCGGTAAAATTTAGTCTGATTTTGCCCTGTCTTCGGGACTTCGCTCCCGTCTGGAGCCATCCTCTGCCATAGCCATAATAATAGCTTCCACTCCCCGGCGGGGATGGCGTTTCGAGCAAGGTGGTGATGTTGTATAGGTCGCAGATTTCACTGTTCTCCATCACATCGGCGACGTTGTCAGGCCGCCTTGCAGGCAAACAGGGGAACCCATGACCGGCTACGAAAAATCACCGGATTACGGCGGCCGGCCGATGAAGCCATGGGAGCCGGTTTTGTGGATCGCCGTGTCCATTGCGTTGGCTATCCTCAGCTGCATGTTTTTCGCATGAA
>NZ_FOSL01000075.1 GCF_900114255.1 Neomesorhizobium albiziae | reverse complement strand
TTGCAGGGCAGCGTACTCCTGCGCCCAGGCTGCCGCGTTGAATGGGTCGATCGAATTGATGGGTTTCATACCGCTCTCCCTTGAAGAGATAGACTTGGGATTCCTTTTCAGTGGTGCGCATGCGCGTCTGGCGCATGCGCACAGGATATCGCTCACCGTTTCGTCGATTGATCGCCAGCGCCTGAGTGCGCTGATCAGGGATCGCAATGCACCGCAGAAGCACGTTTAGCGCGCCGAGATTATTCTGTTGAGCAGCGACGGCGTGGGCACCGTCGAGATCATGCGGCAAACCGGCAAGTCCAGGACCTGCGTGTGGCGCTGGCAGGAGCGCTTCGCCGCGGAAGGTTTCGAAGGACTGTTGCGCGACAAGACGCGGCCCTCGCGCATTGCGCTTCGCAACGCTTCGTCGCCCGCGCGCGTGATGACGCCAAGCCGGGTTTTTCCGGCTGTCGAATGATCCTTGGGCGTCAGACCGATCCAGGCGGCGAAGTCGCGCCCCGATCGGAACAGCTCGGGCGCCGGCGTCTTCATCGTCAGCAGCGAGGCGACGATCGGGCCGACAGCGGGGATCTGGGCCAGCCGTCGGCTGCACTCGCTTTGGCGGTGCCAGGCCATCAGCTTTGCTTCGATGGTCTCCAGCTCCGCTTGCAGCCGCGCATATTCCGTCGCATGAAGTGCGAACAGCGCGCGCCCCAGCTCGGGTAAATTCTCATCGGCTGCGATCCGCTCGAGCAGCGGCTCGATCTTGCACATGCCCCTGGCGGCGGTCACTCCGAACTCGGCGGCATAGCCTCGGATCGCGTTGGCGAGTTGGGTGCGGTTGCGGATCAGCCGGTCGCGCATGCCAACCAGCATCAACGCCGCCTGGCTCTCGGCGCCCTTCACCGGAACGAAGCGCATCGTCGGCCGGCTCATCGCCTCGCACACCGCCTCGGCATCGGCGGCATCGTTCTTGCCGCGCTTGACATAGGGCTTGACGTATTGCGGCGGAAGCAGCTTCACCTCGTGCCCTGGCGATCCAGGCAGCCGCGAAAAGTGATGCGATCCCCCGCACGCCTCGATCGCAACCACCGTCGGCGGCAGCTTCTCGAAGAACGCCACCATCTCCTTGCGCCGCAGCTTCTTGCGCAGCACCGGCTGCCCGGCGGCATTCACACCATGAAGCTGGAAAAAATGCCTAGACGTATCCATTCCGATTCTGACAATCTGTTCCACGCACGGCCTTCCTTGCTTGAGATCTGAAACGACACTCATTCTGGCACATTTCGATGCCCGTTCGGGGGTCGTCCACACCAACACGACTACAAGCGGAATGGCCCTCAACGGGCACGACGGCACTGTCATCGGTCGCAATATGCAACGCCACCGCCATCAGGAGTTCATTCGCTTTCTCAACGCTATCGAGGCGAAAGTGCCGGCCGACAAGGTCGTCCACGTCGTCCTCGACAACTACGCAGCCCACAAGCACCCCAAGATGCGTGCCTGGCTCGACCGCCAGGCATTCGTTTCATCCTAACTTACAATCCGACACCGCCAATCCAGGCGCTGGGCAGCCGCTTCGAAAAAGGATTTTGCCCCACCAGTAAGCACCAGCTAGCCGTAAGCTCTCACGGCAAATTTTATGCGATTGCCTGCCAGGTGCAAATACAAAGGCAATATGCCCTCCATACTTGCCGCCTATGCTCGTTGGACGGGAGAAGGTGTTGTCACGTTATCTGAAAGTGATTGCGCCGATCCCGGTGGTGCTCAATTCACGCGAGTTTCCCAACTGCGGCGTTCCATTCCGCCATCGCGTGCAGGCGGTAAATGTAGATGGCGAGAGCAGAGCGTTTTAAGCGGGGTGGGACGAACAGATTGCGAAGCGCCGAGAAGATCGAGACGAAGCGCTGGAGGCTTCCAGGCGATCGGAAACCCTGCATCGTCCTTTCGCGTTTTCGCAGCGGCAGATGCGAATTCTCGGCTCGATTGTTGAGCCTCTTGTGCGACCGGTGCTCGACGGCCGGCATCACTTGTCGCCTGGCTGCTCCATAGGATCGCAACTTGTCTGTGATCATGCGCTTGGGCGCGGAACCCTGCTTCTTCAACAGGCGCATCAGCAATCGCTTGGCAGCCTTGGTGTTGCGGCGGTTCTGGACGATCTCGTCGAGGACATATCCATCCTGATCGACGGCCCGCCAAAGCCAATGTTTCTTTCCTGCGATGCTGATGACGAGTCGAGTGGCCCGGGGGAATTTCACCCCCAGGCTCTCACAGGTAGGGTCGAGGACTGGCGCGCCGGCAGGCCTTCCGGCCACGCCACGTTTCCAGCCCCCTCCACGTCGCACGCAGCATGCGGATTTCCCGCACTGCGCGCCCCCATTTGCTTCACGCCAAGGCTTATAGGACCTATCATGCTGGGGCCGCTTTCGGTTCGTCGCGTCGCACTCGATAACCGTTGAACAGCTTCAGAGCGTCGTACAGCCACGACCTACTCCACCGCTTCCAGCCGAAGCCCTTTCGTTTCCGAGCCTGCGCCAGATGGCGCCTGACCTTTTTCTCCACCCAATCTTTGATGTAGCTGAAGCACCCACTCGAGTGTCCAACCGCGAAGTAGTTCACCCACCCCCGGAGCATCGGATTGATCAGGCTTATCACCCTGTCAATCGGTTGCGACCGGTATCGGCGAAACACCTCCTTGACCGCCCGCAAAAGCGCCGTCCGCTTTTTCAGCTTGGGCGTATAATGCGGCCGCATCACTCCGCGCAGACTGCGCAGATAGCGGAAGTCAAAGCCCAGAAAGCCGAAGCTTTCGCCCCGTTCCAGGTCGACGATGCGGCTCTTTTCATCATTGATTTCCACCTGCAGCTTGGCAAACTCCTCCTGCAGTCGTTTGGTCACGGCCCCAATCAGCCAGTCATGACGTTTGTAGGCGTCGATCAAGACCACCAGGTCGTCAGCGAAACGCGCATATTCGACGTAGGTGTACTTGCCGTTGCGGGTGACGTCCCGCGCTCGCTCCAGCATCTTGTCCACCTCATTGAGGTAGAGGTTACTGAGCAAGGGCGAGCTTACTCCCTGAACGCAAAAGGTAACTTTGGTCGGGGGTGGGCAATTTGCCGTTAGAAGGCAGCGGATCGCTGCCGTTCGAAGGCATGGCCGGG
>NZ_FOSL01000074.1 GCF_900114255.1 Neomesorhizobium albiziae | reverse complement strand
CACTATCTACCCCGCCCGACTATATCGGGTAGCTAGAGTTCTGCCCACGATTCCAAGGGTTTATGCGATAACATGTAGAGATAGTTTGTAGCCCTTCCGGCAATCCAGCCTGGAAAGGGAGCAAACAATGAAGTGTTTCATCAATGATGATTTGGCGTTGTCGCGGCCACCAGAGGGCCCGGTGGCGAGTTACATTGTTCCGTTTGCCGAATGGCTCGGCGATCGAGGCTACGGTCTTGTTTCCATGAGGAACCAGGTGCTGATGGCGGCAGGCTTCAGCAAATGGCTCGGGCACAAGGGGATTGAGCTAAGCGACATAGGTGGAGATCATCCTGGGCGTTATTTGCTAGACCGAGCGCAGCGACCAAAGCTTGGAGATACCGCCGCTCTTCGACATCTATTGGCTTTTCTGCGAAGCCAGAACGCAATCGCCGAAGAGATTGAGGCCGATCACAACCCATCGCCGGTAGAACAACATGTGCAGGCATACGAGCGATATTTGCAAGACGCGCGGGCGCTGTCTCGTCAAACGATCATAAATTACCGGCCAGTTGTCCGGGATTTTCTCAACTTCCGCTTCAGTGATGGTGAGGTCTCGCTCGCACAATTGCGTGCCGTCGACGTGACCGATTTCGTGCAAAAGGCGATTTCGCGTCTCAACATGCGACGCGCCAAGATCATAACCACCGCACTGCGGTCGTTTCTCTCCTATGCGCGGTATCGTGGGGACATCACCTCGGACCTGGCGGCAGCGGTCCCGATCGTAGCCAACTGGTCGCTTTCATCTATTCCTCGTGCGATCGGCCGCGACGAGGTAACTCGCTTACTCGTCAGCATTGACCGCGATACGCGAGTCGGGTGCCGCGACTACGCGATGATCCTCGCATTGGCGCGGTTGGGATTGCGATCGAGTGAGGTAGTTTCGCTCGAACTCGATGATATCGATTGGGTCGCCGGGCAGATCCGTGTGCGTGGCAAGAACGGTCAACGCAACGACCTTCCGTTGCCAGCGGACGTTGGCGAGGCGATTGCCGACTACCTGCGGAGGGCGCGACCGCGCGATGCCAACCGTCGCGTCTTCTTGCGCGACAAGGCCCCGATCCGCGGGTTCAAGGGGCCGAGTGGGTTCGGGTCGGTCATCCGACGCTCACTCAGGAGGGCTGGCATCGACTCTCCCACAAAGGGAACGCACCAGTTCCGACACGGCCTTGCCTCAGAGATGCTGCGTGGCGGTGCCTCGCTGGGTGAGATCGGTGAAGTTCTGGGACACCGTCATGTGCAGACAACGGCGATTTACGCCAAGGTCGATCTCGACGCTTTGCGAACACTGGCTTTGCCATGGCCGGGAGAAGCCCAATGAGCATGCTCCGACAGGCTGTTCAGGAGTACATCGAGATGCGGCGAGGGCTGGGGTTCAAGCTGAGAGAGACAGAACGGGGATTGATCGATTTCGCCGCCTTCCTGGAGGCCAACGACACGCCACACATCACGACGGAACTGGCCCTTGCCTGGGCTCAGCGACCGTCGCGCGCGCAGCCTTCGCATTGGGCGAGACGGCTGGGGTATGTCCGCGTATTCGCCCGTCATCGAGCTGCCGCTGATCCGCGAACCCAGATTCCCCCAGACGGTTTGCTACCCTTTCGCCCGAAGCGAGCTCGGCCTTATCTCTATTCAAAGGAAGACATCCAGCGCCTCTTGTCCGCAGCGCTTGAGATGCCGTGCCGATATACTCGCTGCAAGCTCAGGCCATGGACATATTATTGCCTGTTCGGATTGCTGAGCGTTTCCGGCCTGCGCCTCGGCGAAGCCCGCAACCTCAAACTTTCGGACATCGATTTCGATGCCGCTGTGCTGACGATCCGTGGCACGAAGTTCGGAAAGTCCCGTCTTGTGCCGATGCACGCATCAACGTGCGCAGTGCTCCAGGATTATCTCAAACGCCGCCGACAGCATTGTGCAGCCCAGGCGGCGTCTCCTTATTTGTTCACTTCCCAGTTGGGCAATCGCCTTGATGTGGGAGACATTCATCGAACATTCTATACTCTGTCTCGCCAGATCGGCCTGCGAGGCGCAACTGACAGTCACGGCCCGCGCCTGCATGACATGCGGCACGTGTTCGCGACGAACACACTGGTGCGTTGGTACGAAGCCGAGCAAGATCCCGAGCGGCTCCTGCCCATTTTGTCCACCTATCTCGGTCATGTCCACGTGGCCGATACCCAATGGTACCTCACCGGTTCACCCGAGCTGATGAAAGAAGCAATGCGCCGCCTTGAGCGCCGCTGGGAGGATCGGACATGACCAAGCATGCCAGCCTGGCGCCACTTTTGGAGCGCTTTTTCACCCAACGCCTGATGCAACAGCGGCAGGCAAGCCCCCATACGATCAGTTCCTATCGCGATACATTTCGGCAGTTGCTGAAGTTCGCCGAACGAACATTGCATAAGCCGCCGTCTCGCTTGAACTTCGAGGAGGTCGACCCGCCGTTGATCGTTGCCTTCCTTGATGACCTGGAGAACCATCAGGGTATCAGCGTCCGCAGCCGTAACCTGCGCCTCACGGCGGTTCATTCCTTCTTTCGCTACGCGGCCTTCGAGGCACCCGAGCATTCCGCCCAAATCCAACGCGTGCTTGCAATCCCCAGTAAGCGCTTCACTCGAACCCTCGTCAATTTCCTGACCCGCCCAGAGGTCGATGCCTTGCTGGCCGCACCGGATCAATCGACCTGGTCCGGGCGACGCGATCACGCGTTCCTGCTGGTCGCGGTGCAGACCGGATTGCGGCTATCGGAGATCACTGGTCTCAAGCGCGACGATCTGTTCTTCGGCACGGGCGCCCACCTGCGTGTCATTGGCAAAGGGCGCAAGGAACGCTGCACCCCGTTCGCCAAATCTACGACCACAGTCCTGAGAAGCTGGCTGAAAGAGCCTCAGCGCGGAGAAGAGAGTATCCTGTTTCCCAGCGCCAGAGGCGAGCGGCTGAGCGTTCATGGCGTTCAGTATATGCTGAACAAACACCGCCAGACCGCTTCTGCCATGTGCCCGTCTCTGAATGGAAAGCGCGTCACTGTTCATCGTCTGAGACACACGATGGCCATGGACCTCCTGCAGGCCGGCGTCGATCGCGCCGTCATCGCCCTATGGCTCGGCCATGAATCGGTCGAGACCACACAGATTTATCTCGAGGCGACGTTGGCGATGAAGGAGACGGCATTGGCAAAGACGCTCCCATATTCCGGTAAGTCATCCCGCTTCCGGCCCGACGACAATCTGCTGGAGTTTTTGAACAGCCTGTAGATCGCGCTGACTATGTCGGGTGGCCCGGGTGTTTCTGCAGGAAACCTCCTTGTTTCTCAGATGTTTGTAGTTTCCGGTCTAAAGCTACCCGACATAGTCGGGCGGGGTAGATAGTG
>NZ_FOSL01000073.1 GCF_900114255.1 Neomesorhizobium albiziae | reverse complement strand
CGACTCGTCGCGACTGCTCGTCAAAGCCAAGCCTGCCGCACCCTCATGTCGATCCCCGGCGTCGGCGTGATCACAGCGACCTCTTTCGTCACCGCGGTGCCGTAGCGGGTCGTGTTGGAATTTGGCGGAGCAGCCTCCGGTAAGTTAAGATTATCGGCTCATGCGGCGAGGTCAATCTGCTGATCGAGTGGCTTCGTAGGAAGCGTCTGCCAGCCGTCGATCTTTCGCATCGAGATTTGACCGGACGCCATCAACGCCCAGAACAACATTGCCGCGGTTTCGGCCGAAGGCAGAACGGTCTGGGTCTTGATGCGCCGCTTGAACTCCTCATGCAGACGCTCAATCGCGTTTGTTGTTCTGGCGCTTTTCCACTGGCTCGGGGGTAGGCGGGTGAAGGCGAAGAGACGCTCGCCGGCCTCCTCCAGGCTGTCGGCTACCGCGCGGCACTTGAGCCGCCATTTGCGCAGGAACGCCTTGCGGCGGGTTTCGATCTCCTCCGGCGTGGCCGCGTAGATCATGTCGGTGTAATCGGCGCTGATCTCCTCGTGCAGCCGCTCGGGAGCGTGGGCAAGCAGATTCCTGTGCTTGTGAACCTTATGCCGACGTCGGCATAACGTCCATTGGACTAACCCGCTCCGCGGTCGCGGAGCGGCAAGGAGGCTATGCGCCGACGGCGCGGTCCTGATGGCGTCGTCCGTGGCGCCAGTCATGCATGCAAAAGGAGCTCCAGCTGCGCGAGCATGGGGTGGCTGCTTGCAGCCCATTCCATCGGACAAAGGAGCTTGTCATGACCCAACTTCGCCAGCGCATGAGCGAGGACATGCAGGTGCGTAACTTCGCGCTCAACACCCAGCTCTCGTATCTGCAACAGGTGTCGCTGTTCGCCCG
Organism: Neomesorhizobium albiziae; assembly: GCF_900114255.1. Classification (GTDB taxonomy): domain Bacteria; phylum Pseudomonadota; class Alphaproteobacteria; order Rhizobiales; family Rhizobiaceae; genus Neomesorhizobium; species Neomesorhizobium albiziae. Next base: position 2,723 of record NZ_FOSL01000073.1, on the reverse strand, counting down.
CTATTTCGGCAAGTCGCCGGACCTGCTCGGGCGCGAGGACATTCGGACCTACCAAGTCTATCTGACCAACGAGAAGAAGCTGGCGCCCGGCTCGATCCACACCGCCATTGCGGCGCTGCGTTTTCTCTACAGTGTGACGCTCGAAAGGGACTGGGCGCCTGAAGAGGTCCTCCCGCTTCCCAAGAAGCCGCAGAAGCTGCCGATCATCCTCAGCCCCGAGGAAGTTCAGCAATTCCTTGGCTGCGTCCTCGAGGTCAAACACCACGCCATCCTGACCACTTGCTATGCCGCCGGCTTGCGCATTTCGGAGGCGGTTCAGCTGAAGACCACCGACATCGACAGCCAGAGAATGGTCGTTCGCGTCGAGCAGGGCAAAGGCCAGAAGGACCGCTACGTGATGCTGTCGCCCAAGCTCCTGGAGATCCTGCGCGACTACTGGAAGGTGCGCCGGCCAGTGGCCTGGCTCTTCCCCGGCGATCGTGCCGGCCAGCCGATCACCAGGGATGCGGTGGGACATGCCTGCGCGAAAGCGCGCGACCTCTCCGGCTTGTCCAAGCCGGTGACGCCGCACAGCTTGCGGCACGCCTTCGCCGTCCATTTGTTGGAGGCCGGCGCCGACGTGCGCACCATTCAACTGCTGCTCGGTCACAGGAGCCTCGCGACCACCGCCCAATACCTGCGGATTGCCACCAACAAGGTCTGCGCCACGTCGAGCCCCTTCGAGCTCTTGCCGCGTCCAGCGCCCACCTTGCCGCCGGCCGCCAAGCCGCAATACTTCTAAAGCGGCGCACCGGTGGCCCGCTCGGGGCCGGAAGTGGCGGACATATTCCGCCGCTACGGCGATGCCTATCGCACTCAGCATGATGCGTCGCTGTCGACCGCCCAGCGCCGCGTCATGACGGCGATCGAACTGTGCCGGACCGCCGCGCTCGGCGGGCACGTCGAAGCATGCGATCAATGCGGTCACCAGCGCATCGCGTTCAACAGCTGCCGCGACAGGCATTGTCCCCGCTGCCAATCGCTGGCCCGCGCGCAGTGGCTGGAGGATCGTCGCGCCGAACTGCTCGACACGCAGTACTTCCACGTCGTCTTCACGCTGCCGGAACCCATTGCCGCCATCGCCTATCAGAACAAGGCGCTCGTCTACGGTCTTCTCTTCCGCGCCACCGCCGAGACCCTGCGCACCATCGCCGCCGATCCCAAGCACCTGGGCGCCGAGATCGGCTTCTTCGCGGTGCTGCACACCTGGGGCCAGAACCTGCTGCACCACCCCCATCTGCACTGCGTCGTCCCGGGTGGCGGATTCTCGCCGGACGGCACGCGATGGATTGCCTGCAAGCCCGGCTTCTTCCTGCCAGTCCGCGTACTCTCGCGCCTTTTCCGACGGCTATTTCTGGAGCACCTGGAGAAGGCCTTCGCGGCCGGCGAACTGCAGCTCTTCTCTGACTTGCAGGCCTTGAGCGAGCGTAATGCCTTCCGGCGCTGCCTGGCGCCCCTTCGAAAGGCCGAGTGGGTCGTCTATGCCAAGCCGCCCTTCGCCGGACCCGAACAGGTCCTCGATTACGTCGGCCGCTACACGCACCGCGTCGCCGTCTCCAACAGCCGCCTCATCGACATCGAGGATGGCGCCGTTCGTTTCCGCTGGAAGGACTATCGGCACGGCAATCGGCAAAAGGTCATGACCGTCTCGGCCGACGAGTTCATGCGTCGCTTCCTGCTACACGTGCTGCCGGAGGGCTTCCATCGCATCCGCTATTACGGCTTCCTCGGCAATCGCCATCGCGCGCAAAAGCTTGCCCATTGCCGCGACCTCCTCGGCATGCCGGCTCCCAAGGCGTCGAACAGCCGCTCGGAGAAGGATTACCGCGACCGCTACGAGGACCTTACCGGCCACTCCCTCCGACAATGCCCAGCCTGTCATCAAGGGCAGATGATCATCATCGAAACATTCGACGGTGTCACCGGACGCCCGTCATACCGGGATACGTCATGAAACAGGGGCGCCGCCTTCCTCGTCATCAGCATCGCGACGGCCCGCTCGGAAGCCAAACTGAGCCGGTCCCGCGAAGGTATGCGCCGTCACGCCCGGCAGTCTCTCGCGGCAGGGCGCGGCGCCGATCCTCACTTTGCCCGAACCGATATCCGTGCCGCTTTCGGCGCATGCCACGCCTTCAATCGCCGCGTCCGCGACCGCATCCGCAGCGCCACGCGATGCCTGTTCATGGGTGCGGCCTCTATTGAACACCCATAGCGGCCACCCGTGCCGGCGGCTTAGTCCAACACGTTTTTAGCTCACCGTCGCGATCCACCGCAGCGCGCCCTCGCCACCCGCCTTTCTGCGCGACGCCAAGCTAAAAACGCTCTGCATTATGCCGATGTCCGGATTATGCCGACCATGGCTTGGAATTCGGCTTGGGGGCGGGGATCGCTGCGATGGGGTCGGCATAATCAGAGCGCCTCGAGGAACGCGAGAAGCTGGTCGGGCGGCCTGTAGCGTCCTGGCGCGGTGTTGGCCGGCGTGGTTTTCGCCAGGGTGCGCTCCTTAAGCTCCAGATCGGCGTGTAAATAGACGTGGGTGGTCTCGATGTGTTCGTGGCCAAGCCACAGCGCGATCACCGAGGTGTCGACGCCGGCACGCAGCAATCGCATTGCCGCGGTATGGCGCCTATATCGATCAAGACATAGTCGCCACTATCTACCCCGCCCGACTATGTCGGGTAGCT
>NZ_FOSL01000072.1 GCF_900114255.1 Neomesorhizobium albiziae | reverse complement strand
CCTTTTGGGAAGCGCGGCGAGCAACTGAGAAAGTGCCCGGTTGGCTTGCGGAAGAAGAGGCGATGCTCATTGCGACCGCTCCTTCATCCGCAGCAGTGACACCGAGGTGGTGCTGCACGCCCACCGGGAGTGGGGCCGCCGCGACCCCTGCACCGCGGTGAGCGAACTCAACGGGATGTTCGCCTACGCACTCTGGGACACCGCCAAGCGCGAACTGCTTCTCGTACGCGACCGGCTCGGCATCAAGCCGCTTTACTACTATCCCACCCAGCATGGAGTGTTGTTCGGCTCCGAGCCAAAGGCGATCCTCGCCAATGATCTCGCAGAGCGGGTCATGGACGCCGACGGGCTTCGGCGCACCTTAAGTTTCACCGCCGACCCGCATAATACCGTGTTCCGCGGTATGCGTGAGGTACGGCCCGGCCACATCGTCCGCGTGACCCGCGACGGCATCCAGCAGATGACCTACTGGCAGATCACCGACAGCGGCCATACCGACGACGTGCCTACCACCGTTCGACGCGTCCGCGAGCTGCTCGAGGATACGATCCAGCGCCAGCTCATCGCCGACGTGCCGCTGGGCACGCTCTTGTCGGGCGGGCTTGACTCCTCGGCTTTGACCGCACTCGCGGCGCGCTTTAGCGGCGAACGGATCCGGTCCTTCGCCGTCGACTTCGTCGGCTACACGGAGAACTTTACCGCCCACCCGAGGCGCACCACACCCGACGGGCCGTACGTGCAGGAGGTTGCGAAGTTCATTGCTACCGACCACACGGACATCACATTGTCCGCGGACGAGCTCATGGACCCTGACGTGCGGGCCAGCACACTCCACGCCCGTGACCTACCGTTCACTTTGGGCGACAAAGACAGCTCGCTCTATCTGCTGTTCCGGGCGATCCGGCAACACTCGACGTTGGTGCTGTCCGGGGAGTCGGCCGACGAGATTTTCGGCGGCTACTCGTACTTCCACGATGCCGCGCGCGTTCAGGCCGACACGTTTCCCTGGTTGGACGTCGATATCCGCCGGCAGTACCTAGACCCAGGCCTCCTCGAGAAACTCGACCTCCCTGGCTACCTCGACGAGCAGTACCGCAGGGCACTTTCGGAAGTACCCGCCCTGACCGGGCCGACCTCGGCCGATCCGCACGAGCGTCGCATGCGAGAGGTCTGCTACCTCTCTCTCACGCGTTTCCTCCCGAGGTTGCTCGACCGCAAGGACCGGATGAGCATGGCGTGGGGTCTCGAGGTGCGGGTTCCCTACTGCGACCACCGCCTCGTTGAGTACGTGTTCGGCGCCCCATGGTCGCACAAGACTTTTGACAGGCGCGAGAAGAGCCTCCTGCGGGCCGCGACCGCGGACCTACTGCCGCAGTCCGTGGTGCAGCGCGTCAAGAGCGGGTACCCGGCTATCCAGGATCCGACCTACGACAGAATGCTGCGCGCCCGGTTCGCCGCGCTCCTGAATGACCGCAGCGCGGCAGTGGCACCACTGCTGTCCGTCGATGGCTCCCGCGCGTTGCTCAACACGACCGACAACACCAGGTGGGTGGAGCATATCCTGACTCTTCAGGATTTCCTGACCGACTACAACGTGAGCCTCACAGTCTGAGACCGCGGAACACGCAAAAGGACAGCAAAGGAGACCCCTGACGCGCCCGATATGGCGTTGGGCTCTATGGCCAAGTCTCTGTCGCGAACTCTCCCGGTTGTACGGCGCTGCGAGGCGCGTCGCAACACTGGGACGCATTTCAAGCCCTAGTGCCTGGCGAAACAGAACGCTCCAAGCGGGGCGGCCGAATGCTGCGCATTTCGCTGATTGTGAGCAGCCATTTCACGCGATGGTGAGCGCTCATTGCGGATTCCGACGTGAAGCCGGCCGCTATTCCGATCAAACACCGGCCACCATTCCGGTATGAAGCCGGCCACCATTGCAACCAAAGACCGGCCGGTTTTCGGCACTGAAGATTACCTCCTGGGTCAGCAACTTTGGCATCAATTACCTCGCGATGAACGAGGACATTTTGATGCCGGCAAAGAGAAGGCTGACCATGAGACAGTTAAGACAAATGCTTCGGCTTGCCGGAAGCGGGACCAGCTCCCGCGAGATTGCGGTCGTATTGGGAATAGCGCGCAGTACGGTGCAGGATAATCTGCGGCGTGCCGCGGCAATCGGGTTGAGTTGGCCCCTGCCAGGCGAGCTGACCGATGACGCGCTTGAGAACAAACTCTTCGCTCGCAATGGCGTCAAACAGGGCACGCGGCGGCGCACGGAGCCGAACTGGGCCTATCTTGCCGTCGAGCTCAAGAAGCCGGGCGTCACGCTCCTCATCTTGTGGGAGGAGTATCGAGGAAGTCATCCCGACGGATATGGCTACAGTCGCTTTTGTGAACTTCTACGGGGATTTAAGCAGCGACTGTCACCGACGATGCGCCAGGAGCATGCGGCCGGCGACAAGGTCTTCGTGGATTATTCCGGCAAGAAGATCCCGATTGTCGATCGCAAGACCGGTGAGATCCGCGAGGCGGAGATCTTCGTGGCGGTGCTGGGTGCGTCCAGCTACACCTTTGCCGAGGCCACCTGGACGCAAACGCTCCCCGACTGGATTGGCTCGCATGTCCGGATGTTTCGTTTTTTTCACGGCGTTCCCAGACTCGTCATTCCCGACAATCTGAAGTCGGGCGTCAGTCGTGCCAGCTTCTACGATCCCGAGATCAACCGCAGCTACGGTATGATGGCATCTCACTATGGCGTCGGCGTTCTTCCGGCACGGCCGCGACGGCCGAAGGACAAATCGAAAGTGGAGAATGGAGTGCGTTTCGCCCAGTCCTGCATTCTGGGGCGCCTGCGCAACCAGACTTTCTTCTCGCTGGCTGAGGCCAATGCCGCCATTGCCCAGGCGCTCGATCGCATCAACGACCACGTCATGTGCCGGCTGGGCGTCAGTCGCCGGCAGCTCTTCGAGACCGTCGAGCGCCCGGCTTTGGCCAGTCTTCCACTGGAGGATTACGAGTTTGCCGAATGGCGTTTGGCCCGCGTCTCGACAGATTACCACGTCGAGTTCAAGACCTTCTTTTATTCCGTGCCCCACAGCCTCATTCGCCAGCAAGTCGATCTGAGAGCAACGGCACGCACCATCGAGATCTTCCACCGCGGCAAGCGCATTGCCGTCCATCAGCGCCGCTATGGCGGCCCTCGTCATGGAACTGATCCGGATCATATGCCCAGCTCCCACCGACGATATGCCGAGTGGACGCCGGATCGTTTCCGTCGCTGGGCCGCATCCGTCGGGCCCGAGACGGAAGGCTTGATTGTCGCAATCCTCGCCAGCCGCCCACATCCTGAACAAGGCTTTCGAACATGCCTGGGTGTGCTGCGCCTGTTTCGCGATGTCACACGCGATCGCGCCGAAGCCGTGTCAGCCCGCGCTGTCAAGATCGGTGGGCTGAACTGCAAGAGCATCGCCTCGCTCATCGCCAATCACAGGGCCGCAAGGCACTCCACCGAACCCACCGCCATCGTCGACCACGCCAATCTGCGTGGCCCTGATTACTTTCATTGAGGAGACACCAATGCTTATCCATCCCACCGTCGACATGCTACGCGAACTCGGCCTTCATGGCATGGCCACCGCCTTCCAGGAGCTCGACGCACAATCCGAAGCACGCGGTCTCGAGCATGGCGAATGGCTTGCCATGCTGCTCGAGCGCGAGGCTACCATGCGCCGCCAGAAGCGTTTCGAAGCCCGCGCCAGGGCTGCAAAGCTTCGCCATGACGCACAGATCGAGAATGCCGACTTTCGTGCCGCACGCGGTCTTGACCGCAATCTGTTCATGGCGCTCGCCGGCTGCGACTGGGTTCGCAAGCATCACAGTCTTCTCATCACCGGGCCGACCGATCCCACGACATAATGCACACCTCGCTATGTTATTGAAAAAGCTGGATCTGCTGATCCTGTGATTGTGATAATGGACTGTGTCCGCTGCTGCCGGAATGGTGCTGGATATCGAGTTGCTCGATATCTTCATGACGGATGATCCAGGGCGTACCCTTGCAATACTGCTCGGCCTTCAGATCGCCGGCGCGGATCATGCGCAGCACGGTCATTGGCCGCAGCCCGAGCCTCGCAGCCGTTTCCTGCAATGTATACTCGCCGCGCTCCGACCGTTCGTCCTTTTTGTAGACGGCGATGTCGTGCTGGTTGCGGAAAGTGCAGACACGGGACTGCGTCCATCCGTTCTGACG
>NZ_FOSL01000071.1 GCF_900114255.1 Neomesorhizobium albiziae | reverse complement strand
TTCCGAGGACCAGCAGCAGCTCTTCTTTGATGTAGCGGATGAGAGAAAAGATCGAGAAGCCGTTGTAACGACAGACCGCGCCGAGAACCCCGAACACGAAGAGGAAGGCAGTGAGATAGAACGTCGCGACCAGCATCGCGAGGTTGACCACCGAACCGATGCCGTATTTGCCGATCGTGAAGGCCATTGCGCCGAAAGCGCCGATCGGCGCAGCCTTCATCAGGATGCTGACCAGCTTGAAAATGGGCGCGATGAGCGCCTGAAGCAGGGAAAGGACCGGCGTGCCCTTCTCTCCGACCATCGCCAAGGCGATGCCGAACAGAACCGAGAAGAACAATACCTGCAGGATGTCGCCTTCCGCGAAGGCGCCGACAATCGTTGACGGGATGATGTTCATCAGGAAGCCGGTCACGGACTGCTCGTGGGCCTTTGCGGCATAGGTATTCACGGCCTGGATGTCGAGCGAGGCCGGATCGATGTTGAGGCCCGCGCCAGGCTGAACGACATTGGCGACGATGAGGCCGACGATAAGCGCGAGCGTCGAGAAGGTGACGAAATAGACCATCGCCTTGCCGGCAACCCGGCCGACTTTCTGGAGATCGTTCATGCCGGCAATGCCAGTCGCCACGGTCAGAAAAATAACGGGCGCGATGATCATCTTGACGAGCTTGATGAAGGCATCGCCGAGCGGCTTCAGGCTCTCGCCGATTTCCGGATAGAAATGGCCGAGTGCGATGCCAAGTGTGATTGCGGCAAGCACCTGCACGTAAAGCTGGGCATAAAGGGGTTTGCGGGGCGCAAGGTTTGCGCTGTGAGCTTGTGGGTTGAACATGTATCTCTCTCCCTGGCCGGATCGGGCGGGCTCTTCCTCCCTGGGCTTCTCCCGTCGCTGCGCTCCGGTCGAACGCTGCTGCGATGTTGGTCGCAAGAGCCGTGCCAAACCAAAAAACGAGGGAATCGCCCCGGTCTCAGGTGTTTTCGAAGCTTGCGCAGCAAGATTGTGTGGTTTTCCGCACTGATCGCCTTCCCTTCTGGCGGAACCCCGCACTATGGTTCGTCAATGGTCGGTCTGAAGAATGCGATGGCAGAAGACAACATTGGCAAGGGCACCTTCCAGCGCGCCCCATTGGTCTTCCCTGGCAGATCGGCCGTGGGTCGATCTCTCTGGCTTGCGGTTTTGCTTGCACTGCTTGGTGCAGCTCTGGGTTTTGTCGTCTTTGCAACGGGCCGCATCGCCGGCACCAGAGCGGAGTATGCCTTACGCGACCGTGCTCTTGCCGCGCTCCCACTTGCAGCCGACAGTTTGAAAGGGGACGTCGAGAAGCAGAGAGTGATTCCGCTGGTCCTGGCACGCGACGGTGCGGTTCAGGAGATGCTTCGCAGTCCGAGCACTGCCAACGAAGCCGCGCTCGATGACAAGCTTCGCGCCATCGCGCGCGACGCCGCCTCTTCTATGATCTACGTCATCAATCCTGAGGGCATAGCGGTTGCCGCGAGCAACGCCGGCGAGCCGACCAGTTTCCTCGGCAGCGATTACCGCTTTCGTCACTACTTCACCGAGGCGATGGCGAATGGCACGGCTATGCAATATGCGCTCGGCACGGTTAGCGCGCGGCCTGGGCTTTACCTGTCGAGCCGGGTCGATGGGCCGGAGGGGCCGCTCGGTGTCGTCGTGGTGAAGGTGGAGCTCGACCGGGTCGAGTCGAGCTGGCTGGAGAGCGGCTTCGTGGTCTTCACGACCGATGAGCGCGGCGTTGTCCTTGCGACGAGCGTGCCCCAATGGCGTTTTGGCGCTCTCTCACCGCTTTCCGAAGAGGAGACGGAAACCGCCCGCGATCGTCTACAGCTACCGGGCGCGACTTTCGAGCCGGTGCCGCTTTCCCGCCGCGGCGGCAACCTGGTCACCGCAAGTCCTGCGAGGCGATCAGCCGGTTTCGTTGCGGTTTCGCAGGATCTCGGCAAAGCACTTCCGGGCTGGCGCCTGTCGTTGCTCATTCCCGCTGACACCGAGATCTCCTCGGCGGCGATGACAGCCCGCGTGACGACGCTGCTTGCCCTCGTTCTCGTTGGATTCGTCGCTTTCGTCATTGTTCGACGGCGGCGGTCGATGCGGCAGCGGCAAGACGCGCTTGTGTTCATGAATGCGGAACTGGAGCATCGCGTCAAGCTGCGCACGGCGGAGCTCCAGCGCTCGAACGAAGCGCTCGCCGGTGAGATCGCCGAGCGCGAGAACGCTGAGGCAAGAGTGCGCCGCTTGCGCGATGAACTCGCCCAGGCGAACCGCTTGTCAATCCTGGGACAGATCGCGGCCGGGGTCGCCCACGAGATCAACCAGCCGGTGGCCGCGATCCGCACCTATGCCGAAAATGCCGCGCATCTTCTTCGGAGCGGCCGGTCGCAAGACACCGCCGGGAATCTGAGCTCGATCGTCGCCATGACCGGCAGGATCGGGACCATCACCGAAACGCTAAGGTCCTTCTCCCGCCGCGCGAGCGGATCGATGGGACCGATAGCAGCGGAAGACGCGATTGATGGCGCCCTGTCGCTTCTTTCAGGCCGAATTCGAGATTCCGGGGTGACGATCGAACGAAAGCGGATCGACCCATCTCCAATGGTCATGGCAAGCCGCATACGACTGGAGCAGATCCTCGTCAACCTTCTCCAGAACGCGCTTGACGCCCTGAAGGACCAACCGGAGCCTCGGGTCGAGATCGCGCTCGCCGAGAACAGGGAAATGGTCGCGATTTCCGTTCGGGACAACGGCCCCGGCCTTGCCCCCGACATTCGCAGGAGCCTCTTCATGCCGTTCACCACCAACAAGGAAAAGGGCCTCGGTCTTGGCCTGGTCATTTCGGAAGAGATCGCACGTGAGCTCGGCGGCTCGTTGCGGCTTGACGATGCCGGCCACGGGAAAGGGGCTTCCTTCACGGTCGAGCTGAGGCGAGCGGCATGAGTGATGAAAAAGGGCCGGTCATTTTTATTGACGATGATGAGGATCTGCTCCGCGCAGCCGGGCAGATGCTGGAGCTTGCCTCCTTCTCCCCGAGCGTCTTCGGTTCGGCCGAGGCCGCGCTCTCCAGAATCGACGAGAACTTCGATGGCCCGGTTGTGAGCGACATCCGCATGCCCGGGATGAACGGCCTTCAGCTCTTCGAGCGGGTGAAGGCGATCGACCCGGACATTCCGGTTGTCCTGATTACCGGGCATAGCGACGTCGAGCTGGCCGTTGCCGCCATCAAGGACGGCGCGTACGATTTCATCTCGAAGCCATATGCGACCGACCGGCTCTTGGTGACGCTGCATCGCGCTTCGGAAAAACGGCACCTGGTCCTGGAAAACAGACGTCTTAGGGATGCGGCCGTCCGATCCGCGGGCGATATGCCGCTCATCGGGGAGGCACCGACCATGAGGCGGCTGCGCGAAACGCTCCGCCAGATCGCAGATACCGATGTGGACGTCCTCGTGGAGGGCGAGACGGGCACGGGCAAGGAGGTGGTCGCGGATCTGCTTCACCGCTGGAGCAGGCGACGCACGAAGCCCTTCGTTGCCCTGAATTGTGGAGCACTTCCCGAAAGCGTTATCGAAAGCGAACTTTTCGGGCACGAGGCAGGCGCCTTTACAGGCGCGCAGAGGCGCAGAATCGGTCGCATCGAGCATTCGAAGGGCGGGACGCTCTTCCTAGACGAAATCGAGTCGATGCCGCCTGCGCTCCAGGTGAAGCTTCTGAGGGTGCTTGAGACCCGGGAGATCACGCCGCTCGGCACCAACGAAACCCGCAGCATCGACCTTCGTGTCGTGGCGGCTACGAAGGCCGATCTTGGCGATCCGGCCACCCGGGGAGATTTCCGGGAAGACCTCTATTTCCGGCTGAATGTCGTGACGCTCCGCATCCCGACGCTTCGCGAACGGCGCGAAGACATCCCGATCCTCTTTGAGCATTTCCTTGAACGCGCATCCAAACGCTTCGGCAGGCCAGTTCCGGACATGAGCGCTGCCGTGCGCAATCGCTTCATGAGCCACGACTGGCCGGGCAATGTCCGTGAACTCGTGCATTTCGCCGATCGCGTTGCATTGGGACTTGAAGGGGTGGACACGCCCGTTGCACCCGGTCGAAAGGAAGAAGCGGTATCAAACCTTCCCTTGTCCGAAAAGGTCAGCCTTTATGAGGCGACCGTCATCCGCGACGCTTTGCAGGAATGCGGCGGCGACGTGAGGCGGACGATCGAAGTCCTGGGAGTTCCCCGCAAGACCTTCTACGATAAACTGCAACGCCACGGGATAAACTCGGCCGATTATCGAAAGAATCGCGAGTGAAGCCTTCTGACCTCGCATATCACGGAAAGGCTGCGATGATGCGTTGGCGCACGCTTGAGCTCGGCAAACCGCGCCAGCATGCCGCCAACGTCACCGGCCGTCACTATGTGCTTCGACATCTTCGCGCCGCCACCCGGCGACAGCGATGTGATCAGCCATTTCGAATGGCTCAGACCGTCGTCTAATAGCGAGATTTGCAAGCGCCTTTTTAGGTGTGAGAGGCTGTTTGCCGAGAGCATGGTCGTCTACGCGGTCGACATGGGTCGCCGCATTATGGTGCTTCGCGGGACGGGTCCTTCCAATGTATGTCTCGCACGCTCCGAGCAAACTCGTGGTGCAACGGTCTTAACGGAATGGACCAGCCTCGGTCCCGGCAGGGACGCCTCTTCCCGCCATGGGCGTTACAGAGCTAGAGAGTTAGGTGGTGGCTGTCGCCCTGTTGAAGAGCTCACCGGAGCGAAGCATCGCATGCATGATGACGGCGAGTTTGCGGGCGACAGCGACCGCGGAGCGTTTGAAGCCAATCTTCTCGCGTAGTTTTATACCCCATCTACGCAGATCGCTGTCGGCCTGGCTGCGTGTCAGGATCACTACCGCGGCTTCATAGAGAAGGGAACGCACATGGGTGTCTCCGCG
>NZ_FOSL01000070.1 GCF_900114255.1 Neomesorhizobium albiziae | reverse complement strand
ATGGTGCCGGGCCGATCCTGAACGCCTCGCGGCGACCATTTCCCTTTATCCGAATGGTGTTCGCTGATTCTGGATACCGGGGACCGCGTGTGGCCGAGGCCACCTCCATCGCAGTCGAAATAGTCAAAAGACAGCCAGATCAGATCGGCTTCGCCGTGCAACCGAGACGTTGGGTCGTGGAACGCTTTTTTGCGTGGATCAGTCGCAACAGACGCCTATGGAAGGACGCCGAGGCCACCATCGAATCCGCAACAGCATTCCTCTACGCCGCAGCCGTCATGATCCTTGTCCGGCGCATCGCACGAAATCAATGACTTTCGGCACGGACTCTTAGCCGACTTGCGGAGCCTGGCCAGGGATCTGCATGGCGCGCCATCGGCATCGCGAGTCCTGCGCTTTCTCAAGTTCATCGATCATAAGGCCCCGGACGGGTTCGACCTCCATCCGATGGCGGCCGCGTGGGACGCGGCGAGGTTGGTCGTCCCGTTCGCGCCAGAAGCATGGCTCATCGACCGCAAAGTTCGAATGGCCGAAGGGCTGAAACGGCTGCGAAAGCTGTGCGAGTTGGCACCATGCACGGCGCTCCTACTTCACCGTCTCCACATAAACATCCGGCTTGAAGCCAACCAGAATGTGAGGCTCCATTCTCCAGCCACCGGGCGCTTGATCATGGTGGCTTGGCGAGCGCCAGCTTATTTGGCCTACTTCTCGAGCGCGCCCTTTTCCTTGTCCGGCAGCTCACGGAATGTCGTGCTTGCCTTGTTGAGCAGCTTTTCCCAGCCGACCCATCCATTCATCTAGGCGTAGCCATGAAGCTGGTCGCCGCCTCACCGGCTTCCAATCTCGTTAACAGATGACAATGATACGCAAACTGAATTTGACGCGCACTACCGCCTGGCTAAAGTTCGATGAAAAGGGGAGATCACTGCAGCACAACAAGGCCGAGAAGGCTGCAGAATAATCAATAGCTAACGCAGTGAGCCTGAAGAACAGCATGTAGGGGACCTTGTAAAATGAAGAGTCGTTCATGCGTGCCGTCATCTCTTGACGCTCTGACGGCATGTGAATGCCTGGAGTTATATCGAAGGCGGCAGGTCTCGCCCGTTGAAGTCGTCGATGAATGTCTCAACCGCGTCGACGCTAGCAACCCGACGCTGAACGCATTTTGCCTCGTCGATCACGAAAACGCGAGGTCCATTGCGCGTGCTTCGGAGAGGCGATGGATGAAAGGTGAGCCAGCCGGAGTTCTCGATGGCATTCCGGCCACCATCAAAGACCTCACCTTGACGCGGGGCTGGCCGACAAGGCGCGGATCACTGTCCGGTAGTGCCCAGGGGCCTTGGACAGAAGACGCGCCTATTGCGGCGCGTATCCGCGAGGCCGGTGCAGTTATCCTGGGCAAGACAACCACTCCAGAGTTTGGCTGGAAAGGTGTTACAGATAGCCCACTCTACGGCATCACCCGTAACCCTTGGAACCCTGACCTGACACCGGGCGGGTCGTCGGGCGGCGCCGGAGTCGCGGCGGCCCTCAACCTTGGCTTTCTTCATCAGGGTAGCGACGGTGGGGGATCAATCCGGATACCGGCGAGCTTCACAGGAACTTTCGGCTTCAAGCCGACCTTCGGTCTTGTTCCGCAATGGCCCGCCAGCGCCATGACCACGCTGTCTCACTTGGGGCCGATGACCCGCACAGTTGCGGATGCGATCCTAATGATGAACGTCATCGCCCAGAAGGACGCTCGCGACGGTTATGCGGGACCCGTTTATCCCGGAATCGACGTCGATCCCGCAAAAACCCTCAAGGGTCTGCGCATCGGCTACAGTCGAGACCTTGGGTATGTGAAGGTGGCGCACGACATCCAAAGAGTTACCGATAAGGCGGTCGATCAACTTCGGGCTCTTGGAGCCGAGGTGGTCGAGACAAATCCGGGGTTCACGAACCCAGTCGAGGCGTTTGCTACGTTCTGGTTCGCCGGTGCCGCCCGTATCCTATCGCGAATAGACAACAAGCAAAGGCAACTCTTGGATCCCGGCTTTCTGCAAGGAGCTGAACGGGGTCTGACGATCACACTAGCGGAATTTCAGGAAGCGGAGACGGTTCGGTTTGAGCTTTCCGCCCTCATGGCGAAATTCCACGAAGACTACGATCTCCTTGTCATGCCGACGCTGCCTGTCGCACCGTTCGCAGTCGGACGAAACGAACCCGATGAGAGTTACAGGGGTTGGATGGACTGGACTCCCTTCACCTATCCCTTCAACCTGACACAGCAGCCTGCAGCATCCGTGCCCTCTGGCTTGGATGATCAGGGGCTCCCTGTTGGGCTTCAGCTGGTAGGTGCGCGTTATTCCGATACGACCGTCCTTGCGGCGGCATATGCGATCGAAAGCCGCCTGGGACATTTTTCTTTGGCGAGGAACAGCTTCACCGCTGCCGTCCCTTGAGAGAGATGAGCCCATCTCTGCACTCGATCTGGATCAGCTTTGGCCAACGCTGAACCGGATCCATCCGGCGAGGGCCGCGGAGAGGCTACTTGGTTTCATTGCGGCGGAGCGCGCCTTCCTCGATGGAGGTGCAGTATGAGCGAACACCTGCTCCTCGTGTCGCTCTTTGAATCCTATTTTCGCCGACGTCTGACCAAGCAGCGCAACGCGACTTCGGCACCCGTGGCCAACTATCATGACGCCTTGCGCATGCTGATCCTCTTTGCCGCCACCCGGTTACGAAGGAAGCCGGCGGCGTTGACCCTTGAAGATCTCGGTCGTGACCACTGGACTGCTGCTGGTTTGGCAGACAATTCCCAGCCTCACGCCGCGGCGCTTTCGAACGCCTCGGGACTGATGCCGCCCAGATGACTGTGGCGGCGCGTTCGATTGTAGAACGCTTCGATATAGTCGAAGATGTCGGCTCGGGCGAGGACCCGCGTTTTGTAGATGCGTTTTCGGATGCGTTCCTTCTTCAAGCTGCTGAAGAATGATTCCGCGACGGCGTTGTCCCAGCAATTGGCGCGTCTGCTCATGCTCGGCTCCAGGTTGTGGGACTGGCAAAAACGCTTGAACTCGTCGCTGCCGTATTGGCCGCCCTGGTCCGAGTGCACAACGACGCGGCCGGCGGGCTTTCTGCGCCAAACGGCCATGAGCAGTGCATCCAGAGCCAGCTCTTTAGACAGGCTGGGCTTCATCGACCAACCAACGACCTTGCGTGCATAAAGATCGACCACGACCGCCAGGTAGAGCCAGCCCTGCCAGGTCCTGAGTGGA
The DNA here is from genome assembly GCF_900114255.1 of Neomesorhizobium albiziae. Taxonomy (GTDB): domain Bacteria; phylum Pseudomonadota; class Alphaproteobacteria; order Rhizobiales; family Rhizobiaceae; genus Neomesorhizobium; species Neomesorhizobium albiziae. Next base: position 1,858 of record NZ_FOSL01000070.1, on the reverse strand, counting down.
GTAAGAAGCGCTGCTGCGCTTCTCCTCCCCGAACCGTACGTGCACCTTTCAGCGCATACGGCTCTCTATTCAATCTTGGCCCATGGCCATAGCAACATCATGATAGTTTGAGGTGACGGTGCTGCGAGTTTCGCTCCGGAAGATGTATGGATTGATCTCCGGGTTCCGCCATCGGAACTGCGCCTTGGGACTCGATACCATTCGGCGCAGCGCTTTGCCGACACGGTTTCCGCGTTCACTTCGTCCGTAGACGAGCCAGGTTTTTGCCTTGCCCGCATCCGGCGCTCGATACCAGCTCCGCATCAAGGGCTTGATGCGTGACCGATATTTTCGCGCCAGCCAGTGCGCCACTTTCCAGAACACGACATGGTCGATGTGCCGGAAGGTGCGTGCTGTGAAGTCGGTGAACTTGTAGAAGGCCGCCCATCCCGCCAGTTGGCGGTTCAGGGGGTCCACCATGTCGACCTTGCCAACATCGTGATTGCCGGAAAGGGTCTCGGTCAGTTTGCGAACAAACGCCTTGGCCTTTTCCTTGGGTATCGTCGTGACGACGGACATGTGCCCGTTCGACCCTTGCTTGCGAATGATCCGATGCCCCAGAAAGACGAACCCGTCATCGACGTGGGTGATATGGGTCTTTTCCATATTCAACGTCAGCTTCAGGCGGTCTTCCAGAAAGGCCCGGCATTCCTCGCGGATTTCCTCGGCATGGACCTTCGTCCCTTTGACGATGACGACGAAGTCATCGGCATAGCGACAATAGGCAATCGCAGGTTTCCATTGCCGGTTCTCTCGAACCGTTATGGGGCGCCCCTGCTGAATGCCGAAGTTCCATGCCCAGCGATCCTTGCGGGCTTTCCGGTTCAGGTATTTCGCCTCCAGCCACGCATCAAACTCGTGAAGCATGATGTTGGACAGGAGCGGCGACAGTACTCCCTGAACGCAAAAGGTAACTTCACCTTTGATCGGACAATTGCGCTCGATCGCTCTCGTTCTATGCTTGATTTGCGTCTCAAAGGGTAATATGGATATGACACATGTCGCGATCAACCGATTCGCAGAAAGCGGAGCGTCTCAATGCGGCCCATGGGTTGCTCGCGCGTGGGCTGAGCGTGGCGGAGGCTGCCGTGTTGTTGTCGCGCCGATTCACCCTGTCCCGACGTCAGGCCTATCGGTATATCGAGGCGGCCCAGACGCTCGAGCGGCCGGTGCCGGTGGCCGAGCCGACGACGGCGGTGACGTTCAAGCTTCCGCCCAGTTTGGTCGACGCGGTGCGGGCGCGGGCGGCGGCCGAGACGACGACAATCAGCGACCTGGTCAGCCGGGCGTTGCGCGCCTTCCTCGGCGAAGCCGGCGGCAATGGCTGACCGGTGCGGCGCCAAGGATCGCAGCGTCCACCTCAAGCATGCGTTTGACCGTCTCCTCACCATCAAGCTGGAGCAGGTCTACGGGATTCTGGTCCCAGAGCGGGTCCGTGTCGTCGGCATTGGACCGCGGATAAGGGAGGGGAGCGATGAAGATCGCCGCGATTTATGCCCGGGTGTCCTCCGACCAGCAGAAGGAGGAGAACACGATCGCCAGCCAGACGGCGGCGCTGGTCGAGTTCGCCCGCGAGCAGGGGTTCAGCGTCCCCGATGAATGGGTGATCGAGGATGAAGGCTTCAGCGGCGCCAGCCTGCTGCGGCCGGGCCTGGAGCGGCTGCGGGACCTTGTGGCCGAAGGCCAGATCCAAGCCGTGCTTATCCACGCGCCGGATCGGCTGAGCCGCAAGTATGCCTATCAGGTTCTCTTGACCGAAGAGTTCACCCGCCATGGTGTCGAGACCGTTTTCGTCAAAGCGCCGCAATCCGGTACGCCC
>NZ_FOSL01000069.1 GCF_900114255.1 Neomesorhizobium albiziae | reverse complement strand
AGAAAGCCACTCGCATGAAGCTTCGCCAGCACTGCCGCGTCGATCTTGTCGGTCTTGACCTTGGCCCAGGCGATGGCCCGGACCAGGATCGGATTGGCTATGACCACCCGGCCCACCAAGGGCGAGAGTAATCGGACGATCGCGCTTGTATTGCCTGTCGCCTCGATGACGATCTCGTCGTCCGGCTTGAGCTTCGTGGCGAACTGCAACAGGCGGCTGCGTTCGAGATCGATCCTCCCGGCATCCTGGATTTTGCCTTTTTCCAAGATTGCCATTTGAGCGAATGATCGGTGGACATCAAGGGCAATGATTCTCATTCCCGGCTCCTTTCCAGGGTCAGCAACCATGGGAGCCGGCGGGCTACACGACAACTACGGATCCGCGCTCGCAGCGCAACCGGGCAAGTCGAAGGGGGCGGCCAGATAACAACTCGAACTCTCAGTTCATCAGGTACTACGGCCTGCCCGCCATGCGTGCTCCCGACACCCCAATCCCGGTAGGTGGACGGTAGTCGATCCACCAGCGCAAGGAAATGCGGATTGGCGCGTCGCGCCTATTCATGCCTGATAACAATCGGATCGAGCAGGACCCTCGGCGCATCAAGCGTCGCCTGTGGCCGATGCTCGGCTTCAAATCGACGGCCATCGCAGCCACCATCCTGCCCGACATCGAAATGATCCACATGATGCGGCAAGCGACAGGCGAGGTACGCCTTCAATCCGAATCCGTCCCTGGCCGAGCAGTTCGAAATCCTCGCCGCCTGATTGACCTCGCACCAGCGCCTCTCTGTGCCCCTATTCAGCCGTTGCAACAAAACCCTCAGGACGGGATCATTCTGACGAAGCGGCATTTCAAGCCAAACCACACCTCGCTTCGGATCCGTCAGGAAGTGGTCAGGTCCTCAGATGAGAATACATCTCAAATCTGGTGGTCGCTAGTCGGGCCGCCTCTATCATTTCCCACTCGATGAGGACGGCCACATTGACCTATTTCCACAGCGCCACGAGCAGCTCAAAGGCAAGCGCCACAATCGTCGTTTTCTTGAGCCGCCCGCCGTTGTACCTGACCAGGTTCTCGAACCACAAGATGAGCCCAAGCGCGATTAATGGCGCAGCGAGACACATGCGAGCTGTATCAGCGCCGTTCGCAGACTTGGACTGCCGGATTTCGAACCCTCTGCTCGTGATCGACCGACGCGGTCTGCCAAGGTATCGGCGCAAACCGAGGGAGTACGAGTACGGTATCTTCATAGAAGACGAAGAGCGCCGGCCGCTCATTGGGATTCCGATGCCGACAGTTCCAGTCGGAGGCGCAGGCGGCGAGACAAGCCGGCCGAGCAAAAGGGCGCATCCCATGAGAGTTCCACTCTTCATGCGCGCTTGGGCGCGGCGTTCAATTCCCGATCGCAAAGCTGCGGCTCGATTTTGAGACCCATCAATATCGGGGAGGGGTCACTCTCGGCCCATTTGAAACACGGATGCCATCACTACAACAAGCGACTTTAGGTGCAATCTAAATATCATCAACCTTCTCAGGGCTATTCCCATGCAACTACGCCACCTCCGCTACTTCGTCAGCATCGTCGATGCTGGCAGCTTCACCCGGGCAGCGGCGACCATCTATGTGGCGCAGCCGGCCCTCAGCCAACAGATCGCTGATCTGGAAGCCGGGCTCGGCGTCACCCTGTTGCACCGCAGCGTACGAGGCATTTCGCCGACCCAGGTGGGCAAGATCTTCTATCGGGAGGCCGTCTCCGTCCTGCAGCGGATAGACCAACTGCGCGACGTCGTGCGCTCCACGCAGGGAGAGCCAGAAGGTTCGGTAGGGCTCGGCATGTCTTCGGCGCTCGCCGCCTCCCTCGCCGGCCCCTTAGTCGGCGCCTGCAGGACAGCACTCCCCAAGGTGACCCTGCGCTTGGTCACCGGTGACTTTCTCCGCATTAGATCGCTCATCGAATCGCATGCGCTCGACATTGGCACGGTGTTCGAGGATAAACCCACCGGTGGCGTTGTCCGCAAGCCGCTGTTCCGTCAGCGCCTCTATCTGATCCTTCCGGACAACGGAGAAGATGTCGCGCCCTCCGTGTCCCTCGAGGAGCTGACGGCACTTCCTCTTGTGCTGCCCGCACGGCCGCATACGATCCGCAACGTACTGGACCGGACGTTCGGAGCGGCCGGAGTGACACCGAACTGCGTCGCAGAGGTCGACACGTGCTGCAGCGCGCTCTCCTTGGTCAAAGCCGGCATCGCATGCGCGATTGTTCCCAAGGGGAATGTCTCGGTCATACCAGGCTACGAAGGTCTGAGGACTGTCGTCATCGATCCGCCGATTCAACTGACGGCATGCCTCATCTCGTCCGGCGACATGCCGCTCACCTCCGCCGCCGAGGCGGTAAGTGCCCTGGTCGCCGCGCAGGTGGAAAGGCACTTTAGAAGCGCTTCTCGCTGAAAGGGAGCGCGTCCCAATTCAGTAGGCGTTGTCCAGAGGTGAATACTCCAAGCGGTATTTCTTTGAACGACGATTTCTGAGGACGATCGAGCGATCGCCACAAACCCACAGAGCTGGGTACAGCTATGCCCTGCGAGCGCTGCCTATAGGCCGTTCGACCGATTTAGACTGGCCCGTTCCGGGCCTTCGCCGACCACCAGACCTATGCCCCGCGTGGACGCAGGGAGACTCCTGCTGGGCAGTTCCTGCGTCCACGCGCGCCCTGACGGTAGCATCGTGCGAGGCGACCCTGCTAAGCGGGATTCGCTGCACTTGCCTCATCACTGCCGCATTTGCCGCCTCGGGATGCGCGGCAGCACTGCAACCCGATACATTTTACAAAGTGGACGCGATTGGCGCCGTCCACCTGCGTGTTCCGCTAATTCAGTCCGGCCTTTTGCGAATCCACAGGCCAGCCCGGGCGAGTTCCTAGGCAAATTCCGCCACCATGACTGCGTATTTCGCAAACTCTGGACAGGGATTCCGCTAAGTCGCGGACAGCTGTTCCGGACTTAGTGAAATCGGTGTCCGGGACTTACCGAAACACGCCACCATGACCAAGGCTGAAAGTAAGACCACCAGCCGTTTGACAAATGCATTTTGCCCGAACCCGTTCCTTCCAGGGAATTCGGTGAGTGAGCATCACCAGCCGGCCATGACCGCCCCTCTCAGCGCCTCTCGCCGATAGCCTGCCGGCCCGGATGCCACCATAATGATCACGCCGACACGCGTGGCAGCACGATGCCCTTGACGGGGCGGCGTGCAGGCGCGGTGTCGATCCAGCGCCCGGACAGATCGGCAAGGGCGGACAGGTTCGTTTCTTGGGTCAGCCCCTCGGTCTCACCATCTGGCTGGTCGACGCCGCATTGTGCGTCACAGCCCGGCCCCCACGATCCAGCAGGGCGGGATCGTGCGCCAGCCGATCTGCGTCGTTCACACCCTGGTACCCGGCCAGTCGTTTGAACACGGATTGGCGAAGCTGCGGGATCAGCATGTGGCGGCTATTCTGGGCGGTTAGGGTGCCGGCGAGAGCCGCTCCAGACAATTCGATCAGCCCAAGCGCATCATCGAGTTCGCGAAGGGCCAGCAGACTGGGGTCGTGCAGGGGGCTGAGCCCTGAGTCGATCCTGGAGTGCCCGCCGATCAGCGACGAGGTCGTGGAGGTGCAGCAACTCGCGCCGTGGCCGCGGTTCTTCCGCCAACCGTCGAACCAACTCCCGCGTGGCATCCACTACAAAGACGCCGCAATCATAACTGTTCCGCTGCTGGGCCATGCCCATTGGTTGCAGGCTGCGGGCGCCCAGCCTTGCTGCGAGCTCTGCTGCAATGTTGTGGTGGCGCCCGCCGATGGAGTCGTAATGATAGGCGACCGGGCTTTGCCGCGCGCGGCGATCAAGGAGCAGCAGCGACCAATGGGTGCCGCGGCGGTCAGGATCGGCAGCACTGGCATCGTTCTATAGCGCGGCAATCTGGGGTTCTTCCGCCTATTTGGTGCAGGGGCGGGATTCACGGATGGTGCGAATAAGTTCATAGAGTCGGAATCGCAGTCGACACCGTGATTTGCCGTGCTCCATGTCTTCCGCTCGCTGATTTCGCCCGAGCTTTCGATTGTCCAGATTCTCCCGCAGGCGGACAGGATTGTGCTTGTTGCCCGGCCGAAGGCGATGGAATCGCGCTGTCCCTGTTGCCATTGCCGAACCGGCCGCGTCCACAGTCACTACATGCGACGGTTGGCCGATCTGCCGTGGCAGGGGCGGGTTGTCGAAATCCGGCTTCACGCACGACGGTTTCGATGCGCCGATGCACAATGCCCGCGGCGGATCTTCACCGAGAGGCATCCTGAGACGGTTCAACCGAAAGCTCGACGCACGGTTCGGCTCGGCGAAAGCCAGCTGGCGATCGGCTTTGCGGTGGGTGGAGCGCCGGGTTCACGCCTGTCGGACAAGCTCGCCATGCCGGTGAGCGGCGACACTCTGTTGCGGATGATCCACGCGGCCTCCTTCGAGCCGCCGGAAGCGCCGCGGGTGGTTGGCATCGACGACTGGGCCTGGCGCAAAGGACAGCGCTACGGAACGATCATCTGCGATCTGGAGCGCAACCGCGTGCTGGATCTATTGCCGGATCGAAATGCCGACACGGTCGCATCATGGCTGGAAGGCCATCCTGGCATCGAGGTCATCGCGCGCGATCGTGCCGGCGTTTATGCCGAGGGCGCCCGTCGCGGTGCTCCCGATGCAACGCAGGTCGCCGACCGCTGGCATCTTCTCCAGAACCTGGGCGAAGCGTTGCGTCTGGCCGTCGGTCGCCATCGCAAGGCGGTCAGCGCCGCCGGAAAGGCGATGGCGTCCGAGATGGCCGGAAACGACGATGCCAGGCCGGAACCGCCGGTGGAAACTTCTCCGAAACTTGATTGCCTGCGCCGGTCGAGGCGCAAGCAGCGCAGTGAGCTCTATGCTGAAATCCTTGATTTGCGGGAGGCCGGCAGGTCGCCGCGACAGATTGCGCCCCGGATTGGCATGAATGTGAGAACGGTCGAACGCTGGCTTGCAGCGGGCGGGGAGCCCGAGCACCGGCGGCCGCCCGCGCGTTCCGTCCTCATGGATCCTTTCCGCGAGTATCTCGAAAAGTGTTTGCAGGAAGGCCAGCGCAACGGGTTGCAACTGTGGACCGAAATCAAGCGCCGCGGCTTTAAAGGCAGCAGGGCGACCGTCTACAGATGGGTCGCCGCCCGCAAGGCGCGGCCACCGCTTGTCGCGCCACAGTCGCCGTGGCGGCTCCCGTCGCGCCGCAACTGTGCATGGCTCTTGAGCGAAGACCCGACATCCCTCGAAGCGCAGACCGAGCGGTTCCTTCACCATCTCCATGAAAATGCGCCGGAGCTTTCGATCGCGGGCGAACTCGCCCGACGCTTCGCTGCACTGATACGCGGCGACGATGATGCAGGCCTTGAGCAATGGATCGCCGATGCCACGAACAGCGAACTGGCCTCCCTTGCAGCAGGTATCGGCCGTGACATAGAGGCTGTCCGGGCGGCAATCACTCAGCCCTGGAGCACGAGCCCCGTCGAAGGTCAGATCAACCGTCTCAAAACGATCAAGCGCCAGATGTATGGGCGCTCGGGATATCCGCTGCTGAGAAGCAGGCTGCTGGCCGCCGCATAGCCGACACGCTGCAAAATCAGGGGGTCATGGAATTGGCAGGGGATAAATGGTTGCGCAGAGCGACATGCTTTGCTTGCCGCCGCGCTCCAAGTTAGGCTTTGCCGTATGCTCCGCAGGAAATATCACCATACTGATGGTCTTCAGACCCCGGTCGGGGCGATGAGCCTCGACGAACTCGATGCCTATCTGAGCTCCGAGGATGCCCCGCCGGAGTGCATGATGCTGTCTGACCTTGACGGCTTCCTGACCGGCATCATCGTTGGACCGGACTTCATTGCGCCCAGCGAATGGTTGCCCGAAATTTGGGGTGGGGAGGCCCCGCGGTTCGGTGATGGAAAGCAGGTGGAGGCCGCTTTCGGCGCCATCATGGACCGCTACAACGAGATCGTTCGACAGATCGGGGACGACACCTTCCAACCCATCCTTTTGCGCTCTGCCAAGACTGGGACCGTTATCGCCACCGACTGGGCCTACGGCTTTGCCCAGGCGATCACCCTGCGGCCGCGCCGGTGGACGAAGATGGTCAAATCTGAGGCGGGACTGCTTCTGATTCCCATCATGGTGCTGTGCGAGGCGGATGAGATCCTTGATGAGCTTGGCCTCAGCTGCGAAGAACTGAGCCAGACCATGGAAGAGGCCATCGAAATCCTCCCTGCTACGGTCATGGGCATCGCCCATTACTGGCGCATGCCGGCCGCGCAACAGAAAAAACCTCGTCACTAGCCTGCACGCTGCAACAAGAATTGGCCGCAATGATCCCTGTCCGTGCGGATCAGGCAAGAAGTTCAAGAAGTGCTGTGGGGGCGACGCCTGAGCCAGTCATAGCGCTCAACGTGCAAGTGTGCTTCCAGGTCATGAATCCCGCCCCTGCACCAAATATGCGGAAGAACTCAAAGTCGGCGAGATGGGCTTCGAGCTGCCGGTGGCTGTCGTAGTGGTAGCGGTTGACGGTGGCTTCCTTGATCGTGCGGTTCATGCGCTCGACCTGCCCGTTATCCGGTATGTGATCTTTGGTGCCTATTCGTCCTGCTGTTCTTCCTTGAGAGCGGCCTTATGGTGAGCCCATCCGGGACGTGGGGCACCGGGAGCACGAAAGTGCGGGCAGGCCGTCTTTAGACCGTGGGCTGAGAGCCCGAGCTCGTTACATGGCCGCCCCTCGCGACTTTCCCGGATGCGCTGCGAGCGCGGATCAGTAGGTGTCGTGTTGCCCGCCAGCTCCCGTCTTTGACCGAGCCAGGAAGGAGGGAATAGGCATGCGCATCATCGGACTGGATATTCACCCGCCTTCGCCGAAGCAGTGGCATGGGAGGATGGCAGGCTCAGGCGACTCGGCCGCGTTGACATGCGGC
>NZ_FOSL01000068.1 GCF_900114255.1 Neomesorhizobium albiziae | reverse complement strand
ACTTTGCCGGGCTGGAAGTTCGTGAGGGGCTCGCCACGCAGCCAGCTCTCCACTTTAATCGAAGGAGCCGGGGACTCCATCTGCAATACCATGTTGCCTCCAAAGCTATTGCCAAAGGTTGCGCGACTTTATGCGCGAGCTTGTTTCCCTGTTAGAGACGGGCCCACGGGTTCAACGGAAGGAGAGCATCGCTCGTCTTGCGTGTCTGCACGCAGTCAGCCCTCACTCAGTGTTGCCGTATCTAAATACGCAAAGGCCGTGCCAGCGCGCTCAGCACCCAGTAAGTGCATGATTACGCTTTGAAAACCTTTACAGCGCCCAGAAGGCCGGTTGTATTGAACCCGACATGTTTTCTGCCGCTGTCAGGTTTCGGACCCGCATCACCGCTTCGCGCCGCGAGAAAAGCGTGGCCATCCGCACGATCTCGAAGCGCCAAGACCATGCACGACCCGGTAGGATCGGGCAGTCAGTTGACGTAGGTAGCATTGTTTCTATATATTCCTCATGTCAACCAGCGAGGTCATCATGGCTCGGACAGCGCCAAACACAAGTGTTATCCGGTCTGATAGTCTGCAGGCAGTGTTTCTTCGACGCGCCACATCAGCGCTTGAGCGCATAGCAGCTACTGCCTCGCCGAAGATTCTCTCTGACGCTCTGGCTGCCCCGACGGACGCAGGTTCGCTTGCGCGGCTTCTCAGCCGGTCTGACGTCATTGGTGCGGCCGTCATCGAGCTCGACCCACTCGTTCCTGCCCTTGCAAGGAACGTCGAACACCGCAAGCTCCTGATCGAGCGTGCGGGTGGCACCTTGTCGGCCGAGGATGCTGGACGGCTGCTCGGCATTTCGCGACAGGCAGTGGACAAGCGCCGGCGAGCCGGGTCGTTGCTCGCCGTTCGGGAGGGGAGCGACTGGCGATATCCTGCTTGCCAATTTGACGAAACGGATGTGGTCGCCGGCATCCCGGAAGTTGTGCGAGCCTACACTTCGGCCGGACCGTGGATGGCGCTGGACTTCTTGCTCGCCCCCGACTCGGTGCTCGGAGGGCGCACGCCATTTGAGGCGTTGAGGGCCGGCGACCGGGATTCAGTGCTGCGCATTCTACGCAGTGAGGCTACGGATGGGTTTGGATGATTTCCGTGGAGCGGGCTGCGCGCCGCGGTCCATCCGGTCTGGCGTCTCCTCCTCCCGATTGGCTAGACGATATTTCGCTGCCTATTGACGAAATAGAAGCCGGTCAGGTTTTGCACCGTATTCACCGATCTTCGCTCGCCCCGATTTTCTTCGGCCCAGGACGAGGCGTGCCGCCGACGAGCCGTTTTGACAGCGCGGGCGGACGGTTCGGAGTCCTCTATGCCGGGCTGACGCTTCGCGGCGCGCTGGCCGAAACACTGCTACGCAATCCGCAACGACTCATGGTCAGCATGGCAGACATACTGGAGCGCTCCGCATCGGGGCTTGTCTCGGACCGGCCCTTGCGGGTTGTGCGTCTGCATGGACCGGGACTTCAAACAGTGGGCACGGACAACACGATTTCGACCGGCCCCTATGAGCCTTGCGGACTTTGGTCTGATGCGCTGTGGAGTCATCGAGATCAGCCGGATGGATTGGCCTACCACTCGCGACACGATTCCAGCGAGATTTGCGTAGCTCTCTTTGAGAGAGCTGGCATTCAATTTCTGCCACAGGAAACCCGATGCTTGTCGAGCATGTTCGACGAGGTTGCAGCGGTGCTCGACAGTTATGGGAAATCCGTTTCGCTACCCGCCAACTAGGACATCAGCTAGCGCTGCCATCGATTCCATACATTCTCGATACGGTTCTTTGGACGTACGGCGTCGGGGTCGTCCTCGACTGCATCGTCGGGCACAACCGTCAACAGGACCATCCATAGCCAAAGTTCTGCGGCATAAGTTGTTCGCAGGGGGTCGGCGGCTTTGGGCCTCTCACCAAATCAAACCAAACGCCGGCTTCAGTTCCGTCTAGATCAAGGCGGGAGAGGACCAGGCCGGACGCCTTGTTTTCGCGGCAGAGCCGCGACCGGCCCGGAAGTGAACGCTCTCCTCGATTGGGTGTTAGAGAGGCGGAGCGTCGCTGCTCGGCAAGCCCCGGAGCGCTGGCGCCGGAGCCGTGCTTCGGTTCTCTCCGCCTCTACTATGAAGAAATCGGTTCGCCGCCGTGCCAGATTTCGGTTCGGGGCCGGTTGTCTGTTCCGCAGGCAGGTCCTGCTACTGGTATAGCGATGACGCTCCGATCGATGCGCTGTTGGCGTACGGCAAGAACGAAAAGCTTGACCTGAAACCCGATGAGGCCAAGGCGGTTGCTGCATTCGCCACGATCAAGGCAGCGAACAGGAGCAGGGCATAAGCGAGATGACGAAATTCGGCGCCGATCTGATCCAGGCCATGTCGGAAGCTTTGGCTCACGCGCAAGGCACCGGACATACTGGCGCGTGGCATCTGATAACGGCACCGCTCATTTCGAGGAGACACCGGTCGGCGTTTTCCCGCAGGTTGAGGATTGGGAGGCAGAGCGCTACGGCGTGTTCGTGCAGGCGAGCATCAAGTTCAACTGAGAAAGCAATCGTCCGCCGCCACGACCCGCAAGACCAAGTTGGAAGTGCCGGCGACTAGTTCTCAGGCAAGGCCCCGTTCGATCAGCCGGGCAGGGCGAGCCGGGCGACGACATCATCATCGTCATCCACGAGGGCAAGGGGGTGGTTCGATCCGTTGTCCGATGCCAAAGGCGATGTGTACTCGTCGCTTACCTCAACGGCGTCGGGTTTGCCGGCTGCCTCGAACGCGTGGCGGAGCTGGTCGGATTTCTCCCTACGGAACCCGTCTGGATGGCGCCCGGAGCGGATACGCAATGCGCGGAGAACACCTCCTTGGTTTCGTCGTAGGGCGCATGCGAGCAGGCATAGCCCGGGACATGAACGAAGGGCCACTTGTCCGTGAGTTCCGCGCGGTTCCGGATGCTGCAGGATTGCTGTCGCGGGACCCAAAGTTGGAAACTAGCCATCTCGCGAGCCATTGAAATCCTGTCTCATTTTTTGAGGCCGTTTTTTTGGACCCCAAGGTGGGATCCTGTGGGACCCAAAGTTGTGTTCATGAGCGGGGATCAGTTTTTCCGAGGTGGCAAGTCGCCTCCAGTCCGCGATTCACTCCGGTTACGCCGGTCAGGATGTCCGGAAGAAAAGCGAAGCCTTAGAAGGGCAGTCCGCTTGCTTGGCTCAGACGAATCCCAGTTGTTGGGCGGTCTGGAATAAAGCGAGCAGCATGATCAGGCAGCCGACGAGGCGCAAAAGCGTCCGCTCGCGTATGGCCTTGACCATCCATCCGGCAAGCGGAGCGGCGATTATGCCGCCCACGATCAGCCCCAGCACCGAGCTTGCATGCGTCGACAGCGCACCGGCGTCCTGCCAGTGCCCTGTAACGAGCGCGACGATGAAGGTGATGGACACCGCGAGCGTGATCAGGAACTCGGCGGCATTGACGGTGCCGATGACGTAGCGCGGTGGCGCGCCGGCGCCGAGAAGACCGGTCACGACCATCGGTCCCCATCCGCCCCCGCCGGCCGCGTCGAGGAATCCGCCGACAGTACCCAGCGGCGCCACAAGGCGAGTGGCGACCGGATTGCTGGGGATCTTGCGAAACGACCGGAGGAACAGCCAAAGCCCGATCACGGCGAGATAGGTCGTGACGTAGGGCTTCACCATGTCGCCGTCGAACGAGGTCAGCACGAAGGCACCAAGGCAGCCGCCGAGGATGCCGAACGGCGCCAGCCGCCAGAACAGCTTCCAGTCGATATTGCGGTGGTAATGGTGCGCCGTGCCGGAAGCGGCCGTGGTGAACACCTCCGCCGCATGCACCGCGGCCGAAGCCTGCGCCGGCGGAACGCCGAAGGAGAGCAGCACCGTCGAAGAGACGGCACCGTATGCCATGCCGAGCGCGCCGTCGACCGCTTGGGCGAGAAAGCCGACTATGGCGAACAGAATGAATTCGGTCATTGGTGTCCGCCAGTAGCCCTGGACCGGGCCTGCCCCTCCGCATTGTAGAGCACGCCGGCCCCCCGTGGGCGAAGCACGATACTCGAGAGGCGGTAGCCGGCTTGGATCCGCGCCAGAGAAAAGGGCGGCATCGCTGCCAACCTTTTCGAGATTGTTGAGATGCGTGGATCTTAGAAATCCATGCCGCCCATGCCGCCGCCGGCCATACCACCCGGCATGCCGTCAGCGGGGTCCTTCTTCGGAGCCTCGGCAATCATGGCTTCGGTGGTGACCAGCAGGCCGGCGACCGAGGCCGCGTCCTGGAGAGCCGTGCGCACGACCTTCATCGGATCGACGATGCCCATGGCTATCATGTCGCCATATTCGCCGGTCTGGGCGTTGAAGCCGAAGGACACACCCTCGTTGTCGAGGATCTTGCCGGCGACGATCGAGGCCTCGGCCCCGGCGTTGGCGGCGATCTGACGGGCCGGAGCCTGCAGGGCGCGACGGACGATGGCGATGCCAGCCGTCTGGTCGGGATTGACGCCCGTGACCTTGAGGCCAGCGGAAGCACGGAGCAGGGCGACGCCGCCGCCGGCGACGATGCCTTCTTCAACGGCCGCGCGGGTCGCGTTGAGCGCGTCATCGACGCGGTCCTTCTTCTCCTTGACCTCGACTTCGGTCGCACCGCCGACGCGGATGACGGCAACGCCGCCAGCCAGCTTGGCAAGACGCTCCTGCAGCTTCTCGCGATCGTAGTCCGAGGTGGTCTCGTCGATCTGCTGCTTGATCTGGGCGACGCGGCCCTGGATCTCGGCCTTCTTGCCGGCGCCGTCGACGATGGTGGTGTTCTCCTTGGAGATCGACACCTTCTTGGCGCGACCGAGCATATTCAGGCCGACATTCTCGAGCTTGATGCCGAGGTCTTCGGAGATGACCTGGCCGCCGGTGAGGATCGCGATGTCCTCGAGCATGGCCTTGCGGCGGTCACCGAAGCCCGGAGCCTTGACGGCGGCGATCTTCAGGCCACCGCGCAGCTTGTTGACGACCAGCGTCGCCAGAGCTTCGCCCTCGACGTCCTCGGAGATGATGAGAAGCGGCTTCGACGACTGCACGACGGCCTCTAGCACCGGCAGCATGGCCTGCAGGTTGGAGAGCTTCTTCTCGTGGAGAAGGATGTAGGCGTCTTCCAACTCGGCAACCATCTTGTCCGGGTTGGTGACGAAGTAGGGTGACAGGTAGCCGCGGTCGAACTGCATGCCTTCGACGACTTCGAGCTCGGTCTCGGCGGTCTTGGCTTCCTCGACCGTGATGACGCCCTCGTTGCCGACCTTCTGCATCGCCTCGGCGATCATCTTGCCGACCGACTCGTCGCCATTGGCGGAAATGGTGCCGACCTGGGCGACTTCTTCCGAGGTCTTGATCTTCTCGGCGTTCTTGGTGAGGTGGGCGACGACTTCGGTCACGGCCAGATCGATGCCGCGCTTCAGGTCCATCGGGTTCATGCCGGCGGCAACGGCCTTGTGGCCTTCCTGCACGATCGACTGAGCCAGAACGGTCGCGGTCGTGGTGCCGTCGCCAGCGATGTCGTTGGTCTTGGACGCGACTTCGCGGATCATCTGCGCGCCCATATTCTCGAACTTGTCCTCAAGCTCGATTTCCTTGGCAACGGTGACGCCGTCCTTGGTGATGCGCGGGGCGCCGAACGACTTGTCGATGACGACGTTGCGGCCCTTGGGGCCGAGCGTCACCTTCACCGCGTCGGCGAGGATGTTGATGCCGTGAAGCATGCGCTCGCGGGCGTCACGGGAAAATTTTACATCTTTAGCTGCCATTTTTTAGCTCCTGGGCATTTCGCCCGAAATTCAGATTGGATGGGGCGGCGGCGTATCAGCCGATGATGCCCACGATGTCGGCTTCCTTCATGATCAGAAGGTCTTCGCCATTGAGCTTCACTTCGGTGCCGGACCACTTGCCGAACAGAACGCGGTCGCCAGCCTTCACGTCCAGGGCGACGATCTTGCCGCTTTCGTCGCGGGCGCCCGAACCGACGGCGACGATCTCGCCTTCCTGCGGCTTTTCCTTGGCGGTGTCGGGGATGATGATCCCGCCCTTAGTCTTTTCTTCGGATTCGACGCGGCGAACGACCACGCGGTCATGCAGCGGCCGGAAATTCGACTTTGCCATTTTTGGATGTCCCTGGTGCGGATGTTGAACGGTTCTCCGTTGCCGGAGAGTGGTTAGCACGCACCAGAAGCGAGTGCTAACGTGGCGGTGAGATAGGCGGTCAGCTGCGTCCCCGTTTTCCCCGATTGTGGGAGAAGGTGGATCGGTGGATCGGCGGGCAGCGCCGAGCGGGCTGAGCAACCGTCTTCATGTTGCCAGGCCTTGCTCGAGCGTCATCTTTGATGGGTCACCCGCGGCGGCGGTATGTTTTGGTGAGGTGATCAGGGGACGTCTTCTCCTTGGTCGGTCAAGTGTTTGCGGATGAGGGCGAGGCTGGGCTGGACGCCTGGGCCGACCCCATTTGTACAACCACGCCAGGGAAATGGACGAATTGGCCAGTAAACAATTCCGACCATCATCCCTTTTTATGTTTTCTCCTCGGCCGGCTGCGCTTTGTCACTTTTGGGAAATTGTTTTGCGGAACCGCACAGAGAGCGCCGTAACAAACCTTCTCACCCTTGTAGTTGGCCAAGGCCTGCAGTAAATGCGGTAGAAGGTGCTGTTTCAGTTCGTCCGGGATAGGCTCCGGACCGTCCAGCGACTTCAGTGCCAGCTCGACCAACTCAATCGCGCGATCTTTGTTGCCGCTCTCATGATAGTACCGAGCGACCGCCGGATAAGACCGGAACTTAGGTCCGTCGCCTTGCAAGGGATTCAGTGCCAGGATGTGTTCGGATAGCTCTTTGCCCATGGCGAAGCGCTCAGCAGACGGAAAGCGCGAATGGTCATTCGCCGGATGGAAGAGTTGGTCTAGCGCCGCAATCATCCAATGCTCGGAATTTCTGTCGATCGCGTCGCGAACCAATTGGCGTATGACGGACAAGCCGGTGCGCATGTCGTGCATT
>NZ_FOSL01000067.1 GCF_900114255.1 Neomesorhizobium albiziae | reverse complement strand
AACCACCTCTCCCCCGCTTCGCAGGGGCGAGGAACCGCTGCCGCGATGCCAGCGCCTCTCCAGCTTGGGTTCCTCGCCCCTGCGAAGCGGGGGAGAGGTGTCGAGGCGAAGCCGAGACGGAGAGGGGGTCTTTTCATCAGCACAAGCGTCTTCGTCGCCACGCCCGCTTTCGCGTCTGGCTATTGAAAGAAAAGTGGGAAGCGGCGCCTGGGACCGTGCCGTTTCAAATTTATACGAGGCCCGGTCTCCCAGGCGCCGCCGGTGTTCTTGCCCGACCGCAAAGGGAGCGCGGGTTTTCACACCGCGAACTAGCCTCGGTCAGGCCCGGACCTCGGGGCATCCTCGCCCCAGCAACGCCACCGTAGCGCTGCCGATCCGGTACCGTCCCCTCCACGCTCATCCGGTTCATGACCCGTGTTCCCGTGAGGGCGATGGCTGCATTATGCGGGAGGGATAAAGGGGTGTGGATAAAAGGCAGACAAAGACTGCTGACAGATGCTGACAATGGGGCGGCGTATCTCCCCCTTGTGGGAGAAGGTGCCTGAGCGCAGCGAAGGCGGATGAGGGGTGTTTCCAGCCTGAATGCGTCGCGCTTCGCCCAACACCCCTCATCCGACCTCACCCTCGCAAAGCTCGGCTCGGCCACCTTCTCCCACAAGGGGAGAAGGGAGAGGCGCGCGTTCTGCACCGTTCCCACATCTCGCGGCTGTCACGGCATGGACCCTGGGTCCTTCGCCTTCGCTCCGCTCGGCGCCGCTAGGGATGACGAAGGGAGGGTGGGGGACGGTTTTCGCGCAAGCTGAAAATGTTCTAAAATCGGGCAATGCGAGCCTTGCTTGCGAATCGGAGTTTTCGTCGATGCCTTCGCTCAGCTTGCGCATAAATCTCGATCCCGACGGCCGCATCGGGCCGGGCAAGATCGAGCTCCTGGAGCAGATCGCCGCCTTCGGATCGATCTCGGCGGCGGCGCGCGGCATGAACATGTCCTACAAACACGCCTGGGACCTGGTCGAGGAAATGAACAAGCTGTTCGGCAAGCCGGTGGTCGCGGCGCAGACCGGCGGCAAGCGCGGCGGCGGGGCCCAGCTCACTCCGGTGGGGTTGGCGGTGGTCAGCCGTTTCAGGGCCATCGAGCGGGCCGCCACAGCGGTCGCCGAACAACACATGGCCGCACTCCAGGCGGAGATCGAAGCGGCTTGAGATTCATCGTGCTGGGTTCTGTCGGGAGAATGCCGGCCCCTCATCCCCCTGCCCGGGACCTTCTCCCCCGTAAACGGGGAGAAGGAGGAAGCTTGTTACGCCGCCTTCTTCTTCGCCAGTCTTGCCTTGATGCTCTCCACGTCGGCGCGGGGCGTGGCGGCAAAAAGGGTCTTGGTGTAGCTGTGCTGCGGGTTGGAGAAGACCTCGTCCCGTGAGCCGTATTCAACGGCCTCGCCGTAGTACATCACCATCACGTCATCGGCGATGTAACGCACCACCGACAGATCGTGGCTGATGAACACATAGGTCAGCTGGAACTCGTCCTGCAGGTCGGCCAAAAGGTTCAGAACCTGCGCCTGCACCGAAAGATCGAGCGCCGAGACCGGCTCGTCGAGCACCAGGAGGCTGGGGTTGAGCATCAGCGCGCGCGCAATCGCGATGCGCTGGCGCTGGCCGCCAGAGAACATGTGCGGATAGCGGTTGAAGTGCTTTTCTTCCAGCCCGACCTTCAGCAGCATCTTCATGGCGCGGTCGCGTCGCTCGGACGCCGGAACGCCGGTGTTGATCAGCAGCGGTTCGCCGAGCACGTCGCCGATCTTCTGGCGCGGATTGAGCGAGCCGTAAGGGTTCTGGAAGACGATCTGCACCTTTCGCCGCATCTCGGTGGTCAGCGTCTCCTTGCCGATGTCGACCTTGTTGCCGTCGATCAACAGTTCGCCGGACGTCGCGGGGTCGATCAACGTGATGATGCGGGCGAGCGTGGACTTGCCGCAGCCGCTCTCGCCGACGATCGCCAGCGTCTTGCCCTTTTCGACGGAAAAGGAAACGCCCTTTACCGCATGCACGGTCCTGGCCTTGTTGAACAGGCCGCCCGACAGATGGTAGTCGCGCACGATGTTCCGGGCTTCGAGGACGAGCTGGCTCATTGGGCGGCTCCCGCAACCGGCGCTTCGTCGACCATGAAGCCGGCAACCGTGGGCAGCCGGTCGCCGACGGCGTTTTCCGGCAGCGCCGACAGAAGCGCCCTGGTGTAGTTGCTCTTCGGGCTCTCAAACAGCGACAACACGTCGGCCTCTTCCATCTTGCGTCCCTTGTACTGGACGATGACACGGTCGGCCGTCTCGGCCACCACGCCCATATTGTGGGTGATCATGATCAGCCCCATGCCGTGCTCGGCCTGCAGCCGCATCAACAGGTCGAGGATCTGCTTCTGGATGGTGACGTCGAGCGCGGTGGTCGGCTCGTCGGCGATCAGGAGCTTGGGGTTGCAGGCAATGGCGATGGCGATCATCACGCGCTGGCACTGGCCGCCCGACATCTGGTGCGGATAGTGGCCGAGCCGCTCGGCCGGATCGGGAATGCCGACCGCCGAAAACAGTTCGATGGCGCGGGCGCGGCGCGCCGCCTTGTCGAGGCCGAGATGCACGCGCAGCACCTCCTCGATCTGGAAGCCGACGGTGAAGCAGGGGTTCAGGCTCGCCACCGGCTCCTGGAAGATCATCGCCATGTCCTTGCCGACCATCTTGCGGCGCTCGGCAGGCGACAGCTTCAGCAGGTCGCGGCCGTTGAAAGCCATTTTGTCAGCCGTCACCTTGGCGGTCCATGGCAGAAGCCCCATCACCGCCAGCATCGACACCGACTTGCCCGAACCCGACTCGCCGACGATCGCCAGCACCTCGCGTTCGTGCACCTTCAGCGACACGCCATCGACGGCACGGAACGGGCCGGACGCCGTCTGGAACTCGACGACAAGGTTTTCGATTTCAAGCAGCGCCATCTCAGGACCTCTTCAATTTCGGATCGAGAGCGTCACGCAAGCCGTCGCCCATCAGGTTGATCGCAAGCACGGTCACCAGGATGGCGATGCCGGGCAGCGTCACCACCCACCAGGCGCGCAGGATGAACTCGCGCGCCTCAGCGAGCATGGTGCCCCATTCCGGCGTGGGCGGCTGCGCGCCCTGGCCGAGGAAGCCAAGGGCTGCGGCGTCGAGGATAGCGCTGGAGAAGGACAGCGTCGCCTGCACGATGAGCGGCGCCATGCAGTTTGGCAGGATGGTCTTGAACATCAGCCGGAGATTGCCGGCGCCGGCAACCTTCGCCGCCACGACATAGTCGCGGGTCTTTTCGGTCATCACCGCGGCGCGCGTCAGGCGCACGAAATGCGGCTGGAAGACCAGCGCGATGGCGATCATGGCGTTGGTGAGGCCGGGCCCGAGCACGGCGACCAGGACCAGCGCCAGGAGCAGCGAGGGGAACGCCAGGATGATATCCATCACCCGCATGATGACGGTGTCGACCCAGCCGCGGAAATAACCGGCGATGACGCCGATCAGGATGCCGCCGGTGAGCGCGATGGTGGTGACGATGACGCCGATGAACAGCGAATAGCGCGTGCCGTAGATCAGGCGCGAGAGGATGTCGCGCCCAACCGCGTCGGTGCCGAGCAGGAACGCGGCACGTCCGCCCTCCTGCCAGAATGGCGGCACCAGCACCGCATCGCGGTATTGCGCATTGGGACCGTGCGGCGCGATCAGCGGCGCAAAGATCGCCACGATGACCAGGAAGATGAAGAACACCAGGCCGACGACGGCGCCGCGGTTCTCCGAGAAATAGTACCAGAACTCTGCGAGACGCGCCCTTCGCGACGGATCGGCGGAGACGGGACCGGCTGTGGTGGCTGTTTGCGCCATCTTGTTCTCCTAGTGCCGGATGCGTGGATTGATGAGGCCGTAGAGCAGGTCCACGACGAGGTTTACCAGCATGATGATGCCGGCGATGAGAAGCAGGCCGCCCTGGATGACCGGATAATCGCGCCGTGACACCGAATCGACCATCCACTTGCCGATGCCGGGCCATGAGAAGATGGTCTCGGTGAGGATGGCGCCGGCCAGCATGACGCCGACCTGCAGGCCGATGGTGGTGATGACCGGGATCATGGCATTGCGCAGCGCATGCACGCCGATGACGCGGAAGGTCGACAGGCCCTTGGCGCGGGCGGTGCGAACGTAGTCCTCCGACAGCACCTCCAGCATGGCCGAACGCGTCTGCCGCGCGATGACGGCGAGCGGAATGGTGCCGAGCACGATGGTCGGAAGGACAAGATGGCTCGCCGCCGACTTGAAGGCGCCTTCCTGGCCGGAAAGCAGCGAGTCGATCAGCATGAAGCCGGTGACCGGCGGGAAGAAGAACATCAGCGAGATGCGGCCCGAGACGGGCGTCCACTGCAGGATGCCGGAAAACAGGATGATGAGCAGCAGGCCCCACCAGAAGATCGGCATGGAGAAGCCGACGAGCGCGGTGCCCATGGTCATCTGGTCGAAGAACGAGCCGCGCTTGACGGCGGCGAAGACGCCGGCCGGAATGCCGAGCACGATGGCGAAGATGATGGCGCAGATCGACAGTTCGAGCGTTGCCGGGAAAAGCTGGAAGAATTGTTCGAGCACCGAGCCCTTGGTCGAGATCGAGGTACCGAAATCGCCCTGCATGATGCCCCACAGGTAATCCAGGTACTGGATGACGATCGGCCGGTCGTAACCGAGCGCATGGGAGATTTCCGCGTGCCGTTCCGGTGACATGACGCGCTCGCCCGAGAGCAGCGCGACAGGGTCACCCGGCAGCATCCGGATAAAGGAAAAGGCGATGATGGAGACCCCGATGAATGTCGGGATCAGGACGGCTAGCCGCCCCAGGAGAAACCGGAGCATATCAGACCTTCAGCAAGGTGTTCCGAGGCATTGAAAAGGATAGCACAAAAAGCACGTCGGGGCGCTTGCATGACAAGCGCCCCTCCGCATCTATCCACGGTGCCGACTTATTCTTTGATGTCGACGCCGTCAAACGTGAAATCGCCGAGCGGGCTCTGCACGAAGCCTTCGACGTTGGCGCGCATCGGGACGACCGCCAGCGAATGGTCGAGCGTTGCCCACGGAGCCTGCTTCTTGAAGACCACCTGCGCTTCTTCGTAAAGCTTGGTGCGCTCGGCCTGGTCGCTGGCTTCCTTTGCCTTGGTGACCAGATCGTCGAACTCCTTGTCGCACCACTGGGCGCGGTTGTTGCCGCCGACGGCGTCGCAACCGAGCAGGGTGTCGAGGAAGTTGTCCGGATCGCCATTGTCGCCGGTCCAGCCGAGGATGACGGCGCCGTCACGGTCCTTGGCCTTCGACTTGTCGAGGTACTCGGCCCATTCGTAGGAGACGATCTCGACCTTGACGCCGATCTTCTCGAAGTCCGACTGGATCAGTTCGGCGGCGCGACGTGCGTTGAGCATGTAGGGACGCGCAACCGGCATCGCCCACACCTTCATCGACAGGTCCTTGACGCCGGCGTCTTCCAGCATCTTCTTGGCCGCTTCCGGATCGTACTTGTCGTCTTCGACGGCGTTGTTATACGACCACATCGTCGGCGGGATCGGGTTCTTGGCCGGGGTTGCCGCGCCCTGGAACACGCCGTCGACGATCGCCTGCTTGTTGATCGCCATGTTCAGCGCCTTGCGCACTTCCGGCTTGTCGAACGGAGCCTGGGTCGTGTTGTAGGCGAGGTAGGCGACGTTGAGGCCTTCCTGCTCCATGACCTTGAGGTTCGAGTCGGCCTTCATCGCCGCGACGTCGGCCGCGTTCGGGTAAGGCATCAGGTGGCATTCGCCAGCCTTCAGCTTCTGGTAACGAACCGCAGCATCGGTGGTGATGGCGAAGACCAGGTCGTCGATCGGCTGCTTGCCGCCCCAATAGTCGGCGTTGGCCTTGTAGCGGATGACGGCGTCCTGCTGGTAGCCGACAAAGGTGAACGGACCGGTGCCGAGCGGCATCTGGTTGAGCTGGTTCATCTTGCCGTCAGCCTGCAGCTTGTCGGCGTATTCCTTCGACATGATCGAGGCGAAAGGCATAGCGACGTTGGCGAGGAACGGCGCTTCCTTGCGCTTCAACGTGAACTTGACGGTCATGTCGTCGACCTTCTCGATCTTCTCGAGCAGTTCGGGCATGCCCATGCCGGCGAAGTATTCCCACGACGCGCCTTCGACATACTTGTTCCAGGCGTTGTCGGCCTTCCACTGGCGCTCGTAGGAGAAGATCACGTCATCGGCGTTGAAGTCGCGGGTCGGGGTGAAGAAGTCGGTGGTCTGGAACTTCACGCCCGGACGCAGCTTGAAGGTGTACTGCAGGCCGTCGTCGGAAACTTCGTAGCTTTCAGCAAGGCCCGGCTCGGTCTCGGTGGTGCCTTTCTTGAACTCGAGCAGCCGGTTGTAGACGGGGTGAGCGGAGGCGTCGAAGGTGTTGCCGCCGGTGTAGAGGCCGGGGTCGAAGCCTTCCGGCGACGCTTCCGAGCAATAGACGAAGGTCTTGGCGCTGGCCGCCCCAGACAGCATCGTTGCGGCCAGCAACGCGGCCGCGAAACTCGTTTTCAATCTCATTGAGCACTCCCTGAAGTTGTTTCCAAGCCCCTCTATCAGGCTCGAGAAGGGCGCATATAAGCAAAGATTGATCGGGTTTGGAACACCCCGCTTGCGTACCGCATGGGAACGGGAAAAATGTTCCACGGAATCCATCACAAAGGGTAAAAACGACTGCCAATTGCCACGATCCCACCGCGTATCAGCAAATATTTCTATTAGAAACATTCCGCGAGCGACTCCGCCTTGGCTTTCCCAACCATCTGCTTATGTTTGCGTGACTGCCTTGGAGAATTGCATGGCGAAAAAGGGCTGGCAGCACGCGGTGCTGCATTTCTGGTTCGAAGAACTGACCTACGACGACTGGTTCGCGGTCAGGAAGGAGCTCGACGACACTATCCGCGACCGTTTCGAAGCTCTCCACGCAGACCTCGCGCGGGCCATTCCAGCCGAGGCGCTGCTGGAAGCGGATGCGGCGCTGGCGGCGGTGATCGTGCTCGATCAGTTTTCGCGCAACATGTTCCGCGGCAGCGCCGATGCTTTCGCGTCCGACCGTCTGGCTATCGCGGTGGCGGCG
>NZ_FOSL01000066.1 GCF_900114255.1 Neomesorhizobium albiziae | reverse complement strand
ACCGTTTCCCTTTATCCGAATGGTGTTCGCCGATTCTGGATACCGAGGACCGCGTGTGGCCGAGGCCACCTCCATCGCAGTCGAAATAGTCAAAAGACAGCCAGATCAGATCGGCTTCGCCGTGCAACCGAGACGTTGGGTCGTGGAACGCTTTTTTGCGTGGATCAGTCGCAACAGACGCCTATGGAAGGACGCCGAGGCCACCATCGAATCCGCAACAGCATTCCTCTACGCCGCAGCCGTCATGATCCTTGTCCGGCGCATCGCACGAAATCAATGACTTTCGGCACGGACTCTCAGACCGATTATTTCCAGCCGACCCTTATTATGACGCAAGGCGCCGAGCAAACGACACCGCTTTACAATTTCCAGGAGGCGCTCGACGATGAAACCAAGCTTCGCGAGGTCTTGCGAAGCATGCGCGACGATTTGAATGAGGTTGACTCCCTCGGCGAAATGATCAGACGGATTGAGGAAGGCGGCGGGCAGAATCCAGATAATGTATCACGGGGCCTTCGCGGTCTCGGGGGTATCTTCGGACATTCCATTGTGACCGCCGCAAAGGCAAAAGCACCGGCCGGGCAATTCGATCCGAAACTGAAAGTGACCATCGACTCCCGTGGTCACATCGATGGGTACTTCTTCGACCATCAAGACAAGGGCGGCTACCTTAACGTCACGACTGAGGTCACTATCGGGCTTCCCAACGGCACTGTCGATGTCGACCGCAGTAGATACGAAGTTGAGATCGGGGACCACGTCTTCAACGTCATCCTTAAAGACACTACCAATAGCGCCCACGTGTTTCCCGGCAGCGACATCCAGGTTAGTGCCGCAATGGCTGCCAACTTCAACTACAAGCTCTGGGCCAAAGGCAACCAGATCACGGTTGTGCGGCTGTGGCTAGACCATGACGATGACGGGGTCTTTGAACCAAACGAGCGCGTCACGACAAGCAACCACGGTGACTGGAGAGACAGCTATCGGCACATTCTGCTAGCGGACGTGGATTCCTGCATCGACATGATGTTCGTGCACCATCCCCCAGAAACCCTGCCGCCCGGCGCGGCGCCGCCGTTCTACTGCCTCGGGCGGTGCGAAAAGCCGCCGCTGATCAACACGAGGGGGTAGCGGAGGCTGCCCAAAACAAACCGCTCTTTGTCTCACGTGTCGACCGTGCCCCGCAGTGCGTCGGCGACCTTGCGCCGCTCGGCGTCAAAGAAGCGGACTTGGTTCGTTGCGTCCTCCCGCTCAAGGTGTTCGATCACTGATAGCCCCTCTTGGATCCGCCTCGCCTTGAAGCAGGCGTCGGCTAACAGCGTCCTGCCGTAGGGGAGCATCTGGCGGGCGCCGGTGCGGCCATACGCAGCAAGCCCCTCGCGCAACGTCACCAATCCCTCTTCGGTCTCGCCGGTCGCGGTCATCGCCCAGCCTCGCACCACCGCCGCCCAAGCCTCCCAATACGGCACGCGTTCTTCGTTGGCCGTCTGCCAAGCAGCCGTGGCCAACTCGCGAGCCTCTGCGGCTTCCCCACGGGTCTGCCGGATCGAAGCGATGATTGTCAGACCATAGATCCGGCTGAAGCTCTGCTCTTGCATACCAATCAGCTGCTTGGCCTCGACGATACGCTTGTCAGCACGGGCTTCGTCGCCCGAAAGCGTCAGAGCCCACGCCTGCATCACTCGCGCTACGATGGCGGGGTCGGCGACGTAGTGAAGCCGGATACCCGCGCTGTGCTCGGGACGGAGAGCGGCGATCTCACGGTCAAAGCCTGCGACCGCTTCCGAGAAGTAGCCGGCAAGGAACGCCAGAAACGCCCTAGTATGGACGGTCAAAATGTCATGGACCGGCTGCCCTGTCTCTTCCGCGAGCGCCGCCATGCGCTCGGCGTCGGCCTCGGCCTCGCGTATGCGGCCTGCAAGCAAATGTGTGCCGCAGCTGCCATAGGCCACGAGGAAGAGCTCGTTGCTGTCCCCCTGTTGCGCGCGCAGTTCGTAGAGCCGGCGCAGATTCAACTCAATCTCCGTCGAACCCCACGCGCAAACATCGATCGGTTCGCGCATCATCTCCCGCAGCGTGATTTCGGCCGCGGTACGCTCCGGGCCTTCCTCCAGTTTCGCGTTCTCGGCTAAAGCCTGTTTGAGGTGGGCCCAAGCCTCGGTGTTGGCCGACCGCGCGATGGCAAGTACCGCGGCCCCTCGCCACTGATCGCGCGCCTCGGCGTAGCGTCGGGCGCGGCTCAGGTGCTGCGCTACAACCTCGGGCCGCGACTCCGCAATCTCCACAAATTGCGTCCTCAGAACATCGGCGATTCGGGCGTGCAGGGCCTGAACCCGGCTCGCAAGCATAGTCTCATACGCGGCCTCTTGGATCAGCGCGTGGCGGAAGGTGAACGTGACGTCCGGATACTCGCCTCGGTGCAGCAGAATCTGCGCCTGCCCCAACTGGGCCAGGATAGGGAGGAGCGTCTCTTCGGAAACCTCGGAAACCGCCATCAATAGTCGATATGAGAAGGTCCGTCCGATCGCTGCGCAGAGCGGTACAAGCTCGCGCCCGCTCGACAGGCTGTCGAGCTTTGCCATCAGCAATTCCTTGAGCGACTTGGGCAGCGCCACTTCGACCTCGGAACCGTTCGTCGAGAGCAGCGGGCGCTCAAGAATTGTCTTAGTCAGCTCCTCAAGGAACAGCGGCACGCCGTCGGCCCTGGCGACGATTTGCTCGAGCAAGTCCGTGGCCAGTTCCTCCCGCGAAGCGATCCGCCCGACCAGTTCCAACGACTGATTTCGGTCGAGGCGCGAGAGAGACAGATGTGTTACCCTGGCACGCCCGATCCAGGGCGCTTCGTAATCCGGTCGATACGTGCAGATTAGCATGACAGGGTTGTCCCCAATCCGGTCGACCAGAAGGTCGAGCAACTCCTCGGTGGAAGGGTCGACCCAGTGCAGATCCTCGAAGAACACGACTACCGGCTGCCTGGTTGCTAGACCGAAGAGCTGCTCGAGGAGCGCGTTCATTGTGCGCTCCTTAATCACCTCAGGCGGCTGATCGATGTCCCCGTAGCGGTATTCGAACGGAATTGAGAGTAGTCGCGCGAACAACGGCGCGACGCTGCGGACGTCTTGTGTCCCCTGCGCCAGCAAGTGCTCGAGCTTGTCAAGCCGGTCACCACTGAGATCGTCGTCGCTGAACCCTGCAGCTCGCGCAAGCTGCATTACTATCGGAAAGAAGGGACTGTCTGAGTGGTAGGGCGAGCATTGGTAGCTCGTGCGATAGGGCTGGCGGCCCACGATTGCGTCACAGAGCCACTCGGCGAGCCGGGATTTGCCGATCCCCGCCTCGCCGGAAACAAGAATCACTTGCCCTTCGCCCCTGCAAGTCGTGTCCCATCGATGCTGGAGGATTTTGAGTTCGTCTTCCCGGCCGACCAGCGGAGTCATCGGCCCGATTGAGTGCGCGGAAAAGCGTGATGGGCTGGCCGTCATTCCCCGGACGAGCCAAAGCGTCTGGGACTTGTCGAAGCCCTTGATCTGTTTATCGCCAAGGTAGAAACAGTCGAATTGCCTGCCGAGCAGCCGCTTGGTGCTCTCGGCAACGATGACCTGGCCCGGTCGCGCCAGAGCCTGCAGCCGCGCGGCGAGGTTTGGCGCGTCGCCGAGCACCGCCCCCTTTATCGCCAGCCGCTCTCCGACGAGATCGCTGACGAGCACGTCGCCAGTGGCGATGCCAACGCGAACTGCTAGCGGCGCATGATCGACAACCTCCAGGCGCGGTACTTCCCACGCTATCGCGAGTGCTGCTGACACCGCGCGCTCCGCATCGTCCTCCTCGGCAGTCGGGTAGCCGAAGTAAGCAAGCACGCCATCACCTAGGAATTGCGCGACGAAGCCGAAATGACTGCGGATCAAGTCAGAGCAGCAGAGCTGGTAGGTACGAATCGCGTCGCGGTAGCGCTCGATGCCAAGGGTGTGGGTCAATTGGGTCGAGCCAACGAGATCGGCAAACACCAGGGTCAGTTGTCGCAGCTCCTCTTTTTCGTAAAGCAGCGGTCGCTTCGATCTGGCTTGAGGCGACGGCGCCGTGGGCGGGGGTGTCGGCTCGAGCGGGGGCTGGACCTCGCGTTGGTGTAGCGCCTCGATGGCGCGCATTATGCGCTTGCGGTCGCCGAGCGGAATTCCGAGGTCAGCGAGGTCGGCCTCAGTCAGATCGGAGAGCACGTCGAGATCCACGCGCTGCTTGACGAGGTTCTCACAGTAGCTCTCAAGCTGCAGCGAAGCTAACCACTCCCTGAGGCCCGTCATGTTCTGAATGCTCCAAAAACAAAAACAGAAAGGGCATTGATGATCGTAGGGCGACTCTGGCCTTCGGAAAAGCAACAATTGTTGTGAGTTGCTGTTGGCAACGTATCGATTAGCAAGACAACGAGCTCGCGTTAACGTTGCTGCGTCGTCAGGATGAGAGCATTGGTTCTCGAGGCGCCGACGGGACAGCGGAAAAGAATAGAGTTGGATAAACCGACGATGGACCCGAAAGGGGGCTGACCATCGTAACAGTGACAACAAAATGAAATAAAAATCAGTCATGCCCAACAGAAAATTTGGCTCAACTACCGCCTCACCAGCTCCTAGAGACATCTATTCGTCTTGTAAGCGTGTTAACGCTGGCCATTCTCATGTTGTATGTTACAAAGAGTCGCTCATTATTCTTGCTTTCCGGGTGATCTTCATGCGCATCACCAATAGAAAGATCATTGCCACCATTGAACAAGAAAGCCGTAGTCGATTTACATGGGTCAAAGTCATTCGACCCCATGTCATCGTTGCCATCCGGATTTGCGTTCTGGCTGTCGCCATCAGTGGTGCATCCACCCCCGTCTATGCCGACGACCGTTTCTATCGATGCGCTTGGAATGCGATGTTCGAGTTTGTCGCCCGCAACAGACTCGATCCGCCGCTAGCGAGTCGGCTGTACGCGGCCTTTGCCATTGGCAGCGGCGAGATATTTAGACGTGCGGCGCTGGAACTCGGCACAGAACAGGCGGCAAGAGTAGTACCAAATCTCCTTCTGGGCCTAGCCAAGAAGCAAACCAGCCGAGGGCTACTCTGGGCGCCTTATCCTATTACGACTACTTCGTGCGCGACCAGCGAGGTAGATGTGGGGCGCGATATGTTGGCAGTCCTGGAAGACACCACGAGCCGTCTGGACGGACTTTGGAAGCGGAATGACGCGATTTTTCGTGCCCCGTCACCTTCGGGCCAGTGGCACCCTGACCAAGGATCAGACCCCTTGCGACCTGATTGGGGCTACCTCCCAGCGCTTGTCGTTGGGGACGTAAGGAAGTTTCAGTCGAAAAACCCCGTCTCTTATGGGAGCCTCGACCGCCAGGCGGAATTGGTCTGGAATGCGGTCTCCAATTTGTCACCAAGGAATAGAGCTTTAGTCCTTTACTGGGCAGACGGGGCCGGAACCCTTACGCCACCCGGACACTGGGCCCAAATCGCGCTCGACGAGGTGGATGCAACCGATCTAGATCTCGATGAAAAGTTCTTCATCGTGGCGGCGACGATGATCGCCATAAACGATGCCGTGATCGCCTGCTGGCGGGATAAATATGCATTTGGAGTGGCCCGGCCATCCCAGATATTGAGCAAAATCGAGACGGTCATCCCGAACCCCAACTTTCCAGCTTACCCCTCCGGCCACTCCGTCATTTCGAGCGCCGCCTCGCACGTTCTAGCGTTTTATATACCCAAGCTGGCGGATAGGGTCGAGCTTATGGCGCAGCGGGCGGGGCAGTCGCGATTCTTGGGCGGCATCCACTATTTGTCCGATATCGATGCAGGGGCAGCCCAAGGAAAAGCCGTCGCTACAGAAGTCGTTCGTAAACTGGATCCGGCGCAATCTCTAATCGAGCAGATCACGCTACCCTGAACTGGCAGAACTGTTGGTATCCAGGTGATGTGACGGTCGGATGGGTGAGGGAGACTACATCAGTAGCCTTTTCTCGATTTGATATTGGGACCAAACCAAGGAATAGGCCGAAATGTCCTACTAGCCTCGATTTCAGTATCACCGACCAAGGAAGGTAGTCATCATGCGACGTCACCATCCAGGCTTCCCGCAGCTCAGGGTCATCCTTCTTCTTCTATCCGGTTTTTTGATGTCCAGCGGGCTCGTGCAATCCGCCCTGGCGACCGTGGCGGGAGGGACCGTTACAGTCGTCCCGGTGCGATGGTGCGTCATGGCGGGTACCAAAATCGCGACGGACCCCGCGTTCTTCGGCGAGCCGGATACGGACAGTGTCCTTTGGCGGCGTCATGAACGCCCAACCGATCGTATTTGGATTCCGGGAGCCGACATCACTTTTCGATCTGCCATTACCTGGGCGGTGCTAACCAACGACAACTTCCCGGTCATCACTGATTCTAACACGAGCGTAGGAATGCCGGGTGATGTGATCGATCCCGATCTCGATAACGCGGCGGATTTTAAGCGAGCTAAGCACGACTGCGACACGGCATGGAGAAGCAAGAACTGGCTGGCGGGGACACCGGTCGTCGGGATCACGGGGGTAAGCATCAACCGGTTTGTCGATAACAACGGGAACCCGACCTCCACGGGCGGCCATGGCAGGACCGGACTCTACAGCTACACCTCGTCGCCCGATCCTTTCTGTATCGCTCCGCAGGACTTGGCCATAACCGAAGCAGGTGGATTCCTCGTGGTGGATCCGTCCACAAACCATGCAGCATACATGGCCAACAGTTTCGAGGGCGATTCACGACTGATTGGCCATGAGATCGGCCATGTGCTCGGTCTAGAACACGGAGACGGCGTCGACAGCAACGATAATAACGTATTCGACGGATACCCTCCCAGCCGAGGATGTGACCCCAACGAGCCGCAGGTCGCCACCAGCTTCAGCCCATCGATCATGAACAATCCATCGACAAACCTAGTCACCCGCAACCGCCCAGGAAATCGTGACCAATTTACGCGCGCTCGAGCATTTGCCTCAAAACTGAGCGGCGGGCTAACAGATCCTCCGGGCTTTCTCGCGCCCGGACCTTCAATTGGCGATCGAGCCTTCGATCCATACGACGATGTGTCATCCCGTTCGGTGGACGTTCTCTCTGTTGGGTTGGCCTTCAGCCCCATCCGAGAGGCCGTGATGCTGTCGCAGGAGCTGTTCGGACTGATCGATGGCAAGGAGACAAATCAGTATCTCTTTTTCCTTGACCTCGATGCGGTGCGTATTCCGATGAAGCCGGCCACCGATTCCGATTTGAAGCCGGCCGGTCATTCCGATTTCATTCCGGCCGCCATTCCGATTTGAAGCCGGCCAGTTTCCAGTCTGATCCTGGGTCTTGTTGATGTTTGGGTCGTGTTTTGTTTCAGGTCAAGCTTCGGTCTTTTCGGGTGCGATTGGCGGGCGCTGTTTTCGCATGCTTTCACCGGTGAGATCGATGCGATAGGCGTTGTGAACGAGGCGATCCAGGATGGCATCGGCAAGCGTGGGGTTTGCAATAATCTCCCACCAGCGATCCACGGGGACCTGACTTGTGAC
>NZ_FOSL01000065.1 GCF_900114255.1 Neomesorhizobium albiziae | reverse complement strand
TGCGCGTCCGCTCGCGCACTGGACTGAAGGATAGAAGCCGCTTCGACACGCGATACTTTATCGCCTCCGCCAACCTGACAGCCAAACGGGCCGCCCATGCCGTGCGCGGCCACTGGCTGGTCGAGAACGCTCTGCACTGGACCCTCGACGTCGTCTTCAACGACGACCAGTCGCGTCTCAGAAAGGGCCACGGTGCCCTCAACATGGCCATCGTGCGCCACTTCGCTCTCAACCTCGTCAGAGCCGTCAGCGACAAGCGCTCCATCAAACTCAGGCGCAAACGCGCCGGATGGGATCCGAAATACCTCGCCGCAATCCTCGGCGACCTACGCCGTTAACCTGGATTCGGAGCCCTGCCGCGCCAGCGGCAATTTTGTCCCGGCGACAGCCGCCTCGTCGAGAACGGCGTGGCGGAAGCGATAAAGCTTCGCCGGCCGACCGCCCGTATCGGCGGTGATCTCGCCGGTCTCCTCGACCAGTTCCTGCTGCTCTATGAGCCGGCGGAAGTTCGGCTTGTGGATGAGCCGACCGGCCAGGGCCTCCACCGTGCGCTGCAGCTGTAAGAGAGTGAAGACCTGCGGCATCAACTCGAAGACGACCGGCCGGTATTTGATCTTGGAGCGAAGCCGGGCAATGCCCGTCGCCAGGATGCGGCGATGGTCGGCGACCATGGACTTGCCGGGGACCGGCGGAGGCTGGGTCGCGTCCCGTCCGCGTCTGGTCTCTTGGACCAGGCCTGCTTCGTAGAGCAACTCATAGCGGTGAAGCGTGAGTTCCTCGTTCCAATGGCGGTCGTCGAAGCCGAAGGCGATCGCCGCCCGCTGCCGGCGTTCGCGTCGCGTGGCCGCGTCATTGGCGCCGTCTGCCCACTCAATCAGGCGCGGCCGCAGAACATCCACCACCACTGGCGGCGTGCCGGCGCGGTGGTCCTCCCATGGAAAATATTCGTACCAACTTTGCCAGCCGCATTTGGACGAGCCCGTTGCATGTTCCTTGCGGGTCAGTGCGAGATAGCTGATGGAGATGACGCGCTGCTGGCGCTCGGCGCCGATGCGGTCCCGATCGGCGAACGTGTAGAGCTGCTCGATGTACACCAGCGGGTGGCCGGTCTGCTGCTCGACCCACGCCCTCAAGCCGGATTGCAGCGATCGGTGCTCAAGCGCAAACGGGCCGGAGGGCAAGGTGTCCGCCTGCCCGATGGTGAGGACACAGGGTTCACTGTCGTTTACGGCGACGACAACGGCGGTCAGGTCCACTTTGACTTCGTCAGCCTTGACGGCGGCTCTGTCTTTCCTGGTTCCCGTCGCCTGATCCTTCATGTTCCCGAAAGTGGTTGGCCCAAGCTCCGGCGTGGCCTGAATCGATTTAATTTAAGCGTGGCTGCCCGCACGTCAACACCGCGCAGCCGCGTGGCCATTTTAGCACTTCGCACCTGCACAAAAATATGCCAAACGCGACACCTGCGGTGGGTAACGCAAGGGAAGGAGGCGTGGGTTGAGCGCAGCTGGTGATACAAAGGCGATTACACCGCCGGATATTCGCTTGCGGAAAGGCCAGACCCCGCTCGTCTGCCTGACGGCATATACCACGCCGATCGCGAAGCTGGTTGATCGACACTGCGATATCGTTCTTGTCGGCGACAGCGTGGGCATGGTGCTGCACGGCCTGCCGTCGACGCTCGGCGTCACCCTCGACATGATGATCTTGCACGGGAAAGCAGTGCGGCGCGGGCTCGGGCGGGCGCTCTTGGTCGTCGACATGCCGTTCGGCTCGTACGAGGACGGGCCGGAGCAGGCCTTCCGCAACGCTGCGCGCCTGATGGCAGAGACCGGTTGTGCAGCGGTGAAGCTGGAGGGCGGCGAGAGCATGGCAGCAACGATCCGCTTCCTGACGGCTCGCGGCGTCCCGGTCATGGCCCATGTGGGTCTGACGCCGCAGGCGGTGAACACTTTCGGCGGCTATCGAGTGCAGGGGCGGGGAGACGATGCGGAGCGGATCAGGCGCGACGCCGGTGCGGTCGCGGAGGCCGGCGTTTTTTCCGTGGTGCTGGAGAAAGTGCCCGAGCCGCTTGCACGCCCCATCAGCGTAGAGATCGCCATCCCTACCATCGGCATCGGCGCCTCGCCAGCCTGCGACGGCCAGGTTCTGGTGACGGACGACATGCTCGGGCTCTTCACCTCTTTCCGGCCGAAATTCGTCAAGCGCTACGCCGAATTCGGCGATCAAGCCGAGGCCGCGATCGCGGCCTACGCAAACGAGGTGCGCGAGCGGCGTTTCCCCGCCGCCGAACATGTCTTCGCCGACACGTTCGGGGGTGTCGGTACCAGCAGCGTCAAGGGCGGAGAAGCAGCGTGAGTATACCTGTTGTCAGGACCGTGGCCGAGCTCCACGCGACCATCACCGAATGGCGCCGCGAGAGCGCGAGGGTTGCCGTCGTGCCGACAATGGGTGCCCTTCATGAAGGGCACCTCAGCCACGCGCGCGGCGCTGGAAAAAGCCGATCGGGTCGTCGTCACACTCTTCATCAATCCGAGGCAGTTCAATAGCGCCGCTGACCATGCCGCCTATCCGCGCACCGAGGAGGCGGACGCGGCGAAGCTCGCGCCGCTCGGTGCACACTGCATGAGAGACTCTCTCGGCTGCGAGTGCTTTTGAAATGGGAAGCGTCTACATTGCCAGCCTCACGACAGAGGCCACCTTTCGACACCAAAGCACAAACAGCCAATGATGGCATTACCTCCCGAGATTTCGGTCGAAAAACGCCGCCACGCCCGCACTGGATGGGCGTATTATTTCCGTCACCACGACATCGGCCCTACGCCGCCTGTCGCCCAAGCTGCTCAATCCGGAGCTCGTCCGGCTTTAACAAGAACATTGCGCTCAAAGACGATGGGAGGAGCGAGATCCCGCGGACAAGACTCACGCAAGGTTTCCGTAGCATCGGTCCGCTTGCTCTCCCCTTCTCCCAGGAGTGATGGAATCACGACCTTCCATAGAGGTCTTGGCCAAAACCGGGATGATTCCGGAACATGGAGACGATCCCCTTCAGGATACATGCCGAATCCACGAGGACACATGCAACACCCCAAACGGCCCTTCACAGTCGAAATAAGATCGTCCCGCAACGGTGCTACAAGACGCGATCGCGGATCGATTTGGGCCAACGTCAATCTGAAGAAGGCACGCCGGGAAATCGAGCAGGACCTGCGTGCGGAACAGACAACCGGCCCCGAACCAAAATCTGGCACGGCGGCGGACCCGATTTCTTCATAGCAGAAGGCGGAGAGAACCGAAGCACGGCTCCGGCGCCAGCGCTCCGGGGCTTGCCGAGCAGGGACCCTCCGCCTCTCTGAAATCCAATCGAGAAGAGCGTTCACTTCCCGGCTGGTCGCGGCTCTGCCGCGAAAACAAGGTGTCAGGCCCGGTCCTCTCCCGCCGTTGATCTAGCGCAAGGCGTTCACGAACTGCATATCCAGAATGGCGCTTCCGTGCACAACGCAGTGAGATTATTATGAAAATCCTGTTCACTACGATGGCTGTCGCCTTGCTGGTAGCCACCGCTTTTGCTGCGGATCCGATCCCCGCAGACCTCAGAGAAACTGCACTAGCCAACTTCAAAGCTTTGCCATCCACCACGCCGGCAGTCGCCAATAACCCGGTCACACCGGAGAAGATCTCCCTCGGCAAGGCACTGTTCTTGGATCCACGCGTCTCGGCGTCAGGCGTCTTCTCGTGCAACTCGTGCCACAACTTGGCCACCGGGGGCGACGACAATCTTGAAACCTCGATCGGCCATGGTTGGCAGAAGGGACCGCGCAACGCGCCGACGGTACTGAACGCTGTCTTCAACAACGCGCAGTTCTGGGATGGTCGCGCCGAAGACCTGAAGGCTCAGGCCAAGGGACCGGTCCAAGCCGGTGTCGAAATGGCCAACACACCGGGTCAAGTCGTCGCCACGCTCAAGTCGATGCCGAAATATGTCGAGTGGTTCAATGCAGCTTTCCCGGGTGAAGCCGATCCCGTTACCTTCGACGACTTCGCCAAGGCAATCGAAGCCTTTGAGGCGACACTGGTCACGCCGGCCCCCTTCGATGCCTTCCTCAATGGCGATGACGCCGCCATGACTTCCCAACAGAAACAGGGCCTGGCGCTTTTCATGGACAAAGGCTGCTCGTCCTGCCATGCCGGTATCAACGTTGGTGGGGAGGGCTATTACCCATTCGGCCTTATTGAAAAGCCCAGCGCCGACGTCCTGCCGGAAAAAGACAAGGGCCGATTTGCCGTCACCAATACAGCCGACGATTCCTATGTTTTCCGCGTGGCGCCGCTACGCAACGTAGCACTCACCGCGCCATACTTTCATTCGGGCAAGGTTTGGGATCTGAAACAGGCCGTCGCCATCATGGGGACCACCCAGCTCGGCGAAGAATTGACGGAAGAAGACGTCGACCTGCTCGTTGCCTTCCTTAACTCGCTGACCGGAAAGGTACCGGAGGTCGCCTATCCCATCTTACCCGCCGAAACGGCGACAACGCCTCGACCTGTATCGCGGATCTTAGGAAAATAAATGGCCGGAGCTGGACGGAAGGGGCGCAATCAAGAATGATTGCGGATGGTCGGCCGCTCGCGCGGCGAGGTCTATGCCTGTGGGCCAGGCCCCGTACAGCGTGTCGGCCGCCGCGTCGATCATACCGGGGGCGCCGTGAGTTTCTCCAGCTCGCCCATCGGCGTGGCGGGCAGGACAGCCTGGATCGCGGCGCGCAGGCTCTCGTCGTCGATGGGGGAAGCCGCCGGCGAGCCGGACGGCCGCCTGCTCGAAGGACACGACCTGGAGGCCATGACGTCCGTCGCGGGCAGCCAGGCGGCCTTCCCGCATGGGGAGGCGACACAATGTGATCTAACGTCGACCATCGTTGTCCAAAATCATGTCGGATATTTTTGCCGGCGGCCAGCTTGATCGATCCGTTGGCAAGGGTGCACACAACGCATTTAGGCCTGTGAGCGCCTTGACGCTTCCAACATCAAGGGTGACGGCACATACAACTTCGCCTACGGGCACGGCGTTTTTGCAAGCGCAGGCTCGGTCTCGGTAGATGGTGGAGATCAGGGCGGTACATCGGGCGGGCTTGTTGCAGTTTCGCTTGAATTCTGCGCCTTGAAACAGCGGTCTGCGCTTAAACCCGCCGCTGTCACCGGTAAAGCTGACCGTCATCACGAAGGAATGCATCGAGAGTGCCCTGGCCACGACGCCCGGTGATATCGATAAGTTCCACCATGACGGAAGCATCGCACGGCAACCCGGCGCGGTGCGAGCTGCTCTCGGTCGGACAGCGCCCTCTGAACCGAGCGGAGCAGCTTTGGTGCCTCTGGGGGGTGGGGTTGAGACACAAGCCTACCTGACGCCCACACCGACGCGCTGGCAATACACTTGAGAGCATAGGATTCCGGCTTCGCGATCTGGCGAAGGGTGAGAGGGCGCAAGGCTGTTTTCTTCCGCTTCCGTTCGTTTATTCGTTTATTCTGTGCCCTTGCCAATTGGCAAAGAGGGGCGAAGTCCAATGACAGAAAGCATCGCTAGAGTTGAAATCCAGCACCAAGACGCCAATCACACGCTGTTCATGGTGCTTACCGAATGCTGCAGCATGATCATCGACTTGGGCGATGAAACCGCGCACGGCGCTGCGGTTGCGAAGAACATCCGGGCCTCGGGAAAATCCAAGATGGCCAACAAGGAAATAGCCGAATGCGCGTATCGCATCACCGCCGAGCTTCGCTCTTGGCAAGGTCCGCACGCCGCGATCGTGAAGCGCATTCTCATGCAGCTTGTGACAGCCGATCGTTGGGAAGCAAAGCTGCGCGGGGGAAAGGGGCTTTGAGTGATGGGTGAGATGGGAGATTTGAGGATGCGCTTCCTTCGACCCTGGCATAAGCCGAAGCAGCAATATCCGAACCGCGACCGCTTCGGGGAGGACGGCCGCCGCATCTATTCCGCCTGGGACAGAGTGCCATCCCGTCGAGCCTTTGACCGGTTGCGGAGACGCCGAAACGCCCGCGTCGCCTTGTTCGCCGCGGCCGTGGTAATCATCCTGATCGTCCTCGCTTTCGCTGTGTTAGGCTAAGCGCAACGGCTTGCTCACGGCGAGTTTTAGTCCAAACGGCAGGTATTGCATGTCGTGGCTCAAAGGAAAGGCCGGCACCCCTCAGCCGGCCTTTCACTGTCACATCGGCGATTGTGGGGGTTGAGCAACAAGGGAATCGCCGATCCGCAACAACGTCGGCAAGCATCACCGGTTCCATCCCGCTGCGCCAGATACTATCGCTCGCACCCAACTCCGTCCCCATCGCCATCCAGTCGATTTGGGTCGGCGCCTGATACGCTTACCGGCCCAGCGACGACTGGGTTGTTCCCCGATCCGCCCGCGCAATCGAGGTCGCGGCTTGTCGACGATCCATGTTGGTTCGACGAACCATGTCGGTACTTCGCCGCCACACCTGCAATTCGTTGACCATCGGTCGGAATCCGGGTGTCCATGGAGGCCGGATTGAACGGATCAAGTGCGTGAATAAGACGGTTTTGCTGTTGAGCATCTCCTGCTGCCAAAGTCACCGTGTCGTACCGGTTGAGGTAGTCGGCACAGCCTGCCAAAGGAGTGACGAGCAGCAAGGCAATGACTGGCACAACGCTGGTTCTCGACGTCGCGCCCTTCGCCGGCTTGCGGACTCTAGCGCGATCACAGGTGTCTGACCCAACGCTCCTCGGATACGATCGAAACCTGTCGTCCACCATCCCTTACGTTTCCCACTACCAGTAGCAGCGGTACCGCCCGCAATAGTAGGGTCGGTGGTAGTAAGGCCCTTGGCTAGCGGCCACCGCAGCGGCTCCGACGACTACGGCGCCCAGAACCGCGGCGGCCACCGCCTGATTTTGCGCAACGACGCGCTGCTCGCGGCTGTTGGCCGCGTGCATCCGACAGGTAGCATAATACCGATCGCCGCGAACGTAGCCGTACGAGACGCAAGCAGCATCGTCTGCTTGCGCGGCCAACTCCGGTGACATCGTTGATTGACAGCCAGATGCAAGCACCGGCATCAGCAACGCCAAAATGACGCGCTTCATCCCCCAAACCCTTCCCAACACTTCGCCCGCAGACAGTCAAGCACTGCCGGAGAATTTCCGCAAGGTTCATACTTAGCAAAAGGTTAAGGGAGCGATTTACTCTGACTACAGGCTTCTCTGAGATAGTTCAGGCCCGAATTCGGTGGCCCGCGATCAACGGAAAAGGCCGGCTGAGCGGCAGCCGACCTTTTCGCGCGTCCTCGTTCTGCGGATAGGCGATTTAGGAGAGTGGGGACTCATCGCCGATCCGCCTAACTAAATGCATAACGCTCGATCAGGTTCCTCGCCGCTATGGACCGCGCCGCCTGTTCTGCCGCGTCGTCTGGTTGGGTAGTCGGCGATCCGGATCAGAGCTATGGCGGAAAATGGGTGATGACGGTTTGAGAAGGGCGGCGTATCGAGGCGGGTGATTGAAGCCTGCCAGAACCTCTCAAGGAGAGCGATACGCCATGAACGAGACTATCAACATTGTTCGCCTTCGTCAGCCCGACGAAATCGATGATCCCCTGACGGATGTGCTCCGCACCGGCGCGCGCAAATTGCTTGCGCAGGCGATCGAGATGGAAGCCGAAGCGTTTCTTGCCGAGATGCGGGATCTGAAGCTGCCGGACGGACGTGAGCGGCTGGTCCGGCACGGTCACGGCCCGGAGCGGAGCATCCAGACGGGGATCGGGCCGGTGCCCGTCAGCCGGGTGAAGGTCCGGGACCGCGGCGCGAACGGTGAAGCGGAGCGCATCCGTTTTTCCTCGTCGATCCTGCCGAAATGGGCGCGTCGGACGCGAAGTCTGGACGCGCTGCTTCCCGTTCTTTACCTGCGCGGCGTTTCGACGGGCGACTTTCAGGAAGCTCTGGCAGCCCTGCTCGGCAAGGAGGCGCCGAACCTCT
>NZ_FOSL01000064.1 GCF_900114255.1 Neomesorhizobium albiziae | reverse complement strand
CCGGCATCCCTGATGGTGGTAGCAATGGCGGCATTGGTGGCGATGGCGTCGATCGAGACGAGCGTGCCCTTGCGGCCGTCATTTGCCGCCAGGCGCTCCACAAGTAACGGGATCGCGGTCGTCTCGTTGCTCTTGTCACTGACGGCTTCCTGGCCGAGCACGAGGCGCGCGGTGGTGGCGAAGGCGGAGACCAGATGCAGCGGGGCCTTGCCGGCACTGCGATCGTGGCTGCGCCGTGAAGTCTTGCCGTCGATGGCGACGAAGTCCGGCTTGTCAGGCCATGCCTCGCGCACCCATGAGGTGAAGGCGGCAGAGAACAGGCCGGGATCGATGCGATTCATCAGCATGGTCAGCCAGCGCCCGCCCGGCACGCCGTGATGGTAGGGCAGATAGCGGCGCAGGAAGTCGAGATGGGCCGCGCTCCAGTCGGCAATCAGATCATAGTCGTCGCAATCGCAGATCGTGCCGCAGACCACCAGAAGCAGGACTTCCTGCAGCGGATGCGCTACCCGCCACGGCTCGCGTGGGTCTTCAATCGCGGAGAAATGCTCCAGCAGTGCCTTCAGGCGTGGCTTCTCAAACCCTTCGAGGGCGGCAATGGTCATGGCAGGGCTCCGAATCATGGCAACCCCCATGGAATCAGATCAACCGCAATCCCAAAAGCGCGTTAACCCTGTATGGGGCGATGATTGTCAAGCTTGCTCCTGGTTCGTTTCCTCATCTCCTCGTTCGGCCCGATTGGCAACCATCTCCTCGTCCCGACCCG
This sequence comes from Neomesorhizobium albiziae, assembly GCF_900114255.1. GTDB lineage: Bacteria > Pseudomonadota > Alphaproteobacteria > Rhizobiales > Rhizobiaceae > Neomesorhizobium > Neomesorhizobium albiziae. The sequence continues at coordinate 7,777 of NZ_FOSL01000064.1, read as the reverse complement.
GCTTCGAACGGGCCGCGGCGCGCAGGGACGGTCAAGGGTTGGGCCGCGGGCCCATCGCGAAGCGACTTGTCCTTGACGGTCACGAGCACGGGCGGCAGGCTTTGCCGGCTCGGGTGAGCCCTTTCTTGCAGGGGCCAAAAGCCGACGACAGATTCCGAGGCGAGCTCGCCGTCGTGGACGCGGATCGCGCCACAACCTTGTATGCGGTTGATCCGTTCTGGATCTGAACCATGATGCAGCCATGCGCATCGGCGGCGAAGCTCCGGGCGGCGGACCCATTCTGAGTTACGGCTTGGAAGGGCCAGGGTTAACGGCGGGTTACCGCCACCTCGGATCGTCATCGGCAGACCCTGCTGCGGGCCTGCCAATTGGGTTGTGCGTTGTTCTCCTCTGCCCACGTACCCTCATCACGCCGCACGCAGATTGGCGCCTTGCGGCACCTCGCCCGCGGTGACGAAACGCCACAGCGCAATCAGCAGCTTGCGCGCCAGCGCCACGATCATCGTCTTGCGCGTGGTTTTGCGGCCGTCGGTCGTGCGCGCCTGGAACCATTGGGCGAGATCGCTGTCCTTCTGGAAGCTCAGAAAGCGCCAGGCCAACTGGATCATGCCGCGCCGCACGCGGGCATTGCCGGCGCGTGCCAACCCTTTCTCGCGCCGGCGTTTGCCGCTCTCGTCCGGCGACCCCGTGAGGCCGGCATAGCGCGCCACGGCGCGGCGATCGCGCAGCTGGCGGGACAGCATCTCGTGGACCAGCATGTCCGCCGTCTCGACACCGATGCCGATGATCCGCGCCAGCAGGCGAACCATCGCGTGCGGGCCGTTCGCCGCAGCCGGAGCCGCGGCCAGCCGGCGCAGGCGTTCCTGCTCGATCGTGCGGATCTGCTCGCGTACCAGGCTGAGCCGCTCAAGGAAGCGGTAGAGCTCGGCGCGGGTGTTGTCCGGCAGCGGCGTTCCCTCCGCCGTGCGGATGGTCTCGAGCCTGTCCGCCGCCTGGCGCAGGCTCAGCCGGAAGCTGCGGACGCCGAAGCGGGCGAGGATCGCCTTGATGTGGTTGATAATCCGTGTCTGCTCGCCGACCAGGGTCTCCCGCTCGCGGTTCGGCCGCCGCGCGTCCTCCTCTTCGAGCGTCGGGATCGGCGCCATACTGCAATGGCGCTTCTCGCCGCGCAGCCAGCCGAGAAAGGCGCGCATCAGAAGCTCGGTGTCGAGACGATCGGTCTTGGCGCGCCGATGCTCACGCGACACCGCAACGCTCGAGGGATGGATGGCATAGGCCTCGATGCCGTGCGCCCGCAACCAGCGCGCCAGCCAGAAGCCGTCGCCGGCCGCCTCATAGGCGACGGCGATCCGCTTGACCGTGTGCCCGGCCCGACCGGCTTCGTCGCGCCAGCGCTGCAAAAGCTTCAACAGTGCTGGCGCGTCGGCACCGATCTTCTTGAGCGGCTGGCGCTTGAGACCCGGAACAAGCGCGGCGACGAGCCATTTCGCCTTGCTCATTTCGATGACGGCGATGATCGTGTTATCCTGTTCGAGAGCGGTAAGGGACCGGCTCGTGTCAAAAGATTGCGACATGGGGCGCCTCCTTCTGATGGTGGTTTTGACAGCGCCGAAGGATGCCACACCCTCGCCGCTCGCCCCATAGCATCTGAGTTCGCAGCCCTGTCTTGCCCCATCGGTTCATTGCCAGTCCCGGCCGGAAGGTGTAGCCGAGAAAGTCGAACTTCTGGTTGGGGTAATGCCCCCGCCGAACGTTATCCTTGCAATACACGATCTGTGTCTTGTTTGGATGTAACGTCAGTCCACATTCGGCAAATCGCCGCTCAAGATCCGTTTGCAACTTTTGGGCCTGACGCTCGCTGCTGCAATGACAAACGGCATCATCGGCAAAGCGTTCAAACGGAATGTCAGGATGGTGAAATAGCCCCCGAATGAGCCGGACACGATCTCCATCTTGATAAGGGAAAGGAGTAATGTCGTGTCTATGAGAGAACTTCCATAGGCCTCCGAGCCAAGCTCGGATGCACCCGCAGAGGTTCAGCTTGAGCAAGCCGACGTTGGGTCGACAACCAGAACAAAGCCACCACAGGGCAGCCGTTGCACGATCCATTCCGAGTTCGCGCATTACTCGCACCCGCTTCGAGTTCAGCATTACTGGCCGCACTCGCTGGCCGACCTCTTGCCGGACGCAAGCCGGTGCAAAAACCACGCGCGTCAGCCAGGCACCTCCTTCTCTTCTTCCAAGCGTCGTCGAAATCAGGATGTGTTGCAACGTTTTTGTTACTCGCGAGCAGCGCGACCTGCCGTCGGCCAAACGCTTCTTCAGAAAGGCGCTGGAGCGTCATGGCCGACCGGATCGCGTCGTCATCGACGGTAGCCAGACCAATCGGGAGGCGATCGTTTCCTGCGACACCACAAATCGCTTGCAGGATCGCTCCCGGGGCCGGCTGAAGCCGATCCGGATCCGCCGGAGCCAGCCTGACCGGCATCGAAATGGTCCACATGATGCGCAAGCGACAGGCGAGGTACGCCTTCGATCCGAATCCGTCCCTGGCCGAGCAGTTCGAAATCCTCGCCGCCTGTTGTCCGAACGCAAAGGGAATGCACTATGGTGCGCGAAAGCAGTACCAGGAGTACGCTGCACCTATGGTTCCCATGGACAACCCGCTATTTCAGCCAGAGACTTATTACATCAGGGCAAACAAATTTTGACGCTCTGATAGTCGGGTGCGGCGCTGAAGGGCTTCGCCGGCATCGCGATCATCACCGATGTGACGCGCCACGACATCCTCCGCTAGGATGACGAGGAGATCGAGATTGGCGATCAGCGGATTGTCATTGATCGCCTTCACGACTGGTCCTCCAGTGGTACGGTGGCAGCTTCTGGGAAATTCCGGTCATGCAAGCCCCCGACATAGCAACAATAACGCCCTTGAAAACCGATTTCGCTGAGTAGGATGCGTGTGATAAGTTCGCGCACGAGAACGATGCCGTCCCAAATATCGACGTCCGGCAGCAGACCGCGATGCACGATCGTGTTCCTCAACCTCACAAGGGACTGTATCGTCTCTTGGGGAAAATCGCGTCGTGAAATTCGATAGTGATCGAATAGGGCGTCGATCTTTCAGCGAAGGTCTTCTTGTTGATGCCGGCGAACCTTATCTTGAAATCGCTCGCTCGTTCGCGCTGAGGTTCGGGTCGTGATCCGTCGCCTCCTCGAGCTTCTGGCGCAGAACCTTGAACTTGGACTTGGCGATCACTGTTCCCCTTCGACCCGGCAGCTCGCTTTCAATGATCGTCTCCACCGCGGTCATTGCAGTGAGAAAGCGCACCTCATCGAACGTCGTGTCGGTCTGCATCCAGCCAAGGGCGGTCCCGAGAACGTCCGACAAAGGCCCTCTTTCAAAATAGCGGCGCACCAACGCTCCGATGATCGGATCATGGTCCAAGGAATGCGGGACGGGAAACTCCGGCCTATATCCCGAGCCTGAGAAGAACGTCGCGGTAACGGTGTTGCCCTCGATTAGATCCAGCCTTGGCGTTTGCAGGCGGCCGCCGTGTGCGAACGCCAGGCCCTGATGCATAAGGCGAAGAAATCGGTCTGCTTCGCCAATCCAGGTGGTATGAGGTTTATCAGTCAGTGCGCTGATTGCCACGCGCCCCGACATCTGGTCCGTGTGGGAGCCCTTTGTAGCACCCCAAATCCCTAAGGTTCCCAAGGGAGTCTCGACGGGCAAGTTGCGGAAGGACGAAAAGCCGCGAAACCACAACATTAGAATGGGTTTCGGTGCGCGCTCCTTCATAACATGCGCCACCGTCGCGGCCAGATAACTCACCTCGATGAAGTGGCCATCGTTGTTGGCCCGGTATCCCGTCAGCGACAATGTATCGGAGACTATGCGATTTCCGCGTCTGCTACGCGCATCGACAGCGAAGCAGCTATGCGATTGCCCCGGCCGACCCATGGTCTTCGAAATAACTATGAAGCTACTTCCGTCCAGAACATCGAATTCGAAGCGCAAACGGCAATCGGCACCCGCCGAGAGCGTGAAGCCGACTTTCACGACCTTGTCGTCGATCGTCAGTTTACCGCGATAGCGCTCCTTCTTCAGTACCGCAGGCCGATCCCGCGCCTTAGAAGCATCCGAGGGCCTCCTTTTTGCAGGATTGCTTGCGTGTCTGTGGCCACTGGGTGTTCCTTCTACCTTCCACTGGGAAAGTCATTTTTTGGCTCGCCATTTCCTCGGCGTGGAGTCCTTGGAAGCGTGAATGCTGGCGCAAAGGATTGACCCCGATGGTTCGAACGAAGTCACTACTATCTAATTGAAAGCCCGACGACCCACCCCCCAACGGCCCGGTTGCGTCCAGCGTTTGCGGTCGACGCGTTTCCCCTCTGGAGGTTTTAACTTCACATCTGGCCCAGCCTCTTTTGGGCTGGCATTTTTCTGAATGTCATGGCTCGAACGTAAGAACCGGCACTGCCAGGCCGAGCACGCCGCTCGCCGGCGCCGGCGCCGGCCCAAAATATCGCGAGTCGTAAGACCCTGGATAGTCGGAGTGGAGGAACAGTTTTCCGGCCGGCACGATTCGGCCCGCGAAGGGAACAAGCGCTCTGCTCTCGGCATCGGTTCGATGGACCTCGGAATGGGCAAGCAGACGACCGTCGGTCATCACGGCGGTGCCGACGTCAAATCTGCTGGCCACCAACGGCCACGACGGTTTTGATCAATCATGAAATATCGCAGCCAGAATCCCCAGTCCGATGGAGACAATCGCGAGTGCACCTCGGCGTGTTTTCATTTGAGGACCAAGCCTTGGCGTTGCGACAGTCGCAGCGTCGCCGTCTCTTTCAACGCTTCGGTCGTCCGCTCGCGGGCGGCAAGCTGCTGTGCGACGCGCATGGCCGGCCAGGCGGGGCCACCAGTTGCTCTCGATGCGCGGGATTCATGCCTGTCGCCGCCTTCTCGAATGGCGATCCCGTCGTGTCCTTCGCGGCGTTGGTGAGCAGAAACCGCTCACCAAATCGTTCGCTGACCGCTCGCGTGAAGGTGTCGATTTCAGCCTTGACCATCCGGTCGGCGAGGGCGAAGCCGAGTGCCGATGGCAGATCGTTGCGATCGATCGCATCGCGGACCTTTTCCAGGATCCGATGTGCTGGCGGCGACAGCGCCGGGATGTCGATGGCAAGGCGCGAGCGAACGGCCTGTTCCTCCACCTCGATGCGCTCGACGGCCGACGCGCGCATGGTGAGGTAGCGTTCGATATCCCGTTTCAGGACCGGGGCATTGATCTCGGCGATCCGGGTTGTTCCTTGTCCGCCTTTCCGGCGAGCAGGCCGGTCTTGCCCTTGAGCGGACCGATCGAGTCGGGTTCGGTGGCGAGACGATCGAGCAGGCTTTTGTGTCGCCTGATCCCTCAGCATCGCTTCGAAATTCATCGCCTTGAACTCAGTTTCCGGCGCGGCGAAGACGAGGCGGAAGCGGATCGACATTTCTTCCCATTGCTTTGCCATCGCCGGATCGCCGGCGACCTTCTCCGCCACGACGTCGGAGACGGATTTCTCGAAGATGTTGATACCGGCGACCATCGGTGCGGCCTCCTTGATCGGGTTGGCGATTGTGGTGTGACGAAGATCGAGAAGGCCGAGGCGTGTCCCGACCCTGCGCAGCTTCTCGGCAATATCCGCAAGGTGCCGCTTCTGCCGCAGTGTCCAGTCCAGCCGATCGCGGACGAGCGTCCGGGCAACCCAGACAATGTGCAGGCCGCGGCTGTTGGCGAAGCGCAGCGCATCGCGGTAGAGGCCACGACGCGCATAGTCGAACGTGGTCTCCTTGGCGTTCTTGCGCGATAGAATCTTGATCAGGCCGCCATTGATGCCGAAGGAACGCCGGCCGTAATAGAGCGCGACATCCTCCCGATGCCGGGTCATCGCGACATAGGTGAGATGCCGGTCGAGGGACAGCGTGGCCAGCACTTTCACGCGGTCAACGGTCCCGCCCTGCGCTTTGTGGACGGTCGTCGCGTAGCCGTGGTCGATATTGCGGTAGAAACGCTGATCGACGACTACACGATGGAGCTGGTCGCCCTCCCCGATGGTGACGACCAAGCGACCCGCCTGGGTTTCGATCACCTTGCCGATCATGCCGTTCTTCACGCCGACAGAATTCTCGTTCCGGAGGAAGACGACCTGATCGCCGAGGGCAAGCGGCGGACGCCCTCCTCCGTCTGGAAAATATGGCCCGTTTCCAGGAAGCCGCGTTCGATCAGTTTTCCGCGTGCAAGATCATTGAGGGAACGGACGTCGCGACGCAGATGCGCAAGGATCAGTGTCGACTTTTCCGGATCGTAGTCGCGGTTCCAATCATCGATCAGATTGACAATTGCCTGCGACTTGAGCTCGGTGCCGAGCACCCTGCCCTGCCCACGATAGGTGTTGATCGCCTCGGCGACTCTTCCGCGTGCGAGATCGAGCGACGCATCGCGCATCCACTGCTCGCGCTAGCGATAGATCGTCTCGAACTCGGCATGGCCGATGCGCTCGACGATCGCGCGGAAGGCCGCACCCGCCTCGATCGGCTGCAGCTGATCGGGATCGCCGACAAGAACCAGTTTGGCGCCGGCGCGAGAAACCGCCTCAACGAATTGCGCCATCTGTTTTGAGGCGACCATGCCCGCTTCGTCGATAACGAGGACCGTCCTGGCGTCGAGCAGCTCTCGGCCGTTCTTCCATGCGAGCTCCCACGACGCCAAAGTGCGCGAGACGATGCCGGCTTCCTTTTCCAGACCCTCGGCAGCCTTGCCGGCAAGTGCTGCGCCGAGAACACGATAGCCGGCACTTTCCCACGCTTCCCGCGCCGCCTTCATCATCGTGGCCTTGCCGGCGCCGGCGCGGCCAACAATCGCAGAGATCTTCTCCCCAGACGTCACATGCTCAATGGCGGTTTTCTGCTCGGGAGACAGACTTTCATGACGTGCGAACACCGTGTCCCGGATTTTCGTCCCCACCACGAACCCGGATGCCCTGTCCATACGGATCGCACGATTGGCCATCTCCGCTTCGATGCGGATCACCTCGCTTGATTGTCGCCCTGTAGCGTCCCCCTATCCCGATCAATCCTCAACGAGTCATCCTTCACGCCCTTTGGTATTATTACATCGGCAGACGCGATGGTATCGTGGCGTGCAGCTTGAGAGGAGGATGACGGCATGCTTCTCCCGTCCAACGAGCATAGGCGGCAAGGATGGAGGCATATCGCCTTTGTATTTGCGCCTGGCAGGCTATCGAACAAAATGGGCCGTGAGAGCTTACGGCTAGCTGCGTCCTGGCAGGAGACAGTGGATATCTGGACGGTTGACCAAGGCAAAGCCTTCCAAGCGGCTCTTGGCACGGTCGCGAGCAAATTGCAGGGGTTACATGACTGATTTCGACGGAGCGTGGAAGAAAACAGAAGGTGGTGCCTGACCTGACGCGCGTGGTTTGGACCCGGCTCGCGTCCAAGAGGCGACCAACCGGCGTTCGGTAATGCTGAAAGGGGCGATTTCATCCCTTCGCTTGGCCTTGCTGGCGGACGTGAGTAATGGGAACCCGGAATGGGCCGCGCGACAACTGCCGTATGTCAGATCCTCAAGCGAACCTCTGGCGCCCGTACACCAGACCGGAGCTTGGCTCCGGATATTGCGAAGAGTCTATCTCTTCAAGGGAGAGCGGTATGAAACCCATCAATTCGATCGACCCATTCAACGCGGCAGCCTGGGCGCAGGAGTACGCTGCCCTGCAA
>NZ_FOSL01000063.1 GCF_900114255.1 Neomesorhizobium albiziae | reverse complement strand
AGGGTTATTTCGGTGTCCGACAGAGGCGCGAAGTCTGGATAGAGGATCTTCACAACCTCCATTGGCGTGCACCCTTTTCTGGCCTTGATATTGAGAAGATTGAGGAACATGCGCCACCAGCGCAACCGCGCCCGGACCTCTTCCTCTCGTTCGAGGCGCGCGGCAATGATCCGGGTCAACTCGGCATCCGCCTGGCTACATGCCATCAGCCAAGCCGCCCTGAGTGCAGGCTCCTTTGCGAGAAGCGCAACGATGCGTGCGGCAGCGACGCCATCCTTGATGTCCTGTTCGCTTTCGACGAGCGAGCTCATCGTGGCGTGAAGATGGGTCTCGAAGGAGACGTTCCCGGGGCCACTGTCGCAACAACCCACAAGCTGCTGCGTGTCGGTTCCGGGGTCCGCCCTGCGCAGACCGGGTCGCTGAAGGCGGCTCGTCATCTAGTATTGTATGGTCGAAAGGAGTTGCGGCCATATCTGTATACCGTATGGCGAAACCAATGTCGGACCGACCACCCGGAGCAGCCCGTCGAGCGGCGAAAACCTCGAACAGGAAGCCAGGCGATCACCTCTACCACGGGATCCTGAGCGAGCAGCCGGCAGATTTGCTGATCGGCAGCGGCTGGCGTGCGGCATTTGCCGTTCTGCGTGAGGCCATGCTGCGACTTTGGGATGACGAGGCTTTGTCGCTTGCGGGCAACATAGCTTTTCGCGCTGTTCTGGCGATGTTTCCGTTCCTCATTTTTGCCAGTTCATTGACGGCGTTCATTGGCGATCCGGAAATTGCTGATCGGCTCATCGACTTTTTGATAGCGATAGTGCCTGCGCCGCTGGTAGACACCGTGGTTGCCGAGGTTCGCGCCGTTTTGACTGTGAAACGCGGGGATGTTGCAAGCGCCGGTGTCTTGCTGACGATCTGGTTTGCCGTGGGCGGCGTCGATAGTGTGCGGGTGGGACTCAATCGCGCATACGATATCCGCGATCAGCGCTCAACGCCTGCAATCTATGCCTTGCAGGTATTCGTTGTGATCGGAGCCGCGATAGTATTCGTGGTGGTCGGCTATTTGTTGGTGCTTGCCCCAGTCGCCGGCACATTTGCAGAGAGATTCCTGCCCGGCTTCAGTCCGACCTTGTTCACTCTTGACGCGGTGCGTTATCCGGCGGCAGGTGCAATTCTCACTGCCACCCTGTTCGGTGCACACACTTTTCTTCCGGCACGCTGGATCCGGTTTTCCAACATGTGGCCTGGCGTGCTGCTCACTGTTGGTGCCTGGATGGCCCTCGCGAGCGCATTTTCGATGTACCTTGCCCGTTTTGCCAACTATGCGAGCTACTACGCCGGGTTGGCTGGGGTGATTGCCGCGATTTATTTCATTTATCTAGCCGCGCTCGTCCTTATCTTCGGCGGTGAAGTCAACAGGGCACTCAGAATTCGGCGCTTGGCGCGCGCGCTGAGGAAGGCATCGTAACCGCGTTGGCTGAACCGCGGAGATGCCGCCCGCATGTGTTGCAGAGGGAGGCATCGCTAGTTCTTCCCTGATCATGCGATGACGAAATTCTTGGATTTGCTGCTACCTCCACGCTGATCGGCCGTCCTATCGGCGACGCGATCGGGCGGTTTCATTGTCTCGCCTGGCCAACGGATAGTAAGAGCACCCAAGCTTAGGTATTCTTAGGTTCGACGGCTTCATCGGCGTCTTTGAAAGCTTCGTAGCCAGCGTTCCAATCGCTGTAGTCTCGAGACTTTGCCTCGAAAGGGTTTGCATCTCGCCCAACGCCAGTGCGAGCAGCCACTACGCCCTGATCGAATGGTGCCGTTTTGCTCCTGTCGCCCTGTAGTTTGACATAATTGTCTCCAGTTCAAATGCGACTCGGGCCGTGCCCGTTGTCCCGGAACGGCGGACCCGGCGAGGCTTAAATCTAACATGGATAGAACGGGGGAAGGAGGAAGATTGGAATAGTCTTGACTGCAGCGACGCGCAAACGTGTGTTCGGGCGACGTTCTGCGGGCAACCCATCCTGCAGCGGCGCGGCCGAGAGGTCTAGTCACTTTCAGCCAGTCAGGGACTGCGGCGGACTCCAAGTTGGCCGGATGTTATTTCTCTTTCATCGCTGCATTCGAACTGGCTTTGGAGATGCCTCAGTCTCCGGGTCAATCGATGCCGGCAGCGCGATCCGGAAAACAGGCTCTTGCAGTAGAGGCATTTGCGCCGGCGATGGGGAGCTTCAAGTGCGGGCGGGACTTTGCGGCTTGGCTCGGGCTCGTCCCGCGGCAGTTCTCGTCCGGCGGCAAGGAAAGGCTCGGCCGGGTGTCGAAGGCTGGTCAGGCTGATATCCGCAGGCTGCTGATCATCGGCGCGATGGCTCGCGTGAGCTGGGCCAGCCGCCGCCCGCCTATGCAGGGGTCGTGGCTGGCCCGGATGCTTGCCAGGAAACCGCGGATGCTGGTGGCGATCGCACTGGCGAACAAGATGGCTCGCAAGATCTGGGCGATGCTGACGAAACAGGAAGATTTTCGTGATCCGACGTTGGCCGTGGCAGCATGATCTGATGCTGACCGCAGACGACCAACGCCGGTAGGGAGGTGTGAGAAGTTGACGACCTGAATGGACGCACGATCGAACCGATCCGGATAGGGAAAACCGGGGACATTTGTGGAGTTCGCAAGCTCGGAAAGTAGATTTGGACTCGATCCGCTGATTTCCATACCGGCCAGCGGCTTTTGGAAGTGCCGCATTCAAAGGCCTGACAGAAGACCGCACTCGATCACACGTTCATAGGTCGGAAGCTCCTTGCATAATGGGCGGCAACCACAGAAGAAATGTCGCTTCCGCTTATGCGCTGCCACGCTCCCCGACATTTCGCGGGGTGGCGGGAATGTTTGGTATGTTCTACCGCGAAGAGCCGGCTTCCGGGCGATGGACAAGTGTTCCGGACTGGCTCATGCGACTTACATGGACCAAAGAACCGACAGAGGCGCAGCCTGCAATTTCTCGCCGAATGGCGTAACGCGGTCATGATCGTGCAGCACCAGACCCCGCACAAAGCGATCTCCAGCAGCCTCTTGTAGCTGGCGAAGCCCACGAAAATCGTGCGGCCGCACGGTTGCGGATGCCTTCACCTCGATGCCGATAATCCTGCCCCGGCGGTCCTCAATCACGACGTCGACCTCGTCCTGGTCCTTGGTCCGGTAGTGCGAGAAAGAGACCCTACGCTTTGTCCACGACGCCAACTTGAAAAGTTCCGAGACGACAAAGCTCTCAAGCAAAGCCCCGAACCGCGTCCGATCCATGTTGAGAACCTCAGCCTCGTCCTGGCGCAATGCGGCTAGGAGCCCGCTGTCGAGAAAGTGCAGTTTCGGTGTCTTGATGAGACGGCTCAATCGATTGCTGGACCACGGCGCCACGGTCCTCACTAGGAACAGCCGCTCGAGGATTGCGACGTATTTCTGCGCCGTCACGCTCGACAGGCCGAGAGCCGCGCCGAAACTGGAATGGTTGACCAACTGCCCGGCATGTTCGGCGAGGACGTTCAGCAGACGAGGCAATCGATTGATTTGGTCTATGTTGGCAATATCACGAACGTCTCGATCAAGGATCTGGCCCACGTAGTCTTCGAGCCACGCGGTGCGGCGCGCCGGGGTCGATCTGCGCAGAGCCTCTGGATAGCCGCCCTGCAGGACGAGATCGATTAGGTCGTGGCCGAATACCACAGTCCCACCTACTGCGGGTTCCTCACCGGCGAACAGGCGGTCCAGAAGACGGCCTGGTGTTGATTGGATTTCCGATTGGGCGAACGGCAGTAAGGAGATCGTCGCCATCCTGCCGGCAAGGGAATCGGCAATGGTGGGTGCCGTGGCGATGTTGGCGGAGCCAGTTAGAAGGAATCTGCCCGGTGTATCGTCGCGATCGACACTCTCCTTTATCGCGAGCATCAGCTCGGGCGCACGCTGGATTTCGTCAATCACAGCCCGTTCGATCCCTCTGACGAAACCGACGGGATCGGCGCGGGCCGCGCTCAATGCGCCGGCATCGTCCAGGGTGATGTAAGGCCGACCAATTTCGGAGAGTTGCTTGGCGAGAGTCGTTTTTCCTGCCTGTCGCGGGCCAGCGATGAGAACGACGCGAGTGTCGGCGAGCGCCGTCTCGACGAGCGGTCGGATTTTCCGGTCAATGATTTGGCGCGGCGATGTCGAACTGACCATGCGTCCATCCTTAACGTGTCTTCCGTCCAATTTAAAGTGATCTGCCGACCAATTTTCATTATTCGACCGCCCTTTATTCATTGACTCGTCGGCCGGTCCCACTGTCGCCCGCTCAAAACGACGGCGGACGTGATCCCATGGATGTAGTCGTTGGGGCGCCGGCTCCGCTTCCGACGTCAGTCGTTCGGCTTGAGGAATTGGGGAGAGACTCTTGGCATCCTTTTCTTGAGGGGATCGGTCTGCCGGATCCTTAACAGCCGACTTGCGTGTCGGCAGGAGACGCAGGGCACGACCGGCAGTCCAGGCCAATAATGGACGGCTTGATCGATGTACTGGGCTCCCTGCCCCATGCGGCGCGCCGCTCGATCACCTTCGACCGCGGCACCGAATTTACGGACTGGCCGTATCTTCAAGCCGGTCTCGGCGTCCAGACCTGGTTCTGCGAGCCGCAGGCGCCGTGGCAGAAAGGCACGGTCGAAAACACCAACCGGCGCGCCAGGCGATGGCTTTCGAGAGACATGGATCCACTGTCGATCGAGGACCGTGACCTGAAGAACGTCTGCGCGCATCTCAACTCGACGCCGCGCAAATGCCTCGGCTTCAGAACCCCTGCAGAAGTGTTCAGGAAAAAGCTGTGGGATGCTATTCGATCAAGCGGCTACCCTGCCCTGGCTGTGAAGTCGCACTTCAGCGAGAACTCACAGGTGTAGACGGCACATTTTAGGACCATCTCCGCTTGGTCCGAAGGAAGCTGCAGCCCATTATTGCATGCCCCAGCCGTGACTGACGACGATTGATTGTCCCGTTAGTGCGTTTGTACGAAAAGCGGCCAGGAAAAGGGTGGTCTGCGCTACATCGTCTACAGTGGTGAACTCGCCGTCGACCGTCTCCTTGAGCATGACATCCCGGACGACCTCCTGCTCGGAGAGCCCGAGCTTCTTGGCCTGCTCCGGGATTTGCTTGTCGACGAGCGGCGTGCGCACAAAGCCCGGACAGATCACGTTGGCGCGGACACCGTGTGCAGCGCCCTCCTTGGCGACGACTTTGGCTAGTCCCATAAGGCCGTGCTTGGCCGTGACATAGGGGCCTTTCAACACCGATGCCTCCTTGGAATGCACCGAGCCCATATATATGATGCTCCCTCCACGGCCGTACCTGTACATCTCGCGCAAACAGGCGCGCGTCGTGAGAAAGGCACCGTCCAGATGAACGGCAAGAAGCTGTTTCCATCGATCGAACTCAAACTCGTGGAGCGGGGCCACGGTCTGGATGCCGGCGTTCGAAACGAGGATGTCGACCTTGCCAAAGGCGGCGACAGTGTTAGCGACGCAGGCCTCGACGGCGGCTTCGTTGGTTACATCGACGGCAATCCCAATGGCGTGTTCATTTCCGCCGAGATCGTTGGCCACCGCATTCGCGCGCTCCTGGTCTTGGTCAGCGATTGTCACACGCGCGCCTTCGCGCACGAAGAGTGTCGCGATTTCCATACCGATGCCGCTCGCCGCACCGGTGATAATGGCAACCTTGTTTTCAAGAAGCATGATTAGTCTCCTGTGTTGTGGGAATTCAGCGAAGATAGTCGTGAACGACCTTGCCGAGGCCGAGGGTGAGGTCGGCGATGAAGTGCGTGGTCGAGACCACCTCGAGCACCGGGAGGTCGGCGACGGGTGCCAAGGCATGCGCGTGGAGATCGAGCGCACCGGGTCCCGTCCATGCACCTTGGAGGTCGATGTCCTCGAGACGGTATTCAACCAGTTCGCAAATGCGCGGACTGCCGTCGACATGTGGAATGATCTTGAGCAGGAAGTTGGGCTCGGAAAGCGAGGCCAGCACCGCCGCCCCATCGGCGGCTTTGTGCTTGTAACCCATGGTGCCTGTGGCAACCCGTACCGGCCCGTAGTCGAGAGTACCGACGAGTGTGTCGGTCTCGGTGCGAAGTGTTGGCTGCGCGAGCTTTTTAGGAAAGCCCCAAAGCTCCCGTCCGGCGGCAATCGGCGCTTCGTCGTTGAGGAACATGCTGTGGGTATAGCTGCCGTGTTTTCCGTTGAACGAGACGGGAATTACCTGGCCGCTTTCAGTATAGTCGCCAAATCCACTCGAATCCGGCATGCGGATGAATTCGTACTTGACGAGTGGTTCGATCACTTCGAGAGGCCCCGGTACAAGCTCGCGCAATCTCTCGGGATCGGTGCGGTAGGTGATGACGAGATATTCGCGCTGACAGAACCGATAGGGACCTGGCGGATATGCGGGGCTGGTGAGCGGCATTGAGAAAGCGCGCTCGCGCACGGCAGCTTCATTCATCATGGGCTCCATGTTTCAACTATTTGACGGGTTGGTGGACGGGTTATCCGCGCCCCTGCTCGGCGATATCGAAGGTGAAGACGCCGTCGGGGTTGCGGGGGAGCTCGAGCACCTCGGGATGGCGCAGTGTGCGGATCGTGTCGTGGTGTCCCGCCTGCCAGTGATCTTCCATGCTCCGTCGCGAAAACTCGTAGTCTTTCGTGTCGTCCTCGTATCTCTTCGGGCGGTAGCCGAGCTGAACAAGATTCCAGGCCTTCGGCTCGGTAGCGGGGCGCAAGATGTCAACTTCAGGGGCTGCCGCCAGTTCTGCCGGCAGTTTCCCAATCAGGCGCGAAAGGGCACCGCGCAGGGATTGGATTTCGCGGAAGCGGCTCAACTCGGCCCGGGTGCGGCTCGAATACTGAATATCCTTCTGGCGCATTTGAATCTGCGCCATCTTGCGCGGCAACTCGCCTCGGGCTGACCAAAGATCGACCTGGAACGCGAGTGTGTCGCGGTGCGGCAGGCTATCAACCACCCAGCTGAGGGGCGTGTTGGAGACCAGGCCGCCGTCCCAGTAATGCTCCCCGTCAATTTCGACTGCCGGAAAACCGGGCGGCAGAGCTCCGCTCGCCATCACATGTTCGGGACGGATCGTTTGGGTTGTGCTATCGAAGTAGACGAGGTTGCCGGTGCGCACATCGACCGCGCCCACGCTGAAACGCATGGCTCCGCCATTGATCCGGTCGAAGTCAACCAGTCGTTCAAGCGTCGCCTTGAGCTGCCGCGTGTCGTAGTAACTGGTGGCTTCGGTGGTACCATGCGGCCAAAGCCAGGGTGCCGGCAGGCGGGGCACGAAAAAGCCCGCCGCGCCCAGGCACAAGGCTTGTGCTGCGCTCCACTGGTTGGACAAAGCGCGGACGACGTCGCCCCTTGAGGGGTCAAATTGCGCCAAGGCATTCGGAAACTGCCAGTGTGGATCGGTTGATGTGACGAGTTCCCAGAACTGCCGGAGCTTCGCGACCCGGTCCTCAGGCCGATTGCCCGCAATGAGGGCGGCGTTGATCGCGCCGATGGAAATCCCGGCAGTCCAGTCGGGATGAAGACCGGCCTCGGCCAGGCCTTGGTAGACGCCTGCCTGATATGCGCCCAGGGCACCGCCGCCCTGCAGCAGCAGCGCAATGCGTTCGAAGGGCGGTCGCCCCCTCTGCTGGGCATGTTTCGATACCGGATTATGGTCCGCGAGATCGTATTCCTGCATTGCGAATTCCTTCGCCGTCTTCCGATAGAGGGACGGCAGCTTGATTGCTCTTGATAAGGTGACTGTCTTTCGGCCGGAGGCGTTGGGGTCACGCCATGGATCGACGCAAGCTCGCCAGGTCCGCGCTGCAGACCAGGCTGAATGCCAGGAGGGGATCGGGATCCAGACTTTTGTTCAGCGCTTCCGTGGCGAGTTGCCGAAGCTCCACTCTCGGTTTCAGGGAAATCTCGAGTATGGCCCTGAGTGCGGCCTCCGCCGCGGCGACGACATCGGATGATGCAAAGAACCGCATTCGGTTGATAAGTCCGATCAGATGTTGTTCATCGCCGCTGAGTTCGATGTCGTCCCGCGTGTAGGCGCGCAGAAGCAGATTCGACGCGTACATCACGAAGTCGACGTAGACCCGCTCCCGCTTTGTGATTTCCTCGGTGATACGCTGCAGTTGATGTTGGCCGCGATGCGTGTAAATTGCCGCCACCAGCGAAGCGCCGGCACCAAGCAGCGCTCCCAGCAGCGCGAAGACAGGACTGAGAAAGGCCGGATCAATGTTCATATCGGCTCCAGGGATTTCTTATGCGTTGAGTGATCGACGACCGCGGGTATCGGCCAGCCGAGGCGGGCGTCACATGCTGCGGCGGTCGCGGCCATCGGCGTTCGCCAACATTTCGAATTGGGCATTGCATCAACCGTTCTGTCCTTCTTGGGCTGCGCCGAAATGGGCCGCGCAGCGCGCCTGACCTCAGTACGAGATCTGCCCGTCGACAATTTCCCCGTTCCCAGGTGAAACCTCGCGCTTCAACACGTCGCGTACGACGGCGACGCGCGCCGCCGACCCTGCAAACCCGGCTGCCGCCGCCCCTACACGGTGAGCGAATGTAGGCTCGCTTCCCGAGAGCGATTGCCCGGCCAGACGCCGCCCGAGCAGACGCACGATCTCGGGCCGGTCGGCGAAGGTATTGTGGCCAAGCGGATCGTTCGACGCGATGGCGCTCGTGTCGATGACAGAGACGCCAAGTTTATCGAGCATGGCGGCATAGGGTCTGAGGTCGGATCCTCCGACCCGGTCAACTCCGCCCGAGAGCCAGCGCGAAACCTCGAGGGCCTTGTCCCGCGTCGACGTCAAGATCGCGAAATGCGGCCGCTTGGGACCCATTTCGATAAACTGGCGGCGAAACACGTCGATATCGATGTCCGGTGATGCCAGGACAACGTTCTTGACCTTTGCCGGAACCGACTTTTCGCGCATGGCAACGCCGCGCAAAGCCTCGGCGGCGAGCCAGGTCCCCATCGAATGCGCGAGGATGGTCACGTCATCCACATCCGGGCTCCCGGTCGCCTGGAGGATCAAATCCTCCAGGGCCCGGCGCGAGTAGTTGGCGCTCTCCTTGTCATAGAGATAGTCGACAACGCGCGCCCGCGACGGCCAGGCGAATAGAATTGGTGCCGCATCGGTGCCCGAGTCGTGAACGATCTGGGCGAAACGGAAGACTGCGGCCGCATAGGTATTGTTGTAGCCATGCACGAAGATGAGCACCTGGCGTTTGGCGTTCCGGTGCTTGCGAAACCACTTGAAAGCCTGCCTGTTGATTTCCGCCAGGAGCTGACCCTGGATTAGGTAGTTTTTCCATTGAGAAGTGACCCATGTTTGAACCCACCCCTGCTGGCTGATTGCAGGGGAAACTGGAGTGATAGACATGGCGTTACTGAGCGTTATCCGGCGCTGGCGTTTGCGGGACGATCTCTCGATCCGGGAGATCGCACGGCGCACAGGGTTATCGCGGAACACGATCCGCAAATATCTGCGATCCGACGAGATCGAGCCACGTTTCAAAGTTCCGGAGCGGCCGAGCAAGCTCGATGCCTATGCGGAACGGCTGTCGGCCTGGCTAAGAGCCGAGGCG
>NZ_FOSL01000062.1 GCF_900114255.1 Neomesorhizobium albiziae | reverse complement strand
AAGAGGAGAACTCACGTCAGGCCACCGTTGTGATCGCCGGTGAGGTACTTCGCCGCGCCGACCAGCTCTCTGATTTCACTCCGCAGGATCTGGCGAATCTGGTGAACGGGTTCGGCAAATGTCCGGAAGAAGCGGCGTGCCACGAGGCGATCTTGGACATCGCGCGCAGACTCGGCACGGCAGGACATCGATTCGGCCGTTTTGGCACGCTCGGGCTCTCCAGTATCGCCAACGATTTGGCGCGGGGAGTCATAAGGGCAGACGACGCCGGAGAGATTGCAGAGGCCGCTTTGCTGAAAGATCGGCTACACCAGCTGGCCCATTATCTTCACTATGCCAGCGAGCGTCTGGAGCAGGCCGATGCCCTGAGCGTCACCAAAATTTTCAAGGCGTTGGCCAAGGCTCAATTGTTTGATGATCTCGGTTTGCTGGCAGGCACGGGGTTAGCTCGGTTGACGGAATTGGATCGTGCCCCTGGTTTTGCCCTTGAGAATAACCTCGAAACCATGGGGAATCTCTGCGCCGCTCTGCTGCCGCTGGCGCGCAGCCCGCGCAAGCAGCTGCGTTGGCACCGGAGGCAGGCTCTAAACTTGCTGAACGATATTCAACCGATTGTGGAGCACAAGATCGAGGCGCATCTCAAAGCAAGCGATGCTCAGCGGGCCCATGGGCCGTACTCGAGCCGTTGTCCCGCCTTGTCGATCTATCAAACACTCAAGGCCCGTGCGGTTCTGGCGAAAATGTTGCGGCGGCCGTATGTCGAAGGCAACAAGTCCGATTTGCGGTTGAGGCAAGAAGAGCTGCAGGTCAAGACCAAGGAGATCCTGGACAGCACGCGCGGGCTCATCGAAAGCGACCTTTCCAGCATGAGCTGGAACCTGATCGCGCAGATCGAGGCGGACAGTCCAGTGGATGCGCTGGACTTATTCATGGAGCAGAATGCGGCGACGGTCCAGTCCCAACATCCAGCGTCCGTCTTCGATGTCCATCAGGTGTTGCGAGCCATGGACCACGAGCCCAGACCACCGCAGGGTGACGCGGGACTGATGCAGTTGTCAGTGGTGGACATGCAGGGCCGGCAATTGGCCACGGAGGCCGAGACACGCTATTCGATTTTTCATCGCCTGACCTCGGGGGCGGTGAAGGTCGTCGCGGTGCAGCTGCCAGGAAAGCCGAGCCCTTTCATGCTGTCGCGTACGGTCACCGTCGACGGTGTACCATATCGCATGGACCTGTTCGGCGGAAGCAAGCTAAAGCCGCCGCAAAAGACCGTTTCGCAGATCGCCGCCCGCGTTCCAGGTGGGGTGGGGGCAGAGTCTCCCGGGGGAAAGCTGCTGGCGATTCCGTATGCCGAAACGGCGCCGGGCACTGCCTTCGAGCAGCTGTCGCGCGCCTGGGCACCTTTCAAAGAGGCATATTATTACACTCAGCGCAGGGGGTTTGCGGCGCCACCGAATATCAAAGGTCTGGCGCCTCACGACTACGCGCTGGAAGGCGCCTTCAACCTCTTGCTGCTGCCGGACCGCCCTACCAACGAACAGCATCCATTCAAGCTGACTGGGCCGGAAGGCCCGATTGCCTTGCGACCGCATGATGGTTGCGGTTTCATCAAGGCCTCGCTGGCCAACCGTATGCCAGCTGTTCATCGAGCCCGCCGCCAGGAAGGTCCCGATCGGCTTCCTGCTTTTGGTGAGGGAAGGAGATCGTCCCTGCCTGCCTCGGCGCTGCAACATTACCCGCGCAGCGAGTCGGTGGCGGATGAGGCGCAAGAGAAGGCCAAGACCTGGATCGAGAGCCGAGAGGGGCAAAGGCTGACGGCCGAGGAGCTGTTTCGAACCGTGACTGGCGGACATATCGACGGTCCTGGCGCGGTTGCCGTACCGTCCAGTGATGGGTGTCTCCATGTGCCGAAGCTCAAGAGCGAGGCATTGACGACGAGGAGCGGCGTGCTGATCGGGCGGTCGCCCTACGACAAGCCCAACCTGCGCCCGTTCGCCGCCGAGCAAGTCAGGTCAGCAGTTGATGGGGACCCGACTGCGACGTTCCTGGACACTTGTGTGGCCATTCAATACAGTTTTAATGTCGCCCAGAAGTCGGGGGAGGAACTGGCGAGCGACGATCCGACTTTTTTTGCCAAAGGCATTCTGATCGTCGTGCCGGACGAGATGTGGCCGGCCAACTATGCCGACCGTGGGCTGGTGATATCTGCCGAGGACATCAAGTGCCATTCGAGCTGGACTACAGGCAAGGACCGCGCCAAGGTGGACACTCAGGTCGAATGCGTCGGCATCCTGCAGGCCACCGAGGTGTTCGCTCCGGGATCGTTGGTTGCCGTCCCGACCGGTGAACAGAAAAAGCTTGACGGCGACTTCGACGGGGACACGGTCATCATCCTCGGCGACCGGCCGCAGCTTTATGAGCATGTGCGCCAGTTCGATGAAAAGGAGCAAGCTCGCGGCTTCCGCTCATTAAAGCCGCCAAAGTCGCATACCCCGGCGCTTGAGGGCGACAACTACCAGTTCGGTCGCGTCAGCCAGATCCTCGCTGCCACACAGGATGTCCTGGAAACCTATAGCTGCCTGCAGCGAAGCTTTCTGGCTCAATCCGATGACGCCCGACAGTGGTTTGCCGAGCGTGCCGTCTTTGGCACCTATGAGGGCGTTCAGCACGAGCTCAGGCGAGAGATCGGTCAGCTGCTGGGCCAGGAAGAGGTGAGTAGCCAGGATATCCAGAACACGTTTGCGAGAGCGAGGCACGAGATTGAGATCGCCAAACATCCGGTTGCTCGCGAAATGGCCGAGTTGCTCGTCGCCGACCTTGCGGCATGGGCAGTGAAGCCCGATGAGCAACTCCTGCCCGAAACAGTCGAAGGCGTGAACGACGAAAACACTCCGCTCAGCGCAGCACTCTCAGAGCTTTTCCCGGATCTGACGGAAACCTATCCTGCAACTTCTCGGCCAGCAGACCGCATCCGGGCTTTACTCGACAACTATCCTGCGCGGATCGATCCCCGTCCGGATGGTTACAATCCGGACGACCTCGTGCAAAGCGCAAACAACCTCCTGAGCCTCGGCATCAAGGTCGGCACCGACGCCTATAAATCCGATACTGGCGCCCGCCTCTTTTCCAAGAAGAGCCAGGACCTTCAGCGGCTCCTCCACCAGACGCCGGGCTTGAAGTCCGTGCCCTATGTCAAGAGCGTGGCGGCGACCCTCGCCCAGGGAAGGTTTGACGTCGATGCGACCTTGGATGATCTGAAAGACAACCCCACGCTGACCGCTGGCATCATGGAGGCCTCGATCAAATTCGCTGCGGAGCAAGGCATTCTGCCCAAACCCTCTGGCCTCCAGCCCGCCGCCGAGCATTCCGACGAGACGATCACGCTGACTCGCGAGGAGGCGTCAGCGCGCGCCCAAATCGAGGCTGCCCGCGCTAAAGCCGAAGAGACGAAAATCACCGCAGCGGCACACAGCGCTGCCGCAAGCCTCCGGAAAGCGGGCATCCAGGTGAAAATGCCCCATCTGGAACGCCGCTTAAGATCGGAAGCCTCCATGAGAGAGCAGCTCACTGCCATGAGCGTCCCGCCCGGCAGCACTCCACAGCTCATCAGCAATGCCGTACGCCATGTCTTCGAAATCCCTGACCAGTATTTTATAAAAGCTTTCAAGAAAGCCATTCTGGCCTTCGACGAACTGGACTACACCGAACTCCAGACAACCAACTGGTTCACATATAAGAGTCCGGCTTATGTCGGCATCCACACTGTGCTCGCCACAGCAGAAGGCTATCGCTTCCAGGTGGAATTCCATACGCCAGCCAGCTACAGCGCCAAAGTTGACAATCACGACACTTATAAAGTGCTTGACAGGCTGCGGCGGCAAGCGAGCGGGGATGCTTTGGATCAAGCGAAGGCGGAGAAACTGATGAAGCGGGCGACTGAGGTCTGCGCCGAGGTTGCGATCCCCGAAGGCGCCCTTCGCATACCAAGCTGGAAACCCGAAGAGGATCGCAGGGCGGGCGCCGCTGCGGCATTTGGAATGCGAGTTGTCGAACAATCAAGAATGCCCGAGATCGCCAGGTCACCGGAGGCAAGCGAGGTTGTCGCGGCCCTCGGCGAGCGGCCGATCGCGCTCGTCGGCATGCCGGGCGCAGGTAAATGCTGATTGAACGAAGCCGCTGACGCGGCATTTGGTGCGAAGGTTTGCGGATGACGCTTCTGTTTTGAAGGATTGCGGCTGTTGAAGCGCAATCTTGAGAACAGGAGATACGAGATGGCCGAGTTGAGCCCTCTGCGCCGTCGCATGATCGAGGACATGACTGTCCGCAATCTGTCGCCGGCAACGCAACGGTCCTACATTCACGCGGTGGCGAAGTTTTCCCGGTATTTCGGCCGATCGCCGGAGCGGCTTGGTCTGGAAGACATCCGCACCTTCCAGGTGCATCTGGTGGCGAACGGGATATCGTGCCGGCGCTGAACCAGACGGTGTGCGCGTTGCGGTTCTTCTACGGCGTGACGCTGGGCCATGCCGATATCCCGGAGCGGATTGCCTATGCCCGCGCGCCGCGCACGCTGCCGGTGGTGCTGAGCACCGACGAGGTTGTCCGGTTCCTTGAGGCGGTGCCCAGCCTGAAGACCCGGACGGCATTGACCACGGCCTACGCCGCGGGACTTCGCGCCTCCGAAGCTATAGGCCTGAAGGTCGACGCCATCGACAGCGGACGCGGTGTCATCCGGGTCGAGCACGGCAAGGGCCGCAAGGACCGCTACGTGATGCTGTCGGCGCGACTGCTCGCATTCTGCGGGTCTATTGGCGGCTGGCAAAGCCGAAGGACTGGCTGTTTCCCGGTCGTGGCGGAACCGCGCCGATCGATGTGCAGGTTCTCTGTTCGGCCTGCCGCTCGCCCGTGTCGCAGCCGGCATCGACAAGCGCGTGACGGTCCATACGCTGCAGCACAGCTTCGCCACGCATCTCTTGGCGAACGGCACCGACATCCGCATTATCCAGGTCCCGCTCGGAAGGGCGACATACTGCCCACGAACACCTGGTTGAAGGGCGGATCTACTACCGGTTTCATCCCCGATGCGGCGAGACCATGCTGATCAAGCGACAGCTCGAGTACCGCGGCGTCAAACTCGTGGTTTTCGTGCAGCCGGATAGCTCGCTCGCCTGCATTGCGGCGTGGATGACGCACGAGGCTGCGGGCCAATACGCGCTCAGTGAGAAGCCGCGTTTTTCAGTCGATATCCTTCGGTCCCTCCGCGCCGAGATCCATCGCTCCCTCAGGCAAGATCGTGCGTGAGACGAAGGTGGCGAGTGAACCTGAGGCGCTGTTGCAGCATTTTGGCGATCTTGGGCTGCCGATAGTCAGGGTTGGCCTTGAGGCGGGGCCACTGTCGCAGTGGTTGCGCGAGGGTCTGGTCGACGCCGGCTTTGACGTGGTGCTGCTGGAGACACGGCATGTGAAGGCGGCACTGGTGGCGATGACCGTGAAGACGGATCGCAAAGATGCCCGCGGGATCGCGCAGCTGCTGCGCATGGGCTGGTACCGTCCTGTGCACGCCAAGTCGGCAGATGCCCAGGAGGTGCGGGCATTGCTGGTCGGCCGCAAGCTTTTGCAGGCCAAGCTGCTCGACGTCGAACTGAGCATCCGCGGAATCCTGCGCGGTTACGGGCTCAAGGTTGGCGATGTGAGCCGGGGACGTTTCGAAGCACGCATTCGCGACCTCACCGAGGGGCATGACATGCTTGAGACGGTTATCGGTGCGATGCTGCAGGCACGGGCCGCATTGTGGAACGAGTTTACCCGGCTGCACCGCACGATGCTGACGATCGCCCGCGCCGATCGTGTCTGCCAGCGGCTGATGAGCGCACTCATCTATCGCTCGGCGGTGGACGACCCGACGCGGTTTGGAAAATCCAGTACGGTCGGAGCCTACTTCGGGCTTACGCCCAAAAAATATCAATCCGGTGAGACCGATCGGGACGGTGGTGTCAGCAAGGTCGGTGACCTATGGTGCGAACCGCGCTCTTTGAAGCGGCGCACATTATGCTGACGCGAGCGACCCGCTTCTCGAGCCTGAAGCACTGGGCGCTCGACGTGGCGAAACGCCGGGGCATGAAGCGCGCCAAGGTGGCCCTTGCCCGCAAGTTGGGCGTCGTGCTCCATCGCATGTGGGTGGATGCGACCGAGTTCCGTTGGAGCAAGGCCGCCACGATGGCATAGGAGATAGAGCGTTTGGAGCGAGCCGAAACGGCACCGCTCTCTTGAGGTCCCGTCGCCGGGACGCGAGCTTGGCAAGGTCGTGTGTGGTGCTGTGAATGCTTCGGCAAATCACGCTTGCTAAATTGACCTGTCAGCTCTGGATCTGATGGCATAATGTGGCAGTCTTGGTGCTGACCACGGACGGAAGCATGATCCTGGCGACGTGATAATCACTCGGAGGGACTTGACGGGCGAAGGCCCATTACGGGAGATTTACTCCGCGTCTCACCACGACTCCCGCGTCAATAGACCGTGTCGGATGAAATCGATGCTGGCGGCAAGTGCGCCCGCGAGGTCGTCCAGCTCGTGGACTTCCTCGGCGAATGGCTTGAACGAGAAGGGACCCGCATAACCGCCATCAAGCAGCGCCCGGATTTGGCTGCCATTGTCGGAACCTCCCAGGACGCGATCCGGGTAAATCCAGAAGGTCGGGTCATTCACGCCGGAAATGTGCACAAGGCCAGTCAGCTCGCAGAAGAAGGACGTCTCCCCGGCGAGGGTGTGGTGGAACGTGTCGTGCACGAAGCGGAAGACGGACTGGCCATCGACCGCAGCAATGGCCTCAGCCGCTTCCTTCTTCGATCGGAGCGAGCAGGTCTGGAAGCCCAGCGGCTCGATGAGACCGATCAGGCCGCGCGGCTCGAGGATCGGCTGGAGCGCCTTCAACGCGACGCGGAGATTGCCCTGGCGCTCGCCACTGGCGCCCGAGCCGTCGTTGACCGGCACCAGCACGAGCGTCTTCGCCCCGCAGGCTGCCGCATAATCGGCGAGCTTGCTCGCCTCGGCCTCCCGCGCGGGAGTCCACTCATTGAAGCGCCGCAAGGCGTTGACGGAGATTATTGTGACCCCCGCTTCGGCGGCGGCAGACCGGACGTCCGCAGCTGGCATGCCGCGTGCAACGGGATTGCTGCAGAGATCGTTGCGGATGTCGACTTCTATCAGGCCGAGGTCACGGGCAAGCGTGAAAAATGCCCTGACGTCAAGTCCGGGCGCCGCCATGTGGTCGAGTGCAAAGCGGGGCAATGCCTGGCGCATGGCTTTCCTTCCATGAAGCGCGACCGTCGTTCTCGGCTTCTGGCTCCTGCCACGCCGCAACCGCACGTTGATTCACGAGACCGGAATGAGGGAGGAGAGTCAATCGAAGCTACTTTCATTTGCGAAAGGAAACTCAGCGCTTATGATAGACTTTCATCAGTTTCATATATTTTCCGGCAGGTAGATGTCGAACGGCAGAAATGTCTGCCCCGGCGTCTCCGCGGTGCCGGTCTCGATGGCCCGGGCCATCAGCGTCATCAGCTCCTATGAGGAGGGGTGGATAGTGACCTGCGCTGTAGCAAAGTGGGGTAGCTTAAACCTAATTTAGACACCCTACCTTGGAGGCCCCGAGTATGTCCATTGCCATTGAACGACCCGAAACGCCGGCCGCTATCCATACCCATCTTGCGCAATCTTCGTCTTTGCAAGCGGCGTAGCCACGACTGTTCGTCCAGCCAATAATGGCTGGTCCTGCATGGTGTAGCTAATGCGCAATGTAGGAGACAGAGCCTCAAGACGACGGTTTGCAAACTCTTATACGCGGGTTGGATACCGCATTTCCGTGTGTACGCCTGGGGCTGCTTCTATCTAAGCACGGGCATCGACGTAGTCGGCCACTCAATTCCATCGAAGGTTCCCCGACCGGGGCCCTGCCTCCAACATTGGGCATCAGCGGATGATCGATCTTGTCTCCTCCTTCCAATTACTCGCGAGATGCGGATGCTAGGTTAGGCTTGATGAGCTGGCTGCACCTCCTGGCCAATAGCCCACAGGAAAGCCCCCATTTCTCTAGCGATCGCGGTGATCGCGATGGCCTTGTGCTTCCCCGCGAGGATCATTTTTCGATAGCGAGAGCAGAGGCGGAGCTGACCTTTCCACGCTATTTCGCGAACGGTTCTCGGTAGGCCTTCCAACTGCGCTTGCTTGGTTCGACTTACCCGCGCAGGGAAGCGGTAAGCCCATGCGCCTTCGATCAGCATGCGACGGGCCCGAGAGTTCCCGGCCTTAGTGATCCCACCACGTTTGACATGTTCACCTGTCGAGCTCTCTGACGGAACGAGGCCGAGAAAGGCCATCAGCTGGCGGGGGTTTTCGAAGCGGCGGATGTCGCCAATTTCGGCAACAAAGACGACGGCGGCAATCAACGACACGCCTCGCAACGCCTGATAGGCTTCGACAACAGGAGCCATCGTCCAGGATTTGACAGTCTCCGAGATCAGATCGGTCAGACGCTTCAAGCGCACCTCGGCATCCTCGATCGCCTGGCAGTATTCCTTGAGTACGATGAAGTGCGCCGGATGCTCGAACTTCAGAGTCGATATCCACCGCATATGCGCCAGCGACCAGGATGAGCGGCCCGAATAGATGCGGCCATGTCGAAGTAGGAACGACTGAAGCCGCTGACGCGCCCGCTTTTGAGCCTCCTGTGCAGCCTCTCGAGCCCGCACGAGATCGCGCATGGCTTCGTGTCCGCGATCTGGTACCCAGACTGCCGTCAGCTCACCTGCACGATGTAGCCTTGCCAGGCTGACCGCGTCGCGCCGGTTCGTCTTCACTCGATCACCAGGGCGCTTTGGTATCAGGGATGGCGCGACCACCACGCAGTCGTGACCCATGTCGGTAAGCTGACGGTAAAGCTCGTAACCTGTCGGACCGGCTTCATAGCAGAAGTGGAGTTCGCTCCCTCTTGACCGACAAACGTCAGCCTTTCGCGGATAATCCTGCCCCTACTTGAAGCGTGGCGTAGCCTGCGCTTCCAGGCGACAAGGTTGGGGCGGCAGCTCCTCGCCGAGGCGCGTAGAAACCAGCAATGTCAGTTGTTGATGTCGATACCCGGCATTGGAGCGATCACAGCCACTGCCTACCTAACCGCCGTCGAGGATCCAGCGAACTTCAAGCGATCGCGCTCGGTGGGCGCCTGGCTGGGATTGACGACGCGGCGCTATCAATCAGGCGAAGTAGACTATGATGGCCATATCTCCCGACGCGGAGACACCCATGTGCGTTCCCTTCTCTATGAAGCCGCGGTAGTGATCCTGACACGCAGCCAGGCCGACAGCGATCTGCGTAGATGGGGTATAAAACTACGCGAGAAGATTGGCTTCAAACGCTCCGCGGTCGCTGTCGCCCGCAAACTCGCCGTCATCATGCATGCGATGCTTCGCTCCGGTGAGCTCTTCAACAGGGCGACAGCCACCACCTAACTCTCTAGCTCTGTAACGCCCATGGCGTGAAGAGGCGTCCCTGCCGGGACCGAGGCTGGTCCATTCCGTTAAGACCGTTGCACCACGAGTTTGCTCGGAGCGTGCGAGACATACATTGGAAGGACCCGTCCCGCGAAGCACCATAATGCGGCGACCCATGTCGACCGCGTAGACGACCATGCTCTCGGCAAACAGCCTCTCACACCTAAAAAGGCGCTTGCAAATCTCGCTATTAGACGACGGTCTAACTGTTCAGCCGTGTCCGGTT
>NZ_FOSL01000061.1 GCF_900114255.1 Neomesorhizobium albiziae | reverse complement strand
TTCTTGGTATCGACGGAGATGGCGGGTTGTCCGCCATTCTGGAACTGTTTGATCTTGTTGTTGATGTGTTCAAACTGCCGATCGCGGTCAGGATGCCAAGCACCCTCTCGCGTCTTCCTGTTGCCCTGAAGGCTGAAGCCAAGCCGGCGCAGCAACCGACCGACCAGCTTCTGGCTGGCGGTGAAACCGCGTTCAGCCAGCGCGCCGGCGAGGTGGCGCTGGCTCCTGCTGACCCACCGCAGCGCTGCCTCAGGATCGCCGCGGATCGCCGACTGCACCAACTCTTCCAGAGCTTCCAGAAGCCCGGGTTCAGTCTCGGTCTTCGGCTTGCGACCGCCGCCCGGGCTGCGAATGCGGCGGGTCGGTTGGGCATTCCCGCTCCGCAACTCCACAAGACCGCGCCCGATCGTGCTGCGCGCCACCCCCGTCGCTTGCGACACGGCCGTGATACCGCCCCATCCCGCCGTCAGCGCTTCATTCGCGGCAAACAGCCGCCGCGCACGCTCGTCGAGATAGGGCGCCAGCCTCTTAAAGCGCGCCTTGATGGCATCCGCATCGATCATCCAGATTGGCCCGAGATCATCGCACCACCGAATCAGATCACAGCCAACGCGTCCAGCCCTCTCCGCGCAACCACCAGCACGGGCTGCCCAAACAGCCCCGCCACATCACACCATGCCGACCCTGATTCGGTTATCTCGCGTCAGACCCTTAGTTTGTGAGGGGATCTATCTGGGGAACACGGGAAAAGGTCATTCGGCGGCGACAGCCACGCCGAGCACCGCATGGCGGTTGGGCGGCACCGGAATTCCAAGGTTTCCCCGGAACGTCTCAGCCTCATACTCGGTGCGGTAGATGCCGCGCGTCTGCAGGATCGGGACGACGGTCTCGACGAAGACTTCGAGTTCTTTCGGCAGCGACACGTTGACGACGAACCCGTCCGAGCCACGTTCTTCCAGCCAGCGCTGGAACGCGTCGGCGACCTGTTCCGCTGTGCCGACGAACTGTGTCCTTGGCGTCGCAAAGTGCAGCGCCACCTGGCGGGGTTCTGTCGCAAACTTTTCGAAAAGGTCATTTGCTGCATGACGCTTGCTCTTTTTTCCGGGAGTTTGTCATGTTCAAAGGCCGCCATTTTGATCGATCCGTGATCCTGCTGTGCGTTCGCTGGTATCTGGCCTACAATCTCAGCCTGCGCGATCTGGAAGAGATGATGGCCGAGCGCGGCATTCACGTCGACCACTCCACTGTGCACCGCTGGGTCGTGCATTTTTCGCCGCTGCTGCTTGAACGCTTCAACCGGAGAAAACGTCCGGTCACGGGCAAGTGGCACGTTGATGAAACTTATGTCCGGGTGCGCGGTCGCTGGATGTATCTCTACCGCGCCGTCGACAGCGTGGGCGACACGGTCGAGTTCTTCTTCAGCGAGAACCGTGACCTGCCGGCGGCCAAACGCTTCTTACGGAAGGCCCTGCAGCGCCATGGCAGGCCGGAACGCATCGTCATCGACGGCAGCCAGACCAATCACGAGGCCATCCGATATTGCGATCTTGAAAATCGCCTGCGGGATCGATCGCGACGAGCACTGAAGCCGATCAGAATCCGCAAGAGCCAGTATTTAAACAACCGCATCGAACAGGATCATAGGCGGATCAAGTGTCGCGTCCGGTCCATGCTCAGCTTCAAGTCAACGACAACCGCCGAAATTATCCTCTCGGGCATCGAGATGGTTCATATGATGCGCAAGCGACAGGCGAGGTTTGCCTACGATCCGACGCCCTCCATTGCCAAGCAGTTCGAAATCCTCGCCGCATGAGCGCCGCCTAACGCTCAACCTGCCTTTGCCACCTCAGCTGGAGTTTGCGACGGAACCGTGCCGGAAGCACCGGAGACATGTGATATCTCGGCAGCGGGCAGAGCGGCTTCTCTGTCGCTGCACAGGAAAGCGTAGAGTTCCTTCACGCAAATGCGGGCGTCCTTCTTGTCTTTTTGAAAGGGCGGGACGAGGGGCAACCTGATATCGGCCTTTTGGTAGAACGGACTGCGCTCTTCGTACAGCTGGTCAACCTTCTGCTCGATGTCGGCGCCTTGCAGCAGCGGCCGGCTGGTGTCCTTCTTGAGGCGCCTGCGGAGCTCTTTCAGCTCGGTGTCGAGCCAGATCGACACCGCCTTATTAAGGATCAGGGCTTGATTGGACTCCTTGCCAAAGCAGCCGCCGCCGGTTGCGATGACGATGAGCCCCCTCTCCAACTGCTTGGCGAGCTCTTTGGTCTCCAGGTCCCTGAAGTGCGCCTCGCCGCGGCCAGGGTCGGCGAACATCTCCATCAGATTGCCGTGCTCGGCGACGATACGCTTATCGATGTCGACAAACTCCACCCCCAACTCCTTGGCAAGCTGCGCGCCGATGGTCGACTTGCCGCTCGCCGGCATGCCGACGAGCACGACCGGCCGCGTACCGAGGGCCGCGCGGATCTCGCCGGCTTGCGGCGAGCGAGCGACCGCAATCTGTTGTCTTGCGACGGTGAGCGACCTGGAGGCCCCTGCCGCCCTCGACCTGCTTTCTCCTGACGAGCCCCAGTGTAATATCTCCCAGGCACCATGGGGAATGGGGACCAGCTCGCATTCGCTCTGCGCGCGCTGCGCGAGCTCGGCCCGGTAACTGGCCGGCGTATGGAACTCGACCTCGAAGCGATAGTTCTGCGCGGTTCTGAACGCCGTGTGAACGCCGCGTAACCGCGGCGTGTCCATCCTGGTGAACCAGTTGGTGGTCTCGACCTCGCTGCAGTCCCGCTCCTCGAAGGCCAGTACCGCCTTCCTGAAGGCGCGCGTAAAAGCCTCGTCCGGGATCTCGAAGACATGGCGCACGGCATTGGTGACCAGTTGGGCCTCCGGCGCCGCGCTCACGCTCTGGCCGGTCAACTCGTCGGCTATCCAGACCTGCCCGCGCGACCGTTGGTCAAGATGCGGCACCTTCACCTCGATGCCGTCATGCCGCAAAAGCTCGGCAACCGCGTGCACAGTTTCGGTAATCGCGCTTTCTTGCGCATCGGCGGGGGCGGCTTCGAGCCTGGCGTGCTCCAGGGCCTGTTCGCTGCTCAGCGTTATCCTGCTGGCGGGGTCCTCGTCAGCCGAGATTGCTAAGGCACTGGGCAGGATGCGCTTTTCGACGGCGAGTCTGATCGAGGCCTCCATGACCGAGGCCGCCAGCGTGGGGTTGTCCTTCAGATCCGCCAGGCTGCCATCGACGTCGAACCGGCCCTGGTGGAGCTTTGCCGCCTGCGCCTTGACATAGGGCGCCGGCTTGAAGCCCGGCCTCTGCTCCAAGAGCCGCTGCAATCCGGTGGTTTTTTGCATGAACATCCGCGCACCGGTATCGGACTTGTAGGCGTCCGTGCCGACCTTGATGCCGACGCTCAACAGATTGATGGCGCTTTCATGCAGATCGTCCGGGTTGTAGCCGTCGGGCCGCGGATCAATGCGCGGCTGGTAGTGATTGAGCAGGAAGTCGATGCGCTTCCTGGCGTCAGCGATTGCCGGATAGGATTCGCTGAGTTTCGGGAAGAGCGCGCCGGCGTCGGCGCTGACGGCAGGCTTCGCGCCGGTTGAGGCCACGGATCGCGCTAACTGCTGCTTGACGTCCGACTGCTCATGAGCCGGCTCGCTATTGAGCTGCAGGTTCCAGTCCTGGAGCTCGGCCACTAGCAACGCGGCCAGTTCGCGGGCCACGGGATGCCTGGCGGCCTTGCTGTCTTCCCCCGCCCTGGCGATGAGCTCATGGAGGGTCTGGCCATCCGGCCGATCTTCCTGCAACAGTGCGCGGATGTCGGCCTTGAGCTCATGATGAATGCCCTCGTAGGTGCCGAAGATGGCACGCTCGGCAAACCAGCGTTGCGCCTCCAGCGGCTGCGCCAGCACGTTGCGCTGCAGGCAGCTGTAGGTCTCCAGCACCAGCCCGGTGGCCGACAGGATCTGCTTGGACCGGCTGAACTGGTAGCCGCCTTTCTCAATGGCCGGCGTGTGCGACTTCGGCGGCTTCATCGAGGCGATGCCGCGCGCCTGCAGCTGCGCGTCGAACTGGCGCACATGCTCGTAAAGGCGAGGCTGGTCGCCGATGATGACGACGGTGTCGCCGTCAAAATCGCCGTCGAGCTTTTTTTGTTCGGCGCTCGGAACCGCAACCAAAGAGCCGGGCGCGAACACCTCCGTCGCCTGCAGGATGCCGACGCACTCGAGCGCGGTGTCGGCCTTGACCCGGTCCTTTTCCTCCAGCCAGCGCGAATGGCACTTTACGTCCTCGGCAGACATCACCACCCCGCGCTCGGCGAAGTCCGCCGGCCACATTTCGTCGGGCACAACGATCAAGATGCCTTTGGCAAAGAAGGTCGGATCGTCGGCGGCAAGCCCAGCCCCCGACCTGTGCGCGACGTTGAAGCTGTATTGGAAGGCCACGCACCGATCCAGGAACGCCGCGGTCCGATCGCCATCGCGCGCCGACCTGACCCGGTCGGCGGCGAACGGGCGCAGGTTGGGCTTGTCATAGGGGGAGCGTCCGACAAGCACGCCAGCGTCACGGGTCAAGGTCTTGCTCTTGCCCGTCGGCACAT
Organism: Neomesorhizobium albiziae; assembly: GCF_900114255.1. GTDB lineage: Bacteria > Pseudomonadota > Alphaproteobacteria > Rhizobiales > Rhizobiaceae > Neomesorhizobium > Neomesorhizobium albiziae. The sequence goes on along the minus strand of NZ_FOSL01000061.1, from coordinate 5,991 downwards.
GCAGGCATTCGTCGCTGGACGGCACGGCGATAGCGCTCGAACCCTCGATATGCCCGCCCGTGACCGTCCGGAACAGCTCCTCGGCGGTGAGGCTTTGATGGGTTTCGAGCCAAGCCAGAGCCTTCTCGCGGGTCTCCTGTGCCACCTCGACGCTGCGCGGATAATGTTGCAGCGCCGAGGGCGGTACCGCCGATTGCCTTTTATCGGCATAAGCAGGCATCCGCTCGGGAGCGTCGTGGCGAGCCCGGGCAATGGCCGGCATGCGCTCGGCCAGTGAGGCCCTGATGAAGCCGCAGCCGTCATGCGGCCGCAAGGCGATCTCGCCGTCTCGCCCCTCGAACCGGAAGGGATGCACTGCGCCTGCGGGGCGGTCGGGCAGAAGGGACAGCTTGAAGCACCCTTCCAGCGCATAATCATGCGGGCCAACGTCGGGGATGCCCGGCGGCGCGGCAAATCCGCGGCGCTGGGTATAGTAATAGGCTTCCTTGAACGGCGCCCAGGCCCGCGACAGCTGCTCAAAGGCCGTACCCGGAGCCGTCTCGGCATAGGGGATCGCCAAAAGCTTGCCGCTTGGGGCCTCTTCGGCCGCGAAGGGCAGTTGACAGGCAAGCTGGTTCAGGCTCTTTTGCGGCGGCTTCAGTTTGCTGCCGCCGAACAGGTCCATGCGGTAGGGCACGCCCTCCACGGTGAACGTGCGTGTCAGCATGGCGCCAGTCGGAGTTCCCTTTAGCTGCACCGCCACCACCTTCACCGCGCCCGACGTCAAGCGGTGGAAAATGGAATAGCGCAACTCGGCTTCGCTGGCCAGCGGCCGGCCTTGCATGTCGACCACCGGCAGCCGCATCAGTCCGGCATCGCCTTGCGGCGGTCTCGGCTCGTGGTCCATGGCCTGAAGGACCCGATGGACATCGAAGCTGGCGGCTGCATGCTGGGCCTGGATCATCGATGCGTTCTGCGCCATGAAGGTGTCGAGCGCTTCGAGCGGCTCCTTCGCCTCGATCTCGGCGATCACGCTCCAGCTCATGTAGGAAAGGTCGGCGTAGATGAGGGCGCGAGCACTGTCCAGGATCTGCCTGGTCTTGCCGTGCAGCTCTTCCTGCCTGGCCTGCAAGGCGAGCTCGTCGCCGTCGATATAGGGCCGCCGGTAGAGCGTCTCCAGCACCGCCCGGGTCTTGAGCACCTGATAGATCGAAAGCGCCGGGCAGCGGCTTGCATTGGCGCCGCTGGTGTGCTCGGCCTGGCCTGGTTTGAGATGGGCATCGATCTTGTGTTCCACCACCGGCTGGATGGCGTTGAGCAGGTTCAGCGCCGACCTGCGGTGCCAGCGCAACACCGGCTTCGGGCTGCGAGCTAGTGGCAGCAGGGAGGCGCAAAGATTGCCCATCGTCTCGAGGTTGTTGTCGAGCTTAAACCCGGGAGCGGCACGTAACACCTCGAGCCTGTGCAGCCCCGGCTGTGCCAGCGCACCGAGATCGTCCAACAACTGCGCCTTGCCCAACGCCTTGAATATACTCGCGATGGCATGGACATCGGCCTGCTGCAGCCAATCCTCGGCATATTGGAGGTAGTGCGCCAGCTGATGCAGCCGGTCCTTCAGCAAGGCGGGTTCGGCGACCTCGCCGGCGGTCTCTCCCCCCTCGATACCCCGCGACAGACCGTTGGCGATCCTGACTAGCGCAGGCGTGCTGAAAGTACTGAAGCGACGGCCCTTGGAACCGAGCTCGCCGGCGATGGCAACGATCGCCTTGCGTGCTTGTTCTTCTTCCGGCCACTTGCCGAAACCGTTCACCAGATTGGCCAATTCTTGATCCGAGAATCCGTCGAGATTGCCGTCGCGGGCAACCACCGCGCCGGCGATGGCAAGCGTCGCTTCGCGCGTCTTCTGCTGGTCCGACATTGCGTCGGAGATGCGGTGCGGGCCTCCTTCGCTATCAGGACGCCCTGCTTGTCCGACCAACTCTCCGGTGCTGCCCGTATTCCCTCTCCGATGCCAAAACGGCGTCGGCAAATCTCGCACCCAGGTTGAGTCCAACGACACCGAATCGACAAATGGCGGATAGGCCGGTATCGGCGAGAAGTTCGACGTATTCCAGCTATCGGCGGGAGGCTGGCCCGCTTGATCCCCTCCATGCCAAAACGGCGTTGGCAAATCTCGCACCCAGGTTGAGTCCGGCGACGCCGGGTCGACAAATTGTGTTGAGGGCCCCGGTCGATCCGCCGCATGCTCTTCAACGCTCTGGTGCTCAGCAGGCTCGGCCTGCGATGCCTGCTGCATGTACCATCTATTCCAAGAGTCGGCGTCCGGTAAAAAGCCGCTGCCATGAATATTCACATTACTCTCCCTCGATCAGACAGACATTCTCTAGCCTCGGCAGCCAATGCTGAGCCATTCCCTTGCCTCGAATAAAAGGCGGCCGCCCCTCCTGGGCCGCGACATGCATGGCTGAGAGTGGACTCCTGAGAGATCGGCAGCATTCACCGCTACACTGAAAGTTCACTACAGAAAAATAGGCATTCATTATGGTTCCGTCGCAAACTCCAGCTGAGGTGGCAAAGGCAGGTTGAGCGTTAGGCGGCGCTCATGCGGCGAGGATTTCGAACTGCTTGGCAATGGAGGGCGTCGGATCGTAGGCAAACCTCGCCTGTCGCTTGCGCATCATATGAACCATCTCGATGCCCGAGAGGATAATTTCGGCGGTTGTCGTTGACTTGAAGCTGAGCATGGACCGGACGCGACACTTGATCCGCCTATGATCCTGTTCGATGCGGCATGACAATGCCGACCACTGCAGGCGCGCCGGGATCGTCTCGGTGGCGGCAAGTGCGGTATGGTCAATCAAGATCAATGGCACGCCGAACACCGTCACGGGCCCCGACCTGTCAACGCCTATGCGCGAGACAAACTTCCTTGTTCGTCGCGCCTCGGCCTCCTTGCTGGTTTCGTTGCGCTCGACGCCACGCGGAACATGCCGCAGCCATTCGGCCGCCTTCTCCACGACGCGCCTGCAGTGGTCGGCATTGTCATGCCGCAGCGAACGGATCGCCTTGACGGCGGATTGCCGGGCTGCCGCCTGGGCGTAGGTGAACAAGGGGATCGCCGACAAGATCTCGTCGACCAAGGGTTCCGCCAGACCGACGAGGTCCAACTGGTGGGCGGCAGGGATATTCTGGGTCTGTAGCCACGCCGCCAGCACTGCGGTTGCGTAGCATGGCATCAACGCAGAGCGGGCCACCATGATTGACACAGCCGCACGCAGGATCTCGGCACGTTCATCAAGGCCGGCAATGGCATCGAGCCACTTGTCCAGCGCCGTCTGCTGATCGCCCGGCGCGATCTCGTCCAAATGGCCGAGCAGCGCCAGGCCCAGAGCGTGGCTGACGATCACGGACGTCGCCTCGAATCCAGACGGCTTTGCCGCAACGAAGCTGCCGTCGACGAGGTCGCTGATGCGCGAGAAGACGTCGCGGGGCGCCAGATCCCGGCTTGCTGCGCTTTCGGCAAGGTCCCGGTAGGTGAAGCTGGCACCGTCGCTAAGGACCCGTTTGGCCAAAAGATGCAGCCATTCGCGCCATTCCCGTTCGCTGAAGGCGCGGCCGTTCTGGCAGCCAAGCGTGTCTTTGCCGTATTCCCAAAGCAACCGGTTGGTGGTTATCGCGCCAGCCTCCACCAGGCGTTCGCGAAACTTCACCACTAGCGCGAACAGCCGAGGCAGCCTGGCGAGCGGAACAAGATCGGGGTGGAGCTTGTCCCGCTCGATATTCTCCAACGCCAGCTTGGCATCGAGCTCGGGCAGGTCGTAAAGGTCAACCTCGACCGGCACCGCGCGGGCGACAAGGGTGGTCAGCGAGTTCAACTTCTCGGAAAAATGGAAGGACCGGGTCGAAGCTATGACCCGGACCCTGCCGGTAAACGCACCGTCCTGCAAAATCCTGAACAGCGACAGCTAGGGTACGGAAGAATCCTGGTTTAGGCCGTCGAGCATCAGAACCAGGACAGGGCCTTCCGCTCCTGGCCTGTTGAGAAGCCGGCCGAGCCGCAATTGCCAGTGATTGGCATCCCTCGCGCCGGTCATTTCAAACAGCTTCTCGCCGAGGAACCGCTGAACGTCTACGGCGTTGCCGAGTGCGCGGCCGGCAAGTGCCGACGCGGGGACGACAATCGGGATCGGCAGAAGGTCGGATTTGCTGATCATCCAGTCCAGGCAAGCCCAGGTCTTGCCCACTCCGTCGAGGCCTATGACGGCAGCGGGTGCGTCGGGGGCCGCCGAGTTCCACCAACGGTCGAGCTCGTCCTTGACGCTTGTCCGAGGGATGAAGTCGCGACGACTGCCGCCGGCAGCATCTTGCCCAAGCTTGGCGACGGCTGTGCGCGATTCCCGCCAGATCGCATTGAGCTCGTCCAACGCGCTCGCGCGCAGCCTGTCGAAGCCCAGCTGCCAGGCGGCGCATTCGCGGCGGAGCCGCTCGAGCGAGCTCGCGGCAGGGGGCACCAGGAGCCGGGCAAGTTCAGCGGCCTCCTTGTTCGCCATCACCTCCACGACGTCCGGATCGACCGTACAGAGCGCGACCAAGCTCCATACGTCGCCGTCGCCCTTGCAATCGATGACGAGGACGGGGACGCCGAGCTGGCTGCCTTTAACGAGAAGCTGGTTCTCAACTTGCTCCGGGACGTCCGTGGTCGCTGCCAGGAACCATGCTTCCATCGCCGGGTCGTGCTGTACCGCCTGATCGATTTCGCCAAGGAGCTCCCTCGGACTCAAAGACGTTCCGTCGGCGTAGCGTTTGGCTTCGACACGGAAACGGCGACCTTCGCGGCCCCCCGAACCAGAATCGCCGCCAAACTGGAAGCCCGACCTGGCGACGGCGATCCCAACGTCGAGCAGACGGCTGATAAGGGCGGCGACGAGGCGCTCAAACGCGCCGGGTCGCAGATCCTCCTGCAGTATCAGTTTCAGCCGTTGCTGTTGAAGGCTTTGCGTTGGGCTAAGGGCTCGGCGCGGAACAAACGCTTCATGTGATGACCGGTAAGCGGGAGGAATTTGGATCGACGCGCCGCGATTGATGGCGTCAGAAGCCGCGGCCGCGCTGCCGCTTGAGTTTTTTGATGCGCCGGCGTTGGTAGGTATCGATGTCGCGGAACAGCGGAAAGCGGCGATCGAAGAGGAGGTGGGTGATGGAGACGATATGGACAGCCGCCGCGTCGTCACCGCCGATGTCGAGGCAACAGGCAACGCCGCCCTCGTCGCCGAGATTCAGCACGTCGACCACCTGACACCTTGCGGGAATTGGGATCTCGGGCGATTTTGCTGCGAGGCTACGCTGAAGATCTTTGGTGATGGCTGCGTCGATCGGTAACAAATCCTTCAGCTTGGAGATGAGGAGATCGGTTTTCTCAGGATCATCGATCATCTTGTGCTCTTGATTGTAAGATGGGCGGTTGCTGTCTTTGAGGTCCATGGGCTGAGGAGAACCCTAGATCGCGCGGTTTGCGCTGGGAGCCGAAGATCCATGGTCAATCGATGTGCATGGCAGTGGTGAGATCGTATAGTTCCACTCGCCGTGAAAGTCGTCGCGGGCAAGGTTGATGGCGGCCATTTCGGCGTCGGAGACCTTGATCGCTTTGGGATACGCGTTTTCGTCGAGGCAGCATTGCACATCGAGGCCTTTGTCCGTCGTCGTCGCTCCGATCAGTTGGACGATGACCTCGTGGCTGATCAGCGGCTTGCCGCGCCAGTTCTGCGTGATGAAGGCAAAGAGGCGATGCTCGATACGGTTCCACTTGCTCGTACCGGGTGGGTGGTGGGCGACAGTAATGGCCAATCCGGTTTCGTTGGCGAAGGTCTGAAGTTCGCGCTTCCACAAGCGCACGCGCGCGCCATTGCTGCCACCGCAATCGGCGGTGATGAGGAGGCTGGTCGCGCTGAGATAGCGGGTCTTCCCCAAGGCATGCCACCAGCGCCGGATGCTCTCGACGGCGAAGGCTCCGGTGTC
>NZ_FOSL01000060.1 GCF_900114255.1 Neomesorhizobium albiziae | reverse complement strand
ATCGGCAAATACGGCATCGGTTCGGTGGTCAACCTCGCGATGCTGGTCGCGACGTTCTATCTCACTGCCTTCCTCTTCGTGTTCGGGGTTCTCGGCGCGGTCTGTCGTTACAACGGCTTCTCGATCTTTTCTCTCATCCGCTACATCAAAGAAGAGCTGCTGCTGGTCCTCGGAACGTCCTCCTCGGAGGCCGCGCTGCCCTCTCTCATGGAGAAAATGGAGAAGGCCGGCGCCAAGCGCTCGGTCGTGGGTCTCGTCATCCCGACCGGATATTCCTTCAATCTGGACGGCACCAATATCTACATGACGCTGGCGGCCCTCTTCATCGCGCAGGCGACGAATACGGATCTGTCAATTAGCGATCAGGTCCTCCTGCTGCTCGTCGCGATGCTTTCCTCGAAGGGTGCAGCAGGTGTCACAGGTGCCGGCTTCATCACGCTGGCCGCTACGCTCTCCGTAGTGCCGACTGTTCCCGTTGCTGGCATGGCTCTGATCCTTGGCATCGACCGCTTCATGTCGGAATGCCGGGCTCTGACGAATTTCGTCGGTAACGCGGTGGCATCGCTCGTCGTCGCCCGCTGGGAAGGCGAATTGGACCAAGCGCATTTGCAAGCCGCCTTCTGCGGTCATCAGCTTGCCGAGACATTAACTGGTCAACCACCGATCGCGCGCCCGCCGAGTCAGGTCGCAGCATCGCGGCCTGATAAGTCGCCGGGCTGCTCACAAGCACTAACAATCGACCCGCAGGGCTCCAAACAGCGCTTCGCGGGCCGATGAAATCAGAAGCGCTACACTTGGTGAGTGCAAAATTATGGACGCCCCAAACAAAACGAACGTACATCGACACGCGCCGGGTTACGCCTGGAATGCTGATCGTCGAATGCGCTGTCGATCATGGAGACCCGGACGAGTTAGCGCTGGCAGCACCGGCTCGACTATCCCCCAGTTGCCCGCCCAGCCAGGAGGCAGCGACCCTTCGACACAAGCTTCATCCACCAAGCATCGAGAGGAGCAGCAGTAATGCCGCAGATCGGCACATTCACCCGCAACGAGGACGGCTTCTTCGGCAACATCCGCACGCTGACGCTCGACGCCAAGCTGGTCATCCTGCCGGCCAGGGAAGGGGGCACCGAAGATTCGCCGGACCATCGCGTCTTCTGCGACGCCGCGGAAGTCGGCGCTGCGTGGGATCGCACCGGGGAGAAGGTGGGCGCCTACCTCTCGGTCGTTGTCGATGATCCGAGCTTCAAACAGCCGATCCGCGCCAGCTTGTTCGGATCCGACACCGAAGACGGCGTGTGGACCCTGCATTGGAGCAGGCCTTCCGAGCGCGACGAGGGGGCGTGAGGCATGCGGCAACTCGGTGTTCGGCAGGATGCGGACCTGCACGACATTGCATCCATACACACCCGGGAGGCCGTCAAATGGCTGACGGTCCACGCTTTCGAGGACGTGCTTTCGTCCGGCCAGGTCAGCTTTCCGAATCGCGAAAGGTCCATGCCGGCTCGGCGAAGGGAACCACCGCGGAGGATGGAGCCTGCGATGAGCTATCTTGAGCATAACGCGCGCCGCTCGACCGCTTACCGCCCGTGGACTTGAGAACTGTCTTTGACGCCGCGCTGCTTGCGCTGTCGATCGGTTTGTTAGCGAGCTCCCCCTCGGAGTGACTGGCTGAATCGTAGGCGATCAGCCCTCGCGATGGCTGCGCTCGCCGTAAGGAAGGCCACGACGTCACCGCCAACCCGGATCACGTCTCATCGGTTGAGTGCCCATGTCACCCGCTTGAAGGTGCCGGCGAGCACTTCGCACGGCGCCGCCGCCGGATTGCGGGAGAAGCAAGCCGTGGGCGCAGGCGGCAACAGCGCAGGGCAGAATTCTGCATCCCTCATGACATTCTATCAGAATTGAACCATGGCCAAGCGTCCCACAATTGCCGATCTCGCCCGAGAAGCCAGAGTCAGCGTGGCTACTGTCGATCGGGTTCTGAACGCCCGCCATCCGGTGCGGGAGGAGACTGCGCGACGCGTCTACGAGGCCGCCCACGCCGTCGGGTATCATGCTGCCGGTCTCATCAAGCAGCGCTTGCAGCGTGATCTGCCGCAATATCGGCTGGGCTTCATCTTGAGAAAACCCGCCCAGCATTTCTACCAAGACTTCGCGCGCGAGGTCGAAGCGGCGGTCAGTTTGGCCCAGTCCTTCCACGGCATTCCACGCGTCGAATTTGCATCGTCGCATGTGCCGGGGGATCTGATCGCTCTGCTCAAGGACCTTGGCGGACGCTGCCACGCGATCGCCATGGTGGCGCCGGACCACCCGAAGATCACGGCAGCGGTCGAGGAGCTCAAGGCGAAAGGCATTCCGGTAATCTCGCTGCTTTCCGACTTTGCCGCCGGCGTGCGCGAGGGCTATATTGGCCTCAACAACCGCAAGGTCGGGCGGACGGCCGCTTGGATGTTTTCCAAGGTCGCAAAACGGCCCGGCAAGGTGGCGGTCTTCGTCGGCAGCCACCGCTTCCAGGGGCACGAGCTCCGCGAAATCGGCTTTCGCTCCTATTTCCGTGAGAACGCGCCGAGTTTCGAGGTGCTCGATACGCTCGTGAACCTCGAGAAACGGCAGATCACTTACGAGGCCGCGCTGGATCTCATGCAGCGACAACCTGAGCTCGTCGGCTTCTATGTGGCCGGCGGGGGCATGGAGGGCGCCATCTCCGCGCTCCGCGAGGAGGGCAAAGGTCGGGATCTCGTCGCGATCGTGAATGAAATCACGCCGGAGTCGCGGGCGGCGCTCGCAGATGACATCGTCACGATGGCGGTCGCCACGCCACTGCGCCGGCTTTGCCAGGAGCTGATGACGCTGATGGCCCGGGCCATCGAGACCGGCACCGCGGAGACGCCGGGGCAGACATTTCTGCCGTTCGACATCTACCTGCCGGAAAATATATGAAACTGATGAAAGTCTATCAGAAGCGCCGAGTTTCCTTTCGCAAATGAAAGAAGCTTCGATTGACTCTCCTCCCTCATTCCGGTCTCAACGTGCGGTTCATGGCAGAAGCCAGAAAGCCGAGAACGACGGTCGCGCTTCATGGAAGGAAAGCCAAGTCATGCGCCAGGCATCGCCCCGCTTTGCACTCGACCACATGGCGGTGCCCCGACTTGACGTCAGGGCATTTTTCACGCTTGCCCGTGACCTCGGCCTGACAGAAGTCGACATCCGCAACGATCTCTGTAGCAATCCTGTTGCACGCGGCATGCCGGCGGCGGACGTCCGGTCTGCCGCCACCGAAGCGGGCGTCACGATAATCTCCGTCAACGCCTTGCGGCGCTTCAACGAGTGGACTCCCGTCCGCGAGGCCGAGGCGAGCAAGCTTGCCGATTATGCGGCAGCCTGCGGGGCGAAGACGCTCGTGCTGGTGCCGGTCAACGACGGCTCGGGCGCCAATGCCATTTGCCGAGGGCGTCTACGCGCCGGACGACGTCGCGGCGTACACGCCGCGAGCATTGATTTCATGGCGCGAGATCGAGGATGACATGCAACACAATACTCGCAAATCCGAACAAAGTGCCAGGGAGACGCCATCATGCTGCATATCGCTTCAGGACGCGAAAAGAGCTAACTCAAAGTCTGAGACGAACAACGCGGTCCCTATTGTGCCGTCGCACGAGAGTGCGCTTACCGGCATCTTCGAAATATCGAAAGTCCTCACCGCCCCCTCCCGGCTCGAAGTCACGCTGGCCAAGGTCGTCGATCTCCTGCGATCGTTTGTACAGATGCGGCACGGCATCATCTCTCTCTTCGACGGTGATGGCGCACCGGACATTACCGTAGACGCCGGCTGGAGCGAGAGCAGCGATGAGCGCTACCGGATGCGCATGCCGCGGAAGGCAATCGACCAGATTGTGACGACGGACACGCCGCTCGTCGCCGAGAACATAGCGGTGCATTCGGCCTTCAGTGCCGCCGACATGGACGTGCTCGGGGCCTCCGACACCATACCAGTGTCGTTCATCGGCGTTCCCATTCGCGTCGATGCGAACGTCGTGGGCACGCTGACCATCGACCGCGTCCTGGACAATAGGTCGAGGTTTCGGCTCGATTACGACGTCCGGCTGCTTACCATGATCGCCAACCTGGTGGGACAGACAGTGAAGTTGCATCGCTTGTTCGCGTGCGACCGCGAGCGACCGATGGCGGAGAAGGACCGGCTCCAAAAGCAATTCTCCGAGATCAAGCACCCTGCGCGGGAGCGTAAGAAGGTTCACGTCAAGGGGATAATTGGCGACAGTCCGGCGCTGCACGCGCTGCTCGAGAAGATCGCGGTGGTAGCCAAGGTGAAGACCACGGTTCTGTTGCGAGGCGAATCCGGTACCGGGAAGGAGCTGGTTGCCAAGGCCATTCACGAGTTGTCGCCGCGCGCCAAGCGGCCCTTCATAAAGCTTAATTGCGCGGCACTCCCTGAGACAGTCCTGGAATCCGAATTGTTCGGTCATGAGAAGGGTGCCTTCACCAGCGCGTTCAATTCGCGCAAGGGGCGCTTTGAGCTCGCCGACAAGGGGACGTTGTTTCTGGACGAGATCGGCGAGATCTCGGCCTCGTTCCAGGCAAAGCTACTGCGCGTGCTGCAGGAGCAGGAGTTTGAGCGCGTCGGCAGCAACCAGACCATTAAGGTCGATGTTCGCGTGATTGCCGCCACGAACAAGAACCTGGAAGAAGCGGTTGTACGGAACGAGTTCCGCTCCGACCTCTATTATCGCATCAGCGTGGTTCCCTTGCTGGTGCCGGCGTTACGCGAAAGGCGCAGTGATATTCCGCTCCTCGCAGCTGAGTTTCTCAAGAGTTTTAACAGCGAGAACGATCGTACGCTGGCCTTCGATGCGAGTGCGATTGAGGTAATGATGAACTGTGGTTTTCCCGGCAACATCCGCGAGCTCGAAAATTGCGTGCACCGGACAGCGATCCTGGCGCCGGGACCATCAATCGTCAGAAACGACTTTGCCTGCTCCCACGGCCAGTGCTTTTCCGCGGTTCTGTGGAAGAGCGGATCAGGCAAGATCGCGCTGCAACCGGGGCCGATCGTACCGGTGCCAGTGAAGCCGGCCACGCCGCCGGCTGAGGCCGCTACTTCGGCCGCTGTTGCGGTCCCGCCTGTCGTCAGCGAGCAGGCACCGCTAGCGCCGGCCGGCGCAGCCCCTTTAAATGGTGCGAAGATGATCGATAGCGAGCGTGTCATCGCGGCCATGGAAAGATGTGGCTGGGTGCAGGCAAAGGCGGCGCGCCTGCTTGGACTGACGCCGCGCCAGATTGGCTATGTGCTGAGGAAATACGGCATCGAGATCAAGCGCCTCTGAAAGCATGACTGATGCGAATAGATGGGACAAATCAAGCGTTGGTGGTTTGGCGAGCCTTGGCCGATCCGCTGCGTGCGTTCGAAGAGATCCGTATGCTGGACCAATTGAGCGGTGGCCGGCTCGAACTGGTATAGGGCGCGGCTCTCCCGAATTGGGTTACTTCGGGATTGGTGCGGACGCGGCGCCAGGCCACTATGCGGAAGCCAGCGAAATCCTTATTAAGGCAGTGAAAAGCGGCACACTGTCCCACCAAGGCCGCCATTTTGACCTAAACGGGGTTCCTTTGACGCCAAGACGCTCATCAGCGTCCACATTCGCCGACATGGATCCCACCAATTGACCCGAGTCGGCAGGCTGGACCGCTGCGAATGGCGCAAAATCGCGTGAGGGGACCTTTCAGCTTGCGGGCGCGCAGAATTACTGATGCCTTCCGCGCCTGTCGAGAGCACAACACTGATGCAAACAACCAAGCGCAATTTCTTGGATTGCTCCGAATGGTCGTGATTGGGCGTTCTGAAACACATGCATATCCACTCGCGACAGCTGCTTATGAACGATAGCTCAAGAGCTTTAAATTCCTTTACGACCTCGATGCCATCCCGACTCCTCCAAACCTGCCGCTGACCTTCGAAGCAGCAATCGAGGTGAATTGTAGGTAGCAGGAACGGCAGCTTCTGTGCGACAAACTCTCCTTGATCAGCTGGAGGGCATGTGCCAACTGCGGGACGCGGCAAGACCAAGACGACCAGGTCCTGAGCGCCGACGCCGAGACAAGAGCGGGCTTGTTTACAACAACAGCTCAGCGTCTCAACTCCACGCCGCAGAATATCGAAAAGGACTTCTGGGTCTGCTGGACCTTGGACGCGCTGTTCAATGGCCTGCCTAACGACAGCCCACGGCTACTCTTCAAAGGCGGCACCTCCCTTTCCAAGGGGTTCGGCCTGATCAGCCGCCTTTCGGAAGACACGACGTTGCTAATTTCGCGATGATCTGAGGGAAGGGACGTCGATCGCCGAACTTCAGAAACTTAGTCGCACCAGGCGCGAGGCCAAGCTAGATGCCATCAAGAACGCCTGTACGGCCTATATCCAAGGACCGATGGTGGAGGCCTTGACGCATTGGTAGCTGCCGCCGCAGAGCGCACGGGACTGCCGTTCGAAGATTTTCAGGTACGAACTGACGAGGATGACAGGCAGACCCTCCTGCTTTGGTATCCGACCGCGACGCCTGTTGAGGCGTATGTCCGTCCGGCGGTGAAGATTGAGTCAGGCGCGAAGTCGGCACTCGATCCGAACACGCTGCAGATCATTCGACCCTATGTCGATGAGGACGCGCCAAGTCTCGATCTGAGCGTGGCCAACGTCACTACGGTCGATCCGGAGCGGACCTTTTGGGACAAGGTCGTGATCCTTCATGGCCTGCGGCGCTGGTTTGAGCGTCGGAGTGAACTGCGTGGTGGCGGACAACGGATCTCGCGCCACTATTATGACATTCATCGGCTCATGGAGTCCGAAACCGGTCGCCCGGCGATCGCGAACAAGGATCTTGGCGCCGACTGCGTGGCCCATGCTCGCATGTTTTTCAACCGCAAGGACTACGACCTTGCATCAGCCGAACCGCCGACCTTCGCCCTGCTGCCACATGACGAAATGGTTGACGCCCTGCGGCGAGACTATGTTGCCATGACCGCCATGATCTTTGGGCCTGTGCCAAATTTCGACTTGGTTCTCGAGAGCGTCCGACGGTTGGAAATCCTGTTGAACGCGCCAGAAGGCTGACGTCTTGCCTCCCACATGTTCGCCGCTGGAGCGAACTCACAACTGATAGGGCTTTAGCGCAATGCACTCCGCCGCGACTCCTCAGGCGTCGCGTGGGAGGCCGATTGCGACGTAAACGGAGCGTTAACCTTAACTGGCCATGATCGTCACGCGCGATAGGTACTGCGTTCGCGCTTGAGGCGGGTCTACCCACGACCGCTCACCGCCGGAGTTGTGATCCGCTTAGATCGTAACGCTGGCTCTCACCACGTTGGTGCCGCCCGCATGGCGCAGCGATGGAAACAGAATGCCGCGAGGCCCGGCGGTAACGACCTGATCCGAAAGCTCCGAGGACGGAGGCACCTTTTTGTCACTGCGGGCGATCTGACGCCAGGCGCCGGGGGAGCGAAATCTTGCGGCGGCCAGTGTCTCGGGCGCGTGAGGCTGGCCCCCTGCTTTTACTCCTCGAGCGCGGTCTGGGGCGCGCGCGAAAGACAGAGCGCTTCCGTACCCGGCCGATTGCCGCACCTGCGCCGCTCATGGGCAGCAAGGCCATTTGGGGGTCAGGTAGCGATGTAAGGTCTCGTCGGGGCCGGGGTGACTTTCACCCGCGCGGCGTTTTCGAGATCACGGATATAGGCGAGAGCCTCGACCTGGCCTTCGGCAACGAGTTCGGCCGCCGTTCGGTGTCCGTAATCGGTGATCGCGTCGTTACGATACCAGTACGTCGCCCGTGAGTTCCGTGGCCGCGAAATCACCTACACCATATCGCGCATCCTGCACTGCAGCCGTTCCGACGAAGGATTGCGCAAGGTGTTAAGATAAACGCCTGTGAGTTGCGCCAGATTCGCAACCTTTAGCCCAAAGCTCGCGACAGACGCTTTGACGAGATATCGGGAGTTAGTGGCTCTTGGAGGCTGTCGACGAACCCGGAGACCATTGCGGTGTCTGTATGCTGAGCCTGTTTCACGCAAAAACCTTGGTGATCCATAACGCACAATAGATGCATATTTGAGGGCATATCAAGCGCACAGGCTCGCTGCAAAACTCAGGTCAGGAGGAGCACGAACAATCATGAAGGATCCTGCTTTTGGCGAAGATGCCGTACGTGCGTTGGCGACCGTGGAGTCCTTCGCGCGCGGCCGGGAGTATCTTCGCAGCGGTGCCGTATCCGGGCTGGAGCGCCGCAGCAACCGATTGACCGCCGAGGTCGAAGGGAGCGAATACACGCCCTACGCCGTCACGATCGAGCTTCACGATGGCGGAGTCGCTGCAACGCGCTGCTCCTGCCCCTATGACTGGGGCGGCGCGTGCAAGCACGTCGTCGCCGTGCTCCTCAAATACCTTAAGGCCCCCGGCGCGGTCACGCAGCGGCCCTCCCTCGACGAGATGCTCGAAAGCCTCGACCGGCAGACCCTGGCGGCACTGCTGGTCAAGCGGGCCGAGGCGGATCCGGCATTGGCACTTTGGCTCGAGACGGAAATGGCCGCCGGAGTGCCGCGCGGCGATACGGCGGGTGGGCGCCGAACCACCGTCGACCCGGAGCCAATCAGGCGGCAGGCCGAGGCGCTGCTGTCGCGGCGCCATTCGCGCCGGCATGGCTGGAGCGACCATGGAGTCATCGTCGATGAAGAGGCCTTCTCGGCGCTGATCGGCAAAGCAAGGCCGTTCCTCGAAGCCGGCGACGGACGCAATGCACTGAAGATCCTGGAGTCGGTGACGGAGGCGCTCGTGCAGGCGTGGCGCGAGCAGGCCGACTGGGACGAGACGCTGCACGAATTCGTTCCCGTCCTCGGCCAGATGATCGCGGAGGCGGTGCTAATGAGCGATCTTACCCCGGAGGAACGCGACGATCTAATGGTCCGGCTCGACGTCTGGCAGGGTATGCTCGATGGATACGGCCTCGATGACCATCTGCAGGTCGCGATCGATGCGCTTGAGCAGGGCTGGGACGAGATCGGCCTCGAGGACGTTCTTGCCGGAAGAGGCCGCTCCTGGCCGCTCTCCGGCAATGGCGACTGGACGACGGCGCGGCTGACGCAAGCGCGGCTGCGGGTTCTCGAGATCAGCGGGCGGACAGAAGAATTCCTGAACCTTGCAAGGGCCGCAGGAAGCCATGGCGACCACGCTGCCATGCTGGTCCGGCTCGGGCGCATTGCAAATGCGGTGGACTATGCGCGCAAAAGGTTCCGCTCCGCCGAAGAGGTCCTCCAGCTTTCGCGGCTCCTCAAGGGGACAGGGCAGATCGACGCGGCGCTGGAATTCGCCGAACGAGGGCTGGCGCTGCAAGGCGACGATGGCCGCTCTTATGAGGCGATTGCCCTTGCGCGCTGGCTGCGCGACACCGCCGTCCTGTTAGGGCGACGCGCGCCTGCTCTTGTGGCGGCGCGGTTGGCCTTCGAGCGCAGTCTGTCGCTTGAAGATTTCGAGGCTGCGGCGCAGCTGGCGGGATCGGAATGGGGCGAACTGCGTTCCCAACTCCTGGGGATCCTGGCGGCCGCGAAGTACGCTCACGACCGGACTGAGATTTTCCTCGGCGAAGGCATGATCGAGGAGGCGGTGCGATCCGTCGATCGCAAGAACATGCTGAGCCATCCGTCCGACGCGGTCCTCATGCGGCTCGCGGAAGCCGCGCATGCCAGCCATCCCGACTGGGTGATCGATGTGTGCGAGCGCATGGCTTGCGGCATCATGGATGCCGGGCAGTCGGGGTTCTATGAATTGGCGGCGCAGTGGCTGGAGAAGGCGGCGCTCGCCTATGACGCCGCCGGCCGGTTCGAGGACTGGATCACAAGGATCGACGTGCTGATCGAAAAGCACCGCCGCAAGCATAAACTCCGGCCCTTGCTTGCGGCGCTGCGTCCGGACGCGCGGACGCGCTGAAGATGATCGCCTCCTGCGGTCGCACCTGCGCACCTTCGGAAGCAGCCCTAGGATCAGCCGCGAGCTTCCAGCCTCGGCCAAATCGAAGCCCGCCGAGGCGATCCGCTATGCGCTCGGCCGGCGTGCCGCGCTCGAGCGCTTCCTCGCCGACGGCCGCATCGAGCTCGACTCCAACACCGTCGAGCGTGCGATCAGGCCGCAGACAATTACGCGAAAGAACAGAGCGCACATGGGCTACCATCACCACGCTGCTGGCCACTGCCAAGATGAATCAGGTCGATCCGCACGCCTGGCTTACCCAGACTCGAGCGCATCGCCAACGGCTGGCCCAACAGCGACATCGACGCCCTCATGGAACTACCAGAGCTGAACGGCCTAAACTGCCCGCTTACAATGCTTCTCTATAATCTGTAACAGCTCGTCCTCCTTTGATGAGGATCGGCTCGGTCCACCCGAGCAATCCTCGGACGCGCAGTGTAGGGCGAGCCGTCTCCACCGACAGAGGCGGACATACATGGTGTAATTGCGGGCACGAGGCCCCTCTGGATCCGATCACGATCTTGGAAGGTGGCTGCTCCCCGATATGATGAGATACGGGCTCACGACTGGACGCCGGGCCCAGCATCAATGGAGGTGGCATGAAAGAGGTCGCGCTCACTGGAAGAACGGATCGCTAAAGATGTTGATGGCGATGGAGGGTCAGTCGCACTTCCTGCCTTGCGGCGTACCGTATTGGGGTTTCGAGGCTCTCAATAACGGAGGAAGTGCGACCGTGTCTTACGATTATCATATCGGCGTGGATTACCACAAATCCTATAGCCATCTCGTCGTTCAGGACGGCGGCGGGCGAACACTGCGCTCGGGCCGGGTGAAGAATGACCGGCATTCGATCGCGGCGTTTCTGGACCGCTACAAGGACAATTCTCATGCCGTCGTGGAAGCCACGCGCAACTGGATGGTCATCTACGACTGGCTCGACGACATCTGT
>NZ_FOSL01000059.1 GCF_900114255.1 Neomesorhizobium albiziae | reverse complement strand
GCTCGGTCTAGCAAATAACGCCCAGGATGATCTCCACCTATGTCGCTTAGCTCAATCCCCTTGTGCCCGAGCCATTTGCTGAAGCCTGCCGCCATCAGCACCTGGTTCCTCATGGAAACAAGACCGTAGCCTCGATCGCCGAGCCATTCGGCAAACGGAACAATGTAACTCGCCACCGGGCCCTCTGGTGGCCGCGACAACGCCAAATCATCATTGATGAAACACTTCATTGTTTGCTCCCTTTCCAGGCTGGATTGCCGGAAGGGCTACAAACTATCTCTACATGTTATCGCATAAACCCTTGGAATCGTGGGCAGAACTCTAGCTACCCGATATAGTCGGGCGGGGTAGATAGTGACGCCTATGTCTTGATCGATATAGGCGTCACTCCCTGGCCATGAAGGTCCTCCAGTCCGGTGTGGACCTTTGACGATCCAAGCCTGGCTCGGGCACGCACAGGTCGCCACGACACATCGCTATGCCGCCGCGGATGTCGAGATGATGCGCAAAGGACTCGACAAAGCGGGAGTCGCTGGCCATCTCGGCGTGCGACCAAACGACGCCGTTCTGCAGCTGCTGAACTCCATCTGATTATTATGTGGCGGAGGATTCCAGACTTGGCAGGCCTGGCGGGCACCTGCGCAGCTCCGCCACATAATCTCGCCCGACACATAAGTGAGGATCGCGCTTCAGGTGTTCCTGCATCAGCAACGCCAAGCCCTGCATGCCCTTCCTCATGTCGGTGTGACCCATCGATAGCCACACCCGCGCGCCCGGCGGGACCACCGTGCGCCTTCAACACCGCCGTGGCCAGCGCAGGCGGTGCAACGGCAAAGATGCTCACCCGGCTTCCTCTGCCAGTTCCATGACAATAGCGGGCCGGTGATCCCCGGGCAGGCTACCGTCTTCATCGACAACCAACGCCTCAGCAAAGCCCGGTTCGGTCGCCGGTTGGCATAACTTGCGACGCCATGTAGATCAGCGCCGTTGAAACGTCATGCTGCCGCGCCACACATGCGTCACGCCTGCTCCGGGCGAAAACGCCTCCTGCAGAATCTGGGCCGCTCATCGTCGCCACCGCCGCCGTCGTTCCGGCCCGGTGTAACCTGGTCCATCAACGGCTCCTAAGTTCGCTCGTAAGAGCGCACTTAAGACTGATCGCTCACCGCCCCGAGAAGGCGCTACACGCCGGAGAACCAAGAGTCGGGACTGGGTTGAGCCTACCTCATCTCGAATCCAGATGACGTTTATACCGAGACTGCATTTGACCTCAACGCCGCTCAGGCACAAAGTTCAGCTGAAGGGGGTGTCAATCAACCGTGGTATCTCGCTGCGCTAAACAATAAGGGGAAATCGTCATGAACTTTACCTGTGCAGTGAATCGCAGGCGCTTCTTGCAAACGACATCGTCGGCTATCGTAGCGAGCGCGCTGTCTGGTGGCCGCACCTCTGCACAATCGTCGAACGACTTGCGTGTCTTGGTTTACGGTGGTGACTACGCAAAGGCGGCCATCGATGCTTATGTAAAGCCATTCGAAGCTGAAACAGGGATCAAGGTCATCCCAATCGCCGACGAAGTCACCCTCACGCAGCTTCAACTGATGGTAAACAGCAACAGTGTTTCCGTCGATGTGATTGCCTTGAACTATCCCACCGCGACTGTGTCTGCCGCGCAAGGCCTCCTTGAGGAGATCGATTATTCCCTGCACAATAAGGAAGAGTTGGACGGCGCCTTGGAGTTTGCAAAGGCACCGTACGGCGTTGGCCAGACTGCCTATGCGTACGTAATGGTGTACAATACCGAAACTTATCCGGCTGAAAAACCGCGGCCGGCTTCCTGGTCCGAATTCTGGGATGTTGAAAAGTATCCGGGGGTTCGAACGCTCGTAGACGGCCAATACGGCTCTCAGGGTCCCTGGGAGGAAGCTCTCCTAGCGGACGGCGTAGCTCCTGACGCCCTCTACCCAATGGACATCGACCGGGTTTTCGCAAGTTTGGACAAGATAAAGCCCCACGTCCGCAAGTGGTGGTCGGTCGGTTCCGAGATACAGCAGATGATGCATGACAAGTTGGCAGCCCTGTATCAGGCCTATGACGGCCGGACAAATCTGTTGATCGATCAAGGAGTGCCGCTTGAGATCAATTGGAACCAATCAAAGGTCACCTGGGATCTCTGGGCAATTCCGAAGGGCGGACCCAAGGTGCAAAACGCGCAGAGATTCGTTGAATTCGCTACCCGCGCCGACAGGCAGGCAGCCTTCGCTAAGCTCTTTCCCTCCGCCCCGACTAACCTAAGAGCTTATGAATCCATTCCAGAGGATTTGGGGCGCAGGTTCCCCACCCACCCCGACAACATTGCCAACAGTATTTTCATTAACGCGAAGTGGTACGCTGAAGTCGGGGCGGACGGCCTGTCGAACACCGAGCGCCTCATACAACGGTGGAACGACTGGATTCTTCAGTAGAAGCCGATTTCATGAGGCGGCGCCACGACGTCGACAGCGCGCCGCCTCAGTATTCTTTAAGGTTGCAAGGTGCAACAATCCTGTTTGCACATACGATGGCGGGCATTTCACATTACGTCACGGTCGCACTGGGGAGATCCTAATCTTGCTTGTCAAAATTCCTCTCCCCGCTCCTCTTGCCGAAGGTGAAACATTGGAAGAACGGCTCACTTCCGCGGAGATCGAATTCCGCAACGTCACGAAAAGGTATGGAGAGGTCGCTGCAGTCAAAGATTTTTCGCTGACAGTCCGTCGCGGCGAGTTCCTGACCATCCTCGGTCCAAGCGGTTCAGGCAAAACAACAGCGCTGATGCTGCTTGCCGGGTTTGCATCGCCTAGCGAGGGCGAAATTCTCATTGCGGGCAAGTCCGTTGCAGCGGTCCCGTCCTATCGGCGCGACCAAGGTATCGTCTTCCAGAACTATGCGCTGTTCCCGCACCTAACCGTCAGCCGGAACCTGGAATTTCCTCTGGAGATGCGCGGTGTAAAGGCACATGAGCGGTCGAAACGTGTCGAGAGAATGCTGGAACGCGTCCATCTGTCTGACTTTCGCCAGCGCATGCCGTCGCAACTAAGCGGCGGGCAGCAGCAACGCGTGGCGCTTGCCCGCGCGCTCATCGCCGATCCACCGATCCTCCTGCTCGACGAGCCGCTCGGGGCCCTCGATCGCAATCTTCGCGAGCAGATGCAGGGCGAGATCAAGAGTCTTCACAAGGAATTTGGCAAGACTACAATATGTGTTACCCACGATCAGGAGGAAGCGCTCACGCTGTCCGATCGCATCGTCGTCATGCGCGACGGGCGGATCGAGCAAACTGACACGCCGGAAGCACTCTACGACCGGCCAGCAACGCGCTTCGTGGCGAATTTTCTGGGCGAGGCCAATATTCTTGACGATGCCGATTTCAAGGTGGAGTCTGATAACGAGCTGCCGGCCGGCACGGTAGCTATGATCCGGCCGGAGCGAATTTGCATCGCCGATCAAGCCGCACGCATGCGCGCCGATGCGCAACAGCGCCAGGCTGTCACCGGAACCGTAGTCGACATGATCTATGCCGGGCCATTACGGAAATATCATGTGCGCGTCGGAAGCGGCGTGCTCATCACGCGCCAGCACGTCGGCTCGGGGCAAAAGATCTTCCAGCCCGGTGACGAAGTCCGGCTCGAGTGGTTGCGGTCCGACCTTCGTTTCGTCAGGGCGTGAGGCGCTGAGGGCAAATCAGATGACAAGGTTCAGAAAACTAGGCCAGATGCCCATCTGGCTCACCGTACCAGCCTTTGGCATTCTGCTTATAGTTTTCGGCATTCCGATCCTTCGGCTGTTGCTAACCAGCCTGAACGCACCGGCCTTGTCGGTCGCCAACTATCATGCGTTCTTTGGTCAAGCAGCGAATATCCGTTTGCTCGTTCAGACTGTTGAAATAAGCGTGGTGGCAACGGCCATCTGCGTAATCATCGGCTATCCCACAGCCTATCTGATCGTGGCTGCCTCAAAGCGGCTACGCATGGTGCTCCTTGTGCTTGTCCTAATCCCCTACCTGACCAGTCTGCTGGCGCGCACATATGCTTGGATTGTTATCCTCGGCGACAATGGGCTAGTGAACAAGCTGCTGCTCGATATAGGGCTGATATCGAGCCCTCTCCAGCTCTTGTACAACCGCTTCTCAGTCTATGTGGGAATGGTGCACGTGATGCTGCCATTGATGATCTTGCCTCTGGTCAGCGTCATGCTGGGCATCGACAAGTCGCTGATGGCGGCAGCCCGCAGCATGGGTGCGCGGCCCTTTGCCGCCTTCTGGCGGGTTTTCTTCCCGCTCAGCCTGCCGGGCGTGCGGAGCGGCGTGCTGCTGGTGTTTATTCTTTGCCTCGGTTTTTACATCACCCCGGCCGCCCTCGGCGGATTGGGAGACGCGATGCTGTCGACCTTCATAGCGGCTCAGGTCAAAAGCACCTTCAATATAAAACTCATCGCCACTTCGGCGTTCGTCCTATTGGCGATCGCCGGCATCTTGCTCTTCATGCTCGGACTTGACCTCTCCAGTAGGCATCACCGTGCAGCAAAAAAGGAGCGAACGTCCTGGCAGCGTAGAGTGCCTTCATTCGGAACGCTGGCACGCTATCTCAATGAGCTTGCCGCCCCCTATCGAGCGAAGCGCTGGACGGCTGAACTCTTTCAAGCGCGGGACGAAATCTATTTGACGAAGCAGATTGGAGCGGCGTTTGTCGTGCTTGTCATGTCCTTTCTGCTGTTTCCAGGCGCTATCGTCATGATCATGTCGTTCAGCGCCGGCGCTTACTTGGAATTCCCCCCTTCGGGCTTTTCGCTGCAGTGGTACCGCTCCTTCTTCGGCGATGCCTCGTGGACCGGCGCGGCCTGGACCAGTATCCAGATCGGCATTGCGGTCACTATCCTTTCGACGATCGTTGGTACCTTAGCGGCGTTGGGCCTCAGCCGCACCTCTCCAGGTTTGCGCAGTGTTTTGACGATGGCAATCCTAACACCGATCACCATACCGCTTATTGTCGTCGGCATTGCGGTATTTCTTGCACTTGTGAATTTGGGGTTGATTGGCTCGAAATCGGGTATTGTGTTGGCGCATAGCATCGGCGCAATCGGCTATGTCGTTGTCATCGTATCGGCGACTCTGGCGAATTTTGACCGGCGGCTGGAGCAGGCTGCGAAGAGCATGCGCGCCGGACCTGTACCGACCTTCAGGAGAGTGACGCTGCCACTCATTTTGCCGGGTATCTTGGGCGGCGCCGTATTCGCATTCATCCACTCGTTCGATGAGGTCGTGATAACGTCTCTGGTCAGTGGTTTCTCGATACGAACCTTGCCGCTGAAGATGTGGGAGAACATTCGCCACGCGATTGACCCAACGATCGCCGCGGTCTCGTCGTTGCTGATGCTGCTCCCGGTACTCTGGATAATTGCGATCTACTTCATGTGGTGGCGGGCTCGGCCGAAGCACGTGCCGACTGCGGCTACGGCGGACATTGGGTGAAGATCGATTGAGGAAGGCGGAGTATCGAGGAGGGTGAAAAGGCGGCCGCCATGAAGGCTATTTTCCATCCGCTTGATCGATCCGGGAGATTCAGCGCCCACTCGCCGCTCTGCCGCTCGAAGTCGGGCGAGGCCGAAGATGTCGAAAGAACCTGGGTGCCGGAGGAAGCGGCACCGGAGTGCCGGTGAAAGCGCCGATGTCGTTCTCCAGCCCTGCACGGCCCCGCTTGTCCGACCAAACGAGGTCACCTCAATCTAGGTCCCGGCGGCAGATCACAGGTCCAGTCAGCAAGACCGTTGCGTATGTTGAGGCAGCCTACCCGGACCAGTAGAGGACATCATCTCGGAAAGGACCATTACCCTGGCGCGGATTGAGACGCAGGTCTTGACACAACCCCACGATCAAAGGGCCGATTGTAGCTCAGAACCAGATGGATCCCATATGCATACTGAATTTGACCGCTACTTGCAGATGCATGAGATTTGTTGTGAGGCAGGTGATATTCCGCGAAGTCGGTAATTGAACGCGGAACCTTTGATTCATTGATATTTGCGAGGCGAGCGGAAATGTCCGGCGTGCAAGAATTTAGTTATCTACATAAAGAGGCTGCAGACTGGCGGAGATATCTCCACCAGAACCCCGAACTCGGGTATGACCTTCCGGAAACGGCCGCTTTCGTCGCCAAAATGTTGGCCTCGTTTGGTATCGAAGAGATCGAGACCGGCATCGCCGAAACGGGCGTCATCGCTGTGGTGCGGGGCACTGCGGGCGACGGGCCAACCGTTGGGTTGCGCGCAGACATGGATGCCCTGCCGATCGAAGAGATGTCCAACAAGCCGTGGTCGTCGAAGAAGCCCGGACTCATGCATGCATGCGGCCACGATGGTCATACTGCAATGTTATTGGGTGCGGCCACCCACATCGCACGTTACCGCAACTTCAGGGGGGCAGTCGCCTTCATCTTTCAGCCGGCCGAAGAAGAGGGCCGGGGTGCCGAACGGATGGTGCAGCAGGGCATCATGGAGCGCTATGACATCACAGGCGTCTATGGGATGCACACCAGCCCAGGGTTAGACATCGGTAGGTTCGCAATCCGCGAAGGAACTATCATGGCCGCGCTCGACGAATTCGATATCGTCGTGATCGGCAAGGGCGGTCACGCCGCCCAACCGGATGCGACCATCGATCCGGTTGTGGTTGCAAGCCAGATCATTGTTACGCTTCAAACACTCGTCTCGCGAAACACAAAACCTACGGAATCTCTTGTCGTCTCGGTTCCCAAGGTTAGGTCGACCGGCACCTACAACGTCATTCCGAATCAGGTAGAACTGGGCGGCACGGTACGTAGCATCTCGCCGGCGCTCCGCGATTTTGCGGAACGCCAAGTCGAACAATGCGCACGCGGCGTGGCCAGCGCTATGGGCGCCGCGATCGAATTCACGTATCGGCGCCTCGAGCCACTTACCTACAACCACCCCGAACAGACCCGGTCCGCCGTAGCTGCGGCACGTCGGCTGGTCGGCGGCGAATCGGTCGATGCCAACGTCGCGCCGGTCATGGGGGCTGAGGACTTCGCTTACATGCTCCAAGTTCGGCCGGGCTCCTACATCTTCATCGGCAATGGTCCCACTGCGGGATTGCATCACCCGTCATTCGACTTCGACGACGAGGCACTTCCCTACGGCATTGGATACTGGGTCAATCTTGTCAATACGCTCCTCGCAGGCTGACACTGCGAGGCCTCTGGCAAATCGGATCGGCCCCGCCCCGCGTGCGCAGGCTGACACCGTCCGGGGTTACCCATGCGACCCCATGCCCTTTTCTCAAGAATACGCGACAGGAGTAGCCAAATGACCGTTCCCAAGGGGTTCCAGCCCTTCCCGCGCAGCGAGTATCTGAATCGGCTGGGCCGGGTGAAGAAGGAGATGTCGAGGCGCGGCCTCGACATGATCTTCGTCGTCGACGAGCACAACATTACGTACCTGACGGGCTACCTCGGCCTCTCGGCCTATGTCCCGCAGGGCGTGATTATCACCATGGCGGAAGAAGAGCCGCTGATTATCCTGCGCCAATGCGATGCTCCGGCCGGTCTGCACCAATGCTTCATGGCTCAGGATAGGGTAATCCATTATTCCGAGGATCTGGTCGGCAACCCGAATCAGGATGGGTTCGACATGATCATCAAGTGCATGCTCGACCTCGGGGCGGCGAAGGCATCGGTTGGGGTCGAGCTAACTGCTATGTCGTCGCTCTCTGCCGACAAGTTCCGCAAGGCTCTCGGGGCAAAGATCACAGATATCACACGAATGGTGACGTGGCTACGCCTTGTGAAATCTGATCGCGAGATCGAGGCCATGCGCGAGGCGGCGGCTATTTCCGATGCCGCCATGCTGCGGGCGGCCGAAGTGATCCGTCCGGGGGTTCGAGAAGCGGACGCCTCGGCCGAAATCATCGCCACACTCATCCGGGGTGCAAATGGCAAGCCGGGCTCCAGACTCGCCGCTTTTTTCATGTGTGCCTCTCCGCGCATCGGAACCTGCCATATACCTTGGGCGGAAGACGAATTCCGCCAAGCCTCACAAATCAACCTCGAACTCGGCGGTGTTCGCCACGGCTATGTGTCGGGCCTCATGCGCACCTATTCAATCGGAAAACCTTCGGACCGATTGCAGAAGATGCATGACATCCAAGTTTCCGGACTTGAGGCCGCGCTCGAGGCAATCAAGCCTGGCGCAACGTGTAGCGACGTGGCCAATGCATTCTACTCGACCATCGGCAAGCAAGGCCTAAAGAAGGACACCCGTTGCGGTTATGCTCACGGAATCGGCTGGCTCGAACCGACGGCGAGCCTCAGGGACGGCGACATGACGGTGCTGGAGCCCAACATGACCTTCCACATGATGCTCGGGAACTGGGTTGCGGACGACTTCGGCCACACCATCAGCGAGACTTTCCGAGTGACCGACACGGGGGTGGATGTGCTAACCTCAGCGCCGCGGGACATCTTTGTTCTCTGATGAGGTCCGGGCGGCTGCTCGGACCGCCCCTGCATCTCTCCGGCCGCTCGGCTCGCTCCCTGAAACCTCGCCAAACTCAATTAAGGTGACTGACATGACTACGCCACTACTGGGTATCCTGGAACTTGAACGTGGAACGATGAAATCAACCCCTCTCCCTGGCGGGTTGACCAATCCTTCGACCTTTTCGGTTCCCCTGATCCTCGAAACAGTCGATGGGGCTTGGGCCGATAGGGTGATCGCAGGCGACCCGGCGCTCGAGCCGGCCTATATCGCTGCTGCCAAGCGGCTGGTGGAGCGCGGGGCGACAGCCATTACAGCAAACTGTGGATTTGCCATTCGACACCAGTCCGCTGTCGCCGCTGCCGTCGACGTGCCGGTGGTGATGTCAAGTCTGCTCATGCTACCCATGCTACTGAGGCAGTTGCCCCCCCAGTCTAAGCTAGCGGTGCTGACCGCGGATTCAACCAAATGCGATGATGACGTGTTGGGCTTGCACGGTTCACCCGAGCGCGACCGTGTGGTTGTCGCTGGCATTGAAGGTGGAACGCTATTGCGCAACGAGATGGTGCGCCCACCCATCCCGACCACCTTCGCCGAGATCGAAGAGGACGTGCGAGGCGCCGTCGCGCGGCTTCTGCGAGATGTGCCCGATGTCAGTATGATGTTGTTCGAATGCACCGCCTTTCCTTTGGTCACTGATGCGATCCGCAAGTCCACGGAGGTGCCGATCTATGATGTCGTGGACCTATGCCGACTGACGCTCGCGTCTGTTTCCAAACTGCAGTAGACCGGCTACCTAAGCGTGCACCAAACTCAATTCGATGGGAGCCTCGTTTCGCGGTCGGCATGGACCCGGACATAGTCCTGATCAGATGAATGAATGATGTCTGCCCCATCCCGAAAAATTCACACGACGGAGACGGACTTCTCCAATCTCGGGTGTGAACGCCACCGGGCGCTTGTACTCACGACTATGGCAAAACCGATATGGAGGCGCTGGTCGTGACCCATGCGCGTCTCGTCCACTCTCCGGCTACCACGGGTAGTGGGGTATGTCGTGCGTTGTCACCTAATTTTCGTCCTAAAGCACACGAGGTAGCGGGCATCCGTGCCTGCGGCTGGGTAGACGAAGTGCGGACCTGCACGCACCAGCAGGGTTACGCGGGAGGGGTTGCCGGTGTCCTGCGCAACTACGGGGTCCATCACATGCACACCGAACTCGAGTTGGTCTGCAGGAACGTGTCGCGGACGACGTCCGCCGGCACCGTCGGGGCAAGACTTCCACCGTGAGGGACGGCAGGCTAGTCCCCGAACTCAGGACAGGGAAGAGAGAGGATGACGATGACCTCCCCGCGCCTCTGGGTGGAGAACCGCTACCGTGACCCGCTTAGCTATCCGCAGGGCGTCGCCTACATGGACGGCCAGTATCTGCCCATGTGCGAGGCCAAGATCTCGGTCTTGGACTGGGGGTTCCTGCACTCGGACGCCACCTACGACACGGTGCACGTCTGGGACGGGCGATTTTTCCGCCTGGACCTGCACTTGGACCGTTTCTTTCGCGGGGTCGCGAAACGCCGCATGTCGCTACCTATGACCGCAAGGAGGTCGAGCTTATCCTGAAAAGATGCGTTGCCCTGTCTGGCCTACATGGCTCGGTCGCCAATGCAGAACAGATGGAGCGTGGTCTCGATCTGGCGATTAGCCGCATGGTGCGAATCCCGTCGTATTCCGTCGACCCGACACTAAAGAATTATCATTGGCTGGACCTCGTCAAGGGCCAGTTCGACGCCTACGACGTGGGAGCCGACACCGCACTACTGCTCGACACGGAGGGCAACATTGCGGAAGGTCCTGGCTTCAATATTTTCACAGTTAAAGGCACCCGGTTGAAGACCCCTGCAGCCAATGTCCTGCCGGGGATTACTCGGCAGACGGTTTTCGATCTGTGCAAGGAGATGCGCATAGACGTTGCCGCGAGTACGATCTCGCCGGGCGCACTTGCGGACTCGGACGAGGTATTCGTCACCTCGACGGCGGGCGGCATCATGCCTGTGACCCAAATCGATACGAAGCGGATCGCCAACGGACAGGTCGGCGCATTGACGCAGAAGATCTCCGACCGTTATTGAGAAAAGCACAGTGATCCCGCTTGGTCGACCGAAGTACCATGCGTAGAACACCCATGAAGGAATAACGCGCCAAAAGACGAGAACCGTTCCGGCTCACACCCGAATAGTTGTGCTGCATTCCCGAGGTGACCTCTGGCCAGATCCCAGAACCTACGAGGCAACAGATGAGCAGTTCCCCCGCCGAGCGCTTATAGTGGGCGGCAGCAAAGGCCTTGGCTTGGCACTCGCCAAACGTCTCGCCGCGGAAGGCGCCGCTTTGTTAATCGGCGGGCGGAACCAAGATGATCTGGACGCTGCAGCTAACGTACTGAGATCCAAATCCTGCGTGCGCTGGCGTCCATACCATACGAGCCGATCCTTCCGTGCGCGCCCAAGTGGACCCGCTTTCTGGGCAGCATCGATTGTCTCATCGTGAACTCCGGGCATATGCGCTACGGTACGATTGAAACGCTAGGTGGTGTGGACTCTTGGGATTCCCAAGGCTGAGCAAATCAGATTCAAGGCTGTCTTTTGGAGGCAGCCATGGGTGTTCTCGACCGTCTGATACTTCGCGACGACCAGTGGGAGCGCATGTCGGTCCACATCATCGGTGACGAACGGACGCGGGGTTCGTCGGGCCGCGACAACCGGATGTTCGTGGAAGCGGTGCTTTGGATCGTGCGCACGGGCTCGCCCTGGCGCGATCTGCCCGATGTCTTCGGAGACTGGAACAGCGTCTTCCGCCGTTTCAGCCGGTGGAGCCACAAAGGTGTCTGGTGGCGCATCTTCGCGGCGATGTCG
>NZ_FOSL01000058.1 GCF_900114255.1 Neomesorhizobium albiziae | reverse complement strand
GACGGGCCAATCAACGGCGAGTGCTTCCGCGCCTATGTCGAGCAGCAGCTCGTACCGGTGCTCAGGCCCGGCGACATCGTCGTGATGGACAATCTCGGCTCCCACAAGTCGGCAGCCGTCCGGCAAATGATCCGCGCCGCCGACGCCAGGCTTTGGTACCTGCCGCCCTACTCGCCAGACCTCAACCCGATCGAACAGGCTTTCGCCAAGATCAAGCATTGGATGCGCCTCGCACAGAAGCGAACCATTGAGGATACCTGGCGAGATGTCGGCAACCTCGCCGCAAACATCGAGCCCCACGAATGCTCCAACTACTTCGCAAACGCCGGATACGCTTCTGTCAAAACCTGAAATGCTCTAGCTTGGGCATGATGTCTTGAGAGGGCGGTCAGTCGATGAGAATTCTTGCAGCGACGCTTGCATTGGGAACCCTGCTGCCGGGTGCAGCGCAGGCATCGTCCATCCTGCAACTGGCGCCGAGCAGCGCCGACCCGTCCATCGTCAGGCTTGGGGCCTCCTCCGTTTCGCCGTCGATCATGACTGCCGGCACGGTCGATCCGGCGGCAGCCAAGTCGATCGTTGCGCTCGGCAACAGCGCACCCGGCATCGCCTACGAAAACGTCGCGGCAATCGGCGACGAACCAGAGAAATCCAGCCGCCGCCCGAACACTACTCCGATGGTCATTCGTGGCGGCATCGTCGGCGAAGCATTTGCCCGCGACACGGGGAGCGCGCCCTCGCCGGCGGCAGAGCCTTCAGCCGCCGCGCCGGCAACAGCGCCGACGCCGGTCGCCGCAAGCCCCGTCCAGCAGTCCGACGGCCCCGCCCCTACGGTCGAATAAGGGCAGCCCGCCGGGCAGCACCGCAGGGTTCAGCCGGCGATTTTCGAGAAGTCCGCCACCTGGCCGGTGGCCGCGCGGATGCGCGAAAGCAGCGCCAGGCGGTTCGCCCGCACGGCCGCATCTTCATCATTCACGAGAACGCGTTCAAAGAATGAATCAACGGGTTCACGCAATGCGCTAAGCGACAGCATGGCAGCGGAAAAGTCTTCATTTTGAATCGCTTGGCCGGCTTGCTTCTCAGCCTGATTCACCGCGGCGAAGAGGTTTTTCTCGGCCTCTTCCCGGAAAAGCGATGGCTCGACCGCATCGGCGATGGCCGTGCCCTTCTTTTCCTCGGCGGCCAGAATGTTGGCGGCGCGCTTGGTTCCAGCGAGCAGATTCCTGCCGTCCTCGCTCTCCAGGAATTTGCCCAGCGCCTCGACGCGCCGGACAATGGTGAGGAGATCGTCGTTCATTCCGCTCACGGCCGAGCGCTCGCTTTGCTCGCTGGCCTCCGCGGGGGCGGCCTGGCCGGCCGACGCCCGGTCAGGCTTGCGGCCTTCGGCCGTCGGCGATTGGCCAATCTCCCCCCTCGTGGGGGAGATGCCCGGCAGGGCAGAGGGGGGCAACGTAGAGCGCTTGTCCAACGATTGAGGGGTTGGCGGGACAGCGCCCCCCTCTGTCGACGGAGCCTGTCCTCGGGCCGGCTGGAGGCCGGACCCGGGGGCCGACATCTCCCCCTCAAGTGGGGAGATTGGCGTCGCGCCGCTTGCCAGCACGGCATCGATCAGGTCGTGCCGCGCACCCTGGTCGCGGAGGTAGACCTTCAGGCGGTCGTGGAAGAAGGAGAGGAGCGATTGAGCTAGGGCCCATGCCATCTCGGGTGTTTGTTCGGCAAAGGCCTCCTTGCCTGACTCCCCGACAAGCCTGTCGTAAACTTCCTGGCGATAGCCCGCGGTCGCCAATCCTCGAGCTGCCAAGGTGTCAACTGCTGCGAGAAGTGGCTCAGAGCCCTCCTTCTGGAACTTGATGTACAAGTCCAAGGTGGGGGACATAGTTGCCCGAAGTAGCGACAACGAAATACTATTCTCGACCAGAATCCTGATCACGCCCAGCGCCGCCCGGCGCAGCGCGAACGGATCCTTCGAGCCCGTTGGCTTCTCGTCGATGGCCCAGAAGCCGACCAGCGTGTCGAGCTTGTCGGCGAGCGCGACAGCAATCGACACCGGATCGGTCGGCACCCGATCGGACGGGCCCTGCGGCTTGTAGTGTTCCTCGATCGCGGCGGCGACACTGGCTCGTTCACCCTGCAGCGCGGCATATTTGCGCCCCATCGCGCCCTGCAATTCCGGAAACTCGCCGACCACTTCGGTCTGCAGATCGGCCTTGGCCAGCACGGCTGCGCGGCGGGCAAGTTGGGCGAGGTCACCCCCTCCGGCCCTTCGGGCCACCTCCCCCATCGAGGGGGAGGAGACCGGCGGGGCTGGCGCCCCTCCCTCCCCTCGATGGGGAGGGTCCGACCGCAGGTCGGGGGTGGGGTGAAATCCTTGACGCTCCAGAACGCCGGCAATCTCCTCCGCCAGTCGCGCGATGCGCTCCACGCGCTCTCCCTGCGTGCCCAGCTTGGCGTGGAAGGTGACGTTCAGATGATCGAGCCGCGCCATGCGCTGGTCGAGCGGCTTTGCGAGGTTAAGCCCGAACTTCTCGGCGGAGGGTTTCAGTTCGCCGAGGTCCGGCACGTCGCCCTGGTCGGTCTTCCAGAAATACAGCGCATCCGAAAGCCTCGCCCGCACCACCTTGCCGTTGCCGTGGGCGATCTCCCTGCCGCCGTCGCTCGCCTCGATGTTGGACACCAGCACGAAGCGGTTGGAGAGCGGTGGGTGGTTGATCTCCCCCCTGGTGGGGGAGATCGCCGGCTTGGTCACAAAACACTTCTGGTTGGCCCGGATCGTCAGGCGGATCACCTCGGCGGGAATCTGCAGGAAGTCCTCTTCGAACTCGCCCATCAGCACCACCGGCCATTCGACCAGTCCGGAGACCTCTTCCAGCAGGCCGTCATCCTCGACCAGTTCGAGCCCGCCAGCGAAAGCCATGTTGCGCGCGTCGGCGCGGATAATCTCCTTGCGGCGGTCGGCGTCGACGACAACCTTCGCCGCCTCCAGCTTCGCCGAATAGTCGTCGAAGCGGCGCACGGTGATGGCGCCCGGCGCGTGGAAACGGTGGCCGTAGGTGACATTGCCGGAGCGGATGCCGTCGACCTCGAAATCGACCACGACCGGCTCCTCGGTCTCCGGCCCGAAGCTGCAGACGATGGATTGCAGCGGCCGCACCCAGCGCAGCGAACCCGGCTTCGCCGAGGCCTTGCCCCAGCGCATCGACTTCGGCCACGGGAACGTGCGGATCACCTCGGGCACGAGTGCGGCGATAATCTCCTCGGCCGCCCTGCCCGGCTTCGAAATATGGGCGACGTAGAAATCGCCCTTCTTCGGGTCCGAGTGCACATGCGCCTTAGCGATATCGGAAAGGCCGGCCTTGCGCAGGAAGCCCTGTACCGCCTGTTCGGGGGCGGATGTCGACGGCCCCTTGATCTCCTCGCGCACGTCGCGCGAACGGGCGGTGACGCCGCGAATGTCGAGCGTCAGCCGGCGCGGCGTCCAGTATTCGCGCGCCGCCTCATAGGTCAGCCCTGCCTCGACGAGGCCGTCGGTCACCGCCTTCTTCAGGTCGCCCGCCGCCTTGCGCTGCATACGGGCGGGGATTTCTTCACTGCGAAGTTCAAGCAGAAGGTCGGGCATGTGGGGCTTCCCAGGGCAAAGCTACGGCGCGGGCAATAGCAAGCCGAGCCTCCGCTGTCACCCTTTCAGGCAGGTCCGGACGACTGGACAAAAAATTTTCTGCCGCATGTCGGGCCATCCCGCGTCCACCCGTCCTTTGTGCACAACCCGACGAACCGAACCGGACGCTGAAGCGACAGACGCTCCAGACGAAGGACTTTTGACTGGCGAACGACCATGAAGACGGCTTCCACCCTCCTCCAGATCCTGGCGCTCGCCGCCTGCTTCACCATCTATCTGTCGGGAAACGGCGGCGCGCAGCTGACGGGCGTGCGCCGCGCGATGCAGACCATGGCGGTATCCGTCAACCAGCCGGCAACACCGGCTCCGTCCGACGCTGTCGCGGCGGACGCCTGTTAAACCTCACGCAGCGAGGCCGCCGGCTTCCGTCTGCAAGAATGCCTCGCCGCAGGCCTTCGCCAGGTTGCGGACCCGCAGGATGTAGCGCGCCCGCTCCGTCGGCGAGATGACGCCGCGCGCGTCGAGCAGGTTGAAGGCGTGGCTGGCCTTGATGCACTGGTCGTAGGCCGGAAATACTATTTTGTGCATCGGCGCGTTGTCGCTGGGCTGCGGTGCGCCGGCCGCCAGCAGCGCCTGGCATTCGGCTTCCGCGTCCTCGAAGTGCCGAAGCAGCGTCGCCGTGTTGGCGTATTCGAAATTGTGCCTGGAATATTCCTGCTCGGCCTGCAGGAAGACGTCGCCATAGGTGACCTTCTCGTCGCCCTCGCGGCCATTGAAATTGAGGTCGTAGACGCTGTCGACGCCCTGCACATACATGGCGAGCCGCTCCAGCCCGTAGGTCAGTTCGCCCGAAACCGGCGCGCATTCGATGCCGCAGACCTGCTGGAAATAGGTGAACTGCGACACTTCCATGCCGTCGCACCAGCACTCCCAGCCGAGCCCCCAGGCGCCCAGCGTCGGGCTCTCCCAGTCGTCCTCGACGAAACGGATATCGTGCAGCAGCGGGTCGACGCCGATCGTCTTGAGCGAGCCGAGATAGAGCTCCTGCAGGTTTGGCGGATTCGGCTTCAGGATCACCTGGTACTGGTAGTAATGCTGCAGCCGGTTGGGGTTCTCGCCGTAGCGGCCGTCCTTCGGGCGGCGCGACGGCTGCACATAGGCGGCATTCCAGCCCTTAGGCCCGAGCGCCCTGAGCGTGGTGGCCGGATGGAACGTGCCGGCGCCGACTTCCATGTCGTAGGGTTGCAGCACCACGCAGCCATAGGCCGCCCAGTAATTGTGCAGCGTCAGGATCAGCCCCTGGAAGGAGCGCTTGGGATCCAGGATGGAAGGGGCGTCAGTCACGGGCGGGCCTCTGCGGTCGGAAACCGGGATGGCCCGTCCTAGTGGCAGCGGGAAAAACGGTCAAGCGCGGCGGTTACTTAGCGCTCAGTTCACCGGCTCCGGCAGCTTGAGTTCCTGGCCCGGCACGATGCGGCCGGGATCGCCCTGCAATTGCGGATTGAGGTTGAGTATCTCGATGTAGCGATTGCCGTTGCCCAGCTTGTCGGCGGCGATCGACCACAAGGACTGCCCTGGCTGCACCTTGTAGGCGGCGGGAATGATCGTCGCCGTCTCCGGTGCCGCGGGCGTCTCGGTCTCGGTTTTCTTGTCTGCGGCCGGAGCCTGCTGCTTCACTTCTGGTGCGGTCGGCGCCGGTGTGCCGAGTGCGGCCTTGGGTTCAAGCGGCGGCAGGCCTTCGGCAAGCTTCTTCTGCACGCTCGCCAGCACGTCCGGCTCGGGTTTCATGTCGCGCGCATGTGTCCACTGGAAGGTCGCCTCCAGCTGACGCCCGGCCCGCCAGTAGGCGTCGCCCAGGTGATCGTTGAGCACCGGATCGTCCGGCTTCAGCGAAACCGCGCGCTCCAGCTCGCGCACCGCGTCTTCGTATTTGCCCAGGCGGTAATACGCCCAGCCGAGCGAATCGACGATGTAGCCGTCGCTGGGCCGCAGATCGACGGCCTTCTGGATCATCTTCAGGCCTTCGTCGAGGTTGATGTTCATGTCGACCCACGAATAGCCGAGATAGTTCATCACCTGCGGCTGGTCGGGGAACAGTTCCAGCGCCTTGCGGAAGTTCGGCTCCGCCTTCGGCCACTGCTTCAGCCGCTCATTGGCGATACCGCGCTGATAGAAGATGTTCCAGTTTTCAGCGGTCGGGTTGGGCAGCCGCGCCACCGCCTTGTCGTAGAGATCGGCGGCCGAGCGATAGTCCTCCTTCGAGGCGTAGACCCCGCCGAGCGCCAGGTAGCCGCGCATGTCGTCGGGCGCCGCCTCGAGCAGCGCTTTCAGCTGGGTGATCGCCTGGTCATGCCGCTTCAGGTCGGCCAGGTTCAGTCCGCGCTGCAGCTCGGCGACCCGTTTCATCGACGAACCCTTGCTGATCTTGCCGTAGAGCGCGATTGCCTCTTCGGGTTGTTCCTGCTGTTCGGCGACCGAGGCTAGCTGCATCAGCACGATGTCGCTTTTGGGCTCCAGCGCCAGCGCATATTGCAGGTAGAGCCGCACGAACGCCTCGCCGCCGCCGCGGTTCAGCGCGGTGCCGAGGTTGAGGAAGATTTCGGTGGCGCCTTCGGTCGGGCCCTGCACCAGCGGTGGGATCGGCATGCCCTTGCGTATCTCGGTGCGCAGTTCGGCAACCGCCGGGCGGCCGACGGAAAACTCGTCGGACTTGTCCAGCACCTTAAGCGCTTCGTCCTTCTTGCCCTCGCGGGCGAGGAAGCCGGCGTAAGCTTCCGCCGCGCGCAGCCAGGTTTCCGGCGCAGCACTTCCGGCTGTGATGTCGTCGACAGTCGCCTTATAGGCCTTGTCCGCCTCGGCGTTCATGCCGGCGCCCTCGGCGATCAGCGCGCGGTGGTAGGCCACGAAAATCTTGTACCATTCCGGGCCGTCGAGCTTGTCGAGATGGGCGAGCGCATCCTTGGGGCTGCCGCCGCCCGTCTTCGCCCAGGCCGTCATCAGGCCGGTGATCAGCCGGTCGAGATCGGATTCCAGCGACAGCTTCAGCCAGTATTCGGCCTTGGTGTAGTCCTTCTTCTTGAAGCTATCGACCGCCAGCGCCAGCCGCGAAAAGCGCTCGACATCCGGCACTTCCTTCAGCTTGTCGGCATAAGGCAGCGCCTCGTCGAAGCGGCCCTGCGAGATCAGGCCGAGCATCAGGCTCTGCTGCAATTGCTGGTTTGTCGGGTCGAAGGACAGCGCGCGCTTGTAATAGGCGATGGCGCCGTTCAGATCGTTGTCGACCTCGGCGATGCGGGCAGCCAGGAACGCGCCGGAGAGGGAACCGATTTCCACCGGCTCGGCCGGGCTTTCCTTGGCAAAGGCAGGCTGGTTGGCAAGCGCGAAGCCCGCGACGGCGAGGCCGGCAAGCCAGTTTCTGCTGTTGAGCGGCATTATTTCCCTTCCCGCCGTGAATAGTCGGTCCGCAAAGCGGACTCAGGACGGCCAATGATCAGGCAAAGCATGGCCTTTTTGGGGTCGCCATTCAACCGGACCGTGCTCATAATACAGTTACCGGCCCTTTGACGCCAACCCGCTTTTTAGACCGAGTGGGCTCAGGGCTTGTCTTTCCCAGCCTGCGGTGGAGACCTTTTTCAAAATTCGCCCTGACGAGGCATATGGCGTGGTTTTCGAGAACCGGAGCGCAGCGGACATTCAAGTCCGTGAGCACCGGAAGCGCAGAAAATCGCGCCAGAGGCCCGTCGGGGTAGAATTTTCAAAAAGGTCTCAGGCGACGCGGCTGATGCAGAAATCGATCACCTCGATCAGCGCGGCCTTCTGCGGCGTCGCCTTCAGCGGCGCCAGCGCGTCGCGGGCGATCTCGCCGAAATGGCGGGCGCGGCCGATCGTGTCGGCAATCGCCGCATGGCGCGTCAACAGGCCGATGGCCTTTTCCAGCTGCGCATCGTCGCTTTGATTGTCCTCGATCGCCTTCTTCCAGAACT
The DNA here is from genome assembly GCF_900114255.1 of Neomesorhizobium albiziae. Classification (GTDB taxonomy): domain Bacteria; phylum Pseudomonadota; class Alphaproteobacteria; order Rhizobiales; family Rhizobiaceae; genus Neomesorhizobium; species Neomesorhizobium albiziae. Next base: position 3,869 of record NZ_FOSL01000058.1, on the reverse strand, counting down.
CGCGTTCGGCCGCGGTGCCGCGGCGATAGGCCAGGATCACCGGCAGCGTGACCTTGCCTTCGCGGAAGTCGTCGCCGACGTTCTTGCCCAGATCAGCCGAGGAGCCGCCATAGTCCAGCGCATCGTCGATAAGCTGGAAGGCAAGGCCGAGGTTCATGCCATAGGAGCGAAGCGCGGCACGATCCGTGCGGGTAGCGCCGGCGATCACCGGCCCCACTTCGGCGGCGGCTGAAAACAGCGCGGCGGTCTTGGCCTTGATCACGGCGAAATGCTCGTCCTCGGTGGTTTCGAGGTTTTTGGCGGCGGCAAGCTGCATCACCTCGCCCTCGGCGATGATCGAGGCGGCGGTGGACAGGATGTCCAGCGCGTCGAGCGAGCCGACATCGACCATCATACGGAAGGCCTGGCCGAGCAGGAAGTCGCCGACCAGCACGCTCGCCTGGTTGCCCCAGATCATGCGCGCCGTCTTCTTGCCGCGGCGCATGCCGCTTTCGTCGACCACGTCGTCGTGCAGCAGCGTGGCGGTGTGCATGAACTCGACCGAGGTGGCGAGTTTCACATGGCCGTCGCCGGAATAGCCGAACATCTGGGCGGCGGCGAGCGTCACCATGGGGCGCAGGCGCTTGCCACCCGAAGAGATCAGGTGGTTGGCGATCTCGGGGATCATCTGGACGTCCGAGCCTGCCTTGGACAGGATCAGCTCGTTGACACGGCTCATGTCGGCCGCCGTCAGATCGACCAGATCCTTGATCGACGCGGCCGGCCGCTTCCCGTCTTCGAGGTTGAGAACGACGCCCACTTGCGAACTCCCGTCTTGAACACGCCTGCGGCGTACTCCTGTCCTATCGGGGATTCTAGCCGTGTGGCAAGACCGGGCAAGCGGCGAATTGGCGCGGCGCCGGCTTGGTGCGGGGCCATGGCTTCTTTTCGGTTGGCCTGTTACCGCTTTGGAGCATGATCCCGAAAAGTGGAAACCGGTTTTCGAATAAGATCATGCTCCAGCAAAGAGATAGAGCCCCATTCCGATCCAATCGGAATGGAACAGGCTCTGGCCACAAACATCATCGGTGCCATGACCAACGACCTCGACAGCCGCCTCGAATTCACCATCGCACTCGCCCGCCGCGCCGGCGAACTCGGCATGACGTTCTTTCGCGAGATCGACAAGCTGACGATCGAGAGCAAGGGGCACCAGGACCTGGTGTCCAATGGCGACCGCGAGGTCGAGCTGTTCGTGCGTGCTTCACTCGCCAAGGAATACCCGCAAGATGGCATCGTCGGCGAGGAACATGCGCCGGTCAAGGGAACTTCCGGCTACACCTGGGTGATCGACCCGATCGACGGCACCGCCAACTTCGTGCGCGGCATCCCCGCCTGGGCGGTCGTGATCGCCTGCGTCAAGGACAACACCACCGTCGTCGGCGTCGTTCACGAGCCGTCGTCCGGCGAGACCTTTTACGCCCGCCGCGGTGGCGGAGCCTTCGTCAACGGCCGGCCGCTCAAGGCGTCCGGCGCCGCCAGCATCAGCGAAGGTTCGATCGGCGTCGGCTTCAACAACCGCACCAACGCGCGCCAGATCGTGCCGCTGGTCGCCTCCATCGTCGACGACGGCGGCGTTTTCTTCCGCAATGCATCGGGCGCGCTGATGCTGGCTTATGTCGCCGCCGGCCGGCTGATCGGCTACAGCGAAGAACACATGAACGCCTGGGATTGCCTCGCCGCCATGCTGATGATCGAGGAGGCCGGCGGCATCGTCGAGCCGTTCAACCGCGGCAACGTCATCGAGAACGGCACCATCGCCATCGCCGGCGGCAAAGGCGTGTTCGGCAAGATCCGCGACATGTCGGCCTCCGCGTACGGCTTGTCAGCGGAAGGCGCAGTTGGGTCTGGCTGATCACACCTGCAGGTCACCCGGCACCGCGCTATCAGGCGCGTTTGTGGACCACCCCGGTCCCTGAATGGCGGACCATGTTGAACTGTCCGTAGCTGTCGTTGAGGTCCAGTGGGACTGCTCCTTTCGCCTGGGTCGACGCGCTGCCGATCTCGGCGATATCGAACTCGATGCCGGCCGGAAAATCGATCCGGACCCGGTGCTCGTCACCGGTCGCCGGGCTGATGATGGGACGACCGGTCGACTCGAGAACGCCCGAAATTGAGACTCTTGCGGTGCGCCCCTCTATATCGACCTCGAATTCGAACAGCTTGAAGAGAGGCTCATGAACGGTGCTCGACATGGCGTGGAAAACCCACCAGTGGGTCTTGGCTTCCTCGGTCTCGCCGCCATGAAGCACGGTGATCAGCGCCTGGCGCTGCTGCTCGTCTGCGTTCTGGTCGATGATGGCCTGCATAGATCCGTTGCCTTCAAAGACCGCACCGGGCCACGCATAGGTAAGGGCATAGCAAAGACCATCGAGCTGAACTTCGCCGAAATGGCCGCGTTCGATCCGGCCAACTTCGAAGCCCCGGCAGTGCCCCTGGGTAGGGCGTAGTTCGAATTGGCAGGGGCAATTGTAGTCGCAATTACAATTGCCGAAGGTCGTCGCCTCGATCGACCAGTCAATCGCCATCGTATCCTCCGACAAGTACGATCGCTCCGGCAATGGCGAGGAGCGCTCCCACCGCCCGGGAAAGCCAATGACCGGCCGGCACCGTTTTCTCGAACAGCACATAGACAGCCAGACCCGCGATCCACAAGACGTTCATGATCCCGCCGAAGAACAGAAGCGCCATCAGGAACCAGCAACAGCCAAGGCAATAGGCGCCGTGAGCAAGGCCCATTCGCCAAGCGCCGGCGGCCCCGGGTCGCCAATATTCAGTCAGGAACGCAACCGGTCCGCGACACCGCCGAAGGCAGGCCTGCTTAACCGGCGTCAACTGATAGAGGCCCGCCGCCAGCAGGAGCGATCCGCCGAGCACGGCGTCGGTTACCGTCATCGCCACAAGGAGGCCGGCCGCCTCCAGCGCCCATTGCAGGCCGGTGGCGACAAGACTGAAGGCTCCCCAGACCACCAGGTAGGCGGTGAGGAAAATTCCGGTTGGGACAATGGGAGCGCTCGTCTGCAGCTGTTTGCGGCTGATCGCCGCGAAGAGCAGAATCGTCGGTGCCGCGCCTGGCACCATCATGGCAATCATCATGATCCACCACATGAGGATCATGAGCATGACGTGGGATAGCGTCCATGCCATTGGCATCGGCATCGTATGGCTTTGAGAATTCGCCATTCCCATGCCGGGCTCGACTGGAGGCATCGTAGCCCCGGCATAAGTGTACGCCCAAGCCACTCCCGCCACGAGCAACAACGACACGATCGTAATATGGCGGTCGCGGCGCAGAACGAGTTCCAGGTTGGTGCGGGCCACGGGAGCCCCCTGATCGCAATGATTTCAACGCTACCAGAAAACGGCGCATCCACAAACACCGGAGACGGTCCTGGTTGTAGCGAGCGCAAGGGCTTTCCAGCGAAAAACGACCAACGCAAACAGAACTCGACAAACGGGATAGCTGTGCCCGCCAACGGCTGTTTCTGATCGATACCGTTGAAGAAGTCGGCTTCTGGTGACGGGTTGGGTCTGACGATCTTTACGCGCAACGAGCCGCAACCGGTCTTATGCCGGTTTCAGCGCCGGCATCGGGATCAGCTTTGCGAGTTTGCGGAGGTTCTGGGCTGCGGCGGCGAGATGGAATTCGTCTTTTGCGCCATTCGGTCCGCGCAAGCGCAAGCGGTCCAGTCTCAAGATGCGCTTGAGGTGTGCAAACAGCATCTCGACCTTCTTACGTTGTCGGCGGGAGACGACGTAGGCGTCGGTCGTTGCAATATTCCGGGCCATGTCGCGGGCGCCTTCGTGGATGGAGCGCAGGATTTTGCGGG
>NZ_FOSL01000057.1 GCF_900114255.1 Neomesorhizobium albiziae | reverse complement strand
TCCGTTCGCCCATCATCGGCCGCGCCCCCGATTCACTCAAACCAGTGAATCAGGACTTCAAGCTCGCAGCAACACCGACTTTTTCAACACAATCGTTGGGAGGCGGACGTTGAAATGCGCTGGACTTGCCAAGCCGCCCGGTGCACCAGAGCCCTGAGATCGAATGGAAGCCGAGTTGGCATGCAACTGTTGCTGATTACCAGGCCCGCCGGTGTGGGCAAATCGACGCTGAGCTGGGAAATGAGTGGCCAACTCGCCGCGGCTGAAGTCGCTCATGCGGTTATCGAGACCGATGAACTCGACAGGGTGTTCCCGCGCCCCAATACAAGCGAGCTTGATCGAATTCAGCCCGGCACGGTCGACGTCAGCAGCATCAACCTGGCTGCGATCTGGTCGACATACCAGGCCCTGGGGCACACGCGCCTGATCATGTCAGGGGTCATGATGCACCTGAGTTTTGACAAACAATGGATACTTTCCGCCATACCCGAAGCGCGGATAACGGTAGTCCGTCTGCTGGCTGCCGAGCCTACGCTGCTGGCACGACTTGCGCAGCGCGAGATCGGTTCCGGGGCAGACGAACAGGCACAGCGCTCGCTTCGGCAGGCAAGGCGCATGGCAAGCGAGGATGCCGAAGGCATTATCGTTCTGCCTACGGACGGCAAAGGACCTGCGGAACTGGCAGAGACCGTTCTTCAGAAAGCCGGCTGGCTCGATATCGGCGGTCGGCAAAAAGAATAGCCTACCGCCGAGACAGCTGTAGCCTGCTTGTAGGCCGGCGGAAACGTCCGCTTACTGATGACATCAGCGCGAAAGCCGTCGGTCGGCTCACGGCGCGCCGCTATTCACTAAAACCGGACATCGCTATTGCAGAGGCCACAGGCGGCTTTGCCCGCCACTTCCGGTCCTTCCAAATGACGGCGGCAAGGTCGCGTCTCTACATCACTTGGATTCCACCGACTGTTCTGGACGCCAAGTGCCAGATGAGACAGCCAAAACCGCTGGGACTAGCCGACCGACGGCAATCCGCTCCTGACAACCATCGGCGCGCCGTCCGGAACGCGGTCATAGAGATCGATAATATCCTGGTTGATTAGCCTCACGCAGCCCGAGGACACGGACTTACCAATTGACGACCATTCCGGCGAGCCGTGTAGCCGATAAAGCGTGTCCTTGCCATCTTGGAAAACATAGAGTGCTCGGGCCCCGAGCGGATTCATGACACCCGGCTCCATGCCGCCCTCCCAATTGTTCGTGCCCGGGATCTGCCGCGCACGGTATTTCTCAAGCTCGGGCTGGCGGTCGATCATTTCGTCTGGCGGGAACCAGCGCGGCCACTTCTGCTTCCACTGGATCACTCCGCGGCCCGACCACTCAAAGCCCTCACGGCCGAGGCCAACGCCGTAGCGGAGCGCATCCCCCATATTACCCACGAAATAGAGAAAGTGGTTCGACGTGTCGACGACAACAGTTCCCGGCTGCTCGCCGGTCGGGTCCGGAACGGCCTGCCGATAGTATTTCGGGTCAATCTCCTCGATTGGAACAGCCGGGATGTCATAACCATCGTCGAATGTGGCGGCATACATCTGGTGATAATCGCCGAAAAGGGGATCGACACCGAACTGCGGAAGTTGCTCTGGCCGCGGCACTATCGTCTGGCCAAACGCTCTCTGGTCGCGTTCGCGAACGCTCGTGCAAGCGGTCAGGGTGGCGAAGGCGGCACACGTTGTAGCCGTTGCCAGGAGCCTGCGGCGGCTAAATTTTGACATCGGGTCTTTCTGCCGGGTCTGCAAATACAGCAACGCGCGGAATGCTTGCACGTTCCTTCTGCATTCGATCCCAACTCACCAGCAAATGAGTGTCCGCTATCGGATTCCTGAGGTTAAAATGCCATCAGTCCGCTACCAGCCAGGCGTGGACATTCCAAGCCGCGGGCTCATTTCACGGCTGAGATCGCCGCTGCGCGTGCGTCCAGGCGGCGGGCAGGGCGGACGATCACCGCTTCCCGTAGGTTGTGAAACGAAGTTTGGAGCGGGCAAGCGATCCAGCATTGATTTCTCGGCGGCGCACCGTAGTATCTCAGTAAATATAGCGGAGGCCATCGATCTTGCTACGCTCCCTATTGATTTTGGTCGTCATGCTGACGGCAGCCCCGATTGCGCGCGCCCAGGAGCCAACGATCGAAATTGTTGGAGTTGGCGCACAGGCGATAAAGCTCTCACCGCAATCCGTGTCCGGACTGCCCGTGGCCGAACGTGACGTCACCTTTCAGACATCGAAGGGGCCGTCCAGCGGCCACTACAAGGGCGTTCTGTTCTGGGATGTCCTGCAGGCCAACAAGGCCTTTGACGGCATGGAGCATAACGGCGAACTCAAGAAGACCTTCCTCGTCAGCGCGAAGGACGGGTACCAGATCGCCTTCTCCATAGGTGAAATTCATCCTGAGTTCGGCAACACGCCGCTGATCCTGGCAACCGAGGTCGATGGCAAACCGATAGAGGGTGGTTGGCGCATTGTCGTTCTCGGCGACAAGCGAGGCGCTCGCGCTATCCACGACATCACCACGATTGAATTACGCTAGGCCGGGCGGTAGCCGGTCGTCGATCAGCGGGAAACGAACATGAAGCTCAGCGCACGCAACCAGCTCAAAGGAACCATCGTCGATGTGGTGAAAGGTGCTACCACGTCGCATGTCAGGATCGATATCGGCGGCGCGACCGTCATGGCGTCGATCACCAACGAGGCCGTCGCCGATCTCGGCCTTGCAAAGGGCCAGAAGGCCTACGCCATCATCAAGGCTTCCGACGTGATGGTGGCCGTCGACTGACGGGATCGCGTTGGTCCGGGAGAACGAGATAAGGCGGGGCGAAGTGGCTGTGGCTTCGCCAAGCGCTTCCGATGCCGGCCTGGTCTTTATCGGCACCATCCGGACACCCTGGGCATCGCGACTGCTGGCGCCCCGCGAAGCGATCACTCTGGGCCAGTGCCACACCGCGTCGCGGCGACTGGGATTCGGCGGCCGCTGTAGCTTCTCAGTTGTCATGGTTTCGCCCGGACACTTTCGGGCGACATGCATTAGGAAATCTGCGCTTGCTTTGGCTTCTCTGCGAGGTAGAGAAATCTGGACAGTCTTCCCGCTGCGGCCAATTCAGCGGTCGTCGTGAGGAATGTCTGCCTGCTTTCGAACCAGCCAGCGCCCTCCTCTTCCGACAGCGCGCCACGGCGCGATTCGCGAGCGTGATAGAGGCGCAAAGCGAGATTTGAGACAGCTTGCGTTGTGTCTTTGCAGGCTTTCAGCTCGAAACCGGCTCTCTCAAGCATGAGTTCATTAAATGCCGCAGGCACGATATGAAATTTTCCCTGAGACGCCCGGATGTCCAGTTCTTCCTTCGAGACAACGCCGGTCAGCACGCACGCATCAGTCAGAATCAGCCGACCGCCCGGCCTGAGTAACCTGAACCAGTCTGCGAACACCTCGCGACGGGACACCAGGTGTATGATTGCGTCAATGCAGGAGATGACGTCGAATTCTCCCTTGTCGAATGGCAGTTGCTGGCTGCAATCGGCGACAACAAACGTTGCACCGAGCGGCAGATGCGCGGCCGCGGCCAATGCCTTTGCGTGCTCGATAGCGGCCTCTTCAATATCGACGCCCGTCAGCCGACATCCAGTGGCGGCGGCAATCGCAATCGATGGACCGCCTGACCCGCAAGCTACATCGAGCAGTTTGCCGTGGGGACTCTCCTGGACAAGCTCGATAATTTCGCCTTGTTCGCCAAGTGACCGCCATCCCTGTTGGCCGAGGTCCTCGCCATAGGCTTCCCGCCTAACTTCGGCTGCGAGTCGACTGCCGAAGCGCGAATACTGGGCGCTGTAGAAGCTGAAGCTGCCCGCGCCTTTCACTTGGGCAGCGTGTTCTTGTAGACAACGCCGTCCTTCATGATGATCTTGAAGTTGTTGTCGGGATCGGCCACCAGGTCGAGGTTCTCCAATGGATTGCCCTCGACGAGCAGGAGGTCGGCGAGAGCGTTTTCCTCGACGACGCCGAGCTTTCCCGGATAGGGGTTGCGCTTTCCCGACAGCGCCAGCAGTTCGGCGTTGGTGCCGGTTGCCATGGCAAGCGCTTCGGCGGGCGTGTACCAGCGGCTGAGCGAGGCCAGGATTGCCCCTTGTTTCGGCGCCAGCGCGCGCGCGAACAGGATATCGGTGCCCCACGCCGTCTTGATCTTGTACTTCTTCGCCAGTCTGTAGGCCCTGTCTATGCCGGGCCATACCTCTTCCGCCTTGGCTCGCTCCACCGAACCCTCCCGGAGGCCTGTCCTCATCAATTCATGGAGCGGCTGCAAGCTCAGCCAGATGCCCTTGTCGGCGATCAGCTTGGCGTCTGCCTCGCTCATAAGGAAGCCGTGTTCGATGCACTTCACACCGGCTGCAATAGCCATTTCGATCGCTTCCGGCGTGAAGGCGTGCGCGGCGACGTAGGTGCCCCAATTCTCGGCAATTTCGACGGCCGCCCGCAATTCGGGTGCGGTGAAGGTGGTGACGTCGAGCGGACTGAACGGCGACGACACGCCGCCGCCCGCCGTCAACTTCAGTAGCACGGCCCCTTGCATGAACTGCTCGCGGGCGCGCATGCGCACCTCGTCGGGACTGTCCACGACCATGCTGCCACCGGCCGTTTCCATGGGGGTGAGCAGGCCGGGCCTGCGCGGCAGATCGGTGAACTGGCGGAAATCGCCATGCCCGCTGGTCACTGTGAGCATGGCGCCGGACGGGTAGATGCGCGGTCCGGGAATGATGCCCCGATCTATCGCGCGCTTGAGGCCGAACGCCGGTCCGCCCACGTCACGGACGGTGGTGAAGCCGCGCATCAGCGTATCCGTCGCCTCGTCGCCGGCCAGGATGTTGCTGAAGCCGACGTCGCCCATTGCCTCTGCCGGGGTGGACGCAATCAGCATGGCGTGCCAATGCGCATCGATCAGCCCCGGCATCAGCGTTCGCCCGTCGCCGGCAATGCGCTCGGCGCCTTCGGCCTCGACGGGGTCCGTCGAGATGCGCGCGATCACATTGCCCTGGACCAGCACGTTCGACGGAGCCGAAAGCGCCGATCCCTTTCCGTCGAAGATGCGGACGTTTTCGAAAAGGATGTCATCGGCGCTGGCGGTCGCGCAAAATCCGACCGCGAAAGCCGCGGCAAGCCACTGCCTGCCTGAGAGCAGCATCATCAAAGCTGTGCGGGCAAGGGAGAACGCGGCTGCAGTGCAGGATGCGGCATGCGCCGCAAACGCGACCGTCTCCCTCTGTTCGAAACGCTTGGAATACACGGCGATTCTCCAGCTTCAGGTGTGGGTGGCTACGGCGCAGGAAGTCTCGCGCCTGCCTCTTGAGCGCCAAGACTGGGTGCTACGCTCTCCCACTTGGCTGCCGTCATGGTTGGTTATTTTTGATTGCGTCGGATTATCTTGCGCACCATCAGCGCGGCGCCTACGGCGATGAGAACGATCCCCGCAGCGATGTATCCGGCCGACGATGTTCTGTAACCTGACGCTGCCAGCAGGAAACCCAGAACGACAAAAATCAATCCACTGAGCTTGCCGATCAACAGGTTGGGTTTTTCAGCGTTTACGGGCATGACGATGCTCTCCGCCACTTGGAGCCGCCCCTTAAACCCGGCCTGAGGCTACTATGCTTGGGGCGCCAGGTCGAGCGCCAACAAATGTGACGCGCCATTGCCGCCACGATTGGTTAACGGCAGCAATCACCGTTCCGAGCCGGCCTGGAAGGGCGCGCGGCGAGCCGGCGCCCCCCTGGTGGCAATCCGGCCGCAAGATGTGCTTGCGCGTCAGCCGCGCCGCGCCTTCTCGATCGCGGCGACGTCGATCTTCTTCATGTCCATCATCGCATCGAACGCGCGCTTTGCCTCGGCGCCGCCGGCCGCCATCGCCTCGAGCAGCACGCGCGGCGTGATCTGCCAGGAGACGCCCCATTTGTCTTTGCACCAGCCGCATGCGCTTTCCTGGCCGCCATTGCCGACGATGGCATTCCAGTAGCGGTCGGTCTCCTCCTGATCTTCGGTGGCGATCATGAACGAGAAGGCTTCGTTGTGCTTGAATGTGGGCCCGCCGTTTAGGCCGACACAGGGGATGCCGGCAACCGTGAAGTCGACCGTCAGCGCGTCGCCCTTCTTGCCGGACGGGTAGTCGCCGGGCGCACGCTGCACGGCGCCCACCGAACTGTCGGGAAACGTCTCGGCGTAGAAGCGGGCGGCAGCCTCGGCGTCCTTGTCGTACCAGACGCAGATCGTGTTCTTGGCAATTGTCATTGCTTGTCCTCTCGAAAGCGCCCCGCTCCATCCGCTTTTTCAGAAATAGGGAGATGCTTTGAAAAAGCGAATAGCGAATAGCAAATAGCGAGTAGCAAATAGCGAGTAGGGGGAAGGGGCTTGCGCGGTGCTGTCACAAGCCACGATCTCGCTACTCGCTACGCCTGCGACCGCAGCGCCTCGTTGAGGTTCCAGATGTCCTTTTCGTCGGGCGCGGTGTCGAGACCGATCACCGGCACCAGCTTGCGCAGGTGGTCGTGGTGGGTGCGCACGCCATATTCGAGGTCGGAGAGATAGAAGCCCGAAAAGGCCTCCGACAGCATGGATTCGTTGGACCAGATGGTGAGCTGGACGTCTTCCTCCAGCGTCTCGCGGTCGATGCGGTAGGCGAGATAGCGAGCGGCGGCCTGCGCGCGGCTCTCGTCGGCATAGCGATACACGGCGCCGCGCAGCATGGTTTCGCCGGTCGACAGCGGGAACTCCTGGTAGAACTGGATCGATTCCGGCATCAGCGCCAACGCGCCATTTGGAAACAGCCCGTAATAGACCCAGGCCTTGCGCAGGTTTTCGGGCAGATGCGCCGGCTCCGGCGCCAGCTTGACGTAGTTCCTGACGCTCCAGCGCCGCCCGGCATGCGGATTGTAGGTGGCGAAAGAGCGCGACACGCCATTGACGAACGGCTCGTCGAAATAGGTCGAGCCGTATAGATCCTGCAGCGCCGGATGCGCCATGGCGACGTGGTAGCCCTCGTTGTCGACATCGCGCACCGACTTCCAGTTGACCGGCGAGGTGTGCGACCAGATGCCGTTGGTGGGCACCATGTCGGCGATGCGGTAATGGGCAATCTCGGCCTCGAACGGCGCCATCAGCTCGGCCACCGACGGCTGCGGCCCCTGGCGGAAACGCACGAAGATGAAGCCCATCCAGATTTCGAGGTCGAGCGGCATCAGGCCGAACTCGGTCTTGTCGAGATCGGGGAAGGAGCGCGGGCGCGCCGCACCCCGCAGCGTGCCGTCGAGATTGTAGACCCAGCCGTGGAACGGGCAGACCAGCGCGTTCTTGCAGGTTCCCTTTTCGGCGGCGACGACGCGCGAGCCGCGATGGCGGCAGATGTTGTGGAAGGCGCGCACCACACCATCGGCGCCACGCACGATGAGCGCGCGCTCGCCGACCACGTCCATGGTGAGATAATTGCCGGGGGAGGGCACGTCCGAGACATGGCAGGCGATCTGCCAGTGGTTGCGGAAGACGTGCTCCTTCTCGACCTCGAGAAGGGCCGGGCTGTGGTAGCACCAGCCCGGCAAACCCCTGCGGTCCCAATCGTTCGGGACCGTCACATCGCGAACGTGTCGGTTCATTTTCATCGCTCTTACTTATTGAATGTTCATTCAATATAAGCACGGTTTTCCTTATGAGGCAAGGGTTTGTGGGCAGATGCTGGAAACGCAAGGACACATTTCGTGAAAGCCGGAGCGACTTTTTCGCGCCGCCAGTGGCTTGCGGCGAGGCGCCAGCCTGCATCGATATCGGTCGCAATGGGAACCACTAGTCGCTGCTATCCGTTGCTGTCGGGGACAGGAGATTCGGCCATGGCCAAGGACCCCCTCGACAAGGATCAGACCGGCAAGGACAAGACCGAGAAGCCGAAGCGGCGGCAGCCTTCGAAAGGCGAGGAGTTCGAGGTGAAGCACCTCGCCGAAACCACCGACCTGTCGCCCAACCAGGCGCGGGAACTCTTGCGCAGGCACGGCCCCGACTGGCGCAAGATCGAAGAGGTGGCAAAGAATTACAAGGCCGAGAGCTAGAGCATTTGCAGCCAACAGGCGACCACGCCGGTCGGCCCGGCGCGGTACGCCATGAAGATGAAGAAATGGCCGAAGATGAGGAAAGCCCCGCGCCGGGTGAGCTGAGAGCGAAATCGGGGGTGGCCGGACGGGAGGAATTGCTTTCGGCAGGTTGGTCTGAAACGCAGGGACAATCAAGGTAGTGTGGTGGTGGGGGCGTTACCCGGCGTTGGAGCTCTGCAAATACGAAACAAACGGAACTTTGCGCCTAAAATTTATACTTAAAACTGTTTCCGAATCGGCCCATTTGCGTGCCTCCAAAATGGGCATCGGACACGTTAAAAAGCTTTGGCAGGCCCAGAAGCCTCCCTGCCTCCGCTTCTGGTCGGTGCAGATAAAGAACCGAAATATAAAGACCGGCCAAAGCATTGAGGCAGTTCTTCAAGTTAGCTCGACTAAAATTCTGATGACGAGTGTGCTTTACCTTGTTGTGATCACTCCACCAAAGTGGGGGAGTTTCACGGGCGATCCAGTCGATCCAAGGTGTAAGTGTGAGCTCGTGTCGCGGGATCGTAACTTGGAATGTAAAAAAGTCCGGAATTCTAATGCTCACAACATCGAAATATCCACCGATGCTGCTAGCTGATGATGAGCTATCGATTTGTTTGCAAAGTTGCTTTAATACAATGTCCACTTCGGAACTTGCAGAAAGTAGAAGTCGAGCTATCTCAATCGAGTACGTGTCATTGTTCCCAGAGAGGTCGATAAAGCGGGACAAGCGATCGAGATCGTCTTCCAGGGCTAAAAAAAAGTTCCAGTGGATGAGAGGCGCGTTTCGCTGAATCGCCATGCTGTTTGCCTTAAGATATCGCACGCGCGACTCGCGAAGCGTTCTCTTGCGTCGACACGATAGTCGCAGGAAAAGCCCTTTAAAATCAATAGGAGGGAACTCAACGAGTCACGCTGTCGTCACAAATGGGATATGGCGCTTGGCCTTGAATCCCTCGCCGCGGGGTTGAGTGACGCGCCGACGAGCACGATCAAGAGGGTGACCTGGCCAAAGCGCGGTGGCATCGGCGATCGGCATGCTGGCGAGCGCCGACTGGTTGAACTACCAGCAAAGCGCCACAACGACGCGGCGGCCGTCGGATGGTTCGCCCTCATCCAACGGTCGTTGCCGTCCTCTACATGGTTCACGGATGTGTTCTGCGGGCAAAATGTTCGTATGTGATCAGCCAAGGGTCACTTTCGGAAGATCTTTCCTCGCCGATCCAATGGAAGCTGTTGGCGGTGATCTCAGTGAAACGCCATCGGGTTTTCAGGCCGCGTGAGTCATCGCCGATCTGGACAATGTCCTTACCTTCGGCCCGCCCAATCTGACGCGAATAATCCTGGTTGAGCGGGTCTGCCCAGATGATGTGCCAGCCACCAATCCCTAGATCGAAGATGCGCAAAGTCGTGCCATACATAGTGGATGGTGCAGGGCGCCTGGGTCTGATCCAGATATCCTGAATCGCGCGACCTTCGAGCACCCAGCCGAAATGGCATTCTCCAGTCCATTTCTGGATTGTGCCGTCGTCGAGGTGACGGACTGTGTCCATTTCCCAGCTTCCGATCAGCCACCCATAGAGATCCATGTCTTTGGCTCGGTCGGCTGGCGGACCCTCGGAACCGAGAGCAGTGAGAAACGCAGAAACCGTCATAGTCATAGTCACACCGCCTTTCGTTGCGCGGCAGCAATGGGGAGGCAAGTGTCGCACGGTCTTCCTGACAGCAGTCCGTCAGGAAGGGGTGTGTGCGTCAAGTTGTGCAAGAGAGGGCGGCCATGTCAGCGCTCGGCGACGGGACTTGGAAGCGACGCCAGGGTTCGGCGCAGGAGCGGTTCCACTGCTTGATGGGTACCTGCCCCTGTCGAAATCACAATCAGCTTGCGCTTGAATGCATCGTCGGCCGAGAGCTTGCCCGTTGCAATTGCCTCCACGACCGCCTCACCGGTAACAACGACAGTGTCACCAGGCGACGCGCCGGCTTGGTGCACTTTCAACATCTCGCCCGAGGCGCTCGGTTCATAGCGTGACCACAGGCTCGCTTCGACGAGGATCAAGGAAAATGGTGTGCGGTCAGCGTGGTCGCCGCGCGCCCTTTCAATCGCGAAGCGAAGCTGCTCGAGACGTCGAACTGCACGCCTGTAACCAGTCCCGAAAATATCCTTCTTGAAGTTCGGCGAAACCAGTTCCGAGTTAAGCAGGCCGTCAACCACACCCTGCTGCAAGGCGATTGCGACGTCTATTGAACCAGGTGTCTGCTGGGAAATCCCGTTGCCAAGACCATGATAGCGGCAAGCGAGCACTGGGTCCGGCGTAAGGGAAAAAAGCGCATAGCAGACCGTTGCAGCCAACTTCTTGGTCATATCAGGTCCCCTTGAATGAGCGGCGGGGCAAGTCCCCGCCGCTCGATGGCCTCAGGGCGTGACGATGTTGAACCAGAACGGATAGTTGTCGAGCATCGCCAGGAACTCACCCAACGCCTCCTTGCGTCCTTCGACCTTGATGTCGCCGTTCGCAATCGCTTGTTCGAGGGTCGTTTCGCCAAGTTGGACGGAGTCGAGGACTGGCTTGGTCAACGTGACAGTCGCTTCGGCGTCCGAAGCCAATGCCGGATTCACCTCAAGAGCACCGTTCTCGATCAGAAGCTCATAGGGCTGATTGAGATCGGTGAAATTCACATTCAACGAAAGCTTCTTTCCTGCCGCCTTCTCGCCGTTGAGCCTGACGCCGAGATAGTTGAACAGCAGTTCCGGCGGCATTGCCCTGATCGTGTCCGAGCTGGCCGTGACTGTACCGCCGCCAGTCGGAACGCCATTTCGCAGCTCGAACGCGCCCATGAGATAGATCGAGCGCCACGGACCGGACTCGGCCTGATAGCCCATCTGCTCATAACTGTCGGCGAGCAGATCCTTCGCCACCGTGTTGTCAGGATCGGCGAAAACGACGTGTTTGAGGGCCATCGCCAGCCAGCGGTACTCTCCCTGTTGATTTCCGCGAGGAATTGACCCTGGGTTTTCGCTGAGAAGTGACCCGCCTTTTATGTATGTTCCGGGTTTCAGGATTTGGTCAAGTTGGGGTTTTGTCCTTTTCGGGTGTGGTGTTCTGGGCGGAACTGTTCTTGAAGCGGAAACTGTCATTTCCGGTCTCCAGGATGTGGCAATGATGGGTGAGGCGGTCGAGCAGTGCGGTCGTCATCTTGGCATCGCCGAAGACACTGGCCCATTCGCTGAAGCTCAGGTTGGTGGTGATGACGACACTGGTGCGCTCGTAGAGTTTGGAGAGCAGGTGGAACAGGAGTGCTCCGCCAGATGCGCTGAATGGCAGGTATCCAA
>NZ_FOSL01000056.1 GCF_900114255.1 Neomesorhizobium albiziae | reverse complement strand
CGGCATGAGAATTGTCCTTGTAGCGGTCCAGAAACGCCGCGATCGAATGCCGGTCATTCTTCACCCGGCCCGAGCGCAGTGTTCGCCCGCCGCCGTCCTGAACGACGAGATGGCTATAGGATTTGTGGTAATCCACGCCGATATGATAATCGTAAGACACGGTCGCACTTCCTCCGTTATTGAGAGCCTCGAAACCCCAATACGGTACGCCGCAAGGCAGGAAGTGCGACTGACCCTCCATCGCCATCAACATCTTTAGCGATCCGTTCTTCCAGTGAGCGCGACCTCCTTCATGCCACCTCCATTCGATGTGTGGGCCCGGCGTCCAGTCGTGAGCCCGTATTTCCATCCTATCGGGGAACAGCCACCACCTTCCATTGTCGCATATCTTCACTAATCGTGAGGTCGCAGGAATGTGAAGGAACGCGTGAAATCCGCACAATTCTGCCGTTCGTCGAGGGATTTGCTCCGCATTATTTTCCGGCGAACCTCTGCGGTCGTTTGACCAGCAGAGGAGCTATTGATGTCGAAATCCGATCGTGAACGGATCACCGAGCTCGAAGCCGTACTGACCAGCCAACAATACAGCCCGGTGGTGGTAGGGAACTACTGCGCTTATGCGCGCGGGTTCCTCGACCATCTTGCGCGGTGCCATCGCTTCAAACGAAGCATGTAACACCGCACAGCTTCCGCCACGCCACTGCCGTTCACCTCGTCTCGGCGGGTGTCGACATCACGGTCATCCGCAGTTGGCTTGGCCACGTGAGCCTCGACACCACCAACCACTACGCGAAGGCCATCTGGAAACGAAACGAAAGGCACTGGAACAGGTCGCCGTCCCGGCAACGGCAACTCATCCACCATCATGGAAACGGGATGCGAGCTTGCTCGCCTGGCTCGACAGCCTCTGAAATAATGCGAAGGAATGTGAGCGGAAACGTTACAAACAAGCCAATCTGTACGCATTCCTTCACATTCTTGCGACCTCACGATTAGTAAAGCGTCAGAAGAATGATGCCGCTGATGCAGAATCGATCCGCGAGGCCGCGCAACGGCCGACGATGCGCTTTGTGGCGGTGAAGAGCGAGGAGAAGCAGGCCTCGGCTGTGATCTTCCGAACCCGCGATGTGCTCGTCGGCCAGCGCACCCAGCTCATCAACGCGATCCGCGGCCATATGTCCGAGTTCGGCCTGGTTGCGCCGCAGGGCCCCTCGCACGTCGAGCGGCTCATTACGCAGGTCGAGGATCCTGCCTCGGGCGTGCCGGAGGCTGCTCGCTGTTGCCTTGTCATGCTCGTCGAAGCGCTACGCCGCCTGCAGGAACAGGTCAGGTCGCTCGACGCGGAGATTGCGGCGCGGGCCAAGGCTGACGATACGGCCCATCGGCTGATGAGCGTTCCTGGCATCGGCGAGGCAGTTTCATAATGCCCACTATCAGTTGGGTGAGGCGACTATCCGTTACAGTTTTCATCCCCGCTGCGGCGATACGGTGATTGTCACAGCGCGCAAGCGTCATGGCGACGAAGTAACGCTGACCGTCCGCCAGCCTGACGGCACACTGGCCCAGCTGCCGATCTGGATGATGGAGGACCGGGCGGCGGCGATGACGGTGAAGGAGATTCCGCTCCTCTCGCTGGCGTACCTGCGCGAACTCCGTCTTGAGCTCGATGCTTGTCTAAGCTTGCTGCGCGACGACTCACGTCGCGAAGGAGACGAGCATGCCACGTCCGCAGCCGAACTCTCGCCACCCCGACCTTTTCCTCCTCGACGATCCACCGGTGCCGCTGGCCGCAACCGAGCGGACCAAGCTATTGCCCTTGGCGAGCGCGCTCCTGACGGAGACCACCCTCGCAAGCCGTGCAGCGAGGGAGGCCCGTGATGAAGATCGCGCCTGAACATCCGGCGCGCGGCGCCTTCGTCTACGTCCGGCAATCCACCGTCGACCAGCTTGCCAACAATCAGGAGAGCCGGTTGCGTCAATATGGACTGGCCGATCGCGCCCGCGCCCTTGGCTGGACCGATGTGACCGTCATTGATGACGATCTCGGCCGCTCGGGTTCGGGCGTCAACCGTCCAGGTTTCGAGCGGCTGCTGGCCGCGATCTGCGAAGGCCGCGTTGGCGCTGTGTTTGCCATCGAGGTGTCGCGTCTGGCGCGCAACGGGCGCGATTGGCATACGTTTTGCGGCATCGTGGGCACATTGATCGTCGATGAGGATGGCGTTTATGAGCCGCGCCATCCAAACGACCGGCTGCTGCTGGGTATGAAGGGCACGATGAGCGAACTCGAACTGTCGCTCCTACGCGCCCGTTCGATCGCCGCCTTGAAGCAGAAGGCACGACGGGGCGAACTCTTTTTCTCGGTTGCGGTCGGCTACGTGAAGATAGGCCGCGACAAAATCGAGATGGACCCTGATCTCCGTGTACGCGAGGCGATCGGGCTGGTGTTCGCTCGTTTTGCCGAGATGCAAAGCATCCGCCAGGTGTTTTTGTCGCTCCGAGCCGAGCGCATCGCGCTGCCGTACGTCAGCTACAAGAACGCAGGACAACCTCAAATTCTGTGGAAGCTTCCGGTCTACGCGACGGTGAGCAATCTCCTTACCAACCCTGTTTACGCCGGCGCTTACGCTTTTGGCCGAACCGGTAGCCGGACAATTCTTGATGATGGTCACAAGCGCGTTGTGCGCGGCTTCCGCAAGGCTCGTGCCGAGTGGGAGGTCTTGCTCGTCAATCATCACGATGGTTATTTGTCCTGGGCCGACTATGAAAGGAATCAACGGCTGATCGCCGACAATGCCAACGGCAAAGGCATGATGGTGCGCGGGGCGCTGCGCAAGGGGGAGGCTTTGCTCGCCGGTCTTTTGCGATGCGGCCATTGTGGACGCAGGCTGCTGGTCGGCTACCATGGCACGAAGGGCGATATTGGCCGCTATAGCTGCGACGCTGTCCGGACCAACCCCAGCGCCGATCCTTGCATCGCGTTCGGCGCCCTGCGGGTCGATCAGGCGGTGGGAGCCGAGATCGTGCGGTTGCTGCAGCCGCTCGGCGTCGAAGCGGCGGTGCGCGCGGTCGCGGAACGCGAGCACGCGGCGGGCGAGAAGCGACGCCAGGTCGAGCTGGCACTCGAGCAAGGGCGATACGAGGCAGCCAAGGCTCGACGCCAATATGACGCCGTCGATCCTGACAATCGTCTTGTTGCCGCCGAACTCGAGCGGCGGTGGAATGCCGCCCTGGCAGCCGTGCGCGAGCTGGAGGACGAGTGGAGGCGCTGGGCCGACAGCAGCCGTCCGCCTTGAGTGCCGAGGATCGCCAGCGTCTGTTGCGGATGGGCGCTGACCTGGAGTCAGCCTGGCATCACCCAGCAGCCACCGCAGTCACGCGCAAGCGTATCATCCGCGTTGTGTTGCGCGAAGTTGTGGCGCGCGTTGAGGAGGATCAGATCCAACTGCTGCTGCATTGGCAGGGCGGCGACCATACCCGCCTCACGGTGCGGAAGAACCGGAGGGGTCAAACACGCTGGTCCGTCGAGGCCGAAACGGTGGACCTCATCCGAGCATGCGCGCGCTTGATGCCCGACAAGGATATTGCCGGTATGCTCAACCGAAAAGGAAAACGAACGGGCCGACAGAATGGGTGGACGCAATCGCGTGTACGGAGTTTCCGCAATACGCACGGCATCGCGGTCTATGTGGAAGGCGAGCGTGCGCGGCGACAATCAAGGTGAGACTCGTATTGCCTCACCGAGGAGTGCTCCCGAGCAACTCTGCCGTTGCCTCACCTGGATGTTCCCCGTGGTCGCGACCCGTCACTCTGTCATTGCCTGGAAGGCCGCTGCTGACGAAGTTGTGCCGAACACCATCTCATGAGCCTTTTCCTTTCGCCATATTTTGACGCGACGTTGCAGTGTGCGCAGAAGGAGATTGGGATATTTCCCCGGGTATTCCGACTGCAGCCGCGCCAGCAATTCCCGGCTCGTTTGCCACGGCCCTTCTTCAAACCAGCCACGTAGCTCGTGGGTGACCCCTGCAAATGGGTCAGGACGGCGCCGTTCCCGCTTCTGTTTTGTTTTCGGCTTCGCAGTAGGTCGTATTTCGCCCTCCCTCCACGCGGTTCGCAAGCTTGAGAGGAACTGATCGAGCGCTGGCTCGGACACCGCGGAATCTGATGTGGACAAACGATCGGCTATGGCCACAAGGCGCTGTTGTGCGGCTCGCATGTCGCTCAGCAGCCTGACAGGATCCAGCTGCGCTGCGATCTGCGCCAGCTTCGCGCGAACGGACGCCGGTGTCTGCGGATTTCCCATCAGCCGCTGACAGGGTGTTGCCGGAAGGTGGTAACGTTTGCGCACCCTGGCGCCGTCACGCGCCTTTTCCGCCAGCTTGAACGAGGGCTGGAAGAAGTTCACGAACAGCCGAACCGTCGAATAGAGCTGTGCAAGGGCCGCAGCGGCTTCAAGCCCCTCCAGCCGACGATACCCGACAATGCGCCGCACCACGGCGCCGTTCTTCTGTTCGACGAACGCCTGATCGTTCTTGCGGTAAGGGCGGCAGCGGGTGAACTCGATGCCGGCATCCAGACAGTAATCGCGTATCGTCTCGTTCAGGAACACGCTGTCATTGTCCGTGTCGAACCCGAGAAGCTGGAATGGCAGGAACCGCCGTAATTCCGTCAGCACCTCGCTCAACAGCTTCTGCTCACGCACCAGCAAGGGCGCGCATTCCGTCCATCCGCTCGCGATGTCAGTAAGACAAAGCGTTTGTATGAAGCTTCCACGCGCCGTCGGGCCGCTGTGCGCCACCAGGTCGGCCTCGACGAAGCCGGGCGGAGGATCCTGCCAGTCGGAGAAGGTTCGGATCGGAACGCTGCGCCGGAGCGCGGTGGACGCTGTGCTGCGACGGCGTCTCGGCCCACCAGCGATGTCTCGAACCTCGCGAAGAGCGCGATCGATCGTGGCCGCGCTCATCGCCAATAACCGGGTGCGGATCTCTGCTGTTAGATGAAGATGCCCATGACGCTCCATCGCCTCCACCAGGATCGGAACCAACGTCTTCAGACGCTTGCCGCAGATGCGGTCCGAAGCCTCCCAGAGCACGATCAACGCTTCACGAACGGCATCATCGTAAATACGACGCTCGGGTCGAGGTCCCGAACGAGCCGCCGGCGAACCGTTGCGAAGCAGCCGCATTGCGTGCTTGCGGTGAAAGCCACTCACGGCAACAAACTCATCGAGAATCCGCGCCTTTTCCGCACGGCCGCCCTCAATATAGCGCTGCCTTACCGCACCCACCAATTCATCGCGAGTCGCCATGCTTACACGCCTCATCTGATCTGCTCCTGCCACACCATCGCCGGGAGCAGATCAGATGAGGCAACGACTTACTATTCAGGAGCAATTCAGACGACGCAATGCGGACTCAGCGTCAATCAGGATGAGACTCGGCGGCGGGGGTGTGACGAAGGGAGGGCGTAGCCCGACCGGAGTTACACTCGCGCCGCGGCGCGTTTTTCGGCGTCTCATGATCGCGGTTGGCCCGGTAGCGTGGGTGATTTTCTGAGAATGGAGAATCACCTTTGTGCCGGGTCGCCATGTAACCGATCATCAGACGAGGCTTTTTATGAAGTACCGACAAAACAATTCCATCGAGGTCTCCGCCGCCAAGGCGTCGATCAGCCGGGCGACAGCTTACCGCATCGAGAAGGAAGCGCGTCTTCCATCGCAGAGCAGGCCGCCGCGCAATATTGCAAAGGTGCACCCTGGGTGATCAAACGACGGGACATTGAGGATCAAGACCTGGTCCAACGCCTCAAGGCGAGCCGCAATCGTCCGCCATCACTAAATCCGGATCAGCAAACCCTTATCTTTCAATGATGTAGCGAGATGGGCATTATGACGTGGGATCAGGGCCGTTGATCGCAACCGCGCCCGAGGCAATGGCTCCACCGGCGGAGACGTTCCGCTCTGGGCGAGACTTCGCAGCCTGGATCGGGCTGACGCCGATCCAGCGTTCGACCGGCGGCAAGGAGCGCCTCGGCGGGGCGGTAATCAAAGTGAGCGCGCGGCATCTCCGTGTTGTCGCGCTATAAGTGTCCGCCCGCCATTCGTCGCTCGGACCGAATGCCCATACAATATCCAATGATCAGCATCCGCATCATCAACTCGGGAGCGATCGAGCGGCGGCCAATGGTGCTGTAGAACGGCTTCAGCTCCGTGCGGACGCTCTCCAGATCGAGGAACTGGTCGATCCTTCGAAGGAGGTGGTCATCAGGGACATGATCGTCGAGACAGAAATCGTAGAACAACTGCGCCGGTGCCACCTGCGATCCCATCATCGTCCCATTCCTCCGGAATCAACAGGTGGATGGAATCACGACACCGCCAGCCGATCAACGCCGACTAAATCAACACAATCCTCCAGAACGCACCGCTGAGGGAGTGCCCGGTAAGGTCCTCGTAGCGGTCGCGACAGTCCTTTTCGAGCGGGTCGTCCTACGGTTCGGGAACCGGCATGCCGAGCAGGTCGCGGCGCGGGCGAAAGAGGGGATTACTGGCGCAGAACAGCCCTTGGGAGAGACGATCAGGAGATCAGGATCGCGACGAGCACGATGAAGGGGGACCAGTCCGATGCCTGCGAATTGATCAGCGCGTTGGCGCCTTCGGCGCACACCCGCACCCTCAACCGAGGGTATTGCCCTGCGTCCTTCCGCGCGAGCGGATTCGTTGAACGCCCCAATGCCCGACGATGCTAAGTGCTCGCGGGAAATACCTTCCGAAGGAAATATCGTCCGAATCCGCGTGGATAGTTAGGTAGGAGGCCAAACGTCTCATATCCCAGGGACTGATAAAACGTCGGCGCCTGAAACTCGTAAGTGTCTAGCCACACTCCGACACATCCTCGGCGAAGAGCCCAATGCTCTGCAGATCTTACTAGCCGCGCGCCGATTTTCCGACCGCGGAATTGCTCCGGTACAAATATCAATTCGATGTACAGCCAGTCGTAGTAGCACCTTGCCCAAAGGCCGCCTGTCGTGTGGCCGTTTCCGGGGTCCTTAATGAGAACTGCAACAGCCTGGGGATTGTAAGGAACGGCCATCCTTGCGTTATAAACATCTAGAGCGTCCAAGATGACTTGCCGGTCTGAATCGTCCGGCTGTTCTCGTATCTCGATGAATGTATCCACTGTGATTTGTCTCCCTTCCACGACAGGTGTTGCGTCTTGCCTGCAGCCATGGCGCGCGCGGCTGCGTCCTAGATGTGCTGGGCGTATCAAAATCCGGCGCCGAGGACGATGACGTTCAGATCGTTGAAGAATTGCTCTGGCTTTCAGGTTCGCGTTCCGATTTGCTGCCAGTGGCCAGGATTGGCGATGAGGCGATCCGGGTGGTCAAAACTTTAAAGCCAACGGATAGCGGCCAGGAACCACCAGCTGCCCTGCTGTGGCAGGTCTGAGTTCGACAGGATTTCCTGCCCCTGAAGAAGTGAAAAGACGAAAAGGTCCTCCCTCTTGGGTAGGTAAGCGAGAGAAGCGAGCGGATGCCTTTCGGCGCGATTTGCGAACTCGGCGTGCTTGGGAAGGCGATTGCCCTCCACTGTGAGCCTAATCGGGTCCCCAGATCGGGAGATGTAGCAGATGGATGCCAATGAAAAATCCGAATCGGAACCATTGTTTGAGGACATCGGCAAGGGGAACGACATTGCTATCAACCCGTCGTGCTCTACGGAACGACCGTCATCAATGAGCGTCAATTGCATAATAGGTTTCTTTCGGAGTGAGTTGCGGCATCAGCTTATGGTTGCGCTTTGGAAACGAAGAGGATCGCGTGACTCGATGGGCCTCCCGTTCACCCCCTGCCCGCCCGGGAGCTATCAACGCTTGGCCGGATCCGAGATTTTTGGACGACGTCGCTAGGTGAGCCTTCGCGAACCGCGAACGTCATCGTTCCATCCTCCTTGGTCCCACCATCGTAGAACATGCGGTCGCGCACAGAATTGTCCCGGTCGAATGTCAGCACTCGCGGTTTGATCTCTGCGATCTGATGCTCCTCAATATATGCAGAGGAGCAAACGATTATCTCATCTCCGATCTGGCAGGTGCGAGCAGCGGCTCCGTTCAGCACACAGCAACGAGAACCCCTCTCACCGTAAATGACGTACGTGCTGATTCGCGCGCCTGAAGCCTTATTCCAGATCTCAACGAATTCCAGCGGAAGAATACCCGCCTCGTCGCAATGATCTGGGTCCAGAGTTATTGAACCGTGGTAGTTCAGATCTGCGTCGGTCACAGTGATGCCATGAAGCTTGGCAGCAACGATTTTTCTCATCTACTGGTTTCCTTTTTCGGCTATGGACCACTGCGCTGACGAGTGACTGCAGTGTTTTAGTCCCAGGGACCACAGGGGATTCTTTGATGTGCTGCGATAGGTCGAATAGTGGCTTCCAGAAGGGATCGGCAATCGCGATGGAGATCGTGGTCATAATATCCACCAAGAGGAGGTTGCCCGTCATGAGGCGGAGGCATTGCCGGTCTGCAGTTGCCCTTTTCCCCCAGAATAAGATCCGACGCTGACCTGACATGTTCCTTTCACTCGATGATTGCGATGTCGGCACGACATGAATGTCGGTCGGCAGGTTCCGCAGCCTCGCAACCAGCACCGCAAACCTCGTGCCAATTGGGCTCATCGAGCCAGAGAAAGAATTTCGTGATCGCATTTCAGCTATTTAGCCTGAGGCCAAACCAGAGATTAGTTCAACAAGCCCGTGTCGCGGACCCGACAAAGCGAGATGGGTGTGTCGGATGGTTTGCCTTATATGAGACGGGGTTGTCTAATCGCGGAGGTGAGGTCAAGTATCTTTGCTTCTAAGACGCGTGTACCGGGTGCAGGGTTGTCTTCGCGGTCGACATCGGTCGCCGCATGATGGCGCTTCGCGGGAGGAGCCTTCAAATGTGGACGACGCACTTTGCTGAGTCAGCGGTGCAACCCCATCAGCGGAATGGCTCGGCCCACGGCTCCCTCCTTGCAAGATGTCGAGCGGTGATTTGATCGTATCGCTTGCGTGCATATGTCCGGCCTCACATGATGATTCTCCCGTCAACGGTTTTCGCATTTGTAATCCGAGGTGAGCTCTCTTCCTGCAGGGCCTGCCTGCTAACCTCACATCCGGCGGGATGATATCCCAACCACTGTCCCGCATTCGGGACGGGAGAGCTCCAAAGGAACGGCACCACTCTGTGAAGACGGCACTGGAGCACCACGCCGGACAACGGCGACGTTCCCTCGGTCACCGGGCTGCTTTGCCGTCGCAGAGCTGCCCGATCTCGATAATTATTATACGGCGGGCTTCATGGTCGCTCCCTCGGGTACGACTCCATCGACGGCAAAGCGCCACAAAGCGATCAGCAACTTGCGAGCCAGCGCGACCACCATGACCTTGCGGACGCGGCGGCCAGTAGAGCCGGTGCGTTCCCGGAACCAGGCGACCTGGGCAGCACCAGGCTGGTAGCGTTGCCAGAGCCAGGCCAGCTCCACCATCACCGTTCGAAGCCGCCGGTTCCCGGCCTTTCCGATCCCTTGCTCGCGTTCCACCCCACCACTGTTGTACGGCGTCGCAGTAAGACCTGCATAAGATCCGAGCGCTTTGGCCTTGGCGAAGCGACGGACGAAGGCCTCGCGGACCAATATTGTGGCACTCTGCACCCCTATACCGCGCAGACTGCAGAGCTGCTGGATCATCCGACTGGCATCATCCGAAGCGGGCACCTCCGCTACCTCATCGCGGTCGTGTTCCAGCGTGGCGATCTGATCGAGAACGAGCTCCAGCCGGCTCAGCAACCGTTCGATCTTGGCGAGGGCGTGAGGTGGGATTGGGTCACCCAGACCGGTACGAAGGTCGGCCAGACGCCGGCGGCGGTTTTTCAGGAGCGGGTTGTAATCCTCGACGCCGAGCGTCGCGAGGACAGCACCGATCCGGTTGGCAAGGCTGACGCGTTCGGACACGAGCTCTGTTCGTTCGCGGACAGAGCGCCGTGCATCCTCATCGGCTTCGTCAGGGATCGGTACCATGGAGCAGACGCGCGGTTCGCCGCGAAGCCACGCCAGCAGCGTACGCAGGAGTAACTCGGCGTCGATCCCGTCCGACTTTGCGCGGCGCATGCGACGATCGACGGGAACGCTGGAAGGCTGGATGACATGGACCTCCACGCCTTTGGCAATCAGCCATCTGGCAAGCCAGAACCCGGACCAGCCAGCTTCGTAGGTCGCAACCACCCGATCTACCAGGTGGCCGGCAGCAGCAGCACGAGCACAATAGCCATCGATTGCGGACTGAAGAGCAAGCTTATTTGGCTCAATGGCGCGCTTCGCCTTGGTCTGCGGCAGGCCGGGCACCTGGGCCGCCAAAACCCAGTTTTTGTTGCTTAGTTCGATAGCCAGCACGAGCGTACGATCGTATTGGACAACTTCTGCGCCGTTGAATGATTGCGACATGATCAGGCCTCCAGAGCTTGAGATGGCGCAGTCTAATCTGCCTGCGCCGCAAATCATGGGATCTGTTGTCGCGCTCCCATACGAACGCTGGCCAAGATGGGTTCCGCGACGCGTGTTCCAAACAGGGACGCGACCTACGAAGGCCACTGCCGGGAACGGAGTACCACGCGTCCTGGATCGATCGATCACGCCATCTGCTCTTTTCTTGCAAGTTCACGCATCAGATCAGCGCGGTAGCTTCATGAACTGCTCGCCGTGACTGACTGATCCCTTATGCCGCACAAGCCAACGCCGCCGGCACAGTATTTTTTCGATAGGCTTCGCCGGTCACCATCATTTTCCAGGCGATGCGGGCGATTTTGTTGGCCAGTGCCACTGCGGCCAGTTTCGGCGACTTGCGCTTGAGCAACTCAAGAAGCCAAGGTGAAGTATTCCTGCCGTGCCCCTCCCGCACCCGTCTAAGAAGTGAGGTGGCGCCCAGCACCAGCGTGCTTCGTAACGCTTCATCGCCGGCGCGTGTGATGACGCCGAGGCGGACCCTTCCGGCCGTGGAATGATCCTTGGGTGTCAGACCGATCCAGGCCGAGAAATGTCGTCCGGATTTGAACATCTCGGGCCCAGGCGTTTTCATCATCAGCAGTGACGCACCTATCGGGCCGACACCAGGGATTTGCGCTAGACGGCGGCTGCACTCGTCGGCGCGATGCCAAGTCATTAATTTCGCCTCGATGTCATCCAATTCTTCTTGCAACTGCTGATATTCCTTGGCGTGGATCGCGAAAAGATCGCGCGCGAGGGTCGGTAAAGTCTCATCAGCCGCGATGCGATCGAGCAGAAGCTCCACCTTGCACATGCCTTTGGCGGCAGTCAGCCCAAACTCGGCCGCATAACCGCGGATTGAGTTGGCAAGCTGTGTCTTATTGCGGACCAACCGATCGCGCATACCGATCAGCATCAGCGATGCCTGCTGTTCTGCGCTTTTTGCGGGTACAAAGCGCATCGTCGGGCGGCTCATAGCCTCGCATAGGGCCTCAGCATCGGCTGCGTCGTTCTTGCCGCGTTTCACATATGGCTTTACCAATTGGGCTGCAATCAGCTTCACTTCGTGCCCGAACGTGCTCAGTAAACGTGCCCAATGATGGGAGCCACCACAGGCTTCGATTGCAATTACCGTCGCGGGCAATTTCCTGAAAAACTCCAACATCTCTTTGCGGCGCAATTTCTTGCGCAGCACCGGTTGCTCAGCTGCGTTCACACCATGCAGCTGAAAGACATGCTTTGATGTATCCATACCTATGCGGATAATCTGTTCCACGGACGGCCTCCTTCGTTTGATGTCTACAACGACCTCAATTTGGCACATTCGGTGCCGAACGGGAGCCGTCCATCCCAACAGGGACGTCTCAGGCGCTCAGATCTTGAACGCTATCCGCAAAATTTCATGTTGTGGCTCCTGCGTTCCGATCAAAGAACTCGCCGGTCTTGAGCATCGCATGCATTGTCACCGCCAGTTTGCGTGCTACGGCAACGGCGGCTCGTTTGAAGCCGATCCTCTCCCGGAGCTTGAGGCCCCATGTGCGTAGGGTGCTCTCGGTTGAGCTACGCGTCAGAATGACCGACGCCGCTTCGTAGAGAAGCCCGCGCAAATGGTGGTCGCCGCGTCGGGATATGTGGCCGTCATAGTCGACCTCTCCGGATTGGTAGCGTCGAGTCGTCAGGCCAAGCCAGGCGCCAACAGAGCGGGACTTCTTGAAGTTTTCAGGCTCCTCAATGGCGGTGACG
>NZ_FOSL01000055.1 GCF_900114255.1 Neomesorhizobium albiziae | reverse complement strand
CCAGTCCGAAACAGACATCCAAAAGCTCTCCTCAAGCTGTCCTAAACGCTTGAGCAGAATCACGATTTGAAAATAATTACAACTGTAGTACTAGGACACCGTCTGTCAGATAAAGTTTAAACTTTTACAGTCCTCGCCGATCGCCACCGGCACTATCCGAGCCGCCACCGCCGCACCCGAACCGCCGCTGGAACCGCCCGGGATGCGAGTGAGGTCGTAAGGATTGCGCACGAAGCCGAAATAGGGGTTCGAGGAGGTCGCGCCGTTCAGGCGTGGTAATACCTGGCCAATCATCGCCGCACAGTTCAACTTGGCGAAGACCACCGCGCCGTTGTTGACGACCTGCTGCACCACCCAAGCGCTCTTCTTAGCGATATAATCTTTGAGCGCGATATTGCCTGCGGTGGTAGGATAGCCGGCCACGTCGGCCTGGTCCTTCACGCCCACCGGCACTCCAGTGAGCGGTGCCAGCTTGTCACCTTTCGCGCGCGTTTGATCGATCGCGCGCGCATCCGCTAGCACACGGTTTTCATCGATGAAGATGACGGTGTTGAGGTCTTTATGCGCCGCATACTGCTTGAGCAAGCGCGCGGCATAGGCTTCGGCCTTCATCGACCCGATCTCGATATGCTCGGCCACATCGCGCACACTCAAGCTTAGCATTTCGTCCATGCTGGCACCGGACTTGCCGTAAGCCGAGAGTAGCGGCTCCGTAATATCCGCAGGCGCGGCTTTCAGTGTTGCAGCTTCACTGAGATGGTCGACCGCCGCGCCCTCTCGTTGGATGTATGCCGGATCTAAATTTCCTGATAGTCTAGTCATTTCCTCGCTCACCTTGGTCCGAGCCATCGCTAGGAAGACGCCGCTGTCGAAACGTCATCCGTGCCCGCTGACGTGTCGGCCTTAAAAGCTCGAATTGCTACATTCGGATGACGTACATCGAATAATTCGATATGATTTTGCGCATATGCGATAGCATTTTAGCGCTCCCGGGGAGAATGATTAAGTAAGAGCCCGCCATTCGCTCCGGACTCCGATATCGCCCACAGGAAAGTAGCCAGCGTGGAAATGGCGAAGAGGTAAGATCACGTGCGACGTTCGGTGTTGTGCGAGCGGTCGCCTTTGCGATACTAACGCCTCGTTGGATGTGGGGTGTGTCACGGAGATATCTCGCTACCGAAGGAGACGCTTTTCGTTCGCCTTGGTCTTTTTCATGCCCTGCAGGCGGAAGACTTCTTCGACCAAAACGATGTCCCCATGGACGTTCTGGACGCCGCCGTTTGTAACGATGCGGCGGAACGTCATGCTTCCAGGCGCGGGCGAAGCTCTCGATCTCCGACGGGTCCTTCTTCTTCGAGTCGATGAGGACCATGTCGGCGCCGTCCCTATAATCTACCACGGCTCGTCCTCCTGTGATGAGGATCGGCTCGGATCGCCCGAGCAATTCCTCGGACGCGCAGTGTTGGCGGGCCACCCCTCCCTGCGCCCCAACTCTGTCGTTGCAACAAAACCGCTGATCTTCAATCGAGGCGTCGCCTTGATTGCGGTTTTCGGAGCGGCTACTCGAGCTGTTCACGGTTGCTCACCCTACCGCCGTGCCGCCCTCGATGTAGGTGGCGCTTCCGACGTGAACACGGCGCAGAACCTGCCTGAAACTGCCTAGCCTTGCTTTGAAGGCTTCACTGCGGACGTTCGGGGCCAACTTCGATCCATGTTCCAGAACCTCGTGTAAGACGCGCCCGCTCATGCTTTCGGGCGGTGCAATCCCAAGAATGTGCAGAAGGGTCGGAGCGAAATCGCAGATGCCCGACGGGATTGTTGAAACGGAACCCTGCGCGGGAAAGGCTGAGCCGGCAACAATACCGAGGCCGGCCAGTTCTTTCGGATGAAGACCGCCATGTACGCCCAGGCCCGTGGGGCGGTCGTTGTCATAGAACGTGCTACCTAAGAGGCCGAAGGGGTCGACGCCGTCATCTGCTCGGAAGGAAAAGGAGACATCTGGCGCGCGGGCATGATCGGCGAAGACCAGATGGTTACCGAGGCTCCCGGGGGCGACGCCCTCGGTCTCATTCTTTGCGCGGCTAAAGACAGGCCCGCACCACGGCTCACTGGTGATCGTCGCTACGAGCCGGCCGATCTGCTCGTCGCTCGGGTCAGCAAGATAGAGAGCTCCAACCTGACCCGGCACGACCACGACATCGACATCCGCCGCGGGTGCGATACCAGGCCGAAAACCGGCATCGCGCAGGCTGTCGGTCACCGACACACGGGTATGGCCAGTGATGTGTCCATGATCCGAGATCGCGATGATCTGCACGCCGGCGGCGCGGCCCTCTGCTTCCCACCAATCGAGCAAGCGACCGAACTGGCGGTCGCAATGGGCGATGATGCCGCGGGTCGCCTCGGCGCCCGTGCCGTGAAAATGCGAGGTGATGTCCGGCTCGCCGTAGGAGAAGATCGTGACATCCGGCCGATCTTTCGGCCAGATCACCTCGAGAAAGGTCGAGGTGATCCAGTCCTGCCCGGCCGTATCAGGTTCGACCTTCGGCGGCTCCGGTGGCAGAGGGCCCACGCGGGCTTCGGCTTCCGCCAATACATCGTCCGGCGTGCAGGCCTCGCGGAAATGGCCCGAAAGGCGGATATGTCCGAAGTCTTCCGCTTTGTGGTGGAACAACCGGGTAGTGCCAGGCGTGTTGGTCGCCAGAACGGCAAGGCTTTTCCCAGATGCGGCAAGGATTTCACCGAGCGTGGGTGCCGACATCAATTGTCCGCCGCTCTCAAGGTCGAGCTGGCGAAGGAGAACCGCATCGGCCGTGTCGATGTAGCGCTGCGGCGCGACGGAACGGTCGACATACTTGTTTCCGACCATGCCGTGCTGGTTGGTCGTGGCGCCAGTCACGAGGCTCGGAAAGACAGACCGGGTCTCGCTGGGATAGACGGTGCGATGGTTCGACAAGGTCACGCCTAAGAACCGCAAGCGGCAGAGGTTGGGCGTCAGGTCGGGAGAGACCAGATCAGGACGGAGACCGTCGAAACTGACGATGAGGAAGCGTAAAGCGCTATTCATTGGGCCATCGCTCGCGATGCCGCCCTTGCCCCCCGCGCGGACTGTAACAGCTCTCCGATCACCGCCATGGCCGCTTTCAGGTCATCGGGGCTGTCCGGGCTGCCGATCACGAGGCGAACACAGTTTGGGGCATGCTGTGGATCCGTTGCGAACAGCCGGCCCGGCCTGATGATCACATTCCTGGAGGTGCATTGAGCGACCAGTTCGTCCTGATCGATGATCCCTTCAAGATTGACCCAAAGAAAGAGCGCGTCGTCCCGGGTCTGAAACGGAATATCACCGAGACAATCCACCGCGATCTTTTGTCTGGCGACGGCCTCTTCGCGCACACCGGACACCATTTTGGCGATCGCACCGTTCGCAAGCCACAGGTTCAGCAGTTCCACCGATAGCGACGCCGGGTACCACGACGACATGCCGTAGAAGCGATCCCATGTCTTCCGCGCTGCCTTGTCATCAGGCGCTATGAGGTAACCCACCCGCACGCCTGCCCCGACGCATTTGGCGAAGCTTGTGATGTGCCAGGTGATATCCGGAGCCAATGCCCCGAAGGGGACCGGAACACCCTGCGGAAGGAGTCCGTAGACATCATCCTCGATAATTCCGACCCCGTATTTGCGCGCGATCCGGGCGATCTCCTCCCGACGCTGCCGCGACATGACGATGGTCGTCGGATTGTGAACGGTTGGCATCAGAAACAGCGCCTTGGGTTTGAACTCACGGCACGCACGTTCGAACGCCTCCGGTTCGGCGCCGTCATCATCCATGGCAATGAATTCGGTACGGATACCCTGAAGATGCGCCTGCTTTCGGAAACCGTGGTAGCTCAGCGGCTCCATCAGAACCGTGTCGCCCGGTCCCGCAATGGAGCCCAGCGCAAGGACCATGGCATTCTGAGCGCCGTTGGTAAGGATGATCCGCTTCGGATCCACGGAAGTTTCGAAGCGAGCGGCCAGCCACTTTGCCGCTGTCGACTTGTCCTCTTCCGTGCCGGAGAACCGGTGCATCCTCAAAACGTTGTCAATCTGCGGCAATTCGCTAAGCACCCGCAGCCCTTCTTGGACCGCAGGTTTCAAATATGCCGAAGCGGGCGGAGTCGAGCGCTCGAGACTGATCGGCGTGGGCGGGATGAAACCGGCGTTGGTCATGTTGTTCTTCCATTTCTCTAAGATTGGGTTGGTGCTGGGGGCTGATCGGCAGGCGTGAAGCCGTACAGCTTCTCCGGCGATTTCACGAAAATCTGCCGACGAATGGCATCCCCGGTCGCGATGCGCAGAAGCCACGCCAATGTCGTTGCATACGTCTCCTGTCGGTCGAGCCTTGGACCGACATGCGGCCAGTCCGAACCCCAGACCGTGCGATCAGGCCCAACGCAATCAAGGATGCGTTCGCAGGCACGATCCGCGTGAGCCTTCTGGTAGGCGTACGCGGCGGACAGCTTTATCCAGACGCGCCGCGTCTGCGCGGCTTCCATGACCGCATCGAATACGGGATCGTCATCGGGACCCAGGTCCCGATCGAACATCCCCAGATGCGCCAGGACCACCTGTCCGTCATGCTCGAGGGTCTTGTGAACGGCCTTTACGAGCGAGCGACCTGCCAGGTTAAGCTCGACATGCACATTGCTCTGCGCGGCGGCCACGAAGAGATCCGAATACGCAGACCAGTCGGGAACGCTGTTGGAGTATTTCAGGGGAAAGCGCAGTCCGGCGATGCCCTTCGCCGCGAGCTTGGCGACTGAGGCGGGAGGTTCGGACGGCGCCAGCCAGACCACTCCCCGGAAATCGTCCGGGCGTGTCTCAAGCGTGTCCATTATCAGGCTGTTGTCGAAGCCGAGAAAGCTGGGCTGCGTCAGGACGTAGCGCCGAACGCCGAGCGGTGCGCCGAGCTTTTCGACATCCGCCAATGTTGCGGACTCTTCCGGATGCGGAAAACGTGGTTCTGATACATCGCGGCTCGATCCAAAAATATGGACATGACAATCGGTCACCCCAGGACCTGCGAGGAAAAGGCCCCGCGAATCGGTCAGGTCAGACATCATTGCGCCTCAACCTCATCGCCATGAGGGGACGAAGCGACTTCGCGGAAAAAGGCTGCCGTGTCCGACAAGGCGCGGCGTGCGGCCGGCACGTTCCGGGCAAACACCGCGTAACCGTGGGCAAGGCCTTCATAATAGCGCACAGTCAGGGGCGTTGCCGTTGCAGCGAGCCTGCCCGCCAGCAAGAAAGAGTCGTCACGAAGGACATCGAATTCCGCGACGCCGATAAAGGTCGGCGGCAGTCCGGACAGATCCGCATGGAGCGGCGAAATCAGGGGGTCACGAGAGGTTTTTCCGGCCGGCACATACCATTCGAAATACTGCTTCATCCTGGCATAGGAGAGGCCAAACTGACCGGGACCGTATTCCTTGTAGCTATCGGTTTCCAGGTTGTCTCCATAAGCCCCAAACAGCAGCCCGAGCCCAATTGGCATGAACTCACCGCGATCGCGTCTCGCCAGCGCGGTTGTGAGCGACAGGTTTCCGCCTGCGGAAGTCCCCGTCAGGAAAATACGATGTCCGTCGAACCCCAACTCGTCGCCATGCTCTGCGCACCAGTCCATCGCAGCACGGATATCGTTGATCGCGGCAGGGAACGGAGCTTCCGGCGCAAGACTGTAGGCAAGTGAGACAACGGTAAGATTGGTCTCTGCCGCAAATGTGTGGCATGGCCAGTCGCCTGTAGAAATCGTTCCCCTTGCCCAGCCGCCGCCATGCAAGAACAGAATGACCGCATCTGACTTCACGTTGTGAGGCCGATAGATGCGGAGTTCTCGCTCTCCGCCCAGAATGGGGATCGTCCGGTCCTCAATGTTCGCGACGGCCGGAGCGCCGTCGGACCAATACGGGGCCAGGCAATCTTGCTGCCGGCGGTTCTCGATCAACGTATCGGGAATCCCACCGTCAGCCTCTTGAAGCTCCTTGTGCTTCTTGATGGCCGCCAACATGTCCGCATCGATCGTCGTCATGTCTTTCTTCTTTCGGTATTGCGTTGATCCGTTGCGCCATCTGACCGCTGCAGACGACGGGACATGAGAGGTCGTCTGCGGCATTTGCGCGGTCATTGGACGTCCAGCGGCGTTCCAATCACATAGAGGCAGTCGCCGATCTTGGTGCGTGCGGGGCTGCGCTTGCACAAGACGGTTCCGCTGCTTGTAAAAACGACGGGATGGGGCTCGCGCCACGGCGTTTCGGTGAAATGGATAGCTCCGGCCGGCGCACCAACTTCCACCGTCTCACCCAGTCCGACATAAGCTTCGAAGACACCTGTCGCCTCGGCGAAGACGAAATCCCGCATCGGTTGGCGAACGAAAAAGCGCGTTTTCGGCGGCGCCTGCTCGTCCACATCAGACAGGACGCCGACATGGTGCAAGAGCCGGGGCAGCCCTCGTTCGGCGGCCCGGTATGCCTCGATGGAAAAGGCCCCGGCACCACCAAGCTCTGTCGACATGTGACCGACCCCCAGACGTCGACACGACCCGAGGAGACGCTTTCCCCCACCAATCAATCCTTCGACCAGGATCGAATTGGGCATGGCGAAGGCCTTGAGGAAGCCGATCGCCTGGGCGCGCAACTCAGGGTCGTCCGGTGCAGCGAGATGCGCCATTGGCATGAATTCCGAGGAATAGCCGCCTGAATGAAAATCGAAGCAGTAGCGGACCTGTGGCAGCAGCCCGCTGTCAATGTAATGGGCGATCATCTGGGTCGGCGTGCCGTCCGGGTCGCCCGGAAATATTCTATTGAGATTGCCGTCGTCGATAGGAGAAAGCCGAGTACCTGCTGCCACAGCTGGCGAATTCACGCCAGGCAAGACGATGAGCCTTCCCCGGACCCTGTCGACCGAAAGGCTCTGCACAAGTTTCATGAGGAGGACCTGGCCCTCGTATTCATCGCCGTGGTTACCGGCCATCAAGAGAACGCTTGGCCCCTCCCCATTCTTGAAAACGACGATTGGCACGGGGATCCAGCCGTGGCCGGTGTCGTTTCCGGAATAGGGTACCCGGATATACCCTTGGGAGCGGCCTTCGCGCTCGAGATCGATGTCTGTCCAGACGCTGGTGGAACTCATCTTTGCTTCCTCTTCGTTCGCTAAGGAATGCCTGACAGTCCGAGAGGATTGGCCCGTAGCCACCGGGCGCACTTTGTCTCTTGCATGTCGGCGCCAATAGCAAGGGCGTGGCCCACCCTTCACGGCTGAACTGATCTCCGCCGGATCGCCGGTCACGCCAGCGATCCGGGAACTGAACACGTTTACGTAGAGGCAACGTGGGAGAACTCACGAATTCCGCCGCGTCGGGCTACAGCACGGTGGCCTAAACCCGCCAAAATCTAGTTCGACAAGCGCAGCAAAACCTAGAGTCGTCCGGTCTTCTAGAAAGCCACCCATGATTTGCATGCCGATCGGCAGACCGTTGCTCTCCGCGATGGGCATGGTCGTCGACGGTAACCCGATCATGTTGGCGATACCGGCCCAGGCGTGCAAATCACAGCGGTAGTGCCTCGACGTGCCGTTGATTTCTATTTTGCGGGAAAGCATCGGCGAATGGTCATGCTTGAACGTCTGGACGGAGAATGGCGGACACAATACAACGTCGACATCCTCGAACAGGGCCTGCCATCGGGCTCGCAAGTCATCTCGAAGCTGGCATAGCGCCACCCACTCGGCGTGGCTTATCAGGTAGCCGCGTAACATGCAGGCGACCAGGCTGTGATCGTGCGGGGCCAACTCCCGCGCCCGCCGCTCAATTTCGGTGCGTTCTTCTGGCAGCAGCTTCGCGCTCCGCTTGGCGAAACTGAGCTTCTCGAATACTTGGGACGTGAGTGCCAGATCCGGAAGTTTCGGGCTATGGCGCAGAACGGTGCAACCGGCCTTGGAAAGGCGGTCGCCCATGTCATTCAACGCGATGCGAATGCTATCGGAGGTAGGGCATAACGGATGCTGGTCGATCATAAGCACGCGGAAATCAGCGAGTTGCGCATGACGTGCCGGGGGCAGCGAAAGATTATAACCAACTCCATCCGACAGTTCGTCGGGTCCGGCGACGACTGACAAAGCCAATTCCAGATCGATTGCGCCACGCGCCATTGGGCCGATCGCGGCTCCTTCGTCGCGTCGCGGAACGATGGGCGCATCCGGAGGGCTCAAGCCACGCAGAGGCACCAGGTTGAGCGACGCCTTGTGTGAGAATACTCCGCAAAAATGCGCTGGCGTCCGCAATGAGCCGCCGCCGTCCCACCCAAGCTCCAGCGGGACGTAACCGGCAGCGAGTGCCGCAGCCCCTCCGCCGGACGACCCGCCTGGAGTAAATGCTGGGTTCCAGGGGTTGTTGGTCGTTCCATAGATGTCATTGTAGCTTTGCCAGTCTCCGTTTTGGTTTGGTACGTTGGTTTTGCCAAGGAGAACCGCCCCGGCAGCCTTCAACCGCTGAACCGCGAGAGCATCAATGTTCGATCGCCATTCGTGATAGGCCGGGTTTCCCCATGTCGTCTGCAGCCCCGCAACGTGGAAATGCTCTTTGACCGTTATCGGAATGCCGAGCAGCGGAGCGCGCGCTCCCCGATGGAGTTTGGCATCCGCCAAGCGCGCGGCGTCGCGAGCCCGGTCGAAATCGCGCACCACGACGGCGTTGATCTTCTCATCGACTGCTTCGATGTAGGCGATAGCATTCTCGACCAGTTCTAGGGATGAAATTTTGCGGGCCACCAGCGCGGCAGCAAGGTCCGTTGCCGTCCGGTATTCGACGGGAGCAGAGTCAGGGGTTTCGCGCAATTCGCCCGCGGCAGATCTGCGCGATCCCGCGTCTCCTGTCTGTTCAGGGAAGGGATGACTAAGCGTGTCCGAAGGTGTCACAACAAATCCTGTTTCTATGGTCTTGTTCGCTGAGCATGGCGGGGCGGGCTCTCAGGTCGTCGCGGTCGACCGATCATCCCGACGCCCCTGAACGCATTCGGGCCACGCCGGGTCAGCCCGATCTCCGCGCGGCCGAGCAACACGGATCTGGCCGGCCTGACACGATCTTCGCCGGTCTGGCACGACGTCACTACCGACAATCCATGGAGCAGGGGGGCGGATACCTGTCTCACGCAAACGAGTCCTGTATACGGGGTGCGTCGCCAAAGCGGTGGACAGGACATCATCCCAATCGCCATTGGTGTTGATGGCCTGGCGAGCCTCAGCGCGGGAGAAGGGCCGTCACGTCCTGTGACATGGCAGCCAGTGCCTCTGCCGGTTCGACCCTGAGCGTGACGACGGACTGCAAATGGTCCTCCATGACCTTGGTGATCTTGTTGCCATTCTGTCCAGGAAAGGCGTACCACCCGGCGAGAATGGACAACTGATCGACAACCGGCGCCATGTTTGGTTTTTCGGCATAATATCCACCGAGCAGGGCAGCGTCGGTCGCGACAAGGCTGTTTGCCACCATGTAGCTGGACTTGTCGGCGATTATCGTCTGCCCCTCTGCACTGGCGGCAAATTTCACGAACTCCCAGGCTGCTTTCTGGCGCGCCGGATCCTTGGCAAAGACCACACCGAGCGCACCGCCTGCCGGCAAGCGCGCATCCGGCGAAAGAAGGGGAAAAGCGCGGGTGACGATGTCAAAGCGTCCGCCAGCTTGCCGTTCGAAGTTGCCAAGGTTGGAGCTTGAATCGACCAGGATGCCAAGATTTCCCGAGGAGAAAAGTTGCCGGACCTGATCGCGCGGCATGTCTACTGCGGATTGCCCGATCTCGCCGAAGGACTTCAAGATCTGCAAGGCCTTCAGCCCCTCGGGCCCGTCGAAACCCACTTTCCCTTCATCGGCGGTCATCATTCGTGCACCCTGGCTCTCGATCAGGGCCGTCCACATCCAACCCCCGCCGGTATAATTCAGATACCCGCCAAGAGTGTTGGTCTTCGGATCATGGATCCTTGCCGCGAGATCAAGGATGCCTTCCCATGTGACGGGAAGGGCGGCTGCGTCCACACCGGCCTTCTTGACCAGATCGAGATTGTAAAAAACGATGGGTGTGGACACCGAGAGCCCTAGCCCGTAAACCTTATCGCCAAACTGACCGATCGAAGCCACGGACGGCGACAACGTACTGGATGGCGATTTTGCTTCCTCTGCCAGGTAGTCGTTGAGAGGGACGGCAAGGCCGCGGTCCACAAAGAGACGAATTTTATTGTTTCCCTGGATGGAAACATCAGCCAACTGGCCGGTCATCACGTCACGAAGCGTGTCATCCACGAGGGCGTCATAATCGCGCTGGGTCGTGTCAAGGTTGACCAAAATGTTGGGATGCTGGGCTCCGAAAGCCTCCGCGATTGACCTGTACATATCGGCGACAGTCGAGGGCGCTGCGGTGACGCGCAATTCGATACGCTCCTCGGCCAGCAGTGGGCTGCTATTGAGGAGGAACGTTGCGGCGGTCGCGCCCGCTCCAATAAGTGCGTCTCGTCTCGTGATAGGGGACATAGTGAAGCTCCGTTTAACGATTGGTTGGCTTACTTGACTGCTCCGCCTGTGAGCCCCTCAACGAACCAGCGTTGGGCGGAGAGGAAGGCGATGATGAGTGGGAGGACGACGAGGGTTGATGCCGCCATGAGGGGGCCGAAGTCGTTGCCGGCCTCCTCGTTCTTGAAGGCCATGATGCCAAGCGGCGGCGGCATCAGGTTCTGATCACGTACGGCAATCAGCGGCCAGAACAGGCTGTTCCAATGCGAAACAACCGAGAAGATGCCGAAGGCGATGATCGCCGGCAGCGCCATCGGCACCATGATGCGCCAGACGATGGCGAGTTCGGAAAATCCGTCGAGCCTTGCGGCATAGACGACGTCGTCGGGAATGGTCTTGAAGAACTGCCGGAACAGGAAGATGCCGAACGGCGAGACGACGTACGGAAAGACCAGCGCCGCGTAGGTGTTCAATATTCCGAGCTTGGCGCCTAGGATGAAGAGCGGCAGAGCCAGCACCTCGTGCGGCAAAAGCAGCGCGATCAGCACCAACGCGAAGAGCAGGTTGCGGCCGGCGAAGTTCAGTTTGGCCAGGGCATAGGCCGCGGGCGCGCAAACGGCAATCTGGAGCGCGAGGATCATCGCGCAGACGAAAATTCCGTTGAGCATGTAGCGTGGCAGCGGCGAGTTGGTCAGTGCCTTCGTGTAGTTCTCGATCCCATAAAACTGCTCCGGCCAGAAGGAGAAGGAGGCGCGGAAGATCTCTCCGGGTGGCTTGATCGAGAGCGAGACCATCCAGACGAAGGGAACCAGGATCAACGCTCCCGTGATCAGCAGCGCCGCATGGCGGAGAATGGCGGAGGGTGGCGCGAAGCGAGGGGCGCTCATTGGTAGTGAACCCTCTTGTCCATGACGCGGGCCTGGATGAGCGTCAGCGCGACGATGATGAAGAGGAAGACCACGGCTACTGAGGCGCCATAGCCGGTGCGCAAGTACTCGAAGCTCTCGCGGTAGAGCGTGAAGAGCAGGAGTTCTGAAGCATGTCCGGGCCCGCCCTGCGTCAGCACCTGTACGGTGTCGAAGGTCTCGAAAGCTCTGAGTGCAACAACGATGAAGACGAACATGGTCACCGGCCCGAGCATCGGCACGGTGACCGTACGCAGACGGTCAAGCCAGGCGTCGGCGCCATCGATGTCGGCTGCGTCATAGAGGTCCTGCGGGATCGACTTGAGGCCGGCGAGGAAGAGCACCATGGCGAAGCCGAGGTTCTGCCAGATGCCGATGATTGCCAGCACCGGCAGCACCGTGTTCTCGTCGCGCAGCCAGTTGGCGGTGGGCAGACCGAGGCCCGTGAGTGTCTGGTTGACGAGGCCGATGGTGGGGTGAAGCAGCGCCTCCCAGGCGATCGCCATGGCAGCCAGCGTCGCCATATAGGGCAGAAAATGAATGGCGCGGTAGAAGGCGCGGAAAGACTTGCCGCCTTCGATCAAAAGCGCGATCGCAAGGCCGAGGACGATCGTACCGGGCACGACGATCGCGACGTAGACGATCGTGTTGACCAGCGAGGCGCGGAAGCCCTCGTCGGAGAAGACCTCCTCGAAATTTTCAAGGCCGACGAAGGAGAGCGAGCTCGTCCCGAACTGCCAGTCGGTAAGCGCGATGGCAAAGACGGCGAAGAGCGGCAGAAAGAAAAGACCAATGAGCAGAACGAGCGCCGGGCCGGCGAGCGACCAAGCGGCGAGCGTCTCGGTTATCCGATGACGGCGCAGCGCCTTTTGGGAAGCGCGGCGAGCAACTGAGAAAGTGCCCGGTTGGCTTGCGGAAGAAGAGGCGATGCTCATTGCGACCGCTCCTTCATCCGCAGCA
>NZ_FOSL01000054.1 GCF_900114255.1 Neomesorhizobium albiziae | reverse complement strand
TACGGCATCGGTTCGGTGGTCAACCTCGCGATGCTGGTCGCGACGTTCTATCTCACTGCCTTCCTCTTCGTGTTCGGGGTTCTCGGCGCGGTCTGTCGTTACAACGGCTTCTCGATCTTTTCTCTCATCCGCTACATCAAAGAAGAGCTGCTGCTGGTCCTCGGAACGTCCTCCTCGGAGGCCGCGCTGCCCTCTCTCATGGAGAAAATGGAGAAGGCCGGCGCCAAGCGCTCGGTCGTGGGTCTCGTCATCCCGACCGGATATTCCTTCAATCTGGACGGCACCAATATCTACATGACGCTGGCGGCCCTCTTCATCGCGCAGGCGACGAATACCGATCTCTCGATCGGCGGTCGGATCCTGCTGCTTCTTGTCGCCATGCTCCCTTCGAAGGGAGCAATTCGCATTACCGGTGCAGGCTTCGTCACGTTAGCTGCAACGCTCTTTGTCGTCCCGACCGCCCCGGCCGCCGGCATGGCGCTGATCCTTGGCGTCGACCACTTCATGTCGGAATGCCGGGCGCTGACGAATTTCCTCGGCTACGCAGTGGGAACACTCGTCGTCGCTCGCTGGAGGGCGAGCCCGATGAAGGACGATTGGCAGAGGCCTTCGCGAGCGGACCCTTCGGCGCTTTGGCGGTGGAGGGTCAAGTGGCCCGGCGTGGCGAACGGCGGTCGTGGCTGGCTAGCTCGCGCGAGCGCCGCTCAGGGATTGGGGTCGGCCGTTGGCGCGAAGCCGTCATAGGAACCGCGAGATGGTACCGGCATCGATAGCTATGAGCCCCAGCAACTTCCCGTATTGCGGGAACCGCTGGGCAAGCGATCAAAAGCAATGACCCACTTTTACGCCGATACGCCAGCAGTTGCTGCCCTGCCGTTCACTGTTGATTGGAGCCCGACCCATGTCTAATTTAACTGCCGGCCTTATCGCTCTTTCAGTCCTTGCCCTGCTTTTTTCCGGGTTGGCGCTGCTACTGCACTATCCTTACATCGTCGAGGGCCTGCACCGGCTGGAAGACCAGCGCCAGCTCGCGGCGGAGTTGCGGATCCTCATTCCGGAGCGGCGCGACGCACTCTTCAACGACCCGGCTGCGCCAATCGCCGGCAATCCGGAAGGCGACGTCGCTCTGGTCGCATTCTTCGACTACAACTGCCTGGATTGCCGGGCGGAAGCCGTCAATTTCCAGCAAGCCGTCAAGGACGATCTCAATGTGAAGCTTGTGTTTAAAGAGTTCCCGGTCCTGGGACCCGCTTCCGAATTCGCCGCGGTGGCGGCGCTCGCCTCCCGCAAACAGGGAAAGTATGAGGCGTTCCACCTCGCCCTTATGGGTTTTCACGGCCTGGTCAACGAAAGGACCTCTTTAACCATCGCAGGACGTGTGGGCCTCGACGTTGAGCAGCTCAAGCGGGACATGGAAGACCCGGCCATCGCAGGCGCCATCGCGCGCAATCGCGCGCTCGCCAACGATCTGTACATCACCGGCACGCCGGCGTTGGTGGTCGGCGACGACGTGATCCCCGGGGTGGTCGAGGTGGCCCGGCTGCAACGCTCGATCGCCAATGCGCGCGCAAAGGCTCAGGTTCGGTCTTTCCACATCTGCAAAATTGGCATTTTTGACCGCCTTGGCGGCCGTGCAATCTCGCCATGCGTGCTGCCTCTTGTGCGGGCTATATCTCTTATATGGTCGGCAACACTGTAGTCGGCGGACCATACCCGTTTTGTTGGCAGCCGGCTTCCATATTGCTCCTCAGCGCCTTGTCGTTCTCACTTTCTCGACCTTATTCGTGGCGCTGGGGGCGAGCGCCACGGCAATAAGCCGCCTGCTTCTGGCCTACCGCCATCGAACCAAAATTCTCGGCGGGTGATTGTCGTTCTCTTCGGGCTGTTCATGACCGGCCTGGTGCGGTTTGCCGTGGTTGGAGCAAGAATTTCGCTTTGATGGCAGCCTGGCCGGCGGCCGACCGCTCGGCGCTTATATTCTGGTACTCTGGGTCTTGCTTTCGGCTCGGCTGGACTCCCTGCATCGGACCGGTTCTCGGGCGATCCTCACCGTCAGCGCGCTTTCCTCAACCGCATCGAATGGGATCGCACTGCTCGGCCTTTATTCAGCCGGCCTTGGGTGTTTCCTTCCCGCTGTCGGCGTGTGTCAGCGAAAGCCTCGCCGAGCGGCTGAAAGGCATGAAGCGCGCCGGACGCTTGCTTCAGATCGCGGCCGGCCCGATCATGATCGTCATGGGGTTGGGATGATGACCGGCACAATGAGGACCTTCTTCTCTTGCTGGTCAAACAAGTCCACATTCTTAGAAAAACGGGCTGACGCGGTATGACCCGAAAATCGCGACCGCGTCAGATGTTCATCGGAGCGATGATAATCGCCCCTTTCGGGCTCGGAGCTTGGCGGCTGAGGAAGGCGGCGACGAGGCGCTCAGGCAACATTTCAGACGAGCTCCAGAAGGATTCGCGCAACTATACTATCTATGAGAAGCAAATTTTTCGATCAGCCATGCTCCAGCGGGATCCAGTGCCTTTCCTTCCTGTAGGCGATAACCAATGGGAAGCTTGGGATCAATTCAGAGCCCTCCCAGAGCGGAACGCGAGTAAAGCGTCGATGTCGGGCCATCGTTCGGCCTGTTTACTCAAACGCCCACCACCAGCGCCCCGCCCGTAAGGCCCGCACCAGCCGCCGCCAAGAGCAGTCTCTCACCAGGCCGAAAGGGTTTGGCGCAGTGCGCGATCGACAGCGACAGGGGGATCGTCGCGGCTGACGAGTTTCCATACTCAGCGATCGTTTTGACGATGCGCTGATCCTCGATCCCGAGCGCCTTGCCGACCGCGTTGAAGATTCGGGCATTTGCCTGATGCGGCACGAAACGGGCGACGTCTGGCGCAGATACGCAGGCCGCCGCCAGCGCCTCGATGGAGCAACGGCTCATCATCTCGACGGCCTTGGCGAAGGCCGCGCGGCCGTCGGCGATGGTCATGCGAGTTTCGGCGATGTCGATCTCGTGGGAAAATGGACGGTTGCTGCCACCCGCCGGAATATGGATCAGGCGATAGGCCGACCCGTCCGCGGCAACCGAGCACCCCAGGATGCCGTGGCCGGGATCTTTGGAAGGGGCGAGCACCACCGCGCCGGCGCCGTCGGCAAAGAGCACCGCACTCGCCCGCTCGGCCGAGTTGATCCGGCGACTGAGGATATTGGCAGCGATGACCAGGGCCGGCTTGCCGTACATCCGGACAAAGGCATCGGCGAAGGTCAGGGCGTAGATAAAGCCGGCGCAGGCGCCTGCCAGGTCGACGGCACCGGCATTGGAGAGACCGAGCTGATGGGCGACCAGCGGCGCGCTCGGCGGCAGCAGGTGGTCCGGTGTCGAGGTGGCGAGCAGAAGCAGGCCGATCTCCTTGCAATCGATGTCGGTGGTATTGAGAGCCATGTCGCCGGCTTTTGTGGCCAGCCCAGAGAGCGTGTCGCCGGGCTCCGCCCAGAAACGCGAGCGGATGCCGGTGCGTCCCTCGATCCAACCTTCTTCCAGCCCGAGGCTTGCCTCGATCTCGGCATTGCCGACCCTGCGCGGCGGCACGTGATGGCCAAAGCCGATGATGCGCGCCGCGCGGCTCATGTGCTGTCGCTTGCAGGCTCGGCCGCCTCGTCGATGGCCTCATAGAGCCGGTCGAGCTCGCCCGATGTCACGCAATAGGGCGGCAACACATAGATGACGTTGCCAAGCGGTCTGACCAGCAATCCGCGCTCGAGGAAAAAGGCGCGCAGCCTTGGGCCGACCTCGGCCAGATAGCCGGCATTGCCGACGCGCAGGTCCAGCGCGGCGATGGTGCCGGTCGTGCGCACATCCTCAAAGCGCGGATCCTCGCTGAACCGCGCAACTTTTTCCGCCTGCATCCGTGCCAGGGCAGCCACGCGCTTCCCCACAGGCTCATCGTTCCAGATGCCGACATTCGCGAGTGCTGCCGCGCAAGCGATCGGGTTCGCGGTGTAAGAGCTCGAATGGAAGAAGGCCTTCGCGCGATCTTTGGAGTAATGCGCACGGAAGATCGCATCGGTGGCAAGCGTTGCGGCAAGTGGGATCGCGCCGCCGGTCAGCCCCTTGGATGTGCACAGGATATCCGGCGAGATTCCGGTCTGCTCACAGGCGAACACGGTACCGGTCCGGCCCCAACCGGTCATGACTTCGTCGGCGATGAAAAGCGTCTCGGAACGCGCGGCAATATGCTTGAGTTCTGCGAGAACCCAGGCGGGATACATGAGCATGCCACCGGCGCCGACCACCAGCGGCTCGACGATCAACGCTGCAACCCTGCGGTCACGCGCCAGCTGTTCAAAGCGGTCGAGCGTTTTCTGCTCGAGGCCTGCCGCGGGGAAGGGGATGGTGTCGACCTCGAACAGCAGAGGCTCATAGGCGGCGTTGAAGACGCCGCGCGCGCCGACGCTCATCGCCCCGATGGTGTCGCCGTGGTAGCTCGATTCCATCACGACGATGCGCGAGCGCGGCGCACCGTTGTTGCGGTAGAACCCCAACGCCATTTTCAGCGCCACCTCGACGCTGGTCGACCCGCTGTCCGAATAGAAAACCCAGTCGAGGCCCGAAGGCGTCATTTCAACCAGCGCCGATGC
Source organism: Neomesorhizobium albiziae (assembly GCF_900114255.1). Lineage (GTDB taxonomy): Bacteria > Pseudomonadota > Alphaproteobacteria > Rhizobiales > Rhizobiaceae > Neomesorhizobium > Neomesorhizobium albiziae. Next base: position 8,016 of record NZ_FOSL01000054.1, on the reverse strand, counting down.
CAATTGCTCGGCCGGCTCATGGGTGAGTCCGGCGAAGATCACCTGGTCCAAAGTCTCGGTCGCATTCCGGATCGCGTCCATAATCTTCGGGTGGCGATGGCCGTGGGTGACCACCCACCATGAGGATATGGCGTCGAGGATGCGCGTTCCGTCATTCGTCTGCAGCCAGGCCCCTTCTGTCCAGACCACGGACGGCATGGCCGGTTCGACGGCGTGCTGGGTGAAGGGATGCCAGACCGCCGAGCCGTTCATTCTTTGACCTCATCGAATGCCGCCATGTCGAAGTATGACGTCATGGCCGCGCGCAGGATCCCGGCCGTCAGCGGGTCGAGCAAGGGCAGGCGGCCGAGCACGCGCACCTGGCCGGTTCCAGCGATCGTGCACTCCGTGTCCGGCATTGCCTCGCCGATAAAGGCCACGCCGAGCAACGGGATGTCGCGGCGGCGCAGCGCCTCGATCGAAAGCAGCGTGTGGTTGATCGTGCCGAGGGCGGTGCGCACGCACAGCACCACCGGCGCTTGCCACCGGGCGAAGACGTCGACGAACAGGATCTTGCGGGTGAGCGGCACCATCAGGCCGCCGGCGCCCTCCACGATCAAGGGACATTCGACTTCGGGCAGGACGAGGCGGTCGGGGTCGATCGTCACGCCCTCGAGCTCGGCGGCACGATGCGGCGATAGCGGCCGCGTCAGGCGCCAGGCTTCGGGCAGGATCCGCTCGGGCGTCAGTTCGCCGAGGCGTGCAACCGTCTGGCTGTCGGTTTCGCCGTCAAGGCCCGACTGCACGGGTTTCCAGTAGGCGCCGCACAGCAGGCCGGCGAGACCGGCCGCGACAACTGTCTTGCCGATTCCGGTATCAGTGCCCGTGATGACGAGGGTCCTGTTCACGCCTTGATGCGCTCCCATTCCTCCGCCAGCGCCTCGATCATGGCGGCAACGTTGACGCGATCGACATTGAGCGTCAGCGAAATCCTCAGACGCGCGCTACCTTGGGGCACGGTCGGCGGGCGGATGCCGCGCACGTCGAAGCCGCGCGCCTGCAGCGCCGCGGCCAGCGCCATCGTGCGGGCATTGTCGCCGACGATGACCGGCAGGATCTGCGAGCCGCTCGGCGTAATACCACAGCGTGTTTTGATCGCCTCACAGGCAAATTCGACGAGACCGGTCAGCCGCTCGCGACGCTCCGGTTCGTCACGAAGAATGGCGAGCGCCTCGGTGGCCGCCGCCGCCATTAGTGGCGAGGGCGCTGTGGCGTAGATGAAGGGGCGGCAGCGGTTGACGAGATAGTCGCATAGAACCGCAGGCGCGGTAACCAGAGCGCCGGATGCCCCTAGCGCCTTGCCGCAGGTGTGCAGCACCACGACATTGTAGCGGCCTTCGAGATCGTGGGCGAGGCCACGTCCGTCTGGACCGTAGACGCCGGTGGCGTGCGCCTCGTCGACGAACAGGAATGCATCGTGGCGGTCCGCGACCTCGATCAGCTCGGCGAGCGGAGCCCGGTCGCCGTCCATGCTGTAGAGACTCTCTACCACAATCCACACGCGGCCGGTTCCACCCCTTGCGCGCCAGGCCCGGATTGAATCGTCCACCGTGTCCGCATCGTTGTGCGCGGCTTCCGTCACTTCGGCACGGCCGGCTCGCGCCCCCTCATGCGCGCTGGCATGGATCAGCTTATCCAGCACGATCAGATCACCCTTCTGCGGCAGGGTCATCAGCACCGCGAAATTGGCGATATAGCCGCCGCCGAAAAACAGCGCCCGCTCGGCGCCGAAGAACTCGGCTGCCTTGGCTTCGAGCAACTCGTGCTTGCAATCGTTGCCTCGCAGAAGCCGCGAGCCGGTCGCGCCGACGGACGTGCCATTGGCGAGTGCCGTACCAACCGCCTCCGCCATTCGTCTCGACCGCGCGAGGCCGAGATAGTCGTTGGAGGCAAAGTCGAGGCCTGAGCGGCTGCTCAGGGTCCGCAACCGGTTCTTACGGGCCATGCCACGCAAAGTCGCCTCGTAACGGTCGAGCAAAGCTCGCCCCTTCATAGGGCCTCGCGCGCAGCCGGCTTGATACCGAGCCGGCGGAAAAGAGCGCTGTCCTTATCCTCTCCCGGGTTCTCGGCGGTCAGCAAAGTGTCGCCGACGAAGATGGAGTTCGCACCCGCGAAGAAGCACAGCGCCTGCATCTCGTCGCTCATCGCCGTCCTGCCGGCGGAGAGCCTCACATAGGACTTCGGCATCATGACGCGGGCGAGCGCGACGGTGCGGACGAACTCGATCGGATCGATCGGGTCGGCCTCGGCAAGCGGCGTGCCTTTGATCGGGATCAGCATATTGATCGGCACGCTTTCCGGCGGCTCCGGCAGGTTGGCGAGCGTGACCAGCATAGCGATGCGGTCGGCCTTCTCTTCTCCCATGCCGATAATGCCGCCGCAGCAGACCTTGATGCCCGCCTCGCGGACAATGGCGAGCGTTTCCAGGCGGTCTGCAAAGGTCCGGGTCGAGATGATTTCACTGTAGTAGCGCTCGGAGGTGTCGATGTTGTGGTTGTAGTAATCGAGGCCGGCCTGCTTGAGCCGTTGCGCCTGGTCAAGATCGAGCATGCCGAGCGTCATGCAGGTCTCCATGCCGAGCGCTTTCACGCCCTCAATCATGGCGACCACGGCTTCCATGTCGCGCTCCTTCGGGCTGCGCCAGGCGGCGCCCATGCAATAGCGCGTGGCGCCCGCGTCCCGCGCCTTCCTGGCCTCGGCGACGACGCGTTCAACCTCGATCAGCTTCGAGGCCTTGAGCCCCGACGGGTGGTGCGCCGACTGGCTGCAATAGCCGCAATCCTCCGGGCAGCCGCCGGTCTTGATGCTGATGAGCTGCGACAGCTGCACCCGGTTTCGATCGAAATTCTGGCGATGGATCGTCTGAGCCAGAAAGAGCAAGTCGTTGAACGGCATGCCGTGGGTAGCCTCGGCCCCTGCGCGGTTCCATCGGGGCAGCGCTCCGTTGATTAGTTCTATGGCCGGGTTCCTATTGAGTTCGGCGTTCGTTCCCATCTTCATCGTCAAAAGCCTTTGTTGCTGGTCCGCTGAGCGCGTGCAGAAGTCTGTTCGATAGCGAGCGTGGTCAGTTATGAACTGCCTACCAGCGCGGGTACGGGGAGGGCGTTGCGAGCCTCGTTGAGGATTGAGAAGCTGTAGCCCCCGTCCGCATTGCGCTCGACGGAATACGTCAATCGCTCGGTGATGTGATTGTCTTTGTCGAAGGTCAGCACGCGTGGCTTGAGCGCTGTCAGCTCTGTCTCGTCCAGATAGACCGAGTTGCAGATGATGATCTGATCGCCCGGCTGGCAGGTGCGCGCCGCGGCGCCGTTCAGGATGCAAGAGCGCGATCCGCGTTCGCCGAGGATCACATAGGTCGAGATGCGCGCGCCCGAATTCTTGTTCCATATCTCGACGAACTCCATCGGCAGGAAGCCTGCTTCCTCACAATGGTCAGGGTCGAGCGTGATCGAGCCATGGTAGTCGAGATTGGCCTCGGTGACGTGGATGCCGTGCAGCTTGCCGGCGACGATCTTGCGCATCCTATTCCTCCAGAACAAATTTCAGCTCCCGTCACGCGACGTCGCACGCCTTGCTGGTGCCGGCGGCGAAGACCGGGTGCAATGAGCAACCCTTGGCGGGCGGCAGTCTTGGCGCCGGGCGGCCGACGGAGCCGGACCCGACGGGATCGAAGGTCTCGCGGTCGACGCAATGCGCCTGGAGCCGCAGGTCGTTGAAGGACCCGCCGCACGGGGGTGCAGGCTCGCTTCAAGCACCTTCCAGCGTCCACGCGCAGCTCCGAACCTGCTATTGCTCTCCATTCCCTCTCCATCAGTTCAAGTGCGTGCGCGTGTTCCAGTCGGCCGGCATATCCAGGCCGATATCGAGGATCGGCGCGCTGTGTGTCAGCCATCCGACCGAGATGAGGTCGACGCCGGTCGCGGCGATCGCCGGAGCCGTTTTCGGCGTCACCCGACCGGAAGCCTCGGTGATGGCGCGGCCGCCGGCCATTGCCACCGCGCGGGCGAGATCCTCGACCGACATGTTGTCCAACAGAACCGCATCGACTCCCAGCGCGAGAGCGATTTCGAGCTGGTCGAGCGTGTCGACCTCGACCTCGATCTTCACCATGTGGCCGGCGGCGGCGCGGGCCCGTTCGATCGCCGTGCGGATGTCGCCGGCGATCGCGATGTGGTTGTCCTTGATGAGCACTGCGTCGTCGAGGCCGAAGCGGTGATTGGCGCCGCCGCCGACGCGCACGGCGTATTTCTCCAGCGCGCGCAGGCCGGGCGTCGTCTTTCGCGTGCACACGATCCTCGCCTTGTGATCACGTACGGCGTCGACGATCGCCGCAGTGGCGGTCGCAATGCCGCTCAGGCGGCACAGGAAGTTGAGGGCCGTGCGCTCGGCTGTCAGCAGGCCCCGCGCCGGTCCGCACACCTTCGCGATGGTCTCGCCCGCCACGACATCGCTGCCGTCAGGGCGCCGGATCTGCATGTCGATCGCCGGGTCGACGAGCAGGAAGGCGAACGCGACCAGATCGAGCCCGGCAACGACGCCCGCCTGTCGCGCCTTAAGCACCAAGGTGGCGCTGCAATCATAGGGGATCACCGCATCGCTCGTCAGGTCGCCGCCTCTACCCAGGTCTTCCAGAAGGGCACTGCGCACGATCGGTTCGATCACGGTCGAAGGGAGGGGAGAGAAAGACATCATATCAGGTGCTCCGTGTCGAGGCTCGCCAGCTGAGGGCGACTGCGGCCTGCACCGCCATGCCGAGCGTAAGACGTGATGGGCGGGCAGCCGCATTGCGCCTTGGGAAGTCGGACCGGTAATGCGAACCGCGGCTCTCCTTGCGTCGAAGCGCCGCGATGGCGATCATCAGCGCCACCAAAGCCGGATCGGACGCGGCCTGGTTGACAGCGGCGATCTGCAGCAGTGCGGCTGCGGCCTCGCGAAGCGCTTCGCCGTCCCGGATGATGCCCAGAGCCTCGGAGGCAACCGGACGTATGCACGAAGGGTCCGGCCGCGGGGGCACGAGCGTGGACAACAAGCGCCGGCGGCGGCCCGGTGATGCGCCGGCGACGCTTTCGGCAACCCAGCCGGCTGTCGCCACCGCTTCCGTGAGCGAGTTGCTGGCGAGGCGGTTGGCGCCGTGGAGCCCGGTGCATGCAACTTCGCCGCAGGCCCACAAGCCCGCGAGGGAGCTGCGGCCGACGGCGTCTACAGCAATGCCGCCCATATGATAATGCGCTGCCGGGCGCACCGGGATCGGCTCGACGGCGGGATCGATACCTGCCTCCTGGCAAAGATAGGCGATAGCCGGGAAGCGCTTGCCGAATCTCGGGCCGAGACATTTGCGGGCGTCCAGAAACACGCGACGCCCGGCAGCAAGCTGATGCCACACGGCCCGCGCGACCACGTCCCGTGGCGCGAGCTCGCCGCCAGGCGTGTCGGCGAGGAATCGCTGTCCTCGCTCGTCGACGAGCACCGCGCCTTCGCCGCGCACGGCCTCGCTCACCAGCGGCATCGGCCGCCGCGGACTGTCAAGCGCGGTCGGGTGGAACTGCACGAATTCCAGATCGGCGAGCTCTGCGCCGGCACACGCGGCGAGCGCCAGGCCGTGTCCACATGAGCCAAGCGGGTTCGTCGTATCGCTAAACAGGCCGCCGATACCGCCGGTCGCGAGTACCACGCGTGACGTGGACATCGCGACTGTACCCGTGCCACCGACCACCAGTACGCCGGCGATTGCGCCGTCTTCCACAATCAGGCGGCGAGCCTCCATCCCCTCGAGGATCGTGATTGACGGCGTGCGCCGCACGGCGGCGGCCAATGTGCGGACCAGCTCGCGGCCTGTGGCGTCATTGGCGGCATGCACGATGCGCCGGTGCGAGTGCGCCGCCTCGAGCCCGAGCCGCAACGCGCCGTCAGGGCCGCGGTCGAAGGCGACGCCGAAGCGCTCAAGGTTGCCAATCGCCCTGGGTGCAGCTTCGACCACCCGCCGCACCATCGCTTCGTCGCAAAGGCCGTCGCCGGCCGCCAGTGTATCGCAAAGATGAAGCTCCGGGCCGTCGTCGCCGCCGAGGCTTGCCGCAAGACCGCCCTGTGCCAGCTCGCTGCAGGCTTCGGTTCCGAGCGGCGCGTTGGAGAGGAGCACGACCGGCTCCGGCGCCAGATGAAGGGCCGTCATCAACCCGGCAAGGCCGGCGCCGATGATGAGCGGCGCCCCGCCGATGTTTTGGATGTCGAGGCTCATATGGAGAGCATGCGCTCGACTGCGCGGCGGGCGTGGGTAGCGACCCGCGGGTCGATGGTCACGACGTGGCGGTTCTCCTCGAGCGCGGCACGGATATTGGCAAGCGTGATTCGCTTCATGTGCGGGCAGAGATTGCAGGGGCGGACGAACTCGACGTCGGGATGAGCGACGGCGACGTTGTCGCTCATCGAGCATTCCGTCATCAGGACGACACGCTTGGGCTTCTCCCGGCCCACATAGTCTGACATCGCGGAGGTCGAACCCGAGAAATCCGCTTCGGCGACAACCTCCGGCGGGCACTCGGGATGGGCGAGGACGACGACGCCGGGATGTGTTTCACGCAGTTCGCGGATGTCCTCGGCATTGAAGCGCTCATGCACCTCGCAATGGCCCTTCCATGCGATGATCTCGACATCCGTCTTAGCGGCGACATTCTTCGCCAGGTATTCGTCAGGCAGCATGATCACGCGCGGTACGTCGAGCGACTCGACGACCGCGAGCGCATTGCTTGAGGTGCAGCAGATGTCGGACTCTGCCTTCACCGCGGCCGAGGTGTTGACATAGGTGACGACCGGAACGCCGGGATAGCGCTGACGCATCAGCCGCACGTCCGCGGCCGTGATAGAGTCGGCCAGCGAGCAACCGGCGCTGAGATCCGAGATGAGCACGGTCTTGTCCGGATTGAGGAGCTTGGCCGTCTCGGCCATGAAATGCACGCCCGCCAGCACGATGACATCAGCGTCGATCGCCATTGCCTTGCGGGCCAGTGCCAGGCTGTCGCCGACGATGTCGGCGACGCAATGGAAGATCTCGGGCGTCTGGTAGTTGTGCGCCAGGATGACGGCTTTGCGCTCGCACTTCAGCGCGAGGATGGCTTCGATGTCGTCGGTGAAAGCCGGCCATTCGATTGGCGGGATCACCCGTCGGACGCGCTCGTAGAGGAACGCGGCCGTAGGCAGCACGGCGCTCATCGATGCCCCCAAATTATACTCTAGTTGAAAATAACTAGCATATACTTGCTGTGAGTATAAGCAATGTCAAGCCCGCGCCAGCCAGGGCTGCGAACTCGGGTTAACGCGCTTTTGGGATTGCGGTTGATCTGATTCCATGGGGGTTGCCATGATTCGGAGCCCTGCCATGACCATTGCCGCCCTCGAAGGGTTTGAGAAGCCACGCCTGAAGGCACTGCTGGAGCATTTCTCCGCGATTGAAGACCCACGCGAGCCGTGGCGGGTAGCGCATCCGCTGCAGGAAGTCCTGCTTCTGGTGGTCTGCGGCACGATCTGCGATTGCGACGACTATGATCTGATTGCCGACTGGAGCGCGGCCCATCTCGACTTCCTGCGCCGCTATCTGCCCTACCATCACGGCGTGCCGGGCGGGCGCTGGCTGACCATGCTGATGAATCGCATCGATCCCGGCCTGTTCTCTGCCGCCTTCACCTCATGGGTGCGCGAGGCATGGCCTGACAAGCCGGACTTCGTCGCCATCGACGGCAAGACTTCACGGCGCAGCCACGATCGCAGTGCCGGCAAGGCCCCGCTGCATCTGGTCTCCGCCTTCGCCACCACCGCGCGCCTCGTGCTCGGCCAGGAAGCCGTCAGTGACAAGAGCAACGAGACGACCGCGATCCCGTTACTTGTGGAGCGCCTGGCGGCAAATGACGGCCGCAAGGGCACGCTCGTCTCGATCGACGCCATCGCCACCAATGCCGCCATTGCTACCACCATCAGGGATGCCGG
>NZ_FOSL01000053.1 GCF_900114255.1 Neomesorhizobium albiziae | reverse complement strand
CGGCATGAGAATTGTCCTTGTAGCGGTCCAGAAACGCCGCGATCGAATGCCGGTCATTCTTCACCCGGCCCGAGCGCAGTGTTCGCCCGCCGCCGTCCTGAACGACGAGATGGCTATAGGATTTGTGGTAATCCACGCCGATATGATAATCGTAAGACACGGTCGCACTTCCTCCGTTATTGAGAGCCTCGAAACCCCAATACGGTACGCCGCAAGGCAGGAAGTGCGACTGACCCTCCATCGCCATCAACATCTTTAGCGATCCGTTCTTCCAGTGAGCGCGACCTCCTTCATGCCACCTCCATTCGATGTGTGGGCCCGGCGTCCAGTCGTGAGCCCGTATTTCCATCCTATCGGGGAACAGCCACCACCTTCCATTGTCGGGACAGCTTCGGGGCGACTCGCTCCCGCGACTACCCCATGTGGTTGCCGCCCTCCCAGACGGCATCGCAATGTGCCAAGTTTGTGTGTTGGCGCCACGTAAAGGAGAGGCAGGCATCCATGAAAAAGGGTTTGATCTGGCAAAGAACGGCTTTGTGCGACCTGCAAGTCGCGTAAGTTTCTGTTTCACAGGAGGGATATAGCCTGAAGAAACCGGCTGTTTCATCAGCCGTTCCCTACCCGGACATGCGGAGCCGGTAACAGCTCAGTGTGAAGCTCTGGGGACAAAGTAGCCGCCGGATATCCAGTACGCCGAGCCGCGAGGCAAGGCGGAATCTGCCAGCACGAAGGCGGAGAGGAGCAAGGGATGAGCGGATACGACCAGCGTATGTGAACTTCCGATAAACGTCGTGATCTTTGACAAGCCAAACGTGCTGACAGGCTTGAACCAAAACGGTACGCGGTGTGGAGTGGTCTTTGAAAGCTGGGCCACCATGGACGACCAGCCGCCGGCGAAGAGGAAGGGTCCGCCCCACCCCGCTCGGAGACTTATGCGGAACAGGGTAAGCCCATAGTGCTGCCGGCAACGGCAGGCGGACCATAAGGAACGCTGTTGGCGCTGTGGGTAAAGGAATGCGGAAAAAGCGAACGCCCGACTGTAATGGACGGGATACGGGCTGAAACATCGCCTGACGCGAAAGCGGGCAGACTTCCGCGCGGTCATTCATGGCGAGAGAACTTTGACCAATCGTTATACGAGGGAAAGCAGATGACGGCCATCGGCGCGAAAGCGACCGAGGCTGGTGCATCCTCGCGCACTGCGCAGATGTGGGACCAGGCGAACTGGTCGAGCATTGAGGCAGAGGTGAAACGACTTCAGGTAATCGCCGAGGCAACCCGGGAAGGCCGATGGTGCAAGGTGCAAGCATTGCAACGTCTGCTGACCCGCTCGCATAGCGGCAAGATGTTGGCCGTGAAACGGGTGACGGAGAATCGCGGTAAGAGAACGCCGGGGGTGGACGGTAAGATATGGTCATCCCCGGCGGCCAGATGGAACGGGATGATGTCCCTTCGACATCGCGGTTATCGCGCGATGCCGCTGCGACGTGTTTACATTCCCAAGAGTAACGGCAAGAAGCGTCCGCTGGGAATTCCCTGTATGCGGTGCCGGGCGATGCAGGCGTTATGGAAGCTCGCTCTGGACCCGGTGGCAGAGACACTGGCGGACCCGAATTCCTATGGATTCCGGCCCGAACGCTCGACTGCCGACGCCATCGGAGCAGCTCGAGATCGATCGACTGCGCAAGGAGGTCGCGAAGCTGAAGGCGGAGCGCGACATCCTAAAAAACTGTCACGGGCCGTTGCCCGCCTGCGCCCGGTAGAAACAGCCCATGCTATCCTCGTACCTCGGAGGGTAGCGGCCGTCAGCTTATTGGAGGCGAAGTCCCCGTTAAAAAACGTGTCCATGGGTGCATGCGAACTTGAGAGTGGTGACGCCGTTCCTGAGGCGATCCCGATTAGGAAGATGAAGATTTGGCATAGCCCAGACCCTCCTGCCGATAATCGGATGGAGGATTTGCTATGGCCAAAAGGACGACCGGTGACCGCCCGGATTTGACGCCGATCAACGTTGGTGCGGCTGCCATCGACATTGATCAAAAATGCACATGGCCGCAGTCGACCCGACCTGCACTGACACGCCAGTACGTGCGTTCGGCACATTTACGCAGGATCTGCACGATCTGGCGGACTGGTTCAAAGCGTGTGGGGTGACCAGTGTGGCGATGGAATCCACTGGGGTCTATTGGATCCCGGCGCGGGTTCGAGGTCATTCTGGTCAATGCGTGTTACGCCAAGAACGTGCCTGGGCGCAAGACAGATGTGAGCGATGCCGCATGGCTGCGCCAGCTCCATTCCTACGGTCTGTTACGCGGGAGCTTCCGCCCTGATGTCGAGATTGCGACCCTGCGCGCCTATCTGCGTCAACGGGAGCGGCTCGTGGAATACGCAGCCGCCCACATTCAGCACATGCAAAAGGCCCTGATGGAGATGAACCTGCAACTTCATCACGTCGTCTCCGACATCACCGGTGCGACCGGGATGCGGATTATCCGGGCTATTGTCGCGGGCGAGCGCAATCCCGACGTGTTGGCGAGTGCGGCACGGATCTGAGGCCATGGCCGACCGCGAAGCACTTCACCTCCTGGCTGTGCCTAGCGCCGGGGAACAAAATCTCGGGCGCCAAGGTGCTCTCCTCGCGCACACGGAGATCGTCAAGTCGGGCAGCAGCATTGTTACGGTTGGCGGCCACGACCATTGGGGGGAGCGATACGGCGCTCGGCGCCTTTTATCGTCGGCTGTCCTCTCGTGCGGGCAAGGCGAAGGCCGTGACGGCGACCGCCCGCAAATTGCGGTCCTGTTTACAACCCTCAGGACGGCATGACCTACAGGGATCCGGGTGCCGACCACTATGAGGAACAATATCGCAGCCGTGTCCTCGCAAGTCTGAAGCGGCGCGCCAAATCGCTGGGCTTCGTTTTGCAAGCCGTTCCCTGCGACGCCGAGGTTGCTGTTTCTTAGGAAGGCCGCAGCCTTCTTCGCGAGGGAAGCGATATGAGGTTCGCTTTCATCGCGAGGCACCGGGGTATCTGGCCGGTGGCATGGCTGTGCAGTGCGCTGGATGTGTCGCGCTCAGGCTTCCATGCCTAGCTCAACCGCAGCCCCAGCGCTCGCTCCCGGCGGGATGAGATTCTCGTTTCCCGGATCGACCGGAGCTTCAAGAGCAGCGACCGCACCTATGGCGCCCAGCGCGTCTGGCATGACGTTCTGGCGGCCTGTCCTGCGGCCTGCATCGCATCGAGCGGCTCATGCGGGAGAACGGGCTGCGGCCCGTCCCCGGCGCCGGGGATTGCCGTAGGATACCGGCGAGCGGGCGGCTGTGTCTGCGTGTTTCACAAATTCGCGGACACCGATTCCGGTAATTGGCGGACAGCGATGGAGTGCACCCCTCGACTGAGACAAATAAAATGCGCGCTTCTCGCCCCGTCTGGACAGCAATCGTGACTTGCAAGGCGTTTTCTGGATCGCTCCTTTTACGATCCCATGATTCCGAGGTTTACTGCTTTGCCGCCGCGACAGTTCTGCTAGGCTACCTTCGCGTTAAAGCCGCCATTCTTGAACATATTTGGCCCCCTCCGGTTTGTTCACGGCCATAACGCCCAGCCTGATTGGGATCCCTCACGGGCCGCCAAAAGTATCCTCATCGACCTGCGTCCCTCTCCTCCTCTCTATTGCACACCATTCCTCGGCGACGATCAGCCCTTATTCTCTGGGGGCGACTTCGCCGATGCGTTGCGGCTAGGGGTCGCTGATTCTTCCTGTTCACCAAGGTTCGGAAATGATGTCATCGACCAATTAATTAAGTCGACGGCACGCTGAAGTATCGCCTCGGTCTGAGTAAGGCTGGGTGAAACGGCCACGATATGTCCAATGCAGTCTCGATAATCGCCTTTCCTGACGATCGGCGTCTTGGGTTCAACATAGAATTTGACCTCGGCGACGCCTGACACAGCAGCCGCCTGACTGTCGCCACCGATCCAATCGAGGGTGCCATCGCGATCAGGAGCTAGGAACCGCGCGGCCGCAGTCTGCGAATGCCTTCTGCGTAAATCCCATTCCTCGCCGATGACAAGCTTGATGTGCTCGGTGATGAGGTCAATACCGCAAGCCAGATGGACCAGTTGAGGCTCGAGCGCGCCAGCAAGACGCGGATTGACTTCGATGACGACTGGGCCACGCTTCGTCCACCGGAGTTCTATGTTCGTTGGGCCCCAGCCAAGACCGAGAGCTCGCAAACAACTCAGCGAAACATCGGCGATACGCTCACGCTCGTCTTCAGTCAGCGGGGCCGGAAAGGTCAACCCACGAAAGACGAAATGCGGTGGGGGGCTAAACTCAGCGGCCGCAATCCCAATGACCTCACTTCCCATTATCTCGACGCTATAAAAGGGGCCTTGTGCGAACTCTTCGACCAGTATCCTCGGCGAAGATCGCCAGATGTGCTTCCCGCCCAACAGATAAGTCGTATGTTCGGCCAACTCATCGATGGTGCGGCACAATCGGACACCGCTGCTACCGCTGCCTACGGCTGGCTTGACAATCACCGGCATGCTGATCTGCGCGACAGAGCTTTCCGCCTCCGTCGCATCCGTTGCCAAGCGATAAGCAGGTATTGGAACGCCGGCCTCCGCGAGGAGCTGACGTTGAGTGAATTTATCGCAGCATCGTTCAATCGATGCAGGGTTCGGTCCCGGTAGATCGAAATGCCGACAGAGTTTAGTAACTGTAGCATAGACCGTTTCGTCGAAGTCCGTAAAGCCAGTAATGCCGGCAATGTCATAGGTCGCACGTAGCCCGGAACATTCGCGGATCAGCGCATCGAGATTATCTGTATCGACACGGATTGCCTCAACCTGTTCCGCCGCAAGATAGTCGTAGCAGGCTGGATCAGCCGCCACGGTAATTGGATGAAGTCCAAGACGCTTGGCCGCTTGGACGTATGGCAGACCACTAGTCCTGTGACCTTCAACCAGGATGAGCGCTTGTCTTGCCATTGGCGTTGTCCTCGGTTGCGTTCTGCATGGCGGTCTGAGCGTAAATCGGCATCATTTTTTTGGCCGTTCCTGACCTTAGACTCTGAGATGATCGTATCAGTGCCAGCAATTTGCGGTCATGAAGATTCTATGAATTTAGTTGGAAGATCTATTGCAACGTGTATCGCAGGGAGCGCCTCAACTAATTTCGAAGCATTGCCACGTTTAGCTTCAATTGGTTGGATCGCACTCATCAGCGCAGAGCCTGAGGAGCCGATCAGAGCCAGGTACTCACCCGGCTTCACGGCGAAGGACAGCTGGTCTAGGACCTTAAAGCTTCCAAAGCTTTTTCCGACGTCCTGAAATTCAATGATCGGTGCATCTGCTGACCTATCAGATGCAATCTCCATCATGACATTATTTTAGCCTTCGGCGTCGACGGCGATCGCGCTGCCGATGACCGACACGCCGAAGCCTGCCCAGGGCTTTCGTCCAAAGCAGCTCTTTGGTGAGCGTCGGGATGACGGAGCTTCCTTCCGCCTCGGCAAATGGACGCTTGGCCGCGATTTCGTCGTTAGAACGGCCGACATGCCAGCACCGGCTGAAAAACCGGCTGAATTCTTCGAATTAGGCCGGCTTGACCTAGGCTTGAGACCTGAAAATGTCAGCAGTTTCAATCGGATGAAATGGCGCGCAAGAGAGGATGAAACTGAGAACTCGTATGCTTTGTAATTCCAAGGGCTATTCAATCAGCAGTCGATCACCCTCGCCCTCAGCCTTGACAAGGAACATGAGAGACTAGCCGCCTTGATGCACAGGGATGAGCTTTCGGCGGCCTGAAGCGGCGATCTGGTTACCTTTGCGTACTTTTTGGCATACTTCGTCGGGCGCCGGCGGTGCTCCGTCGTGATGGCAGGTGGGGTTTGCGGATTGAGGTCGGCGGGTTCGTTTCGGGGCGTCGGGCGCCCCATCGGCTACGTCACGAACTCACGAACCGCGGGATGCGGTTGAGGACGATGCGCAGAATGCGCTGGTCGGGGCAGGATGTCGGCAGGTGCAGGCGGATCTGCGTCTTCATCTCGACCACCCGCGCGGCGATCTTGATGAGGCGCAAACGCAGCGTGTCGAATTGGGCGACGGCAAAGCTCGAGCGCTTGGGCATCGCGGCGCGCAGGCCCACATCATCCAGTAGGCGCCGGCATGCAGAAACAGCCGGAACTGGTTGGCCGTCGCTCTTGTGCAAGAGGTTCGGTCGGCGGCGAGATGGGTCTTCCAAGACTTGATGTGGTTCTCGGCCGCGCCGCGCCGGCAGTAGAGATCCGCGTAGAGCGCCTTGGCTTTCCCGCCTGCAAGATTGGTGACGACGAAGCGGGTGTCGGCTCCCTGGTCGCCGATTTCGACGCGGGCGATGATGCGCTCGACGCGGCTCCAGCTGGCGGCCCCGTCAACGAACTCCGTGAACCTGCGGACCTTGCCCGTCTTCGATGACGTTTCAAAGCGCGCCAGCGTGCTGGCTTTCAGATCCGCGACATGCTTGCGCAGGGTCGTGGTGGGTGCCACGCCGAGGATGAAGTCGACGTCATTAGCGCGGCACCAATCGATAACTGGCGGACTGCAATAGTGGCTGTCGGCCCGGATCAGGATCCGGGTGTTCGGCCAGTTGCTGCGGATCGCCCGCACGAGGCGGCGCAGGTGGGGGCGGATTTCTGCCCCACTCGGCCGCTTGGCCGGCCGCAAAACCGCACCGACGAAGCGGCCATCGCCATCGAACACGACGATCGGCTGGAAGCCGTATTCGTCGTGATGGGCATTGAAGAGGCGGAGCTGTTGGCCGCCGTGCACGGCGTCAAAGGTGTCGTCGATGTCGAGCACGATCCGCTTCGGCACCTGCCGGAAGGAGGCGCAGTAAAGGTCGACCATCGCCCGCCCCATCGCCACCAGCTCCCGCACGCCGGGCAGGTTCTCCAGCCGGCACATCGTCGATTGCGACGCCAGATCCCGACCCGACGGCAGTGCATCCTGGGCCATCTTGAAGATCGGATCGCAACGCAGCCGGTTGGCGTCGTTGCCATCCTCGTAGCCGGCAGCGATCATCTTCATGCGAAAGCCGATCATGTCCGCCAGGCTGTGGACGACCTGGTCAGGGCAGCGCGGATCGTCAATGCACCGCGCCAGACGCTCGGCCACACGCAGACGCTTTTCCACTTCGGCCAGAGCCAAAACGCCACTGTTGGACGACAGCATGCCGCCGTCGAAACGGGCGAAGACGGACTTGCCGCCGACAGATGACAAACCGCTCAGCGGCGGCGTAAGATCATTCATGGCGGGTGTGGTCTCCGGGAAATGATTCGGATCGGCCTTAGCAACCAAATCCCACGTCATTTCAATGGCTTGTGCCACATCCGCCAAACCCTCATGAATTTTTCAGGCTGGTCCCGACTTTAGCAACTACGCCGACACTGTAATGCACAGAGATCTTGAAAGCCGCTTCAGCCGTGAACCCGCCGACCTGCACGTCCATTCGCGCATGCCGATGTGAGGCCAGTCTGAGTTTTGAAGCAGGACGGTAGCATGCCGGGTAACAGACGCAGTCTGGAGACCGCGCGCGGATATCGATATGCTCTTCGAAATCAACTGACGAAACAGCTCGAAAATTACACTTTCGTTTACTTTGTGTAAATTTGATAAAAGCTTGCGAAATCTACAATTAATTCAAAATAACTTTATGCACTTCAGGGATAGGATTAGAGCTTTGGCGATGCCGACCTGCCGACAACGGCGCGCAGAGCCGCAGCTTACAGCCGGCAGCTTTGTGCACGAGTGACAACATCCGGCGCAAATAGCTGCGGAGCAGAGCCTATGGAACGCCCACGGATGACTGCGGCCTCTCAAGTTCGAATGCTTGCAACCGGAGTGTCCGATCAGTTTTCTTGGGTACCGTCGATGCATTTCCCGGAGGCAGCCAGGGAGGCGTTTGCGGTCGAGTTTGGCCGATTTCTCGACCAGACTGATGGTGGTGCTCAATCCGAGCGGTTGTTCGACCTGTTATCTGCTTTTGCCCTGAATTTTGGTTGCCCCTGGATCGCCTATGGCTCTCTTGTACCCGACCAAAAAACTCTAGAGCCGGCCCAACGCGATCCGGCGGTCATGCAGAATTATCCTGATGAATGGCAGGAGCGCTATTTCGAAATGGGTTATGACAGGATAGACCCCGTCATCAAGACGGGTCGAAAGCGGGCAGGTGCCTTTCGATGGAGTGAGGTGTACAACGATGCAAGCACGACTGAAAACGAACGGCGTGTTTTGGACGAGGCTGCGACGTTCGGGTTAAGGTCAGGCATTAGCGTTCCATTGCACGGCCCCGACGGCTGCTTTGCGATCATGAGCTTTGCTCAACCCTGGGACCGCGAATTCCAGAATAGAACAATCATTTACTTGCAACTTGCCGCGTTGCATTTCCATCTGAGGGTAGCGAAGTTCGCGAATTCGAGTGGCATCGTGGACGCTCCCAAGCTTTCCCCAAGAGAAAAAGAGTGTATTCTTTGGACAGCGAGAGGGAAATCATCGTGGGAAATAGGACAGATTTTAGGAATATCTGTAAATACTGTCAATTTCCACATCAAAAACATAATGCGAAAATTGGATACAGGTAGCAGAACGGTCGCTGCTATAAAAGCCGTAAACTTCGGAATTATCGAATTGTAGAAAGCGGCATCAAAAGACGTCATGCCTAAATCAAATCGCACGAGCCGAACGACGTCTGGGCGATCGACGTCGTGGACGACCAACTCGCAAGGGGCAAGAAGCTGCGTGTTCTCACAGTCGTGGACACCTATTCCCGTTACGTGCCCATGCTCGATCCGCGGTTCAGCTATTGCGGCGAAGATGTCGTGGCAACACTTGAGCGGGTATGCAGCACGATCGGCTATCCGAAGACCATCCGGTTGGACCAGGGCAGCGAATTCGTCGCTAGTGACCTCGACCTGTGAGCCTACACAAAGGGCGTCATCCTCGACTTCTCCCGTCCCGGCAAGCCGACCGACAACGCCTTCATCGAGGCTTTCAATGGTCGATTCCGCGCTGAATGCCTGAAACCACTGGTTCCCCAGCCTTGCAGATGCGGCCGAAAGCTGGATGATTGGCGTCGATATTACGATCCTGATTCGTAACACCCATCGGTACTCTCGCCTTGCGGTTTGTTCCGCTTGCGCTTCTCCCTTCACATCAGAAGCCTGGTTCCTGCAGTTCCGCATGAATGCCTGTGCCCGACTCACGCCCCCCTCTACGCCGGTCGCCGCCCCGCCCTGTCATCAGGCACCCGGCGGACTTGTCCCAGGATGACGAAACACTCCTGGTTTCGACGACACTTACGTTCATAACGACGCGTCTTCGGAGGGTTCACTTTCGTTCGTCTTTCGGACACCCACCTGCTCGGATCTCGTCCAAACTTTTCATCCGACGCTCACCACCACGGCTCTTTACCGCAGCAGCTCGGACTGGTTTGAGACCGCCCCTGAAGGCCGATCCCGGAGGGCCATCCTCCATCATTCACGCAGCTTTACGTAACGGTGTCAGCTCATGGCGAACTCCTTTCCGTTGCTCTGCAGCACACTCTCATCGATGAAGACCGGCTTCGCCGGGTCGAGATCGAGCTGGCCGTCGAACCAGGCGCGCCGCCGCCTCAGGATGTCGGGGCGGTCCTGCTCCAGTGCGTGTGCGGACTTTTTTGTATGTCCAGCCGCGCCTGCGAAGCCAGTCGCTCAGGGCGCTGCGACTGATCCGCATCGCTCGCTCGGCTGCCAGCCGCTCCACCATCTCGTTCAGCGTGATGTCCTTGCGCTCATCGATCAGCCCGACAATGAAGGCTTCATGCGCATCGAGACTGGAAGCGCTGCGTCGGCTTGCGGCCGCGGTGTCCGCTCGCCGATCTTCGCCCGTGCGATCCACCGGATCGCGCTCGATATCCCGGCTCCGAACCGCGCCGCAGCTTGCCGTGCGGACATGCCCTCGTCCGAAGCCTTCAAAACCCGCGATCGAAGATCGTTGCTCAGTGCTCTTGCCATCGTTCACCTCTAAAGATGGGCGTTGAATCAGAACACCTGGCCGTCGTCACATCACAATCGATTCATCGATCACTGGACGCGCTCTAGCCACCGATCCAATGCCTGGCCGGAAGGCTGCAGCGGAAAACCGCTGCAGCATTCTTGTCGCACTTCATGAACGTGGACATGCGACCCGCCCAAGGATGGATACCATGGATAAAGAAGCTCGCTTTGGCCGGTCCCGTCAGCGTTCGGTCTATGATCGGCGCCGGTCCATGAGTTGTACAATGAGCAACAATCCTCATGGTGCGATCGGCAACAAGGTCCCAATCGCGCTCATGGAATCGGTTGGCGCAGCCAGCCCGTCACCCCTTGATCAGTAACCGTCCGATGAGGCCTCATCGGAGGATACCTTGATCAAGGCCCGAAAAATCTAAACCCGGCGGTCCAAACATCGAGATCGGAGCAAAAAGGGACCGGGGGTCTGGCCGCCGGATGGAAGTTCAGTGGCAGGTTACCCGTACGAACGATGTTGACGCCTTGCCGGTGGAAGCCGGTCAGCCGCTACGGCATGCATCTTCAGGTCCACCAGAGAACAAGATCCGGCCGCGCAAATCCGAAAAAGCTGTTCAGCACCAGGCGACGCTTTCCGTTGCCTGATTGACCGGTGACCCCGTGAATGAAACCGCCATCAATTAGGGCGATATCTCCGACCTTGAGCTGGAATTCGCGACAAGGAACGGCCTCGAGATAAGCTGCCGAATAGGGATACCCCGTGGTCTCCACACCCTGCGACTTTCGATCCGCGACTGTCGGCTTATGGCTCCAGAGCCGCAGATTGCCACCTTCCTCGGCCATGCTGGGATAGAAGTTGAGCGCCGCGACGGTGTTCTCCGCCACCGCAGAAATCTCGTGATCGTTCCCGGCACATAGGACTTGAGCGACATCGTCATGGGGCTCCAAGGAAAATGTTCCCCTGCCAGACCAACTGAGAGCGCGACAAATATTAGCCTGACCGTGTTCCGAACGGGCCAGCCGCAATTCAATGCCCTGGTCGTGAAGCTCGCGCTTCAACGCTTCAAATAATCCTCGGACCGGATCAACCAAATTCTCAAAAAGGGCGCCGACGGACGGTCTCGCATTTTCCGACTCTGCAAAATATGTGGCTGCATCCTTCCTGTAGTGGGATGCGCCGACATATTGTCCGGGGACGCCATCTTTACGCTCCTTGAGACCGGGACTGCCAATAAAGTTCGCGGTGATCTCCTCGGCTACTTCGGTGCTGAAAGCTTGCCTGATGTGCAGACCGGTGATCTCACCTTTCAGGACCGAGATGATCTCCGCAGTGCTGATCGAGCCGGTTCGTTCTCTGATCGCAAGAGGCGAGATGGCTGGCGCTTTAGATACTTGGTTAGTCTCCATTGTCTTGCTCCTGTAGTGCCTGATTGAGGATGGCGATGCCATGATCGAGTTCGTCATCGCTGATGGTTATCGGCGGGAGGACTTTGATGACGTCGCGATTTGGCCCTGAAGATTCGATCAGCAGGCCATTTTCGAACGCGACATCGTGCACACGGCCGACAACGGCCTGTGAACGGCACTTGAGGCCGGCCATCAGACCGCGGCCGCGCTTTTGTTCGATGCACTTGGGGAATTTCGCAACGAGGTGATCAAGGTGTCTTTGCAGTTTGGCGGCTGTCCGCTCGACGCCTCCAGTAAACTGCCTATCGGACCACATTTTGCACATGGCTCCTGCAGTCACGAAGGCGAGATTATTGCCTCTGAAGGTCCCGCTGTGTTCTCCGGGATTCCATATGTCCATGTCCGGGCGAATGAGAACAATGGAGAACGGATTACCTGAACCGCTTAGAGATTTCGAAAGGCACACGATGTCGGGTTCGATTTTCGCGAACTCGAATGAGAAGAAATCGCCCGTTCGTCCCGCACCTGCCTGAATGTCGTCGACGATCAAAACAACGCCGTGCTTACGGCAAATGCGCTGAATTTCTGCGAGCCAAGCTGCGGATGCGGTGTTCATGCCGCCTTCTGCCTGGATGGTCTCCAGAATAATTGCAGCAGGCTTTTCTACGCCGCTCCCTGGGTCGCCCAAAACGCAGTCGATGTAACTCGCGGAATCGAAAGCTTGGTTCGGATAGGCGTCATAGGGGACACGGATCACATCGTGGCGAGCAACGCCGCCCAGCTCCTTGGTCGACGCCGACCCCGACACCGCCAGGGAGCCGAGCGACATGCCGTGGAACGCATTTGTGAAGGCCATGACGCTCGAGCGGCCGGTATATTTTCGCGCCAGCGCCAGCGCGGCTTCGTTGGCGTTTGTGCCGGTCGGCCCAGGAAACTGTATCTTGTAAGTAAGCCCCCTGGGTTTCAAAATCGAATCGACAAACGCTTCGATGAAGTCACGCTTTGCCGCTGTATACATGTCAAGCGACAGAAGAATATTCTCACCAGAGAGATATTCAATTGCTGGTGCAATAATAGTTGGGTTGTTGTGTCCGTAGTTGAGCGCGCCGGATCCCACAAGGAAATCGATAAAAGGCTTACCGGTCTCGTCCCAGATTGTTGCCCCAAGGGCCTTCGTAAAGACAGTGGGAAAAGACCGCCCATAGCGACGAACATTAGACTCATGAGCCGTGAAAGTATCAGTATTCATTTTGGGCTCCCTCTGGACGCAGCGTTTAACGAGAGAGCGATCATATGCGTTTGGTTGGTTGGCGGTTGTTCTTCAGTTTCACATAGAAGGCCCGAACAGTCCGGACGGAAGTTTGGACAGGTCGGTGACTTTCCGAAAAATTTACTGGCCATGCCGATATGCTCCTCAAAAACTTCGCCATACAATGGAGGCCCGACTTGCGCGGCAGCTCATCTGCTGCACAGATGCATTTCGAAACCTCCACGGCCGTCACGTTGCTCTGCATGCCGATACGCTCGGTCAAGTGTTGACACGAGCTTGGTTTTAAGGTTTTCGGGCAAGCGCCGATACTACGGCATCTGGTAGTTGACGCATCTGCTCATCGCCCATGAAAGCGCCTGCGATTCAGTAAAATCAAAAGCTTAGCGCCAACGGCGGCTCAAGTGTGACAGGGGCGTCCACCATAAAGCACAGCATGCTGAGTGTTGCAGGTCCCTTCGGGAGCAACACGAATGGTTTCATGCCTTGGAGCGCACAAACCGTGCGCATACAGCAGACCCGCTCCAGATGCGACAGCCCCAAAATCCCATATGTCCCCGTCACATTAACCGCCTCAACGGCTGAGCGCTCGGCAAGACAGTGCGTGGAGGCGAAGCTTCTCGCCGCAGAGGTCGAACGCAATCCAAGCGACCAGTGGTGAGTTGCAGGCGGCCAGCGAATTGAGACATTCCGTTGATGCAGTGATTGTCGGACTGAAGGAAGGAAAACAGCTCTTGCTATCTCAGAGTCCGTGCCGAAAGTCATTGATTTCGTGCGATGCGCCGGACAAGGATCATGACGGCTGCGGCGTAGAGGAATGCTGTTGCGGATTCGATGGTGGCTTCGGCGTCCTTCCATAGGCGTCTGTTGCGACTGATCCACGCAAAAAAGCGTTCCACGACCCAACGTCTCGGTTGCACGGCGAAGCCGATCTGATCTGGCTGTCTTTTGACTATTTCGACTGCGATGGAGGTGGCCTCGGCCACACGCGGTCCCCGGTATCCAGAATCAGCGAACACCATTCGGATAAAGGGAAATGGTCGCCGCGAGGCGTTCAGGATCGGCCCGGCACCATCACGATCCTGAAT
>NZ_FOSL01000052.1 GCF_900114255.1 Neomesorhizobium albiziae | reverse complement strand
CCCCAACTTGACCAAATCCTGAAACCCGGAACATACATAAAAGGCGGGTCACTTCTCAGCGAAAACCCAGGGTCAATTCCTCGCGGAAATCAACAGCCAGGGCCTTTGTGAAGCCTCCGACTGCCTCGTGCACCACTTCCGGCTGATCGGAAACCCACTCGACCGAAACGCCGACGGGAAGTTCCCGAACGATCCCGGTGACGGTCTTTTCAATCGCTTCGCCGAAGGCCAGCAGGTTGCCGCCTGTCTTCATGCCAATCGCAAGCCCGATCGCCGGTTTCCCGTTGAAGCGGAAGAGCGAGTAAGGGGGGTCGACATACCCGCGGGTGATGCTGGCTACGTCCGTGAGCGCAAAGAAGCGGTCGTTGACCCTCAGATTAATGCCGCGCAGGGTGTCTTCGGAGAGAAAGCGGCCTCCGACGCGCAAGGCGATGCGTTCCGGACCCGCCTCGACGAAACCGGACTGCGTCACGGCGTTTTGCGCCTGCAGTGCCGAGATGATCGCGGCGCGGTCGATGCCCAGGGCGGCGATCTTGCGGGTCGAGAACTCGAGATAAATGACCTCGTCCTGTGCGCCGACGATGTCGACCTTGCCCACATCCGGCAGTTTGAGGATCCGGCTTCGGGCGTCCTCGGCGAAATCGCGCAACTCCCGCTGACTCAGCCCGTCGCCGCTAAAGGCAAAGATGTTGCCGTAGACGTCGCCGAACTGATCGTCGAAGAACGGACCGGCCACCCCCTGGGGAAACTCGTGCCTGATATCGTCAATCAGGTTGCGAACCCGCGACCAGGTGGGCTTCACGTCCCGCGCGTTTGTCTTGGGCAGCAGATCGACGAAGACGATCGTCTGACCGGCGGTGGTGATGCTGCGGGTATGCTCGAGATTGTCGAGTTCCTGCAGCTTCTTTTCGATGCGGTCGGTGACCTGCTGCGTCACTTCCTGGGCGGACGCCCCGGGCCATTGCGCCTGGACCACCATTGTCTTGATCGTAAAGGAGGGATCTTCCTCGCGGCCGAGGGCCATGTAGGCATACGCGCCTGCCACTATGAAGAGGATCATGAAATACCAGACGAGCGAGCGGTGCCCGAGTGCCCAGTCTGAAAGGTTGAACTTGCTCACGGGTGCTGCTCCTGTCCTGTTCTCACGGCCTGTCCCTCGGCCAGCTGGTTGACGCCGGCGACGACAACCTCTTCTCCGTCTTTGAGTCCGGAGAGGACCCGGACGGAGCGGACGCCGGTCGGGGAGATGTCGAGCCGTACGGATCTCAGCGAAACGGTGTGGGATGCCGGGTCGACCACCCAGACATGGTCAGCGCCATCCCTGTTGACGATCGCCGTTGCAGGCAGCCCGACGGGTAGCTCCTGCTGCGCCTTTGGCGGCGCAGCGGTGACCACCGATCCAAGACGGAAAACTTCCGGTGCCTTGTCGATGCCGATTTTCAGCCTGTGCGTGCGGGTGCCCGCATCGGCCTGCGGTCCGATCTCGCGCAGGATGCCGGAGGTCCGCAGCGTATCATCGAGCTGGAGGGCGATGTCGAACCGGTCGCCCACGCGCAAGGACCGAAGGCGCGCTTCCGGAACGTCGAGGACCACGTCACGCCGATCAAGGCGAGCGATGGTGAGGACCGGCTGGCCGGCGGTCGCCGTTTGCCCGACTTCCACCCAGGTAGCCGTGACGACACCGTCGAACTCGGCCGTAAGCTCGGCATACCCAAGCTGCTCGCGCGCCTTGTCGAGGCTGGCTGTTGTCTTTCCGACAGTGGCCCGGGCCGACTTCAGTGACTGCTCGGCAAGGTCCAGGTCCGCGACGCTCGCGGCGCTCGTTGAGGCAAGTCGCCGCTTGCGGTTCTCCGTCAGCAGGGCGTTCTCGAGTTGCGCTTCGGCATTGCGCATATCGGCTTCGGCGCTGCGGACGGCGAGCTCAAGCGCGAGCGGATCAATTCCGGCGACTATGTCACCCGCACGCACGAGGTCACCCACACCCGCTTTTCGGGAGACGACGCGCCCCAAAGTGCGGAATGCAAGATCGGTCTGCACCCCTGCCTGGACGACGCCGGGAAAGCGCACCGTCTCAGCCTGCGCTGCGCTGGCGGCCACGGACCTGACGGGCCGCGCCACGGTCGGCTCGCCGGAGCTGGCTTCGTGATCGCAGCCGCCAACAAGCGCGAGTGCCGGAAGGACCAGGAGCGGAAGATGAAGACGGTAACGAGCCATTTATTTGCCCTCCCAGGCCACGGTTTGACCTTCTTTGAGAAATTTCCCTCCCTCGGTGACAATCAGGTCCCGCGGTGCGATGCCGCCGGACGCGATCACGTCGCCGTCGCGATACCTTTCGACTGCGATCTTCCGGAGTGAGACAGAGCCGCTGTCGGGGGCGACGAGCCAGACGGCGGGCTCGCCCTTGGCGGAGGCGATGGCACCCGCGGGAAGGACAATCCCCTTGTGCGGCGGGGAACCGAATTCACCGACTACGGGCGTGCCGAGCGGCCATTGCACATTTTCGGGCAGCGCCACCTTGATGCGGATCGTTCCTGTTCTCGTGTCGATAAAGGGAGAGACCTCCCGCACGGTTGCCCGCGTTTCGGCTGCGCGATCCTCAACCGGCGCAACTTCGACACCGGGTAGCGGCTGACCTTCGAGGAAAAAGGCCTCGAATACATTGAAAACGGCGTCCCGGGGACCGTTGTGGGCAAGTGTGAAGGCGGCCTGTGCCGGCGACACGACCCGGCCAACCTCGATGTCCCGCGCGGTGATGATCCCATCGGCATCGGTCTTCAGTTCGGTGTGGGAAAGAGCATCCTGCGCCGTCCCCAGAGCCGCTTCGGCAGCCTCCAGGGTGGCTTGCGCGGTGCGCAGCTCCTTATCCGCCTCGTCGAAGGTGGCCTGCGAGATGGACCGCGAGCGCAGCAGCGCCTCGTAGCGCTCGTAAGTGAGTGTTTTCTGTCTGGCAACCGCCTCTGCCGACTGTAGGCCGGCGCGAGCCACCTCCACATCGGCACGCTGTTCGCTGTCATCGAGGCGGGCGAGAATTTCCCCGGCGTGCACGGGCGAACTGACGTCGACAAAGCGCTCGATCACTCGGCCGCCGACGCGGAACGACAGGTCGGACTGGGTCCGCGCCCTGACCTCGCCGGTGATCTCGGCTCTCGGGTGATACTCGGCGGAGGAGGCACGAATGGCGCGGACATGCTGCGGCGGTGATGCGACTTCGGCCTTGTCTTCGCAGGCGGCGAGTTGGACGCAGGCAAGACCGATCCCAATAAGACGTATAGGCTGCATTTTTTTCTCCATTACGGTTTGCAACCAAAGGGGATTGAGCCAGGCGTGCAGGCTCAGCCTCCGCGAGAGGGGTTCGAGTTTTTTCATGATGGTGTGCAATCCGCGGTTTGCCGGATCGCCAGTGGAATGACTACTAAGTCAATTCGACTTGACAGTCAATATGAGAAAAGCGCATATGTGCTATTTGCGGATAATGACACCCGACTTCGGAGTGGACTGTCAGGTCAATATGACCTATCCGTGTGAAGTGTTTGAGGAGTCACACATGGCAAACATCAACCTGACCCGCCGAGCCGAAATCGGACGCGAAAAGCGCGACAGGACGCGGGCGCAGCTTGTTAAAGCTGCCAATGCACTGTTTGCCCAACGGGCCGTGGAATCCGTCACGGTGGATGACGTGGTCAAGGAGGCTGGCGTCGCGAAAGGAACGTTCTACGTTCATTTTGATGGCTTGGAAGCATTGACCGCGGCAGTCGCGGAGGAATTGGTCCAGTCGTTCGATGAACTGCTTCAGCCGGGCCGCGTCTCCCTCACCGAACCTGCCCTGCGCATTGCTTTCGGCTGCAGGGCATTCATCGACAAGGCGCTCAATGACCGTCGATGGGCCGCAGTGGCCGCAAGAATGACGGCAGCCAATCCGCAAAGCGGCGAGAACCTCCGCCGCCGCCTCCTCGATGACCTCCAACACGTATCGGAGGAAGCGCCGTCCGCAGATCTGAAGCTGGAGATTGTCGTCGGCATCATGGTCCAGATGCTGCGCGTGCTCGGTGAAGGCAGGCCTTCCTCCTTTGACCCTGACGCTGTCGTCGGTGCCATTTTGCGCGCAATCGGCCTCAGTTCCCGGCAGGCGGGATCGCTGCTCAAGCGCCTGCCAGCCGCCGGCATGAGAAGCCCTGACGGGACTGCGGGAAATTTGACAAATCCGGCGGACCAACTTCCCTAGCTGAGACCAACTTCCCTAGCAGATGAGAGTGCCATCATGTCGACGCGGACAAGCGCTCATGCGAAGCGCTCCCGAGCGCTCGAAGCGCCGCCTCCATGGCCCTGCGAGACAATTCAGGCGTTGGTGGACGCTCGAGAGTGCCACGTGTCACCTGCAGCCAAATTCCGACAAAAATGTCAGCGGCGAGTTCCGAGTCCAGCACGGTCAACTGCCCCTTCCCCATCGCTTCTTCGATATCGGCGGTAAGTTTGGCACGAACTCCGCGGCCGAACGCGTTCGACTTTTGCGAGGCCTGCACTACCAGCCGCGCCCAGACACTATCGGAAACCGCCTTTTCCAGGGATAACGCAAATGCGACGGACAGGCGCGCGACGGGATTGCGCAACCCAGCATGGGAAAGTGTCAGCACCTCGTCAAGGCTCCGTTCGAGCTGCGCGTTCACGGCCGCGATCAACTCATCGGCGTTCCCGAAATGATAGTAAAACGTGCCCTTGGCCAGGCCTGCCGCCACTGCGACTGCATCAATCGTCGGCGCAGTCCCTTCCGCGAGCAGCGTCGCGGCCGCTTTGAGGATTTTGGTGCGTGTCCTTTCCCGGCGGTCGCGTCCGATTTTTGCCCGCCGCGCCAGGTTGATCTTCGCCATCGGCAATCCTCTCTCGACATTTCGTGTTGACCTTTTAGTCGAAATGACGTAATAGTTCAATGGAGATAAACGGGCGACTGCGCCGTTGTCATGAATCCTGCTGCTACACACGTGTGAGGTTATTGATGCCATCCCTTCTTCATCTCGATTCCAGCATACTCGGGGAAAACTCGGTGAGCCGGGCGCTTTCGGCGGCCGTGGTCGCACGGCTCCAGTCTCTCGATCCGATGGTTGAAGTGGTCTATCGCGACCTGGCGGCTCAACCGATCCCGCATCTGTCGGGCAATTACGTGGGCGTGGTCCGGGCTGGTATGGAAGCAGGCCACGATGCCGCATTGAAGGCCGACCTTGCGCTTGGAACAAACGTTCTTGACGAGTTTTTGGCCGCGGACACTGTCGTTCTCGGCGTCGCGCAGTACAATTTCAGCGTGCCCAGCCAGATGAAGGCCTGGATCGATCGTATTGCCGTCCCCGGCAAAACCTTCCGTTACACGGAAAAGGGACCCGAAGGCGTGGTTGGCAGCAAACGCGTCATCATAGCGCTGGCGCGCGGCGGCTTTTACGGACCGGGCTCCCCCGCCGAGAGTTTCGAGCACACCTTAAGTTACTTGAAGAGCGTGTTCGCTTTCATTGGAATCCGCGATCCTGAAGTCATCACCGCGGACGGCGTCAACATCAGCGCCGAGCAGCGCAAGTCATCGCTAAAGGCGGCGCAGGCAGAGATCGGCAACCTTGCGATAGCATGAGTACTCGACCTGCATCGCGAGTTCTTTGATCCCCGCCAACCGCTGATGCGGTAGCGCCGAAGCAGGTGGGGATGCATTCTGAAAACTGCTCCAGCCATTGGCAAGGCCGCGAGCGCTTTCGAGAAAGAAGCTTTGGCCGCGAGCCGTAGCTATGCCGACCCGCCTCTGTCCGACAGCGGCTTACGGTAGTTGTGCCCATGGCGGCCGACCTCGAACCACTCGCCACGAAAAGCGTGCCGTCGTCGCCGTCCCAGCCGTTCGGGCGTTGCGCGTGTCGATCAAACATGCGGAACATCTGCCGGCGATCGGCGACGCCGAAGTAGATCTTGCGGATGGAGGATTGAAGGGTCATGGGGAGGCTCCTGGCCACTTGCGGGCCGGAGCGCGGTTCATCCCTCGTGCATTTTTAGCCCTTCCGGACCCTTCCCCGCGGCCGCCTCTTCGCCTGGGCGGGTCAAGGGCCGGCGCAGCTGGGCGGAGCTTCACCCTTGACGCGACCGGCGGGCATGCGGCAGCCTCCTCCTTCCTTCCTCCATTCCCCTTGATTCCGACAGGCCGCAGTCGCTCGCTGCCGCATCCAACCTCCCAGCCAGGGTGAGAAGGCGGCCGGCATAGATGTCGCCCTGTGCATTGCTGTCGGTGGCCGCGACGAGTTGGGCTGCCGGCCTAGCGGCGACACTGGATCGCCCGCATCCCTCGCCGTGACCAGCCGCCGCCGGTGCTGAGATAGAGCGTGTCGGGGCGAAGGCCCTCGAGCGCGGCGAGGCTCATGGCGTCGATCGCCTCCTCGGTGAGGCAGAGGCAAAGCGCTTGGGACCGCCGAGCCGGAAAAGCACCTTGGCGCCGCCCGTGGCGAAGCCGGGGCCAGTCCGACCGCGCTCCTCCCATCCGGTGACGACGCCCTCGGCGTCGAGGTGCGCCGCCCAAATGCTGCCACGCGGGCCTTCGCGCAGGGCGTTGGCGCCGAGCGCGGCGCGGATGATGCGTTCGGGAAGGTGGTGTGTATCGCTGAGATAGCGCCAGGTCGCCGATTCGCGCCACGGCGTCCGCCGGGCCTGCCACCGCTCGGAAACCGAGAATTCGGGCTCGCAATCGCGCGACTTCTGGTCCCATACCGGTTCAGTGGGAATGAAGCCGTCGAGTCCGGCTACCGTGCCCTGGCCTGGACGAACGGCACGCCTTCGAGATGCTCGACGATGCGGAACACATCGCCCAGCGGTCGAACGAGCCCGTCATGGATGCCCATGATGATCGCCGCGTCGCGGCGATACCGCGCGTACGCTCCTTGCGGTCGAGGGCCAAACACAGGTGCTCGAGCACCGCGGGCAAGGTACCTTCTCCTTCAATTCTTCCAGCTCTGCTTTTCCATATTGCCCGCGCTGACGCGCACCTTCTTTTCCTTTTCCGCTCCAACTTGTGGGGGCGGGAACCGGAGGCCGCGAAGAGCAAGGCGGGCAACAGACAAATGTTGCAGTTTGAGATCCACCAAGCCGCGGCACAGCTTCCTTTGCCGGTCGCGGCTCGCAAGCGGTAGCCCGTCGCCTTTACACCGCACGGTTCTTCGGGTCGGCGACGATCCACTTCAGCACACCATTTCCGCTTGCAGAGAGATGCGGACAATCTCGGCGGCGACCTTTGCCAGTGGTAGAATTCACGGGATCGCCGCAGACGCGCGGGCGGGCGGCGCGACATGGGAAATTGCCTTCCCATGGCCGCGAACTCGCCTCACCGAACTCGGCTAAGGTGCCTCCAAATGACGACCACGCCATTGCTAGCGACGAAGGGCTTTGTAATGCGCGCTCTTGGTGATAATTGAGCTATACGAGCGTCAACAATAGGCTGTGTGACCGCAAGAAGATCGATGACCGGTGACAATTTGCGGATCTCCGCAGAGGAGATTGCTCTCTACGATGCCATCGAACGGGCGATCGCCAATGTTCGCGCAGCTCTTGCTGAAATCGATCACGCCTGGATCCGCATCACGGCAGAACGGCCCAATCCTACCGCGGCTGCGTTCGCCGCACTGGATGCAGCAGACGACATGTTAACCGTCGCCCGCGAAGACCTCGCCCGCGCCCGAACCTCACTCGGGGCCTATTCACAGACGAGATTGATGCAATAATATAATATTATTAAGAGATGCGGCGGATTCCGTTCGCGCATCTCAAGGTTGCAATGTCGAGGTCAATTCGCCTTTACTTCGATCTTCTTCCCACGAGACAACGCTTCCCGAGTCTTCGGTAGCGACACGGTCAGGACGCCGTTCTTGAATTCGGCGTTGGCCTTGTCCGTGTCGACGCCTGAAGGCAGCGGGATCGAGCGGTAGAACGACCCGTATGAGCGTTCCGACACGTGATAGCCCTTCCTGCTTTCCTCCCGCTCACTCTTCTTTTCTCCCTTGATCGTCAACGCTCTGTCGGTCAGCGAGACATCGACATCCTCCTGATCGATTCCGGGAAGCTCCACCGATACCCTGCATCGTCAGCCTCCTTTCTCCGGATGAATTACGCCATCTTGAGTTGGATTTTTCGCGCCTTGGCCGGCGCGGCCTTCGGCAACACTAGGCGCAAGACGCCGTTCTTCTGCGCTGCCTCGATACCATCCCGATCGATATCCTCAGACAGGGTGAAGACCCGCTCATAGTCGCCCGCACCATATTCGGCGTAGACTTGGCCATAATTCTCATGCTGCTGATCCGCCGCATAGCCGCGGATCGCCAGCGTCCGTTTCTCGAGCGTGATGTCGACTCCATCCGAGGCGACGCCGGGCATATCGACGAGAAGAACGACATTGTCCTGTGTCTCGTAGATATCGGTGCGCGGGACAAACACCGGGCGCGAACGGGTCCGTTCGCTACCGTCAAGCTTGCTTGGAACCTGGCGCTCGGTCGTTTTCAGTTCCTGAGCCATCTTCGCCTCCTTATCCCTTGATCTGGATCTTCTTGGGCCGATCCGCCTCTGGCCGGTGCAGTTCGACTTCGAGCAGCCCGTTGGCGAAACGCGCCTCAACCTTTTCCGGATCGACGCGGAAGGGCAATTGTACGGTTCGAGAGAAGCTTCCGTGTGGGCGCTCGCGCCGGTGCCAGGCGGACTTTTCGCTCTCCGCCGGGGATCCGCGTTCGCCCTTCAACGTCAGCGTGTTCTCGCGGACTGTGAGATCGATACCGTCGGGCGCGATCCCGGGCAACTCAGCGCTCACCGCCACGCTGTCCTCACCCATCCAAAGGTTGATTGGCGGAAACTCCTGGGCTCCGGCCGTCAGTCCGGACAGACGCTGGTTCATTTCCTGCTGCATACGCCGCATTTCCAGGAACGGGTCGAACCCGGTGCGGCCGAAATCCGACAACAGCATGTGCATCCTCCTCGATTCGATCAGACAGCTCGCTTGCAACGTGCCAAGCACGCGCATGCCGGAGGCAGAATCGATCGGAGGCGGTCAGGAAGAGACGATCATCGGCCAAGACCGAGACGGTTGATCGCGCGCACTCGCGAAACGCGAGAAGAGGTGTTCGGGCTACCGCCGGAACACATCCTCCTTGCGAAGCGATATGAACCGAATCCGTCCAGCACATGAGCGGACCGTCGTTCCCGTGCCAGGATCCGATAGTGGCATCCGGCGTAAGTGAGTTAGGTGAGCAAGAATTGCGTTTCAAGGGTCCCCCACGATGTTCGAAGAATTATTACTTAGTCTTGGGGCACAAGAATCTCCGCGCACAACGTAGGGACCGGATTTTCGACCTGCTCGCAAAATCCAACCCACCACAAGCCGACAACTGGCCGCCATACGACATCGCCAAGCTCGGCGAAGACACCTATCGTATCATCCCAGCGGTAGCCGGATTCACAGAAGACGAGCTTTCGATCACGCATGAGCCGAACCTGCTCGTAATCAACGGCGCCAAGACAGAAAATGGCGAGGTCTTGTACCTCCACTAAGGTCTGGCACTGAGGCCATTCGCCCGTCGTTTCGAGCTCGCCGACCATGTGAGTGTCGTCGATGCGAAACTGGAGAACGGCCTGCTGATCATCGACCTCAAAAAGGAAATCCCCGAGGAGATGAAGCCGCGACGGATCGCGATCAACGCCGACGCCGGCAAGAAGTCCGCGTCGCAGCAGATCGAAGGCAAGGTAGCGGCCTGATCTTACGAAAGCTGGCCAGCGCGATACTCCATCACGATCTGGGGTGGGTGTCGTCGCGACCGAACGAGAAAGGACAACTAAAAAAAACAAGAAAGGAAGATACAATGAGAGTACGTGACCTGATCCCATGGAACCGTCGCAACAACCAGACTCCGACCATCTATCGCGGTGAGGACATGGACCCGTTCATATCGCTGCATCCCAACGCCAACCGGCTGTTCGACGAGGTGTTCCGGAGTTTTGAAACACCGTCGGTGTTCGGCCGCATGACGCCTCGCAATGGCGACTGGCCAAGCGTCGAATTCTCGGAGAATGACAAGGAAATCCGGGTTGTCGCGGAAGTGCCCGGCCTTGAGGACAACGACGTCGAGGTCCTGCTGGAAGACGGTGTTCTCACATTCGCGGCGAGAAGAAGTTGGAAACCGACGACAAGGATCGTCAGTTCAGCGAACGCTACTATGGGCGTTTTGAACGGCGCCTTGCTTTCGGCCGCGAGGTCGGTGAGGACAAGGTTGAGGCGGCATTCAAGAACGGCGTCCTCACCGTAACACTGCCCAAGACCGAAAAGGCGCAGGCGAACGCCAGGCGCATCACGACAAATAGCAGCAAGTGAACGCGATAGCTAATAAGCCGGTCGGGCGCCGAGGCCCCCGGCCGGTCATCTTCCGACGAGGAAGAATATCAATGACGGAGCTGCTGACACGAAGCGAGGAGACGCATCCACTTGAATTGCTGGCGGGCGGCGAATGCCAACCGTCCCAGGGTGTTTTCCGCCAAGCGGCCGTCGCTGAGCCGAATTTCGGCCCGGATTTTCCGGCCTGGCCGTTCCGTCATGACTTCGGCTCGCGTCAGGGTCTTTCGAAGCCGATGCTCGACCTGTAAAAGGGGAGAAGGCCATATTTGTTCCCCCTAGCTACATCCTCCTTGGAGCAACATAGATACGAGCAAGCGCAAGGAAGCCCGGCGCTCCCTGACCGTGTCGGCCCCTTGCGGCGACTGACGACCAATGAGTTGGGAACCGATTTACGCGACGCCAAGGGGCTGCCCATCAATCCGAAATTGCGTCTCCTCGGGACAATGCTCGAACTGCTGGAAAGCGCTCCCTCCAATGCCCATCTAGTCCGTTGGTAGGTCGATGGAGGTAAGCGATGACCATGACGCGGGAAGACGTTGTCTCGGTCCTCGGACCGGTGGACGATGCGACGATCGCAGAGGTGATCCTGTCCGGCGCTTCGCTCGCAGAACTGAGAGAGGCCTGGGGTTGGGCTTTCGCCGATGAGGCGTTGATGGGGCAAGGCCGCCCTCTGCCCGGAACGCGGGTAGCGGCATTGATCGACCTGATCGAGCCCGACGATGAAGAGATGGCGGGCCCGGCCGCACCAGGCCCAGGTGCTCACTGAGTTTAAACACCCCGTCCACCACTTGCCACTCCGAAGGCTTGATCAGGCGCTGGTGGCGTACGGAATGGAGCGCGCCTTCAAGTTCCTGCTCACACTAGCTCAGGAAACCTTCAGCGTCGGGAATTCCGGTGCGAGATCGTATTCCTGCCAGACGTAAAGCTGCAACAACCGCGGGTAATCAGGAAGGCGGTAACGGATCTCCGCGGTCGTGAGGCCGTAACTCTCTATCTGCAGCCGGAATTCCCTGCTGACCACAAGCTTCTTCTCGGTTCCCATCAAGCGTCCAATCTTTCTGGACGTTTGCAGTTGCCGCCCTGCTCGAATTTAGAGGCGACGTCGGCGCGGATTTCATCGAGCCGGCGAAGCGCATCCATAACGGCATCAAAAGTTACCGGGGCCGCAACGCCTGGTGGCTTGCGCAAGGCCGGTATGGATTCGACCGCGCATGCATCCGATGCCCAGGAGGCAAGAATGGCGCGCTTTTCCTGAATGTCGAGTTGATCGTCCGTCACCACATCGTCGGGATGGCTGAAGAACCGGGCCGGGAAAGG
The DNA here is from genome assembly GCF_900114255.1 of Neomesorhizobium albiziae. Classification (GTDB taxonomy): domain Bacteria; phylum Pseudomonadota; class Alphaproteobacteria; order Rhizobiales; family Rhizobiaceae; genus Neomesorhizobium; species Neomesorhizobium albiziae. The sequence goes on along the minus strand of NZ_FOSL01000052.1, from coordinate 3,614 downwards.
TAGACGGTCCACTGACAGATCCGCGTTTTCAGGGGCGATCGAGGGGATAATCGTCGGGACAGTTCGTTCCATCGATGGTCCTCCGTTACAAAAATCTCCTTTGCGTTGACGTTCCGATCGCCATCCAGCCAACACTCCTGTTGGAGTTTCTGTGTTTGACGGGAGGTCCCACCTGCAGCGCCGGGCCGGTCAGGTTTCGGTGCCGAGGTCATCGAACCGGCAGAAATAGGTCGCCCTGTCACTTTCGCCGTTGTCGAGCGGAATTCCATTCAACACCACCGTGACGATCTCGCTGCCCGGCTTTGCGGTGATCGTGCCGTCGATGGTCACATCCGGATGATCGTCAGGAACAAGCTTGAACGGCGTCACCCCATCCCTTGTTTGCCGAGTTGCACGTTCCCGAAATCATAGTCTCCTTCGGCACCGTAGGTCGGCTCCATCCGCGACTCCGACAGCAGGAGGTAAAAGGAACCCGCGTCAGGATCGTTCTCGGAAATGGTGCCTCCGTCAGCGATAGCTCGCAAACACTTCCGTTGTGCCGTCGCGCCTCACGAGTAGGACATCATGGGGATCCGCGTCAGGCCCGGCCTCGCCCATGCCCGGCGAACCATAAGGCATGTCAGGGACGGTCAGCCCGATCGCGTCCGGCCGTTCCGCCAGAAGGCGTTTCACCTCGCCCGCGGGAACATGGCCCTCGATTGCGCAGCCGTCGATTCGCCCGGTGTGACAGGATGTCTGACCGGGCTTCAGTCCAGCCCCGATCTTCACCTGCATAAGGTCGGCCATCGGCAGGTTTCTGAGTTCCGCCGTGAAGCCATTCTGCTCCATGTGTCGCGCCCAGCCGATGCAGCAACCGCATCCGGCAGTGGTCAGCACCTCGATCGTTTGGGCGGCCAAAGCCATGCCGGAGAGAAGCGCGAGCGCGACAGTCGTAGATGCCGCGCGCAGGATTGCACCGAGTCCGTTCATGTCCTGCCTCCCGAATGCTCAACAATTTCATTGCGCATGTGCCCCGTGATTGCCGTGGGCGGACGACGGCTCTTCCTTGACCGGACCGCCCATATCCTCAACCGCGAACTCAACGTTGACGGTTCCGGCCTTCTCGAACTGCAGGGTCGCCGGGAATTTCTTTCCCTTGCCAGGGAGGTTCGACGGCTTGATGAACGTGATGTGCGTTCCGCCAGGCTTCAACTGCCGGCAAGCCCTGCGCCGACGCTGACAGGATCGCTGCGGAGCAGCTTGCTTCGGTAAGGGAGCGCATCGTCCGGCTGCAGAAGCTAGCGCGCATCGCCACCTGCTGCACGGGCGAATGAGTGTCGCTAGCCAGTTGTCTTCTCGGAATCTTTGCCATAGGTACGCTCTTCGCGAATAACGCCATCACTTCTGAGTAGGACCGCTTCGCCCTGCCTGACGTTGCCGCTGGGATTTGATCCGGAGTGAAGTTCGTTCTGGCCAATCAGAGTTGTGCCATTCTCAAGCAGGCCAATGACTTACAAGAAGGTGCGGGCAAAAACGCCCCTTGAAATCATTACGAAATTCGGCGCTCCCCGCACCATGTGCCGCCACCTCCCCTCAGTTCCACTCGCGGACTTTTTTGACAATATCCGCCAAAAGCTGCCGTTCGAGGCGCTTCTTGAAAGCTGTCGTTCGCCCGACGTTTTGAGTCCGCCCCTTGCGGACCTACTCGATGTCTTGCCATTGGCTCTACAGGGAACCTTACATGATGTCGCCACATTAACCCTACGAGGCCGACGTGGCATCAGGTGCATCCAATGTCCCGACTAAGCAAGCCAAAACCGAGCCGTGTTGATACGATGCCTTTTCTAATAGTCGGAACAGCCGCTGTGGTCGTACTTGCCACTGGTTTCGTGCTCTGGCGCGCTTGGCAAAACGGCGTCTGGAGTGCCGGACGTGGTGAAGCTTTTGGACCGTGGCATACTTGGCACCAAAGCCGCGGAAAGTTGAAACTCGTCTATTCGGCAATCCTCGCGTCCAACGCGCACAACTCACAACCGTGGCGTTTCCGTCTTGCAGGCGACACGATCACAATCTCTGCCGACGCCGAACGTCATATCGGCAGTTTCGATCCCTTCCGGCGCGAAATGCACCTTTCCATCGGCTGTGCACTCGAAAACCTTCATCAAGCAGCGCACGCGCAGGGGCTGGAGGTGCGTATGGAGTTGCCGCCGGGCATGATGGCTCTGGGAGCCCTGCCAGCGAGCCCCGCGGCAATTGTTCGGCTTGGGAAGGGCAAACAAGACGAGACAGAGCTGTTCCGCGCGATTCCACACCGGCATACGCATCGCGGTCGTTACTGTCTTGACCGCCACGTGCCGGACGAATTGCTTGCCGAATTCTACGCCGCGGTTCCCGAGAACCCGTCGATACGTTTGTTCCTCTTCGCGGGAAGCGACAAGGAGGGGCTAGCCAACCTTATCGTTTCGGCAACGAAGGCGATTGTCGAGGATCGCCAGATGTCAAGAGACAATGCGCGATGGTTTCGCTTCGCTCAGGACGCGGTCGAACAAAAGCGAGACGGCCTGACCTTGGATGCCAATGTCACCGCGCCACTACAAAACTTTGCGGCAAAGATTTTCCCGCCTTCACCCGAGAGCGCCGACCGCCATTGGCTGCAGGACACAGAGAAAATTCAACTGGGGACCGCGCCGCTTCTGGGGATGATAGCCGTCCGCGATCTTTACGACCGACCGACCGCGCTCCAAGCGGGCCGTCTGTGGCAGCGGCTGCATCTTCTGCTCACTGCACGCGGGCTTGCGGGACAGCCCCTCAATCAGCCTGTCGAGCGGGTCGACCGCGAACGCGAGCTGGATTTGCCACACCAAATGGCTGAAGCGCTCGCGCAGTTTACGCGGGACGCAGCTTGGCTACCCACATTCATATTCCGCGTTGGTTATGCCGCACGCCCGCCCTCTGTGAGCCCGCGCCGGCCAGTCGAGTCGGTGGTCACCTTTGCCCGGCGCGAGAACAGCGCAAAAGCCGATATGCCGACCGGCTCGGTAGCGCGATTTCACGACGGCTAAAATCGCGGACATCGTTGCGCTGATCGAGGCGAAGAAAGCCGAGAAACCGGTGGTCCGCGGCCCCTACAGCGCAGCGCCTAAGCTTCACGCTATGGCCGTGCGGCGCTTCGAAAACAACCGCCACAACTCCACATCGTCGGTGAAGCCGTTCTGGAAAGCGTCCATGACTTCTAAGGCAAGCCGTTCCCTCTGGTCCCCGTCTTTAAGGGCCAGACGGCGCTCTGTGCACAGCTTGTCGAATACCTTCTGGAGAATCTCCAGATCGTCCGGCGTAAATATGCTGCTGTATTTTGTGAAGGGCATGACACTCTCCTCCCTCAGTCGGGCGAAAGCGTGATCTACTCTTTCAAGCGTCCGTTTGCCTCGGTTGGGTGCGGACGACAGTGGCATCTTACACCCGGCATGATTGCTAAGCGAATCCGTAGCCGTATATCGAACTAACCCACTAAAGCGCGTCGAATGGAAATTTTTGCTGCGGCCGGCATCGAATTGGTGATTAGATAAGTTGTTATGTCCGACCCATGGATTGACGGGCAGGATGACGGGCGCAATTCCAGTGATGTGGAACTGGTC
>NZ_FOSL01000051.1 GCF_900114255.1 Neomesorhizobium albiziae | reverse complement strand
ATACTGGCTCCGGCGGATCCGGATCGGCTTCAGCCGGCGCCGGGAGCGATCCTGCAAGCGATTTGTGGCATCGCAGGAAACGATCGCCTCCCGATTGGTCTGGCTACCGTCGATGACAACGCGATCGGGCCGGCCATAACGCTCCAGCGCCTTTCTGAAGAAGCGTTTGGCCGACGGCAAATCCCGATGTTCGCTGAAATAGAATTCGACGGTGTCGCCGACACTGTCGATGACGCGATAAAGATACATCCACTGGCCACGGACCTTGAGTGGAGTAAGAAGCGCAGATGCGCTTCTCCTCCCCGAACCGTACGTGCACCTTTCAGCGCATACGGCTCTCCATTCAACCTTGGCCCATGGCCATGGCAACGTCATGATATCGCGAAGTGATGGTGTTGCGGATTTCGCTCCGGAAGATGTATGGGTTGGCCTCCGGGTTCCGCCACCGGAACTGCGCCTTGGGGCTTGAGACCAGACGACGCAGCGCCTTGCCGACACGGTTTCCACGTTCAGTCGCCACATAGACAAGCCAGGTCTTCGCCTTGCCTGCCTCCGGCGCTCGATACCACTTCTGCATCAAGGGTTTGATGCGCGAGCGATATTTCCGCGCCAGCCAATGCGCCAGTTTCCAGAACACGACCGTGTCGATGTGCCGGAAGGTGCGCGCTGTGAAGTCGGTGAACTTGTAGAAGGCCGCCCATCCCGCCAATTGGCGGTTCAGGTGGTCCACCATGTCGACCTTGCTATCATCATGATTGCCGGAAAGGGTCTCGGTCAGTTTGCGAACAAACGCCTTGGCCTTTTCCTTGGGTATCGTCGTGACGACGGACATGTGCCCGTTCGACCCTCGCTTGCGAATGATCCGATGCCCCAGAAAGACGAACCCGTCATCGACGTGGGTGATATGGGTCTTTTCCATATTCAACGTCAACTTCAGGCGGTCTTCCAGAAAGGCCCGGCACTCCTCGCGGATTTCCTCGGCATGCGCTTTCGTCCCCTTGACGATGACGACAAAATCATCGGCATAGCGACAATAGGCAACCGCAGGTTTCCATTGCCGGTTCTCGCGAACCGTAATGGGGCGTCCCTGCTGAATGCCGAAGTTCCATGCCCAGCGATCCTTGCGGACTTTCCGGTTCAGGTATTTCGCCTCCAGCCATGCATCAAACTCATGGAGCATGATGTTGGACAGAAGCGGCGACAGCACTCCCTGAACGCAAAAGGTAACTTCGAGTTTGACCGGTCGATTTCGCTCGATCGTTCTCGTTCTGTGCTTGATTATCGTCTTAAAAGGTAATATGTATATGTCATATGCCGCGCTCGACGGATTTGCAGAAGACCGAACGGATCAATGCTGCCCATGGGTTGCTCGCGCGTGGGCTGAGCGTGGCGGAGGCAGCCATGGCGTTGTCGCGCCAATTCACCATGTCCCGGCGTCAGGCCTATCGGTATATCGAGGAGGCGCAGGCGATCGGCCGGCCGGTGCCGGTGACCGAGCCCACGACGGCAGTGACGTTCAAGCTTCCGCCCAGTTTGGTCGACGCGATTCGAGCGCGGGCGGCGGCGGAAGGGACGACGATCAGCGCCATGGTGGGTCGGGCGCTTCGGGCGTTTCTCGGCGAAGCCGACGGCCATGGCTGACCGGCGGGAGGGCGATGTTCGCAGCGTCCTTCCCGAGCCTGTCTTTGACCGCCTGCTGCCGGCCAAGTTGGCACAGGTCTACGGGATCCTGGTTGCGGAGCGGGTTCGCATCGTCGGCGCGGGTCGGCGGGTAAGGGAGGGAAGCGATGACGTGCGCAGCGATCTATGCCCGGGTGTCCTCCGATCAGCAGAAGGAGGACAACACGATTGCCAGCCAGACGGCGGCGCTGGTCGCGTTCGCCCGCGAGCAAGGGGTCAGCGTGCCCGATGAATGGATCATCGAAGACGCGGGGTTCAGCGGTGCCAGCCTGGCGCGGCCGGGGCTGGAGAGATTGCGCGACCTCGCGGCCGAGGGACACATCCAAGCTGTCTTGATCCATTCCCCGGATCGGTTGAGCAGAAAATATGCTTATCAGGTTCTCTTGATGGAGGAGTTCGCTCGCCGCGGTGTCGAGACCGTCTTCATCAAAGCACCGCATGCCGACACCCCGGAAGACCAGCTGATGCTGCAGTTCCAGGGCATGATCGCCGAGTACGAACGGGCCCAAATTCTCGAACGCTCGCGGCGCGGCAAGCGCCACCGGGCCAGGGCCGGCGAAGTCTCCGTGCTGTGTGGGGCGCCCTACGGCTATCGGTATATTCGTAAGACGAATGACGCGCCGGCGCGCTATGAAGTCGATGCAGCCGAGGCGGAAGTGGTGCGACTGGTGTTCGAGAACTATACGGTCGGCGGCCTGAGCATTGGCGCCCTCGCCCGCCTTCTCAACGAGATGGGACTGCCGACGCGCCGGCGCGTCACCCGCTGGGAACGGTCGGTGGTGTGGGGGATGCTACGCAATCCCGCCTACAAGGGAACGGCCTGCTTCGGCAAGACACAGGTCGCACCGCGGCAGAAGGTGACGAAGCCGTTCCGCTTGTCGGGCCGGGCGGGCTTCAGCGAGAATACCAGCCAGCACGAGCGGCCGCGCGAGGAATGGATCGAAGTGCCCGTTCCCGCCATCGTGACGGAAGAAACCTTCGCGTTGGCGGCCGAACGCCTGACCGACAACAAGCGCTTTGCCCCGCGCCGGACGATCGAACCGAGCACCGTGCAGGGGCTGGTGTCCTGCCGCAAATGCGGCTACGCGCTATCACGCACATCGACCCGTACGTCGGCGCGCAAAATCCACTACTACCGCTGCCTCGGGGCGGATAGCTGGCGCCATCTCGGCGGATCTGTATGCGACAGCCGGCCGATCCGTCAGGATCTGCTCGATGAAGTGGTGTGGCGGGAGGTGATGCGCTTGATCGAGGACCCCACGCTGATCCGCGCCGAGCTCGACCGGCGTCTTGACGCGGCCCGTGCGGTCGAGCCGACGAAACGGCGGCAAGAGGCCCTCGAACGGGAACTCGTGCGCGTCAGCAAGAGCATGGAACGGCTGGTGACCGCCTTCCAGGAGGATCTCCTGTCGCTGGAGGAACTGCGCCGTCGCATGCCGGAGCTACGTGCCCGCGAGCAGACCATGCGCACCGAATTGCAGGCGATCCGCGATCAGGCCGCCGATCGCATGACATTCCTGCGTCTCGCCGAGACGCTGACCGCCTTCCTCCAGAAATTACGGGCATCGGCGCAATCGCTGGACGTCAGCGACCGACAGAGGATTGTCCGCTTGCTGGTCAAGGACGTCTTGGTCGACGACGATGCCGTCATCATCCGCCACTCGCTCCCGATGCACACGACGATACCGCCGTCCGGCAACGCGTCATCGCCTTCCAACGGGAAGTCGCCATCGGCTGACAAAAGTTACCTTTTGCGTTCAGGGAGTGGTCACGCCGCCTTGCGGAACACCCTCGCTAGCAGCCGCGAACAGGCCACGGTCGATGTGGCCTGCCTTGAGAATGCGCCAGAGAAGATCGACAAACCGTCCATCCCGCACCCGCCGCCGCACGCGTTGCAGAAGCAACCAATGATGAACGGTGTCGAAGTAGCTCGCCAGATCACCTTCGATGATCCAGCGTCCCTTCGTGCCAGCGCCATCCTGAAGCTGTATCCTCACGGTACGAACAGCATGGTGCACGCTCCGCTCCGGCCGGAAGCCATAGGAAAGACGATGGAAGTCGCTCTCCCAAATCGGCTCCATAGCCATCAGCATGGCGCGTTGGACAATACGGTCTGTCAGGGTCGGTATACCCAACGGTCGTAGCTTGCCATTGGCTTTCGGGATATAGATCCGCTTCACCGGCTTGGGGCGATAGGTGCCCTTCAGCAGGCTTGTCCGCAGGTCGGCCAGATGGTTATCCAGTCCGTCCTGCATCCGTCGCTTATCCATTCCGTCAATGCCCGGCGTCCGGGCGCCACTCGACGCCAGAACGATCCGGGCGGCCTCGGCAAGCCATTCCCGATCGGCAATGAGCCGAAGAAGACGATCGAACCGCCGGTTCGGATCGCTTTCAGCCCATGTTGCGAGCTTGTGCTGCATTTCGCTGATTATCAAAGGTCTTCACCTCGTTTGGTCAGGTAATTTGCACTCCAAGCAGATTGAACTGTTCCCCTTCGCCATGTGGCAGGCTTTCCCTGCCGCGGACTACTACGGGAACTCCGCCAGCATGGTGGACATCAGGGTCAACTCCTTTAGCACTCCATCATGCCTTCCCTCGTTCATATGCCGGACGTAAAGCGTATTGGTGAGGCTGCCGGTCGCAGTCTTTTCCCTTGCGTTCTGCAAGTCGATGCCGATGCCATGGTCTGGCTGCGTTCTCCCCATGACCCCATACAGGCATCCTATGTGTCCACCTGCATTTGGATGTGAGCCGACTTACATTTCCGGCACCATCTTCGGCATTCCACCTGTTAAGCCGTGTAGGCGGAGGCGACGATTCAGCCCTCAGACGCGGGTGAACCGGTTCGTGTTCCTCAACCTTCCAATACTGAAGCCTCGGGAACCATCTCGGCGTAACGGCTTCGCCTCAATCCCCTTTACCCGCGGGCTACGTCACCCTGCCAGTTGACGACAGGTTACCGCCGCTTGGGCTCATGCCCCTTCACAGCAGAGGGCAGGGCATTCTTCAATCCTCCTTTCTCAATGCATTCCGAACATATGCACCCCGGACCATCCGGGACGAGGCGCACTGTAGGTCTCGTCGACATGCCATTTGCCGGTCACGCTACGCTTGCGCCGGTTGAAGCGCTCCAGCAACAAGGGCGCGAAACGAACGGTCCAGCGCTGGATGGTCGTGTGATCGACCGTAATGCCGCGCTCGGCCATCATTTCCTCAAGTTCACGCAGGCTCAGATTGTAGGCCAGGTACCAGCGAACGCAAGCAGGATGACGGATCGATCGAAATGGCGCCCCTTGAACATCTGAAACCTCCGAAAATTAAATTACCGAAGGGCTTTGACAGACAGCGGGTAAACAAAGAGTTTGCAACAAAGCCATCATCTACCGGATCATCGGCGCCGATCGTCGACGGTTGGCGAGACATACAGAGCTTTCTTGAGCGCCGGCTGCTGCGATGATAGCGCTTCGCCACCGGCTCACCGGCAGCGCCGCTAGATGTAGGTGCTTGCAATCATCGGCGGCCGTGCTGGATTTCACATCGTTGGCTCTTTTCACGAGACGTTGTCGGAGTTCACGATCGCTGACATTGCCTTCCGAAAAATGACAATCGAGTTAGTGATTTGCTCCAAGCTACACAATGATGTAAGGCGTGCTACACGAGTGGAGCTACGCACATGACACTGAACATCCGCAATCCGGAGGCCGATAATCTCGCTCGGGAGCTTGCGCGAATTGACCGCACAAGCATCACCGATGCTGTGATCGTGGCCCTTCGGGAAACCATCCGCAACCGGATGAACAAGGAAAAACCGAGGAAGACGGCACAAAAGATTCTAGCCAAGCATGGCCTGTCTTTTCCGCCAGATCGAAAGCCCGTTCCACGAGAAGCCTATCACGAGCTCGACCACGATCTCACAGGTGACGAATAATGTTCGTCGACGCGTGTGCGATTGTCTCCATGATGGCAGGGGAGGACACAGCCGACGCCTATGAGGCAGCGCTGGTCGATGCGGTATCGCCGTTCACATCAACCCTCGCTGCCTGGGAAGCCATCATCGTCTTGGCACGGCCCGATCAACTGAATTGCGCCTACAACGCGGCCGAGGCGGTCGTCGTCGAATGGCTCGAAGCCAGAAAGATTCGGCTCCGCGAGCCCGGTCCGCCACGGCGAGTTCTGTCCTACGCAATCGCTGTTGCCGAACAGCACGGCCTTGGCAAGCGGAACCTCAGCAATTTCGATTGCTTCCACTACGCCTACGCCAAGGCGATGCGCTCGTCGCTGCTCACGCTAGACCAGCTTCTACGACAGACGGATGTAGAAACGTTGCCGAAAGGGCAGGATGAATGACCGCCTTCTCAAATTGACCGAACTGCCGGAATCGGCCGGGGTCGCTGCGGAGCAGGAGGCGAGGACATAGCCTTGATCGCATGGGCGCCGCTCGCTTTCATAGCCTCGTTCTTCTCGGACAAGGCTTCCACCAAACGGGCGCACCGGTAGAAGCCGGGATAGTGGTACATAGATCGGCCAGGATATGGTCGGGGGGCGGTTTCATAGATCCGCTGCAGGTCTTGCATGTAGCCGAGCATGTGTTCGGCCATGGCGCCGCCTCTGATTCCCTGCATTTCCAAGCTGGCAAACCCTGAGGTCGATGGCGGCGGCGATCCGGCGTGCTTCCTGCATGTCGCCGCTCATCCGTTCGCCAGCTTGGGCGGCCGCCCGCCTTTGCGAACGTTTTTCCCGAGATGCAGCGCCCTTGGCGCGCGAGCGGGCTCTGCCACCGGCAGCGCCGAGTTGGGCGGGTTCTGTTGCAAATTTTCGTTGAGCCGAAGCAGGTTGAGATGGCGGGCCGTGCTATGCGGCGGCAAGGATGTCGAACTGCTCGGCCAATGACGGATTAGGATTGAAGGCAAACCTCGCCTGTCGCTTGCGCATCATGCGCTCGCGCATCTCGACTCCAGTCGGGCAGGCTCTCGCTCGGGCACGCCTCGGCGTAGGTATAGTTCGAGGCGCCCATCGCTGCGACGAACAGCTTCATGGCGTGCGCTTCGCCGGTGATGGGTCGAAGATGTCGATGGTATCGCCGGCGAAATCGACAAACACCTTCTCGCCGCCCAGGTGCGTCTGGCGCATCGTCGGGCGCGCGCGCCCTTTCCAGGCCTCGAAGGTCGTGCAAAACCAGGTATAGCCAAAGCCGTCGGGATTGGTGGCACGATACTCTTCCCACAGCAGCACCCGCGTTACGCCGCGCCGGCGCAACTCCTTCTCCACATAGCTCCAATCGGGCACCGGCCGCCGGGGGCTTTGCGACGCCGCCCTCGGCGCTGGGAAGAGCAGCAGCTCAAGGCCTTCGTCATCGATTCCTTCAGGCAGCGGCCAGCTCAGCCCGGCAAGACGGGCGCGCCGCAGGATGGAAACGGGTCTGGCAGAGCCGGGACGCCGGGGGCGGCAATTTGGGCAGCGGCTCGGCGCGCCTCGCCCAAGTGCTGCTCAAAGCCCTCTTGCCCGGCCTGTCCCGCTTGCTCTCGCGATACCGCGTGCTGCACCTGCCGCCAAGCTGCTACATTGGATGGGTCAAGTTTGTGCAGGTCCACGCTAGCCTCACGTCCACAGATCAGCTGAGCAACCTACTCGGGCAAACTTTCAAGAAGCTGACGAGGTCCGCGGTCCCGGAACGCGTAGGCCTAATTTTCTGCGCGCCGATTGCGCTGCCGCGACGTAGCCCGCCTTTGCCAGCTCGGCAGCTACGGCTCGCAAAGAGCGTCGAAGGCTTGCGGAGCCGGTGGTGACCACGCTGCAGGTTCGCCCCAGATGCCAGCGCCCAAGGGGCTTGAAGCGTACGTCGCGTCAGGTTGTACGATCTGAAAGCAGGTGGCGACGGTCTCCAGAAGCATGATGACGAGGAGTGACGATTGCGAATGTTTCAACTTTAAAGCGCGCTCCCCAGGAGCTTGTTACTCGGGACATCTTGTGAGGACCTCGGTCAGCTAGGCGAGCGGAACGACTTCGTTGATGTTGCAGGTCTCGATCAAGGATTGCGATGCCTCTCGCGGCCGGCACTGGAGTCCTCTTGCAAGGATACGCCGGTCTTGCCCCGCCAGAAGAAGAAGGACACGCGCGCCGCGCTGGTCCAGCACTTTGCGACCGCGCATTTCGTAGATCCGGCAGCGGCATTCGCGCCGCCGATCCAGAGCGTCACGGCCCGGGTGGCGAAGCACGACGCCGCTAAGACCGACGGCGACGAGGACACCGCGGGCGAGCCGAACAGCTGGACGAACTCGATAGCGATCAGTCGGCGACGCACGATGGAGCCAGCGAGGACGATGAAGGCGCCGGCGAAGCCAAGCCCTCGGAGGAGGAACTGGAAGCCTACGGCGTACCCCGCGGTACTTCATTTCTCTTCCGAACGATCCCGCCGCCGGACTGCCGGCGGCGGTTCTGTTTCCAGCATCCGAACAAGCATCGATGCCGCCGCCGCTTGCCGGCTCCAGGTCCAAGATCTCGAACAGGCGATCCGCCGCGATAAAAGCATCCTGAACGATCCGGTTGGTTTGGATCAGGCCATCTTCTTCTCACCACCCGCAGATGCTCGCGACCATCGGCAAGCCGCCGAGATCTGCGATTTCGCCGTCGGCAAGAGCAGAGTAAGCCGCGGGCGCAACCGTCTGCAGGCGATTTTGAAAATCTCGGGCGAGGCCGATTATGGCCCTGATTCGATTTCAGCGCAGGTAAGATATCTGTCCTGATCGACAGCCCGCCACAACCAATGTTTCTTGCCGCGATGATGAGGACTTCGTCCAGGTGCCAAACATCATTGGGGCTGGGCCGCTTCCTGCGCAGTCGTCGAACGTACTCGGGGCCGAACTTCTTCCCCCACCGGCGGATCGTTTCACGGGAGACAACGATCCCGCGCTTCAGAAGCATTCCTGACCGGGCGCAGGCTCAAAGGGAACCGGTAATAAAGCCACACCGCATGGGCGATGATCTCGGCGGGAAAGCGGTGGCGCTTGTAGCTGATGTGCATGAACCGGCGTCTACCCCAGCGCATCAGCTTGTCAACCTCGATCTCGCCAGCAATGGAAGCGTCGAAGATTGGTTGTGCAGCAGGATCGGGGCGCACGCCCTCGAGGGCAATGCTGCGTTGAGCGCTACGCACCATCTTGCGGCGGCGCTCCATTTCCTCCGGGCTGATGGCCGGGGTCTTCTGTTTAAGGGCGAGTGCCATGCGTGCTCCTACCGGGTTCTGTCGATGCGGGCGCTTCCTGCGGCGATGAAGGGCGCGAAGACTTTGCGGACTTCCTCAAGAAAGATGCCACTGAATTTGCCGCGCGGCTTTTGCCGGGTGTCGAAGTGATACGATCTTTCCAGGATATCGTAATTGCACTCGCTGACGGTGATCCAGCCGCGCTTGAAGGTCGAGAGTTTCGCCCTCTGCAATTCCAACGCTGGAATTTCGAGGGCGGTCTGCCCCTCGTAGGGCGGCGTTGACGAGATCGGCAGCAGCAGGACGTGGGTGTTATCCTTGTCGTCGCGCACAGAGAGGATCAGGCAGACCGGGCGGTCCTTCTCGCCATGCTCGCGGCCCTGCTCGTCCTGCCAGCGCCACAGATAGGGATAGCCGACGATATCGCCCTTGCCGAAACGATCAGTCATCCTTCGATGCCTGATAGTCGGCGGAATCCTGTTCTAGCTGCGCCAGGAACATGTCTGCCAGTTCGCGCGGCATTTCGCCGGCGGCGTAGGCGCGGCGGGGGTCGTTGCTGGACATCATGCGCTCGTAGACATCAACTGGCACTACCACCACGGATGCGCGGCCATGCTTGGTCAGGGTGATTGGCTCGCGCATAGCCTCGTCGTGATAGCGCCCGAAATGCCGGACAAACTCGACGGATGATATAGTTTTATTGGTCATGACCTTCACCTTTCTGGAAATTCTGTAATATACAGAAAACCGGAAATAGGCAAGCCTTTTTAGGTTTTACGCGCCTAGAGCGTTTCATATCTTGAGAGAATCGTAGGGCTTCTCAAAGCGCGAGTGGGAAACGGGCCAAAATCCCCGTCGTGTGAAAGTTGTTATCGCTGCGTAGGGTGTCATTTCGCCCCCTACTATGTAGTGGCGGGAGTCGGCCGAAAGCGTTGTTCATAAGCCGCAATGAATGCGTCCGGAATGGGTTCGCTGAACAAGGGGAAATCCATCACTGACAACGCGTCTGTCCTGGGCCAGACTGCACAGTCATCGAGCGCAGATCGCCATCCGGTGCCGAAAAAGAACGCGCCGTAACGCGCCGCGAGCGCCGGCACCAAAGGATGTAGCATGCTGAGGAAGACCGAAATTTCCGTTGCGCTAGCCCCGGCCGCGTTTCTTGCAAAACCCGCGCCGTCGAAGAAGGCATCTATAGCATCGAGTGCAGCCCATACGCGTGCCTCATGCATGGCTTCGGAATATTGTTCAACATCACGCATCCGCTCAGGATTTAGGTTGTCCACCGTCAGCTTTGCATTGGATCCGGTATGCTTGCGCAAAGCGGTTTCGAAGATATGGATGCGAGCTGCCGCCCGAACCAGCCCTTCGATTTTAAAATCGTTGTCGTCGCTGCCAAATGCCTTGGCAATGCGCGCTAAACAGTAGCGCAGCACGTTCGGGTCGATATTTAGCGCCACCTCGTCGGCCCACATAGCATGGTCACGACCGGTAGAAAATTTTGCTCCTTCGAGTTTGTAAAAATCCTGGATCGCATGATTGTGTGGAATTGCGTATCCTCGCGCGAGCAAGCTGGCTGTAACACCGACTGTGTAATAAAAACGGTTGTCCTGCCCCATGAAGAATACGAGTTTCGTGTCACGGTTGCGCATGGTGTCGTCATAGTGAACGCCATTCTGCTTGCAGATGCGTTCGATTCCCGTATCGTAGCACCACAATCCTTCAAACCAAGTCAGTAAGGTCTGGCCTGCCACTTCTGCCGGGGCGGTCAGGGTCACGCCGCGGGCGAAATGGCGCGACATAGGCAACGCCCGCAGTTCTGTCCGTAGCCATTCGAGTTCTTTGTCCTTGATGGTGTCCGGCCATCTGCTGGCTTCGATGGCGCGATCCAGTGTCGTGGCGAGCCGCTCGATGTTGAAGTGCGCCTGCCGGATCGGGCGCAACGTTAGAGCGTGGCCGCACGGTGTGTGGACCGGGTTACGCAGTAGACTGTGCTGGATTGCAAGGCCACAGTCTTCACAAAGGTTGCTGTCGGTCGGGGCGTTGCAGGCCGGGCACTCACCGACGGCAAGCGAGTCCGCCGCGAACTCGTCGCACGACTCGCAATACAGTTGCTTGGCGTCCCGTAGCTGGATGTAGCCTGCCGCATTAAGCTGCTCGTAGATCGCGAGGCTACGCTGTAGGTGATCTTTGCTTGAGGTCCGAACAAATACGTCTGGTTCAATATGCACTGCGCGCAGACATTGCTGGATTTCGTCGATATGCATTTGTGCAACATCATCGACCGGCCTGCCAAGCTTGCGGGCCTTTACCAGGGTGTAGGTGCCATGTTCGTCCGCACCGGTTACATGATAGGCAATATTGCCTATCATGCGCTGATAACGCACGAAAATGTCGGCAAGAAGGTACACGCCGCCAATATGCCCAAGATGTAATTTACCGTTTGGGCATGGCGGGGCCGGGCATACGAAATAAGTTTGTTGGTTTGTACTCATTCAATCCCACCATATTGAAAGGAACTTCAGACTGATTTCGGGGTCGGTATTTCTGATAGCATGCAGCTGGTGAGGCGCTATGTAGAACAGCGTCGCCCCGTTGACGGGGGTGGTTTCGCCGTCTGCTTCGAACAAACCGCTGCCCGAAATCAGTACCCACAGTTCGTGCTCGTGGTGCGAATGAAGGTCTACCGCACCGCCCGGCACCACCTCCACAATCGACGTGCCGAAGCCCGTCGTAACGGGCTGCGGGAGATGCTCCAGTAGCCGGCAAACCAGAACGCCATACTCTTCGCGCATTATTGAGCGATCGATCAGTTTCGTGTACATGCCTCGCCTCCGCTCTGTGAGCTCAATCGCGATAGAAAATGCCGTTTGGGGGCTTGAGTTTGTCGAGATCGGCCACTTTGCCCTCTGGCGGGTTATAGGCGCGCTTAAGAGCGTTATATTCAGCGCGGGTCGGTCCACCGGTTGAAGCACGCTGGAACACCAAGTAGAGCGTCCGCCGCGAACGATTGCTTTTGTTCGGTTGTGAGTAATGCGGTGCGTAATCGTCGAAGATGAAGATGTCGCCAGCCTTCCATAATACGGGCTCCCAGGAGAACGTTTCGGCGACTTCAGGATCGATCACCCCGCCGGCATCCATGGGAAATACCCCCTTCTTGTGGTTGCCGGGGCTGAAGAAAAGCCCGCCGTTGTCCGGGCCGGAGTCGTCGATGCCTATGGCAACGACCGCATGGACCATCCGGTCGGGCAGTTTGTGTGGAATGTGATAAATGTCCTGATGCGGGCGATAGCCGCCGCTGTCGGGATACTTGAAGATCAGCAACTCCTTGAGCATGCGCGAATCTTCGTCAAGCAACGCCTCGACCGTAGACTTTATGCGCTGATCTGCTAGGAGCAAATAACGCAATGGATCATGGAATTCGAGAAAATTCTCGACCTTAGAGATGATCTTTCGATTGTCAGTCGTCTTCTCGAACCACATGAGCCATTTATCATCGCTGATATCCCAGCGTGAGACATCGTCAACAAGACTAGAGATACGTTCCAGAGCCGCGGGATCGAAGAACCTTTCGAGCGTGATGTATCCATCTTTCTGCCACTTTTCTCTTTGTGCTTCAGTCAACATGCGAAAAGCCTCCTGTTGGAAAGAATGGTTTAGTCGAACATTCCAGTTTCGGCACTCGGGCGCTGGTCAGGTTGTGGGTCCACGGAGATGGTACTCCATGGCATGTGGGACGGCGACGCTACCGGGCAGTGCGTTCCGCTGCGGGCGGATTGCAAGGCTTTGTTGTCCTCCTCAAAGGAGAGATCGTCCAGGCTCGTAAAGATCTGTCGATCCGGTACGTCTGCATAGTATTCACGGCCGAGCATGCTATTGATGATGCGGCTGTTCCGGTAGGCAACCTTTCGCGCAGCCTGACGCAACGCAAGCCGTGCGCCATGCGAATCTTTGCCACAAGTTCCCGTTCCAGTTGGGCGATCAGGGCGGGCACATCAGCGACATGAGCTCCACCGATGTTCCAAAAACGAGTACGGTCGGAGAAGCTCGGCGCAAGACTGCCAACGTGAGGCCCAGCCGCGTCCAGGGGTTCCGTAAACTGGGCCGGATCAATCGCCTCATCTGGTCCAGCCGCGACACGCATCGCTAAAGGGCGGTACCATCCGGTGACGTCCGACCCAGCCATGGCCGCTAAGGCCACTGCGCTCTTTCGAGTGAGCGACCTAGTACGGTGTTGACGACCGTAGGGGAAATGCACGCCCCCAGAATAATGCGATGCGCCGATGGATCCAAAGGCTTGTTCGGTCACGATGATTTCGGAGAAGGCTCCGGCCTTCGCCGCAGCGGAGGCGGACATCATTCCTTGGATGCCACCGCCGATGATCAGTAGTCGACGAGTCATATCCCGCTGCCCATTTCTTCGGCTACGGGGTCGGGCCAGCTCTCGATGGAGGTACGGCTGATGAAGCCAGGATGCTTGGGTTTCGCGCATGGCGCGCGCCCCAGAAGGCTGTCGAGGATGCGACGCGCGCGCCAGGCCAGCAGGCTTAGGTTCGGATCAGCCAGTCCGCGCTGCCCGAGGCTCGCGTTCTGTACGAAGATGCGTCTGTCACGCGGTCCGTCCCAGCGCACCGAAAAATCCTCGCGAATGGCAAACTCATTGTCGATCTGCTCCAACCGGTCCGCGATAGGTTCCAAGAAGTCTGGCAGGGCGTTCTGGTAACCAGTAGCCAGGACAACGATGTCGGCTGTAACTTCTCCGACATCCTCCATACCGCGCTGCAGGGTCAGCCTGTGACCCGCCCCGGCGTTGATGCAGCGCGAAACGTTACAACCGGGCTGCAGTGTGATGTCGCATTGGTTTGGCTCGAGAAATGCGTGGCGGTACAGCGCCTGATAGATCGCGCGTAACGTGCTTTCTGAAATGCCGTCCGAGGCAAGCACGAAACGAGTCAGGAGCAGCTTGCGCTGCGACTCGCTCATCCCCGCGAAACGATCCGAAAAGCAGGGCATGAACAACTCGTTTGTGAACGGGCTGTTGTCGAGAGGCAGGTAGTTTTCGCGCTGCGAGACCCAAGTGATGGATCGAGGCCGCCGTTCTTTCGGCAGGCCGACAAGGTGCAACAGCACCTCGGCTCCCGACTGGCCTCCGCCAACCACGCAGACATGCTTTTTCCGCGCCTCAGGATGGATGTGAAGTAAAACAGATGAGTGGAACAGGTTGCGTCCAGTCCAGCCCTGAAACTGAGGCGGAATTTGCGCCTGCTTGCCAATGCCGACCACGACGTTTCTGGCGCCGAGAACCGCGTTATTCGTCCGCACCCGAAACTCGCCGTCAAAGCGGACTTCGTGCACCGTCTCGCCGCCGCGGACAAGTGGGTTCCGGTGGAAGGCCCAGTTCAGGTATTGCTCGAACTCAGTTCTGAGCACGGTTTCGAACTGTGCGTTCAGGAAGTGGTACAGACGCCCGTTCTCGTACAGGTAGTTTACGAAGGTGTAGGCTGATCGCGGATTCACTAGCGTGACCAGATCCTTGAAGTGGCTGACCTGGAGCTCCGAGGAATCGAATGCGATGCCTGAATGCCAGCGGAAGTCGACTTGCCGATCCAGAAACAGTGCCCCTTGCCCAATTTGCTCGTGTATCTGACACGCAAGACTCAAATTCGACGGCCCGGCTCCGACCCCAATGCAAGAGAGCTCCACTTGTCTTGCTCCTATGGGTGTTTCCCAACTAGGCGGCATGTTCGCGGTGAAAATCGGCCATAGCCATTGGGCTTACGCTCCCCGCGGGCATTCTCTCGAGCCGCGGTCCCCACCGGATGTGCGATTATGCCAGAGGCCTGCGCGCCTCCGAGGCCGTCGGTCTCAAGGTCGGCGATATCGACAGCGGGAGCGACGTCATCCGGGTCCAGCACGGCACCGCTATGTGATGCTGTGGCGCAGCTCTTGCGCATCTTACGGGCTACTGGCGGCTGCCCAGACCGCAGGAATGGCTGTTTCCCGGCCGCGACGGAAGCGGCCCTACCCATGTACAGGTCCCTTCCGCTGGCTTGGCGGCACCCGAGCGCGGTCTTCACGGCGGCGACGGCATTTTCGGTGAGCGTGATCATAGGACGACGTCTCGCTGATGCGTTCGAAGAACTCGATGCATGGACCGTGCCAAAGAAGGAATTTTATTAACGCAATGAGTTAGCGAATTTGCCGTCCTGTTGGAAATCTGACATCGTCGGAGATCCGACATTGATCGGTTCTGTCGCAAAACTCTGAGGTAGGCCGTGAACAGGGAGTTTTTGCCTGTCAATCAGGCGGCGAGGATTTCGAACTGCTCGGCGATCGAAGGGTTTGGATTGAAGGCGTACCTCGCCTGTCGTTTGCGCATCATGTGGATCATTTCGATGCCGGACAGGATGGTGGCTGCGGTGGCCGTCGATTTGAAGCCGAGCATCGGCCACAGGCGGCGCTTGATCCGCCGGTGGTCCTGCTCGATCCGGTTGTTATCAGGCATGTATAGGCGCGACGCACCAATCCGCATTCCCCTGCACGGATGGATCGACTACCGTCCACCTACCGGGATCGGGGTGTCGGGAGCACGCATGGCGGGCAGGCCGAAGTACCTGATGAACTGAGAGTTCGAGTTGTTATCTGGCCGCCCCCTTCGACTTGCCCGGTTGCGCTGCGAGCGCGGATCCGTAGTT
>NZ_FOSL01000050.1 GCF_900114255.1 Neomesorhizobium albiziae | reverse complement strand
CTTTAATCCATGCAGCGACAAATGCGGCGTCTGATTGATCCGCTCCGCAATGAACGCTCGGTGCGGCTCCAGGATGCGTTTGCGGTGGCCACCCATCTTGCCGGGCGCGACCGAACCACTCGAGCGATAGCGTTGCGACCACTTCACCGCCGACGACACCGCGATGCCGAAACGAGCCGCAACCGAACGGCAACTCTCACCGGCCTCGATCGCCGCCACAACCCGTTCGCGCAAATCGTTGGAAAGAGGTGCTGTCATCGATGCTGGCCTCCTATCCAGCCAGCATCTTGAATCACAAAATCAAACCAACTGGAATCCCTAGCGATTCGGTCAAACTCGGAAACGCTCTAGCTGTTTGTTTTGCCGCATTTATGCAGACGCCAAATGATTCCATTTGGCTGAAAAATGCTTTCGCTGCGTGCGTGAAGCAGTTTGCGCTTGCCGATGGCGTTTCTCCATCCCACGTTGAGCGGCGAGCAGGGCTTCGTTGCCCGACGGAAAGACCAGGCGGCGGCTTTGGGCGACGGAGACCATCACGAGCAATGGATGCATCGGCCAAAATCGAACCGCTGAGCGAGGAGTTGCTGCTCGACCTGCAGCGGCTTTCCCTCGACTATTTCCTGCAAGAGGCGAACCCGGAAAACGGCCTCATACCCGACCGCAACCGCGAGGGCGCGCCGGCCAGCATGGCCGCAGTCGGCATGGCGCTGACCGCCTATCCTATCTGTGTGGCGCGCGGTTTCATGAGCCGTGGGGCGGCGCGCGACAGGACGCTTGCGACGCTGCGCTTCTTCCACGACAGCCGCCAAGGCCCCGAAACCGACGCCACCGGATACAAGGGTTTCTATTACCACTTCCTCGACATGAAGAGCGGCCGCCGCGTCTGGAAATGCGAGCTGTCGACCATAGATACCGCCTTGCTGATCGCCGGCGTGCTGGCGGCGGGCGCCTTCTTCCAGGAGGACGACGAGGGCGAGCAGGAGATAAGGCGGCTTGCCGACGCGCTCTACCGGCGCGTCGACTGGAACTGGGCACAGAACGGCGGAGCCATGGTGACACATGGCTGGCGGCCGGAAAAAGGTTTCCTGCGCTATCGCTGGGAAGGTTTTGACGAGGCGCTGATCCTCTACGTGCTGGGGCTGGGATCGCCGACCCACAAGCTGCCGCCGGAGAGTTATGCGGCGTGGCTGTCGAGCTACCGCTGGAAGGAGATCTACGGCCGCGAATTCGTCTATGCCGGGCCGCTGTTCATCCACCAGTTCTCGCATATCTGGATCGATTTCCGCGGCATCAGGGACGCCTTCATGCGGGCGCGGGGCAGCGACTATTTCGAAAACAGCCGGCAGGCGACCCATGTGCAGAGGGAGTACGCCATCCGCAATCCGCGCGGCTTCAAGGGCTATCACGCCAATTGCTGGGGTATCACCGCGAGCGACGGGCCGGGGCGGCTGACGCGCCGGATCGACGGCGTCACCCGCCGCTTCTTCGACTACCGGGCGCGCGGCGCGCCCTTCGGTCCCGACGACGGCACGCTGTCGCCCTGGGCGGCGGCGGCGTCGCTGCCGTTCGCTCCCGACATCGTGTTGCCGGCCCTCAAGCACTTCCACGATCTCGACCTGAAGAACGGCAATCCCTACGGCTTCACCGCGAGCTTCAACCCGACGCTGGAAACGGTCGACGGCCGCGCCTGCGGCTGGACCTGCGCCGACCATGTCGGCATCAACCAGGGGCCGATCCCG
This sequence comes from Neomesorhizobium albiziae, assembly GCF_900114255.1. GTDB lineage: Bacteria > Pseudomonadota > Alphaproteobacteria > Rhizobiales > Rhizobiaceae > Neomesorhizobium > Neomesorhizobium albiziae. Next base: position 14,668 of record NZ_FOSL01000050.1, on the reverse strand, counting down.
CTGATGATCGAAAACCACCGCACCGACTTCATCTGGAAGCTGATGCGGGAATGCCCGTACATCGTGGATGGACTGAGAAGCGCAGGGTTTACGGGTGGGTGGTTGTGAGCATTTCTATTTCACGCTTTGAATTTATGAAACAGAAGTGCTATGTTGCCGTGAGATGATGGCCTGCCGCAAACCGGCCGGCAACGCCAGGGATGGTGGCTATGGCAAGCGCAGTAGCAACAATTATAGACGGTCTGCGGCAACGCGGCGGGCTCAAGGGCACGGACGTGGCGAATATTGCCACTGTTTCTCCGGCCACGGTGTCGCGATGGATGTCGGGCACATCGTTTCCTCACCCGAAAACGCAATTGCTGATATCCGACCTGCGCTATGTGGTGGACCGCCTGGCGGAACTCTACAACCCCGAGGAAACGCGGGTATGGCTTTACTCCAAGCATCGCCTGCTGAATGGCGAGCGCGCCATCGATCTCATTCATTCCGGCCGGGCTGACGAGGTTCTGGCGGTGATCGAGAGCCTGGACGAAGGATCGTACACCTAGCCATGGGCAGTTCGGGGCGTGTTCACGATCGTGCGATCCTGGACGCCCTTGAGGCAGCAGACGTTGTTTCGTTCAGTCAAACCGTCTGGCGCATAACGCGGTCGGGGCGCGACCCTATTCGGGGATCGGCAGCCGATGGCCGGTGGAGCCCCGGCGGGACCGTCGAGGTTCTCTACACGAGCAGCTTGGAACGGGAAGGGGCGCTGGCCGAGATCGGCTTCAGGCTTTCGCTGGAACCCGTTTGGCCAAGCCGGATTGCGCACGAAATACACGAAATCGGCGTGCAAGCACAAAGGACGCTGCATCTGGCGGACATGGCGTCGCTCGGCCCGTTGGGCATCGACGTATCGCGATATACTTCCTTCGATTACACGGCCACGCAGGCTGTCGCCGCCGCCGCTCACTTTCTTGAGTTCGATGGTCTTATCGTGCCCAGCGCACGACACCAGTCACAAAATCTGGTGATCTTCATGGATCGCGATGCAGCCGGAACGCTGGACGTGCGAGCATCCGAAGCTGTCGATTGGAATGCGTGGCGGCAAGGGCGGATAGTGTAGCCGCGGCCCTTATCTCCTCAGCACCGCCGACAGCACATCCCGCACCCCGATAGCTCCCACAAACCGCGACTGCTCGTCGAACAGCGCTACCGGTGCGGTCTGCGAGCGGTGCATGGCGAGCATGACCGTCTTCAGCGGCGTGCCGGGATTGGCCCAGTAGACCTGAGTGCCGTCCTCGGGGTGCTGCTCGACATCGGTGCAGGAGACCCACTCGACCGGCTTGCCGTCGCGCTCGGCGGCGGCGACAAGGCCGTCCTTGTCGACCTTGAAGCGGGTGGTCTTGCGGCGGTCGAGCCAGGTCCAGCCGCGGCCGGCCGATTCCAGGTCGCGGCGGTCGCGCATGACATTCCACGCCGTCAGCACCGACAGCGGGTTCACATTGGCGATGAAGTCGCGGACATAGTCGTTGGCGGGACGCAAAACGATGTCTTCCGGCGCGCCTGTCTGGACGATGCGACCGCCCTCCATGATGGTGATGTGGCTGCCGATCTTCAGCGCTTCCTCAAGATCGTGGCTGACGAAGATGATGGTCTTCTTCAGCGTCTTCTGCAGCTGCAGGAGTTCGTCCTGCAGCTTGGTGCGGATCAGCGGATCGAGCGCGGAGAACGGCTCGTCCATCAAGAGGATCGGCGCTTCGGTGGCGAAGGCGCGGGCAAGGCCGACGCGCTGCTGCATGCCGCCCGACAGTTCGTGCGCGTATTTCTTCGCCCAGGGGTCGAGGTTGACCAGCTTGAGCTGCTTGTCGACGCGCGCCTTGCGCTCCGCGTCGGGCACGCCGGCAAGTTCGAGGCCAAGGCCGACATTTTCCTCGACGGTGCGCCAGGGCAGGAGGCCGAACTGCTGGAACACCATGGCGACCTGGTTCTGTCGCAGCCGCCGGAGCGTCGCCGCGTCGCAGGAGACGACATTGACCATTTTTTCGCCGTCCTTGACCAGGACCTGGCCGCGGCTGACGATGTTCAGCCGGTTGACGGCGCGCAAAAGCGTCGACTTGCCGGAGCCGGACAGGCCCATGAGGACGGAAATCTCGCCCTCGTGGATGGTCAGGTTGGCGCCGGCGCAGCCCAGCACGTTGCCGGTCTGCTCGAGGATCTCGGCGCGGGTGGCGCCACGGTCGACCATGGCCAGTGCGTCGGCCGTATCCGGGCCGAAGACGATGTCGACATTCTTGAAATCGACGGCGACGTTCATTTCTTGTCTCCCACGCCAATCCGCGTCATCCGGTCGAGCACGATGGCAAGCACGACGATGGCAAGGCCTGCTTCAAGGCCGAGGTCGATGCGGCGCGAACCCAGCGCCCGGTTGATCTCGGTGCCCAGGCCGCCAGCGCCGATGAGGGCGGCGAACACCACCATCGACAGCGACAGCATGATGCACTGGGTGAGGCCGGCCATGATGGTGGGCAGCGCCGCCGGCAGCTCGACCTTCCACAGGAGCTGGCTTTTGGTGGCGCCGAATGCCTCGCCGGCCTCGATGATCGCCTTCGGCACCGAGGTGACGCCGAGATGGGTGAGGCGCACCGCGGTCGGGATGACGAAGATGATGGTGACGATGAGGCCGGGGGCGTTGCCGAGGCCGAACAAAGTGAGCACCGGGATCAGGTAGACGAAGGTCGGCAGCGTCTGCATCAGGTCGAGCACCGGCAGCATGACGCGGTAGACCTTGGGCTTGTGAGCGGCCCAGATGCCGAGCGGCACGCCGATTGCCATCGAGGCAATCGTGGCGGCGACGACCAGCACCAGCGTCTCGACCGTCTGCTTCCACAGCCCCTGGTTGATGATGAAGAGAAGGCCGATGAAGACCCCGATGGCCAGCGCCCTCGAACGTTGCAGATACCAGGCAAGCAGCGCGATCAGCGCCACGACCAGCACCGGCGGCAGCAGGAGAAGGGCGTCGACGAGGCCGTCGAGGAGGAAGTTGAGGCCGTTGGAAAAGCCGCGGAAGACCGCGTTGAAGTGGTCGGTGAGGAAGGTGAAGAACGCCTTGCCCCAGGCGCCGATCGGGATTTTCCAGGCGGCCAGGAATTTCGAAACCGGATCCATATCTTCCCCTCACTCCCCGAAGCCTGTTCTGTTCCGATGAATTGGAATGGGCTTCATCTTCTTGTGGCCGGTCCCGAAATCCGAAGCCGGCGTTTCGGGATCGTCCTGCCGGCGGCTGCCGGCCGCCTTGTCGTCATCTTGTCACAGGAAACAAAAAAGGGCAGCCCCGCGGGCCGCCCTTTTCGATGGCGGTTCGTCAGGCAAGGGCGCTCAGCTTCCGAGCGCGGTCTTCACGGCGGCAGCGGCATCGCCGCCGTCGAAAGTGGTGACGCCGTTGAGCCACGGGGTCGCGGCGTCGGGGTTCTTCTTCAGCCACTCGGTCGCCACGTCGTTGGCGTTGCCGCCTTTCAGGATGGCGTCCATCATGGTGTTTTCCATCGACAGGTCGAACTTCAGGTTGGTGATGAACTTGCCGACGTTCGGGCACTCGGCGACATAACCCTTGCGCACATTGGTCAGCACGGTGGCGGCGCCGAAGCCGGAATCGCCCATGCCGTCGAGATAGCTGATCTTCATCTCGCCCATCACCGGGTGCGGCGTCCAGCCAAGGAAGACGATCCACTGATTGTCCTTCATCGACTGCTCGGCCTGGGTGAGCATGCCGGCTTCCGACGACTCGACCAGTTCGTAGCCTGCCAGGCCGCTGTCCGGCTTGGCGATCATGTCGAGAATGATGCGGTTGCCGTCGTTGCCGGCCTCGATGCCGTAAACCTTGCCGTCGAGCTTTTCCTTGATCTCGGGCTTGGCGAGATCGGCCAGCGTCTTCACGCCTGCATCCGCCATGTAGGTCGGCACGACCAGGCCATAGCCCGCGCCGGTCAGGTTCTCGCCGACCGTTTCGACCGATCCTTCAGCGGCATAGTCCTTGATATCGGCGGTCATCGACGGCATCCAGTTGCCGAGGAAGACGTCGAGGTCGTTGTTCTTCAGCGACGCATAGGTAACCGGCACCGATAGCTGGATGACTTCCGGCTCGTAGCCGAGCGCCGTCAACAGCACCGAAGCAACGCCGGTGGTGGCCTGAATGTCGGTCCAGCCGACATCGGAAAGGCGGACTTTCTTGCAGCTTTCGGCGTCGGCCGCGAATGCGGTGCTGGCCGAAACAAATGCCACCAGCCCCAGCGTGGCGGCGAATATCTTCATGCGCGACATGTCATTTCTCCCATTGGAATTCTTTTGTCGGTTGCGGAAGTTACGGTTTTTCTTCCGTCCGGGTTCTTCAAGCCAAACATCATTTTGGAGCCGATTCAAGCGGCATCGCTTGGCGAGGCGCGCCGCGCATTGGTCTTACAACGACAGGACCTTGCTTTTTCCGGTGGAAGGCGGGCGAGGCCTATTCCCCGGCCGAGTGCCCTTTTACTAGAAGGGAGCCATGGCCAAGCTCTATTTCCACTACGCCACGATGAACGCAGGCAAGACGACGATGCTCTTGCAGGCATCGTACAATTACCGCGAGCGCGGCATGGAGACGATGCTGTTCATCGCCGGCCACTACCGCAAGGACGACAGCGCCGGCGTCATCTCCTCGCGAATCGGGCTGGAGGCGGAGGCCGAGCTGTTTCGCGACGGCGACGACCTGTTCGCCCGCATCGACGACCATAGAAGACACGGCAGCCTGCACTGCGTGTTTGTCGACGAGGCGCAGTTTCTGGAGGAAGAGCAGGTCTGGCAGCTGGCAAGGGTCGCCGACCGGCTGGGCATCCCGGTGATGTGCTACGGGCTGAGGACCGACTTCCAGGGAAAGCTGTTTTCGGGCTCGAAGGCGCTGCTGGCGATCGCCGACGAATTGCGCGAGGTGCGCACCATCTGCCGCTGCGGGCGCAAGGCGACAATGGTGGTGCGGCTCGGGCCCGACGGCAAGGTGGCCAGGCAGGGCGCGCAGGTGGCGATCGGCAAGGACGTCTACGTCTCGCTCTGCCGCCGGCACTGGGAAGAGGAGATCGGACGGGTGGAACCGGAGGATCTTATCGGCTTTGCGGGCGAGGTCCGCGGGCGCTGAGAGCCCGTTTGCAAACTCCGATGAAGCGATAGCTGTCCGAAAGCATTAACCGCCGGATCGCAAACTTTCTTTTCCCCCACAATTCCAACGCCTTTCATTCGCCAATGCACCCACATATATTCGCCTCCACTCGACCAGTGGCTGTGCTCGGAGGAACTCGATGGCGACCTTGCAGAATTTCGATCAGGAAATCGCGAAGACCAAGCAGGTCGTCGAGGACATGCGGTCGAAGATCGAGCAGTCCGGCACCGTGCTCGACACGCTCGCCAAGGCCGACAAGAAGATCGGCTCCGTCGACTTCGACATCGAAAACGCCCGCATCGAGGACGTGCTGAAGCAGCAGAAGGTGATGGAAGGCAACATTGCCGACCTGATCATCGGGTTGGAGGACGCCACCAACGTCTTCGGCGCCGAGTTCGAGAGCATGAAGAGCTTCACCGGCTGGGAAAGCTTCATCGGCATCTTCTCCGATCAGAAGAAGCAGCGCATGCGCACCGATCGCGTGCGCAACATGTCGCTGGCCGGCAATTTGCAGGAGCTTCTGTCGAAATCCGACACCATCGTCGGCATCCTGAAGGCGCAGAAGCAGGTGCTGGATTCCCGCTACAAGACCTCGGAGACCAGTCTTGGCCAGGTGATCGAGCGCCGCAAGGTAACGATGGACAACCTGACCGCGACGCAGAAGCGCATCGAGGAACTCAACCCGCTGCTGCTCGACATCGAAAACAAGATCGCTGCTTCCACCAACCAGAAGGAGCGCACGCAGCTCGAAGGCGACCGCTCGAAGCTCGCCACCGAATACAACGAGAAGCAGGCGAAGGAGCAGGAGCTGCTGGCCGAGAGCCAGACGCTCGAACGCTATACTTCGATGTTCCAGACCTTCGTCGATTCGCTGAACAACCAGATCGCCGCGCAGAACACGCTGATCAACAAGCTGACCATCGACACCGAGCAGCGCATCGTCCTCTACAAGGCGCTGGAAGACAGCTTGAAGACCGCCGCCCAGCAGGATGTCGCCCACAAGATCAACACGCTGGGCAGCCAGGTCGACACCACCGCCGAGGAGACGATGGCCGGCATCGGCGCTGCCGCGCAGAAGCACATCGGCGACTTGCTGGAGATGCATGAAAAGAACATGGCGGCGACCGGCGACATCCAGCGCCGCAAGAAGCTCGCCGACGATGCGTTTGCGCGCCGCTTCGAAGAGGTGATGCGCAAGCACAACGCCGCGGATTACGTGCGGACGTAGGATTCTGGATTAGGTCGCTTGATCGGTTTGCGCTCCTTCGCGCCCCCCTCTGTCCTGCCGGACATCTCCCCCACAAGGGGGGAGATTGGCTTTCGTTTCCGATTTAGCCAATCTTCAAGATTGCAGGATTGGCGGGGCCGTCGCGGCCAGCTTATCTCCCCCCTTGTGGGGGAGATGTCCGGCAGGACAGAGGGGGGCACGGTAGGGCGCTTACCGCTGGAAATATCTGCATGACACCCGAGAACGAAGCCGCCACGCGCTATTTCGACGCCATCGCGGCGGCGCTGAAGGGGCTGGAAATCTTCATGCGCGACGACCGTTCGCCGCTCTATCGGCACGGCATCGTGGCCAAGATCGTCGCCGAATACATCGCGCGGCTGGAAAAATCGTTCTCGTCGTGGCGCAACCGGCTGGGCTTCATGGAAAGCTTCCGCATCAGCAGAGCCGAAAGCGGCTTCCCGCTGTTCCAGAACGTGCTTGAGCTCGAAAACGACCGCCGGCAGGCGCAGCAGCGGCTGGCCAACATTCCAGAGCCCGACACGCTGCGCGGCGAGATGGCCGACTTCATCCTGCGCCACAAGGAATTTCCGGCGGCTCTGCAGAAGTCGATAGCCGAGCGGCTCTATCTCGAGGACATCAAGGACGGCGAGACGTTCGGGCCGTTCACGCTGGCGCAGACGGCCAAGGTCTCGGTCAATCCGAAGACGATGCGGCCCTACTATCTCGTCCACTGGGCGTCGTTCGACGGCACCGCCAACCTGCCGCTGATCTATATGGTGACGGTCGAGGATTCCTCGCCGTCGATGGTCAGCCAGCTGGTCGACGAGAACGGCAAGGTCAGCGAGAAGGTCGAAATCCCACTGCCGGTGGATGGGCTGCTCAATCCGGAACTGGCGCACCGCTTCGACGATTTCACCGAGAAGAATTCGGCCTACACGCTGTCGCCCGCCACCATCGCCAACAATCTCGACAAGGATTTCGAGACGCTGCATCCCAAGCAGTTGCGCCGCGTGGTGCTTGGGCCGTTTTATTCGGCGGGCATCACCGAGAACAATTCGACGGTTACGGACGTTCTTTCCAAGGTGCGCAAGCCGGAGAACGCCTGGCTGCTCACCTGGACAATCCAGGAGGTTTTCTCCAAGGCCGAAAAGCCCGGCCGCCGGGGATTGTGGTCGAGCGAGAAGGCGACGCAGGAATTCTTCATCAATACCGACGACCTGGAGGCGGCAAGGCAGGGCGTGTCAAGCTACGAGAAACACGCGCTGATCCCGCACGAGGCCTACCAGGCGCTCTATGCCGCCGGCGAAGCGCAGAAGATCTTTGCCGGCTACAAGGTTCATATCCTGTCCAAGGGGCAGGTGATCAGCGATGTGTGAGGGCAAGCCTTTTTCCTCCCTCCCCTCAATGGGGAGGGTGGCCCGAAGGGCCGGGTGGGGTGATTACAAACACCCCCTCCGCCTCGCTTCGCTCGGCACCTCCCCCATCGAGGGGGAGGAGGGAGGTAATTGACCATGGACACGGGCCTGACGACGATCGCGGAAGCCGATATCGAAAAGCATCGCGCCATGGCGCAGAGCTTCATCACGCGCATCGTGGTGCTGGAGGATGCGTCCGGCCAGTCGGGCACGGCGCTCGCCGGCACCGGGCGGCGCTTCGTCTCGACAGTGTCGACCGGCTCGGTGCGCAAGACGCGTGAAGTTGAGCTGACCAAGACGGTGGCTGCGGTGAAGCCCGACGACCAGCTGATGGGGATCGGCCAGCACGCGCTGCTCTACAGGGCGCGGCGCGGCCTGGCGGTCGCGCTTGCGGTGGCCGACGTTTTCGCGCGCAGCTGCGACCTCGAAAGCCTGCAGGCCAAGAATGCGCGGACGCCACTGGAAGGCGACGAGGCAAGCCATTTCAAGAAACTGCTTTCGGCTTCGGCCTATGTCACGGCGTTCAGCTTCGCCTCCTATCTTTCGCAACTGATCGACGGCGAGGGCGAGCCGCCGAACGACATCGCCGAGCCGGACTTCCTGTTCGATACGGCGCAGGACGCGTTGAAATCGCTGGTGGCGGGGCTCGACCGGGCGATCAGCGGCTCCAAGGACGATGCCGACCTGATGACGCGCGCCGACGCCTTCGCCCGCGTCGCCATCGACGGGCTGCTTTCACGCAAGGGCCGTTTCGACGGTATCGGGGCCTTCGAGAACGCGCATATCCGCATCGACGCCGACGATTTCACGCTCGACGGGTTCGATGTTGCGCCGGGGAAAAAATCGAAGCCGCTGGTGATGACCTTCAAGAAGCCGGAGGAGGTCGTCGGCAACCACATCGCCAAGTACCAGTCGGTGAAGCTGGCGAAGATGCTGATGGCCTACGATTTCGACCGGGAGCTCAATCCCTTCGTCGAGCTCGGCGGCTTCCTGTTCACCTTCATCGGTGACGGGGCGCCCGGCACCGGCAAGACGACGCTGATCCAGATGATCGCCGGGCTGGTCAACGGCTACGCCGAGGTCGCCGGCTATCCCTTCGTCTACGAGAATTTCGGCGTCGACCAGATCTCGTCCTACCAGGGCAAGTCCGGCCAGAACTGCCGGCAGTTCATCAACAATGTGCTGAACCCGCGCGCCATCGGCTTCGGCACCATCGACGACATCGACCAGGTGGCGGCGAAACGCTCCGACGATCGGGCGTCGGCCGGCCAGCAGGAGATCACGGGCGTGTTGATGGACGCCTTCGCGGGTGCGGGCACCGTGGTGCGCGGCAACTGCTCTTTCGGCATGCTCTCCAACTATCCCGAAAACGTCGACGATGCGCTGCGCCAGCGCGCCGGCGCCCGCTGGCTGGTCGACGGGCCGCAGACGCGCGACGACTACATCGACATTTTCGTGCTTCTGGCCGGCAAGAACCACAAGATACCGCTCGGCGAACACGAGCTCTACGCGGCGCAGGAAATCCAGCGCGCGGTTGCGGAAGCCTATGAGGGGCACGCCAAGCCGCAGGAAGACGGGCTGGAAAAGGTCTACGAGCGCTTCATGAAGGAGAACGGCCAGCCGAAGACGATGGCCGATATCGGCACCTATCTCCACATGATCAAGGAGGCCGAGCCGCGCTTCACCGGCCGCGCCATCAAGAACGTCACCGACGCCATCAAGATGCGGGCGATGGACATCGAACTGCCGGACGAGTGGTTCGAGAAGCCGGAAGTCTTCATGCACAAGGGCTACGACGAGAAGAAGGCGATGATCGAGGAACTGCGCGGGCCGTTCGACATGGACATGGTCATGCAGGAGGTGAACCGCTACGCCGACAGTGAGTTCCGCTATTCCGACAAGTCCGACGACGCGGCGGTGGCGAAGCTGTTGCGCGACGCCAGGCTGCGCGAGCGCGCGGCGAGGGAGATGGCGGAACTGCAGAAGAAGGGGCTGTGGAATTGATTTTTCCTTCTCCCCGTTAACGGGGAGAAGGTGCCCGGAGGGCGGATGAGGGGCGGCGCCATGCGTGGAGGTAATGTTGGGAAGACAACGAGATCCCGAGTGCTGCGCAAAGTCGAAAACGATGCTGAAAACGTGATGTGGCATGAACTGCGCGGCGCCGGCTGAATGGATGCAAATTTGTGCGCCAACTGCCGATCGGTCCGTTTTTCGCTGACTTTGCCTGCCGAGAGCAAAACCTTGTCGTCGAAGTCGACGGAAGCCAGCATGCCGGAAGCACCCGCGACAGGTTTCGCGATGAGACAATGAACCGGAACGGCTGGTCGGTCTTGAGATTCTGGCATGCCGATGTCTTGAGGGATCGGCGAGCTGTATTAGAGACAATTGTAGCGGTGCTGGACGGCAGACAGAGTGACAAGATGATATCTCACGAGATGAAATTCTTGCCGGCTGTGCAGCAGAATGGAGCAAAACCATGAGTGTTGGCGCTGCCCCTCATCCGCCCTTCGGGCACCTTCTCCCCGTGAACGTGGAGAAGGAAGGGATGTTCTGATGGACCTTCTGCGCGACAACGAGCTCATCTACGGCCGCCTGCTGCCGGTCGAGGAAAAGCACCTGATCGAGCGCTACAACAAGGCGCTGAAGGCGTTTGGGCTGAAGCCCACCAAGCGCAACAGTTTCGAGATCGACCGCACCGGCTTCTCGCCGCAGATCGCCGAGGAACTGGACGACCCGTTCTATCTCGACCCCAACGAGGTCAACCGCCGCTTCATCATCCTCACCCCGTCGCAGATCGACCTGCCGGTGGTGCACACGGCGTTTTCGAACACCTCGCAGCTGATCTACGAGTTCATGACCAAGAACAGCCGCGCCATCGACGCGCTGACAATCAAGGACGTGATCTACGGCGAGATCGAGGATTCGGTGTCGAAGGTGGAGGACATCGAGGATCTCCTGTCGATCCACCAGGTCGAGTTTCGCGTGCTTTCGGCGGAGGATGTGCTGGGCAAGGCCTCCGAACTCGGCATCCTGGTCGACCGGCTGAAGCAGGAGCCGAACGCCTGGCGCGACAACCAGATGCTGGAGCGCATGGTGGAACTTGCCAAGGTGACCGGCGACATCCGCGAGAACGCGCTGGTGCCGGACCAGGTGATCTTCCGCCACAACGCGTTCTGGACCAGCCATTTCGGCGGGCTCTACGTGTTCATCGATCCCGACATGACGACGGTGATCAGCGATCCTTCGGCGCCGGGCTTCCGTCGCTCGCGGCCGTGGCAGGTGAGCTATCTCTCCATTCACGATGCCGACAGGGTGTTCCGCTTCCTCGCCTCGACGGGGCGCATCGAGCTGCCGCGCGCCTCGTGGATCGAGACGTCCGGCTATCTCGAGCATCGCGCCGAGATGGCGATCCGCGCGCTGATCAGCCAGGCCGAGCCGAAACGCGACATCGGCAACGCCGACAAGGTGTGGCTGCAGACCTGGATCCACAGCAATGCCGACATCATCAACCGCGACGGCACCTTTCCGTTCCTCAACGCCGCCAAGCGCGAGATCGCGCAGCTCGGGCAGTTGCGGATCGAGAACGTCGAGCCGCTGCACCGCTTCCTGGTGGTGCGGGCCAAACCCGACCATCCCGACGCCTGGCTGACCAACCGGCTGATCTCGGATTTCGTGCCCTTCGACTTCGTGTCGCGCTACGTCTTCAACAAGCAGGGTTTCTACAAGGACTACGAGGGCTACGGCGAGGCGCAGCGCGCGGCGGTTGTGGATACGCTGAAAACCACATATCTGAAAGACAAGGAGGCGTTCAGGGCGCGCCTCTACGGCCTGGCTGATTAGAGGGGACGCTAAATGCTTGATCCGATCGTGAATTTTTTCGTCCGGATCTTCCAGTGGATCGGCCGCGGCATCGGGCTGTTGATCGGCATCCTGTTGTGGCCGTTCCTGTGGGCGGGCCGCTGGTACACGCAACGCGGCTGGATGCTGAAGGCGATCGTCGGCGTGGCGCTTCTGGCTCTCATCGGCCTCTATGCCAATTTCTTCTACGCCACCCAGTGGTGGAACAACTTCAATCCGGACTATCCGACCGTGACCGCTGCAGGCGCCAACCCACAGGCGGTCGGCGTGGTGGCCGGCGATCCGATCGCGGCGGCTACCACCGGCGAAGGCAGCACTGGCGCGGGGAGCGCTCCCGGAGCCCCCGCGGCGCCGGGTCAGCAGCAGACCTGCAAGCGCTCCGAAATCGCCGCAGTGGCAGCCGATCTCATTGACTTCAACGTCAACCAGAATGCCTGGATATCTTCGATGCTGGCCTCAAAGCTGGGATTTTTCGGAATACCCTGGCGAAACACGCCATTTTTTGACAACAAGGCGGCCTTCCAGCTCGGTATCAACCAGGTCATGCGGCGCACGACCACCGAGCTCGTCGACACGCTCGGCCGCACACGCGGCACCTCGCAGATCGACCAGAACCTGCAGAACGCCCGCACCGCGCTCGCCTGGGACGAAGACGCCTGGTATGTCGGCCTGCGCGGCCCGACCCGTCCGACGCCGAGTGTCTACCGCGACGCGATCCGCTCGCTGCGTACCTTCACCGCCAGCCTCGAGAAATGCCAGGCGACGTTCGATGCCCGCTCCGACAACCTTCTTCAGTTCCTGGACCGCATCGCTGGCGATATCGGCTCCACCTCCGATATCCTGCGCGGACAGATCGAGGCTTCGGATGCCGGCTGGTTCGACCCGCGCGCCGACGACCGCTTCTGGTTCTCCTACGGTCAGCTCTATGCCTACTACGGTATTCTGAACGCCACCCGCTCCGACTTCTCGGCGATCATCCGCGAACGCAACCTGACCACGCTGTGGGACACGATGCAAAGTCAGATGCGCGGCGCCCTCAATATGCAGCCCTGGATCATCTCCAACGGAGACGAATCGAGTTTCCTGTTCCCTTCGCATCTGGCCACGATGGGCTTCAATCTGCTGCGGGCACGCTCGCAGATCGTCGAGATACGCTCCGTGCTCGATCGATAGGCTTCGGCAAGCGCTGTCGCAATCCGTGTATTGCGCGGCTGTTTTGAGACGGCGCGGCGGCTTGCGTATTGGCTTCTATGCGACCCGACACCGAAGCGGCAGCCCTGCCGCTTCCCATCACACCTCGTGATACCCGGGAGAAGCCTGCATGGCCGACGTTAAGAGCGACATTGAGATAGCGCGCGGCGCCAAGAAGCAGGCGATCCAGGCGGTTGGTTCGAAGCTTGGCATTCCGACGGAGCATCTTCTACCTTATGGCCACGACAAGGCGAAGGTTTCGGCGGAGTTCATCGCCTCGAAGAAGGGCGGCAAGGACGGCAAGCTGATCCTGGTGACGGCGATCAACCCGACGCCGGCCGGCGAGGGCAAGACGACGACGACGGTCGGGCTTGGCGACGGGCTGAACCGCATCGGCAAGAAGGCGGTGGTGTGCATCCGCGAGGCCTCGCTCGGACCCAATTTCGGCGTCAAGGGCGGTGCCGCCGGCGGCGGCTATGCGCAGGTGGTGCCGATGGAGGACATGAACCTGCACTTCACCGGCGACTTCCACGCCATCACCACCGCCCACAACCTTCTGTCGGCGCTGATCGACAACCACATCTACTGGGGCAACGAGCTCGGCATCGACACCCGCCGCGTGGTGTGGCGGCGCGTCATGGACATGAACGACCGGGCGCTGCGCGAGATCATCGCCTCGCTCGGCGGGGTCGCCAACGGCTTCCCGCGCGAGGCGGGCTTCGACATCACGGTGGCCTCGGAAGTGATGGCGATCCTGTGCCTGGCCACCGACCTGAAGGACCTGGAGAAGCGGCTGGGCGACATCATCGTGGCCTACCGGCGCGACAAATCAGCGGTCTATGCCCGCGACCTCAAGGCCGACGGCGCCATGGCGGTGCTTTTGAAGGACGCCATGCAGCCGAACCTGGTGCAGACGCTGGAGAACAACCCGGCCTTCGTGCATGGCGGCCCGTTCGCCAACATCGCGCATGGCTGCAACTCGGTGGTGGCCACCACCACGGCGCTGAAGCTTGCCGACTATGTCGTCACCGAGGCCGGCTTCGGCGCCGACCTCGGTGCCGAAAAGTTCTTCGACATCAAGTGCCGCAAGGCCGGGCTGAAGCCTGCCGCGGCGGTCATCGTGGCCACCGTCAGGGCCATGAAGATGAATGGCGGGGTGAAGAAGGAAGACCTTTCCAAGGAGAATGTCGAGGCGGTGGTGAAGGGCTGCGCCAATCTTGGCCGCCACATCGAGAATGTGCGCCAGTTTGGGGTGCCGGCGGTGGTGGCGATCAACCACTTTTATTCCGACACCGAGGCCGAGATCCAGGCGATGAAGGACTATGTCGCCGAGATGGGCGAGGAGGCGATCCTGTGCCAGCACTGGGCCAAGGGCTCGGCCGGCATCGAGGAGCTGGCCCACAAAATCGTGGCGCTGGCCGAATCGGGCGCCTCGCAGTTCGCGCCGCTCTATCCCGACTCGATGAAGCTGTTCGACAAGATCAACACCATCGTGCAGCGCATCTACCGCGGCTCCGAGGCGATCGCCGACAAGAGCGTGCGCGACCAGCTGCACCAGTGGGAGCAGGCCGGCTACGGCAACCTGCCGGTGTGCATGGCCAAGACGCAATATTCGTTCTCGACCGACCCCAACCTGAGGGGCGCGCCGAACGGCCACACGGTGCCGGTGCGCGAGGTCAGGCTGTCGGCCGGCGCCGGCTTCGTGGTGGTCATCTGCGGCGAGGTGATGACCATGCCAGGCCTGCCCAAAACACCCTCATCCGAAAAGATCTTCCTCAACGGCAAAGGACAGATCGAAGGGCTGTTCTA
>NZ_FOSL01000049.1 GCF_900114255.1 Neomesorhizobium albiziae | reverse complement strand
CGTCACCGCCATTGAGGAGCCTGAAAACTTCAAGAAGTCCCGCTCTGTTGGCGCCTGGCTTGGCCTGACGACTCGACGCTACCAATCCGGAGAGGTCGACTATGACGGCCACATATCCCGACGCGGCGACCACCATTTGCGCGGGCTTCTCTACGAAGCGGCGTCGGTCATTCTGACGCGTAGCTCAACCGAGAGCACCCTACGCACATGGGGCCTCAAGCTCCGGGAGAGGATCGGCTTCAAACGAGCCGCCGTTGCCGTAGCACGCAAACTGGCGGTGACAATGCATGCGATGCTCAAGACCGGCGAGTTCTTTGATCGGAACGCAGGAGCCACAACATGAAATTTTGCGGATAGCGTTCAAGATCTGAGCGCCTGAGACGTCCCTGTTGGGATGGACGGCTCCCGTTCGGCACCGAATGTGCCAAATTGAGGTCGTTGTAGACATCAAACGAAGGAGGCCGTCCGTGGAACAGATTATCCGCATAGGTATGGATACATCAAAGCATGTCTTTCAGCTGCATGGTGTGAACGCAGCTGAGCAACCGGTGCTGCGCAAGAAATTGCGCCGCAAAGAGATGTTGGAGTTTTTCAGGAAATTGCCCGCGACGGTAATTGCAATCGAAGCCTGTGGTGGCTCCCATCATTGGGCACGTTTACTGAGCACGTTCGGGCACGAAGTGAAGCTGATTGCAGCCCAATTGGTAAAGCCATATGTGAAACGCGGCAAGAACGACGCAGCCGATGCTGAGGCCCTATGCGAGGCTATGAGCCGCCCGACGATGCGCTTTGTACCCGCAAAAAGCGCAGAACAGCAGGCATCGCTGATGCTGATCGGTATGCGCGATCGGTTGGTCCGCAATAAGACACAGCTTGCCAACTCAATCCGCGGTTATGCGGCCGAGTTTGGGCTGACTGCCGCCAAAGGCATGTGCAAGGTGGAGCTTCTGCTCGATCGCATCGCGGCTGATGAGACTTTACCGACCCTCGCGCGCGATCTTTTCGCGATCCACGCCAAGGAATATCAGCAGTTGCAAGAAGAATTGGATGACATCGAGGCGAAATTAATGACTTGGCATCGCGCCGACGAGTGCAGCCGCCGTCTAGCGCAAATCCCTGGTGTCGGCCCGATAGGTGCGTCACTGCTGATGATGAAAACGCCTGGGCCCGAGATGTTCAAATCCGGACGACATTTCTCGGCCTGGATCGGTCTGACACCCAAGGATCATTCCACGGCCGGAAGGGTCCGCCTCGGCGTCATCACACGCGCCGGCGATGAAGCGTTACGAAGCACGCTGGTGCTGGGCGCCACCTCACTTCTTAGACGGGTGCGGGAGGGGCACGGCAGGAATACTTCACCTTGGCTTCTTGAGTTGCTCAAGCGCAAGTCGCCGAAACTGGCCGCAGTGGCACTGGCCAACAAAATCGCCCGCATCGCCTGGAAAATGATGGTGACCGGCGAAGCCTATCGAAAAAATACTGTGCCGGCGGCGTTGGCTTGTGCGGCATAAGGGATCAGTCAGTCACGGCGAGCAGTTCATGAAGCTACCGCGCTGATCTGATGCGTGAACTTGCAAGAAAAGAGCAGATGGCGTGATCGATCGATCCAGGACGCGTGGTACTCCGTTCCCGGCAGTGGCCTTCGTAGGTCGCGTCCCTGTTTGGAACACGCGTCGCGGAACCCATCTTGGCCAGCGTTCGTATGGGAGCGCGACAACAGATCCCATGATTTGCGGCGCAGGCAGATTAGACTGCGCCATCTCAAGCTCTGGAGGCCTGATCATGTCGCAATCATTCAACGGCGCAGAAGTTGTCCAATACGATCGTACGCTCGTGCTGGCTATCGAACTAAGCAACAAAAACTGGGTTTTGGCGGCCCAGGTGCCCGGCCTGCCGCAGACCAAGGCGAAGCGCGCCATTGAGCCAAATAAGCTTGCTCTTCAGTCCGCAATCGATGGCTATTGTGCTCGTGCTGCTGCTGCCGGCCACCTGGTAGATCGGGTGGTTGCGACCTACGAAGCTGGCTGGTCCGGGTTCTGGCTTGCCAGATGGCTGATTGCCAAAGGCGTGGAGGTCCATGTCATCCAGCCTTCCAGCGTTCCCGTCGATCGTCGCATGCGCCGCGCAAAGTCGGACGGGATCGACGCCGAGTTACTCCTGCGTACGCTGCTGGCGTGGCTTCGCGGCGAACCGCGCGTCTGCTCCATGGTACCGATCCCTGACGAAGCCGATGAGGATGCACGGCGCTCTGTCCGCGAACGAACAGAGCTCGTGTCCGAACGCGTCAGCCTTGCCAACCGGATCGGTGCTGTCCTCGCGACGCTCGGCGTCGAGGATTACAACCCGCTCCTGAAAAACCGCCGCCGGCGTCTGGCCGACCTTCGTACCGGTCTGGGTGACCCAATCCCACCTCACGCCCTCGCCAAGATCGAACGGTTGCTGAGCCGGCTGGAGCTCGTTCTCGATCAGATCGCCACGCTGGAACACGACCGCGATGAGGTAGCGGAGGTGCCCGCTTCGGATGATGCCAGTCGGATGATCCAGCAGCTCTGCAGTCTGCGCGGTATAGGGGTGCAGAGTGCCACAATATTGGTCCGCGAGGCCTTCGTCCGTCGCTTCGCCAAGGCCAAAGCGCTCGGATCTTATGCAGGTCTTACTGCGACGCCGTACAACAGTGGTGGGGTGGAACGCGAGCAAGGGATCGGAAAGGCCGGGAACCGGCGGCTTCGAACGGTGATGGTGGAGCTGGCCTGGCTCTGGCAACGCTACCAGCCTGGTGCTGCCCAGGTCGCCTGGTTCCGGGAACGCACCGGCTCTACTGGCCGCCGCGTCCGCAAGGTCATGGTGGTCGCGCTGGCTCGCAAGTTGCTGATCGCTTTGTGGCGCTTTGCCGTCGATGGAGTCGTACCCGAGGGAGCGACCATGAAGCCCGCCGTATAATAATTATCGAGATCGGGCAGCTCTGCGACGGCAAAGCAGCCCGGTGACCGAGGGAACGTCGCCGTTGTCCGGCGTGGTGCTCCAGTGCCGTCTTCACAGAGTGGTGCCGTTCCTTTGGAGCTCTCCCGTCCCGAATGCGGGACAGTGGTTGGGATATCATCCCGCCGGATGTGAGGTTAGCAGGCAGGCCCTGCAGGAAGAGAGCTCACCTCGGATTACAAATGCGAAAACCGTTGACGGGAGAATCATCATGTGAGGCCGGACATATGCACGCAAGCGATACGATCAAATCACCGCTCGACATCTTGCAAGGAGGGAGCCGTGGGCCGAGCCATTCCGCTGATGGGGTTGCACCGCTGACTCAGCAAAGTGCGTCGTCCACATTTGAAGGCTCCTCCCGCGAAGCGCCATCATGCGGCGACCGATGTCGACCGCGAAGACAACCCTGCACCCGGTACACGCGTCTTAGAAGCAAAGATACTTGACCTCACCTCCGCGATTAGACAACCCCATCATTGGAAAACCACCACCTTCACCGGCGCGCTGCGGCTGACCGGCATGACCGCGCCCTTCGTCTATGGTGGCGCCATGAACGGCAACGTATTCCTCGCCTATGTCGAGCAGGTTCTGGTCCCGACATTGTTGCCGGGCGAGGTCGTCGTGATGGACAACCTGCCCGCCCATAAGGCGGCCGGCGTTCGAGAGGCGATCGAGCGGGCCGGCGCCAGGCTCTTGTTCCTGCCGCCGTACTCACCCGATTTCAACCCGATCGAGAACGCATAGCGTTGGAACCTCTGAGTCACAGGTTCCGTTAGTGCCTCATGTGGCTCATCGCGCACTTGTTTGCATCGCCCACTGGATTGCGAGGCGAGAAGATGTCGAATCGGAAATATGTCCGGTGGGTGGAGCTACCGCTCGACCGGCGCCGACGTCTAGTGGTGCTGCTGGGCGAATTGATCCAACGGCAGCTGTCGGCAGATCGGGAGACGGGCGATGAAGGCGGACCAGCGCTTCGACCTGATGCTCCCTGAAAAGATCGGGCAGCGTCACCAGGAACGCCAGGCGGTGGTCTATGTCCGTCAATCAACGGTACGGCAGGTGACGCAGAACCGGGAGTCCACCCGGCTTCAATACGGGCTTGCTGAGCGGGCCTGCCGGCTGGGGTGGCGACGCGAGCAGGTCACAGTCATCGACGACGATCTCGGTCGTTCCGGCTCCTCTACGCTGGACAGGCCCGGCTTCCAGCGTCTTGTCGCGGAAGTGGGGCTCGGCCATCTGGGGCTGGTGCTGGGCATCGAGGTCTCACGCCTGGCCCGTTCGTGCCGGGACTGGCATCAGCTGCTGGAAATATGCGCATTGTTCGACACGCTGATCGGCGACGCCGACGGTATCTACGATCCGGGCACGTACAATGACCGGCTGCTGCTCGGCCTCAAGGGGACGATGAGCGAAGCCGAGCTTCACATCCTGAAGACCCGTATGCACGAGGGGCGGCGCGCAAAAGCGCGGCGGGGCGAACTCTTCCTGGGACTGCCACGCGGCTATGTGCTCAAGCCCTCGGGGGATGTCGCGCTTGACCCTGACGAGGGCGTGCAACGCGCCATCCGCCTGGTCTTTGCCGTCTTCGAGCGACGGCGCTCGATCAGCGGCGTGCTGCGTTACCTGGTCGATCACGACATACAGTTGCCGGATCGTATCCGCAGCGGGCCCAACAAGGGAGACGTTCGCTGGAACCGCCCCAATCGGGCCACGCTCTCGGACATGCTTCGCCATCCTGCCTATGCCGGCGCCTATGTCTTCGGCCGGCGGGAATATGACGCCCGCCGCCGGCTCGCCGGCAAACCACATAGTGGGCGGTATTATTTACGCGATCCACAAAAATGGATGGTGCTGCACCAGGACGCGTTGCCGGCCTATATTAGCTGGAGCAGTTTTGAAAGGAACCAGCAGCAGATGGCCATGAATCGCACGCGGCATACAGGCGTTCCCCGCGGCGGCGCAGCCCTGCTGGGTGGCCTCGTCGCCTGCGCCGTGTGCGGGCGGCGGATGTTCACGACCTATACCGATGACGGACGGGACGCGCGCTATGTCTGTCACCAGATGGCGACCACCTATGGTGCGCCGCGCTGCCAGTCGATCAGTGCGCGTCCGGTCGATGCGCAAGTATCCACACTGATGCTCGAAGCCCTTTCTCCTGCAGCCATCGAGGTGAGCTTGCAGGCCGCCGAGGACATCGAGCTCGAGCGTCAGCAACTGCATGAACAATGGAAGCTGCGCCTGGAACGGGTGGAATACGAGACCGCGCTGACCCGCCGCCGTTACGAGGCGGTTGATCCGGACAATCGCCTGGTCGCCCGAACGCTGGAGCGGGACTGGGAAACGGCACTCTCGGCCGAGCAGACGCTTCGCAACGAGCAACGGCGTGCCCTTGAACGAGAGCCCGAGCAACTCACAGAGGCTGAGCGAAGCGCAGTGCGTCGACTGGCCGAAGATATCCCGGCGTTATGGCAAGCAGCGTCAACGACCGCGCGGGATCGGCAAGCCATCGCTCGCCTAATGCTCGAACGTGTGGAGATCCGCGTCATTGGGGAGACCGAGCGCGCCGAGCTTGTCTGTCATTGGGCGGGCGGAGCCGTGACGAAGCATGCGCTCATCCGACCGGTTCGACGCTTCGAACAGCTGGAGCACTTCGACGGCTTGCTTGCCCGCATTACTGAGCTGCGAAAGCAGGGCGCAACCAGCCAGACCATTGCCGACACGCTCAACGCTGAAGATTGGTCGCCGCCAAAGAAAGACAGCTTCAATGCGCCGATGATCCGTCGCTTGCTACAGCGACGCGGGCTCGGCACCACGCGCCCCATCTGGTCCGGCAATGTCTCGCGAAAGCATGGATGGCGAATTGACACTACAGGAATACGCCGATCGCATCGGCGCGCACCGTCAGACGGTCTATGGATGGCTTCGAAGAGGCGATCTCAAGGGACGACTTGCCAAGGTCGGCCACCAGCGCATCTGGCTCGTGGATATGGCCGACAACTCAACAGGAAGCTGCAATCGAGAGTCATCATGAACAAACGATCGAGAACGCCTTCTCCAAGCTCAAGGCGTTGTTGCGAGCAAAGGCCGAGAGAACCATCAAGGCTTTGTGGGACGCCGTCGGTCCGCTTCTCGACCTCTTCACGCCGGCCGAATGCGAAAACTACTTCGCAGGATATGACCCGGATTAAACCGTACGTGCTCTAAAACTAAATCGGTGGAGTGGAAGGATGAACAACCCTAGGTCGCATTTTGACGCACTTGTTCTACCATACCGCTGGGGACGAGCATCTAGAACCAAGATACCGCCGATACAGAAACGGAATTTGACGTTTTGCTGACTATCCTCTTACCGTGACGACTGTCGCCACTGACGCTTCTACGGCGTCGGACTGCGCCGAAAGCGAATTACACCTCTCTGCCGGCGCATCGAGAAACAAGGCCCCGCGATTTCACGTCGGCGGAGCCGGTCCAAATAACGTGAAAGCGACCCTGCTCAGAACGGGAAGTCGCTCAACCAAAAGGGAGGAACAGATCATGAATGATGTCGTAGGCAGCGTGAGTCGGCGAGCTTTTCTCAAGACCGGCGCTACGCTCGGTGGAGGAATTATGGCCGCCGGTATGCCGCTTTCGCAGGCCATATGGGCAGCCGAGGGCAAGGTGCTCACTGCGCGCGCAAACCAGGACGTCGACAAGCTTGACCCTGCCTTCTACTTGGGAGCTGTTAACTCCGAGGTGATGAGCTGCATCTATTCGAAGCTCATTCGGTACAAGCCCGGTTCAGAATGGAGCTGGGAGCTTGAAGCGGCGGAAAAGATCGAACAGGTAGATCCCACTCATATTCGGTTTCAACTTAAAAAAGGTATTAAATTCTCGAACGATTACGGCGAATTGACTGTGAGGGACGTAAAATTCTCTTTCGAGCGTGTGATCAGGCTCGATTCACCGAGTAATTTTGATTGGGGCCCTCTTGATCACGTCGAGGTTGAGGATGACTATACTGGCGTGATTGTATTCAAGACTCCGTTCGCGCCGGCTTGGACTCTCGCGCTTCCCTACGGTGCCGGCCATATCGTTTCCGAAGACGCGGTTATGAAGGCAGCTAAGGACGGCGGTCCATTTGGCATGACACCTACCGCCTTTTCTGGTCCGTATGTGTTCGCCGATTGGAAACCGAACCAGCATGTGCTTTTGACGCGTAATCCGGAGTGGTCCGGCCCGAAGCCGGGGTTTGACGAAATCCGCATCCTGCCGATCGGCGACATCAAGACGGCGGAGCGTGCCTATCAGGCGGGCGACATCGATTTCACTCACATCAGCGTGGATTCACTTGCGAATTTCAAGAGCAATTCGCCCGCCGATACCACGATCGAGGAAAAGCCCTCAATCGGAATTGTCTATGTCGGCATGAATATCGATCACCCTAAGCTGAAGGACATCAACGTCCGAAAGGCGATCCAATGGGCGATAAATGTGCCGCAGATCCTGGATGCGGCCTATGCGGGGCAGATGGAGGTGGCCACCGGGAGCCTTGCCCGAGGGCTAATAGGGTACCGCGACAAAGCACTGGTGCCACCGGAAGGTGATCTCGCGAAAGCCAAGGAGTCTCTGGAAAAGGCCGGCGTGAGCGATTTCACCGTGACCGTCGATTGCCTGAACCAGAGCGAATTTTTGACAATAGCCCAAGTGCTGCAGGCGCAATTGTCGCAGATAGGCGTTACCGCCGAGATAAACGCTCAAGATTCCGGCTCGTTCTACACGATCGGTATGGAGTCCGAGGGTGATCGCTGGAAGGACATGCAACTTATCGTCCAGAGTTTCAGCAATGTGCCTGAGCCATATTATTTCTCGGCCACCTATACCCGCGATCAAATTGGCAAATGGAACTGGGAACGCTTCAGTAGCGAGCGTTTCGATGAGCTCAACGCAAAGGCGATCACAATCGATGATCCGAACGAGCGCGCGAAGCTCTACCGTGAGATGCAGGATCTCATGGAGGATTCGGGCGCCTACCGGTACCTGACCAACGGTGCGTCGCCGTTCATGTACCGCACCACTCGAATGCAGCCTGCAACCCGTCCTGACGGAGTACCGCATTACGTCGCCTTCAAGCCGGTCTAGGCTAAACTGGTACAGCCGGCATGTTGCTCTATCTCATCAAGCGGGTCGTCCTTGCGATCGCAATTGTCGTGGTTGCGGTGACGCTTCTGTTCCTGATGATCCGTGCGTTGCCGGGCGATCCTGCCGCGGTTCTGCTCGGGCCACGGGCGACGCCGGAAATGAAGGCGCAACTTCATGAGCAGATGGGGCTGGACAAGCCGTTCGTCGTGCAGCTTGCCGCCTTCTTCGGCGGCCTGCTCAATGGCGATCTCGGTTTTGATGTGTTCAGCCGGCGGCCTGTTGCAGACATCGTTTTCGAACAATTGCCTTATACGATCGAACTGATCCTGGTCTCGATCTTATGGGCAGTTTCGGTTGCCGTGCCACTCGGCTGTTACTCGGCGATGCGGCGCAATTCCGTGATCGATCAGGTAGTTGGCGTAGTGGCGGTCGCGACGATGGCGATTCCCTCCTTCGTCGTGGCAGTCTACGCACTCCTGATCTTCGCTGTGATGCTCGGCTGGCTGCCAGCGATCGGAGCTGGCAATGGCCTTTGGGATAGGCTGATCCATCTCATCCTGCCGAGCTTAGCCATCGGAATCAGCTGGGTCGGCTACGTTTCCCGACTGGTGCGCGCATCCATGCTCGAGATTCTTGGGGAAACCCACATACGCATGGCTCGCTCCTTTGGGATTTCGGAATGGCGCATCGTTGCGCGTTACGCGCTGCCGCTCGCGATCCTGCCGACTGTGACTATTCTCGGCGTGGGCATAGCGTGGCTGCTGTCGTCGGCTGTGTTTATCGAGGTGGTCTTTGCAAGACCTGGTATCGGCGCGCTTATCGTGAATGCGGTTAATACCCGCAACTATCCGATTGTGATGGGCACCGTGCTCGTCACCACCTTCCTTATCGTCGCCGCGACGACCATCTCCGATCTGATCAATGGGGCCCTCGATCCGCGAACCCGGGAAAAGCTCTAGCATGGCGAGTCTTGAAGCCATCCACACCGAAGCCAACGCAGGGCAGGGCCACGGCAGCTTTCGCACCGTTCTCCGGCAATTGCGCAAGAACCGTCTGGGCACCCTCGGAGTAGTGCTCGTCCTATTCATAGCAGTAAGCGCGATCTTTGCTCCGCTAATCATCACGCATGATCCAACCAGGATCATGGTCGGTCCGCGTCTGGCAGACCCCTCACTGAATTTTCTTCTGGGCACTGATCAGTTGGGCCGCGACACTTTTTCTCGCGTGATCATGGGCGGCCGCATCCCGCTCCTTGTCGCTTTCGTCTCCCTCGGCAGTTCGTTGGCAGTCGGACTCGTGCTTGGTCTGCTCGCAGGGTTCGGGCCGCGCTGGCTCGACAATTTGCTCCTGCTTATCTTCGACACAATTCGCTCTTTTCCGGGTATCATCTTTGCATTGGCCGTTATCGCGCTGCTTGGGCCTAGTCTGACCAGCGTCATTCTAGTCATCGCAATAACTTCTATGCCCATTTACGCGCGTGTCGTGCGCACCCAGACAGAGGCGCTGCGCAGCAGTGAGTATATCGCCGCAGAGCGCAGCATGGGCGCCGGGACGAACCGCATCCTGGCCGTGCACGTACTGCCCAACGTCATCGGCCCGCTTTTGATTCTCGTGAGCATGGACGTCCCGGCCGTCATCGCGGTAGAGGCAGGTCTGAGCTTTCTGGGCATGGGCGTACGCCCGCCTACGCCCGATTGGGGAGCTATCCTCAACGACGGCTATAGCTACATCCACGAGAGTGTTTGGCTAGTCATCGCTGGCGGCATTCCCATCACTCTCGCAACGCTTGGCTTCACGTTCCTGGGTGAGGCGCTGCGCGACATATTCGATCCCAAATTGCGGAAAGACCTATGAGACGCGACGATCTGACACAGCATACGTCCGCCCGGCCGCTTCTTGAGATCCGTGACCTAAATCTCGATTTCGGCACACCGCGTGGGTGCATTCATGCCCTGCGTAACGTTTCGCTCGACGTCCCGGCCGCACAGGTGATTGGCATAGTCGGCGAAAGCGGATCCGGGAAGTCGACGCTCGCGTATACGGTGATGGGCCTGCTTCCAGAAAATGCAGATGTGACAGCCGGCAGCATCCTGTTCGAAGGTAAAGACCTGCTCAAAATGCCCGCTCAGGCGCGTCGGAGCCTGCGCGGTGATCGACTTTCCATGATTTTCCAAGACCCGATGACTGCGCTCAATCCCGTGCGGACCATCGAGGGCCAGATGATTGATATCCAGCACCACGAGCAAGGAACTCGGGGCGAAAAGCGCGCGCGTGCCATCGACATGCTTCGCCGGGTCGGAATTTCCGATCCGCGAAACCGGATAGGCGCCTATCCGCATCACTTTTCCGGCGGCATGCGTCAGCGCATCTGCATCGCCATGGCGCTTCTTGTGAAACCGGTACTCCTGATCGCCGATGAGCCAACTACTGCGCTCGATGCAACGCTGGAAGTGCAGATCATCCACCTTCTCAAAGATCTGCAAAGAGAGATCGGTTGCTCGGTCCTTTTCGTCTCCCATCATCTCGGCGCAGTGGCTGAGTTGTGCGACCGCGTCGCCGTTATGTATGCGGGCGAAGTGGTGGAGCAGGGGGCCGTGCGGGACATCTTCCACAATCCTGGTCATCCCTACACGCGCGCGCTGCTTGAGTGCGATCCCGGGCGGATCAGAAAAAGCACACGCACTTTGCCGACCATACCCGGCGAGGTGCCCAGTCTCCTCGGCAGCAAGAAAGGATGTATCTTCCACACCCGGTGTCCCCAGGCATTCAATCGCTGTCTGCAAGAGAACCCGGTCGAGTACCGCATCGGCGTGGACCAAGTCGCCCGATGCCATCTCCACGACGAAGAGCGGTTGGTTTCGGCATGAGCGCGCTGCTTCGGGTTGAGGACCTGCGCGTCCGCTTCCGCACCATGGGCCCGCTGAAGGCGCTCGCAACCGGGACGAAAGCGCCTTTCATCGACGCAGTATGCGGTGTCTCCTTTGAAATCCGCAAGGGCGAGACACTCGCCCTTGTCGGTGAAAGCGGCTCAGGCAAATCCACCATCGCGCGCACGATAATCGGCTTGCAGCGGGCTGTGAGCGGCAGCATCAGCTTCGACGGACAGGAAATTGAGGAGCTCAGCGGGGCCGAACGCAAGCCCTATTTGCGGCGCATGGCGATGATGTTCCAGGATCCGATCGGCTCACTTTCGCCAAGGCTGACCGTGCGATCACTGCTAACCGAGCCTTTCCGGATCCATGGATTAAAGGATCGCGATGCCGGAGCCGAAGCCGAGCGCCTGCTTCGGATGGTCGGCTTGCCGGCGGATTTTGCTCGCCGCTATCCCCATCAGCTTTCCGGTGGTCAGGCTAGGCGCATCGGCATCGCGCGTGCTCTTGCGCTCAATCCGGACTTAATCATTGCCGATGAGCCGACCGCAGGCCTCGACGTCTCAGTGCAGGGCGAGGTGCTCAATCTTCTCGCGCGGCTTCAGGACGAACTCGGCATGGCGATCCTGATTATCACGCACAATCTTAACGTTGTGCGCCACATGACCGATCGCATGGCGATCATGTATCTCGGCCGCTTTATTGAGGTCGGCTCGACCGAGCGTATCTTTGAACACCCGCGTCATCCCTACACCGAGGCGCTGCTTGCGGCCAATCCCGAGCCTGACCCGGATGCGGTGCTCAATAGGATCGAGCTCAAGGGTGAGGTGCCTAGCCTGATGAGGCGGCCATCTGGCTGCGAG
Source organism: Neomesorhizobium albiziae (assembly GCF_900114255.1). Classification (GTDB taxonomy): domain Bacteria; phylum Pseudomonadota; class Alphaproteobacteria; order Rhizobiales; family Rhizobiaceae; genus Neomesorhizobium; species Neomesorhizobium albiziae. The sequence goes on along the minus strand of NZ_FOSL01000049.1, from coordinate 4,798 downwards.
TTCCACACGCGCTGCTGCTACGCGCAGGACATCTGTAGCCGCGTCTTCCCGGAACCGTCAGCAAGCCCGGATGACGCGGAGCACAGCTTCAGGTGCCATTTCCCGCTCGAGCGGGAAAGAGCAGCAGACATAGTGGAGGATCGCTGAAATGAAGCTAAGTGAATACGTAGAATACGATGCCATCGGTTTGGCCTCTCTCGTGAGCGCCGGCGAGGTGACTGCCGTGGAACTGACGCGTTTGGCGCGCCAGGCTCACGACGAGGTCAATCCTTGCATCAATGCCGTCATCGAATTCTACGACGACGCTGAGACCGTTGCTGGCACGGATGCTGGGCTCTTCAATGGCGTGCCGTTCTTTCGCAAGGATGTAGGGGCCACCGAAGCTGGCCGCCTCCAGGAAAAAGGAAGCCGTCTATACAAAGGCTATCACTCTGATACTGACAGCTTTTTTTTTCGTCGCGCCCGGGAGGGCGGGCTACGGACGATTGGAAGAACAGCGACACCGGAGTTTGGGGCTGCCGGAATGACCGAATCCATTCTCCATGGCATCACCGGCAATCCATGCGACTTGGAGCGCTCCGCGGGAGGTTCTTCCGGGGGCGCGGCGGCGGCAGTGGCTGCCGGCATTACTCCGATTGCGCATGCGGGCGACGGCGGCGGGTCAATTCGAGCGCCGGCGTCCTGGTGCGGACTTGTCGGGCTGAACCCGTCCCGCGGACGCATTTCAGGCGGGCCGAACAGCCAAGACACATCGTTTGGTCTTGTCCGAGCGTTTGTTCTTTGCCGGACCGTGCGCGACATGGCCGCGGCGCTGGACGTCTTTTCCGGTCCTCATCCTGGTGATCCATTCATCATCGTCCAGCCGAACCGCCGCTATGTAGAGGAACTCTCACAACCCACCGGCGTGTTGAGGGTAGGGGTCGCGAGAACCAAATGGGGCGCGGTCGATCTTGAGCAGGAAGTGCTGCACGCGGTCGAGTCGACGGCCACACTTCTTGAGGAAATGGGCCATATGGTGACCGACATCGAGCCGCCATATGAGACCGCGGACTACAGCAGAATCCTGCTCGGCCGCACAGGCTCAAGCGCGACTTCACTTGAAGCCGCGGCGCGGGTCATGGGCCGCAGTATCAATGCAGATACCCTGGAGCCGATCAATCTCAAGATACATGAATACGGCCGGAATGCGCAAAGCCGTGCGGGGGACGTAGACGTACATGAAATCCTGCGGCGCATGCGGTTCCGCGTAGGCGAGGCGATCCAAGCCTTCGACATCGTGTTGACGCCAACGATGCCGCATGTGGCCACTCCGCATGGCGGCACCTACAGTACGATCCACTCGATGCTTTCCGTCGAGGAATTCATGGACGCGGATGCCGCGCGCTACCAGTACACAGGCGTATTCAATGTCACCGGACAGCCTTCGGTCTCCTTGCCCTTGGCGCAAAGCACCAGCGGCCTGCCGATCGGAATTCAGATCGTCGGTCGCTTCGGGGACGAGGCCACGCTGGTGCGCGTCGCAAGAGACTTGGAGGGAGCCAGACCGTGGAGGCACCGGCGACCGAAGATTTGGGCAGGGAACAACTGACGACCACACCGACGATGCGGTCCGTATTCCATCTGCACCCTGGAAGCGTGCTGGCCGTACCGGTGTGTGGCTGGATCTTCCATCTCCTGCGATTCTGCCTCGGCCAAGGATCGCTGTCCTGTCCGAGAAGATGGACTGCGCTGCTACGATCAAGTAAACTCCCTCGCGCTTGAACGACTATTAACTATCTGGTTCGAAAAGATGGATGTATCAGCAATTGTTCTCCCAGATAGCACTACTCGACGGAGAAGAGTGCGACAGTTGCTCTTGAGCGAGATGTTCCCGCTATCAAACCAGCGGCTTTGTTCCAACTCTGCCAGTGCCGGCTCCGAAATACCGCGTGTGAGCGACATCGAGGATGCGATTGAGCAAGCTCGAGAAGCTGTGTCCGGCGACCGTCGCGGCCAGGACATAACTGCTAGTCATATCGAGTGCCGGCATGGAGTTGATTTCCAGGACAAAGGGCTGGCCGGAGCGATCGATCCGAAGGTCGACGCGGGCGTAATCCCGGCACTGGCAGGCACGGAAGGTCGCAACCGAGATATTGCGCAGCACCGTCTCAAGGCTGCTCCCGATTTGCGCCGGGCAAATCCTCTGCGGCGCCACGGCCGCCATGTACTTCGCTTCCCAAGTCATAAGACGCGTTTCTCGGTCGCCAAAGTCCTGCTCCACCAGAGGCAACACCTCGATCTCTCCGTTTCCCAGCAGCGCGACCCAGATTTCCCGCCCCTCGACATATTCTTCCACGAGCGCATCCTGCGCGTACTGCGTGATGATCATTTCTACGGCCTGCCTCAACTGAGCGGGCTCATGTACGAGTTGCAATCCGAAGCTATTGTATTCGTGACGCGGCTTCACTACCACTGGGAATCGCAGGTCGCCGGTATCCTCAGTGCCGCGACGCATCACGCGAAAGTTCGGCGTCGGCACGCCGCCATCGCGGAGGAGCCTCTTGGTGATGACCTTGTCGAGCGCCAGTCCATGCCCGAGCGGGCTGGATCCGGTGTACGGGACGCCGGCCATCTCGAGCATGGCCGGAACGTGGGTGGAACAGCACTCGCCCTGAATTCCGTACGCCATGTTGAAGACGATTCCCGAGGGGCGGGCTTGCGGAGCGGGTGGCATGAACCGCTCGAGCGTGGCGAGCAGTCCTTTGTCGCCTTCGCACAGCAGCGTCTCGTGGCCGCCCTGTTGCAGTGCCGCCACCACGCTTTCGACCGCCTTGCGGTCGTCGTCCTCCGGACGAGACTGTCCGAACCGGTTGATCAGGCCCGTATGATTATGGTTCCACACGACGGCTACGCGCATGATCTACTCCTTGGATGTTTGCCCGCTATCACGTTCTTACGCTCGGATTTGGTTGATCGAAGAGGAACAGCTCGTCGCCGGTGCGGAGAGATATGGGCCGCAGATTCTTCCTATTCGCCAAGGGTCGGAAATGGTGTGATCGACCAATCGATCAAGTCGATGGCACGCTGAAGTATCGCCTCGGTCTCAGCCAGGCTGGGTGAAGCAGCGATTATATGTCCGATACAGTCTTGGACATCGCCTTTCCTGACGATCGGCGTCTTGGGTTCAACATAGAATTTGACCTCGGCGACGCCTGACACAGCAGCCGCCTGACTGTCGCCACCGATCCAATCGAGGGTGCCATCGCGATCAGGAGCTAGGATCCGTGCGGCCGCAGTCTGCGAATGCCTTCTGCGTAAATCCCATTCCTCGCCGATGACAAGCTTGATGTGCTCGGTGATGAGGTCAATACCGCAAGCCAGATGGACCAGTTGAGGATCGGGCGTGCCAGCAAGACGCGGATTGACTTCGATGACGACTGGGCCACGCTTCGTCCACCGGAGTTCTATGTTCGTTGGGCCCCAGCCAAGACCGAGAGCTCGCAAACAACTCAGCGAAACATCGGCGATACGCTCACGCTCGTCTTCAGTCAGCGGGGCCGGAAAGGTCAACCCACGAAAGACGAAATGCGGTGGGGGGCTAAACTCAGCGGCCGCAATCCCAATGACCTCACTTCCCATTATCTCAGCGATATATTGCGGGCCTTGTGCGAATTCTTCGACCAGTATCCTCGGCGGAGACCGCCAGATGTGCTTCCCGCCAAACAGATAGGTCGTATGTTCGGCCAACTCATCGATGGTGCGGCACAATCGGACACCGCTGCTACCGCTGCCTACGGCTGGCTTGACAATCACCGGCAGCCCGATCTGCACGGCAGAGCTTTCCGCCTCCGTCGCATCCGTTGCCAAGCGATAAGCAGGTATTGGAACGCCGGCCTCCGCGAGGAGCTGACGTTGGGCAATTTTGTCGTAGCATCGTTCAATCGATGCGGGGTTCGGTCCCGGTAGATCGAAGTACCGGCAGAGCTTGCCGACTGTCGCATAGACCGGATGCCAGGCGCTCGTAATGCCAGCAATGTCATAGGTCGCACGCAGCCGGGAACATTCGCAGATCAGCGCATCGAGATTATCTGTATCGACACGGATTGCCTCAATCTCTTCCGCCGCAAGATAGTCGTACTGAGTTGGATCAACCGACAGGGTAATTGGATGAAGACCAAGGTGCTGGGCCGCATTCACGTATAGCAGACCATTACCCCTTGGATGGCCTTCAACCAGGATGAGCGCTCTTCTTGCCATTGGCTGTTAACCCCGACCTCGCGTGTTGTACAATGGTCCGAGCGTAACCAGCATCAGCCTTTTTTAGCCTAGCCTTACCTCGAACGTGGCGGCAACTTACCATAGTCGGCGATTTGCAGTCGCAAAGGTTCTGTAAATTGATTTGAAGGTTTTGTTGCTGGCGGAGAGTGTAGCGCCTGGAGCAAGCGTATCGTGTGTCACGCGGCGGCGGGGACTTAGAGCCCGTCCCGAAATTTCGGAGCTTGGCTTTGCTGGCAGACGCTCATGGTTGTGACGGACGTGGCTTAAGGATTGATGTGATTCGGACGCTTAATCCCAGGCGACCATGAAGTCTGGGACCGCTTCGGAAAATTTGTATCACATCTTTCCGTATCCTGCCAAATCGAGAAACAGCCGTTTTGCTGTGATTATGTCATTGTAGTTCAATGTGTTAGTGGGTTCGTGTGAATCTACATCCACACCAACATGGGCTCAATTTTGGATCGCGCCAAGGGGGTTGAGCAGCTGGCGCGGTCGTGATTCCAACGGGTGTCGAAGCCTGATTGGAGAGACCTGATGTGGA
>NZ_FOSL01000048.1 GCF_900114255.1 Neomesorhizobium albiziae | reverse complement strand
CGGCCTGCCCGCCATGCGTGCTCCCGACACCCCAATCCCGGTAGGTGGACGGTAGTCGATCCACCAGCGCAAGGAAATGCGGATTGGTGTGTCGCGCCTATACATGCCTGATAACAATCGGATCGAGCAGGACCATCGACGGATCAAGCGCCGTGTCCGGACGATGCTCGGCTTCAATCGACGGCCACCGCAGCCACCATCCTGACCGGCATCGAAATGGTTCACATGATGCGCAAGCGACAGGCGCGGTACGCCTTCAATCCGAATCCGTCCTTGGCCGAGCAGTTCGAAATCCTCGCCGCCGCATAGCACGGCCCGCCATCTCATTCTGCTTCGGCTCAACGAAAATTTGCAACAGAACCAATGTCCTTGTCATAGCGCCAGCGCCCGCTTGAGGTCGTCGTGCTCGAAGGCGCTGGCCATGCGGTTTATCTCGGCCGAGCGGGCGCCGACTGCCTTGGCGGCGTCCCGCCATGTCGCGGTCACGGCCGCGACTTCTTTGATAATCGTCCGGGCTTGCGCCAGCGTGAGCGCAAAAAACTCCGACGCGGCCTCCAAAAGATCGAGCGAACAGGTGCCCTCGTCGAGATCAATGTTGGTCGTGAGCACCCGCGCCTTGAGATCGGTCGGAATGGGATTAAGGTCGTAAGCCGGCGAGAGCGACCATCCCGCCTTTCCCAGCCATAGGAAACCGTGATTGCGCAGGTGATCGTCGACGTTGGAGATTAGCACGTTGAAAACGACACGCCGATAGAGGGCGCGGGCGTCCGTCTTCCCCTGTGCGCCGTGTTGCGCAAGGGCATCGACGATCTCCGGGTAGCTGCCGCGCTCGCCATCCTTGGCGCCCAGCATCGCCATCGCCGACAGGAACGGGATGCGGAGCGCACCATCACGGTCGAAACGCCGCGACAGCATGACCGCCTTTCCAGCGACATCGATCAGCCCGTGCTGGGGGGTGGCGATACCTGCCTGACCGGCCAGCCACAGCGCGATCTCCTCCCAGGTCTCCATGCTGTAGTCGTCGGTCTCCTTCGGAAACTTGGCGATGGAGAGGTGACCATGTTGGTCGATGACCGACACCTTCGGACGCGCACCGCCAAGGGACGAGCCGGGGGCAAAGATGAGTTGGAGGTCCTCATCGGTTTCTTCGTCCCGAAAAATCCGCTCGGTGATTTGGAGCAGCCGGCCAAGCTCGATCAGGGCGGGAACGCCATCGCGGGTCGGTGCCTGAAAAACCTCGTCGCCAACCCAGCGGAAGCGGAGCGCGCCAAGGCGGGTCTCGTCGGCGACGCCGAGCAGATAGTCGCTTTCCGTGAGGGTGCGAACGGCGCGTCCTTCGCGTTCCGCCAGGCGGCGCTCGGCGCGCTGCATAAGGCGGCGACCCCAAGTATCCGGAGCTGAGTCGCCGATAGACCCGAAGGTTGCCAGTCCGGCAGGAGGAGCAAAGGCTCCGCGGGTCAGAGCGAGGGCTGGTTCGAGCGAGAAGCGGTCCGGGTCCTCAAGCCAAGCGCCGTCATACTCGAAAAGGATGGTTTCCGTGCCTCGGACGCGATTGCTCCTCGCGAGTCCGATCAGGCATGTGCGGCCGTTCAGATCGATATGCACCTCGAAGTCAGTCATCGCGCGATGAACCGACTGGCCGCTTGAGATGGACGTGCTTAGGCAGATCGGCGCTGGCGAGCGCTTGGCCGACGCTGTCGTTGCTGATGTCGGCGACTTGACTCAGGCCGTCGAGCAGGCCGAGCGCCTGCAGGACGCCGGCATAAATGCCGATGCTGACGTTGGTGTCCCCGGCTTCGACCCTTTGCAGTGTCGAACGAGACGTGAAGGCGCGCTCGGCCACGACCGCCATCGGCAGCCGTCGCCGTCGACGCGCATCGTGAATGTCCGCCCCGAGCTTACGAAGGGCGCGCCGCACGGCAGCAGGAGGGTTGTGTGGGGTGGGCATTTTGACACCTTCGCACTACAAACTGGCTGAATATGTAGCACGAAGATTGCAATTTTCCTAGCCGTCAAGGGCGCCGCCCCAGCAGGAAGCGAAGGTTTGATCTTACCGCCGTCGCGACGGCATCGACCGGGAGCTTCCGAACGTCAGCGATCGCGGCGACAGTGGTATTCACGTCAGCGGACTCGCTGGGACGACCGTCAATGTGAGTGAAGGGGCCATCTGTCTCCGTCAGGATCCGATCGATCGGCAATTCGGTGACGAGGGCGCGGCCCCGATCCGAGCGCGTCATCTCAGCATTGACGGGGAAATAGCAGCCGAGCGTCGCCGCACGACGAGCCTCGCTCTTGCTTCCGGTGAACCAGTGAAGAACGACGGTGCCGCGGTCCTGCGGGAGATATCGCTCGACCATCTCGAGCACCGCCGGAACGCTCCTCACACTGTGGACCGTGAGAATCTTGCCACCCGCTTCTGCGCATCGCTCAAGGACGCTGCGGAAGACATGCTTTTGGATATCCAGCGATTTGTAGAAGCGCGGACCGTCGAGGCCCACTTCGCCGACATAGCGTGTCTCGGACAGGCGACGCTCCCATAGCGGCAGCTCGCCGGCACGCTCCGCGACAAGTTGCGGATGTAGCCGAGTGCAGCGCGCACGAAGCGGGTGTCATACGTGAGCTCGTGATTGCGCCCACGCCTTTGGCGTCGTGGTGAGGTTCAGCGTTTAGATCCGAGCGGCTTCTGCCCTTGCGATCGCGGCCTCATGGTCGGGATAAAGATCAAGATGACAGTGGAAATCCACGCCGGCGGCTTGAGCGTTCCCGGTCATCCCGGCCGCGTCCTTACGCCTGCCAGTAGCGCGCCAACCTCTTCAAGGCCGCGACGGTAGACGCCAGCGAGCGCCGTTCGCCGAGCTGGCGATTCATCGAAGATGGCCCCGGCTTGTGGATGAGAATCGGCGCCAGTGTCGGCCGGGCGCGAAGGCGCTCGATCGCGAGCTGGAAAGAGCGAATTTGGACACCTTCCGATTGGCGAGTATCAAGGGCGCGAGCTGTCAGGTCATCGACCGTGTAAATGGTCGGATCTGGATCGGGGCGTAGGCCGGCAACGAGCGCTGCTCGTCTGATGAGACAAGGGAGGCAATAGCCACAATGCTGCGTGCCAAGTCCCTGCCAGCGTCCCTTGGTGGGGGACGCGCAGGACAGTGATGAAGGGACGAGGCGGCGTAACAACGCACCGTTGGCACATGCCGCCACCATCTCGCCCTTGGTTCGATCCCAATAGGGGTTTTCGATCCGTCCATTCACGCCGAGCCCTTGGAGCGCATCGTTCCAGCGGGCGATGTAGAAGGGTGGGTCGTGCGCGTGCTCAGTGCCCCGAGGCGCAATGGATCGAGCGGCACATTGACAGCGATGAGGCCATTCTCGGGCACTTTCAGGGTGAACGGCGCCTCAAATCCGCTACCGGCGAAGACGCCGAGGGCGAAGAATAGGAACGATCTCCCGCGCGTCGTATTTTCTCCGCCCGAACCGCGGACGAAGCCGTCCGGGAATGCCATCCAGAGGCGCAAGCGATCGAAGGCGCGGCCGCGATAGTGCGTCTTCAACGTGTCGAAGATGGTGGACTGTGCATCGCTGGTCGCGCCTTCGCCGGCATGGCTGATCAGAAGCGGTGTTCGACCATCTTCAAGCGCGTCGATCGCGCCGATTAGGCTGTCGAGGCCGCCGGAGAAGAGGGCGAGATCATCGAAAGGGGGAATGCCTGCCGCGCCAGCCGGTTCGGTATCAAAGCTGTCCCCACAGACGATGCGGCCGCGCACGGCTTCGAAGATTTGCGCGGCTTCAGGCGGGGCCAGGCGCTTGAGATCGGCTTCGAGGCCCTGTACCGCGATTTTTCCGCCGAAAAGCTGTTCGACCACGGCGGCTAGGTGGCCGAGCACCGAGGCGGCGCCGAAATAGTCCTTCCGGTCCTTGGCGACAAAGAGGTAGGGGCGGAGATCCTCGCCACCGATCGCGGTTGGCACCGCCGCCCAGGCTTTGATCGCGGGCGACGACAGCCATTCGCTCAAGAGTGCGCTCTCGGACGATTTCACGGCCTCCAGTTTGGGCGGGGCTTTACGGCATCGTCGCCCTTGGCAGAGGCTTTCTCCGGCTTGACCGGGCCCTTTGCGCCTTCCTTAGTGGTCGCCGCCGCTTCGAGTGCTGACAAATCCGGGCATTTTCCGTTCGCTGCTGCTGCGGCAGCCGCGGCGATCTGATCGAAGAGGCGGGGGAGAACCGCTCGGCGAGCATGAGTTTTGCGAGCACCGGCAGCTTAACGTCATCCCCAAACCCTCTCGCTTCCGCGGTGCGCTGCCGCAAGACGAGCGTGTTGAGAAACCGCTTGATCTGGCGCGGGTTGCCCTTGGTGCCACTGGCCAGGATGGGGCCGATCTGATCGCTGAGCGCCAACGCATTATTGGCGCGCGAAGCCTTGTCGCCAAGAGCGGTTCTCACGGTGGCCGCATCGAGCGCACTTGAGGTCCACGGGCGCTTCAAGCGTTCGCGCGCGACCGTGATCAAAGCGTTGAACGCTGCGTCGTTCTCGCCGAGTTCGGCGCCGACGAGGACAGTGTCACGTAGATGCGCGTTTCCGTGTCACCGAGCGAGGGAATGCGGAAGGGCACCTGGATGAGCTTCTCAAGGTAGTTCCGGGCGTATGTCTGCGGACCGGTGGTATCTGGCAGATCGGGAAAGTGCTTGCGCACCGCATATTCGATCATCGCCTCGTCGGCGGCGACGACGAAGGCGGTGCGCGACGTGAAGACGAAGAGGCGGACGTCCTCCAAGGTCTCGATCGCGGTATCGGGCAGGCAGCGATCGAGGTCATCGATCAGGCCAACGAGTTGCTCGACGCCAGCCTTATCGAGGAGATCGTCAAAAGCCTTCCGGAATTGCGTTGATCTCCTCGGGAACATTGGTCGAGTCACCGTCACCTTTCGACTTCAACAGGCCCTTCACGCCTTCGACGGCAGCTTCGAGATTGTCCTTCGTGGCGAGCTTTGCCGGATTGGCGAGGAAGCCTTCCAACGTACCGACGATGGTCTGAATCTGATCGGGCGTTGGGATTCCGGTGAAGGCGGTGAAGGCGAGCCCGCCGGCCTTCTCGCTACCTTGAGCCAGTCGATCCTGCGAAGACATCCTTGACCGCTTCGCCTGCCTTGGTGAGAGCGGGGCGCTTTTCGATGAGGCTGGTGACGATGCCCTCAATGAGCGCGATTTTAGCGTCTTCAAATCCTTGAAAGCGCCAACCGTTGAACTTCAGGCACAGGACCTTCGCTTCACCCTCGAAGCCGGCCTCGATCATTTCCAACACGCTAGACTTGCCGGCGCCCCAATCACCATGGACACCAACCGTCACCGGTTGATCGGGTCGGTCGCGTAAGAGTTTGATGATGGCTGCTGCGATTGCCTCATTGTTGAGAAGGTCGACCTTAGTCTCATTGTCCGTCAGGATCATCGGTCCCCCCAGTAGGGCAGCGGAGGAGCTCGTCCTGGCGGCCGCCGCCCCGCAATGGCAGCCAGCCTGCCTTCTTCGTGCTACGGATCTCAGCGTTGTGTAGCATGAAGCTTACAATCCTTCGAGATCCTGGCTAGGCTTGCCAGCGCCGACATCGCCGCTGGCAACAAGGCTCGGACAACACGGCTGTGAAAGAGTGGAAGGTTGACCCCTCCCATGGCGACGCTCTGATTTTCTATCGCAATCTGAAAGAGAGGCGGGTTACAGAGTTATGAATTCGCCAGCCGATTCATGCCACCTTATGGCGATCAGCTTGGGGCAACCTTTGGCACTGATTCACAGTCGCACGCAGTTCGGGTTCATAGTCACCGGCCAGGCTCTCATCTGCCGCGCGCGTCGCCCTGCGGACAACAGACAGCGAAGCCCCCACGGCCGCGAAAATCTCGCGACGGTGGCTCGATACCGGTACCGGCCCTCCATTTTTGGGAGGCGATCCGTGCAGGTGCCTGGTGTGAATCATTCCATCTATCTCCTGAGCGCACCATTGCCATCGTCCACTTCACCCGGCCGATCCTCCCACTGCCGGATCGATGATGAGGATTCCCTCTGGAGAGTAGTCTCTTTTGAAGAGCGTGACGGTCTGTGCCGTCTTACCGTGCTTTGGCATGGCATCCTGCCATTCCCTGCCGCGCATGCGGCGAAGCGTTGTCATTCTACCGTGCGATGGCCTTGGAAAATACGACAGGTGAACCACAATAATCAGGTTTAAGCTGAAGACTTTTCAGCGAAGCTCGAAAAAAGGAAACGGCAGCTCTTCCGTCCTTACGCCGCTTGGACTCGCTTTAGTTGGGGAAAGGAGGTCGTCAACCCGGCCGGCCGACGAGGACCAAGCCGCAGTGCGCAAACTCTCCTCGCCACTGGATCAGTATTCCAGCGACCTCCGACCAGGCAGATCCCCTGCCCCGCTTGAAGCCCTAAGGAGCAACCGCGGTTCGGAATTTCAGCTTACGACTTCAATTGAAATCGGCAAGTAAAAGCGACACCCGGCGCGACCCTATACGATCCCCATGCGCGGTAGCGCTCCGTGCCCGTGACCTCGCGCAGGCCGAGCTCGCCAACGAGATTGAGCGCGCCTCGGGTCGTTACTTTCAGCTCCTTTTAGATCATCGCGCTCGAGACGATTGGTCGCGACAAGACGTAATCGATGAGCCGCGGCGGCCTCGAGCGAGCGCGCCGCCCCTTCAGGCGTCGCAGCATCCGTTCCTGCGCCAGGGCCAGCCGAGCCAAGGCTGATGCTGCGGCGCCTGAGCTCTTCCCAGGCGTCCCAGAGAATCGCTGCCGCGAGCACGGCCGGAAGGTCGACGGCTTGGTCAACTCTGGCGCGCCATTCGGCGAGCCGGGCATGCTCGTCCCAATCCGGGTCGTAGACGACAGGATCCCTTTCGGGCGGTCGTTCAGGTCGCCGCGCGTGCTCCGGGACGACGCCAGCGAGGACCCCGCTTGAAAGCGCGCGTCGATGGCGGCGAATTCCTCGGCGAGGAGTGCTTCCTCGTCCGGTTCGGCATCGACCCACTCCACGACGCCCTCCACCGCGGCTGTCCCAAACCGTCGCGCGGCTGCTCACCAGCACTACGGTCGATTGAGTGACAGGTTTGGAGGCGTATGGCTTCTGGATCGGAAAAGCGTCGCAAGGTTGTTCACGCTCGCCGAGATCGCGAAGGATCCGGGGTTTGTCGAGCGCTGGGTCCGAGAACACCTGCGGTCGATCCTGCACCACAATCTCGCGAAGGTCGACGCTCTCTACAACAACGCCATGGATTCTCACGCCCTTATTTCAGCACTTCCGCTCGCCAGCCCGACTCGGCCGGGGTCAGCCTTCACCGCCAAACTCATTGGCGCAGCGACGTTCATATCGGGTCAGGCGAAGCTTCTTGAAGATGCTGCTCATCTTGTTGCTCTGGCCCGGTCAATCGCCCTCTCAGTCTCGCGATTGGCAGAGTTGCTCTTGAGGCGAGCTCGAGGAGCGCGTAGGCTATCTCGTCCTCGGTCCAGCCGGATTCCGCTGCGCGCTCAACCAATTCCTGGAGGGCCGATTCCAAGGCGAGCTGGCATTGAAGGCCGCGGTCCGGATGGTCGACTGGGCAGCTTGGTTCCACGATCGCAATGCTTGATCGCTTCATTGCAGGCCATGGGCTCTCGCCCCTCTCCTTTTGCCACACGAGGCGCGCCAGCTCACGTGTTGTTCGTGCGCGCCTCGGCAACCGCTTCATCTTGTCAACCAGCCGCTCCAGCGATCCCGCGCGTTCCAACTCCTTAAAGAAATGATGCGGCGTGACGCTACCGAGCCGGTGCATCTCGGCCAGGTTCCACACATACGCATAGTCGACCATGAAATCGGATCGAGGCGAGGCCTTGGACGGTTCAGCCTTGGTCAGGATGCCGCCGCCCACGAGCCGATCGGCCTTCTCGATGATTTGGCGCACCCTCGTTGTCGACAAGCCATGTTCCTGCGCCAGGTCGGCGAAGCTCTTGCCCTTCAGAAAGCCTTCGGCCAGGGCGACGTTCCTATCGACGGTCGGCCTAAACCCCCAACAGGCGCGCAGTTTTTCCAGCATCATCCCCTTCGTTCATCCTGTTGTTCGCGCCCCTGCAAACCCTAACCGGCCAAATCGGCGCTTGGAAGACCCACCAGACTCACGTCATGGCCCGGTGCGTACGTCGCTGCGAAAACGGCCAACTGACAGAACAATCAGCGAACTTCTGTTCTGACCTCGGCACCGATGCGGCCGACGGTGGCCATGTGAACACGAAAGATGCGGGCGATCACCATGATCGTTGTTGACCGCCGACCTCGCGAATGTCGGCTTCGACGGAACACCGGTAGCTCTCGGCAACGTTGAATAATTCCGTTTGAAGATGGTTGATTTCGTCGTCGAGGCTCGATCCGTCAGGATCGGTGTCGTAGGCAATGGTGAGCTGATAGTCGCATTCGCCGAGCGGCATCATGGCGTAATCGCGTGTCAGCATCGCCTCGATCTGTTCGCGCGCAGGCTTTCTGCCGCGGCCTCTTTTGCTGAAATTCTCGATCGTCAGATGCAGCGTGACCGTGACAGACGGCGGCTTGTCCGGCAGTTCCGTCGGTGCGGGGAAAGTGCCGAGGGCGCGATAGACGGTCATCCTGGAGATTTTCAGGTCGCGAGCGATGCCGGCCTTGCTCTCGCCGGAGGCGACGCGGCGGCGGATTTCATTGTCATCGACAGTTTTCGCGCGGCCCGTGTATACCCCTTGGATCTTGGCCGCCTCGATGCCGGCCTTTGCCGGTCCTTGATGAACTTCAATTCCATGTCGGCGACCATACCGAGCACGGTGATCACCATGCGGCCCATGTCGCCGGCCGTCGTCACCTCAGGTTCGAGAACGCGCAGGTATGCTCCCTTGGCGTCGAGTTCGTGGACCAGGTTCAGGACGTCGCGGGTCGAGCGGCCGAGCCGCAGCACGACGAGTTCATCACCGGCCCGCAGGAACTGCATGACGGTTTCCAGTTCACCGCGCCCCTCGCGCGAGGCGCCCGAAACAGTTTCCGAGCGAACGATCTCGCAACCAGCAGCCTTGAGCCGGGCGATCTGGATGTCGACGTCCTGATCCGTCGTGCCGACGCGGGCATAACCAACGCGGGCCATTGGCAAAGTCCGTCACATTAGGGTGGCTTTCTTGCCATAGCGTAACATTTCTAGCTTTTCCACTCTTTTGTGACGGTCGGCGCCTGTCACTTCGAGCCGTCACGCCGGGGTGCACCCAAAAGCGACATCGCAATTAGGCTGTCGCAAAAATCCCGCTCAATCGCTGGACTTTTGCGTCTGACATTTGCGACGAGATTTACTGAGCAATTTCAGCGTGGGGCATTCATCACCGCAAAATCAGGAGATTTGCGACGAACTGTAGATCGCTGGAATGAAGCCCTCCGCATCCGGCTCGGGCAACAAGTGAACCCACAGCGCTGGCAGCATGCGAGACTGCCGCATTGTCCGGCTCTATGCGCCCTTCCAAGATCGAATACGCCCGCCCTGGTCCTGAGAGGAAGGCAGAAAGCACTGCCGCTCCGATCCCCTGGCCTCTGAGATCGGGGCGCAAAGCAAGATCGATATAGCCACGCTCCGCATCCTCCCGGTCAACCTGCACCTCCGCAGCAACCTGACCAGCATCCAGTACCATCCAACAGCGTGCGGCATCCCCGGCCGTCATATAGAATTCATCGGTCGGAAAGGACAGCCGGCGCGACAACTCCGCATGCTCGAACCATGCACGAAATTCGGGGAGGTCGTCGCGTGTAAGAGGTCGTAACGTGGTCTGCATCTTATGGTTCTCAAGCCGCTGCACGTAGCAGCCTCCAAAGTACGATAGTTGCCAGCCCTCCTAGAGAAGCATTCTCCGCCAGCGCACAGCCCGGAAGGGGCAGATTTTCGAGGGAACTTGCTGATGCGCAAGATCGCCGTATTGTCCACCTTCGCCGGCGATGAGTTCCTCGCCGCCGTCCTCTGTGAGAGCTCAGGGTACGGTTTCCGGATCGGTTTCGCGAAACTGGCGGCCGGCTTGGTGTGCACGTTGAAAAACGCAGGTTTCGCGGCGAAAGCGGAACGGATTTGACATAGCGCAAGGACACAGGAGAGCGCAGCGGTAAGGATAACAGTTATCAGCATGGGACGGTAACTGTTGCAGACCTCAATCCTGACAAAATATCGCGAGGCCCGCCTGCCTTGGTACACCATCTATCCGACTGTGCCGGAGTTCTCCGCGGCAGTCGGCGCCGAAGCTTATGAGGAATTGCTGAGGGACCTACCGGCTGACGATTCGGTGTCGCTCTATCTCCACATTCCGTTCTGCCGATCGATTTGCTGGTATTGCGGCTTCCCTACCACCATCACCCGCCAGGATGCGCCGATCCTCAATTATCTGGCGGTGCTGCGTGACGAGATCCGTTTGGTCTCGGAGCAAGCGCCGCATGCGCTGCCCGTGAGCGACGTGCATTTCGGCGGTGGAACGCCGACCCTGATGGGGCCACCGGAGTTCTTGGTCGTGATGGAACTCCTGCGCCGCCGCTTCGCGTTCAGGAAAACGGCTACGGTCGCCGTCGAGATCGACCCACGCACGTTCACGGCCGACATGGCCGAAGCATTAGGAGCAGCCGACGTGAACCGCTCGAGCCTCGGGGTGCAGAGCTTTGATCCCATTGTTCAAAAAGCGATCAACCGGGTCCAGAGTGAGGCGCAGACGGCGGCTGCCGTCGAAGAGCTGCGCCGGCATGGGGTAAGCCGCATCAATTTCGACCTCATTTTCGGTCTCCCGAATCAGACGGTGCAGTCCTGCGTCCAGACCGCGAGGCGGCGGTCGCCATGCGCCCCAACCGGCTTGCGGTGTTCGGCTACGCGCACATTCCGTCCCTTATAAAGAATCAGCGCCAGATCGAGGAGACAGCGCTGCCGGACAGCGTTGCCCGCGCCGAACTGGCTGCGGCCGTGGCCGAGACGCTGGTTGCCGCCGGCTACCGAGAGATCGGGCTCGACCATTTCGCCTTGCCAGACGACGAACTCACGCTGGCGCAGACTGCCGGGCGCCTACGGCGTAACTCGCTGGGTTACTCGGCCGACACCTGCAAAACCCTGATCGGTTTCGGCGCGTCGGCTATCGGGCGTGTCGGCGAGGGTTACATCCAGAACGAGGTTACACGGGATTCCTACAGCCGGCACATCGCAGCTGGCCGTCTGGCGACGTCAAAGGGCTACCGTCTCACCGACGAAGACCGCGTGCGAGCCGCAATCATCGAGCGGCTGATGTGCGATTTGGAGGCCGATGTGCCGGCAATCTGTGCCGCCCACGGATTTGATCCGATCCGGTTTCTCGAGTCAGCTGAACGCTTGGCGATGCTGGCCGAGGACGGGATAGTGGACATCGAAAAGGGTTTCATCCGCGTGCGGCAGGAGCATCGCTTTGTGATTCGCGCTGTTGCTGCCGTATTCGATGCTTTTCTCGACCGGGTTGCCCCGTAAGCATAGCCAAGCAGCGTGAGGGAGGCCAAAGGGATAACCGCTCGTCGCTAACGGCATGCTCCAGTAAATCACAGCAAGGCCTTGTTTGCATTACATCGCGATTGCCCTTCCCAAACTCAAAACTCCGACGCTCTCTCGATGCGACTATGCTGCCGTGACCTGTGGCTCCCTATAACGCTCGCCGCTCGTCATGATAGCCCAGATCATCCGCGCCATCTTGTTGGCGAGCGCGACCGCGGCAACCTTCGGAGTACGACGAGCAAGGAGCCGGACCAACCAGGGCCGCCTTGTTCCATGCCGCTGGGCATAACGGATTACGGCAAGGGCGCCGACCACGAGCAATTGTATCGATCTCCTTGCTTGGTGATACCTCCGAGCCGTTCCTTGTCGCCGCTGGAGTTCTGCCGCGGCACGAGGCCGATCCAGGCAGCCAGGTTCCTGCTGGACTTGAAGGATCTAGGGTCAGGCACCGCAGCAACCATAGCGCTCGCGAGCACCGGCCCCACGCCCGGCACTTCCATCAGACGCCGGCCGACTTCGGTCGCGCGTGCGCTTGTTCGAACACGCCGATCCGTTTCCAGGATTTGCTCGTTGATCATCTCCAGTTGCGAAACCAGCATCGCGAGGCAGTCGCGTGCCAGGTCAGGGACGCGAGCATCGTCGCAATTGCCGATGATGGTGATGAGCTGTGCGAGGCCGTTGCGGCCGACCGGAGCGACCAATCCGCATTCCGCCATGTGGCCACGGATGGTGTTTGAAAGCTGAATACGCTGGCGCATCAGCGTCAGCCGGACCCGGTGGAGCACCATGATGCTATGCTGCTCATCGCTCTTGATCTCGACGAACCGCATCGTCGGCCGGGTGACCGCCTCGCAGATAGCCTCGGCATCGGCAGCATCGTTCTTCTGGCGCTTTACACAAGGCTTGACGTAGCTCGGCGGCATCAGGCGGGCATCATGACCAAGCCTCCGCCAATAGTGCGCCGCCCCACAAGCCTCCAACCCGACGAGGCATGCCGGCATTTTGGGGAAGAATTGAAGCACCTTACCTCGGCTCAGGCGCTGCCGGATGACGACATCACCCGTCGCGGCAACCCCGTGAACCTGAAAGACCGACTTTGCGATATCCAATCCAATCTCCTCGACCAGACGCAGGCTCAAGGGAATCGGTAGTAGAGCCAAACAGCATGGCCAATGATCTCCGACGGGAAACGATGGCGCTTGTAGCTGATGGTTGCGGTGTTCATGCCATCGCGTTTATGCCCCAAATCCCTGACCGCGAGTTAAGTTGACAATGCCCTGACAGCACAGTGCCACGAACCGGAAACGACGCTGCGTAGACTCTGACGGTGTATGGGAAGCAGCGATCGGTTTGCTTGGCCAATGTCGCCGACCGTTCTCAAATCATCGCCATGCCGCCATTGACATGAATGGTCTGGCCGGTGACGTAGGCCGCCTCGTTCGAAGCGAGATAGGCGACGGCGGAAGCGACTTCGGCGCTGGTGCCCATGCGCTTGGTCGGGATCGCCGCCATGATCGTCTCCTTCTGCTTGTCGTTGAGCTTGTCGGTCATGGCCGATTCCATGAAGCCCGGGGCGACGCAGTTGACGGTGATGTTGCGGGTGGCGATCTCCTGCGCCAGCGATTTGGAAAAGCCGATCATGCCGGCCTTGGACGCGCAATAGTTGGTCTGTCCGGGATTGCCGGTGACGCCGACCACCGAGGTGATGTTGATGATGCGGCCATGGCGGCGGCGCATCATCGGATGGGTGAGTTCGCGGGTCAGCCGGAACATGGCGGTGAGGTTCACCTCCAGCACACTATTCCAGTCGGCATCCGGCATGCGCACGAACAGCCCGTCCTTGGTGATCCCGGCGTTGTTGACGAGGATGTCGACGCCTTCGAGATCGGCCTCGGCCTTCCGGCCGAGCGCCTTGACCTCGTCGCGGTCGGATAGGTTGGCCGGAAACAGCTTGACCCGGTCGCCGAACTCGGCGGCCAGCGCCTCCAGCTTCTCGACGCGGGTGCCGTGCAGGCCGACGACAGCCCTCTGCTGATGCAGCACCCTTGCGATCTCCTCGCCGATGCCTCCGGTAGCGCCGGTGACAAGCGCCTTGCGGCCGGTCAGTTCGAACATTTTTCAAATCCCTTCGAGAGGCAAACAATCATTCGAATAGTTCCGTGTGAGTTCCAGCTCTCACGAATACGATCATTTCTCGCGGACCTTTGCCGTAGAGCCGATAGACAAGCAGGAAGTCGCCGCCAACATGACACTCCCGATGATCCGTCCAGTCGCCCGTCAGCGGATGGTCGAGCCACCCCTGCCGAGAGGTTCGTCATTGGCCACGAAAAGCATCATCGCTTCCTTCAACTGCTTCATGGTCGGAGCTGGCAATCGCTCCCAATCCTTCAGGAAGCCCTTTGTATAGTCGCATGCCCAAGGCAGGGCGGCGCGTTTGTCATTTGCCGCCTTTTTCGAGGTCATCGAAGAGTTCCCGCGACGTTGCGAAGCGGGCGCGGCCGCTCTCGATGATGGTTTGCGCCTCGGCCATCGCAGCGCGCGTCTCGGCATTGGGCACTCGCAGGTCGAACGGCACCGTCTTTTCCCGCGCAACCCGCTTCAGCATCAGCCGCACCACTCCAGATGCGGACAATCCCATCGACGCCAGCACTGCGGCGGCTTCGTTCTTCTCGTCCTCGTCCATGCGGACATGGATCATTCCGTTTGACGGCATTGTCGCCTCCATCGCAGCTTCGTAATACCTTGTATAACAAACCGCCGATATCAACAGCCATGCCGCACCTCGTTGTGATGCATGTATTCATGTGGCCGCGTGCCCAGTCGAAGAAGTGGTCGTGGCGTCCGACCCGCTCAACACCCAGAAGCTCCGCCCAGATCTGCTCCAGCAAAGCTGTCAAGGCACCCGAAATTCTCAGCATCGCGACGCTCCTGGCCGGCGCCGGCCAGGAGCCGCGTCCTATGCTGCGGGATGCCATCGGTCCAGCGGCAAGCGGAACGGCCTATTTGGCTGCGCCCAGCAAGAGGTCGAGATCGACCGCGTCCGCCATCGCCTTGTACCCGGCGTCGTTGGGATGGAGGTTATCGCCGCAATCGTACTCGTCACGCAAGTATCCCGGCCTGGCCGGATCTTCCATTACCTTGTCGAAGTCGATCACGCCGTCGAAGCCACCGCCGGTGCGGATCCACTCGTTCACAGCGACGCGTATCTTTTCCTTCTCGGGCGTGTAGTAACCCTCGGTTGGAAGTCCTTTGGACGTGTCCGCAAAGGGGGTCAACGTCGCGGCTACAATGCGTATGCCATGGGCATGCGCACGGTCGATGAGTTGTTTGTATCCGGTGATGATGTCTTCTGCGGTCGGTTCCTTGTCGTCCGGCGTGATTGCATTTTCGCCGGGCCAGCCGATATCGTTGATGCCCATCATCAGGACGAGGGTTGAAACGTGGGGATGGCTCAGGACATCGGAATCGAAGCGTGCCAGAGCGTTGACACCCATGCCGTCTGTCAAGACGCGATTGCCCGAAAAAGCCTCGTTAACCACCGCGACATTGCGGTTCGCCTCCTGCAATCGCTTGGCGATATGGTCGGGCCAGCGATTATTGGCGTCGGGAGTTGAGCAATTCCCATCCGTGATGGAATCGCCGAAAAACACGATCGCCCGGGATTCCGGCACGGCGTCAACCAATATATCTCTGAGAAAAAGGCGTGATTTGAGTGTGCTGTCAGCCTTAAACGTGGCGGTCGTTGTGAAATTTCCAGGGCCGGAGATGTAGGCGGTTTGTACACCATCCCAATGCGCCGACGAGAGCGCCGTCTCTTTCGGCAGGAAAATGCTGACCGAGATGTCGGAAAGCGCTTTTGCCCGTAGGGCGACGGGGTCACTGACGATCGGGGCGCCCGCCGGAATGACCACGGAACTCTTGCCGCCCCACGTGAGCGGCTTCAAGGTCGCCTGATCGACGCCGCCGTCCTTGCCTGCTATTGCCACGCTGCCGGCGCCGATCGTCAGCGGCTTGGCGCCGAACGCATTGGACAGAACGACCCGAACGGAAGTGCCTCCTACACTGATACGGGCAACTTGGCGGACAGTCTGATTCTCCAGAACCTCAGGCACTCCGAAAGGCGCAGGAATATCATCCGACCAACGTGGAGCAGGTGTGGCGGCCCAGGTGGTGATCCAGGCTCCCATCTCGGCGCTTTGGGCCCCGAAACCAGCGACCGCGGAAGCGGCCGCCACGGCCCCACATATCACCACAGTCTGAAGCCGAGGCCGTTTCCTCTCTGTTGCGGGAGAAAGCACCGATGAAACCTTGTCTTTGAAAATAAGTTTACTGAGCCGCATTTTTTATCTCCTCGAGACTCGCTCGCTAACGCCGCCGCCGGCCGCAGCTCCTGCTGGTGTAATCGGCCCTGTTGGTATTGACGAGCCGGTCCGGGCATCTGCTCGGGAAGAACTCACCCGCCTTATGGTCGGCGATCTGGTCAGGGTGAGTCCTTTGGATTCTCGACCACTCTTTTGACAGAACCGGGCTGCCCGTGTAGGTGACCTTAGTCCTCGGACAGCGGACAGCAGGGCGAGAATCGAATGAAAAGCCAGGACCATCGTCATACTGCTCAAGCTCGTCAGCCTACAAGAGCAGGAGAAAGAAAAGGGTGTCGAAGCTCTGCGCTGGGAAGCCCAGGGCGAAGATCCGTAGAAGATCCGTACTCGGTCCGTAATCTGGGGTCTTCTCTTGGCATAAGCAAGACGGAGGTCAATGCATCCATCAATCGAAGTCTTGCATCCGGTATCGCGGCTAGGGACAGAGATACGGGCCGAGCGAAGCCTAGCCGCAGGAGCCTGCTGAATTTCATCGTGCACGGGTTGAAGTTCGTTTTTCCAGCGAAGCCCGGAGCAATGCAGCGTGGAATCCCGACCGCATTTGCGGCGCCCGTTCTAAAGAACGCGCTAATAAGCGCCGGCAGCTATATCTATGTGTGGCCCTATGCCAGCGGCCACGACATGGGACAGTCGGTGACGCCGTTGTTCAAAAGCGTTCCTGAATCCGTTCAAAAGGATGATCGGCTGTACGAGTATCTCGCTCTTGCGGATGCGATAAGACTCGGAAACCAGCGCGAGGCTGGCCTCGCGGCAGAGCGTCTTTCGGAAGGCTTGCGCAGAAATGACCAGCATCCAAGGCCAGCTGCTTGCAATGCTAAGGGCTGTCGCGGAAGCGCTGGGCGACACCTGCGCAACCGTCTTGTATTCGTCGGCGGATGTACGACCGCTCTTTTCATCACCGATTCCGTCACGCTCGAGAATGTCAGGGCGACTGACGACGTCGACCTAATTGTCGATCTGGCCGGCTTTTCGGAATGGGCGCAGCTCCCCGGAGGCGGGCTCGCGCTCGGCGCTGCACGAGGCGGCGGGCGGCGGCAACAGGACCGTGCACGGCGCCGCTGCCGCTTTGTTGCCGCGGGAATCGCCGCGCGCACATCCGGCAAGGTGCTGTGGTGCGTGACGCAGCAGGATCTCTTCGCGCCGGTCGCTCACCAGGCTGGCCTGCCGCCCAGCCGCGTCATCCACGTGGAGGCGGGCGACGAAAAGACGGTGCTCGGCATGGAGGAAGGCCGACAATCGGCCCGTGCTCGTCCGGTGTATAATTCCCGTTGAGATGATGCCGGTCGCGCTCCTGGGTCAAGCTTGAACGTCTCGTTGATGATGATCTGGCGTGCGGCGACCTCAACACCGAGGCGCTTGGCATCGATGCATCGAACGACGTCATGCGGCGTGTCGCACGCGCTCTCTGGTCTTCGGGACCGTGCGGATGGCCACGCTTCTGGCGGCTCGAAGCGCGTGATGCGTGTCCAAAACCTGACAGCGGCAGAAAACATGTCGGGTTCAATACAACCGGCCTTCTGGGCGCTGTAAAGGTTTTCAAAGCGTAATCATGCACTTACTGGGTGCTGAGCGCGCTGGCACGGCCTTTGCGTATTTAGATGCGGCAACACTGAGTGAGGGCTGACTGCGTGCAGACACGCAAGACGAGCGATGCTCTCCTTCCGTTGAACCCGTGGGCCCGTCTCTAACAGGGAAACAAGTTCGCGCATAAAGTCGCGCAACCTTTGGCAATAGCTTTGGAGGCAACATGGTATTGCAGATGGAGTCCCCGGCTCCTTCGATTAAAGTGGAGAGCTGGCTGCGTGGCGAGCCCCTCACGAACTTCCAGCCCGGCAAAGT
>NZ_FOSL01000047.1 GCF_900114255.1 Neomesorhizobium albiziae | reverse complement strand
GTGAGCGGCTGGTCCGGCACGGTCGCGGCCCGGAGCGGAGCATCCAGACGGGGATCGGGCCGGTGCCCGTCAGCCGGGTGAAGGTCCGGGACCGCGGCGCGAACGGTGAAGCGGAGCGCATCCGTTTTTCCTCGTCGATCCTGCCGAAATGGGCGCGTCGGACGCGAAGTCTGGACGCGCTGCTTCCCGTTCTTTACCTGCGCGGCGTTTCGACGGGCGACTTTCAGGAAGCTCTGGCAGCCCTGCTCGGCAAGGAGGCGGCGAACCTCTCACCCTCGGTGATCACGCGGCTGACGGCAGAGTGGACCACCGAATACGAGCGTTGGCAAAAGCGCGATCTTTCGGCGCGCCATTATGTCTATGTGTGGGCGGACGGGGTCTATCTCCAGGCGCGCATGGAAGACCATGCCGAATGCATGCTGGTGCTGATCGGCGCCACGCCTGAGGGCAAAAAAGAACTCGTCGGCTTCCAGACAGGGATTCGTGAGAGTGCGCAGAGCTGGCGCGAGCTGCTGGTCGACGTGAAGCGTCGTGGCCTGAAGATCGCGCCCGATATTGCCGTCGGCGATGGTGCGCTTGGCTTCTGGAAGGCGCTCGACGAGGTGTTTGCCGGCACCAAGCACCAACGCTGTTGGGTGCACAAGACCGCCAACGTGCTGAACAAGGTGCCGCTCGCCGTGCAGGCCAACCTGAAGACGGATTTGCGCGAGATTTACGGTGCGCCGACACGATCAGCGGCCGAAATGGCGATCGAAGTGTTCGCCGAGAAATACGGCGCGAAATATGACAAGGCGGTCGATTGCCTGACGAAGGATCGCGAGACATTGCTGGCGTTCTACGACTTCCCCGCCGAGCATTGGGATCATCTGCGAACGTCGAATCCCATCGAGAGCGTCTTTGCCACCGTTCGCCATCGCACGGTGCGCACGAAGGGCTCCCTATCATCGAAGACCGCCAGGCTGATGGTCTTCAAGCTCGTCATGGCCGCCGCGAAATCCTGGCGTCGACTGAAGGGACAAAATCAGTTGCCGAAACTGCTCGCAGGTGCCAAGTTCCAGGACGGGATCGAGGTCATCGAAATGAAGCCGCAAAGCGCCGCTTGATCAACCCCATCACCCAAAATCCATCATAGCTCTCCGGATCATTACGCCGCCTCTAAATCAGCAAGGAAAATCAAATGGAACTGATCGCTAATTCGCGCGAGGTGTTTACGCGCGCTTGGTCGATGGAGGCTTGTGGGCTTCGCGGCTTTTCTAGAAATCGCACAGCAGGTTGTCCCGCTGCTTGACGGCTTTGCTGCCGTGGTGGGTGTCCGTGCTTATTCTGTTGGCCGGCATGGTCGCGCGGGTAATGCTGCAGGCCGACCTACCGAATAACGCGTAATGAGCAAGCGAGCTAGAAGGGCGCTGATCGGCGCGACGGGTGCCATTGCTCTTGCGATTACAACCCTGATACAGCCGTGGGAGGGACGCGAACTCAAGGCGCACAAGGACATTGTTGGCGTCTGGACCATTTGCAACGGAGAAACCAAAGGCGTCCGATCGCTCTCTTGAGCCCGCCGCGACGGCGGAGTTGCCTCGTCTTGCACGGAGCCATGCAGAGGGGACAGGGCACTGGGTCAGTGCGATATTTTTGCAGGATCAAGCTGAGCGTATGTGAAGTGTCAAGTATGGCGTCGGTCTCGCAGAAAGTTCAGGCGGCCCGAACTTAGCATTGCCTGATGATCCTAGCGTCGGGTCCTTCAAATTGCCAGGAGAAGGGCAGGCCAGTGGACGGCGGGACCAGGCCGACAAAGAAGTCGACACTGTCGCTACGATTGAAAAGCAAAATTGCTGTCCTTGGGCCAGACGAGATCTCCTCCGCCAAGACATGCGTGAACTCGGCAACCTGACGCTTCAGTTGCCAACGATCCCCTGGAGCCGTTTTGACCCGCAGATCCATCGCGCATCTTAGATGCGTTCCAGCATGCGAATGGATGATATGAAGCGCATCATTGCGTCCCAAGCCGGTCAAGTCGAAAAACGGCGCGCGTCGGAGATCGAACAGCGCACGCGGCTTGACGTTCTCAAAGGCGCGACGGAATACAGCGCCGTGGATGTCCAGCATCGGCAAGCAAACAACCCTGCTTACCGGTCGGAAATCGAACAGGGAAAGTTGGCCTCTCTCGGGCCGTGGTTGTGGAGCGTCCACGCGTCGATGCGGATCGACCAGTTGAAGGTGTTGTCCCGCCGATTTCATTCGACGTTAAGTTCGGCTTCGAGTTCGGTGTACCTCTTGGTGAAGAGGGTTGATCGCACTGTCCATTGTGGCTCACCCATCGCAAATTCTCCGGTGAACTTGTCTTTGTAATCGCGGTCCTTGAGGAACGAACGTCGATATAGGCGGGGTGAAACGCCAACAAAGGGCCGAAATAGGACCTTGTCTGGCGTGGTGCGGTCGCTTTCTAGGCCCTTTGAATTTTTGGCCAGCGCCATCGTTGAATCCATAGTGATGGAATCGTTGTGCAGAGCCAGAGCGCGGCTCTTTGGATAGGGTTCAATATATTGCACTTCGGAGATACCGGCGCTGACAATATGCCTAGCACAATAATGGCACGGAAACGTGGTGACGAAAAGGCGACAACCTTTTGGTGAGACGCCAACGCGAGCAGCGGACAAAATCGCATCCATTTCTGCGTGCACTGCGCGGCTAAATTCCACCAGCCCTCCAAGTCGTGTTTTTCGAACCTTCGCGAGAACCTCTTCAGGGTTTTTGCCGTCGATCAATTCGGGGAACTCTTTGAAAAGCTCCTCGATAATGCTGTTTTGCTCCTTGTTGTTGCTACAAAATTTCGTCTCGCGAAAAGCGCAACGATGATCCTGACCATCACCCTCGATATCGAAGCTTTCGCCGTAGAGGCCCCCACCGAATTTCGGCACTTCGTTCGTTCCTGTGGAAACAACGTTGCCATTCGCGTCGACCAAGGCCGCGCCAACTTGTCGCGACAGGCAAGCGCTCCGAAGCTGTGCGGAATGAGCGTCGTTCATCGCCGTTTCGGATGCGGTGGGCCGAACAATTGTTCTGCCTGTGGCGAGATCGACAAAACGAAGCAACGCCTCGTTCATTCCCGTCTCATCGAGATTCTCCGTTTCGAGCGTGTTGTCGACGAAGAAATCGGCCTCGTGGAACGTATCGGTGACGTGCTGTCCGTGCTTTTCCGGGGCATTGGAATCACGGTCCATAAATTTCTCGATGCTCTCCCTCACCTCATGCTTATTTCGATCCTTGAGGTCGAAAAGCATGTTCAAGAGACGCTTGCGGCGCTGATCCGGTTCGCATACTACCCCGATCAACGTGAAAGCGTCCTGATACAAACGTCTTAGGAGGTGCGCCTCTGCAGGATGCCGCAGCGAGTCTATGATGAAGGCGCGTGGCTTGCCGTCGATATCGCCGGCAGGGAGCCCGGAAGCTTTTGATCGCAGCCCCCTGATTTCCTGGATCACGCCTCGCATGACGGCCGCATTGTCCGAGGCGGCCTCGCGGAATTCATCCCCCAGATTCTGCATCGCAATGCGATCGTCGATCGATTTGCGACCGGCTCTCGCCGGGACGGTTTTCCCGCTCTTCGTCGCCCAGTTTGCGATTACATTGCTCGCCTTGACGATGTGCACTTCGTAGGTATGGCCATCGATCTCGATCTCCTCCAGAAAACGCTTAAGCGCGGTCGCGGCCGTGCCCGCGCCGGCGCCTGCAGGACCGACAACCGCGACAAACAGCTCATTCGCGCTTGAATTCCTAAAAAGCTGCTGACTACTCTCCGCCGCTTTCTTTTCGGCAGGTTTCACACCACTTGCGATTTGACGCAATGCTGATCTTTTTTGGTCGATCATCCTCAGACTCACTCCCCAAAATAGAATACATCTCAACTGCGTCTGCCGTGAAGCTTGCGGATTGAGCTTCGTCGAATTTTACGCGGCGCCGAACGTCGTAACGTCGAATGAAATTGCGGCAGACGATCGTTTCAATGCTAATGGCGAAGTTCGCTGACTATATCCCCGCTAATTTTCAGGTTTCGCGGCGGCAAACGTCTGTTCTTGCGCCGAAACGCTAGCGGTCGCGCTGCTCGGAGGTACAATCCGCATGAGGGGAGAATCGATTTGCCAAAAATCGGCAACAGCGACATTATCGGCGAGTTGGGCATTACCTTCGTTCGCGGCGTTGTGCTGCGTATGGCGCAAACCTCCCTTCCGAGTGAGGCGTTCAGTGAGCCGGCTTGGTGGACTGAGGCACTTCTGAGTGGGACAACAACATCGAAAAACATTGGAACGGATTTGAATACTGCAAAGTCCCACCGAGCTCTAACTTGTTGACTTTTTTCGCTTTCCAAACACCCTCCGGGCCCACCAAATTATTACATATCAGGAGGTTACGCTCGTCGCGGGTCAAACGGCTCGGTGCGGAAAATGGGCATCGCGGCGTCCGCTCATATGAAACCGAATATAGGTGGAAAGGCGACCACGACGATCGCCGCCCACACCGGATAGACCGGCAGGTAATCCGTCTGCCAACGCTCGAGCCTGGTGAAGGATGCTTCGCCCTTCAGGAAGCGGATGTAGAGCACAGCGGACCACGCCAGATTGACCAGAAGTATGATGTTGAGGCCCAGGGCCGCTACGCGGTTCGGACTGAAGCCGAACTCAGTGATGCGCGCGGCTATCGCCCACAGCGCGACGGCGTCGGCGAGAAGCGCACTGATCACCAGCACGACCTGCACCGCGTCGAAGGCGCCAGGGGGCAAGCGCGGATCGCGGGCCGACAGGGAATAGAGCAGCAGGCCGAGGACCAATACCAGCAGAAGGTCGAAGCCGATGAGCAAGTTCCGCTCGATGTCCACGCCGCGTCCGGTCCACAGCAGTGTCCCGAGGAATGCGATCAGCACGGCGGCGAATAGGGGTGTGAACAGCCGCGCCAATACCGGCGCCATGTTCTCGATCACGCTCTGCTTGGCCTCCACAAGCCAGGAGCCGATCACGGCGGCCCCGGCCGCTCCGCACGGCAGCAGCCACGATTCGAAGAGAGGTTCGATGTCAATGCCGACAGCCTGGAACATCATCGCCATGAACGCGGTGAGGACACCACCGCCAAGAGCGATCAGGACGTAGTAGATGAACAGCTCGCCCGAGAAGCGGATGAAATCCATACGCCCGCCGATCTCATTCCAGCGCTGGCCAGCGTAGGCGATGCCCACCAGCAGCCAGAGCGAGATCGGCAGGTGCAGCGCAGAAAGTCCCTCAGTGGAACCGCCAGGCGCGAATGGATAAACATTGGCGACCACGGCGGCCGCCCCAAACATTGCCGCTAGCCAACCGATCGCACGAAGGTCCAGCCGTCGTTTCCAAGCGAAGTAGCCGGTCAGCGGGGGCAGGACGAACAGGCTTAGGTTACGGGCATAGAAACCGGCGTCAGCATCCAGCTGCATCCCGAAGAGCGCGGGCGCCTTGACGAGCACGGCGGCGGCCACTGCGAGCGAGAACGCAACGATCGCATCCTTTTGCAGCCCGACCTGCGGCTCCTCAGTATCGGAAGGGGATACAACCAGTTGCTTCCAGAGGCGGTCTGAGTGCTCGCGAGCGAATTCGCGCGAAAGGGCGTCGATCTCGCCCAGGCGCTTGACCGCTACCAAGAAAGCCTCGTCGGCCGCGAGGCCGCCCTTTCCGAGCACTGCGATCTGCTCACGCAGATGGTCCTCCAGCTCCGCCACGTCGACCGAATGGATCGCCTGCCGACGGCCGAGATAGTTCCGCCATCGGTCGATCTGATCTTCGAGCGATACTGCTTCACCGGTCGCCATCATCGTTCAGGCTCCCTGTGGCTGTGGCGTGGCTGACGCCGAGTAGGGAGCCGCGGCAGGGAAAGAGAGCGCCCGCCAGATTCCTCGTAGTGTAGCGTCCACCGCTTCCCACTGCCTTCGCTCGTCCTCGAGCTGGGTCTGTCCCTGGGAGGTGATCCGATAGTACTTCCGACGCCGGCCGCTCTCGGAGACTTCCCACCGCGCCTCGATCAGGCCGAGCCGCTCAAGCCGATGCAGAGCGGGGTAGAGCATCCCGTCCTTCCATTCCAGGCATCCTCCGGACAGCTGTCGAACCCGCTCGAGGATTGCATAGCCATAGTTGTCTCCTTCGGCGAGGATGGCAAGAACGATCGGCATTCCGGACCGCGAAGAGGATCGGCTTTGACCGCATCGCCTTCGGCACCGACATCGTTCTCGATCCTGACAAGTTCAAGGCCGCGAGCGAAGAGTTCGTTCATCGCACCAAGTGGTTCACGCCTGCGGAGATCATGCGGCAGGCGACGTCGACGAACGCTGAGCTGCTGGCGCTCTCCGGCCCGCGCAACCCCTATCCCGGCAAGCTGGGGGTGATCGAGGAAGGCGCGCTGGCGGACATCCTGCTGATCAACGGCGATCCTCTGGCGGACATCTCCATCCTGACCAAGCCCGAGGAAAACCTCGCGCTGATCATGAAGGATGGGAAGATCTACAAGAACGCGCTCGGCGGAAGCATGGAGCCCGGCGGGAAGTAGCGAGGAATTCCGCATGAAGTTGCGCACGCTGCTCACGCTCCAATTTCTCTACGCCGCGCTGGGGCTCGCCTACCTTGTGGTCAGCTACATGCAGATCAGAGGTGGCGGCGTACCGCTCAGCAAGGCGCCGCCCGGACCGTCGGCGCTGTTGTTTGTCATCTACGCGGCCTGCTTGGTGGGCTTCGGCGTGTATTACAGGCAGGCGCCCTATCGCATCGCGATGGCGATTGCGATTCCGGTGCTCGCCTTCGGTGGCGTGCTGATGAACATCGTCAGCTATTTTCAGACCGGGCTCGAAGGCTACAGCTCCTTCGCAGCTTGGGCGATCGGCGCAGCCATCAACACCTATGGCCTGATCTGGAACGTGGTCGCCGCAATCGGTGCGTATGAACGATAAGGCTGGATCTGAACCCCGCGGAGCGGGGACCCATCAGTCGGTACAGAAGAACTCACACTCGATCCCCGGTTCCAGCCAAGCGGTAATGAAGATCGCGGGCCTCGCCTTGGCGAAGACCCGCGCCTTCCGTCTGGCATACGAACCTCAGATCAACAGGTCGGAATGCGCACCAGCCGTTCCGGCCGCGAGTTGGGCCAGTATGTTGGCAGTTGCGGCGTCGGCCATATCCGTCGGCACGGGAACATCGACCTGATGGTACGCAAGAGCAGCCTCGGCAGCACCATCGCCCAATTGCGCAAACCACCCCTGGAACTGGTCGTGGAAATCCTCGGCGTTGGCGGCAGCTTCCACCGACGGCTGAAAACGCAGGTGGTCGTCGCGGAACGCCAGGTCGAGATTGGCGTCATGCATGGCGGCAGGCGCGTCGACGCTGTCATTGTCGGCCAAGGTTTGACCAGCTTGGCGGTCGCTGCGCACGTTGTCCCAATCGCCACCGCGCTTGAAGAATTCCGCAAGCCAGGTGTTCGACGACTTGTCGCCACCGTCAGTTACTTCGACAGGTGCGGGTGTCGGGGCGGCGCCGGAGTCCGCTCCAGAATCGTCCGCCGTCGCAGCTGCGCTCAGTGTTCCCGACGTCATGACCGGATCGACCAGGTCTTTCTTGACGTTCGTCGACCCGATCGTGGCCGTCTGGGTCGACGTTGCGATGCCGGTACCTGAAAAGGTTACCGTATAGGTGCCGGGCTTCAGAACGAGGTCATAGC
Source organism: Neomesorhizobium albiziae (assembly GCF_900114255.1). GTDB lineage: Bacteria > Pseudomonadota > Alphaproteobacteria > Rhizobiales > Rhizobiaceae > Neomesorhizobium > Neomesorhizobium albiziae. Next base: position 10,720 of record NZ_FOSL01000047.1, on the reverse strand, counting down.
CGCCCGCGGCGCTCGTCGTCGTCTTGAAAAGCTGCCCCGACGCATTCTTGGCTGTCACGGTGATGCCGCCCAAGCCTTCACCCAGATCATAGAAACGATCGTTGTCACGGTCGTCGAAGGCAACGCCAGTCAGGAACAGGTCGGTGCCCGTCTTGCCGAAATCCTCAGTGAGCATTGCGCTGCTACGGCCGCGATAATCGCCTACCTCAAAACCGAGACCAACCTCACGAAAGTTGGGGTTGAGAAGATTGGCCCGATGGCCGGAGGAATTCATCAAATTGGTGTGCAGGAGCTTCAGTTCATCCTGATAGCCCGTGGGTGTTCGGGTCGTCGCCCAGGCAATGTTTTCGCCCGTCGCCCAGGACCCCTGTAACGTGTAGCCCGCGGCTTTCATGCGCGCGGTCGAACTCGACCCGCCGGAACCGTTATGTGAAAAGACGTCCGCAGCAAGCATCCATTTGCTGTGCCCCTCGGCAGCCTCGCTGAGATCATTGTCGAAGGCCAGCGGTTGTACTCCCGCCTTTGCCCTTTCTGCGTTGATAAGTTCAAGCAGATACTGTTCATTCGCGCTGTGTTGCGGCATTCGGTGTCTCCCCGAAAACTGGATATTGTCGGTTGATCAGCCCCTATGCCCATGTCCACCCTACATGTTGCGTATTTATTAACTATGTCCAAGGTGCGGCACGAGGACGGCTAATTTAGGATTTGCGCAAGCATGTCTGCCGCAGGGAACAGGTGGCGAGATTAAGCGCAGCCATCTTCGGTGAGCATTGCCGAACGAAACTCGGCTCCCAAACCCTGGGCCTATCGTGACACCGAGATTGTGCCCGAACCGACCAGCAGGCTTACCGATGCCGAGCCTCGAAGCTGTCGGTCCGCGGTCGGCCAAACAACTGTCGGCTGAAAGCCTACAACATTGTCATAACAAATATTAAGGCTCTCGCCCGCCGGCCTGCGATGCGGCGCGATCAATCCTGGCCAATATCGGCAGCGGCCGCGACGATCGTTCTGCGCAGCCAGACATGTCGTGGGGAATCCTGGTGGCGGGCATGCCAGGCGAGGCTCATCACGACGCCACCTAGATCGAGTGGCGGCGGTGTCACGACGAAGCGCCGCATGTCAGCGGCCGTCCGAGCCAGGCTGGACGGCAGCGTCATGACAAGGTCGGAACGCGCGGCGATTTCGACGGCCGCGAAGAAGCTTGGGACCCGGACCTTCACCCGCCGTTGCCTGCCCAAGCGAGCGAGGATTTCATCGACCCACGCTCGGCCTGTCCCGGTGATGCTGACTACGACATGATCCAGTTCAAGAAACCGTTCCAACGTGAGCGTCCTGCCCGCGGCAGGATGCTCGGCACGCATTAGGGTTACAAAATCATCCTGGTAGAGCTTGCGTTTCCGGATTCCGGGAGGCGCGTCGTCGACTGCGCCGATGAGGGCGTCGACCGCGTCGGCTTCAAGCGCATCGATTGGCCTCATCCCTGGCGGTACCACATCGAGATCGACCGCCGGCGCTTGCTCCGCCAGGCTGGCGATCAGCCGCGGGCCGAGTACTGCGGCCTCAAGATCCAGCATCAGCAGGCGCACGGACCCAGTCGCCTGCGTCGGATCAAATGCTCTGCTGTCCAGAAGTTCGCTGACGCCTGCCAAGGTGTTGCGCAGTAGAGGCCGCATCTCCTCCGCGCGTGCGGTAAGCAGGTATCCGCCAGGTCCGTCAACCAGAAGTGCATCGGAGAAAAGTGCCCGCGAGCGCGCGAGCGCCCGGCTGGCGGCGGGTTGGCTCATGCCGAGCCGCGTTGCGGCTCGGGTTACGCTTCGCTCGTCCAGTAGCGCATCAAGCACAACTAGCAGATTGAGGTCGGCATTTCTTAAATTCACTTCACGCATGCATAGAATATTATCCATGCATTCGACGCATGGCAACGCGCCACCTATTCTCCAAGAGTTCAACCAGGAAAAGTGACATGTACGTTGTGCTTGGAGCAAACGGGCGAGCCGGTGGCGAAACCGCCCACGCTTTGATCGAATTGGATAAACCTGTCCGCGTCGTGCTGCGACGGCCGGAGCAGGCCGAAAAGTGGACGAAACTGGGGGTTAATGTAGCGATCGGCAGCATCGAGGATGTGCCAAGCTTGGCCGCAGCGCTGAGGGGCGCGGCGGGCGCTTTCCTGCTCTCCCCTCCGCCCGTCAGCGGCGATCCCTATAGACGTGCGGATGAGCTCGGCAGTGCACTTGCAGAAGCGGTGCGGGAGGCTCGGCTGCCGAAGGTGGTCGCCCTGTCCTCCGTCGGTGCTCAGCACGAGACGGGCACAGGCGTCATCGCAACGCTCAGGAGCCTTGAGAAGCATCTCGAGGGGGCGGCTCCGTCAACCACCTTCCTGCGGCCGGGTTATTTCGTCGAGACTTGGGGCGAGGTAGCACCGGCAGTGATCGCCGAGGGCGTGCTTCCGAGCTTTCTCGAACCCTCGAAAAAGATCCCGATGGTGAGCACAGTCGACGTCGGGCGCACCGTCGCCCGCCTGCTAAGTGACGACTTCAGCGGCAAGCGGATCGTTGAACTGAGAGGTCCGCAGGACTGGAGCGCGAACGATGTTGCAGCCGCATTCAGCCGGGTACTCGGTCGCCCTGTGGAGACCGCATTCGTTCCGCCCGAGGCTCGTGCCGCGATATTAGCGCAGGAAGGCGTGCCTCCAGAGGTCGCCGATGCGCTGCTCGGGATGTATGATGGCATCGCCCGCGGCAGGGTCGAGTATGAGGGAGGAACTGAACAGCGCCGCGGCTCCGTTGCGCTGGCCGATGCGATCGAACGGATGGTGCGGAGTATGGGAGAGGATGCTGGCGGCATGGCTGCCTGAGGCTGCGCTGCTCCCCTATTACCTCGGCGAGAACGCGAGGTTGATGACGTCCGGATCGACAGGCATGCTGTTGTCTTGGAATCCGATCCTGTGGATCCGGCCCCTCGGCTCGATGTGGAGATCGTCTCGACGGAAAGCGGATCGCAGCTATCCGCTCCGCAGCCAGCCGCGAAACGCCTGCCACCGCCATCGAGCGCTTGCGTGTGGAAGCGGCGAAGGCCCGCGTGGAGATCGGCCGCGAGCCAATTGAAGCGATTGCGGCTTCAGTTGGTTTCGCCGACCCTGAGCGCATGCGACGTGCTTTTATCAGGCGGTTCGGACATTCCCCCCAAGCCTTGCGCCGTGCGGCACGCGGCGGCAATGGAGCGGAGCAGCAGGCGGAGACGGCGCACAGCGTTCTTGAGAGTGCGGTGCCTACGCCATCCCGCCATTGACCACATTACTGCGATCAAACTTCAGGCAGCAATCTGGTACCGTGCAGCAGGATCAACGAGCGACAGTTTTGGCGCGAGCGCCCGCCGTGCGCGTTCATATACCTGCCAATCCGAGGCATCGGGCAACGATGGAATCGTGACGAGTTCGCCAAGGTCCAGACCGGCGAGCGCGGCATCGACCATCTCAGGAGCAGGCATCACGACTTCGGATGGCAGATTGGTGACGGGCAGACCGGCGGATGGGCTTACCGATTTCGGACGCGGCGTTGCAGGTGCCTTCGGGAGGGGCTAAGGTCGCGGCAGGCTGCTAGTATGCAGAGGAGCACCTGATATGGCGGGACGCGCGACGGTCCGCTGGCTGGTTCGCCTCACTCCAGTCTTGGGCTGCACAGTAGACGATCTCCTGAAGGTTCCACTGAGCCTTGATGTCTGGGAACGGGAAGCCGGCTCCGTCGTGGCGGCTGCCTCCGAGCAAACGATTGCCGAACTCGAGCGCCGGCGAATAGCTGGCGTCGAGCGCCTCCGCACGATCGCCGACTTGGAAAGTGACGCACCCAGCTCCGATCGCCTCGACGGGCAACCGGAGGGTCGCTGATCAGTTCTGCCTTATCGAACGAAGGAATGGTCGCATGAACCTCATCGCCAGGGTCACGTCTTCGGGACCGCAGAAGCCGCTTGGGGACGTTCTTCGGGTGCCGCTGGGCATCGACGTTTGGGAGGTCAAGCCGGATCACCTGATCCTTCGTGGAACCGAAGCTCAGTTGGACCGTCTGTCAAGCATGGGCTACCTCGTCGAGCAGCTCGAGGATGTGGCGCGGCACCTCTCCGCCTTCGCCAGGGCTGAGGCGGCGGAGCAATATCACTCGGCAGCCACCTTGGAAGAGGAGCTGCGGCAGCTCGCGGAAGCGAGACCGGACATCGCCGAGCTGATCGAGATCGGCCGAAGCATCGAGGGCCGACCCATCCTGGCCTTGCGGATCGGCGACCGCCGCGGAGGTGTTCCCAAGGTCCTTTTTATGGGCTGCCACCACGCGCGCGAGTGGATCGCCGTGGAGGTGCCCTTCCTGCTCGCGAAGGAACTCGTCGAGCGGGCCGACGAGGCGCCGATCGCAAGCTGGCTGACGAGCGGCGAAGTCTGGGTCGCCCCGATGGTCAACCCGGACGGCCATGAACACAGCCGGGCACAAGAGCGGCTTTGGCGCAAGAACCGTCGCAGGAACGACGACGGCTCGTTCGGCGTCGATCCGAACCGCAACTATGGCTACATGTGGGGCATTCTTGACGTGCCCACCTCCAGCCACGTGCCGAGCGACGAGACGTATGTCGGGCCGCGCGCTTTCTCCGAGCCGGAGACGCAGGCGGTCCGCGATCTCGTCGGCTGCGAACGCTTCGCCGGCGTGATCACCTATCACAGCTACTCTCAGCTCATACTCTACCCCTGGGGCTACACGGAGAAGCCCATACCGGACGTTCAGCATCGGGAGCAGATGGTGGGGATGGCCAAGGAGATGCAAACCCTGATCCAAGGGGTGCATGGCAAGATCTATGTCCCGCAGCCGTCTTCCGAGCTCTATCCAACCGCGGGCGATACAACGGATTGGACCTACGGGACCTACGGCATACCGTCCTTCACGGTCGAACTCAGGCCGCGCACCTTCCAGGAAGGCGGTTTCATCCTGCCGCCAGACCAGATCTTGCCGACCTGGGAGGAGAACCGTCCGGCTGCATTCCGGTTCATCGAACAGCTCGTAACGGCACCTGTGGCATAGCGGCGGGCGGAGCGGAGGACGACCGGTCCCGGAATTCCGGAACGAGTTCGATGGCACCCCGTTTAGGCGTGACGAGCTTCACCACCGGGGATCATGGTTCGGACCGCAGCCGATTTGCAAGCAAAGCTGGGGCGACAAGATAAAGGACAACGGCGATCATTACGACGCCTGAGAACCCGACATGCATAGCGAGCAGCGTGGCTAGAATCGCGCTCAGCACGGACGCACAGCCGTTGATTCCCCATGCCCAGGGAATGAATGTCTCCGAACGCGCGCCGACATGCCCAAGACCGAGCGGAAACGGCATGCCCATGAAAAGAGCGAGCGGCGCTACGAGGAGGAGCGCGATCGCGATCTTCGCGGCGTCCGGAAACGCCAGCAGCCTTTCGAATACTGAGGGCAGCGCGAGAAGGTAGGTGGCCGCCAGGACCGCGATAGCCCCCACAGCGAGGGCGATGCCGCGCACCGCCGAGCCGCCCCCGACCGCCGCTGCCCAGCGCGCGGCTATGGCGCTGCCGAGACCGGCGAAGGCGAGGAAGCCCGCTAGCACGACAGCGACGGCGTAGAACGGATGACCGAGGAACAGCACGAAGCGCTGGATGAAGGCGATCTCAATGAAGAGGAAGGCTAGCCCCAAGGCAAGGAAGTAGAGCCCGAAGCGCAGCCGGTGGAAAGCTTTCCCAAGCGTGTGTCTGCGAATCCATAGCGGCAGCAGGATCAGGACGGCGCTGAGGATGGCAGCCTGGACTAGGGTCGCCACGAGGATCAGGTAGCTCCAGTCGAGCATCGCTGCTCCGCCCTGGGTACGCAGCGATAAGAGTTCAGGCAGGGCGCGCCAGCGGAAGAAGTCGAAGAAATAGGGCCTATTGTCGGTGGCCGGTGCGATGGCGAACTTGTAGCGCGCGATGAAGTCGGCGCGCTCAGGGCCGAGGAGGGCGAGGGCTCCCTCGTAGAGGTATTCCTGGTCGAGTTGGTTGAAGCGGTTCACGTCGCTCGCGGAGATGCCCGGCACCCAAGAGATGTCGAAGAAGTTCTCGGCCGCGAAGCTGCGAACGGCCGCGATGTCTTCGCCTTTGAAGGGCGACTTGGCTATGAGCAAAGTTGCGGTATTCCAGCTCCGGATCAGCGCCAGGTGCCGGCCCGGCTCGGTCACGCCATCCGCCTCGAGCGATGCCATGGCGGTGGCGAACAGCTTAAGGCTGTCACGCGGCGGCACCCGCAGCCATCGTGTGATAGCGACGACACCGTCTGGTCCGAGCATCGCGAGGTAATCCCGCATTGCCTCCACGGTATAGGTGTAGTTTTCATGCAAGCTCTGCACGCCGGCCGCGGCCGCGCTGAAGGAATCGAGGAGCGGTATCTGGATCAGGTCGTAGCGCTCGCCAGCAGTTGCAGCGAAGGCGCGCGCCTCGGCCAAATGCAAGTGTAGGTTCGGTCGGCTGAAGATACCGCCAGCAAAGTCGGAGAAGCGATTCCGAACCAAGTCGATCATTTGTGGGTTGACCTCTACCGCATCCACGGTATCGGCCCTGGCGCGCAGCGCTAGCAGCACCTGCTCGCCGCCTCCGACGCCGAGGATTAGCACCCGCGGCCGCTCGAGGATGCGGTACGGCAGAGCCGCCGTCGTCCGCTCGAGGTAGGCGACCTTCGCCGGATCGCCTCCATAGGCGGTGATCGCCGCAATACTGTCGCCATCGGTGAAGACGGCGAGTTGCGCGGGCGGCTCTTGGGTATTGGCAAGGCTGAGGCCAGGCGCGTAGCGGAAGGGGACAGTCGGACTCTCGACAACCGTCAGTAACCCGAGCGGGCTCGACCGCTCCTCGATCACCCGCGCGTTCGGAACCTCCAGGGCCATGTGGAGGCCCTTATACTGTGACATATGCGGCTCAGGGGCCGTCCAGGACGGCGGTAACAATACTGCAACGAACGCCGCTGCCAGCCCGAGGCTACCCGCTGCGAGCCACCGATAGCGGACCATGCCCATCGCGGCAAAGGCGGCCGCTGCGAAGCCCAGTGCTACAACGAAACGCAACGCCGTAGATGGAAAGACCAGGAACAGGAGCCCGACGATACCCAGCGCTCCGATCCCTGCACCGGCCAGGTCGAACGCGTAGACGCGTCCGATTTGGGCGGGATGGCGGCAGAAAGCAAGGCCAACGCAGATCGCGCCAAAGAAGAACGGCAGGATCAGAAGCGCATAGCTGGCCGCGAGCCAACCAAGCTGTCGCGGATCCCAGATGATCTCGAGGGCGTTGAACGGCAGGCGTTGGGCGACGGCGAAGCTGGTGACCGCGGTGATGCCGAACAGCGCTGCCGACGCCGCGAAAGCAGCCGAATAACGCTCCACGAGCCAGCGCTGGGTGAGCGCAATGAACGTACCGCTCGCGCCGAAGCCCAAGAGAGCGATGCTGATGATCATATAGGCAAAATGGTGCCATTGAACGATCGAAAACAATCGCATCAACAAAACTTCGTAGGCGAGAACGGCTGCCGAGATGAGTCCGACTGGCAGCATGCGGCCCGCTCTCACCGGGAAGGGCCTCCCCGCAGCGGAACGAAGCTCACCGGTAACAGCTGCCGGGTCGTGACGCCTCCGTCTCGGCGCTTCTCGACGAGCATGAGAAACTGGGTTGCAAAGGGGCCTCCCACGGGGATGACCATCCGGCCTCCCTCGGCGAGCTGCTCGACAAGGGGCGGCGGGATATGGCTGGCAGCCGCGGTTACCAAGATGCCGTCGAAGGGCGCGTGCTCAGGCCAGCCGTAGTAGCCGTCGTCCACCTTCACCTGGACGTTGTCGAAGCGGGGCGCCGCAAGTTGTGCCGCTGCCCTCTTGCCCAGTTGCGGGAGAATTTCGATCGAGTAAACCTTGGTGGCGAGCGGCGACAGGACCGCTGCCTGATAGCCCGAGCCGGTGCCGATCTCGAGAACGGTGTGGCCAGGACGGACATTGATCAGGTCGGTCATAAGCGCGACGATAAAGGGCTGCGAGATCGTCTGACCGTGCCCGATCGGCAGGGGCCGGTCATCATAGGCCGCGCCGCGCTGTGCCTCGGGTACGAAACGGTGGCGTGGCACCGTGGCCATCGTCTCGAGAACCACCGGATCGATACCCCGTGCCCCGGAGCGGGCGTGTCCCTTGATCGTCTCGATCATGGCGGCACGCTCGGCTGCGCGGTCCTGGGCGGGCGCCGATGTCGAAACGAAGGCGGCGACAATCGCGACAAACGCGGCCAGCAACGCTCGGCGCTGGGCTAAAGCACTCATGAACCTCACCTGGCTCACGACGTCGAGAATAAAGGCGGCGACCCCTATGAAGCGAACGCCGCTCCGATCTCACCAAACATGTCGCAGCACCCGGCCCGGATCAACCCCGTTGAGGGTTGATGGTAGGTCAGAAAGCGTCTTTCGCCTCAGGTTCGGGGGGCGACCGCATTACGCACCCCTTTACGGGTACCAAAGATCTCGCGGTTATCGCGAGGAACCGCTGACGGTGCGCAAGCGCGGTGGCCGCAAGCGGGCCTTGGGGACACGGGCCGATGGCGATACTGCAGGATGCTAACCAGCGCAGGAGCCTCACCGTAAGTAGTAATCCCTCAGCCGTATTCGACACTCTCCACCTGGAAGCGGTCTTGCTATGCTCTCGCGGGCCACGCACGAGTTCGTGTCAATCCGCTCGCAGCAAGGATCGCTTGCAGCCGGCGAGTCGTGGAGGTTTCGGTCATGGATCATGGACAGAGGTCCGGTCTCAAAGGATCGGCACGCGCCACGCTAAATCTCATTTTTCTCTGCCTGGTTGCGCTGCTTGGATCTCCGGCAGGAGCGCAATCGGGGACTGGCGACAGGTTGGCTCCACAAGACACGGTCGAAATCCGCGTTTCAGGATGGAGTGCCTTGCCCGGTGGCTCTGCGGAGGCGCCGCGGCTCACCGGCGCTTTTACGATTGGGGCAGCCGGGTTTGTCGAACTTCCTATCATCGGGCCCGTTCGGGCCTCAGGTCTGCGTGCGGATGAGTTGGCGAAACTGATTGCCGATCACTTGCAAGCCAGAAGCGACGTTGTCGAAGGTCCAGTTACGACCATCCAAGTCAAGCAATATCCAGCGTTTGCAGTGCGAGGCTTGGTGGAACGTCCGGGCAAATATCCGTATCGCCCCAACTTGACAGTTCAGGAAGCTGTCGAGGCAGCAGGGGGGGTAGCGCAGCTCGCGCAGACGTTGTCCATCTCACGTAGCGTGGGTCGCGAACGAGAGTTCACGGTTGCGAGGAACACGTTGGTGCTGCCCGGCGATATCATTTCGGTAAGCCAAACGTCGGCGCCCGAAACGCTATCAGCGCGCACTTCCACCAACAATTCGTCGGCCACCAATACCGAAGAGCGCGAGATTGCAATGCAACAGAGTGTGGCCGATTCGGAGCAGAAACGGGAACGTTCCAAGGTAGATTCACTACAGCGTAAATACTTGGCCGCCCGCGGGGAAGTCGAAGCAGTTCGCAAGGAAGCGCTTGCCGCCCGCCAGGCTGCCCGTGACGATGCTGCCCTGTACAGTCAGAGCCTCGCTTCAGCGCGTCAACGGGCTGCCAGCTTGACTCAGGAACTCAGTGCGATGCGGGCCGATCTCGACGCAGCCAAGGCGCAACTAGCGCTGGAGCAGAACACTGCATCGCGAGCCACCGCGCAAGCACGTGTAGTTGCCGATGCTAGGGCACTTCAAGCGCGAGCCCTTGAAGAGCAGCGACAAAGAGCCGATCGGCTCGCCCGCGACCTGGTTTTGGCGGAGCGCGAAGTCGAAGGCTTGAAGGCAGACGCTGCTATCGCTGCTCGCGCGAAGGCCGCCGCACTCAGAGACAGGCAAGCCGCCGAGGCCTTGGCCAACAGCCAGAATGAGTTGGTGGAGCGCGAACGCGTCAAAGGTGCAGCGCTGAAGCAAGAGTTCTTTGCGGCACGTCGGGAAATCGAGCAACTCAAGAAAAGTGTGCACCCGGCCGGCGACCGGAGCGGGGATGCTGTTCGAAGCGAGTTGGCTGAGGCGCGAGAGGACCTTGATGCGATGCGGGCCGATCTCGACGCAGCCAAGGCGCAACTAGCCCTGGAGCAAAACACTGCATCGCGAGCCACCGCGCAAGCACGTGTGGTTGCCGACACCAAGGTTCTTCAAGCGCGAGCGCTCGAAGAACAGCAGAAAAGAGCCGATCGGCTCGCCCGCGATCTGGTTCTGACGCAACGCGAAGTCGAAGGCTTGAAGACAGATGCTGCTATCGCGGCTCGCGCGAAGGCCGCCGCACTCAGAGCCCACCAGGCTGTGGAAGCGACCTTGGCTGACACGACACGAGCACTTGAAGAGGGGCGACAAACGGTGAAGCGCTTCGGGCGCGATCTCGCCGCGGCGAGCCAGTCGATTGACGCTCTGGAGGCACGCGCAAAACAGGCAGCAGCCGCTGCGGCCGCTGCCTTGCAGGCCCGACAGGTGGCCGAGGCTGCTGCAAAGCGGGCTGGTGAAGCACTCGCCGAGGAACGCGAGCGAGCGGTTCTAGCGGCACGCGATCTCGATAGTGCTGGCAAGGAACGGGACGCAGCAAAGCAGGAACTAATTCGCGTCTCAGAGGAGCTTCGCGCAGCGTTGGAGCAAGAGCGCGGAAAGACCGTTGGTCTAGCCCGCGACGTCAG
>NZ_FOSL01000046.1 GCF_900114255.1 Neomesorhizobium albiziae | reverse complement strand
GTTCATCGTCTGAGACACACGATGGCCATGGACCTCCTGCAGGCCGGCGTCGATCGCGCCGTCATCGCCCTATGGCTCGGCCATGAATCGGTCGAGACCACACAGATTTATCTCGAGGCGACGTTGGCGATGAAGGAGACGGCATTGGCAAAGACGCTCCCATATTCCGGTAAGTCATCCCGCTTCCGGCCCGACGACAATCTGCTGGAGTTTTTGAACAGCCTGTAGATCGCGCTGACTATGTCGGGTGGCCCGGGTGTTTCTGCAGGAAACCTCCTTGTTTCTCAGATGTTTGTAGTTTCCGGTCTAAAGCTACCCGACATAGTCGGGCGGGGTAGATAGTGACGCAGGATGTGCAGTGTGACCTTTTTCCGCTCCAGCGATGGACAGTCTCTGGCAGCGATTTCGACATCTCGCGAGCCGGTGCTCGAGTGCGTCGCGGCTGATCATCCTGCCGGTCTGTGTGGGGAAGAGGGGATCAGCCGGTTGCCCGGCACGTTCGGCCAGCCAGACGCGCAGCACGGCGGCCATGTTGCAGGTGATGGGTGTGATCCGCTGCTTTCGTCCCTTTCCCATACAGCTGACGTGAGCGCCGGAACCGAGATGGACATCGGCGCAGTGAAGGCCGATCAGTTCGGACGCCCGTAGGCCGGTTTGGGCGGCGAGCCGAAGCAAGGCGTGGTCGCGCCGCCCGGTCCAGGTCGACCGCTTGGGGGCGGACAGCAATGCATCGAGTTCTTCCTCCGTCAGGAACGTCACAAGCCGTCGCTCAAAGCGCTTCGGCGGAATAGCGAGCACCCGTTCGATTGTCGCGGCGTACTCGGGGTGACGAAGGGCGGCGAATCGGAACAACGACCGGATTGCGGCAAGCCGCGCATTCCGGGTCCGCGCGCTGTTACCCCGATGACGCTCGAGGTGATCGAGGAAGTCGCCGACACACGCGGCGTCGAGGTCATTGATCTCCAGCCCGGAGGGCTCTGTGCCATGCCGCGCGGCGGCGAAGACCAGCATCAGCCGCAGGGTGTCCCGATAGGCGGCGAGCGTATGTGGGCTGGCTTGCCGTTGCCGGATCAGGCGATCGGTGAAGAACGCCTGCAAGGTCGCGCTGAGGGTGGTCATGCGCCGCCTCCAATCTGTCGCTCCAGACGATCGCCGGCCAGTTGCAGCAATTCCGGGGCAGCCGAGAGATACCAATACGTCTTGCCGGGGTCGACGTGGCCGAGATAGGTCGACAGCAGGGCTAGCCGGCCCCCCGGATCGCCGCCGTCGCGATAAGCATCAAGAAGCGTGCGAACGGCAAATGCATGCCGCAGGTCGTGCAGCCGCGGTCGGCAACCCGCCGAGCGCGGGGCGATGCCGACGCGACAGACGAGCTTTTGGAACGTATTTTGAACGTTGACATAGAGCAGCCTGGTGCCCGCCGGCGAGACGAACAAGGCGGGCGTGTTCGGCGGCCGGCGGGGTCGATCGCTGCGGCGCAGATAATCGCTGAGGGCTGCAACAGTGCTCGGATGTAACGGCAGCTCGCGGGATTTGCCGAACTTTCCGTGCCGGATGGTGAGGACGCCACCGACGGCACTGAAGTCGTCGCGGTCGAGGCTGATCGCTTCGCCAATCCGCATTCCGGTCACGGCCAGCAAGCCGATCAGGGTCCGGTAGGTCGCTGTCCGATGCGGCGTGCGCAAGGCCGCGGTTGCCGTCATCAAGGCGATGACGTCCTCCTGCGAATAGAGGTAGGGCGTCGCTCGGCAAGACCGCCCCGGCAGCAGATCACGCGGCGGCACCTCGGTTGCCGGCTCGATCCCGCGGAGGTGGGTCGCAAAGCGGCGAACCACTGAAAGTCGCGCGGACATCCAGCTTCGATCGGCGCCTGCCGGCAGCATCGCCCAAGCGAGGGCCGTCTTGGTGGTCAGGTGTTCTTCGCCCTGCGCCTCGAGATAGGTGAGGAACTGGGCAAGAAGCTTCTCGGACCGAACAAGCGTGTAGCCGAGGGCGCGACGCATGGCCAGGTAATCGGCCAGGGCTTGGCGAAGAGCGCTCATGCCACCTCTCCCGGCCAGGGGCGGGCGATCCTTCGCAGGGCTTCGCGATCAACCTTGGCATAGATCGCCGTTGTCAGGGCGCGGCGATGACGCAGGACCTGTCCGACCTCCGGTAGCGACGCGCCGGCGCGCAACATCGCCGACGCCGTCGTATGGCGCAGGCGGTGGGCGTAGATCTGGCCGAGGCCGGCGCGGCGACCGGCGGCGGCCACGATTTGCGAGACGCCAGCGCTTGTGAGGGCATTATGGGGCGCCCTGACGCGCACAAATACCGTCCGGCCCTGGGCGGTCCGGGGACGGCCGTAGCGCAGATAAGCCGCCACCGCTTCGCCGACGTCGGCCGGCAAGGGAAGGCGTTGGATGCAGCTTCCTTTGCCCCGTACGAGGATCTCACCAGCCCGCCAATCCAAGTCGTCAAGCTTGAGCTTGGCGACTTCCCCCGCCCGCAAGCCGAGACGAACCAACGCGGTCAGGACCGCGAAGTCGCGGCGGCCGTTCGGCGTGCCGCGGTCGCAGGATGTCAGCAGGCGCTGAACCTGGTCGCAATCGGATTGCTCGGCTGCGACGTCACCCAGATTCACGGGCTCGGGCCTTATCTGGCGCTGAAATTGGTTGGAGAGTGCGGGACCAATCTCTCGGCCTGGCCAAACGCCAAGCACTTCACCTCCTGGCTGTGCCTCTCACCAAGCAACAAGATCTCCGGCGGCAAGGTGTTGTCCTCACGAACCCGACGATCGGGCAGCCGGGCCGCGGCACTACTGCGGCTTGCCGCGGTTGCGGTCGGGCGCACTGAGACCGCATTGCTTTCGGCGTCTGTCCGCACGTGTCGGCAAGGCCAAGGCGGTCACTGCGACGGCCCGCAAAATCGCCGTCTTGTTCTACAATACGCTGCGTCACGGTATGAAATACGGCGATCCGGGAGCCTCCCATTACGAGGAGAATTACCGCCGACGCGTCCTCACCAATCTCGAACGAAGGGCAAAGTCGCTCGGGTACACCCTACAGCCCACGCCAACGCCCGGGCTGAGTGTTTCTTAGGAATGCCGCAGATTCCTGCCACCATAATACTCTTCCGCCGCCTTCTGACAGACATCTGAGTAGAACGCATCTGCATCTTCGATCGCGTACCCAGCGCCCGCGAAACAGCCACGCGCTACCTCATGGAGCGTATGCCGGATCGAGCTCGTGTCGTCGTACACCGCGTTGAGGCAGGATATGACTACAATGACCTCTTCCTTTGAGAGACGTTGCTGTCCGCTCATCAAGCGAGCATGGTTGATGCAGGCGACGGAGTTGGCGCATGTGAATGAGTCGCCAAGGCCTGAGCAATCCTCGAATCCGTTGCCCTTCTCATTCAATTTGAAGTGAGCAATGGGTAGGTTTTTCATGTCTGCGATGTCCCGGTGGTTCAGGTCCTCGACCACCGCGGGATCGTAAGCTGAACGCATCTCCTGAAGCCGGGTGTCGAGTTTGTGCAGCCACGGCCCCATCAGGCTGGTGTTGCGCTTCAGCTTGTTTTTATGCGGATCCTCGAACATCAGAGTCGCGTCCAGCTTCTCGGTTTCCGCCAGTGACAGCAAACCGTGCTCGGCGAGGGTCTTCATCACGACCTTCTCGGCATTTCCCCAGTGCGCTTCCGCAGCGTAGACCTGCCTGAAGTTTAGGATGGTCTGGCCGGCCGCGAACTGGGCCTCTTCGCTAAGCGTGCAATCCTTGTCGAGCAGCGCCTCGAGCGTCTCGGTGCATTGCTTGAAAGTTAGGCCCTTCTCGCGCTGAAGGGCATCCCGGAAGTGCTGCGCACCCTTGTTCACGAAAGGCTGAATGGCCGATCTGGAGGTGTAGCCATAGGCGCCTGTATCCTCATTGAGTACACCCGTCAGCGCGTACTTGTTCTTTCTATCGTACAGCAGGCTCTTCGTCAGGTCCGGATCTTTCGGCACCTGAGGCGGCCTGTACTTGGCCACGCACTCGTCCTTCACAAGATGGCCCTTCATGCAGGCTAGATTCAGGATGAGTGACCGGCGCGCCTGGGTAGAATCCGCCAAGCGCGCGACGTGCGCGCGGGTCGCCGCCCGGTAGTCGATCATAGTTACGAACTGGTTGTCGCCGAAAGCGCGGATTGGAATGAGGGGACGCCCATTCAAACGCTGAGCTTCGGGGCTGGCGGCGTGATAGCGCGTGTAGTACTCCCTCGCCTTCGCCTGGGCGGTCCTAAGCCGTTCGTTGCTGGTGAAGCCCTTTCTCCCATCATGCAGCGAGGTGGTGGAAAGGGGAAAGTCGTTGGCGATCTTATTGTAGGCGCAGCCCGCGCCCGCGAGGCACAGGCCGTACTTCACCGCGCGCGCGAAAAGGTTTGATCCGTCGCCCGTTCCGCCTCCCGCCGCGCCCCCATCATGCTTTCCATCCCCACCCTTCGGCTGTGCCGGGTTCCTCGCAGGTGAGTTTGCCGTACTCCGGGAACGATACACAGCAAGTGAATGAACCGCTTCGTGGAACGCAGTCATTGCACTCGGGGCCTCCGCCAGTCCGTCAACGAGCCGCCGGTCTAGCGCCGAAAAGCCGCTAAGGTGGTTATTCCCAATTCGCATCTCACCGCTCCTCTATCAATGCCCAAGATGCAGCCTCAATAGCCATTCCGGGCACGACGTCTGCGTTCTCATGAAAGCAGCGTGTGCTTTCGAGAGGCTGACGAGTCTCAGAAGGATTCGTAATGAGACTTCCCCACCGCGATCAGCATTTGCTGCAAATCGGCCACTCCCGCCGACGCTTCGATCGTTGTTGCGTCGACTGACATCTGAGACACCAGCGATCGCTATCTGCCGGAGACGGTGAACACTCGTTCTGAAATGCCCCGGAATTGGGATTATGACCGTCTGGAACGCGCATTTCAGCGCAAGCTGGTTAGCCACCTGCCTATCGAGGCCTGGACAAATGTCAGCGCCTTCCGGATTGCATGGAAAGCTTACCTCGGGGCGGTACGGCTAGGCAGGTGGTTGCCCCTGGCTATTGCACTGATGAGGACGTCCTGCCTGTTGCCTGCCGTGGAGCCAGCCACCCCCAACGATGGTCTGTTATCCATCGTGGTGCGGCCGTAGAGCGCGATGCCGGTACTTACCAATGCTCCGGCCCGCCGCCGCCCCGGAAATGGCGAGCGTTGTGGATGCGGCGATCACGGCCTCATCCGATCCTTCACCCCATGGCGGTATCGGAGCAGAATGTTGGGAAGACATGTTAACAGACTATCATCTTGTTCCGTGCCCAAACTGTTCCGCCCCTGGGCGAAATCCTCCAATTCCAAATCCGCTGAGCGCTCCTCCTCCAGGTTAGCGTCGGTGCGCAAGGCTCGAACGAGATCCTCGAATTTGCTAACCTCGCGCCATGCCTCACGTGCCAGGTTGTACGCCTCCTCACGTGCCTGCCGGGCTCGGTCGGCTTCTGCCCTAGCCTCTTCGAGGCGGTTTTGGAGCAGCTGTTCGTGTTGACGAAGCGAGATCATCTTCGCTTTCACCTCCTCGAGATCAATGAGAGCGGCGGCTTGCCCGATTAACGGATCGTATAGCGCGGCTTCCCGACTGAATCGGTGTTCCCGCCATCTGCGAAGATCTGTCAGGGCGTTTTCGATAGCCGCGACAGCATTGTCGAGGGCCGCGTGCCGCAGGCGCAGTGCATCTTCGGTGCGGCGGCGCCGCAGTTCCTTCAGTTCGAGGAGGCGATGTACGGCGCTGGGGATCATGCCAAGCACGCGGCAAGCGCATCGAGCATTGCGTCGAAGCCGATCTGCTCCTTTGTCGACTGCCGCAAGAAGGTTCGTATGTGGTCTATCTTGGCGATCGCTGCATCAGCGAGCGGATCGGCTCCTTCCTTGTACTCGCCGACACGTACCAACAGTTCCACCTCGTGGTATTTGGCCATCAGCTGCCGCAGCCTGCCCGCCAACCACTCATGGTCCGACGACACGATAGCGCTCATGACACGGCTGACACTCGCCAGAATGTCGATAGCGGGATAGAGGTTCGACATCGCCAAGGCGCGTGAGAGCACGATATGACCATCCAGGATGGAACGGGTTTCATCGGCCACCGGTTCGGCCATATCATCGCCCTCCACGAGCACGGTGTAGAAGGCCGTTATGGATCCGCGGTGGTTGTTCCCAGCGCGTTCCATAAGCCGCGGCAGTGAAGCGAAAACCGATGGCGGGAAACCACGCCGGGTCGGCGGCTCACCGGCCGCGAGACCAATCTCCCTCAGCGCACGTGCGAAACGGGTCACCGAATCCATGAGAAGCAGGACACGCTTTCCCTGGTCGCGGTACCATTCGGCGATCGCCGTAGCAACATAGGCCGCCTTGGCCCGCTCCATTGCGGAGCGGTCGGAACTGGCAACGACAAGAACCACTCTCGATCGCGCTTCTGTGCCGAGATTGTGTTCGATGAACTCCTGCACTTCCCGGCCGCGCTCGCCGATCAGCGCTATTACCGACACGTCGACCGCTGCGCCGCGCACCAGCATTGAGATCAGTGTACTCTTACCGCCGCCCGCAGCGGCAAAGATGCCCATGCGCTGTCCCTCACCGCACGTTAGAAGACCATCGATCGCCCGTATGCCGACGGGAAGAACGTTGTCGACGATACGCCGGGTTAAGGGATCCGGCGCGTCCCTTGAGACAGGCACGCGGGTTTCGGGAAGCAGGGGCCCATGGGTGGATTCGTCGAGAGGTTGGCCGAAACCATTGAGTACGCGGCCGAGCAGGTTCCAGCCGGTCGGTACCATGAGGGGCTTTCCCGTTGGGATCACTTCAGTGAGCGTGGAGAGGCCCTGCATTTCTCCGAGCGGTGTCAGGATGGCGACATCGCACTGCACGCCGACGACTTCAGCCGACAATTCGAAATCGTTCTCGGGATTGCGGAGAGTGCAAAGGTCACCAATGCGGGCTCCCGGCGCCGTCGCACGGATTATCGTTCCAACGATCTGAAGGACACGGCCGCGGACGTGCATTGTCGACGTCTGCGCAACTGCTCTTTTTGCGAGCTGGAAGAAACGATCGATGTTCTCGTGGGCGGGGGAAATAACTACTGCCTTCGGCGGTTTTGCTGGCTCGGACATCACTTATGCTTTTCGGACATTAGAGGCTGCTAGGCCTCTACGCAGGCCGCTTTCGATGGCAGCAAGCTGGCTCTCGATCGTGGCTTCGACCAGACCTGCATCGGTCTCGAGAATGCACCCGGAATCGTTCACGCGCGCGTCGGCAATCAGGTCGACGACGGCGCGCGATGTCGCCGTAGGGAAAATCTCGTCTAGCCGGTTGCGGACCGCCTCGAGAAGTGACGGTGCCACGCGTAGCCGGACGACGGCGTTGCGGCCCGCGAATTTCAGACTGCGCAAAGCGATCTGCACCGCCGCCTCCTCCGGCTCGATTGTGTCGATGATCCGGCGCGCGATCTGCAGGCCCATGTCAACGATCTGCTCCTCATTTTGCGCCATAATCCGCAGAGACCCCGTGGCGATGGCGGTCAGACGGGCCTGGATTTCCGCTTGCGCCGCGGCCAAGCCAGCCTCTTTGGCCGCCGCCTCGATCGCTCTGGCGGATTCGCGCGCCGCATCGATGAGCGCATCGGCTTCGCGCCGTGCCTGCATAAGCAGTTGCTCGGCGTCCACCAGCGCCTGTGCGCTCCCGGCCGGCAAGATTCGCCCAGGGCCGAGGATGCCGGCGGTTCCAGGTGTCAGTTGAACCAATGTGACCATGTGGGCATCGCCTTACGGACCAGGCGCCGCATCGCACAAAAGGCTTCCTCGCCAGTATTGTCGTCACGACAGGCGTCCACCGCCGTCGTCCAGATCGGCGCGGGGCGGCGTAAGCCTAGCCGGGCCCGCAGCGTTTGCGGGATGCCGCCAACCGCAAGACCGAACATCGCCGCGCCGCAGTGAAGCAATGCGGTGGGCGCCGACGGAATTTCAGAAGCACCGATCCCCGACATCAGTGCGGCAGTCGGTCGCGGCAGCAGAACGGCTTGCCGGGCGAATGCGACGGCTTCTTCCCCGAGGACGGTACGAACCGCTGCGATATCGGTGGTCCGAAGGAGTCCGGTAAGGCCGCAAGCACCCACCCAGGCGCCGGCTAAGCACATGAGGCGCATGGCATCCGGCGACGGGAGGAACGCGAGCCGGCTTCGTCGCGTGGCGCCCGCCGAAATGATGGTAGACGGTTCCTCACTTTGCTCCCTAAGGAGCCAGCGTCCAAGCCTGACACGAGTGAACGGGTCGGCCTGGGCGATATCCAGCGGCATCCATTCGGGCCAACTATGCGCCATTGTGGAATCGATATCGGCGGCAGGATCGGCAATGCAGCAGATCACTGCCCTCGCCCACGGTGCATCAAGCCATTCATCCGACATCGCTGCTGGCCTCGCTGCGATCACTGCTGAATTGTTCGAATGGATTGATCTCATGAGCTGTCAAAGCGGATGTCTGACGGAAGCGATGCCATAGGAGGAACGCCAGGACGGCATTGCCGGTGAGCAATACCGCTATGCCGCATGCAAGCCCGATCACTAGATGGGATGCGCCGCTGTCTTTTGTCGTGAGGACGCCTCTATCGATAGGACGCAGCAAAGCACTGTCCTGACTTGCCTCTACGAGGACGACGGAAACCTTAGCATAGGACAGGCCCTCCAAGCTGTTTGCGACGAGCTCCTTAATCTTCGGTACGATCTGATCGACAGTAGCGCCGGGTGCGTAACGGACAAGCACAGCAGCGCTCGACGGGAAGGACGGGTGCCGATCGTCACTCGTCTCTTCGGGCAAGACCACATGGACCCGGGCACTGAGCACGCCATCGATGCCAGACAGGGTCCGCGACAGCTCCTGTGTGGTGCCATAAATGTAGCGCACACGCTCCTCTGTCGGCGATGAGATCATACCTTCTTTCTTGAAAAGGCTGCCCATATCGGCATAGAGTTCGTGAGGCAACCCGGCGCCATTCAACAGGTCCATGGCACGGGGAACGTCCGTAGTGTCCACCACCAACGAGGCAGTGCCGCTGTTGTCCGTCAATTTATCGACATGGACGCCTTGACGCATGAGGAGTGCAAGCATTTCGTTCGCTTCGTGCGCCGGAAGATTGCGGTAGAGCTCGATCTTCGATCCGCAGCCCACCAGCGTGAACAGCAAGAGAAGTATCGCCACCTGCTTCAGTACGAACGTCACCCGTCCACCAGCGTAGATCATTGGTTTTTCAGGAAAGTATCCAGGCTTTGTGTGGCCTTACCGACCACCTTGGCCAATATGTCGCACTGCAGGGACAAAGCTGATAGCGCGAGCTGTGCGCTCAGCCAATCACCTGAGTGGATTTCCCCCGGGTTCATCCCCTCTGCGGTGCTACGAGCATCTTCCATGGCTTGGGTAAAGCTGGCGCTTAGCTTCTCCATGCTGTTGAGGATGGCGTCTCCCGGTGTGCGGATGACGCCAGATCCGCGCGCCACCTCGGTCAACTGGTCGATTGCACCGGGCGCTGACCTGTCGTCCTGTGGTGACAACTCGGGCCGCTCGAATGCGGCATGAAAGGCGTCAACGGATTCAGTCGATATTTTCGACACGAACGTGGTGTCCGTTGGCAAAACTAACTTCAGCGCTCGTGGAGTGATGCTGTTCACGCTCACCAGATGTCCCTCTCTCCAACATATCCGACCGAGTTCTTGCCAAATGCGGCGACCAGTCCATCGACGTCGGGATATCCACCCGGAACCCGTCCGAGTAGGGCATCGCGCTCGCTCAGCCGTCCGGCAAGATGGAGAGCCAGCGCCTGAAACGCCATCCCATATGCGTCGTCGGCATCGGAGAGGGGACGGAGCGCCTTCAGCGCTGCCTCGATATCGCCTACCGTCAGATCCGCAACGGCGTAAGCGATGACGGACTCCCGACTGCCCGGCGCAATAGCATCAAGTCCTTTCGCAATCCGTCTGGCCCGCTCCACGTCGTTCGAAACGCAAGCCAGGAATGCCGCTTCGGCGAGATGCCGCCGTAAGCCGACCCCGATCTTGGTGGAACTCCCGGGCGCCACGGATATACACGAAGCAGACATCGTATTGTCGGGCTCCCTTTCTCTAGCCGAGTCGCGCTTCATATTCTTTTAACGCACGCAATCGGGCTACAGACCTCGGTCACAGAAAACATTGCGCCGATCCTAACCCGTCGGCCGCTTCTTCATACCGATCCGCGATGGCAGGCATTCGTTTCATCCTAACTTACATCCGACACCGCTAATCCCGGCGCCGGCAGCCACTTCGATAAGGGATTTTGCCGACTAGTAAGCACGCAGCTGCCGTAAGCTCCGGCCAATTTTGTTCGATAGCCTGCCAGGCGCAAATACAAAGGCGATATGCCGCCATACTTGCCGCATATGCCCGCTGGACGGGAGAGCATGTCGTCATCCTCATCTCAGGCCATCGCGCCTGCCGATGTATGCATATCGATATAATCTTTTTCTCCCCTCAGTTAGTGATCAATCATTGGTGGCTCTATTAGGAGTTCATCAGTCGGGGAACCGAGGCGCAAATGCCGCCAAGTTGTTGTGGCCACCTTGAGGAAAAAGAGGGAAATGCCGGTGTGACGCCAACATCGCTAGACCATGTCCTGTCAGTGGCTCTGGAGTGCTTGTTGAAGCATTCCGATTATTCTTCCGCCTCGTCCGTAGGTGTTAAGCGCGTTGAGCTCACAGTCGACGATGTTGGGATCGTCCTGGAGGCGACAGGCGTCCGATCGGTGCGATTAACCAGCACTGTTACAAATAACGTGCCGGACAATGAAGTGCACATCCGTGAATTGCTCGGAGAGAACTTGCTTTACTGGGATTCCCTCCAGGTGGCGCTGTGTGCCGATCGAGGCGGTGCTCTGCTGCTTTGGGCTGATATTGATCATGCCGATTGGGATAGGGCGGTCATAAGAGAGCGAATGGTGTCATTCCGCAATGCGGCCATCCATTGGAGGGGAATCTGCCGTCGGCATCGCAGCATCAAGCGGTCGCCGCTCGCCAGGGATCAATACTTCGCCCCTGACCTCGATCTTCATTGGCGCAACGTCTGCGATCTCAAGAGGGAACGTATGGATAGCAAAGATCTCGATGGCACGATGGCGAGTGCGCGCCAAACGATCGCGCAGGTGGAGAGCTTCTTGCGAGAAGGTCGGGAACAGCTCGGTCGACAAGCTGAGCACTTGGGCGACTACGCAATCACCGGCGATGTCATCTCCGCATTCGTTGAGGCTCAAGACGAGAGTTTTCGGCAAGCCTATACACGGGAGCGGCAGGCGGTTCTGAGCGATATCATAACACTCACGTCCAATCAGGTGCCGCTTGGGCCGCGCGTCAAGCCGACGCGGCAGAGGGTCTGAGGAGGCGATGCAGAAGCTAGAGGGGCTCGTAAGGGGAGGTGGCGATAATGGACACTACTGAGGCTGGACGGCTGGCGCGGCTTACGCAAGAGATCATCGCAGGGCGTACGGATTTGGCGGCTGTCATTGGGATCTCGGATGACGAACTCGAGGCAGTCTACGCGCTCGGCCATCGTTTCTATTCTGCCGGTAAATACGGCGAGGCGCTGAGCTTCTTTCGTTTTCTATGCATGCACCGGTACATCGACCCGAGATTTTGGTTCGGATTCGGTGCTGCCAGTCAAATGTTGGGCGATTCAGCAAATGCCGTGCGTGCCTATGGACTGGCTGCGCTGCTGAACGACGAGGACCCGCAGATCCCGCTTCGCGCTGCGAAATGTCTCATCAAGCTCGATCAGCCGGCGGCAGCTGTGAGCGCGCTTGAGAGTGTACTGGCGCTTAGCGGCGGGAAGCCTGAGCATAAAGCGTTCGCTCAGCGCGCGTCGCTGATGCTGCGTCGGCTCAGGCCCGAAGCAGAAAGTAAAGGAGAAGGCTGCAATGCATAACATGAGCATGAGAGAAGTGATCGGTGGAGCGCCATTTAAAGCCGGGGTGATGACTCAGGTCGACGCTCAAACCAGCAATTTTTCGGTTGGTACTTGCAAGTCGGGCGCTGAACTTGCGCTGCCACCAATCTCTGACGGCGCTCCCGCGTCGGATGCGGTCCCAACGCTACCCCCACCACGGGCCTTTGATGCGACGGAGCTGGCCGCGACGTTTCTAGCCCTCCAAATGAAGATTGCCGACGCCCAGGCTGCTGCGGGCATGGAGGATGTACGGCACCGGGGTGAGCTGCAGAAGCAGCAGAACGAGAAAATCGCCCGAAACATTGCCGACGCGGCGGAGAAGTTGAGGGAAGCGAAGAAGAGTTCGAAGGCCAAGAGGATCTTTGGATGGATAGCGGTCGCGCTGACGGTGGTAGCGGCAGTGGTCACCGGCGGGGTTCTCGCCTTTTCGGCCGCAGCAGTGGCCGTCACCGTGGTAACCCTGACCGAGACGGGCGTCATGGATAAGATGGCGCGGGCCATTGCGAAGAGCCTCAGGGAAGACCAAGGAATGGGGGAGGGTCAGGCCATGGGGTGGGCTACGTTCATCACGGTTGCCATCGTCCTTGCTTGTTCACTCGCCACCTTAGGTGCAGGTGCCGTGTCTGGTGGGTGGAACGCGGCGACGAGCATTGCCACGAAGATCACAAGCCAAAGCGATAAGGTGGCGAAAATTGTTATGGGAAGTCAGCGCCTTGCGACAGCCGCTTGGGCGGGCGAAGTCATCGCTTCGGTAGCTCAGTCCGCGGCGGCGATCGCGAGCGGGGTCCAGCAGAAGCAGGCAACAGACACGCAGGCGGAGACGTTGGACATCAGGAAATTCCTCGCCAAGCTAGCGCAACTTCAAGAGGACGAGATTGAGCGCATCCAGGAATTGTTCCTCGGCATGAAGACCATGACGCAGAGAGTTGTCGATGCGATCGAGGAGCAGAGTCGATCCGCGTCGACTGTCATACGACATATCGGCTGACAAGCGCTCATAACTGTCCATACCTGCCAGAAAGTCAGGAGAGTATCATGCTACACACTGTCGTACAAACAAGCCGCATTGCCGGCCATCATCTGTCGGAGGGTGCTTTGATTGGGCATCGGCCCTTCTTGCCTATGTCCGCGACCACCAATGACATGAGTATGAGGGACGGCGGTGTCGTGTCAACGCCCGCCGATCCCGGCAAGTTCTCATCGGCCGGTGTGCCAACACTCGAAGATACCATCGTCCAAAACAACGGTGCCGAAGCTGCACTGGGAGCACGACTCGCCTCAGTTGACATATATGCGGTTGGCGCGTTGCTGCACAGCCTCAATCTGGAGTTCCGTGAGTCTGCGAGATTGGACCGGCAGGCTGCGCGTGACTGCGATATCGCGGCGCAGTCCGCCGCTGCCAAGGCGCTTCGCGCTTCTGGGCTGTGTCAGCTGGTCGGCACGGTCCTAACCTCCACCTTCGCAATAGCGGGTGCGGGAGTCAACCTTAAGGGCGCGAGCAAGGCACAGGCACGTTTCCAGAAGGAGGTCGGCGATTCGACGGCGCTCAACAAGACAAGTTTACAGGCCGACCTGGGCAAGCGGGATACTAAGCTGGCGTCCGAGCCACCCCAGAGGGTTGGCGAGTCGCCCGGCGTTGACCCGACCAGTATCCAAAGCGCCCAACTAGCCGGTCAGCAAACGACGATGATCTGGAGCAGCGTCGCCACGGGGATAACCGAGGTTGGTAAACTCGGAGGTGCCGGCTCCAATATGGGGGCGACGATCGAGCAGGAGAAAAAGGCAAAGCTGGAAGCGGAGGGCACCAAGATGCGCTCTCGCGCCGAGGACGAGAGTGAATTCAAATCGGCATATGAAAAGATGATCCAGGATGTTCTGGAAAAGCTTTCCGAAGTGAGACGCGCGGAAGCTGAGACGATGAGCAAGATCGCCAATATGGGATGAGAGCAGGAATAAGTTAAATCTGCACAGGAAAGGTCAGTGACGAATGTCAAACGTGAACCTCCAAAATCAACTTGATCGCAATGTGTCGAATATCCCCGGTGGTGGGGGCAGCCTGGGCGCCTTGGCCCTGCTGCTCCAGATAGAGCGGTATAATAATCTCGAGGTTCAAGTCAGAGACGAATTCGAAGACATGCAGAAGCGGAACGATTGGCTGAAAACCGCGAACTCCGCTCTGGCCGCGCTGCGCGTCAACCGGCCCGCTGACGACAAGGCAATTAAAGATTATGGCACGTTTGTGGACCCGCAGGGCAACACCCAGAACATCCATCAGTGGATGCTCGAGAACGGCATCCCTATCGAGCAGAACAAGGGAGATGCCGCCGGTGTTCAGTCGGAGTTCGATGCCGCCATCTCCAATCTCAAGGCACGCATCGATACCGCGAATAGCGAGTCGCAGATATCGGTGATTCACCTGCAGTCCCTGATGGACAAGGTAAATCAAACTGTTGAACTCGCGAGCAACTTGGTGGCCAAGGATGGCAAAGCCAAGGAGAGCATCCTCGGCAATATAAGGTAAGGGCGAGTCTGTGACCAAGACGGGACAGGATGATCCCTCCTGTCCCGCGCGGGATTTGTAGACGGTTCACCTAAAGGGCGAACGAGTAGGTTTTGTACGGATGGCTATTATCGGCAGGAATACTGCATTGCTTTGTCTCCCCTGTTTACTGTTACCTTTAGGGGGGTGCTCCGGCAGTGGTACGGCTGCCGAGCGCGGCGTTTTGCTGAATTCGCCGTCCTTCGTCCAGTCTAGCTCGGCGTCTGTGCAAGAAACTCGCGGGCCGCAGTCTCGAGGCTTTGAAGTCCTGGGTCAGCGGCAAGCGCAGCCAGTCGCAGCCACAGTGGAACGGAAGCTGCCGGTGGTGTCGGATAGCAGGCGTGTGAGCCTCGACTATATCAGTGCCGACATTCGCCAAGTCGTGCAGGATATCGTAGGCGATGTTATGAGCATGCCCGTTATCATCGATCCTGGCGTTGGAGGGAAGATGACCCTGAATACAGCCCGCCAGGTCCCCGCGAGTGAAGTGCCGCGGCTACTCGACAAAGCGCTGGCGCTGCACGGCTATGGACTGGCTGCGGGTGATCACGGAGTTCGGGTGGGGCGCTTGGCCGACCTCGCCGGCGGCATACAGAGCAACGTTCAAGTTATTCCTGTTCGGTATGTCGATCCGGCAGAGGTCATCGGGGTAATCCGACCGAACTTGGAAGAGGGTGTGCGTCTCACGCCAGCGCCCGGAGGGCGGGGCATTGTTGTCAGTGGGCCGCCGGGATCCGTGAGTTCTGTGCGGGGACTGGTCGGCCTATTTGACACCGACGCCATGCTCCACAAATCGTTCGCGCTGTATACGCTGTCTCAAGCGAGCCCGGCGGACGTTGAGCGAGAACTCAGTTTGTTGTTTACGCGGAATGGCCAAGGGAGAGGGCCTGTCCAATTTGCGGCGCTAGAGCGACTGAATGGTATCCTTGTTGTGGCAGAAGATCCTGCAGCTCTCAAGCAAATCCGCCAGGCGATCGTCAAACTGGATACTGCGTCGGAGGCGACGGCATACATTCACGTGCGGCCACTGCTGTACCGGCGAGCCTCAGAAGCCGCGCAAGTGCTGGCGCAAACGTTTGGCGCTGAGGCACCCAGTGCTGTCGCGCGTGCACAGCCCGCGGGAACGTTCGGCAACCTATCAGTGGGAAGTGGCGCATCAAATCCATCCAGCCTGCCGGTCAACGTGCCAGGTTTGCCGGCCGAAGTGCCAGATGCGGCCGCCTCGAGAACGCATCCGGCGGACGAAACGGTGATGTCAGCGAACCGTCTCGGCCTTTCGGCGCCGGTGCGGATCCAGGCGGACCCCGGACAGAACGCGCTCGTAATACTCGCAGCACCGCACGACTACAAGATCGTAGAGGCCGCGATCCGTCAACTCGATGTCAAGCCTCGACAGGTTCTCATCCAAGCCATCGTCGCCGAGGTGCGGCTGAGTAATGGCCTGCGCTACGGCGTGGACTATCTTCTCTCGACCAAGGGCCTGGGCGCAGTTCCCAATGGTTTATCCTATGTGTTTCCCGACACGGACGTCAACATTGTATTACATGGGCTGAGCGGGCTGGGGGACGTCAAGGTTGTATCCGCGCCGCGCATTCTCGCGGTCGACAATCAAACCGCCACGATTCAGGTTGGCGATCAGGTCCCGATCCTGGTCCGATCATCGCAATCTGTTGTAAGCGAGAACTCACCGATCGTGAGCGACGTCGAACTGCGCGACACAGGGGTGATCTTGGCTGTTACGCCCAGAATCGGTGCCGGTGGTAGTGTAACACTCGACACGTTTCAGGAGGTCAGCACCGGCAACAGGAACACGCTTACCAATGTTCAATCCCCGGTGATTTCAGTGCGCCGCCTCCAAAGTACCGTATCGACACGAAGCGGCGACACGATCGCTATCGGCGGATTGATGCAAGATAGCACCAACCGAGCCAATTCTGGGATTCCTGTGCTGAAGGACATTCCGCTTTTGGGGGGACTGTTTCGCAGCACGGAATACGCCAAGGAACGGACTGAGCTCTTGATATTGCTTAACCCTCGGGTGGTTGACAGTGACGCCGATGCAAGGGCCCTGACTGAGGAGCTGCGCGAAAAGTTCGAATCGCTAGCCCCCGACCTGGGCCGCCGGCTAACGCCGTCAGCTCAGCCGCAACCTCGCCCGTCTTTACCAAGGCGACAGCGAATTGGGAGCAGCTAATATAACGTGAACCGGCGGTGGTTTTTCCCACTGGCTCGGCTGCTGGATTGGGCGCGGACTGTCAATGGGTCCCTCGACTCTCTGCTGCAGAGGAGTGCTCTGATGATGTGGACCAGCAGCAGGACGAATTCGTCGCCAACAGATCGCTATATGAGGCGAAGCCGCCGCGTCCTCTCGACGAGAATGCGCGCGACGATCCCCAGGCACATCGACTACTTCAATGGTCTGGTTGCCGCTCATTCCATACTGCCGCAACTGATTTGGTGACCATGTATTTCGCCGAAATCAAGGTTCGGCTGACCACAAGTCAGGCTTCCATCAGATATCACGAACATGTTGATACCCAAAGCGTGGCAATTTTCGGAAGGAATGACCGTGCGCAATTGCATTCTCGTTTGCACCGGGGGTGGACTATGACGGGTATTGGTCGACTTGGCAGCTCGTACGGCTGGCAAGTCAGAGCCAGCGACGCTGAGGACACAGATGATGGGTCCCGCGATCCTGCCTCTGGACAAGGCGGCCAGCAGTTCAATCCGCTCATGGGGCGGATGCGCTCTGAGCATGAAGATCCAGAGGGTGGATCCGTCCGCACTGGGGAGTGCGCTGGTGATAGCCTGCACGACGCGTCTCCCGATCCCTCTGTTGGCGCACGTGAGGGGCGGCCTGGTTTGCGTTTGCGTCGGGAAGAGGGCTCCTCGCGCTCTGCTGGCGAGCATTGGCGCGGCGATCGGGCGGCGGGAGGCTCGCAAGCAGGTATGCGCCAGCCCCAGCGACAAGATCGTGGCGCACTCGATCGGGAAGAGGGCTCCTCGCGCTTCGGGCGCGAACATTGGCACGGCGATCGGGCGGTCGTAGCCGCGCAGAGCGTCTACGCACGCTCGGAAATGCAACTTAATGACGCTCTACACGATATTTGCTTCGCTGGCGACATCGATAAATTCTCAAGCGCTGTGGTGGAGCATGACAAGAAGCTGCGGGGCCAAGCGAACCACGCAACATTCCTGCAAAAGGCCGCTGCCGAGTTCTCACGTCAATTTGTCCCAAGATGGCAGCAAGATGTCCGCGCCGGGAAATCCTGGGGGTACGCCACTACATGCAACGCGGTGAGCCGGGCCGCGGGAGGGCAGTTTGGAATAGCAGCTTGCAGGGCCGTTGCAGCTGGGATATCGCGGCTTGATCTCGCGCTAATGAGGAAGATTGAACCGAGAGCGCTTTCGCTCTTCGCATCATCATTTGGTCGGGACCCATTGTCGAGGACATGCCGTATTGGAACGATCACAATCGCCCAATTTTGTCACGATCAAAGCGTAATACTTGATGAGCTGAGCGGTCAAGGTCTGTCATTACTGGCGAACGGTTTCAGCAAGTGGCCGAGAGAGGCGGACTGTCGCCACGCCACACTCGCGATCGCCAGAGAGGTCGTTGGCCGCGCTAAGCGCGACGTCCGGCTCTTTGACTTTACTCCGCAGGAGCTGGCGAACCTGGTGAACGGTTTCAGCAAATGGCCGCAAGAGGAGTACTCACGTCACGCCATCGCTGTGATCGCCGGCGAAGTGCTTCGCCGCGCTGACCAGCTCTCTGATTTCACTCCGCAGGGACTGGCGCACCTGGTGAACGGTTTCAGCAAATGGCCTGACGAGACGGGCTGCGGCGAGGCTATCGTTGCGATCGCTGGTGAGGTGCTTCGTCGCGCCGGCCACGCCGAGCGGCTCTCCGGTTTCACTTCGCAGGGGCTGGCGAACCT
>NZ_FOSL01000045.1 GCF_900114255.1 Neomesorhizobium albiziae | reverse complement strand
GCGTCCGAATCACATCAATCCTTAAGCCACGTCCGTCACAACCATGAGCGTCTGCCAGCAAAGCCAAGCTCCGAAATTTCGGGACGGGCTCTCAGGAAATTGCTACCGATGCACCAATGACGTGGCAGCGCTCATAAAAATTGGTTTCGCTGTTTGCACGAAGATCGTTGCCGATTTGAATTCTGATCCGGGTGCCAGGAACGATCACGAGCGTGCGTTGACCTTGAAGCGCATAAGGTGAAATCGCAATCAAGCCCGATTTGCCACAGCCTACGGGAAGCACGATTCTGACTTCTTGGTCCGCCCCGATCTGCTGAAAGTGATAGCCGCATACCCCTCTTTTCGAGGGATACGAAGATCGCTGTTGTCACCAATGAAAACCTGCTGATCAAAAGGCAACCTATCCTCCCTTGAGTTACTTTTTTTTGTCCTAGACGCGTGGCGTAATGCGCGCGGCCGTCCGAATGTCGGCTATTTGCGTACCAATCGCCTGAAGGCTTTGGCGCATGTCATTGAAGACAGGCTTTTCAGCCTCCGGATCGCTAATGGTTAGAATTGCCGTGAAGGGGACACCGCCCTCTGGCATCATCTCTCCAGCGCGGGTGAGATACTCGACAAACAGTCGCCAGTTTGAAGACGGCCCAACGCCCTGCGGGAAGGTCTTGGCATGGACTTTCACCGGACTCCATTTCAGGTCGTGTTCGATTAGCTCCGCCTCGACCGCCGGCGATTCTCGTGAGGATGGAAGGTAGAGCGGTTCAAGCCGGCCCTTCCATTTGCCCTCATCCTGCTCCTGCTGCAGAACGGCATTCACATTGACCCGGACGAACTCGGAACCAAACCGCGCATCCAGCGGCGGCGTGGATACGAGCGTGAGCTTCGCCCATCCTCGGCATTTCCCGCCAGGTCCGACCAAAGACGCCGGCCATGGGAACCGGAAATTGATCTGCTGGCCGTGCTGAATACGCGAGGCGAAGACCAAGGTGATAGAATGATCGCCTGTTTCCAGAATACGTTCGGCAGATGGCGGCATCCCGAAGCCCACAAGGTGCCGCGCCAGCGGTGCCAGCATTTTCGGGCGCAACGGTGCTGGGATCTCTGCATGGTGAACGAGCAGGCCTATGAGGGTCTCACGAGAGACCTCGCCTTCGATGGCATGGTCGAGGACTGCTGCCGTCTTGGCAACCAACGGCGAAGCGTAGCTGGTGCCGCAACCGTCAACCACCGTTCCGTCAGGAAGGATGGAAAAGAGGCCATGTCCCAGAGTCGCGTGCTGTGTGCCTGCGCCTCCGATGTGAGCAAGATCGGGTTTGCCGCCTGATCGGAGGCCAGGTCCTCGGCGGCTGAAACGAGCCGGTGCGAACGGCAAGCAACCGCTATGGCCCGGCGGATTTAGTGCCGCAACGGCAACGTTCCTTGCGCTCTCCGCTGGCGTCAGGAGCCCATCATTTCGGGCAAGGGCGAGGTTGGAGAGGGCCGCCGTCGCATCAGCCGGCCATTCCGGGCGGAGATCCTGCGGCTGAATGTTCCCGGCGGAAATGAACACGACAGCGTTGTTTTCTTCAGCGATCTGATCGAGCCGGATTGCATGCGGGCTGTAACGATCTGGTGCCGCTGCCTGAAGGATGTTCAGACTCATATTGAAGACACGCACGCCATGCCGCGCACGCGCATCGGCGACAGCCGCATCCATCTCATCGAAGAATTGCGGGAGGCCGCCAGAA
The DNA here is from genome assembly GCF_900114255.1 of Neomesorhizobium albiziae. Lineage (GTDB taxonomy): Bacteria > Pseudomonadota > Alphaproteobacteria > Rhizobiales > Rhizobiaceae > Neomesorhizobium > Neomesorhizobium albiziae. The sequence continues at coordinate 17,239 of NZ_FOSL01000045.1, read as the reverse complement.
TAGTAGGATGCAAAAGCCCCAGCTTTCTGCTCGCTTGGAAAGACAGCCACGTCCACCAGCTCAGCGCCGTCGGGCTCCGGGCACGTATCCACGCCATTAAACCCGGCTCCCGCTACCGCGAGTCCACCAATAAACGTGCTATGGGATAGATCCATGTCTTCGTCGGCCAGAACGTCCCATCGATCGATAATCCAGTCGGTCAAAGCGGAGCTTATGCCGCCATCAATGATGCCCAACCGCGGGTGGGTCCTGCGGCTATCACGAACGGGCATGGTCGGCTGGTCTGGTCGAACACGTCCCGGTGTTGCTGGGCGAGCAGAACGTACCACGATGCCGGGTAACTCTACCCTTCGGACCAATGGATGCTTGTCCAAGAACGCCAGCAAGCGGCCGTGATGCTGAACATTCGGGTCGAATGGCGCAAGTTCACGGCGCTCCTTTGATGACACGCTCGTCAGTCTCAAGATGGCACCATCTCCTGCCTGGTCCAGGCGCACTGAAAGCATAGGGAGCCGATGCCGCCAGTTCGGCAGACGCTCCACTGACAAACTTTGTTCAAGGGCGCTGAAGCCGGCAATGAAAGACTCGACCAGCCGTCTGTGAGCGGGATCGAGGCGATCCCATTCCGCACGCGGCGGTAAAACGTCGAATAGCTCGACTTGATACCCGCTTCCCGTCATCGGATTGGCCAGCCACGCAACAGCTTCTTCGACCGAAAAGCTGCGCTTGTCAGAGGCGCCATAGAGTTCGATCCGGTCGATCGCTCCCGTCTCGCTCTTTTGCGCCGAAGGGTTCGGTACTTCTTTTCCCTTTTTATCGTCGTAACGCATCCTGGTCAGCGTTTCGGCTTTGGCAATTTCGGCTTTCACCTGCGCCAAAGCCGATGGGCGGCCTTCGACAATCATCACGCCGAGATCTCCACCCCCGACTACGGGCATCCGATCACTGCGGAAAAGCGCTCCAACAGGCCGATGGCTCTTTGCCCAAGCGTCCCGTTTGAGGATAATTTTGACGTAGCCGATCGGCCCTTGGGCTTGCGCGGAAAGAACTCCAGAAATGGTGTCGATTTGCTCAATCAAGGCAGCCTTGTGAGCTCCAAACTCCCGATCGCGGTGAGCAAAGAAGTCCTTACGACCGCCTCCACCACCTGCTTCTCGGGCTTCTTCATAATTGTCCGGATTGAGGACGATCTGGATCGGACTAGCCATGATTCATCCCCCCATCGACTTTGCTCGCCTGGCGCCCAAGCTGACGACTTACGGTCGATTTATCCCGCCCAGCGATTTCGCCGATGTCGGCCATTGAAAATGCGAGAATGGGGTCGTCGCGCATAGCCCGAAACAGGTTCGCGGGACCGTCGAACAACAGCGTTCGACGCTCACTCTGAATGCGGGCCGCGTTAAGTGTCGCAAATTGGCGGAGTGTATCCAGCAACCCCCGTCGATCATCCTCGCGAACCGTGGTGGCCTTCTTGTATGTGCGGACCAGCGCCTCGATCTCCGCTCCGGTCGAACCTTCGGTGAACCAAGCAATAAGACGTAGATGGCTGTCCGGAGCCGTTACTGGTGGCATAAACATGGCGGCTATCGCCTTCCGCACCTCAAAATCGGGCTTGGGGATCTCAAGCTGAACCTCGAAACGGCGCCAGACCGCCGAATCAAGCAGCTTCGGATGATTGGTGATGCCGATCGTCAATCCAATGTTCTGCCTAACATCGAGATTCTGCAGAAGAGCATTCACAACACGCTTGATCTCGCCGACCTCTTGCGGATCATCACGCACCTTTGCAATGGCGTCGAATTCGTCGAGCAGAAGGACGCAGCGATAGCGATTGGCGAATGCGAAAAGATTGCCAATATTACGAGCCGTCGTTCCAAGAAACGAGGAAACGAGACCATCCAACTTCACGAGAACAACAGGAAGCTCCAACCTGCGAGCAATCCAGAGGGCTAGCCGTGTTTTACCCGTGCCGGGTGCTCCATAAATTAAACAAGTCTTTGAAGGCATGATATCGACGGTAGCGAGCGCCTCGAAGTCCGTCCATTCATCAACGATCGTCCCGACTGCCTGCGTCACGGTCGAATTGAAGAGCGGGGCGGCTCCCTCGACTTCAGATGGAAAGATGATCTCCGCCAAGGCTGCGGCTGTTTCACGATCGACAGGAACCGGAGTGTTGCGGCCCAGCGTCTCGCCGGACAGGCCCGCTCGAGAGCGCTCAATTCGGCTCGGAGCCATCTCCTTGAGGCGCTCCGCCGTGGCAAGAATCCCGGCGAGTGATGCTGCTTGCTTTTCCTCGCCATCCTTGGCGAGGGCATCCTTAAGGCGCTCGACTTGCTTGCGCAGCGCTAGCGTGGGTTCGCCCATCGCCGCTCGGCAAAGCGCCTGAATGATTGAGAAATGCTCCATGCGCTGAACCTATGAGTTGATGCAAGATTGACGACTTATGATGCGTGTACCCCATAGATCGTTGCGCGTCAACAAGATTTGTTGTATAAAAGGCATATCTGGATGCATGTTTGAGGTGTTTGGGTGCATGGCTGGCGCCATTTGTTGCGATCGGAATGCATCGCGGCTTCTGCGTAGCTGCTGAACGGCGAGCATTGATGGACCCCTGGAATCGGCCAGCAGGCCGGTCCAACATCGGGGGCAGGTTCACCAACTGATTTGGCTGAGATTTGAGTGGACGCCGATTGGCGGAGGCAGGGAAATGGGAAAAGTGTCAACAACCACAGCTCATGTTGATCTTGATGGCGACTATGGCTCGGTTGAAGGTGTCGAGGTCACCTGTGACCGTTGCGGTCACTCCGAAGAAAGCTTCGGGACAAATGAGCCTTCGTTGAAGCGATGCGCTTACCTTCTTCGTGAAAACTGTCCACGTGGAGAGCGCAATTTTTATGAAGTTGGGGCGTAACTAACAGTCAGCGAACGACAGTGGCCATCTATTTAGGAGGGTCGTAAGGGCGATAGCGTAAACGTAGTTCTCCGTTTAATTCCTTGTAGCCAGTCATGACCAACCAGTTCGCACGGTCGAGATGACTGCGAACAGCCTTCCGGGCGCGCTCTGGTTCGAGTGCCGGATCAATGCCCAGGATCAGTTGCGCCATCTCTTCTTCGCTGGCGTCGTCGGCGGAAGCGTCCAGGAGCCTCATGTACGTCGTGAAGTGCTCCTTGTCGTAGGGGTGAGACTGTCCGACCAGGGTACTTCTTCTATGATTTCCGGCTTCATGACGAACTTTATGCCCTTTCGGGCTTCCAAACGAGATGCCGGATCGAAGAACCACGGCCAAGGGATCAAAGGCGGGCATGGCTCATCACCCTCCATCTGCACGATGGTCTCACTACCTTCTCGACATCGTCTCCGTCAGCACGAACCCCGCCGCGGCGGTGTAGCGAATGACCGTCGCGTCGATCGGGTTGATTGCGCATAGAGTCGGTGTTCGGCGGTGGAGACGGTCAGAGAGATCGCGGCCGGAATGCATCGACGCAAAAAGTGCGCCGGAACGGGGATGATAGACGATCGGCTGGTACCCGCCGGGGCGCCAGTCACCGCACCCGTAGGAAATGAACAGCCAGCTGTCGCCATCGCGTTCCGCATGGCTGAACAAGGCATCCTTGTTGGCGTCGAAGTGCTTCGTGCTGCCTTTCGCTCGGCACACTTGCCGTCCTGCGTCTGCGGCTTCTTCAAGTGTCGCCCCACAATCGGCTGCCATGCGTCGGATGGTCATCGATAAAGTTGATCAGAAGGGTCCTCCGATTCCGGACACTTCCCCGCCCACAGGCAACAAGGCCGCCTCCTCATATGATCCGGGTCGAGTCGTCTGTGCAAGGCCGACGGCAAAAAGGGCGCCAGACGCGCCCTTCATTTTCAGATCGGCGGTCAGCAAGCCGCCTTCGCCTTCCGTTATCAGAAGCGGTAGGTGACACCTGCGCCAATCAACCAGGGATTGAGGTCGGCCGTCCCCGTCAAGTTCGCCCCGCCCACCTTGACGTCGAAGTCTGGCTCCAGGAAAAGCTTCTTCACGTCGAAGTTGACGCCCCAGTGCTGATCCACCATGTAGTCGAATCCGACCTGCAGCGCGGCGCCGAACGTGTCCTTAACATCGAGAGCACCGGCGCTGCCGACATCCTGGTTATAGAAGATCGTGTAGTTCACGCCGGCACCGACATAGGGCTTGAAGGCGCCGAAATTGGTAAAATGATACTGCAATGTGAGCGTGGGCGGCAGCAGCCAAACCTCGCCGATCTTCCCCAGCCCGCCGATCGTTCCTTTGCCGTCGATGTTGGCATAGGTGGTGCCGAGTATGAGTTCGGCGGCGATGTTGTCCGTGAAGAAATAGGAGAAATCGAGTTCCGGCGTCACGGTGTCCGAATAGGAAAGATCGGAGCCGGGCACCGCATTGACGTAACCCGAATCCTCAGTAATGACCCCCAACGCACGCAGGCGGATCTGCCAAGGGCTTGGCGCTTGCGTGACCAAGGCTCCTGCCTGCGGGGCGCTCACAGCTTGCGCAAGGTCCGCCGCGACGGCCTGCTGTCCCACCACAATGAGGACGAGGGCCGCTGTTACTCCCCGCGCCACGCCCATTCGCTGTCTCGCCATGTTATTCTCTCCTTGCTCTTCAGAAATGATGCACTGCACTGTGAAAAATCCTGCTCGAATTGCTTGAGATTGACGGAGCGCTCACGCGCATTTTGCGTGAAACTGTGCACACATTATTTGCGTCGTGCTCGCAATCATCGACCTGTACTCATTTATTGAAACGTTGCTCTTGTTGGGTCCCGGCCACCTATCGAACGCCATCGGCTTGCCAGCCGATCGCACTGCGAAGGAAATTATTGCCCAGGGCAATGAATGCGGCCCGCTCCCGATTGTCCTTGCCGTAGCCGTGCCCGCCCGCGCCGGACTCGTAGAAGTAAGCGGGATAGCCAAGAGCCTGCAGCTTTGCGGCCATCTTACGCGCGTGGCCCGGGTGGACGCGGTCGTCCCGCTTCGTGGTGGCGAGCAAGATCGGCGGATAGGGCTGTCCCGGCGTCGCAGCGTGATAGGCGGAGATTTCCTTGAGGAAAGTCCAATCCTCCGCCTTGTCGGGATCGCCATATTCGTCAATCCAGCTCGCGCCCGCCAAAAGCTTGGTGTAGCGGCGCATGTCGACAAGCGGGATTGTGCAGAACAGCGCGCCGAAACGCTCAGGATAGCGGGTAAGCATATTGGCGATCAGGAGGCCGCCATTTGAGCCGCCCTCGGCGGCAATCCGCCTCGGCCGCGTAATGCCCCTTCGCACGAGGTCGGCAGCAACGGCGGCGAAATCGTCATGGGTGAGACGCTTGCCCTCCCTGCGCCCCGCCTCGTGCCAACGGGTGCCGAACTCGCCGCCGCCCCGGATGTTCGCCACCACGCTCGTGCCGCCGCGTTCGAGCCACAGCTTGCCGATCGAGAAGTTGTAGTAGGGCAGGAGTGATCGGCCGAACCCGCCGTAGGCGGTGAGGTGAACCGGGGCATCCCCGTTCCCGTTCGCCGGGCCGACCTGCGTATAGGGGATCATCTCACCATCGGTCGAGACTGCTTCGTGGCGCGTGACCACCAGCCCGGATGCGTCGAAATTCTCCGGGTCGCGCTTCAGGATTGTTGGAGCGCCGAGAGGCGGCGCGGCATTGAGGTCGAAGAGGAGTAGGTGCGGCGGCGTGATCGGGTCCTGAGCCGAAACGAGGACCTCTCCATTGGTCTCGTGATCTTCCGCATCGAGCGGCCAGAGGTGAACAGTCCCTTCGGCGGGCACGGTGTCCAGGGCTCGGCGCGTCCATTCCTGCGGGCCGGGGGTGAACATCTCGAAACGCGGAACGAGGTTGACGAGGTAGGAGATGATCAGCTTCCCGTTATCCCAGAAGAATGACTGCAGGGAGCGCCTGTCGCCTGGTTCAAAGAGGGTGGCAAAATCGCGCTCGCCGGCGATGAAGGAGGAAAGCGAGATGCCGATCAGCGCGTCGGCGGCATGCGTCGTCCCTCCCACCGTCCAGGGCTTGCGCGGCTTTACAGCCAGCCAGTCGCCGAAGCCATCCCACCGGGCGTCCGGAGGAAGGTCGATCTGCATCTTCGGCCCGCTCCTGTCGCCGATTCGGCCTATCACCTCGAAGAAGGCCGGCTTCTCGATGAACCAAAGGCGCTCGCTCTCGGCGGTGTGGTCCACATGGCCAGACACTTCGAGGGATTCGGAACCGGTCTCGAAGATTACCGGCGCGACGAGCGGATCCGCGCCACGCTTCCACACCCGCACGGTTCGCGCGTAGCCGGAGCGGGTGGCCATGCCATCACCCAGCGCACTGGAAAGCAGAAGCGTGTCAGGGTCGAGCCAATTAATGCTGCCCTTGGCCTCCGGGAGATTGAAGCCGTCGGCGACAAAGCTCAGAGACCCCAGATCGAATTCGCGATGCACGACCGCGTCGCTGCCGCCGCGCGACAGGCGCAGAACGGCTCTTTCCCGTCTCTCCGGTTCGAGGGACGCGCCGCCCCAGATCCAGTCCTCTCCGTCGCTAGCGGCGAGGGCGTCCAGATCGAGCAGTCGCTCCCACTGGGGATCCGCCTTCATGTAGGCGACAAGGGTGGTTCGGCGCCACAATCCGCGCGGATTTCCGGCATCTTGCCAGAAATTGTAGAGGTAACGGCCGCGGCGCGTGATCAGGGGAATCTTGTCAGGACGGTCGAAAATCGCTGTCAGGGCGTCGTGGTCGCGCTCGAACTGCGTTCCATCGCAATGCTCCAGGGTCCTGGCCGACTGGCTGGCGGCCCAAGCAAGTGCCCGTTCGCCTTCTACATCTTCAAGCCAAAGATAGGGATCATCGTCGGGAGCAGTCAGCGTTGGGCGGAGATCTATTGTGGTCATGTGCGGACAACCTGAAGAATGCTGTCGACTGGAAGACAAACGCAAAGTCTTCCGTCGGCTCGGCAGAGCTCAGTTTTCGCGGCGGCGACCGCATATTCGGCGAGCGTGTTCATGGGATGATTTCTCCTCAGTCCGTGCCGCAGCGCGTTTGCGGATAGCCCTGCATGTGTCGTGCCAAATGAGAAAATCATTTCAGAACAATGCCATCACTCTGACATCGCTGTGTCGCATGTCCGACATCGTCGAAGATCCGACAACGAGTGCAACCGCAAGCGCCGGATTGATCCCCTGTGCGAGCTCGGCTGCGCGTGTGGATCTACACACCGCCAGGGGAAAGAGTGGGACCCAAGAAAAAGGATATGGTGGCCTACCGGTTCGCCGACCTGTTGGGCCGTGCGAGCCCCGCCAACACTTTTTGGCCGCACCATCCGCGAGCTCGACAACCTGGTTGACGGACTTGAAGTCTATCGATCGCACCAGCAAGCTGCGTTCGAACGGACGCATGCAACCAGTTCCTATGATCCGGCGCCAGTGGATTCGTAGGGTGTGCCGCCGCGACAGCTAGCTCGCTCTGGCGCGCGCCGGCGCGGCTGGCGTTCCTCGGCAAACGGAAGGATCGCTATTTACCATGACGGGCCTCATTGCTTCTGCGGCAACACATTCGGGAAGAGGAGTCAGAATAGAGAGTCGAGGTCGCTCTTGACGCGGCAGAATATCTCTTCATCTCAAGAGATGCCCGATCAGCCCGAGAAATGGCCGCGAGGGGCGCGGCGTGGACCCCTACGCTTTCCCATGATGCGGGGCAGGTGGCAGGCATTGCCGATGACGTCGCGCAGCTCCATCGGCTTGTAGAAGCGCTTGATGTTGCAATGGCCGCAGCGGACTGCGTAAAGCGGCTTCGCCTGGGCTAGACGCCCGGCGCTCGCGCTAGCCAGCATGCAGCCCGTCCCGCGCATCTATCCAGGAAGCCGCGGCATGTCGAAGCGGATGGCTTCCTGATCGGAGCTCAACAGGATATGCGTTGATCTGGGTCCCCTCGCATGGCCACCCTTGATCACCAGCGCCTGCGCATCCGCAGAAAGCAATTACTCGGCCATGCGGCGCGGTTGATCCCGTAGCAGAAAAGGAGTGAACGAACACATGCAACGGCGCAATTTGATCGAAGGATTCATATCTTTGGGCGCATGTGCGATCTGCGCGCGGACGGGTCGTGCCGACGAAGGCGTCCACTGGAGTTATGAACGAAAAACGGTCCAGAGCACTGGGGGTCGCTCGATGGCGCGAACGCCACGTACTCGGCCGGCGGGCAGCAGTCGCCTGTGGACCTGAAGGGGGGCCATCAAGGCGGACATCCCGCAAATCGGCCTCGACTGGAAGGCAGGCGGCGGCACGGTCGTCAACAACGGCCACACGATCCAGATCAACGTGCCGGAAGGCAGCACGCTCACCCGGGGCGGCAAGGCCTACGAATTTCTGCAATTTCACTTCCACGCGCCGAGCGAACATTTGGTGGAAGGCAAGACCTTCCCCCTGGAGGTGCATTTCGTCCACAGGGATCGCGAAAGCGGTGCGCTCGGCGTGCTTGGCGTGTTCCTAACTCCGGGTGCTAAGAACGAGACGTTTGCAAGCCTTGCCGCGGTTTTCCCGACAGAGACGGGCGTCAAAGCCTCGGTCAAGGACGTCGATGCCAACGGCCTTCTGCCGGCCTCATTGGACTATTGGAGCTACGAGGGCTCGCTGACGACGCCGCCATGCTCGGAGATCGTCGACTGGATGGTGGCACGTGAGCCGCTGCAGGTCGACGCAGCCGACATCTCTAGGTTCACCGCGCTTTACCCGATGAATGCGCGGCCGGTGCTGGCGCCGAACCGCCGTTTCATCCTGACCACGAGCTGACAGACGAGCCCGCAGCCTTAAGGGCCTGGTGGACAAATCAGGACCCGAGTACGGATCGCGATGCAGCAACAGTTGTTTCCATGGCATCGCGATCCGCAAAATTGAATGGTTGGACGACTGAGCTCTTGCCTTGAAATCGCCTTGATATTCGACGCGGCGGTTGGTGCAATGGTCTCCGGCCATGCAGAGTCCGGGCAGCTCCGAACGAACGTGTTTCGCGCGCTCATATCGAATGGTGCTATAAGAGATACAGTACGTATCGCCTCTTGGATAACAACCTACGTTGAGCAAACGGCCAGCGCCGAAAGTGCATTTCGCCTTATGGCTGACGCTGGCCCGCCGTTTCCGTGCCGCCGGGGGTTAGAAGGTCAGCTTGAAGCCGGCCGATAGGGTAACGGCATAGAAGTCCATGCCTACGCTATCCTCGAAGGCCGCCACTTGCGCGCCCGTCGCGATGTCGTCGAGCGTGGTGTCGCCTTTCTCGCGGAAATACTTGTCGAAATTACCGGCTAGGAAGAGGCTGGCGCGTTCGGTCATCTGATAATCGGCCCTCGCGCCGACCGAGATGAACGGAACTATGTCGAAGTCGTCCTCAAATCGCAGGCTGCGGAGCCAGTGGTGGTCAACATCGCTTGCATCGACGGTGAAGCCGCCGCGGAGCAGACCCGAGAGAGTCCAGTTGTCGAACTTCGAGGTCGCTTCCGCGCCAAGGAAAAGGCCCGGATAGCGCTGTTCGTAGCTGATGACGTGTTCGCCGTCGGCGAAGTTGATGACGGTGTCCCGGAAGCCATTCTCACTATAGGTGAACGAGCCGCCAAAGGCGCTCCACTTCACGTTGCTGTATTTGAAGCCGCCATGCAGGTTGATAGTCGTGGCATCGTTGATCAGGAAGTCTCGGCCTGCTGCGATGTCAAGATTGATGTAGCGGTCAAGTTCGGTGTCGGGGTGGATCGACTGATGCGACCAATCCCCTTCAGCAAGGCTCGGCGCATAGGGTGCGATCCAATCATAGTCTTCCATATGGCTGTTGCCGGAGAAACCGAAGACAGCGTTGGCTGAAATGGTCCAGTTGTTCCAGACCTCCGCCTTGAGGCCAGTGGTCAGAACCGGCGCGTCGGTTTCCCAGATCAATTTGCTGATTCGATTGCCCATTTCATCGTAGACAAGCTCGTTGCCCTTTAGCCAAGTGTAGCCGACGCCACCAACAAACACGACGCCCTTGTCTGGCGCAGCATAGATGGTTTGATCCGCCGCCGTGGCGACGGTCGACGTGGCGCAGAAAGCGCCAAAAGCAAAAATTGCGAATGATGTGCAGCGATTCACGAACCACCCTCCATAGACTGTCCCCCGCCAGGAAGAGCTTCTAGCAACCGTAGCTGACAACGACCTGACAGCTTCCGGCGATGTTGCGCGACGGCGATTCAGCGTGGCGTCAGGTTCTGTCTTATAAGAGAAGAGTCTTGCCCTCGACCTGGAAGCTCGGCACACCTGATGCGAATACTGCTCATTGAAGACGACAAGGCCATTGGCAGTGCTGTGCGCGAATATGCGGCGGCGGGTGGCCACGCGGTCGACTGGGCCAGGACCTTGTCCACAGCGCGGGATTATGCAGCTGTGGCCCCTGCGAGCTTGTCCTGCTCGACCTGCGCGACGCGACAGCCAAGCTGCGAGTCGTGATACCATAGTCAAAGCCGCTTGCGGACAGACTGGTGGAAAAGCACTCGGCGGTCTGGTTGTGCTGCAGATTATAGTGCAGCGATGGCCGTTGGTGCGATAGCCCGGGGGAGTGAGCGCCTGCCGCGCCAGGACCAGACGGCGCTGCCATGCCCGTGCAACGGTCCTGTTGGCGGGCGACGGCCGCCAACATGTTCTGTCGCGGCATGGCGACCGGAACGTCCAGCTTGTCGTGTCTGGCGCCAGCGTTTTGCTGCCCGTCCGATTCCATATCGACGCAATCTGGCCCGCCGGTCAGTTGAAACAGCGCCTGTGGGCGCTTGAATGTCTCAACCGTCTTACGGCGGACGGACGACTGCCAAAGACCTTGTCCCCGCCGGAAGCGCGTGGTCGACGCCTCCGCTTCGTCCTCCAGGCGCTCGACGGTTCGCTTGCGGGGGCTTCGCACCGGGAAATCGCTGCAGCGCTGATCGGCGAACCGCGGGTCCAGGCCGACTGGAAAGATCCGCGCGATCATCTGCGTGACCGCATCCGCCGCGCCATTCACCGCGGCCATGCGCTGATGAACGGCGGGTACAGGGACTTCCTTGCTTGAAAGTGTGGTGGAAGGCGCCGCGCAATTGGTCAGCTGGCGAACAATTCCTTGTAGCCAGTCGTGACCATCCAGTTCGCGCGGTCGAGATGACTGCGAACAACCTTCCGGGCGCGCTCCGGTTCGCGTGCCGGATCGATGCCGAGGATCAGATGCGCCATTTCGTCTTCGGTGGCATTGTCGGCGGAAGCGTCCAGGAGCCTCATGTACGTCGTGAAGTGCTCGTTGTCGTAGACCGTGAGACTGTCCGACCAGGGGACTTCTTCAATGATTTCCGGCTTCATGACGAACTTTATGCCTTTTCGGTTCGGTTGTGATCCGCACAAGGGGGCTCTGTCGACCGGTCCTCTATAGCGAATAGGAACGATCATTCCTAGAACGATAGTTCCCGTTCAGGTCCCTATCTCGCTGTGGATCTCAAGGAGATCATGGCGATCAATATGCGTCGTTTGCGCCATGAGCAGGACCTGACGCAAGAAGAGCTGGCGGCGCGCGCTGAGCTCAGCATGCGGTACGTGGGCTCGATCGAACGCGCCCGTGTTTCTGCGAGCGTAAGCGTGCTCGGGCAGTTGGCGGCCGCACTGAACGTTGATCCCTGCGATTTGATCAGACCGCCGCAAAAATAACGGCTGTGGTCCGATCCGGGCGCCCGAAACTGACCGTTGGCGAACTTGAGCTGCAGCTGAATGGCGCGCCCGCGCGCCGGTGCTCGTGAACCGAGCCCGCTTTTCTTCGGCAGGCTCAGACGGTCTCGGCCATCCGGCTTCGCCCTTGGCGCGGGGCAGCCTATCGGCTGCGAATGGCGCCCGCGCCCCTGGGATCGCCGCCCTCGCGATTTCGCGGCCATAGCCGCCATGCCCTCTTTCTGGCTTCCGAGCGAATGTCGTGAGAGATGCACATGGAGCTGAATTTCGGCCCGCACATCGAGCAGAAATGCGCCAGCTTGTGCTCTTCCTTGGGCAAGGTCTCGTGGTGGACACTCGCGCGCCGTGGCGTCCGCGTGATCGCGGGCGCATCCGACGTCGATCCGTCGGGCTAAACAACGTCCTATCGAAGTCTCGGCACTTGTGGCCGGTGTCCTCTATCGCGAGCGATGCCGGTCCCATCGAATTAGGTTCGCTCGATCCGCTTGCCGTCACCGTTCGATCCGGCGATCGGGTCGTGCTGTTCCCATATCCGCAAGGCCGTCGTGCGCATCAGCGTCACACAGTATCCAGATGAAGTCGGTGTCACATGCCTCGGAGCTGAAGCCTGACCTGGTAGACGCCTGCCCTACAACCGCATGGGACGAAGCTTTTCGGCAAGGTCTACCGTATCGTCACCAGATGGTACGGCAACGCGGTCGAAGAGGCCTTCGATGACGCGATCTATGTGTGGAAGAGCGTATATCGAGGGGAGGGCGTTGTTCAGTGAGCCGGATCCGAGCACATGAACCTCGCCGTGCCGGCCGCGGAGGGAGATAGACAGGCATAAATCGCCCGGTACCATAAGGTTCCGTCGTGCGCCTCTGTCGATCGATGACGCCGGTTGCATTCTAAGGACAGACGCTCCTGGCGACAGGCTGTTGTGCGTACGACCTGCGCGGAATCAAAAGGCTCAAACGTGAACGCAGTTTTCATCGGAGCAACCCACTGCAGCTGGAAGCGTATCTGACGATTATGGGCTCCGGTGCGGGCGGTGCCAGCAGGAAGCGCGTCAGCGGCCGTCACCTCGTGATGACGCGCCGGTCTGCCATCAAAATCTAACTGTCAGATCCGCCTTGACCCCGTTATCGCTGATGTCGCCGGAGAATTGCCCGGTGTAGGACAGCCCTACATTGGCGTTCGCCCCGATGCCGACATCGAAGCCGGCCTCGACGACAAGCGCATCCTCGGCGATCGGCATGCCTTCGATGTTGAAGGCCTGACCGCCCGCGAAAGCGAGGCTTTGCTCCGGCGTCACGTCGCCAAAGGCATGATTCCATCCGACCATGCCGCGCGCGGTGAGGACGGTGTTTTCGCGCACAAGAAACTCATGCGAAGCACGAAGGCCGAGCGTCGTCACGCCGACATCGCTCGTTCCTGAGAGGCCCGAAAGATTGGTGGTGGGGCCGTCTTCCTGAAACCCGTCAGTCTCCAGATGCACATATCTGGCGCCGGCGAAAGGCTCGAAAGCCGCGTAGGCGGTGTCGATCCTGTAGCCGACCTCGCCGAAGAGCTGCACGGTTTGCGCGTCATAGGAAGCGCTGTGCTCGCTGGCGAGGCCCCCGACGACCACGCTGCGGTCCGTGTCGATCTCCTGATGCGCGTAGGTGGCGCCCAGACGAAGGCCGACCGCATTCCATTGGGTGCCGCCGTAGACACCGATCTGGAAGCTGTCGACTGAAGCCTGATCGCTGCCGCTGTCCAGAGACGTGTTGCCGTAGCCGAGCAGAAGGCCGACGCGCCAGCTGTCGGCGACCAGGCCGTCGAAGCCGGTGACGATGCCGCCCAGATCGCGGTTGTAACCGGCAGCGGTGCCGTCGCTGTCGGCATCCGCCCAGGAGCCGTAGGCCTGACCCCAAAGCGCGAAGGTGGGGTTCGCGGCCATCGGCGCCGGCTGGTCCGCGGCGAAGGCGGCGCTGTGCGCCAGGTCCTTCGCTTCCGGTCCATAGCCCATCGGGCTGATCGTCGCTTGCGGCCTCACGGCGACCCCACCGAAGGCGTTCCGCACCCGTTCGGTCGCCGCCTGGCCGACGAACCGGCCGTCCTCGATCAGCACGCCTTTCAGCGTGGCATGAATTTCGCCGGAGAGGGACTGGTAGATGGCGGCGAGGTTGTCGAACACGGTAGCCGTCGCGATTGTGGCGTAGATAACGTTGCCTTGTCCGAACGCTTCGACGGCGGCCGCCGTCGCCTTCTGGTTTCGGGTGGTTGCAAAGTCGGCGAAGCTGAGATCATTGCGGGCAAGAGCGAGTTCCAGACCATTCGCCGAATAGGCCAGCGTGGTGTCGATGAACGCATAGGTCGGCACCACCTGATCGAATTTGCCGGTAATGCCGCCCGATGAGGTGAGGATTGAGTAGGTCTGGTCCAGCAAAGCCGCGAGCTTCTGCTGCGGGGTGAGCTGCTGCGCACCGCTGGTTTCGGGCGTCACCATCACCACGCCGCCGAGCAGCGTCGTCGCGCCGTTGACCACGAGCTGGTCGGCGCTGGTACCGTTCACCTCGATGTGCAGCGTGCTGCCCCCATTGAAGGTCACGTCGCCGTTCGATGTCAGCGTGCCGACGGAATTTCCCGGCGCGACAATGCCGCCGCTGTTGGCGACGATGCCGCCGACCGAGCCAACGCCGCCGAGCGTACCTGTCGCATTGACCACGGCTTTCGAGGTCAGCGAGCCGTCGACGGCGAGCAGCCCGCCATTGATAAGCGTATCGCCCTGATAGGTGCTGTCGCCAGTCAGCCGCAACGTGCCCGCGCCGGATTTGGTAAGGCCTCCCAAATAGTTGTTGGGGTCGGTAAGTCTGGCGGTGAGTGTGGCCACGAGTGCCTCATAGGCATTGAACTCGGAAATTGCCCCCGCGACCCGCTCCTCCCGTATCGTACCAACACTCGCTTCGGGAGTACCAGTGAAGTCGACGAACTGCGGCGCCTGCGGAATGCTCGTGTTGGGTGCCGTGGCACGGAATGCGTTCCATAGGGAGACGGCGATCGGATTTGCACGCATGGCGGTATCAGCCGCGTCGGCGGCCTCTTCGGAGCCGCCTTCGAATTTTACCGCGTCGGCCGCTTCGTAGCAAACCCGCACCAGCTCGATCGCCTCGTTGAAGGCGTCGGGCGTCACCTCTGCCGCGACGTCGTTCCTGATTTTCTGGATGGTCTCCTCGGTCAACCCGTTCTGCCAGCCTTTGGCGATCTTCGTTGCTTTCCAATCGGCGATCGTCTGCGCATCCTCGCCCTTGCGCTGATCCAGCGCGTCCTGCGAAATGTCGTTGCTCCAGACCTCCTCGCGGGAGCCGCGATAGAAGCCGGGCAGCTTTGCCTCGAAGCGCCCCAGGAACTGGGCGGGGCCTTTCAGCGCCTTCTCCAGGTCGATGCGCCCCCAGCCGAAAACGTTGTCGACGCCGGCGTCGCCGAGGTCCGTTGCCGTCGTCTTGAGGATTTCGTTGACCTCGCCATTGGCGAGATAGGGGAAGCGTTCCTTCAGCACTGCGAAGGCGCCGGTGGCGAAGGGACCCGCCATGGAAGTGCCACTGAGCTCGGCATCGGTCGGATGCATTCGCGAATCGTCGACGATGTCGCCCCGCTCGAGGCCGGTGATGTCGCCGTTTGGAATGCTGCTGTTGATCTGGGTTCCCGGCGCGGCGACGCAAAAATACTTCGTGTAGCCGCAAATGCTGGAAAAACTGCTGCGTGAAAACCCTTGCGGGTTTTCCTCGTCGGCGACGACACTCATCGTCGTCAGCCAATATTTCTCGATGTCGGGCACGAAGCTTGCCAAGCCAGCCATCGCGTCAGGCTCCAGGCCGCCATCGTTGCCAGCCGAGAACTCGACCACGATGCCGCTGCGCGCCGCCTTGATGGCGCCGTCATAGGCGCCGCCTTCCGGTGTGCCGCGGATCGCCTCGATTTCCTGGAACTGTCCGTAGGCCTGCTGATAAGACCAGGCCGAACTGGAAAGGCCGATGCCCCAGCTGTCGGTGACGATGTCGACATCGCTGTCGATCATCGCCTGCCAGGCGGCACCATAGACCGCGCCGTCGTTGCCGAGCACGATGCCGTCTTCCGGACCCGGATCGAAATTGGTGGCGGCATAGACATGGGAGCCGAAGGCGACACCCATCATGCCGGCGCCATCCCGGTTGGCTCCCGCGATGCCGGCCACATGGGTTCCGTGGCTCGAAATCTCGCCGAAACCGTCGATGAATTGCCGGCCGTCGGCGAAGAAGGGATCGCCGGCTTCGACCGGGATGTAAGGATCGGTGTAAACGCGCGTGCCGCTGGTGGGGAGGAAGGTAAACCTGCCGGCGAATTCCGGATGGCCGCCCCAGACGGGCTGGTCGATCACGCCGAGCTTTGCCCCTTTGCCGGTGTAGCCCGCCGCGTAGGCGGCATCGGCATTAATCGCGCCAAGCCCGTCATTGCCGTTGAATTCCGCGTCGTTGCGCCAGCTTTCCCTCGCGGCTTCCAGATCGTTGGTCCGGCTGCCGTCGGCATTAATATACTGCTGCGCCTCACTTCCCGCCGACGCTGCGGTCAGCAGCGCCGCCGTTAGTACTGTCGTTTTAAGATGCTTGCGAAAGGTGGAGAGGGGGCGGCGATGCGCCGAGCTTTTGGTGCAAACGTCATAAAAGGTCATTCAAGAGGTCCTCGTATGCATCTTCAAGTCGAATTCTCCTTCTCCAACTTCGGCGTGCCGTCGACGCGGACGAAATTCCGCACCGCATTGGAGACGAGCGCAGCGGATACTGAGAAAGATGTTCTGCGAATGGATATGCACCCCGCATCTCCTTGTACTTTTCTGTCCCTCGATAATGAGGGGGTCGTTCAGCAAATTGTTGTAGAGCGCGAGATTATTCGCCGTCATGGGATGGCGGTGCACTTCATCTGGAAGATCACTTCCGCCGCGATGCGGCCGGAGGTCATCGCAACATTCGAGCCTCGAACCTGTTGCAAACGATCCACCAGGTGCCTGCATGGACCCTATTTGCGACAGCCACGTGAGGGAAATGGGCGAATTGGCCAGTAAACAATTCCGACCATCACCCCTTTTTATGTTTTCTCCTCGGCAGGCTGCGCTTTGTCACTTTGGGGAAATTGTTTTGCGGAGCCGCACAGAGAGCGCCGTAACAAACCTTCTCACCCCTGTAGTTGGCCAAGGCCTGCAGTAAATGCGGTAGAAGGTGCTGTTTCAGTTCGTCCGCGATAGGCTCCGGACCGTCCAGCGACTTCAGTGCCAGCTCGACCAACTCAATCGCGCGATCTTTGTTGCCGCTCTCATGATAGTACCGAGCGACCGCCGGATAAGACCGGAACTTAGGTCCGTCGCCTTGCAAGGGATTCAGTGCCAGGATGTGTTCGGATAGCTCTTTGCCCATGGCGAAGCGCTCAGCAGACGGAAAGCGCGAATGGTCATTCGCCGGATGGAAGAGTTGGTCTAGCGCCACGATCATCCAATCCTCGGAATTTCTGTCGATCGCGTCGCGAACCAATTGGCGTATGACGGACAAGCCGGTGCGCAT
>NZ_FOSL01000044.1 GCF_900114255.1 Neomesorhizobium albiziae | reverse complement strand
CGGTGGCGTTGCTGGGGCGAGGATGCCCCGAGGTCCGGGCCTGACCGAGGCTAGTTCGCGGTGTGAAAACCCGCGCTCCCTTTGCGGTCGGGCAAGAACACCGGCGGCGCCTGGGAGACCGGGCCTCGTATAAATTTGAAACGGCACGGTCCCAGGCGCCGCTTCCCACTTTTCTTTCAATAGCCAGACGCGAAAGCGGGCGTGGCGACGAAGACGCTTGTGCTGATGAAAAGACCCCCTCTCCGTCTCGGCTTCGCCTCGACACCTCTCCCCCGCTTCGCAGGGGCGAGGAACCCAAGCTGGAGAGGCGCTGGCATCGCGGCAGCGGTTCCTCGCCCCTGCGAAGCGGGGGAGAGGTGGTTTGCGCAGCAAACCGGAGAGGGGGTCATAATAGACAAGCCGGCAGACCAGAGCGGAGCGAAGGTGGTCGGCCACAACGCCGACGCCCCTCCTCCCCCTCGATGGGGGAGGTGTCGAGGCGAAAGCCGAGACGGAGGGGGTGATATAGGAGGAAGTGATATCCGCACATCAGCCATCACCCCACCCGGCCCTGCGGGCCACCCTCCCCATCGAGGGGAGGGAGACAGGTGGAGACCGCAACGCATCCCCTCTCCCCGTCATTCACGGAGAGAGGGTAAGGGTGAGGGGCATGCAGAAGGTGAGGGGCAGCACACTATCTCCCGCCCGCCAGCGGTGCCCGCGAGGCGATGTTGGCTCTGTCGAAGGTTACCGCCTTCACCACCGCGAACACGCGCTTGCCGGGTTCGAGCCCCAATGCCTGCACCGAATGCCGGGTGATGCGCGACAGCAAGATACCGCCGCCGCAATCGATCTTCACCAGCGCTTCGGGGCCGTCTCCCATAGCGATTTCGACGATCCTTCCGGCCACGATGTTCATCGCGCTCAGGCCCTGCGGCGGCTCGGTTGCAATCATCACGTCGCGGGCGCGCACCCGCACCCGCACGCGGCTGCCGACCGCCGTATCGATGCGCGGCAGTCGCCATTCACCAGCGCCGGAGGTGAGCATGGTCAGGCCGTATTGGTCGTCATGGCCGCTGACCGCAAGGTCGAGCATGGAGCCGCCTTCGGCGCGCTCCTCTTCGGGCAGCAGGTCGAGCCGCTGCATGATCTCGGCGGTGGGTCCCGACGCGGTCACCCGGCCGCCGGCAAGCACGACGATGTCGCTCGCCAGCCGCGCCACTTCAGCGATGGAGTGGCTGACATAGACGATGGGAATCCTGGTCTCGTCGCGCAGCCTTTCGATATAGGGCAGGATCTCGGCCTTGCGCGCATCGTCGAGCGAAGCCAGCGGTTCGTCCATCAGCATGAGCTGCGGGCTGGCGATCAATGCGCGCCCGATCGCCACGCGCTGCTTTTCGCCGCCCGAGAGCAGATTGGGCTTGCGGTCGAGCAGGTCGCCGATGCCGAGCAGGTCCACCACCGCCGCCATGTCGGCGTAACGTTCCGTCTTCGGTCGGAAGAAACGCCCGTAGCGCAAATTCTGGCTGACCGACATGTGGGGAAAGAGCCGGGCGTCCTGGAACACATAGCCGATGCGCCGCTTGTGCTTGGCGAGGAAGGTTCCGGCAGCCGTGTCGACCAGCAAGCGCCCGTCGACGGCGATACGGCCCCGGTCCGGCCTTATCAGCCCGCCGATCAGGTTGACCAGCGATGTTTTGCCCGAACCGGACGGCCCGAACAGCGCGGTCAGCCGGCCGTTCGTCTCGAAGGCGGCTTCGAGTTCGAATGCTCCCAGCCGGTGACGGACATCGACGGACAGCGTCATTCGATTTCCATTGTCCTGCCGACGCGGCGGGCCAGCACCTCCGACGCGATCAGCGCGAGCATGGCGATGCCGATGGAGATCAGCGTCAGCCTGAGCGCGCCCTCGTCGCCGCCCGGCACCTGGGTGAAGGTGTATATCGCCGAGGGCAAGGTCTGCGTTTCGCCGGGAATGTTGGAAACGAAGGTGATCGTCGCGCCGAATTCGCCCATCGCCTTGGCGAAGCAGAGGATCATGCCGGCGATGATGCCGGGCAGGATCAGCGGCAGCGTGATCGTTGCAAACACCCAGAGCGGGTTGGCGCCCAGCGTGCCGGCGGCCGCTTCAAGCCGCCGGTCGACCGCCTCGATGGAGAGCCGGATGGCACGCACCATCAGCGGAAACGCCATCACTCCGCAGGCAAGCGCGGCACCCGTCCAACGGAAGGAAAACACGATGCCGAAATGTTCGGCGAGGAAGGCGCCCGCCGGTCCACGCTTGCCGAAGCTCAAGAGGAGCAGATACCCGGTCACCACGGGCGGAAGGATCAGCGGCAGGTGCACGATGCCGTTGAGGATCGATTTTCCCCAGAAGCGGCCGCGCGCCAGGATCAGCGCGACAAGGATGCCGAACGGCAGGCTCACCACCATCGCCCATGTGGCGACCTTGATCGACAGCCGGACCGCATTCCATTCGTCGGGCGTGAGGTCCAGCAGCCATTGCATGTGTTCAGGCCATGATGTTGGTCGGCAGAATCATGGCCTGAAATCTATCTTAATTCGAGACGGCCGGCGCAAGCACCGTGAAGCCCTGCGCTTCGAAAAGCGGCTTCGCCTTGGCCGACTGCAGGCATTTCAGGAAGGCCGGCGTGTCGTCGTCCTTCGAGCCCTCGGTCTGCGCGACGGGATAGATGATCGGCGGGTGCGTGTCTTCTGGGAAAACGCCCACGATCTTGACACCCGGTTCGGCGTTGGCGTCGGTCTGGTAGACGATGCCGGCGGCGGCCTCACCGGTCGACACCAGCTTCAGTGCGGCGCGTACATTTTCGGCCTGCGCCACCTTGCCTTCGACCGAGCCCCAGACGCCGAGTTTTTCGAGCGCGGCCCTGCCGTATTTGCCGGCGGGCACTGCCTTTACGTCGCCCATGGCGAGCTTGCCGTCGCCGATCAGGCCGGCGAGGTCGAAGTTCGCGGCGATGGTAGTTTCAGCCTTCGAATCCTTCGGCGCAACCAGCACGATGCGGTTGCCGAGCAACTTCACTTCGGTATCCGTCCTGGTCAGCTTCTTGTCCGAGAGATATTTCATCCAGTCGAGGTCGGCCGAAATGAAGACGTCGGCCGGCGCGCCTTCCTCGATCTGCTTGGCCAGCGCCGAGCTTGCCGCGTAGGAAATCGTTGCCTGTTCGCCGACATCGGCTTCGCAGGCTGCGTTCACCGCGTCGAGGGCGTTTTTCAGGCTGGCGGCCGCGAAGACCACCACTTTTTCCTGCGCCATCGACGCCGTTGCCGAACAAAGCATCGCGGCGATGCCGCCGGCAGCAGCGGTAAGCGCTACCCCAAAGCCTCTAACTCCAAGCATGATCAACTCCCGTCTTTGATAGATGCATCTGTCCAAAAGGCCGGCTGCTTCAGTCCCAAGCCTCTCAGATCGATATATCCAGTCAAACATAACAATGGAAGCGCGTCCACTGGCAAGATACCGGGGAAGACTGGAGAAAGATGCGTGGAAAGGCTGCAAGGGGCGCGCTCTTGTTCGCATCGATTGTTACTGAAAAATATCACGCCCATCCCGGTTGTAGAACCGGCGCCCAGATCGCTGAACAAGCTTCGCCGATCTGGTCCGTCGCCTTGCGAAATTCGGAGTGGCGGAGGCACGCGTTCAGCCATCGCGGCGCAGCGTCAATTGATTGTGCGGCGCGCTTGTTGCGCCGCGCCGACGTGTGACGATCCTGATCCAAAATGCCTCGACCTATGGAAAGACAGCCAGGGTATCGGTGCGTGAAGACTACGATGCCGGCGCTGCGTCACCCAGCGGTTTCCGCACCCGCCGGTTGCTGAACCCGCGCCAGATGCATAACTCAAAGCGCCGGGGCTCTAACCTCCGCTGCAGGAAAAAGCAGTGGCGGGTCACTGACGCGACATCATACACCGCGTCTTAACAGGGTAGACAAGTCGAAGATTCCAATAGCATTATCGGCGAAGGGTGGCGGGGCTCAGCAGGCGAGCGCAAGCGATGCCTGCTGGCAGTTGGCAGCAGCAAACCGTACAGCTGTGATTTACTCACGGTTGTGAGAGAGGAATCCCAACGATGCCGAACCCAAGCCAGACTAGCGACCAATGGTGGGTCAACGACCAGACGCCGGACAATCCATATGGCAAGAGCGAAGACTACGAAGCCTTCCTCACCTACGTTGGAGCGCTTGGCCGCAGCCTGACGCCGGCGATCGCGGCGGGAACGCTGAGAATCAATGTCACTGAGCTCAATAACCATCCCGATTACAAGGCCGCCGCGATCGGCGCCCTGCAGATGTGGGCCTCCGTTACCCCTCTGAAGTTCGAAATCGTCGACGACGCTCCATTCAATCGCGCGACGGACTGGATGCAGGTTGTCAGCCCCGAACTGGGCGAGGAGGACGATGGCAGCGCCTATTCGAGCAATCGTTATGTCAGCATAGGTCAGCGTTTCCACGACACGGAGCCCAACAAGACCGATATTGGCGGCTATGTGTTCGATTCCTTCATCCATGAATTCGGCCACGAGTTCGGCCTGAACCATCCCGGCCTCTACAATTACAGCGGTCCCGGCGGCATACAGATCAACTATCTGAACAATGCGACCTGGACCTACGACCGCCAGCAATACAGCGTCATGTCCTATTTCGATGGGATCGACGTCGGCGAAGGCACCCGCTGGTCGGCGTCAACGCCGCTCATGGCCGACATTGAAGCCGTCATCCGCCGCTTTTTCTCGACCGTCGACGCGAACGGCGTGCGCACCTATCAGCATATCGACCTCAACACAGGCGACAACGTCTACGGCTTCGGTAGCACGCAGTATGGCTACCAGCTCACCGCCTCGGGGATGCAGCACGATATCGGTTTCGTGATCCATGACACCGGCGGAACCGACACGATCGACTTCTCCGGCTCCACGGCCGGCACGATCCTCGACTTGCGCGCCGGACAGTTCTCCAGCGTCAACGGCCATAGCAACAATGTGTCGATCTTTGCCGGGCACAATGCCGATGGGACCGATTATTACATCGAGAACGGCATCGGCAGCAGGTATAGCGACGTCCTGATCGGCAATGACGGCGCCAATGTCCTTGACGGCCGCGGCGGCGGCGACCGCATGGCTGGCTATGGCGGCGACGATATCTACTTCGTCGACTCCGTCGACGACATCGTGCGCGAGGAAGCGAATGGCGGCAACGACACGGTCGTCCTGCTTTCCAGGAACCTGAATATCCGGAAAATCGCCAACGTCGAAAATATCATCTATGCCGACGAGTCGACGCCCCAACCGGGAGGCGGCGACGGCGAAACCCCGCCCAGCGTCGGCGACAATACGATGACCAGCATTATCTTCGGCACAAGGGGGAACGACACGCTCGATGGCGGCGCCGGCGATGACACGATCTTCGGTCAGGGCGGCGATGACCTCATCATCGGCGGCCGCGACTCGCTCGCCAGCCGTGACATCAACAACACGATCGACGTCGCGGACCTTGAAGACCAGACCGAGAGCGATGACGGTAATGACACGCTCTATGGCGGCGGCGGCAACGACACCATCCTCGGCGGCCAGGGCAACGATATTCTCGATGGCGGCGACGGCGACGATACGCTGAGCGGCCAGGACGGCGTCGACGTATTCCGGGGCGGCGCGGGCGTCGACACGGTCGACTACAGCAAGGAGAGCCCTTTCCAGCTGCTCGTCAACCTCGCAACGAACGTCGCCAGCGGCGGCACCGCCTCGGGCGACACTTTCTACAGCATCGAGAACCTGATCGGCTCCGATGACCGCATCGACCGTTTCATCGGCACGTCCGCAGCCAATCATTTCTGGGGCCAAGGCGGTGGCGACTATTTCAATGGCGGCGGCGGCAATGACATATTGGATGGCGGCGCCGATGGCGACATCCTGTACGGTGAAGACGGCAACGACACGATCATCGGCGGCGGCGGCCAAGACTATCTGGATGGCGGCGCCGGTATCGATACGGTTGTCTACGCAGGCAGCACCGACGGTGTGACGATCGATCTCGCCAACGGCACGGCCAGTGGCGGCGACGCCGATGGCCCGGTGCAGATCGTCGGGCGCGGTACGATCATCCGCCACGACATCCTCGCCGGCTTCGAAAATGCCGTCGGCTCATTCTTCGATGACCATCTCATCGGCAACGCCCAGGCCAACGAACTCTCCGGCGGCTCGGGCGACGACACGCTGACTGGCGGCGGCGGCGCAGACACATTGAATGGCGGCGCAGGCAGCGACACGGCGGACTACGCCGACGCGACCAGCGGTGTCAGGCTCAAACTGGGCGGCGGCAAATCCGCCGGCGACACCTATATCTCGATCGAAAATCTCGCTGGTTCGGGCTTCAACGACCAACTTACCGGCGACGGCGCGGCCAATGTGCTGACTGGCCAGGGCGGCGCGGATACGATCGACGGCGGCGGCGGCGATGACACCCTGCTTGGCGATTTCGCCTATCAGGGCGATGCTCCGCCACGCCCGGGTATGGGTACCGGCTACGCCACCCTCGGACCGGATGCGACGAATAATTCGATCGCGACCGCCTTCGACATCTCGAATAACTTCTCGCTAGCCGCTGACCCGGACATCTTCGATTCGACGACCATCCTCCACACCACCGTCAACGCCACCGGAAACGGCCGGGGCGCATATTATAGCCTCAACCTGGCGGCCGGCACGATCATCACGATCGACATCGACGGAATCGCCGATCCCGACGTCCATGACAGCTGGGTCAGGCTGCTGGACAGCAATGGCAATATCGTCGCCCAGAACGACGATGGCGGCGGCGACCCAGGCTCCACAAGCAACCGGGATTCGAGCACGGTTTTCGTCGTCCAGGAAACCGGAACCTACTACATCCTGGAAGGCAGCTGGTCGCCGACGGCTCCAGGCGATGGCTGGTCGGAAGCTGTGCCGGCGGGCTCGACATATGAGGTGAACGTATCGGTCGAATTCCCGCCCGCGCCGGCTCAGCCGGGCGTTGCGGGCGCTGACAAGCTCTCCGGCGGCGGCGGCAACGACCTGCTGGATGGCGGACTGGCGGCCGACACGCTGACCGGCGGCGCGGGCGAGGATTCTTTCCGCTTCTCGACAGCGATCGGGAGCGGCAATGTCGACTGGATCAAGGACTTCAAGGTCGCCGACGATTCGATCCTGCTGGACAATCTCATCTTTGAGAACGTGGGCGGCGACGGTTCCCTCGCCCTGGGAGCATTTTACAAGAGTGCAGCGGGTGTCGCTCATGATGCCGATGACCGCATCATCTACGACACCGACAGTGGGGCATTGTCTTACGACGCCGATGGCTCCGGACAAGCTGCAGCCATTCAGTTTGCGCAACTGAGCACAAATCTGAATCTGTCGGCAGCGGACTTCATTGTCGTCTAACTTGTTACAGGAGGGGGCGCTTTCAGGCGCCCCCTCCTGTAACGGCACTGATCGCCTGTGCTTGTGGCTGGCATGGGCGCCGCAGCATTAGAGCGGTTCCGGTTCTTTCAGACCTTTAG
Source organism: Neomesorhizobium albiziae (assembly GCF_900114255.1). GTDB lineage: Bacteria > Pseudomonadota > Alphaproteobacteria > Rhizobiales > Rhizobiaceae > Neomesorhizobium > Neomesorhizobium albiziae. Next base: position 11,531 of record NZ_FOSL01000044.1, on the reverse strand, counting down.
CTCGCTCTAACGATTTGTTTTGCCGCATTTATGCGGACGTCAAATGATTCCATTTGGCTGCTAAATGCCCGAGGGAGAGTGTGTGATGAAGCGTCCGACCGACCGCCGCACAGTACTAATGGCTGCCGGAGCTGCGGCTGTCGCCGCGGCCGCCGGGGCGGTTGCCGCACAATCGACAGATATTCGCGGCGCGGTCACGTTCGAGGGCGGCGCGGTTATCCCGGAAGGTCACCTTGAGATTTATCTCGAGGACCCTGCCATTCAGGATAAGGCGCTACGTCGCGCCGCGAAAACGAGCGTCAAAAGCGACGGCGGCTCAAAGACGATAGAATTTTCCTTGTCGCTGCCCGCAAGCTCGACTGCTTCGCCAACGCTGCAGATCGTTGCGCGCCTGGAGCGTGCGGATGGCTGGCTGGTCGCGCGAGGCAGCGCACAGTTCGAGGCGGGCTCGCCCGTTCATGTCACACTCAACACAGTTATGTATTGAAGGGGTCAAGCCCCAATCCCTAAACGCAAAACTGCCGGGGTTTGTCGACGGTCTGAGGGCCCGCCGAATGGCAGGCCCTCTTTAACGTTCAGGCGGTCGCTACCGTGCGACGAATCAGACAATCCAGAGCGGCTGGTCCGCCTGCAGAGAGCCAAGAAGAGCTGGCGGCAAGGTGTACGGATCCGCTGTGGAGTAATCCACGCCATAGCCCATGTCTTCGAGCGAGGCGATCGTCATCCGGCTCATCGCCATCGAGCCGTTGGCATAGCCAGTCATCAACTCGCCGCCGAAGACCGATTCCGCCCAGTGGCCGCCGGCCGTTCCGGCGCCGCCGCCGGTTTCCAGAGGCACCGATTGTGCGTTCGCCTGCCCGGAGAGGGTCCGGTACTCAGCCAGGGCGCTTTCGCCGATATACTGGAAATTGCCCGACTTCAGCCCGAGCTGGCTCCACAAGGTTCCGAGGCCGAGCACATGGCCCATTTCATGGAGGATGACGTCAACCAGCGTGCCGTTGGCGAGCATCGTGGCCATGTCCGCGGAGTCGAATTCCATGATGCCATGGTAAGGCAGGCTGGAGCCGCTGCGCAGCGCGTCGGGGCCGGCGCGTCCGAGCACATTGCTTGGCCCGTCGATGGCGATGACGCTGGCGTCGATCAGCAGATCGTCGACCAAGCCCCAGCTGCTGGTGTTTACGTCGGGCAGGTCCGCGACAATGACCTGCTCCCAGCGCGCCGCCGCTTCGTCGAAGGCCGCCTGGAAGCGCGCATCGCCCGAATAGTTTACGACGATATCGAATTCGCCATCCGGCGGCGAAACGTTGTTCGTTGCAGCGACGGTGTAGGAGCCGGTTCCGGCACCGCCGGAGCCGGTGGCTTCGAGATAAAAGGTGCCTGACGTGGTCGCTGTATAGACGATCTGGGAGTTGGCCGAACCGCCCGCGTCGTCATTGGTGGCGAGGGCAACGCCGTTGCTGCCGAGCAAGCGCAGGTTCGGATTTGCCAGGCCACCGGTCGCACCCGATCTGAGATCGAACGTATAGGTTTGCCCGGCAACAAGGCTAACCGAGAAAATGTCGGCATCGCCGGCAACCTCGATTCTGCCTGTGCTTGACTGGCCGATAGCGATCGTGCCCGCCGGAGCCGTCGTATCCGAGACGCTGTCACGGAAATCGTCGGCTGGTGGCTGGGGCGTGCTGTCCCGCGCCGTCACCACGTAGTTGCCGGTCTGGCTGGCGGCATAAGCCTTTGCTTCGACAAAGTAGGTTCCAGACGATGTCGCGGTGAAGGTGATCTGCGAATTTCTCGACCCGCCAAAGTCGTCATTGATGGCAAGCTGCACTCCCGAACTGTTGAGAAGACGCATTACGGGATCACTGAGGCCGCCGCTCGCTGCACTGCTCAGATTGAGTGTATAGGTCTTGCCCGCTTCAAGAGTGACCGCGAAGATATCGGTGTCCCCGCTCGTCTCGATACGCCCAGTCCGTGAGCCGCCCACCGCCAGAGCGCCTAGCGGCGACGACGCATCGCCGACGCGATCACTATAGTCGTCGCTGGGCGATGTCGGAGGGGTCGTCGTGGTTCCGCTCGAGGTGAGCGTATAGGTTCCAGTACCGGAGCTGAAGTTGCTTGCCTCCAGGTAGAAGGTACCAGAGGTTTGAGCGGTAAACGTGATACGGGAATTTAGCGACCATCCGAAATCGTCGTTGAATGCCAGTTGCCCTCCATTGGCATTCAGCAACCGCAAGTATGGATCCGAACCCGCGGCGCCGATCAGATTGAAGGTGTAGGTCTGGCCCGCGACCAGCTGGATCGCGAACAGGTCGCGGTCGCGGGATTCTTCTATCGATCCGGTGACCGAGCCTCCGGGCCGAAGTGTTCCCAGGCCGGCGGACATATCGGACAGACTATCCCGATAGTCGTCGGCGACAGCTTGTGCTGACGTCGCTCTACTGCCTGCGTTGGCGAATATTCCTTGCAAATTCAATCGCATTTTTTACCTGACTAAGGTTGATCGTTTCAAAATTGTTGCCTGACCTACCATAGTGGTGCCCCCCTGGATTCCTCCGGTTCCAGGCCGACGCGTTGAGTTACAATCCCCGCCAAATGGCTTGCTTGCGCAACTCTTACACGAGTTCACGCAACTTAAAGTTCCATTTGTTGTGGGGGCTTACGCCACGGAATGGTGATAATCAAGACTAATCCATGTTAAGAGTTCCGGGTGGGATTTTGGGGGGCGCGAAGGCGGGAGGTTCAACCGCGAGTTTAGCTTGTGTATCGACGACGGCGACCAGGATCTCGGCGACGGGCGGTATGCATTTGAAGCTGTTGTTTACTTTTTGTTCCGCTGCGCGGGGTTTCTATCCGAGGGTTTCCCCAATCTATGGCTTCCCGTCAGCAGCCTTTTCAGGATATGACCGCGGCGGGGTGGTGGCGAATTTCTGTCCGGAGCGGAGCCGGATGTAACCTTTTCCGGCATTGAGATGCCCTGTCCTGATTGCGAGTTTGAATGAAGACAACGCCATCGCCGCCGCTTACGCTGGCTGGAATTATGTCGTCGTTTCGACGTGCTTTTTCGGGTATTGCCTTGATGAGCGGGGTCGTGAACGTGCTGGCCCTGACCGGCTCGTTCTTCATGTTGCAGGTCTATGACCGGGTCGTTCCGGGCCGTAGCGTGCCGACGCTGGTCGGCTTGGCGATGCTTGCCGCGACCTTATTCGTTTTTCAGGGGGTGCTGGAGCTGATCCGCTCGCGCCTCATGGTGCGGCTGGGGCAGGGGTTGGACGCAAAACTCAGCCCGTCAGTCTATTCGGCGCTGATGCGCCTGCCGTTGCGCGCCAAACTTCCCGGTGATGGACTGCAACCCTTGCGGGATCTGGACCAGGTGCGTTCCTTTATCGGCAGTGCCGGACCGACCGCGCTGTTCGACCTGCCATGGATGCCGCTCTATATCGGCATCTGTTTCATTTTTCATTTCTGGATCGGCGTTACAGCGCTTGCCGGCGCCGTTGTCCTGTTCGCACTGACGCTTCTGGCAGAGTTCCGGACCAGCGGCCCGACAAAGATCGCCGGACAGCAAGCGGCCGTCCGCAGCACTTTGGCTGAGGCGACAAGGCGCAACGCCGAAGCCATGCAGGCCATGGGTTTTGGCGGGCGCATCGCCGAGCGATGGTATGCCGTCAATGCCGACTACCTGAACGCCCATGCGGCAGCCAGCGATGTCGCGGGAACGCTTGGCACGATTTCCAAGATCCTGCGGTTGATGCTGCAATCCGGAATGCTGGCGGTCGGCGCTTATCTGGTCATCCAGCAGGAGGCGACCGGCGGCATCATGATCGCAAGCTCGATCATGATGGGCAGGGCGCTGGCTCCGATAGAACTGGCGATAGCGCATTGGAAGGGTTTCGTCTCCGCGCGGCAGAGCTGGGCACGCCTGAAGCAGCTGTTGTCCGCGATGCCGGAAGGCGCCACCAGCGTAACCCTGCCTGCGCCCGTCAGCGCGTTGGCGGTTGAGAATGTCAGTGTCGCACCGCCGGGCGAACGGACGCCGGTGGTGTGGGATGCAAATTTTTCGCTGGCCAGGGGATCGGGCCTGGGGGTCATCGGCCCGAGCGCTTCCGGCAAATCGTCGCTGGCGCGTGCACTTACAGGTGTCTGGCTGCCGGCGCGTGGCGCCGTGCGCCTGGACGGCGCGACGCTCGACCAGTGGCCAACCGACGAGCTGGGCAAACATATCGGCTATCTGCCGCAGGACGTGCAGCTGTTTGACGGAACGATTGCGCAGAACATCGCCCGCTTCGACCCGGATGCGTCATCCGATATGGTGCTGGCTGCGTCCAAGGCAGCCGGCGTGCATGATCTCGTCGTGCACCTGGCCGACGGCTACGACACAAGGGTTGGCGAAGCCGGCGCCTCGCTGTCGGCAGGGCAACGGCAGCGTATCGCCCTTGCACGCGCGCTCTATGGCGATCCGTTCCTGGTGATCCTGGACGAGCCGAATTCCAATCTCGATGCAGAGGGTGAAGTGGCCTTGTCCGCCGCCATCCAGGGCATCAGGGACCGCGGCGGCATCGCCGTCGTCGTCGCACACCGATCCAGCGCCCTGGCCAATGTCGATACGGTGCTGGTGATGGCCAATGGGCGCGTGCAGGCCTTCGGTCCGAAGGATGAGGTGCTGAGCAAGGTTTTCCGATCGGCAGCGCCGCTAAAGGTCGTTACCGCCACGGAGAGAGGGGTCCCTGCATGAGCAAGGACAAAACCACTTCGCATCATCGGCAGATCCAACGCTATCTTGTGGCTGGGGTTGCCACTTGCCTGCTGCTTGTCGGAGGTGTTGGCGGCCTGGCGGCAGTGACCAAAATGTCGGGTGCGGTAATCGCCTCTGGCCGGCTTGTGGTCGATTCCAACGTGAAGAAGGTTCAGCATCCGACCGGCGGCGTGGTCGGCGAGATCAGGGTGCGTGAAGGCGACCGGGTCAAAGCGGGCGATATCCTGGTGCGCCTGGACGAGACGACGACCCGCGCCAACCTGGCGATCGTCTCAAAAAGTCTGGATGAGTTTTATGCACGGCTGGCGCGCCTGGAGGCGGAGCGTGACGGCAAGGATAAGATCAGCTTTCCGGAGGTTTTGACAACGCGACGCAGCGAAGCTGGTGTCGCCGCATCGATGGCCGGAGAACAATCGCTGTTCGACTTCCGGCACCAGGCGCGATCCGGCCAGCGATCGCAATTGCGCGAACGGATCGCCCAGTTGACGGAGGAGACCGCCGGACTGACCGAGCAGCGGCAGGCGAAACGCCGGGAGATCGAGCTGATCCAGGTCGAGCTGGAAGGCGTGCGGGACTTGTGGAACCGCAAGCTGGTGGGGATCGACCGCATGACGGCGCTGGAACGGGACGCGGTGCGGCTCGAAGGCGAGCATGGGCAGTTGACCGCGGGAATAGCCCAGGTGAATGGCAAGGCGTCGGAGGTCGAACTGCAGATCATCCAGATCGACCAGGATCTTCGCAGCGAGGTGGCGACCGAGTTGCGTGAAGCGCAAGGAAAGATCTCGGAGTTCGTCGAACGCAAGGTTGCGGCCGAGGACCAGTTGAAGCGCATCGATCTGCGCAGCCCGCAGGATGGCGTGGTGCATCAGTTGGCCGTGCATACCGTCGGCGGGGTGATCACGCCCGGCGAGCAGGTGATGCAGATCGTACCGGTAACGGACGACCTGACCGTTGAAGCGCATGTTGCACCGCAGGATATCGACCAGGTGACCATGGGCCAGAATGCGATCTTGCGCCTGTCGGCCTTCAATCAGCAAACCACGCCGGAACTGACCGGGACGCTGTCGCGGATCTCGGCGGACCTGACGACCGACGAACGCACCGGAACAACCTTCTATATTGCGCGGGTGAAGCTGCCGAAAACCGAGGTCGCCAAGCTGCGCGGGCTGGCGCTGTCGCCGGGCATGCCCGCTGAGGTTTTCTTTCCGACGGGCGACCGGACGATGCTTTCCTATCTGGTGAAACCGTTGTCGGATCAGATCCAGAAAGCTTTCCGGGAAGAATGAAGTCCGCGCCTTTGCGAGCGAGCGGCAAGAGCTAAGGCAGCTAAACCCTGGCACGTGGCTAAAGCCGCAACGCAGGTCGAACTTCCACTGGGGAGTGCCGCCAGAGGTACCCTGAAATCGATTGGTTTCAGGCAATCGACTGATCTTGAATGAGAATTTTGGTGCCGCTTGCGTGACTCGAACACGCGACCCCATCATTACGAATGATGTGCTCTACCAACTGAGCTAAAGCGGCATTCCTGCATCGCGCCGGGGCGCGAGCGGTTGAGTGAGCGCCTGATAGCTTCATTGCGCGGCAATTTCAAGCCGCCCGCGACGTGAAATGAAGGTAAAGGCAGGGCGCAGTACAAACGATACCGCACGCTGGTGCAATTTCCGGAATTGAATGGTGCAATCGCACTCGCCGCCTTCACAATCACCGCCGGCATCGCTAGTCTACATCATCCAAAGCGCTTTGGGAGAAAGAAAATGGCGATACGCACCGTTGTCTGGGGCGAGAATGTGCATGAGCAGAAGGATTCGATCGTGCAGTCGATCTATCCCGACGGCATGCATGCGGCGATCGCCGCCGCGCTGAACGAGAACAAGGCGATCTCAGCCACCACCGCGACGTTGCAGGAGGCCGAGCACGGGCTGACTGAAAAGCGCCTGGCCGAGACCGACGTGCTGGTCTGGTGGGGTCATGCCGCGCACGGCCAGGTCGACGACGCCATTGTCGAGCGTGTCCAGCAACGCGTCTGGGAAGGCATGGGGCTGATCGTGCTGCATTCCGGCCATTTCTCCAAAATATTCAAACGGCTGATGGGCACGCCCTGCTCGCTGAAATGGCGCGAGGCAGGCGAGCGCGAGCGGTTGTGGGTCATCAACCGCAACCACCCCATCGCCAAGGGGCTCGGCGAACATTTCGAGCTGCCGATGGAAGAAATGTACGGCGAGGCCTTCACCGTGCCGGAGCCGCTGGAGACGGTTTTCATCTCCTGGTTCGAAGGTGGCGAGGTGTTCCGCTCCGGCATGACCTTCCAGCGCGGCGCCGGCAGGATTTTCTATTTCCGGCCGGGTCACGAGACCTATCCGACCTATCACGACGGGAATGTGCGCCAGGTGCTGCGCAACGCCGTCGAATGGGCCTACAACCCCGCGCCGGCCTGGGCCTCGGTCGCCAGCGCGCCAAACGTGCCGGTCGACAAGGCGCTGGAGAAGCTTGTCGAAAAGGGGCCGAAGCTCCACGCCCACGGCGAAGAAGGTTTCAGGTGATGCAGCGGCTGCTCCTGCTCGGCACCGGCGGCATCGCCACCCATCATCTCGAGGAGTTCGCGGCGGTGCCGGAGTGCGAATTCGTCGCCTGCGCCGATGCCGCACCTGGCCGCGCCGCGGCCTTTGCGAAAAAGCACGGCATCGCCAATGCTTTCGACAGCCTCGACGAGGCAATCGCGTGGGGTGAGTTCGACGCCGCCGTCAACGCCACGCCGGACGGCGTGCACATGGAGACGACGCTGGCGCTCCTAGCTGCCGGCAAGCACGTGTTCTGCGAGAAGCCGCTGGCGCAGAATTATCCCGACGCGATGCGCATGGTGGAGGCTGCCGAAAGTGCCGGCCTGATCAACATGGTCAACCTGACCTACCGCAATTCGCCGGCGCTGCAGCAGGCGCGCCAGATGGTGGCCGAAGGCCGCATCGGCGCTTTGCGTCATGTCAACGCCGAATATCTGCAGAGCTGGCTCGTCGGCAAATACTGGGGCGACTGGCGCACCGACGAAAAATGGCTGTGGCGGCTATCGCGCGGCCATGGCTCGACCGGCGTGCTGGGCGACGTCGGCGTCCATATCCTCGATTTCGCCACCTATTGCGCCGGCGAGGACATGGCGAGCCTTTACGCCGATCTTGCTGTGTTTGCGAAGGCCGAAGGCGACCGCATCGGTGACTACGCGCTCGATGCCAATGACAGCATCGTCATCACCGGCCGCATGGCTTCCGGCGCACTGGCGACGGTGACGGCGACACGTTATGCCACGGGCCACGCCAATGATCTGGGGCTGACGCTTTCGGGGACCGAAGGGGCAATCAGGGTCGAGACCGACGGCAAGGTATCGAAGCTTTCGGCGTGCCTGGGCGGCGATGTCGACGAGAACCGCTGGAGGACGGTCGAGACGCCGCCGGTGAAACGCAATGCCCGCCGCTTTGCCGATGCACTGATTTCCGGCAGGAATGGCGATCCGTCGTTTCGCCGCGCCGCCGAAATCCAGAAGCTCATCGACGCCGCCTTCGAGAGCGGAGAGAAGGGCCGGCCGGTCGCGATCGGGTGACGGCGGCCGGCGCGCGAGAGCAGCTTACGCCGCCAGCTTCTGCTTGGCCGCTTCGTATTCCGCAGCCAGCCGATTGACCAGCGTTGCGGTCGGAACCACGTCGCTGACCGCTCCGATGCCCTGGCCGCAACCCCAGATGTGCTTCCAGGCCTTGGATTTGTCGCCGCCGAAATTCATCTTCGAGGGGTCGGATACCGGCAGATTGTCGGGGTCCATGCCGGCATTGCGGATCGAGCCCTTGAGGTAGTTGCCGTGCACGCCGGTGAAGAGGTTGGAATAGACGATGTCGGCGGCCTTCGATTCGACGATCATCTGCTTGTATTCGTCGGTGGCGCGCGCCTCGGTCGTGGCGATGAAGGGCGAGCCGATATAGGCCATGTCGGCTCCCATCGCCTCGGCCGCGAGGATGGCGCCGCCATTGGCTATGGCGCCCGACAGCAACAGCGGCCCGTCGAACCACTGGCGGATTTCCTGCACCAGCGCGAAAGGCGACAGCGTGCCGGCATGGCCGCCGGCGCCGGCGGCCACCGCGATCAGCCCGTCGGCGCCCTTGCGGATGGCGTTCCTGGCATGGCGGTCGTGGATGATGTCGTGCAGCACGATGCCGCCGTAGGAATGCACCGCCTGGTTCACCTCCTCGACGGCCCCGAGCGAGGAGATGACGACCGGCACCTTGTATTTCACGCACATGCCGAGATCGTGCTCCAGCCGGCCGTTGGACTTGTGCACGATCTGGTTGACCGCGAAAGGAGCCGCCGGCCGATCCGGGTTCTTCGCGTTGTGGGCGGCCAGCGCTTCCGTCACCTCGGCCAGCCATTCGTCGAGTTGCGCTTCCGGACGGGCGTTGAGCGCAGGAAAGGAACCGACGACGCCGGCCTTGCACTGCTCCACGACCAGCGGCGGGTGCGAGATGATGAACAGGGGTGCTGCGACAACAGGCAGGCGAAGATTGTTCTGGAGAATGTCGGGCAGCGCCATGAAATGCTCTTCCTCACCGTAAATAATTGACGTTTGCGTAAACGTCGCTCGTTCTAGCAGATGCTTTTGCCAGGGCAAATGCGTTTGCTCCCACATTTCGGTCGACCTTTTCCGGTTGGAAAGGTCGTCCAACGCGCGGAAAGCGCCGGCTAGTGTCCCGATGCTGAAATTCGTATGAGTTGGATATCAAGGGCAGGGCGGATTTCAGAATCGAAGGACACTAGCAACCTATTGATTTCTAGTGTCGTTTTGATTTCGACGTTCGCTCGGAGGACGATATCAAAATCAAGCGAACTTCGAAATCACGACACCATCGGCCATGCAGCCGTTGATTGATTGCGCGGCTACGGCTAACCATCGGTATTTTCTGCGATGTAACGAGCGGGGAAGACCGTTTGGATGTGATCGAAAAGGCGATCAGGGCCGCCCTGGAAAAAGGGGATGCGGAAGACAAGGGCTTCCGCGAAAAGGTCTATCGTTCCGCTTTCGCGGCGCTTGACCGCGCCCTGCAGGCCAATCCCAACGTCACGGTGGAAACGGCGATTTCCCGCCGTAAATCGCTGCAGGCGAAAATCACCGAGATCGAATCGGAGTTCATTCCGGCCGTGCCGGAGATAGACCCCGCCATATTCGACTTTTCGGAAAACGGTTCGGCGCAACAGCCTGCCGAACTGGAAGTGCGCCCAGCGCCCGCAGCGCCAGTTGCGCCTGTCGTTACCGCCCCTCGTGTCGAGCCAACCTCGCCCGCAGCGCCTGTCGTCGAGCCCATGGCGCCTGCCGCGCCCGTAGCGTCGGCCGCGCCCGCCGTGTCCGTCGTCGAGACGGTTGCCCCGACCATAGACACCGCCGCGACGCAGGCCGAATCGCCAGCACCCCGGATAGACGTTTCTCCGCCGTCGCCATCCGCCGTGGCGCCGGCGATCGACCTCGGCATTGCAGGCAATGCCCCGCCCGCGCGGCCGGCCGCCGCCAATGGGCGCACCGAACCGTCGTTTGCTTCCGAGCCTTCGATCGGCGGACCTGCCACTGTGACGCCTCCCGAGGATCCGACTGCATTCACCGCGCCGGATGTCGCGGCTCTCCAGATGGATCCACCGAAGCAGCCGGTCTCGGAAGAAGAAATCTATGAGGTGTCGCCCGATCCGGACGCCGCGGTCGCACGCGAGCGCCGCCGGCCCTACTCTGCAATGTTCATCGCCGTCACGCTGTTGGTCGCCGGCGCCATGGGCCTTTGGTGGGCGGCCGATACCGGCCTGCTGAAGTCGGCGGCCGAACGCGATACCTCGGTTCCCAACCCGCCCGCCACGGCGGACGCCGAGGATTTCATCCCTGAAGACCAGGAGCCCGTGCAGGCGCCGCGCAAACCCGGCGAAACCGACGCGCTGAAGAACTGGATCAGCGTTTTCACGCCGGCAGACGCAAACAATGTCAGCGCGCCGTCCGACACCGGCGTTGAAGTTGTCCAGGGCGACGAGGGAGAGGTGCTGCGCATCCGTTCCGGCACTTCCGGTTCGGCGATCCTTTTCGATGTCGGGCAGGGCGTGCTGGAGCAGATCGCCGGCAAGCGGGCCATCTTCGACATCGTGGCGAGCGCCGAGGAAGGGCAGGAAACGCAGATCTCCGTGAGCTGCAATTTCGGCGAGCTCGGCGATTGCGGTCGCAAGCGCTATGCGGTCGGCCACGAGCGCGGCGAGTTCCTGTTCGAGATCGAACTGCCTGCCGGAGAGCCCGGCGCCGGCGGCACCATCGCCATCAGCTCCGACATCAGCAACGAAGGCAAGGCGGTCGATATTTCGGAGATCAAGGTGTCGATCGGCGAATAGGCGCAACGTCCCCCTCCGGTTTGCTGCGCAACCACCTCTCCCCCGCTTCGCAGGGGCGAGGAACCGCTGCCGCGATGCCAGCGCCTCTCCAGCTTGGGTTCCTCGCCCCTGCGAAGCGGGGGAGAGGTGTCGAGGCGAAGCCGAGACGGAGAGGGGGTCTTTTCATCAGCACAAGCGTCTTCGTCGCCACGCCCGCTTTCGCGTCTGGCTATTGAAAGAAAAGTGGGAAGCGGCGCCTGGGACCGTGCCGTTTCAAATTTATACGAGGCCCGGTCTCCCAGGCGCCGCCGGTGTTCTTGCCCGACCGCAAAGGGAGCGCGGGTTTTCACACCGCGAACTAGCCTCGGTCAGGCCCGGACCTCGGGGCATCCTCGCCCCAGCAACGCCACCG
>NZ_FOSL01000043.1 GCF_900114255.1 Neomesorhizobium albiziae | reverse complement strand
CATTTTCTGCATCACGTTCCTTCGATGAATTTCCAGCGTCACTTCGCTGATCCCCAGTTCGGCGGCCGCCTGCTTGTTGAGCAGGCCGCTCACCACCAGCGGCAGCACCTCGCGTTCGCGCCGCGTCAGCTCGAGGTAGCGTTGCCTCAGCACGCCAAGGTCGGCGCGCTCCGATCTCTTTTCCCGGTCCTGGACGATCGCCACCTGGATTGCGGCCATCAGGTCGGCATCGCTGAAGGGCTTGGTCAGGAAATCCACGGCGCCGTGCTTGATCGCGCGCACCGAGGATGGGATGTCGCCATGTCCCGTGATGAACACGATCGGCGGATGGTCGCCCTGCGCGATCTGCCGCTGCAGATCGAGGCCGTTGATGTCCGGCAGTTCGACGTCGAGTATGAGGCAGGCAGGCAGGTCCGGCTTGTCCGCGCCGACGTAATCTCCAGCCGATGCAAAAGCCACCGCGCGCGTGCCATGCGAGGCCAGCAGTTCGCCGAGCGCCTCCCGGATGCGTTCATCGTCGTCCACGATGAAGACGATATGGTCGTCCGTCGTCATGCCGCGGCCTTCACTTCAACCGGCAGCGTAAAGATGAACCTCGCGCCATGCGGTTCGTTCTCCTCCGCCCACAGTCGGCCGCCATGCGATTCCACGATCGAACGGCAGATCGCCAGCCCCATGCCCATCCCCTGCTCCTTCGTCGTAAAGAATGGCTCGAACATCCTGTCTGGGAATTCGACGCCGGGGCCGCGGTCGCTGATCTCGGTTTGGACGACATCGCCGGTTCGGCGTACGCTCAGGCGAAGGACCCTGGCGTCCGCCGTGGATTCCATCGCCTCGATGCCGTTGCGCATCAGGTTGACCAAAACCTGCTGGATCTGGATGCGATCAAGCGCGACAGGCGGAAGGTCGCCTTCGATGTCGGTATCGATGCGCACACGCCGCCGCGCCGCCTCCTCGGCCATGAGATCCAGCGCTTCGGCGACAACGCCTCTGAGCGCCGTAGAACTTCTCGCCTCGGTGGATTGTTTGAAAACGGCGCGGATGCGGGTCACGACATCGGCGGCGGCGTTTGCGTCACGGGTGATGCGCTCTGCCGTGATCTTCGCTCGGTCGACGTTCGGCGGTTCGGCGGACAGCCAACGCAGGCAGGCCTGGGAATTGGCGACGATCGCGGCCAGCGGCTGGTTGACCTCGTGGGCAATCGAAGCCGAGAGCTCCGCCAAGCTGGCGGCCTGTGTCGCCTTGGCGAGCGCGCCGGACGCTTCTCGAAGCGCCTCTTCCGCGCGCATCTGCGCCTCTTCTGCACGCTTGCGTTCGGTCAAATCGAGAATATAGGCGACCCCTTGCCTGGACCGTCCCTCGAAGCTGGCAGCCCCGATCAGCACAGGCACTCGGCTGCCATCCTTCCTGAAATACTCCTTCTCTCGGGTTTGCATCTTGCCCGTCGCCCTGAGCTCTTCAGCTTCCTCGCGGGCATACACTTCTTGCCATTCCGGAGGCGTCATATCCAACCATCGAAGCCCGGCCTGCAAATCTTCGCGGTCGTACTGGACAATGCGAAGAAATGCGTCATTGGCCTCGATAAGCCGTCCGTCCATATCCCAGATAACGATCCCGATAATATCGGAATCGACGAGGCGCCGAATCTTCGCTTCTCGTTCTTCAATGTCGCGGTAAAGGCGCATCTGATCGTCTATGTCGATGGAAATTGCGTACCAATGCAAAATCTCTCCGCTCTGATCTCGCAGCGGCTCCCCGCGGCCGTCGACCCATCGGTAGGCGCCGTCCGCACGGCGCATGCGGTACTTCATGGCGTAGGGCTCGCCGGTGGCGAGGGAGTGGCGGACCGTCTCTAGCAGGCGGGTTGCATCTTCGGGATGGACGAGGGTCTTTATGGCCGCCGCCAGCCGGCTCATGCCCGGCTTGTCCAGTTGCGCAACGTCGGGCAGACCGAAGAAATCAAGCAGGCGCTTGTTGAAGAAGGTTGGCTCGCCCTCGGGCGTCAGACGCCTGATGTGGACCGGGACCATGTTTACAAGCTGCGAAAGCTCTCGCTCCCGTTCGCGCAGCGCCTCCTGCGCGCGCACCTCCTCGTCGATGTCGAGGGAAACGCCGTACCATTGCACAACCGTGCCGGTTTCATCACGCCGCGGCTCCACCCTGCACTCCGCCCATCGATAGGCGCCATCTTTCTCCCGCCAGCGAAACCGCATCGCCGACCCATCGCCAGTTTCGAAGCAATTCTGCAACGTGCGCTGCACTCCCGTGGCATCTTCGGGATGAATCAGCTCTTCCAGCAAAGTTTCGATGCGCGGCTCGCTGAGAGCTTCGAAATTCGTGATTACCGAGCGGAAATGATCCTGGTATCGCTTGTTGAAGTAGACAGGCCCGCCCGTAGGTGTTGCACTCCAGATGCGGATAGGCACGGCGTCGATCATCTCCTGAAGCTGCCGCTCGCTTCGCCGCAGCGTGAGCAGCGCCTGCTGGTGCTGCCGGGAGATGGCGGCTACGATAAGCACGGAAAATGCCGAGATGACCAGAAAGAGCTGTAGCATGATCTGCTCTTGCCTCTGGGTCTCGGGATCGCCGACAAACTGGCTGGCGCCGGATATTGTGAATACCACCGTAATCAGAGCGAGGAGGGCCAACGCAATGGCGGCGCCCCTGAACTCAAAGCGCACCGCTGCCCAAAGCAGCGGCGGCATGACGACGTAGGCGGAGACCAGATGACCGCTCAGGGAAAGGGCGGCGACGCCAAGAAAGATCAATCCCAGGATAGATGCTTCCATCCACCGCGCGTCCAAGGGTCGGGCCTTGCTATGCCAGTTCTGGAACACGACCAGCGCAAGTGGCGCCACGATCAAGACCCCTGTGGCGTCTCCTAGCCAAAACAGAGGCCAAGCCGCCGCGAAGCGTTGCATGCCGAACCACGCAAGTGTTGCACTTCCCACCGTGGCGCTTGCGATAGGCGCAATTCCGGCGCCCAGTACAACCAGGACCAGAACCTCCTGCAAGGTTTCCAGCCGGGCCAGCCGCGCGAAACGGTTCACGAGCCATGCGCCGACCACGGCTTCAAGCGCGTTGCCGGTATAGATCAGGATGGCGACGGGCAGCGGATTGTGGAACCACAAGACGTTGCTGAACAGTTCCGCCAGAAGGCCACCCAGCACCCACCACGGCCAGCTGTGCCTAGAGGCGAAGAGAAGCGTAGCAATGAAAAGCCCGCTTGGAGGCCAAATCGAAATACCCGTTCCAGGTACGATTGCGAGCGCTTGAGCGAAGCCGCAGCCCAAAACATAGGCCGCAACAAAAAGGCTTAAGTAAAGAATTTGGGGGCGGTGCGACCAGATGGACATCATCGGCGTCTCCTGCTGGGCAAGGAAAGACTGGGAGCTGTCAGCACCTGATGTAGCACTTCTCCTCGATATCTGGGTTGGCGAACTCATGGTCCAACCCTAGTCCCCGAATGTTTCAGCCGCATCTTATGGAAATCCATGAGATATGGCCGACAGGAGCATTCGCCCTAACCTCCGGCATGATGCTGCCTAGACGCTCGGCGGGAGAACTTGGCCCTCTCGCATGATGGCCCGACCTTGCCTCGACGGGCATGATTTTAAGGCAATGAAACCTCACTCGCCCCCGGTGGTGCGTCACCAATGCTCTCCGGCGACCGGTGGATAGCTTCGCCAGGCAGTGGCATAGGCAGAAGTACTGAACACCCTCTTGACTGGTAACGGACGTTACCGTATGTGACAATGGTAATGACAATTACCGGAGGCCGTCATGCCGCAACGTAGCAAGAAAAAGATGATCGGCTTGCTGCTCTGCATCTCGGCCACGGTCGTTCTGGTTGCAGGTTGGGCCTGGGCTCGTTCGAATGGCGAGACCTCGACTGACAACGCCTATGTCCGAGGAGACGTGACCGCGCTTGCCCCCAAGGTCGCGGGCTATGTCACCGCTGTAGAGGTCGGCGACAACCAAACCGTCCAAGCTGGTGACGTCCTGTTCCGGATCGACGATCGGGACTATCGCGCACGGCTTGCGCAAGCTGTGGCCAATGTCGAAGCAGCCCAGGCCCGTCTCACGAATGTCGATGCCGAAACCCAATTGCAGCATGCCCTAATTCGCCAAGCCGAAGCCCAGAAACTGTCGACCGTGGCCGAGTTGAACCTCGCCGCGCGGGCATCTGACCGCCGCCGCGAACTTATTCGCACAAGCGCTGTGAGCCAGGCCCAGGTCGATGAAAGCGACGCCGCGCGGTCGAGGGCAGAGGCGGGCGTCTCAGCGGCGTCCGCAGCGGTCGATGCACAGCAGCAACGCGTCGCTGTTCTTGCAACGCAGCGCGAAGCTGCCATTGCCGCCGTCGCGCAGGCAAAGGCCGCACGGGATCTCGCCCAAATAGATCTCGACAGCACCGTGGTACGTGCGCCAGTCAGCGGTGTTATCGGCAACCGCCAGGTCCGCATTGGCCGGCTCGTCGCGCCGGGCGCGGCTCTACTCGATCTCGTCCCGGTCAACGATCTGTGGGTCGTGGCGAACTTCAAGGAAACCCAGATCGAACATATCCAGCCCGGTCAGCGCGTCCGCATCATCATCGATGGTTACCCCAACGATACGATTGAAGGTGTGGTGGACAGCTTTGCGCCCGGCAGCGGGTCTGCCTTCAGCTTGCTCCCGGCAGACAACGCGACAGGAAACTTCGTTCGCGTCGTTCAGCGCGTTCCGGTAAAGATCCGGTTTGTCGGCAATCCATTGTCCGGCCGCCTCGTGCCCGGCCTGTCGGCGCGTGTCGAGGTCGATCCGGGGATCGGTTCATGACGGCAGCCGTCATCGCCATCCCGAGTCGCAGCCGACCTGCAACAGGAGCGCTTCTCGTCGCGGGCATAGTTCTCGCCAGTCTGACCGAGGCGATCGCCAGCACGGTCCTGTCGCTCGGGCGCGGCGATATCATCGGCGACACGTATGCAACTCCAGATGAGTTCGCGTGGCTGGATGTCGGATACACCGCTCTGAAGCTGATCGGATTCATGACCGCTCCGTGGTTGCTGAGCCGTATCAATCCACGCAGTCTGATCGTCGGCGCAACCCTTGTCATGGGCATGGCCTGCGCCATCGCCGCCATCACGGCTCGATTGGATGTATTGGTCGTGCTCCGCATCATACAAGGCTTCTCGGGAGGCATCCTGCTTGTCGGGGGGCAGGCGATCATTTTTCTTGCCTACCCGCGACACCAACAACCGCTCCTTCAGGCCTTGTTCGCAATGGGAGCGGTCGTTGCCCCAGCAACGATTGCCCCGGCCCTTCAGGGGTGGTTGCTCGACAGCCAGTCGTGGACGTGGATATTCTTCAGCATCGTTCCGGTGGCGTTGGCGGCGGCTGGACTCTTGCTGCTTGCGGAATGCCCGACGCCGGTCAAGGTTGCGCGCCGTCCATTCGACTGGCTTGGACTCTCGCTCGTCTCCGCATCACTCTTCTGCTTCACTTACGTGCTCAGCCAGGGCAGCCGATGGGACTGGTTCGAGGAACCGCGCATAATGTTGCTGACATCGATCGGCGCGGCCACGATGCTGGCATTTCTCGGCCAACAAGTGTTCGCCAAAGGTCAAGGCCTGCTCGACTTCACCTTGTTTCGGTCAGACGATTTTTGCTTCGCCTTTATCGTCAGTTTTGTGGCTGGCGCCGCGTTGTTCGGGAGCGCGTTCCTGATCCCGTCGTTTGCCGTCTCGGTCCTCGCTTTCACCCCTACCGGCGCCGGGCAACTCCTGTTGCCAAGTGGCGCGCTTTTCATCGGCGCGCTGCTCATTGCTGCCTTCCTCGTGCAGGTCTGTCGCGTTCCTCCGTTCGCCACGGTGCCCTTTGGGATCCTGATGATCATGGTTGCGATGTGGATGCTGTCCGGCTCGACCAGCGAGAGCGGCGCGGCCGACATGATGGCCGCCATCCTGTTGCGCGGCCTGGGCCTCGGCTTCCTGTTTCTGTCGATTACCCTCATCGCTTTCGGCAATCTCAGCAACCACAACCTCGCGTCCGGCATCGGTCTCTTCAACACGGGTCGCCAGCTTGGCGGTCTCATCGGGGTCGCCGGGCTCCAGACCCTGATCGACAACAACATCGCCGCCAATGTCGCCGTGCTCGGCGCCAACATCACCGCAGGCGTTCCTGCGGTCAGCGAACGTCTGATGACGACCACAGCGATGCTGGCGGCGAGGGGAATGGACGCGGTGGCAGCCAGCCGGGCAGCCACGAGTCTGCTGGGCAAGGTCGTCATCGGTCAGTCGAGCGTGATCGCCTTCGACACGGCATTCAACGCCGTCGCACTTTTGTTTGTTGTCGCCGCGCCCATACTGGTCGCGATCAAGATTGGCCTTGCCCGCTACGCGAAAATGCACACGGAGCGCTCGTCGCTGACATTGACTGCGACCCCGATGCTGCAGGCCTCGACGCCCGATATGGCTCCTGGACTGCATCAGCTGATACAGCCGCTGTCTATGGTGAGTGGTGGGAAAAACTGATCGACCACATTAGGATGATGCCGGCTGGACGATCTCGGGGTCGCATATGCCGGCAGCCTCGTGACGGCGGAATGCCCGAGGCGAAGGAACACGGAACAATGATTGCAGAATCTGGCAAATCCGCTTCGCCGCAGGCGAGCGGCGGCTCTGTCAGTTCGGCAGCCAGGGTTGCACTGATCGAATGGCTCGCGGGGGATGAATGCCACGCGCTCGACGACGCCGGTCTCGCAGCAGAATTCGGAGGGCGCCTGCGTGCGGCCGGCCTGCCCATCGACCGGCTGACGCTCCATTTGAGAACGCTGCATCCGGAGATTTTCGGCCGCAGCGTAGCATGGGCACCCGGCGAAACCGTGGAGATCCACGACAGGGAGCATGGCATCGAGGTTTCGCCGGGCTACGCCGGCAGCCCGCTTCGGCGCGTCATGGAGACGCGTGAGCCGCTGGTCGTGCGCCCAAACGGCGCCGGCGACCCAGCCTGGTTCCACACGGACCTTTTCCACGGGCGCGATCTCGTCGAATTCGTCATCGTACCGCTGTGCAATGCCGATGGTCTGGTCAGCGCCGCATCCTTCTCGACCACCCGCCCAAGTGGCTTTGCCGCGTCCGAGCGAGCTCTGTTGGACCGGATCGTTCCAGCTCTGCGCAATGCCTGCGAGCTGCTTACTCTGAGGAGAGTCGAGTCGACGCTGCTCGATACCTATGTGGGCGCGACAACGGCGCGTCGCGTCATGGCGGGCCGCGTTCGCCGCGGCGAAGTCGAAACGCTTGAAGCCGGCTTGATGCTCTGTGATCTGCGCGGATTCACGGAGCTGTCCAACCGATTGCCCGGGGAGCGCGTGCTCGAGCTGCTCAACGCCTACTTCGATATCGTCGTGCCGGCAATCACCTTCGCGGGCGGTGAGGTGATCAAGTTCATGGGCGATGCGGCACTCGCTTTTTTCCATCGTGACACTCCCGCTGGATCCTGCTCTGCCGCGTTGCAGGGCGCGATGCGTGCCTTGGAAGGCCTGGGCCGATATACCGCGCCCGATGCTGAACTCCATGCCGGCATCGCGCTACATTATGGAGAAGTCTCCTATGGCAACATCGGCTCGGGCCAGCGGCTCGACTTCACGGTGATAGGGCCTGACGTCAATCTGGTGAGCCGGATTCAGGCCGTATGCAGCGCGACCAGCCGTCCGCTCCTGATGTCCGAGCGATTTGCAATGCTCCTCGATTCCGAAGCAGCAGTTGCGATTGGCCGTTTTGAGCTCAGAGGATTTGCCGAGCCGGCCGAACTCTACGCACCCGCTGAGAACTATGCTCAATCGGGTCGGTGATGGGTATTCCCGGAACGCTCTGGGAAGAACACGGCGATCGGACAGCAGGCTTCTAGAGCATTTTGCGGCCAAATGGAATCGGTTGGCGTCCGCATAAATGCGGCAAAACAAATAGTTAGAGCGAGTTACCGGTTCTGAAGAACCGGAACCGCTCTAGGAGGTCAATTGAGGCTCCGCGTCCTTGCGAATGCGACGCATCCGTTCCTTTGCCTCGAGAAGCCCTTCATGCTCCATCGCAGCCTTTACGGCCGGACGGCCCGACATGCGGTGGCGCATGGCAACGAATGGCGTGGGAATGGAGACATCGAAACGCTCGGCCCACAACAGCATCACGAACAGATAGAAATCGGCGACAGTGGGCTCAGCGCCAAAAAGGTAGTCGCCCTCAAGTCCGTCGGCCAGGTCGTCCAGCAGCTTGGAAATGGTCGCTCTTGCCTGCGCCTTTTGATCTTCGTTGCCGGCGTGCCACATCGGCTTGAAGCTGCGGTGTATTTCGGTCGAGATAAAAGCCAACGCTTCCAGAAGGCGCGTGCGGCCGAGTTTTCCAGGAACGCCGAGCGCCGGGTATTCCGAGGCGAGCCAGTCGAGAACGGCAATGTTCTCGGTAAGGATTTCTCCGTTGTCCAGAACCAGCGCCGGAACGTAGCCCTTGCGGGTTACGTTATTGAAATCGCCGCCCGAAGCCGTTTGCTTCGTCTTGATATCGACGCGCTCGCTTTCGAACGGCGCTCCGGCTTCGAGCAAAGCGATATGAT
Organism: Neomesorhizobium albiziae; assembly: GCF_900114255.1. Lineage (GTDB taxonomy): Bacteria > Pseudomonadota > Alphaproteobacteria > Rhizobiales > Rhizobiaceae > Neomesorhizobium > Neomesorhizobium albiziae. Next base: position 13,701 of record NZ_FOSL01000043.1, on the reverse strand, counting down.
CGGCCAGGCTGCAGGCGAGGGGGCTGTAGTACAGTTTCATGTTGGTATCCTTCCAACGAGGAATGTTCCTTGATCGGATCTTCTCACCAGGATCTGATTCAACGATAGCCGGCGCCGGCGACGTAGTTGGAGAGCAGCTGCCCCAGGCGCGCGCACTCCATTTCCGTCGCCAACGGCATTTTCTCGGCTGCCGGGTCGGCCACATCTATGTCGGGCCGATCCGGGAGGCCGAAGGCCGAAGCTGACCGGGAGGTCATCCTTGCTTCAGGCGGCGGCGCGCATGCGGTCCGCCGGGTGCTGCAGGCGAAAGCCGATCGCCAGTCTGTTCCAGGCGTTGATGGCAGCGACGCCGATCGACAGCGCGAGGAGTTCATCTTCCGAAAAAGCGTTCCGGGCTTCGTCATAGACCGCGTCAGGCGCATGGGTCTCGGCGACCCGGGTCAGTGCTTCGGCCCAGGCGAGAGCTGCCCTTTCGCGTTCCGTGTAGAGGCCGGATTCGCGCCAGGCGTCGAGGAGCAACAGCCGGTCCTCGGTCTCGCCCAGTCTGATGGCGTCTTGCCGGTGCATGTGCAGGCAGTGCGCGCAGCCGTTCATCTGCGAAACCCGCACTTTGACGAGTTCCAGCAGCTTCACATCGAAGTTGCTGGCGATCCAGCTCTCGACCGCGATGAGGCCCTCGATGCCGCCATTCTTTCGGGTCAGCCAATTAAGGCGCTTGGTCATGTCATGCTCCCATGATCTCGGGGTTGATATGTTTGATGTTTCGAAGGGTGCTTCACTCAGCTGTTCTTCCGGGCGCCGCAGGGATGTTTTGCCCATGCGGGGCCTGCAGGACGCGTGGGGCGGCGATGACGATCAGTGCCGTTGCGCCGCTGCTTGGCTGAACCAATCCTCGAAGCGCATGGCGCCGATGCGCGGGTTGTCGCCGGGCACGAGCGAAAGGTCTTCCAGTTCGGTGCCGAAATAGAGCGCGCGCGGATCCGCAATCACCTTGCGTGGATCGTTGGCCGCTTTCAGGAAACGCGCGACAACTTCATTGAAGCGCCCCCGCTCCGGGCCGGCGATCTCGACCGTGCCGTTAAGCGGTTGGGCAAGCGCCACGTCGGCCATGACGTCGGCGACGTCGTCCGATGCGATGGGCTGAAAAGAGACGGGTGGCAGGTGGACGGAATCCCCAACCATTGACGATTGGGCGATACCGCTCAGGAACTCGAAGAACTGGGTCGATTGAACAATCGTGTACGGTATCCCGGAACTCCTGATCAGATTCTCCTGTGCCATCTTGGCGCGCAGATACCCACTGCGCGGCAGGCGTTCCGTACCGACGACTGAGAGCGCGATATGATGTTTCACCCCGGCGGCGGCTTCCGCGGAGAGCAGATTTCGGCCGGAGGTCTCGAAGAATTCCATAACGGCCTTGTCCTCGAACGAAGGCGAATTCGCCAGGTCGATGACGACCTGTGCTCCAGAGAGAGCGTCGGCCAATCCTTCACCCGTGATTGTGTTTACGCCGCTGTTCGGTGATGCCGCGAGCACCTCGTGGCCCCGTTTGCGCAGCCTCTCCACCGTCTTCGATCCAATGAGCCCGGTGCCACCAATAACCACGATTTTCATCTCAACCTCGTTCGCGTTTCAGGATTGGGTTGTCCGATTAAGCCGCCCGCTGATGCGGCCGCGATATCGTTCGTCGTCCGTACCACGGACAATGCGACGGAGACGCTGGTGAGGCTATCCAACGGAAGCATCTGTCATGCGATGCGAAGGTCTAGGATTGATGCGTCCAGAGGCTGGGAATTCTAGTCAGCCGGATGCCGAAGGGTGCCTCAGGCATTGGGCGATCTGACGATGAGGGAAAGTGATCGGTGGCGCCCATCACATGACCGGGTAGCGGCGTGCCGCATGATTTTCTGGGACCGTCCCTGGTACCGCAGGAAGTCGGGAAGGCGCCTATCCACACCGGCCGCATCGGATTTCATTCACCGGGCTTTGGCGGGACGTATACCGCGGTATGCATGGCCCTCTCCCTTGATCCAATCGAACGCAGAAGCCCGTCGACATAGCGTCTTCAGGACAAAGGCCGCCAAAAAATCGGCCGGAGATGGAGGCCGAAATGTCGAACCCTGAAACAAAACCGGAGCTGGTTGGTGAGCACCTGCGTGAACAGGTGAGCGCAAACATCTGCCTGGCCGAGGTCGAGACTCTTATCCGGTGCGTATGGGAGCCGAAAATCCATCTCGAGGTCCGCGTCGGAGCCGACCTGCCTGCCGTGCAATGCGATCGCCTGGGTTTGCAAGACGCGCTTTTGAATCTCGTTTTCAACGCGCGCGACGCAATGCCGGATGGCGGCCTGATTTCGATTGAAGGCGAGACCGTCGTCGAGGGCGCGAACGTCCTTGTCGAGCTTCGCATCGAAGACAGCGGTATTGGAATGACGCAGGAAACCGTGCTTCGCGCCTTCGAGCCCTTTTTCACCACGAAGGACAAAGGCCTTGGCGGTGTCGGCCTGACGACGGTGAAACACCTGGCCGAACAGCATGGCGGAAGCGTCGATATCGAGAGCACGCTCGGATCGGGCACAACGGTGATCCTGCGATTGCCCGCGATGCAGGACCGGCAGGAATATCTGCCAGCAAAGAGGAGAGTTCGATGACCAGCATTCTCGTGTTGTGGGTTTGTCTCTCGTCGGGGGAGCAATGCCAGCCAATGATTGGAGAGCAGATGCAGTTCATGGAGTGCCTCATGACGGGGCAAGTGAAGGCCGCCGACTTCATCAACAAGAACCCCCGGTATCAACTGGAAAAGTATGCGTGTGTTGAGCCGCGTCGCGTTCAGGCGCTTCTCGGAAGGACCGTGGCACAGTTGTTTCCTGGCATTGGCCGGGATCGGCAATCGTCGCCGGCCGATAGTCGGTCCGTGTTATTGTAGGGCGAAAGGCTTCTACAGCCGGACCCGGGTGCATTTGGCGGTGTGAAAGATCATCCCGATGGCATTGAACGCTGTCAGCCTCGATGCCGCCCCTGATCCCGGGCCATCCAGCTTTTCGTGGAAACCGCTACCTTGCCTTGACCTTCTGAAGAACGGCTTCGGTTATCGAGTTGGGAAGCCGACGCGGTGTCTCGATCAGGCCAAGTAGCGGCATGGCGACGACGAAAAACGCGAAATAGTAAAGTGTCGCCAACTGGGACATGGTGACATAGGCCCCTTCCGCCGGTCGCGATCCTAGCCAGCCAAGGAAAACGGCGTTGGCGACAAACAGCCAGAAGAGCGGCCTGTACAAAGGCCGGTAGCGCGCCGAGCGCACCTTCGCGGTGTCGAGCCAAGGCACGAGGAACAGCACGGCGACCGAGCCGAACATGGCCAGCACGCCGCCGAGCTTGGAATCGATCGGCCCGATATTGAAGGTGATGGCGCGCAGGATTGCGTAGAACGGCAGGAAATACCATTCCGGCACGATGTGGGCCGGCGTCTTCAGTGGGTCGGCGGCGGTGTAGTTATCGGGATGGCCGAGATAGTTTGGCATGTAGAAGACGAAATAGGCGAAGACGAGCAGGAAGATCACGGCCCCCAGCGCATCTTTCATGGTGGCCGGCGGCGTGAAGTCCACGACGTCGGTCGGCGATTTCACCTCGATCCCGTCTGGATTGTTCTGGCCAACGAGGTGAAGGGCCCAGATATGTAGAATAACGACACCGGCAAGCATGAATGGCAGCAAATAATGCAGCGCAAAGAAGCGGTTGAGGGTGGGATTGTCGACCGCGAAGCCGCCGAGCAGCAACTGCTGGATCCAGTCACCGACGAGCGGGATGGCGGTAAAGAAGCCGGTGATGACGGTGGCGCCCCAGAACGACATCTGTCCCCAGGGCAAGACGTAACCCATGAACGCCGTCGCCATCATCAGCAGGAAGTTGGTGCACCCCAGCACCCACAGAAGTTCGCGCGGCGCCTTGTACGAGCCGTAGTAGAGGCCTCGCAGCATGTGGATGTAGACCGCAATGAAGAAGAACGACGCGCCGTTCGAATGCAGATAACGCAACAGCCAGCCGGAATTCACGTCGCGCATGATCTTCTCGACCGCATTGAAGGCGAGCGTCGTGTCAGCCGCATAGTGCATGGCCAGCACGACACCGGTCACGATCTGGGCCGCCAGCATCATCGAGAGGATGCCGCCGAATGAATAGGCGTAGTTTAGGTTGCGCGGGACGGGATAGGCGATGAATTGATCATGCACCAACCGCGGCAGCGGCAGGCGGGCGTCGAGCCAGCGGCCTACCGCGGTTTTGGGGGTATAGGTTGAATGTCCGCCGCCCATGACAACGCTCTCCCTGCTGCATGAAACTTCAGCGCCGGCTTGCGCGCGCTTCCTTATCCAATTGCCTTTCAGCGAAAGCGCGGGGGGTGTGACTGCGAGCCGTGAGATTGTTGGGAGAGGTGGGATCTTCGGCGTGGCCGGGTTATGTAGGCTCGGCGGGTCGCCGGGCTAAAAAACTCGTCAGGGATGCCGTCGTGTCTCGTCATCGCAGGGTCGAGGCCGCAGAGCCTCAAGACAATCGGCAGCAACTTCGAAAGGGCCAAACGTAGCGTCATTTCCGGTTTCCTTTGCTGGATTGCGAACGATCAACCATGCCAATCCTTCCATGGCGTCAGCCATCGTGCTGAGGGCGCGGGGGTTCGATACCTTGGTCTATGATTTCCTGAGTGAAGGGCTACGGCAGGCGGATATTGGTGTCGCAGGTCATGGGTGCTGGCGTCTTGCCTGCGATCCGCAGCTACGACCGCCCAGGCGCCGACCATTGACACCGACGGTAACGGACGTTACCAGTCGTGGCGGCTGATCATGACAAGAGGCTAAGGAACTGTGGTTGCAGCAAAGTCAGCGCGGTCGAAAAGTCGCCGGCAAACACTTCTTGAAGCGGCTGCCAAGGTCTTTTTCGAACAGGGCTACGCGGCAACAAGCATCGACGCGATCATCGAACGCGCCGGTGGATCGAAAAGAAACATCTACAATGAGTTCGGGAACAAGGAGGGCCTGTTCTCGGCCATCGTCACCGAAAGCGCAGACAAAGTGCTGTCGACCTTGGTCATTGACGAGATCGAGGAGCACGACCTGCGGCAGACGCTCACGGTTTTTGGTCAACATCTCATGGCGGTTTACATGTCTCCCGCGTTGATCGGCATCTACCGAATAGCCGTCACCGAAGCCAACCGCTTTCCCGATCTTGTGAAGTCTTTCTATGAACAAGGGCCGAGCCGTGCCACATCCCGGTTGGCCGAGGTTCTTGAAGGCGCCAAGCAACGGGGAGAGATTCGGGCGGATGATTGCCTGCAAGTAGCCGACCACTTTGTAGGCATGATCCGGGGCAACCTTCATCTGCAGGTCGTTCTCGGGTTGCGCGCGCCACCGTCAGAGGAAGAAGCACGAAAGGCGGTCGGCTCTGCAGTAGGCGTTTTTCTCAACGGCGTTCGACCTGGCCAGGACACGTAGAAGGTCTGCTTGCCAAGCAGTCGGCGGCGGTGCGGCTACGGCTCTCCGAGCGGATTCCACCGAAGCAGCTGAGGGACGGTCGCCGAGCAGGTCCGCGAGTCCGTCCCCCGTCTGCTTGTGTTAACTGCTGCTTGAAGGCGCGGGCGCTTTGCGACTGGCCATAAGCTGAATGGCGGCGATCGTCGCGACAGACGCTCCAATCAGGACGTGTGTCCACATTGGCGTCGGCGCAGATCCGAAGCCAAGCAGGAATGGTGCGACTAGCGCCCAGCACCCCAGGGTAAGGTTCGACCATTCTGTCCACGTGGCGTAGCGATAGAGCGCCACGGCGGACCACGTCACGATCAGCACGCCGACGATCCCCGCGTTCCAAGCCGCCGCGGGTAGCCCGGGGAACATGAAGGCAGCGCAGGCCAAGGTTGCACCCAGAATGAGGTTGGTCCACTCCAACCCCTTGTTTGGCACATCATTTGTCATCTTCATCTCCTTTGAGTCCGGCAACATGTGCCGTTCCACCTCTCTCCATCAGGACCGAAGCGGCTGGTGCGAGGAGGTGCGAGGAGAATGGGGACGGCCGAGCCACTGGCCTATTCTACACAGGCATCTGTCAGGGGATGCGAAGGTCTAGGCCTGTTGGCCACGATGTCGGAGGCAAGGCATCGAAGCGCTCGGATCACAGCGTGCTTCGACATAGCAACCGCGACTTCCACTTGGAGCGGTATGCCGCTTTCCATACGCCGCCGGCTCCGGCGCCGCAAGATTTGGAGAAGCGCGCAGAGCCTGCCGTCAGCGAAAGACAGGATGTTCCTTCCACGCATTTCCAGCAATGACTTCGGCATATCCCAGGTCATAGAGTGTCCGCATGTAGCTGGCGTTGAAAGGGTCGAGCAGTGAGTAAGGGACTTGAACGTCAATTGCCGCCAGATGGAAGCGCGCACCTGTCAGCCTGGCGTAGTTATAGAGGGTTGTAAGCTCGCTCTGTGTCTGCGACTTGAGCAGGATCAGGTATGCCCTTGCAATCACAGAGAGCGTCTTATTCTGTGTCGTAGCAAATTCCGGCATAAGGGCGTTGTTGACGATCACGTAAAAATTGACGCTCTGCCGTTCGTTCGGCACGAGACGGTTTGCGCTCGTCAGGATCGAGTGAGGAAGCATCAGGACTTGCGACGAGGAGCCTCCATCGGAATGCATTTCCTCGAAGTGGCGCCCTCCTGACTCGGCCTCGATCATGACCGCCGGATAAACGCCCGGGATACTTGCCGATGCGATCAGGACGTCCTGGAAAAGCTTCAGCGCGTCCGGCTGACCGCTGTTGGCGATGGCGCCCATGTTCCAGACGACGGCACGTTGGGTGTCGAGGTTGGTGGTGAGGACAAAAAGGCGCCGACCTTTGCGATGTTCGGCTGCAACTTGGCGCTGGACCGCGGCCGTGATGAAGCGCTCGACCATCCGCCTCATCGGCGCGGATCCCAGAAAGCTCGATCCGAACAACCCCACGGGACCTCTGGTTGCGACAAGGTCTTCCGCAATGCCGCTTGTAAAGAGATGCACCAGCGTATCGTCATAGGCCGATCCGAGGAATGCGAATGGTGCGATCAAGGCGCCCGTGCTGACGCCGGTGACAACATCGAATGACGGACGGGTCTTGGCTGCGCTCCACGCCGAAAGCACGCCCACACTGAAGGCGCCCCCCGAACCGCCCCCGGAGATCATCAGGAAATCGAGGCCATTGGGCCTGGTCGCTGGCGCCCAGTCGCGAACATTTCTTGGGGCTTCATGGGGCCGAGCGTCGCGATGGATCCGGATCTCGCCATAGCCTGCAATTGCAGCTTTGTCCGCTTCCCCGGCGTTATGGGGCCTGTCGCTGAAATTCGCGACGACCCACACATCGTCCGCCGGGGCTTCCAAGCGCCCGACAACCAGCCATTGCCAAGCCAAAATCCAGGCGACAATAGCAACCAGCCCTGCCAGTCCAACACGCACCAATACTTTCAAAAGGCGCACAACAGGTCTCCGACGCGCTTGGCTTCGCGAACGCTATTTTCTGGAAGCGCATGGGTCGATTGCTTCTGGGGGCTGGTTTGCTAACCCGATGGTATAGGGTCTCTAACGCCTGGGTCGAATGTACCGCGCCCGGTGGTCGCGATAGCCGAGGTGCAGGATGCACGCGCTCAAAGCTTGGGAACCCAGCCGGAGGCATCCAATGCCGCACGGCCTCGAAATAGGCATAGCGCCGGCAGACCGCGCGTGAACCTATACCGACGTCTAAATTAGCTCTTCAAAATATTAGGCCAGATCATCCATTGTTTGGTTGCGCTGTCTCTCCGCATGACGTTACGTCAGGTCCTTATGAAGACGGTATATAGCCGCATAATGGCTGAGGTTGCCCCCAAGCGCTTTGGCGGAAGGTAACAAGCCGGGCTTTGAGGCGAGAATTATGGGCGTGACAAATTCAGGAACCGCAGACAGCCCGGTAGCAATTCTGGTTGACGATGACGCGGAGGTTCGCGACTCTTTGGGGGAGCTGCTGAATTCGATCGGCATCGACTCGATTTCGTTTTCTTCCGCCCAAGAAGTCCTGGACGCAAAGCTGCCAGATCGCCCCGGTTGCCTTGTTCTCGATGTGCGCATGCCGGGTCTGAGCGGCCTCGACCTCCAGAGCCTCCTTGCAGCCAGGGGCATACTGATGCCGACGGTATTCTTGACGGGTCATGGCGACATCGCCATGAGCGTCCAGGCGATGAAAGCCGGGGCATCGGATTTCCTGACCAAGCCCGTGCGCGACCAGACGTTTCTTGATGCGGTGTCGGCGGCTGTTGCTGCTGACATCGCCCGAAGAGCGGCCTCAGCCGTGTCGCGCAAGAATGCTGCCCTTTATGAGACCCTGACGCCGCGCGAGCGGGAAGTGTTGAAGCTTGTGGTTAGCGGAGCGATGAGCAAGCAAATCGCATTCGATCTTGGCATCAGTGAAATCACTGTAAAGCTTCATCGAAGCAACATGATGAGAAAGATGCACGCAAAATCCATCACAAACTTGTTCAGCGCTTGGCAGTCACTTCCGGCCGATATGCGTTCGACGCCAACTGAAAACAGCAAGGCGCTCTGACGACGGGCTCAAATGGAGTTGAGGCGCCCAGATCCGGGGAGCCAGCCGAGGCGGAACCAGAAGGAGTAGATCAGCAGCAAGGCTGTCAGGAAGAGACGCGCTCTAAAAATCCTGCTCGACGAGCTTCTTCCAGGTCAGCGGGCCGACGATGGCGTCCGTTTCGAGATTGGCCGCTGTCTGGAAGGCTAGCGCCGCCTGCTTGGTCTTGGCGCCAGCCGCCCCGTCCGCCGTCAAGGGCGGGATCGGGCTGCCATCCTCGCCGACGTCGCCAGCGGTGAGGAAGAGATTCAGCAATGCCTGAAGCGTCTTGACGTCCTCGCCCTCGACCGACTGCAATTCGGCCTTTCTGAGGTCGATCGTCTTCAAGCTTACGGCAACCTGCGCCATGATCCGCTACTCCTTTTGCCGACCTCTTCGAGAAGTCCTTGAAGCGCACGAAGCCGCCCTACGCACTGCGCTGCGTGCATGCAGATTAGCAAGATTGCATTGATTGGGAACTGTCCAAAGGGCTGCCGCTTTGCATATCGCACTGCGCTGTTTGAACGACCCAGGTGGATGCGTTCAACTCTGCTTTGATGATGCTGAACGGATTGAGCGTATCTGGGTCTCGACAATTGCGACCTGCTCGGTGCCGAGTTCGAAGTCTATCAAAGCTCGTCGCAACTCATGCCGCGGTCGTTGGTTTGGACCTGGCCGTTTTTTTCAGGCGGTCAGCCAGAGAACGGCTGTGAAAAGACCTGCTGCAACAAGCAGCGCAACAAACGCCTGTCTGGCTATTGTCTCTTCGCCGGGAATTCTCTCGAAATGGTTCATTTCGCGTGCCTCCATCACGTACGAAATTTCTCATTTCTGGCCGAGGAAGAATGTGACCTTTCCCACATAGAAGAAACTTGACCTTTTGCGCACAGTCCGCGCGTCGGACCATTGCGATAAAAGGGCTGCCTACTAAGCGGCCACCCCTGAGCCCCCGCTTAGTAGGCATTTGAAACGAAGGAACGACGATGTTGTTGCATTCGCCCGCCCTTCGGCTTCACGCTTTCTATAGTAGACAGGCGAGGGTTCTGTCGTTAGCGCCGCGTCCGGGAAGTTTGCGCTCCGTCCATTTGTTTGGCCGGAGCGACGCGACGATTGCTTCCGCGCCAGGCAATGGTGCTTCGATCTCCCGGCTTGAAGGCGGCAAGAAGAAAACCACGTCGCCGTCAATGATCCCGGGATCATGAAGCGGGTCGAAACTTCAGGGATCCGAAGGCCGCCAGCCGCCAGAGACGAAAGCTGGTTTCCATGCTCGTCAGCGCGGCTTACAACGTATTGAGGCCCTGATTTCGCTTCGTCAGGTCGCTTGAAACCTCAGAACTTGACGCCGACACGGGCTGTCAGAACGTCGACCTTGGCGTCGATCTGGGTGCCGTCGAAATCATCGAAGCCGAAATGCGAATACTGGCCGCCGACGGTTACGTTGTCGGTCAGCGCATAGTCGACGCCCGCGCCGGCAACCCAGCCCCAGTCCTTCAGGTCGACATTGGTGGTCGCGTAGACGCCGCCGGCATGGCCGGTGATCAGGAAGCGGTCGATCGCGTAGCCGGCGCGCGCCTTCAGCGCCACGCTGTTGTTGACCTTGATGAAATCGAGCAGTTCGTAGTTGATGTCGAGCCGCATCGCCTCCACTTCCGCGCCGACGACGAAGTTGCCGAAGCCGTGGAGATAGCCGGCATGTGCGCCGAACACCCAGTCGTCGCCCTCGTCGTGCAGGGGCACCGGGAACTGGTTGTCCACATCTTTCAGCCAAGCATAACCGGCGGAAGCGCCGACGTAAAAGCCTGTCCAGCCGAATCGCTCCGGATTGACATCTGGAGCGATGTCGACCGCGGGATCGGCGGCCGATGCCGCCCCGCAGGTGACGAGAATTGAAATCAGGCCTGCGACAGCGATACGCATCCGCGATGCTCCTGGTGAGAAATTGGCGTCAAGCAAGCTATAAACATTACGATTCGTAAGACATTACAATTGCCAACTGCTTAAGAAAGCTTGCCCCGCAAGAGTTTTGGAGGTTGCGGACCGGCTGGATTTCATCGCGCAATTCTTGCCTGTAAACTAATTTCCGCAGTTCACGCGCACAAATTCGGCGATACAATATGTCGGTCGATGTGCGAACCGCCTTTTGGTTGTGGACAAACGCAGCATTCCTTGCGCGTTTACCATCTGTCAAGATGCGGTCGACATTGGTTAGGAAGACGTAACCCTGGGGGCATCGCGGTGCATTTCCTGCAGAGGCTCGAGGCATTTATCGATTGGTTCGTGCCGCCCGCCATCAACCAAGATGCGCACGCAAGAAAGCGCGTGCGCATGTTCCTGATCAGCCATCTCTGCGGCCCGTTTCTCGGCGCGCCCATCTGGCTGTTTCTGTGGGTGAACGATCCCAATCCGCTGCCGCAGGTGCCGATCCTGGCTGCCCAGATCGCCGCATTCTGGCTGTTTCCGCTGGCTTTGAAGCTTTTCCCGAGCCACTACACCGCGCTCGCGGTCATCTCGGTTTTCAATCTGAGTTCGGCGATCCTGTGGGGCTCATACAATTACGGCGGCGCGAGTTCACCTTTCCTGGTGTGGTTCCTGGTGATGCCGCTGCTGGCCTTCTTCTACCTTGGTTCGGGCCCTCGCATCCGCGTCATCATCTTCGCCCAGATCGCCATCGGCCTTATGGCGTTCTATGCTGCGTTCCGGCTTGAAAACAGCTTTCCTTCCCGCATTCCGCTCGACGACATGGTCGAGGTCGGCATCATTTCCGCATTCTGCGCCGCGACCTACGTTTTCCTGATGGCAAGTTATTATTCGAGCGTCGTGGACTCGCAGTCGGAACTGCTGCGGGAAATCGATCGGCATCAGGAGACGATGAAGATGCTGACGCTCGCCAAGGATGAAGCGGTGCGGGCGAACGGCGCCAAGTCCGACTTCCTCGCCAAGATGAGTCACGAGCTGCGCACGCCGCTGAACGCCGTGCTCGGCTACAGCGAAATCCTGCTCGAGGATGCCGAACTGGAAGGCAGGGGCGAGCAGATCGCCGACCTCCAGAAGATCAGCGGCGCCGGCAAGCACCTGCTCGCCATGGTCAACGATATCCTCGACATTTCGAAGATCGAAGCCGGCAAGATGGAACTCAATATCGAGAGTGTCGATCTCGATGCGCTGATCCGCGAAGTGGAGGCGACCAGTCGCCCCCTGGCGGCGAAAAACACCAATGCCTTCATTGTCGAGCGGGCCGAAAATCTGGGGACCGTCCATGTCGACGCCACCAAGCTCAGGCAGGCGATCTACAATTTGTTGAGCAACGCCGCCAAGTTCACTCACAACGGACAGGTGAAGCTTTCGGTGCGGCGCGAAATGCGTGAAGGCGGCGAATGGCTGGTGATCGCGGTGGCCGATACCGGCATGGGCATCAGCAAGGAGCAGCAGGAGAGCCTGTTTTCCAACTTCTCGCAGGCCAACCCTTCAATCGCCGCGAAATATGGCGGCACCGGCCTCGGCCTGTCGCTCAGCCAGAATCTCTGCCGCCTGATGGGCGGCGTCATCACCGTCGAAAGCGAGCTCGGAAAGGGCTCCCTATTTATTATCCACCTGCCGCTCGGTTCCGACGACGGCGCACCTGAGGACGACGGGTCGTCGCGGGCGCCCAGGAAAGACAGCCGCGAACGCCACGCCAGCCTGTCGACCGTTCAGCATGCACCCGACAAGCCGCAGACGATTCTGCTTGTCGACGACGACCGTGCCTTCCTCGAACTGGCCGAGCGCCTGTTGCTCAAGGAAGGTTACAGCCCGATTATCACCGATGCGCCCGAATCGGTGCTGCAGATCGTGCGAACGGCACGTCCGGCGGTGGTTTTTCTCGACATTTTGATGCCTGGCCTCGACGGTTGGGATGTACTTGCAACGCTGAAGTCCGACCCGGTAACCGCGAGCGTTCCCGTCATCATGCTGAGTGTTCTCGACGATCAGCAGAAGGCCCGCGCCCAGGGAGCGGAACTTTTGCTCACCAAGCCGCTTGATACACGCAAGTTGAAGCAGGCATTGCAATTGGCGCGGCGCAGCCCCTCAGGCCCCGAGGGCAATGGCCGCCTGACCACGGTCACAGGTTGAATCATGAGCAATTCGCACAAAGCCGCAGGAGGTGAAGCATGACGATGGTATTGATCGTCGAGGACAATCCGATCAACCGGGATGTGCTGGGGCGCCGGCTTGAGCGTCGCGGCTACAGCATTCGTTTCGCCGAAGATGGGCCTTCCGGGATATCGACGGCCAAAACTCTCATGCCGGATGTCATTCTGATGGACATCGGGCTTGGCGAAATGGATGGCTGGGAAGCGACGCGCCGCATCAAGGCCGATCCGCAGACCGGTAATATCCCTATTATCGCGCTGACCGCCAGTGCCTTCGAATCGGACCGGGAAAAGAGCTTCGCCGCTGGATGCTGCGATTTCGACACCAAGCCGGTCGATCTGCCGAGACTGCTGGGGAAAATCGAGAGAAGCCTGGAGATGTGAACCGCGTCGCCGGCTCGACTGGCGCGGTATCTGTCGCAAAAAGCCGCCACCCGGTCGGGATGGCGGCTTTTTTAACGCGGCCAGCTAGAGCATGATCCCGAAAAGTGGGAACCGGTTTTCGGAAAAGATCATGCTCCAACAAAGAGCTAGAGCATGATCCCGAAAAGTGGGAACCGGTTTTCGGAAAAGATCATGCTCCAACAAAAAGATAGAGCCCCATTTCCGATTCAATCGGAATGGGTTGGGCTCTAGGTGGTGTGGACTCTTGGGATTCCCAAGGCTGAGCAAATCAGATTCAAGGCTGTCTTTTGGAGGCAGCCATGGGTGTTCTCGACCGTCTGATACTTCGCGACGACCAGTGGGAGCGCATGTCGGTCCACATCATCGGTGACGAACGGACGCGGGGTTCGTCGGGCCGCGACAACCGGATGTTCGTGGAAGCGGTGCTTTGGATCGTGCGCACGGGCTCGCCCTGGCGCGATCTGCCCGATGTCTTCGGAGACTGGAACAGCGTCTTCCGCCGTTTCAGCCGGTGGAGCCACAAAGGTGTCTGGTGGCGCATCTTCGCGGCGATGTCGGAC
>NZ_FOSL01000042.1 GCF_900114255.1 Neomesorhizobium albiziae | reverse complement strand
GCCCGGGTGCCGCCAATGAGGTGCGACAAACATAGGCTGCGCGACAGGCTTGCAACCTCGGACCTGTGCTTCGCCACGGGGTCACCCGAGCCGCGATAGAATAGCAAAATCAGCTTCGCCGTTCCATCCCGATGACGGCGAACGATAGCGACGTGCTCGCTCCGTCAAGGCCAAGCCGCGTGCCGCGCGGTGGCCTGCCGGCCAGCCCTGACCTTGCTGCGCACGACGCTTTCTCGGCCGTCCGTCGGGACAGAACGCCAAAGAGTACACTTCCAGGACATCGGAGCAGAACCGCCCTTGTCAAATACATCCGTCAAATACTGGCTCCGGCGGATCCGGATCGGCTTCAGCGACCGCCGCGGACCTTGCTGTAGGTCTCATCCATATGCCACCTGCCGGTGACGGATCGCTTGCGCCGGTTGAACCGCTCCAGCAGTTGCGCCGAAAAGTGCACGACCCCAGCGATGCACGGTGGAATGATCGACGCTCAGGCCGCGTTCGGCTATCATCTCTTCCAGCTCGCGAAGGCTGAGATTGTAGGCAAGGTACCAGCGCATGCACAGTAGGATGACAGATTGATCGAAACGACGGCCTTTGAACAAGACGGGCTCCTCAGAAACTGCCGTCATGCCTGCATCAGCTTACCGAATAGTTTGCGACAGAACCGATCATCGCGCCCACCACTTGGAATTTCTCGCCGCGCGACGCGGCGGGCGTTCCGGGGCCGCTCGAAGCGGCGCTTGCCGGGCTCGATACCGGTGAACTGGGCGCGAAGTCCGCGGTGCTGCAGCATGTGATCCGCTCCTTCGATCCCTGTATGGACTGCACCGCGCGTTGAGATGCAGCTGGCGCCGCGCGGCGGCGGTAAGACAGTTTTCGGCGATGAAAGCCGACTTTCCGGCCCCCCTTTCGCCATGCCGACCCGCCCACTGAGCGGCCGTTTAAAAAATACGCCATACATTTCAAATGTATAGCAAGAAAATGGTCGAAATAATGTAAATTGGTCCGCTTCTTGCTGCAAGCATTTCTGACAGAGCCCGGCGTCCATCCGGGCGATGCGATGGGGGATGAAATTGCTGGAGGAGCAACATGGCAGCTGCCGAAACCTTATATGACGTCATTCGTCGCCAGGGGATCACCCGGCGCAGTTTCACCAAGTTCTGCAGCCTGACGGCCGCGAGCCTCGGTTTCGGCCCGGGTGCCGCGACAGCGATGGCTGAAGCACTCGAGACCAAGGAACGCGTTCCCGTCATCTGGATGCATGGGCTCGAATGCACCTGCTGTTCGGAGAGCTTCATCCGCTCGGCCCATCCGCTCGTCAAAGACGTCGTGCTGTCGATGATCTCGCTCGACTACGACGATACGATCATGGCGGCCGCTGGCCATCAAGCGGAGGCGATTCTCAAAGAGACGAAGGAGAAGTACAAGGGCAATTACATCCTCGCCGTCGAGGGCAATCCGCCGCTCAACGAGGACGGCATGTTCTGCATCGACGGCGGCAAACCCTTCGTCGAGAAGCTGAAGTGGATGGCCGAGGATGCCATGGCGATTATCGCCTGGGGCGCCTGCGCCTCTTGGGGCTGCGTCCAGGCGGCCAAGCCGAACCCGACCCAGGCGACACCGATCGACAAGGTCATCCTCGACAAGCCGATCATTAAGGTACCAGGCTGTCCCCCGATCGCGGAGGTGATGACCGGGGTCGTCACCTTCATCACGACCTTCGGCAAGCTGCCGGAACTCGACCGGCAGGGCCGGCCCAAGATGTTCTATTCGCAGCGCATCCACGACAAGTGCTACCGCCGACCGCATTTCGACGCCGGCCAGTTTGTCGAGGAGTGGGACGATGAGGGCGCACGCAAGGGCTCCTGTCTCTACAAGATGGGCTGCAAGGGCCCGACCACCTACAATGCCTGCTCTACCGTGCGCTGGAACGGTGGCGTTTCCTTCCCGATCCAGTCAGGCCACGGCTGCATCGGCTGCTCGGAAGACGGCTTCTGGGACAACGGCAGCTTCTATGACCGGCTGACGAACCTTCACCAGTTCGGCGTCGAGGCCAACGCCGACAAGGTCGGCATGACCGCCGCCGGCATCGTGGGTGGCGCAATCGCCGCCCATGCCGCGGTGACCGCCTTCAAGCGCGTGACCACCAAGCGCGAAAAGCCGACGCATCATAATCACTCTCGGGGAGGAACAGCATCGTGACAATTCAAACACCCAACGGCTTCACACTGGACAATTCGGGCAAGCGCATCGTCGTCGATCCCGTCACCCGCATCGAGGGACATATGCGGGTGGAGGTCAATGTCGACGAGAACAACATCATCCGGAATGCGGTCTCGACCGGCACCATGTGGCGCGGCATCGAAGTCATCCTAAAGAACCGCGACCCCCGCGACGCATGGGCCTTCACGGAGCGCATCTGCGGCGTCTGCACCGGCACGCATGCGCTGACCTCTGTACGCGCGGTCGAGAATGCGCTCGGCATCACCATCCCGGACAATGCCAATTCGATCCGCAACCTGATGCAGCTGGCGCTGCAGGTCCATGACCATGTCGTGCACTTCTACCATCTTCATGCGCTCGACTGGGTGGACGTGGTCTCTGCGATCTCGGCCGATCCGAAGGCGACCTCGGCGCTCGCGCAGTCCGTGTCCGACTGGCCGCTTTCCTCTCCAGGCTATTTCAAAGACATCCAGACCCGGCTCAAGAAATTCGTCGAGTCAGGCCAGCTCGGACCCTTCAAGAACGGCTATTGGGGCAATGCATCCTACAAGCTGCCGCCGGAGGCCAATCTCATGGCGGTGGCGCATTATCTGGAGGCGCTCGACTTCCAGAAGGAGATCGTCAAGGTTCACACGATCTTCGGCGGCAAGAACCCGCATCCAAACTGGCTGGTCGGCGGGGTACCCTGTCCGATCAATATCGACGGTACTGGTGCGGTCGGCGCGATCAACATGGAACGGCTTAACATGGTCACCTCGATCATCGACCAGATTATCGAGTTCAACGACAAGGTATACGTTCCCGACATCATGGCCATCGGCTCCTTCTACAAGGACTGGCTCTATGGAGGCGGTCTGTCGGGCAAGAACGTGCTAGCCTATGGCGACGTACCCGAGCACGTCAACGACTACTCCGAGGCAAGCCTGAAGCTGCCGCGCGGCGCGATCATCAATGGCAATCTCGCCGAAGTGCTGCCGGTCGACCATGAGGATCCCGAGCAGATCCAGGAATTCGTCACCCATTCCTGGTACAAATATCCCGACGAGACAAAGGGCCTGCATCCCTGGGACGGGGTTACCGAGCCACATTACGAACTCGGCCCCAACGCCAAGGGGACGAAGACCAATATCGAGCAACTCGACGAGGCCGCCAAATATTCCTGGATCAAGGCGCCGCGCTGGCGCGGCCATGCCATGGAGGTCGGGCCGCTCGCGCGCTGGGTCGTCGGCTACGCCCAGAACAAGGCGGAGTTCAAGGACCCGGTCGAAAAGGTGCTCAAGGATCTCGGCCTTCCGGTTTCAGCCCTCTTCTCGACACTCGGCCGCACGGCAGCCCGTGCGCTCGAATCGAGCTGGGCCGGCCACCAGATGCGCTATTTCCGGAACAAGCTGATCGCCAATATTAAGGCCGGCGACTTCTCTACGGCCCATGTCGACAAGTGGAAGCCGGAAACCTGGCCCAAGGAGGTCAAGGGCGTCGGCTTTACCGAGGCCCCGCGCGGCGCGCTCGCGCACTGGATCAAAATCAGGGACGGCAAGATCGACAACTACCAGTGCGTCGTGCCCACCACATGGAACGGCAGCCCCCGCGATCCGGCAGGAAATATTGGCGCCTTCGAGGCTTCGTTGATGGATACCCCGATGTCAGACCCCACCCAACCGCTCGAAATCCTCAGGACCATCCATTCCTTCGATCCGTGCCTAGCATGCTCGACGCATGTCATGAGCCCGGACGGTCAGGAAATGGCCAAGGTCCAGGTCCGGTGAGGAGGATAAGTCATGACTATCCATGAAACTCTCGCAGCCGCCGACGCCCACGGCGAAAAGGCCGTCGAGCGCCAGAGCATCTATGTTTACGAAGCCCCGGTGCGCATCTGGCACTGGGTCAACGCCGTCTCGATCCTGACGCTCGCGCTAACCGGCTATTTCATCGGCTCGCCGCTGCCTTCCGTGCCGGGCGAGGCCATCGCCAGTTTCCTGATGGGGTATATCCGCTTCATCCACTTCGCGGCGGGGCAGGTCCTTGCCGTGTTCCTTATCCTCAGGGTCTACTGGGCCTTTGTCGGCAATATCCATGCCCGTCAGATCTTCTATGTGCCCTTCTGGAGCGGCCGCTTCTGGAAGGAATGGCTGCATGAGGTGCGGTGGTACACGTTCTTGGCCCGGCAGCCGAAGTATGTCGGCCACAATCCTCTTTCTCAGTTCACCATGTTCCTGATGTTCACCCTGCCGCTCTTCTTCATGGTGATCACCGGCTTTGCGCTCTATAGCGAGGGTGCCGGCCGCGACAGCTGGGAATATGCGCTCTTCGGCTGGGTGTTCTCGATCTGGCCCAACAGCCAGGACATCCACACATTCCACCATCTCGGCATGTGGGTAATCCTCGTCTTCGTCATGGCTCACATTTATGTGGCGATCCGCGAGGACATTATGAGCCGCCAGAGCATCATCTCGTCGATGATTTCCGGCGAACGGCTCTTCAAGGACAGGGAGGACTAGATGGTCGCCCCAAATCCCTTGGCCTCTTCGCCTTCCCTGCGAATTCTCGTGCTTGGCATAGGCAATATCCTCTGGGCCGATGAAGGCTTCGGCGTGCGCGCCGTGGAAACCTTCCACAAGGCGTATCGGGTGCCTGACAACGTCACCATCCTCGATGGCGGCTCGCAGGGGCTCTATCTCGTGCAGTTCGTCAATGAACACGATCGTTTGATCGTGTTCGACGCCATCGACTACGGCCTCGAGCCGGGCACGATGAAGATCGTGGAAGACGACGAGGTGCCGAAATTTACTGGCGCCAAGAAGATGAGCCTGCATCAGACCGGCTTCCAGGAGGTGCTGAGCGCCGCTGATCTCATGGGGCACTATCCCGATCGGCTGGTTCTCATCGGGTGCCAGCCGCTGGATCTCGAGGACTGGGGCGGCCCGCTGACGGCGCCGGTCAAGGCAGTCATACCGCGCGCAATCGAAACGGCAGTAGGAATACTGCGGGACTGGGGCGTCGCCGTCACTGCGCGACCGGAAGGAGCAGCGGTTACGCCGCTACTTGAAAACGACATCGATTTCGAACGTTACGAGCGCCGAGCCGAATCGGCCGCATTGCGCTATTGAGGAGGATATCATGAATTTCCGTAGGTTTGCGGCGACGCTCGTCGCGATGGCGCTACCGGGCATCGCCCACGCGCATGTCGGCCCTCACACCGATGGCGAGCTTGCCGGCTTCAGCCATCCGTTCAGCGGTCTCGATCATATCCTGGCGATGGTCGCGGTCGGCTTCTGGGCCTTGACGCTGGGCTGTAAAGCCCGATGGATCGTTCCCTTGGCCTTCGTGACGGTCATGGCGGTGGGGGGCGCCCTGGGCATTTACGGCCTCGCTTTTCCAATGGTGGAAACCGGGATCGCGCTGACCGTCGCGCTGCTCGGTCTGCTGGTTGCTTTCGAAGTGAAGGTTTCAACGTCGGTCGCGGCGACGGTGGTTGGAACATGCGCGCTCTTCCATGGCCACGCCCATGGCACCGACCTTACGGCGATGGCGCATGCGGGCGGCTATGTGGCGGGCTTCATGGTTGCCACGGTCATCCTGCATCTCACCGGTTTCGGGCTGGCCTTGTTGAGGTTCGGCAACGCCCAGCGAGTTGCCGCGCGGACCGCCGGCGTGGCCATTGCCCTTGCCGGTGCAGTCCTGCTGGCCGGCTGAACTTCTCCCAGGGCTGAGGCCGGTCGGGAGTCGTGTGGGCACCCTGCGCACCGCGGCTCCCGATTTCATAAGATCTGGACGACGGAGGAGGAGCATCATGTGCATCGGCATTCCCATGCGGGCCGTCGCCGGCAATGAGTTCGTCGTGCACTGCGAGCGACATGGCCGGATATCCTCGATCTCCCTCATGCTGGTCGGCCCACAACCGCCGGGAACCTACCTACTCACCCATCTCGGCTCCGCCATCCGGGTGCTGGACGCCGACGAGGCCCGCGCCATCGACAACGCACTCGCGGGTCTTGCTGAAGCTGTCGAGGGGAGGGCTTTCGACGCCCTCTTTGCCGATCTCACCTCGCGCGAGCCGGAACTGCCGCCGCATCTGCGTAGCGAGTGAAAAGAAAATTTCCAAAGTGGAAGGACTTTCCATCTAGATGGCCGCGATACTTTGTGAAGGCGGAAATTTGTCTTCCCGATCAACGAGTCTGGCACGCCGCTTGCTTATCATTTCCTTGGAATGTTTTGCATCGTGATTTGTGGAGGAGACTATGCCATCTGTCCTGGTCCGCGCCCTGAGCGAGCGGGCGCGCCTGCCCCTCATCGACGAGACGAATATCGATGCCTTCCTCGCTCCGGCGGCGGGCGAACCCGACAATGCCGCGCTGTTCTTCACCGGCGATCCGTCGCAGCGGCCGGAAGCCGATGACGTCGCCGTCGTCCTCCCGCATATCCTCCAGGCCTTCCAAGGCCGCTTGCGCGGCGCCGTGGTCCTCCGCACGGCCGAAGACAAGCTAAAGGCCCGCTTTAACGTCGTTGTGATGCCGAGCCTCGCCGTGACTCGTCGAGACCAACCGGTCGGCGTGCTGGGCAAGATCCGCGACTGGTCCGAATATGTCGAGAAGATCAGCGCCTGGCTCGCGCCCGACGCGCCGGTCATGGTGCCCTCGGGCGGACCGAAGGTCGAGATCACCCATGCCGGCAAGGAGATCGTGCGATGAAGGCCGGATTCTGGGTCGCCCCCGAGGGCGAGGATGCGGCGATGACGATGCCGATCGGCGCCGAGCCGCCGCTGCGTGCCCGCAAGCTCAATTTCCTCGCCACCAGCAGCGCCGAGGAAATGATCCGCCGATGTCGGCGGACGGCGATGCTCCTGCCGGAACTCGCTGACGCGCTCGCCGTTCAGAAGGCCGACCGGCCGGGCCGGCTATTCGACATCACCGATTTCCCCGACGACGACAAGGAACTGATCGCCCAGACTCTCGGCGAGGGCGAGGTCGCCGGCGTCGCGGCATTGGCGAACGGCATCACGGCCCAGATGCAGGAGGCGGTGATGGCTGGCGTCTGGCGCGTCCGTTTCACCGACGGTGAGGGCCGGCTCATTGCCGACTATGTCGAGGTCGCGAGCATTCCCGCCGCTGTCAAACAGGCGTGCTCGGCGCTGCCGGAGTCGATCAGCCACGGGCCGGCGCCGACCGGCGCCATGAACGTCATACCCGTGCTGACCGAGATCGGTGATCGCATCGCCCGTTACAGCGACGGTGATCCGGGCCATATCATCACATTCTCGCTCTTCCCGATGAGCCCGGAAGACATGGCCTTCCTGCAGGAAACGCTGGGTGCCGGACCGGTGCAGCTCACCTCGCGCGGCTATCGCACCTGCCGCATCGTGGTGACCGGCGCGCGCAATGTCTGGTCGGTTCAGTTCTACAACGCCATGGACACGATCATCCTCGATACGTTGGAGATCTGCGACATTCCCTCGGTCGCGATCGCCGCCGAGGATGATTTCCGCGACTCCGAGGCGAGGCTGCGTGAGATCGAGGAGGCCTATTTCAAATGAGCGCCTTCGAGAATTTCGGCAAGCGCGAGACCGTGTCGGACGACGACCAGATGGAATGCGGTATCTGCTGGCATGTCTATGATCCCTCTCAGGGTGACCCGGTCTGGCAGATTGCTCCGGGGACGTCGTTTGCAGACCTGCCGGAAGACTGGCGCTGCCCGAATTGCGATGCGCTGCAATCGAAGTTCATGAGGCTGGGTGATGGACGCTGACGTCGCAGAGAGGGCCGAGATCGATCCCGCGCAGGCGCTCGGCCGGCGGCTCGAGGCCTGCTACCGGCACATTTACGCGACCGCCATGGCCGATGTGCCGATCTGCAATCCCGCGCTTGGCATTGCCTCGACCGGTTTTCGGACTTACGGCGGTCGTGCGTTCGGCATCGTGACTACACCATGGTTCATGAATCTCGTGGCAGCGGATCTGCCGCAGGGCCCTTCCTCCGCCCCAGCTGCCACCGGTACGACCCTCCGTGTCGGCCTGCCGGCGGGTGAGGTCGGGTTCATTGCCGGTGAACTCGATGCGATTGACCGTGTCGATTCCTGCTCGCTGTTTTCGCCGGTCTTCGAGTTCGCGACGATGGAGGCTGCCCTCGAAACAGCGGACCAAGCGGCCCGGGCCTTCTTTGATCCTGCCACGCTCGAACCGCCGCCCGCCCCGCCCGCGGCGGTCAACCGGCGTGACCTGTTGCGCGGGCATTTCCGCAGGCGCGAGGAGGCGTCGGAATGACATTCCTTCTCGGGGCAGGCACGATAAGGATCGACGTAACCGTGTCGCGCGCGCTTGCCTGTTCCGTCGCGGTGAAGGCGAACCGCCCGCAGGGGCTGACCCGCATGTTCGTCGGCCGCAGGCCCGAAGAGGCGCCCCCTCTTGCCGGTCAAGTCTTTTCGCTCTGCGGTTTTGCGCAATCCGTAGCGGCGCGGCTCGCCGTCCTGAATGCAGCGGATATGGCGATGAAGGTGGACGAACGGATCGGCTCCGGTGCCGGATTGCTCGCCGAGCGGATTTTCGAAACCTTGCGGGCGCTCATCCTCCATTGGCCATGCCCCCTGCCGGCATCGCTCGGCGCAACCGCCGGTAGACATCTCCGCGAAGCGCTGGCCGCTTCGCAAGAGATCATCGCCGCGGCCAAGGCCGGGCAAATCGACAGGGCGCATTTGGCGGCCGCCGCTGCGCGGCTGTCTGCGGCGGCCAGCGCGCTCGGCATCCCGAGCCAGGGCGACACACCTTTGCCGGAATCAGCCTGCGCCGCGATGTTGCAGGATATAGGCGACGATCGGGTCTTCAATGGCCGGCGGCCCGATCCACTGACCATCAATGACGATCCGGAAGTCATCGCCCGGCTTTGCGATGAGCCCGGCTATGCAAGCCTGCCGCATCTCCAAGGCCGCGTCGCGGAGACGGGCGCGTATGCCCGGCTCGCCGCCGATGACGTGGAGGCTTCCCATCTGGTCCAACGACTGCTAGCCCGCATCAACGACGCGCGCCTCTGCCTCAAACACCTGACGGCTCTCGCAGCAACCGGCAAGTACGACGGAGCATCACTCGCCTGCGGCGGGGCCACGCCGGGCGCCGGTGGCTACGGTGCTGTGGAATGCGCGCGTGGCCGGCTCTATCATCAGGCCGAGATCGGCGGCGACGGCAGGCTTTCGTCCTATCGCATCCTCGCCCCGACCGAATGGAATTTTCATCCCGCCGGCCCCTTCGTCGAGACACTGCTGTCGTCACCTGTCGGGACCGATGAGGCCGCCGTGAGATCGGTGTCGCGGCTCGCGGTCCTGTTCGATCCCTGCGTGGCCTTTGAGGTTAATGTTCGCGAGGCCGCACATGCATGAAATGTCGCTGATGGAGAGTGTGATCGAGATCGTCTGCGACACGGCGTGGCAGAATGGCGCGACACGCGTCAAGTCGGTCCGGCTCGATGTCGGCGTGCTGAGCCACGTCGAGCCGGACGCGCTGATGTTCTGCTATGAGGCCGTGCGACACGGCACGATTGCGGAAGAGGCGACGCTCGAGATCAACCGCATTGCCGGCGAGGGCTGGTGTCTCGACTGCGGCAAGACGGTCGCCTTGGAGGAGCGGTTCGGCGCCTGCCCGGACTGCGGACGGCATCGGGTCCAGATGACGGCAGGCGACGAATTGAAGATCAGGGATATGGAGGTGATCTGATGTGCAGGGTATGCGGTTGCGGGACTTCTTCCATCGAGGGTCACAAGGGCGGGCACCGTCACAGCCATGACCATCATCACGACCATGACCACCACCACCATGGCGATGGCGGGCATGATCATCACCATGCCGCGGACTGCAGCGTCCATTATGGCAAGGGGATCGCCGGCGTCAATGTGCCAGGCATGAGCCAGGAGCGGATCATCCAGGTGGAGAGAGACATCCTCTCCAAGAACGACGCCTATGCGGAAGAGAACCGGCGATATTTTGAGCGCCAGGGCATCTTTGCGCTCAACTTCGTCTCCAGCCCCGGCTCGGGCAAGACCAGCCTGCTGGTCCGCACGATCAATGACCTAAAGGACCGCCTCACGATCTCGGTTATCGAAGGTGACCAGCAGACCTCGAACGACGCGGCCCGGATCCGCGAGACCGGCGCCCGTGCCATCCAGATCAACACCGGCAAGGGCTGCCACCTCGACGCCCACATGGTGGGCCACGCGGCTGAGGATCTCGCGCTCGAACCAGGCTCTGCGCTCTTCATCGAGAATGTCGGCAACCTCGTCTGTCCCGCCGCCTTCGATCTTGGCGAGGCCCACAAGGTTGTGGTGCTGTCAGTCACCGAAGGCGAGGACAAGCCGCTCAAATACCCCAACATGTTCGCCGCCGCCGACCTGATGATCCTCAACAAGGCCGACCTGCTGCCGCATCTCGATTTCAATGTCGGCCTCTGCATCGCCAACGCCCTGCGCGTCAATCCGCGCCTCCAGACGCTGACGGTCTCCGCCCTCACGGGAGAGGGCATGGAAGCCTTCTATGCCTGGCTCGAGGCATCCGCCGCCCACCGGGCCGCGTGACCGAAGGTGGCATGAACCATGGCGAGGGCACTCGGACGACCGATCGAAAACCCGATCCGGCGGCTCAGGCTCCGGGTGCGCGGCGCCGTGCAGGGCGTCGGGTTCCGGCCCTTCGCCTACAGGCTCGCGCGGACTATGCGGCTTTCTGGCTTCGTGCTGAACGACAGTGCCGGCGTGCTGATAGAGATCGAGGGTCCGGATGCGGGCCGCTTTCCCGACGCGATCCGGACCCAGGCGCCGCCGCTCGCCCGCATCGACTCGATCCACGTGCTCGAACTCTCGCCAGCCGGTGGCGAGCGGTTCGAGATCCTCGAGAGCCTTGGCGGCAAGAGCGCGACCCGGATCGGCGCGGATGCCGCGACCTGCGCCGAATGCCGGTGTGAGCTGACCGATCCCGCGAGCCGCTTCTTCGGTTATCCCTTCGTCAACTGCACCCATTGCGGCCCGCGCTTCACCATCACTCGCGCGCTGCCCTATGACCGGACGCAGACCTCGATGGCATCGTTTCCGATGTGCCGGGCCTGTGCCTCGGACTATATCGATCCGGAGAACCGGCGCTTCCATGCCGAGCCGGTCGCCTGCCCCGCTTGCGGCCCGAGTCTCAGCCATTCGATCGCGGAGATTGCGGCGCGGCTCGAAGGCGGCGCCATCGTCGCGCTCAAGGGCATCGGCGGTTTCCACCTGCTCTGCGACGCCCGCAACGATGCAGCGATCGACGTCCTCCGGCTGCGCAAGGCTCGTGACCAGAAGCCGTTTGCCGTCATGGTCGCCGGCATCGAGGCGGCGCGGCAGTTCGCACGACTGAGCGAAGCCGAAGAAGCCTTGCTGGCCTCGCCCGCGAGCCCGATCGTGTTGGTCGAGGCACGTGCCGGTGCGCTCTCCAACCTCATCGCGCCCGGCCTCGCGCGGATTGGGCTGATGCTCGCCTATGCTCCACTGCATCATGTGCTGCTCGACGAACTCGCCTGCCATTCGCCGCACCGACCTGCAGCGCTGGTCGCGACCAGCGCCAATCCCGGTGGTGAGCCCCTTGTGGCCGACAACGCCGACGCCGAGCGCCGCCTTGCCGCGATTGCGGATCTGATCGTCACCCATGATCGCGACATCACCGTCCGCGCCGACGACTCCGTCATGCAGGTCATCGATGGCGCCCCCGCGTTCATCCGTCGCGCCCGCGGCTTCGTGCCCGAGCCCGTCGATCTCGGCGAGGATGGACCTGCGGTGATCGCCACCGGCGCCGACCTCAAGAACACTATCTGCGTCACCCGTGGGCGCGAAGCCTTTCTCTCGCAGCATATAGGCGGCCTCAACAATGCCGAGGCGATCCGTTTCCAGCGCGAGGCGATCACCCATCTCTGTTCGATCCTGGACGTGAAGCCGGAATTCGCGGCCTCGGACCTGCATCCGGATTTCCGTTCGGTGCGGATGGCAGAGAGCCTGGGCCTGCCGGTCGTGGCAGTCCAGCATCATGTCGCCCATGTCGCGGCCGTGGTGGCGGAGCATCGGCTTTCCGGCCCGGTTCTCGGGCTTGCGCTCGATGGCCACGGTTTCGGCGCCGATGGCACGAGTTGGGGGGGCGAAATGCTCATCGCCGATGGGGGTCATTGGCGCCGAGCGGGATCGCTTACATCGCTGCCGCTGCCCGGTGGCGACCGCGCGGCGCGTGAGCCTTGGCGCATGGGGGTGGCAGCCCTGCAGGAGTCCGGATGCATTGATTTCGCGTCGCAGCTCTGGCCAGGTCATCCGGGTGTTGCGCAGCTCACGGCGATGTTCGAACGCGGTATGCAGCCGTCCCGGACAACCAGCCTCGGCAGGCTCTTCGATGCCGCCGCGGCGATAGCAGCCATTCGTCTCGTCCAGAGCTACGAAGGGCAGGCGGCGATGGAGCTCGAGGCCCTGGTCCGGGCGCCGCGCTGTCTCTCCGACGGCTATGCAATCCGGGACGGGGTGCTCGATTTCCGGCGGCTCATCCTGCATCTTGCGCGGGAAGGACTGAGCGGCGCTGACGCGGCCGATCTCTTTCACGGTACGCTGATCGCGGGACTTGCGGAATGGGCCGCGAGGGAAGCGGCACCCCTTGGCATCCCGGAGGTCGCGCTCGGCGGCGGATGCTTGATGAATCGGGTCCTTGCGGCCGGACTTGCGCAAGCGCTTCGGGACCGCGGTCTCAAGCCCTATTTGCCACGTCTCGCGCCGGCCAATGACGGCGGCATCGCGCTCGGCCAGGCCGCCCATGCGCGGCAGGTCATCATGAACGAGAATGCATCAGCGGAGGAGAGCCGGACATGTGCCTAGCGATACCGGTCCAGGTCAAGGAAGTACTGCCCGACAACATGGCGAAGGTCACGCTCGACGGCGTATCGAAGATCGTTTCGACCGCGCTGATCGACGATGTCCGGCCGGGCGACTATCTCGTCCTTCATGTCGGCTATGCGCTCGCGAAGATCGATCCGGAGGAGGCGGAAAGGACGCTCGCCCTCATCCGCGAAGCTGCTGCCATGGGAGATGCGGCATGAAATATATCGACGAATATCGCGACGGCAGGCTCGCCAAGGATATCGCCCGGCAGATCGCCGCTCTCGCCGATCCGGCGCGTTCCTATCACTTCATGGAGTTCTGCGGCGGCCATACGCATGCTATTTCCCGCTATGGTCTCGAGGACCTGCTGCCGGCCAATGTGCGGATGATCCACGGACCGGGCTGTCCCGTCTGCGTGCTGCCGATCGGCCGTATCGATGCGGCGATCGCGCTCGCCATGCGGCCGGAGATCACGCTCTGCACCTATGGCGACCTGATGCGCGTGCCGGGCTCGAACGGATCGAGCCTCTTGAAGGCCAAGGCGGCCGGCGCCGATATCCGCATGGTCTATTCGACGCTCGATGCGCTCAGGATCGCCGAGGCCGAGCTCGAACGCGAAGTGGTGTTCTTTGCCATCGGCTTCGAGACCACGACGCCACCGACCGCGCTCGCGCTCAAGGCGGCGATCGCCAAGGGGCTCGGCAATTTCTCGATCTTCTGCAATCACGTGCTGACGCCGGCGGCGATCCAGAACATCCTGGAAAGCCCTGACGTTCGCAAGCTCGGCACGATCAAGATCGACGGTTTCGTCGGCCCTGCCCATGTCTCGACCGTCATCGGCACCGAACCTTACGAATTCTTCGCCGGGGAATTCCAGAAGCCGGTGGTGGTGGCGGGCTTCGAGCCGCTCGACGTCATCCAGGCGATCCTGATGCTGGTGCGCCAGGTCAATGACGGCAGGCACGAGGTCGAGAACCAGTATATCCGCGCGGTGACCGCGCTCGGCAACGAAAAGGCCCAGGCCGAGGTGGCGAATTTCTTCGAGCTGCGCGAGAGCTTCGAATGGCGCGGTCTCGGCGAAGTGCCCTATGGCGCGCTGCGGCTCCGGCCGCAATATGTGGCGTACGACGCCGAGAAGCGCTTTTCGATGGTGACGCCCACCGCGAAGGACAACCCGGCCTGCGAATGCGGCGCGATCCTGCGCGGCGTCAAGAAGCCGGCCGACTGCAAGCTGTTCGGCACCGTCTGCACGCCCGATACACCGATGGGCTCCTGCATGGTGTCGTCGGAGGGCGCCTGCGCCGCGCACTGGACCTATGGCCGCTTCCGCGAGAAGGCGCGGCAGGTGGATGTGGGGAGGGCGGTCGCATGAACATGATGATCAAGGCCTACAGGCGCAAGCTCGATGTTGCGAACGGCCGTGTCGACCTCTCGCACGGGGCCGGCGGGCGCGCCATGGGCCAGTTGATCGAGGGCATTTTCCACAAGGCTTTCGACAATGACTGGCTGAGGGCCGGCAACGACCAGTCGGCCTTTTCGGTGCCTGGCGGGCGGATGGTGATGACCACGGACGGCTACGTCGTTTCGCCGCTTTTCTTCCCCGGCGGCAATATCGGCACCCTCGCCGTGCACGGCACGATCAACGACATCGCCATGGCGGGCGCGGTACCGCTCTATCTGTCGGCGAGCTTCATCATCGAGGAAGGTTTTCCGTTCGCCGATCTCGAGCGCATCGCCCAGAGCATGGGCGCCGCCTCGCGCGAGGCCGGCGTGCCGATCATCACCGGCGACACCAAGGTCGTCGAGCGCGGCAAGGCCGACGGCGTCTTCATCTCGACCGCCGGCGTCGGCATGGTTCCGGACGGGCTCGGTCTCCGGTCGGACGCCGCCCGGCCCGGCGATGCGGTGATCATTTCCGGCTCGATCGGAGACCATGGCGTCGCCGTGATGTCGAGACACGAGAACCTGGAATTCGACACCGACATCGTCTCCGACAGCGCGGCCCTGCACGGGCTGGTAGCAGACATGGTCGCGGCTGGCGGGGCGCATATCCGGCTAATGCGCGATCCGACGCGCGGCGGCATCGCCGCGACGCTGAACGAGATCGCCAGCCAGTCGCGGGTCGGCTTCCGCATCGACGAAGACAAGATCCCGCTCAAACCGGAAGTGGCTGCAGCCTGCGAGTTCCTCGGCCTCGATCCGCTCAATGTCGCCAACGAAGGGAAACTGGTAGCAGTCGTGGCGCCGGAGGGCGCTGACGCCGTGCTCGCGGCGATGCGCGCCCATCCGCTTGGCAGTGAGGCGGCGCTGGTCGGCCACGTCGTGGCCGACAACAACTGCTTTGTCCAGATGACGACCTCGTTTGGCGGCGGCCGGATTGTCGACTGGCTGTCGGGCGAACAACTGCCCCGGATCTGCTAAGAGAGGGCGATGCGCATCCTGCTTCTCTGCCACAATTTCAACTCGCTCTCCCAGCGCCTGCATGTCGACCTGAGACGGGCTGGTCACGAAGTGACGGTCGAGCTCGACATCCATGACGACCTCACTCGCGAGGCGGTCGCTCTCTTTTCGCCGGACCTCGTGATCGCGCCCTTCCTCAAGCGGCCGATCCCGGCCGATGTCTGGCGCGGAACGCTCTGCCTGATCGTCCATCCGGGCATCCGTGGTGATCGCGGCCCGAGCGCCCTCGACTGGGCGATCCTCGACGGCGAAGCGACCTGGGGCGTCACACTGATCGAGGCTCGGGAGGAGATGGATGCGGGGCCCGTCTGGGCTTGGGCGGAATTTCCGATGCGCCCCGCCCGGAAGTCGAGCCTCTACCGACATGAAGTGACCCAGGCTGCCGTAGCCTGCGTCTTCGAAGCGATCGGCCGCATCGAGCGCAGGGAAGGGGCGGCGCTGCCGGCGAACTGGGGCAGGGGGTGCGAGCGACCCGCCTGCCGGAGGTCCGACCGTATCCTCGACCCGACCCGACACTCGGCCGAGGAAGCGCTACGCATCATCCGGGCGTCGGACGGAGATCCCGGCGCTACGATGACGATCGCCGGACAGACTTTCCTGGTGTTTGACGCCGAGCGTGCGGAAGGAGTTCCGGGGCCTGCCGGCGCGCTCATCGGCCGTTCGCGACACGCTCTCGCCATGGCCTTCCGTGAGGGGGCGCTGTGGATCGGCCATCTCCGGCGACCGGATTCCCGCTCGCTGAAACTGCCGGCGCTCCGGCTGCTCGGTGCCGAAGCAAGCGATCTGCCCATCATCGAAGGACCCGAACCCTGCCGTTACCGGGAGGAGAACGGCGTCGGACTTCTCGAATTCCGCTTCCACAACGGCGCGATGTCGTCGGAAGATTGCGATACCTTGCGCAAGGCGATCACGAGAGCCAAGGCACGCTCGCTTCCGGTTCTTGTGCTGCGGGGCGACGCGGATCGCTGGTCGAACGGCATCCATCTCGGCATCATCGAGGGCGCCGACAGCGCCGCCGACGAATCCTGGCGCAATATAAACGCGATGAACGACTTGGTGCGCGAGATCATCGAGACCGATGACCGACTGGTTATTGCCGCGGTGCTCGGCAATGCCGGGGCTGGCGGCGTCTTCCTGTTGCTTGCCGCCGACGAAGTCTGGATGCGCGAGGGTGTCATCCTCAATCCGCACTACAAGGACATGGGCAATCTCTACGGCTCGGAATACTGGACCTATCTGCTGCCGGCTCGGGTCGGCGAGGACCGAGCCGGCCGCGTGACCCAGGCAAGGCTGCCGATGGGGTCGACGAGGCGCTTGAACTGGGGCTCGCCACCCGGCGCTTGCCGGGAAATGTAGAATCCGCCGATTGGGAACTGCTCCGCACTGCCGCCGAGCTCGCGGCCTCTCCCGATCTCGCCCGGCGGATTGCTGCCAACGGGCGCGCCGCGCTGGCGACCAGGCCGAGAAACCGCTTGCCGTCTATCGGGAAGAGGAACTGCGGCGGATGCGGCGCAATTTCTACGGCTTCGACCCGAGCTATCACGTGGCGCGCTACAATTTTATCCGCAAGACGCCCAAGTCCCGTACGCCCGTCACGCTCGCTGTCCACCGCGCGAACGCCGACCATTCGGACCGTAGGAGCACCACGCGATGACGAACCCGCTCGCAACCGTTCTCGTGGTCGGCGACGAGGTGCGCTCAATCGAGGCTATCCAGCGGGTTCTATCCGATGAAATCGAGGTCATCGGCGCGCGCAACGCCAAGGAAGCCGAGGAAGTGCTGGAAGGCGAGATGGTGCAGGTGATCCTGTGCGACCAGCGCATGCCCGGCGAATCCGGCGTCGAGTTCCTGAAGCGCGTGCGCGAACTCTGGCCGGACACAATCCGCATTGTCATCTCGGGCTATACCGATTCCAGCGACATTATCGAGGGCGTCAACAATGCCGGCATCTACCAGTATATCACCAAGCCCTGGAGTCCTGACAAGCTGATCGACTGCGAGCGCGAGAGCGCCAATCTCTCGCCGAGGTCGCCGCATCAAGCAGGGCGAGCGCATCTTTGCCGATGAGACCACCTTGCCAACGCTGGCGCTGGGATCGGGCAAGGCCTGTCGATCCGCATGCCTGGCTCACCCAAACCCTCGAACGCGTCGCCAACGGCTGGCCAAACAGTGATATCGACGGCCTCATGCCCTGGCACTACCAGCGCTGAACGGCCTCAGCTACCCGCTTACCGTCGATGCCACACGATATCCAGTAATAAATATGGTCCGGGCCTTGCCGAAATGTTCCTGCAAGAACGGCAATGACTGCGCCGCAGATCGGCGCCGGTACCCAATGGAGCGTTCTACGTCGCAATCGGGCGAGAACCGGCAGTTCCCACGCGTCGCCCGGTAAAGCGGCAGCGAATGCCCCGCAAGAGCTAGCAGATATGATAGTATTTTCTTTAGCCGAGGTCGGAGGCTGATGGTTAAGTTGAATAGCGCCGAGGAGAGTGGCAATGAAGGATCAAGTGGATAACGTGGTGCCAGCGCACCTCCGGGAACTAATTGAGCCAACGCCCACGTTGCGACTAGTAGAGCGATCTGCGATTCCGGTGTCAGTCCATCCGAGGCAGCGATCAATTTCCCCTTCCCGCTGCGCCGGTTGACATCCAGAAGCGGTGGACAACTGGTCAGCCTCAGTTGGTCCTGAGATGACCGTGTCAACGTGATAGCGGGGTCAGGCAAGGCTGAATACGCCCGAAAATACCGGGAGCTTATGACGCTCGATCAGCACGTTGAAACGAGCATGAGCGTCAAGCAGTTCGTCTAGATCGAGACAGAAGGGGATAGCCAATTGCTTTGTCACGAACGGAGTGAGCACAGTTGGCGCGGGTGCGACCGAAAGCTCAGCAAGAGCTTTCAGACCTTCGATCGTATTATCGGATGGCTCAATTCCGGTCAGGAGGCAACTGCCGGCATGAAAAGGCCCGAAAACGTCGACCGCATCAGCGAAAATAGGGAGATAGTCACCGAAGATATAGGTGCCTTTAAAGCCGCGGATGTATTTTCGTCGCAAATCGGCGTCAACAATCTCGACGCCGGTATTAAACCGCGTGACGCCTGCCTCCCGAAGTTGAATAAGATATTCTATCCGTCGCACTCGGTCGTTCCTGATACTCGGAGGAACCACCTGCGATAAATAAATGTCGTGTGCGTAGCCTGCTTCACGCAGCCGTCGTGCGATTGCCGCGTGCCGTTCAAGCTCTGTCACGTCGTCCTTGATGCTCCCCGTGCAGAGCCAGACAATGTCGTACAGAGTGTTGAAGTTATGGCCATTACGTTCAATATAGGAAAGGCACTCTTGGAAGTTGGATCGGTAATCAGTGGATCCCCCGCCTTGGATGGCCATTACCTCCCATTCGTTCTCCTTAAAGCAGAAATCACAGGAATAGCAACAATAAGTATGATAATCGAAGACGAAGCTGCGAGCGCCATTTTTGCGAGTTATGCCGAAATTGTACATACCGGCCGGCGCTCTGTCTGGGTCAATAACTTGGCGGCAGGGTATTTGCTCGGTTACACCATTGATTGTCGCGATCAGGGCCTCGCCGTCGAACATGAAGGGCGATTCGGAGTTCATTCTCGCGGTGATTTTCTTTCGGAATACTTCCCCGAATAATTCAATCTCGATGCGGGGGATCACCTGCCCCAAGATAGGGAACCGGATTTCTGTCGTGAGAAGCTGGACGCCGTCGCGAAGTGCGCCTAGGCGGAAAACCTCCTCGATGCGAAGATTATGCCTGTTTTCCAGGGCGATGCCAAATCGGGTCAATCGCTTGCTTTGAACACTCATTGTCCTCTCCCAATCTATCTGATCGACAAAAGATGCAGCGGCACTGCCCTCGCCTGAAACTGGATCGGTAGATGCCTTAAGGTCGATGATGAACAAGGACAAAACGCTTGCTTTGCGCAGCTTTTTCCGGGCTCGCTTGCATTTTGACCGGCGTTTCGGCCGATCGGCTAAATGTCTCCCGTTCGCAGGACCAGCTTTTTCTGTCCTGCGGTCTTGAGCCATTCTCCAATCGTGGCCTGATGCCGGTGGGCTTTTCGACTTCGGTCATACAGTGGCGTTCGGCTCCCGGCGTCCCATTCCCCTTCAAGAGCGCAGCCCAGTCCTGCCGGGCCAGCTAAAGACACATCGGGACAGCCGGGGTATCGCGGACGATGATCTTTCCTCGTGCTCCCGCTGCGCCGCTCGTAAGCGCGCGGAATCAGGAAGGCGATCGTCAACAGTTTGCGCGCGATCGCGACACGCGCCCTGTTCGTTCTTCGGAACTTCAGGTGCTCATATTGGGCTCGATGCTGCGGGGCAGTAACGATGCCCGGAGCGACAGCCTCGACGAAGGCCCAGCGCCGGCACTTGTTGCCGTGCTTGATGATCCGGCCATGATAGGTCTTGCCGCCGCTCGAATAAGTCGACGGAACCACACCGGCGTAGACGGCCAACTTGTTCGGCGAATGGAAGCGGCCGATGTCATCCATCTCGGCGTCGATCAGCTGGTCAAAGAATTCACCAACGCCAGGGATTGTCTTCAACAGCTTCACATTGCCATTGGTCTTGGTCACCGCCCGGCTGGCTGCTTCCGACTGCTTGATCCTTCTGTCGATGTCGCTGATGAACTCCAGCCCCCGGTCGATCTGGACGCGGTCGATCTCCGAGACGCGGAGCGCGGTGAGCTGTTGGCGTCCGGCCTTGTTGAACAGGTCACCCAGCGTTTTCAACTGCACCGTCTGCTCCCGATAACGGTCGAACACCGCCACGATCCAGTTCTTCACCATCGTGCTTAGCCGGACGTAGAACATCCGCTCGCGCAGCGCCACCCGCAGTTCCCGCGCCCGCTCGCTGGGAGCCCAAGCTTCCGGAACCAGGTCGGCCCGCAGCAGATGCGCCAGTACCGTCGCGTCGATCTTGTCGGTCTTAATCTTGGCGTCGGCGATAGCCTTGACCTTCAAGGGGTGGGCAAGCACCACATCATCACAGATGTCGTCGAGCCAGTCGTAGATGACCATCCAGTTGCGCGTGGCTTCCGCGACCGCATGCCTGTTCTCCCGATACCGTTCGAGAAGCAAGCCAAGCGCACGGCTATCGTTTCTTATCCGCCCGGAGCGCAACGTCTTGCCCGTCGAATCCTGAACCACCAAATGACTATAGGCGGCTTTGTGGTAATCCACCCCGATGTGACAATCATAAGATACTGTCACGTTTTGTCTTCCTTCATTGAGTTCTTCCAAACCAAAAAGGTAAGCGAAACGACGCAAGGCGTGTTCTGTGAGCATCAGCATCTCAGCAATCCGTCCTTTCAATGGTGGGCGCGGCCTCTCCCATGCCACCTTCTTTCGCTTCATCGAGCAATATCAACCTCGGCACGATTGTCGACCGCAGCTTCCTCGCGGCCTTGCGACGAGAGAGCTCGCAAGAACCGTGCCAGCGCAGGAGGCGCCGCCGGCTCGCAATACGAGCTGGAATGCGAGTGCAGGAAGCTGGGACGAAGGCAACTGTGTCGCAGAGCCAACAAACCTGACACAGCCGTCCCTTGTCGCGGCCTATTCCAGAGTCTTGGTACGATTCCGTCTGGCGCGTTTCCAGTCGCGGGCAGGCCGAGATCATCGGTCACCGGTGGTGAGCGGCGGCTCAATCCCGTACAGACGCTGAAACTTGCCTAGGTTTCAAGCCAACCGTCCTGGTGTCCGAGTATAACCTCAGCCGCTGAACAGCTATGCAGCTACCTCGCTTCTGGACATCCGCCGTTTACGCCGAAGGGGCGGCCCGCCATCCCATGACGAACGACGAGACCAGCCAACATTTCGTGGCGATCGACCAGTGGACTTCAACCCGCCGTTGCCTGTCGTGTTGGTTGACCTAGATCAAGGCTATCTCCTCATCGGCGTGGTTTCGTCGACCAGCCCTTCAGCGGAGAACGCATGTGCTGGCAGACAGCTTGATCGTCACCATCATTGTCTTGAAGATCCAGACCCTTGCCTCGTGCCCCATTGCACTCCCCCCAGCCTTGAAATGACATCGGCCAACTGGAATGACCGCCCTCGGCACGTTTGATTCAGATCAAATGTTACCGATCCCTTCGCCGGATGGCGGATCCTCTTCTCACTCAAGAGTGCCGACAAGATGCAGTCCACGGAAGTCTCGGATAGTATTTTCATTCGTCTCGGGGTTGGTCCAGCAATCCGTGTCGTGGTTGACGAGTTCCACGACGTGATTGAAACCGGCCTTGCATACAGCGGGGTAAAGGCGCTTCACCGGTCAGGAAGCGCCGACCTGAGAATCTCGCTTGCCGGCTGGCTATCCCGGCTGGGCGGATCCAAAGGCTGGTTCGATCAGCCGCGTCCGTGTTCGGCAAAGCTGCATCCTTCGTTGCCGGTTTATGCGCACTTTCCTGCGCAGCGGCTTCAGGCGATGCGGTGCGCACTGAAAGGCAGCGCAATCGATCCACGCCTGGCGGCTCACCTCCAGCAGCATCTCACGAAGATGGCCGACGCGATGGCGGCACGCTGATGGTTGGCTCCGACGAGAGGTTTGACATCGTTGTCATCGGAGCCGGGCCGGTCGGGCTTTCCTTCGCCGCATCGCTTGCCCAGAGCGAACTCAAGGTGGCAGTTGTTGAACAGCAGCCCCTGGAACGGTTGGCGGATCCGGCTTTTGACGGTCGCGAGATCGCGCTGACCCACGCATCGATCAGAATCCTTCGCGAGCTCGGCGCCTGGGATGCCATCCCCGCTTCGGACAAATCACCACTTCAAGGCGCGCGCGTGCTCAACGGATCGAGCCCATTCGCCCTGTGCTTCGATTCTCCCAGCGGATCTCGCGAGCCACTCGGAGTTCTGGTCCCAAATTGTCGGATCCGCGATGCCCTGTTCAAGATCGTCCGCTTGCAGGATCATGCCCAGTTGCTGTGCGGTCACTCCGTCGTCAATGCAACAAACAGCCACAAAGGAGCAGTCATAACGCTCTCTGATGGCAGGCGGTTGACCGCTCGGCTTCTCGTTGCAGCGGATTCGCGTTTGTCCGCCACACGCGACCGGCTCGGCATCGGCGCCGCTATCAATCGGCTCGGCAACTCGATGCTGATTTGCCGGGTGAGGCACGAGCGCGCCCACCACCAGATCGCAGTCGAATGGTTCGATCACCATCAGACGATAGCGATGTTGCCGCTCATGGAAGGCGTGTCGTCGCTGCTTCTCACTTTGCGCTCAAACGAGGCCGACAGACTGCTTTCTTCCGACGACGACTTGTTCCAAATGGAATTGACGAACCGGTGTCGAGGGCGCCTCGGAGAAATGACGTTGGCAAGCAACCGCCATACCTATCCGTTGGTCACGACGTGGGCGCACAAGTTCTGGGCACCGAGCGCCGCACTCGTCGGCGACGCTGCTGTTGGCATGCACCCGGTGACCGCGCATGGCTTCAACATCGGTCTTAGCGGCCAAAAGCAACTCGCGCATAAAATCCTGATAGCATGTCGCGACCGTCGCGACATTGCCGATCCCGACATGCTTCAGAGATACGAAAGCTGGCTTCGCCTGTCGGCGGCACCGCTCTATTATGCTACGAATTTGCTCGTCGGACTCTACTCAGGCGAGCACCCGGCGACACGGCTTGCAAGGCATGTGGGGCTTCGCTTTGCCCAATATCTTCCCTTTGTCCGCCATGGCATTTCGGCCATGCTAAGGGCTCGGCGCGGAACAAACGCTTCATGTGATGACCGGTAAGCGGGAGGAATTTGGATCGACGCGCCGCGATTGATGGCGTCAGAAGCCGCGGCCGCGCTGCCGCTTGAGTTTTTTGATGCGCCGGCGTTGGTAGGTATCGATGTCGCGGAACAGCGGAAAGCGGCGATCGAAGAGGAGGTGGGTGATGGAGACGATATGGACAGCCGCCGCGTCGTCACCGCCGATGTCGAGGCAACAGGCAACGCCGCCCTCGTCGCCGAGATTCAGCACGTCGACCACCTGACACCTTGCGGGAATTGGGATCTCGGGCGATTTTGCTGCGAGGCTACGCTGAAGATCTTTGGTGATGGCTGCGTCGATCGGTAACAAATCCTTCAGCTTGGAGATGAGGAGATCGGTTTTCTCAGGATCATCGATCATCTTGTGCTCTTGATTGTAAGATGGGCGGTTGCTGTCTTTGAGGTCCATGGGCTGAGGAGAACCCTAGATCGCGCGGTTTGCGCTGGGAGCCGAAGATCCATGGTCAATCGATGTGCATGGCAGTGGTGAGATCGTATAGTTCCACTCGCCGTGAAAGTCGTCGCGGGCAAGGTTGATGGCGGCCATTTCGGCGTCGGAGACCTTGATCGCTTTGGGATACGCGTTTTCGTCGAGGCAGCATTGCACATCGAGGCCTTTGTCCGTCGTCGTCGCTCCGATCAGTTGGACGATGACCTCGTGGCTGATCAGCGGCTTGCCGCGCCAGTTCTGCGTGATGAAGGCAAAGAGGCGATGCTCGATACGGTTCCACTTGCTCGTACCGGGTGGGTGGTGGGCGACAGTAATGGCCAATCCGGTTTCGTTGGCGAAGGTCTGAAGTTCGCGCTTCCACAAGCGCACGCGCGCGCCATTGCTGCCACCGCAATCGGCGGTGATGAGGAGGCTGGTCGCGCTGAGATAGCGGGTCTTCCCCAAGGCATGCCACCAGCGCCGGATGCTCTCGACGGCGAAGGCTCCGGTGTC
>NZ_FOSL01000041.1 GCF_900114255.1 Neomesorhizobium albiziae | reverse complement strand
ACATTCCTGATAATATACCTATTGCGCGTTCGTGCTATTCACAAAGACGTAGGGCTTCAGAAAGGCGGAACCCGTCCGCGGCATGGCGGTTCGTGCGAGGAAGGCTCTCGATGCCCGACGAACCGCGGAAGCCTGATTTGCATGAAAAGCTCCGCGATCGCACATCTCGTGGCAGAGACTTGCATCACCGACGAGGACGCTCGCGAACTGGTGCTGCTGCTTGGGGCTACCAACTGGCCGTCGCTCCTGCGTGAAGCCCGAATGCTAAGTCGTAAGACCTAGGAACCTCCGCCCCTGTGGCCCTTTCAGTTCATTTTGATTTCTCCAACGCAACGTGGAGATCTGTTTCAGTGTTTCAGTCACGATGCCGGCTGGAAAAGCAGCACAATTGCCTCAGCGAGATTCTGGGCCTCTTGTCCCTCATGGGAAATGCCACGATCCAGACACGCTTCGTTGAAGACCCGCTTGATGATTTCCAGATGCTCAGGTTCGAAAACGCCGCCCC
Organism: Neomesorhizobium albiziae; assembly: GCF_900114255.1. GTDB lineage: Bacteria > Pseudomonadota > Alphaproteobacteria > Rhizobiales > Rhizobiaceae > Neomesorhizobium > Neomesorhizobium albiziae. The sequence continues at coordinate 24,348 of NZ_FOSL01000041.1, read as the reverse complement.
GAGCCGCGGTGCCCGACATAACCATGAGCGCAATCATGAGTTCAATCCCAGAAACCGCAAGAGCCCCGCAATTCCCCTGACTGAGCTCGGAACTGCCGGTAATGAGGAGCGTTGAACTGATGTCGGTCGAATTCCCTCAGCCGACGACCTGAGGCGCCTTCCGAAAGCTCCGCCAGCGGAGGCGCCTCTCATTTTCCGCCGCGTTTGTCCTGGCGGGCTGAGCGGCGGAGGGGGAGCGGCTGAAGTGCCCCACTTTGGTTGCTCCCTTTTCCTGCGATCGTTCGGGCGCCCGCTACTTCGTGAGCGACTTGACGCTTCCCGAGCCTCCCACGACAAACTCCCCGCAATGCATCGGAACAGCGCAACCGAACGCGCGTTGAAACAGGGTCGGCACCCTTGTTTTACCAGAGCTGGGACCGACGTTGGAGGCGCTCTCTGTAGCGTCTCTCTTTCGCGGTGACGTTGCGACCACAACGGTGCCTATCTGGCCGGCGAAAGGGGAGCAATCAGGTCCAGAGCCATGGTTGCTCCCTTCTATTCTGCACGATGCCGGACGACGGTCACAATCAGCGTTGTGTTAAGCCCATTAAGCAGAACGTTGAGTTCTACTTCAGGCCCGCGCGTGGTCGAAAACGCTTTGCGCAAATTCCAGATGCTCAGATTCGAAAACGCCGTTCTGAGCCGCGGCGCGTGACATTTCATTGAGCGCAATCAACGCGTTCAATCCCAGAAAACGCAAAAGCCACGGAGCTGTTGGGAACAAAACTTCGCGACAACACTTGAACCCTGACGGGAGAGCGGCATGCCGAGGTATCGATTTGAGTTTCTTGACGAACCGGGTGTCGAGCCGGTTTTTCTGGAATTAGAGAACGTAGAAGCCGCGAAAGCTGAGGCGCAAAAGGCAATGGCAGAAACTATGGTGGAACGTTTGACCGATGACCGCGATACGAAGTTGGCGACCCGGATATATGACGAGGCGGGATATTTGGTCGCCAGGGTGGACTTTCAGAACGTCACAGAAGTCCACGAAGTCACACAAAAGTCCGGTAAAACGGGGTGAGAGACTTGGCCAAGGCCATGTCGACAGTGACGCGGTCACCACCTTCGCCGAAAAAAGGACGCGCAAAACAAGTTCCCCCGTGGCTGTCCTGGCCTGGGAAACCTCGGTTCGAACAACTTGCATTTGAGCTCTTTTGCCGTTCAAGCCCGTTTCATCGCCACCGATCGTGGGCTCCGCTCTGAGTTTACGTGAAGCACCACGGCGCCCCACCTATCGTTTGGCGCTGTCTCGATCTGCATTGGCTCGCGAAAGAAATAGCTGTGTGGTCGGCGCAAGGTTGTTCTTCAGCCACTCGGCCATGGCGACTTCCTCGCGTAGATTCTCTTCGCATACGCGCGCGACGTCCGTTTCGCCCAACGCTTCGGCTGCAGCCGCAAGAATCGAGTAAGATGCGATTTCCATGTGTTCAAAGGTGTAGCTGGCCAGCGAGCCCTTCATCACCTCGTCACCTGCAAAGACGCCGCTGAGAGACTGAGCCATGGCCATCAGCTTGCCGCTCGCGTCCTTCATTGTGGAAGCACCCTCGTCAAAACTTTCGAGAATCGAAGTCAGCCGAGCCGCCTGCCCCTTTGTTTCTTCGATGTGGAGGCGAATCCTCTCGCTGAGTTCCGGGTAGTGTTCGAGGCGGCTAAGCTGCCCATTGAGCATCGTTACGGCCTGCTCCTCCATTGCGTGCGCATCGCGCAGCCATTGGATCAGCCACTCACGTCCTTCGGTCATGGAAAATCTCCTTTATCCCGGACTGAACTGATCGGACGGTCGCTTGTTCCGACACAGGGGAAAGAAGTTTAAGCTGCTCGACCTCACTCTGGAGGAAGAGTCAGCGACTGACGAGGCGTTGACCGGGCTAGCGGATGCGTCCGCTAATGAAATGGCCAGGGCGGCCTAATTTGAATTCTGGCGATGCGGTTCCGGTGCCGCACCGCCGTCACCAGGGAGTGAAATCGGTGTCAGGAGTGACACTCCTGCAGTAGGCAGAAATAAGATCAATACAGGCCGCGACATCATCGAGGCACATGACTTCCGAAGGCGTATGCATGTAGCGAAGGGGCACAGATATGACACCGGAGGCAACCCCGCCCCGGTTTGTCTGGAGTTTTCTGGCATCGGTGGGGCTGGAGCCCCCGCTTGCTTGAAGTTGATAGGGTATGCCGCGCACGGCAGCGGCCGCCGTTAACAGATCAAAGACAATTGGGTTGGTGTTGGCCCCTTGCGATAAACCGGGGCCCTTTCCCAACTCGAGTTTTCCCTGATCTTGCGGCCTTGCCCGGGGATAATCCATTGCCACCCCCATATCGACGGCAAGTCCGGTGCGAGGTGCCAGATTAAAGGCTGCCGTTTGTGCTCCTCGCGAACCAATCTCCTCTTGGACGGTGCCGAGAATATAAACCCCGACGTCGCGATGCAGACCCTTCTGCTCCGATAAGTTTCGGAGTACTTCTGCAGCGATAAACAGCCCGGCCTTGTTATCGAAGGCGCGGCCAAGGACTTGGCGTCCGCGCAGAAAAGCAAAGCCCGCTTGGATTGTCACCGGGCTACCGACCTTCACAACCTCCTCGGCGTCTTGCCTTGACGTTGCTCCAATGTCTACCCAGAGGTCCTTGAGGTTGGGGCGGTCTCGGAGCCTTTTAATGTCTGAATAGCCTTTCGACCAACGACGCCGCAGACTTCCTCGCTCCCGTGAACGGTGACACGCTGGCCAATTTGCGTAGCGACATCGATCCCACCGATCGAACTGAAGTAAAGAAAGCCATCTTCGTCGATATAGTGAACGATGAACCCGATTTCATCCATGTGGCCCGCGAACATAATCCGCGTGGACGCTTCAGGATTGATGATGGCCGTGACATTGCCCATCACATCGGTCGTCACGCGATCGGCGAAGGGTGCCGCGTAATCCCGATAGAGCTGAGCAACCGGCTGTTCAAACCCACTGGGCGACGCCGTCATCACAATTGACTTAAGGAATGCCAACGAGTCATCCCGCATTTGATGCTCCTTTACCAAGGAACATGCGTGCGGCACTGAAGTTCCATGAACATAATGTCGGTGCGCACTCGGTTATCGAAACGCTGATTCCGCCCGTCAAAAATCAATTGACCCTGACGTTGCCCCCAGTTTCTATCCAGTTTTGAGTTCGTTTCCGGCGTTGGTTGTGCCCTGCTGGGCGGCTGAAGCGACGGGAGCTTGCGCGGAGCCGTTGACGTAATGCAGCGCGACCGTCGCGGGGTGAAGGTGCTAGCGAACTCGTCCGGTGTCTGCCAGGCGATCTGTGCGTGCGGCCGGGCCGTGTTGTAGTCGGAGCGCCACAGGGCGGTTGCCACGCGCGCCTGGGCCAGCGAGGTGAACAGCGTCTCGTTCAAGAGTTCATCGCGCAGGCGGCCATTGAAGCTCTCGATGAAGCCGTTCTGCATCGGCTTGCCGGGTGCGATGTAGTGCCACTCGACGCGGTTCTGGTCCGCCCAGGCGAGGATGGCGTTCGAAGTAAGCTCGCTGCCATTGTCGCTGACGATCATCCCCGGCCGGCCGCGCCCGGCGACGAGCCTGTCCAGCTCGCGGGCAACCCGCATGCCTGACAGCGACGTATCGACCACCAGCGCCAGGCACTCCCGCGTGCAGTCGTCGACGACGGCGAGGATGCGGAAGCGACGCCCGTCGGTGAGTTGGTCCGATACGAAGTCCAGCGACCAGCGTTCGTCAGGACGCAGCGGCACCAGCATCGGCGCCCTGGTCCCGATCGCCCGCTTGCGGCCACCACGACGACCAACGGCGAGCTTCTCCTCCCGGTAGAGCCAGAACAGCTTCTTGTGGTTCACGACGAGGCCCTCGCGCCGCAGCATCACGAGAAGACGCCGGTAGCCGAACCGGCGCCGCTCCTGCGCGATCGCCTTCATCCGCTCGCGGACCTCACGATCATCCGGACGGCTGCTCTCGTAGCGAACTGTCATGCGGCAGCAGCCGATGGCTTTACACGCCCGCCGTTCGCTCATCCCGAAGGCATCCTTCAGGCGAGCGACAGCTTTCCGCTTGGCCGCGGGCGTCACCACTTCTTTCCCACGAGATCCTTCAGCGCGGCGTTGTCGAGCATGGCGTCGGCCAGCAGACGCTTCAGCCGCGTGTTCTCGTCCTCCAGCGCCTTGAGGCGGCGCGCCTCGGAGACGTCCATGCCGCCGAAGCGGGCCTTCCAGTTGTAGATCGAGGCGTCGCTGACCTCGTGCTTGCGACAAAGATCGGCGACTGAAATCCCGGCCTCGTGTTCCTTCAGAATTCCAATGATCTGCTCTTCAGAGAAGCGGCTGCGCTTCATGTCCTGGTCCTCTCAGTGGGCCAGAACGAACTTCAATCCGGATTAGAGCGCAGGGGCAACGTCAACCCAAATAGGGAACTAAGGGTCCCTGAGTCGTGTTTCTCGTTCAGAATAGGGAGCGCGATGACGCAGAACAAAACCATAATGCCGGCCAAGGCCGACGGGGATACGCAAGATGGCTTTTCCAATGACTCCCCGTCATTCGGGAAGCCCCAGAAGATGTCAGAGCCCTCTAAAGTTCGCAATCGTGGAAAGATCTCGACACCTAGCCCAGCGACTGAAAAGGTTAGCGGTGCTGGCCCTGCAATCGCGGAACACTCCAAGGACGCGAAAGCCCCTAGGAGTGGCCGGCAGGCCGGGGCTTACAAGAAAGACTGATGATCCCGACGTGAACAATGTAGGCATTTAATTAGGCAGAATTGGACGTGTTCTGCTTTCAAACGACCATCCGGAACAAAATTGCCTCCAACCTGTTTGTTTCTGATTCCAGGCCGCAGGAGGGGTCGATGACCACCACAATTAGGCTCCCCTTAGTAACAGGGTTCGCCATTTGCGCGTTGAGTTTTGCTGCAGTGTCGGATCCCTTGCCCCCAGATTTGACGTATCGCCCCTGCCGTCCGTGCCCTTGTCTGTGGTGAAAGAAGCCGACACAGCACAGAAGCCGGCTGTGATGGATCGTCAACGCGGCCTATTTGGTGAGCGCTATGACTTATCGGACCGCCCAATGCCGGGGCTCACCATGTCGGGCGGCCGAAAAGCGGTGCAGGAGGGCGTCCGCGTCAAATTGCCAGCAGGCGAAACCTGGGAAACTTTATCAGCGAAAAGTCCGAAGGACATTCGGGATCAATCACTGTTGCCCAAGGGGTTCATGCCGCTTCCCCATGTCAAACACGCTACCGGAGGCCAGGTTTTCCCAGAGAACCAAATTGGCGAGATTGGCCGTGACGAGCAACGCGATCTGCGGCGTTTCGATGTGGACTTCGACCTTCCAGACCATCTCACGCCAGAATTCCCGCCGCCAATTTTCCTGACGACGCGTCCAGAATTGGGAGACGTTTCCCGGGGCGACCTCCTGACCATCAAGAACTTCTACGAATACATGAATGGCATTATCACGCCGGTTCAGATGGAAGGGCTGCGGCTTTTGCTTACCCCTTTTCCGCAGGAGGAATTCAATCAGACCGAAGATCGCAAGGTCGCCAGCCAAAGTTTGGGCGTTGCGTGCTTAGACTGCCACTCGAATTTCCACACCAACGCTGCCTTTCACTTGACCCCGGACGTTCGCCCTCAGGCCGTGCGCTTCCGGCTCGATACGAGCAGCCTCAGGGGATTGTTTAATCAACAGATTCACGGGTCAAAACGCTCGCTACGGTCAGTCGAGGACTTCACCGAGTTCGAACAACGCACAGCCTATTTCAACGGCGACCATGTAAGTGCAACCCGCAAGGGCGTCCACCTTCCCGACCGCCCAAATCAGGTAGCGATGATGGCTCAGATGCAAAACATCATCGACTTCCCCCCGGCACCAAAGCTCGATCTATTCGGGCGACTCGACCCGTCCCAGGCAAGCGAACAGGAGCTCAGGGGAGAACAAGTTTTCATGGGTAAGGGCCGTTGCGCCGAATGCCATGTCCCGGCGTTGTCATTCATGGACAATAACATGCATGATCTAAAGCTCGAGCGCTTTTACAAGGTTGGCCAGACTTTCAATGATCAGGTCGCGATACCGGATGGTCCAATCAAAACCTTCACGCTGCGGGGCATCAAGGATTCCCCGCCGTATCTGCATGATGGACGCCTGATAACGCTTGCCGACACGGTCGAGTTTTTTAACCTGGTGCTCACGACCAAGCTCAATCAGCAAGAGAAGGATGCGCTCGTAGCTTATCTGCTGACTCTTTGAGCACAATGCGGCGAGTACGGCGTTCGTCGCGCAAATGGAGGAAACTATGCGCTGTGTCGCACTGGCGTTCGGATTGGCGTTACTACCATCAGATATTTGGGCCCAAATCGGTAATCCGACTGGCTGGGCTCCCGACACAAAAATGGAGGAGGCAGGTGTTCCCGCACCAAATCAGACGAACTACCAGGACCGACTTTTTGCACAGCTAGCAACGGCTGGCGGCATGGCTGAGGTTGAGCTCGGCAAGCTTGCCTCCGATAAAACAGCTCATGAAGGAGTCAAGCGCTTCGCGGAGCGCATGATTGACGAGCACGGCAAAGCGAATGACGCGCTCAAAACGATAGCGAAAGAAAGTAAGATACCCTTATCCGACCAACTCGACCCGGATCACAAGAAGGTTCACGCTGATCTTCAAAAGCTTGACGGTGTTCAGTTTGATCGTGCCTATCTGGCGGCACAGATCGTCGATCACCAGAAAACTGTTCAACTCTTGGCCTGGGAGATCGGACAGGGTGAAGACGCCGAGCTGCAGCGGTTTGCATCACAATCTTTGACGGGCGTGCTTGAACATCTTGCAGCCGCACGCAACCTCGTCGCAGATTTGAACCTTCGATCATCCGCCGACAACGGCCCGCCGGCGCACCAGTAAGGTAAGCGTTGTATCTGCTAGCGCTGCGGCGTACCGACAAGAGAGCCATCTGGATCACGAACTCGCGCGACGGTTTCCACGGCACCTGCCGATACCAGCCGGTGCGCATGATCTGCGCCAGGGCGCGTGTCAAACGGCGTTCAAAAATTTTGCACGCCGATTCACACGCTTTCGCTAAATGAGCCTTAATTGGGAGCACGCGCCGCTGTTTAAGCGGCGGAGCCAGGGCTGGCCAAATTTTTCGATACAGCGGTCGCTGAGGCTCACGCCGAGACGATACTAAATGACGTTGGGGGAACCAACCACCTGCCACACTGTTCTTGGCTACAGGAAGTGCTTCAAATGAAGCGTTGACGAAGGCAAAGCTCCCGATGAAAATCTCGATGATCGCCCTGATGATGGGTATAACGGTTGTGGTCGCAGCCTGTGGTGAAGACCATCCGCCACCTGGCGCAAATTCCGATACGAAAGCCCAGCAACCTCCCGCGCAATCAGGAATAACAGATACAGCTCCTCAGCAGGACGCCGACCCTACCCCCGAAACCGGCACCGGCGGAGACCAGCAAATCATCTGATCCGTTTCAGCCAAACCCGCCCCTAAGATGCGCGCTCATTGTGGGCCCCTGAACTGCCAAATTTAACATCCTGGAAGGCCCCATGCCTGGACCTATCCCGAAGTGTTTGCCGGGGGTGCCATTGTCGCCGGGCCCCTACGGCTGCACGACTACCGTCCCAGAGGCCATCGATCGAATGCGCGGCCAGGGCCACCCGTCCGAGGAAGACCTGCGGGGCTTATTGCAACGTGGCTCCACGTACGCTGTACCTGGCCAAGAATTTCGATTTGGCAAAGACTGCGTCTCAATGTGAACTCAGCTTCCACCTTTCAAATGCAGATAGTTCGGATTGAAACCACTGAAGGCCTTTAGACGTTCGGCATCTTTGATGATCAAATTTCTCGCATCGATATCAATTAAATCCCGAATGCGCAGGCTCGTCAGCATCCGGTTTGCATGCACAACCGTCATGCCCAAGGTGTCAGCCAGGTCGGTCTGCGTCACCGGTAGGGTGTAGGTATTCTCCTTTGCCAGACCGACAATTTCCAGTCGGGTCAGAATCTCGCAAAGCAGGTGGCCGATACGTTGCTCGGCCGGACGTTGCCCAATGTTGACCAGCCATTCGCGCATCGTCGATTCATCGACGAGATTTGCCCACCAAAGCGCGCGCGCGATGGCTGGATGTTCCGTCATTTCCAGGACTGTCTCGGGGGATAATTCCAACACCTGACAACGGGACAGCGTGGCGATGCCATGATCCATCCGCTTGAGGATGAATACATTAAAATCGCAAGTATCCCCCGGAAGCATGTACGCCATGATCTGACGCCTGCCTTCCTTTATGAGCTTATAGCGGCAGGCGAAGCCTGAGATTATCACGTGGACACAGGCGGGTTTGTCCCCCTCGCGGATGATATCTTGCTTTGGCGGAACCTCCCGCAGAGGGCGACTATGGCGATCAAGAAGTTCTTTTTCCTCGTTGGACAGCGGATGGAAGGCTTCAAGCTTGCGAATGAAAAGGTTCGATGACGGCATGTCTCTGGTTCCTAGAGAGATGGAATAAAGATCAAAGGTATTGCTGACAGACATGATGTCACGGGGCCACCATTTCAGCATGATGGGCGGCAGTGCTGGAATATAGGTTTTGGCCATATAGGATGGTGCGCGCCGGCCGCCGAGATGCAAGCTTGTACGCCGCCCCACTGCTTCTAGCCGAGGATCGGCGCCGCGGGTTTGCAGTTCGGCCGCGGATTTCTGGCTAGCCTCGAGCTTTGCACACGATGCCTCCGCGCGTTCCGCCGGAGTGATTTCCACAGGCGAACTGCTTCGCGATCTTAATGGCGAGTTGTCCGACCGTACGAAGATCGTTGGTATGGTGGAGGACGATACTGGGCAGACCGTCGTTTCTGTGCGCCACGCCTGCCGAAGGCGCAACGGTGGAGGTTCCGTCGGCGCTGGAGATTCAAAGATCAACCTATGTTAAAAGATTGTGAATAAAACTCGAATTCCGGTCCGCGTTCAGGAACGAGTTGTAAATACCGATGTTGTGGCCCTGCAAATCAAGCTGTGCGATCCCCATTCGCCTATTGAAGGTCCATAACCTTGAACGATCACATGCAATCGACTTCACTCAAAGATGAAATGTTGCCCGGTGGCATGCGCGGGCATTCCGAGCAAACCCTACGATTATCGCCCATAAAGTCACCAAGGATTGAACTCGCCCTGATTGCGGGTTGCTTAATGATGGTGAGCGAGTTGCGGGCGGCTGGGCGGCCTGCGGACGGTGTTATCCCAGGGGGTAGTAGGGCGGGTGTCTTAAGCACCTGTCTGCATCCGTCGCTACCCCCCGGCGCAAAAAAGCGTCCGCACACAGTGACCGTTCGCTGACCTTCCATTCACTCTGTTTGTGTCAAACCGGGCTCCTCCGTCTAACGGGGCCTGCGATCTCAATAGCGGGTTGTTCCTTGACAGTCTCATTATCCCATTCTTTAGCACCGGATCCTACTGACGATGTGGCGCCTCTCATATGCTTTTCGCACCTGCGATGGGATTTTGTTGTGCAACGGCCACAACATCTGATGCAGCGTTTTGCCCGCAGCCGTCGGGTCTTTTATTGGGAAGAGCACATCCCGACCGACCATCATCTGCCCTACCTTGAATTCCATGTTTTCCAAGAAACGGATGTAGTGGCGGTACGGCCGCGCGTCCCGCACGCCTGGCAAGGGCAAGAAATACAAACAGCGCTATCGGGCCTGCTCGACCAGTTATTGGCAATTCATCGCGCGGATCGACCGATCCTGTGGTTCTACACTCCGATGATGTACCCGTTCGCAAAGCACCTTGATGCAGTTGCAATTGTGTACGACTGCATGGACGAATTATCCGCCTTCCACTTCGCCCCGCCGGAATTGCGCGATTGCGAGGGGTTGCTTCTGCGCGATGCCGATGTCGTTTTCACTGGCGGCTACAGTATCTACGAAGCGAAACGTCACCAGCACGACAATATCCACCCGTTTCCCTCGAGCGTGGACGTAGCGCATTTTGCCGCCGCCCGGCGCATGCTTCCTTCACCCGCCGATCAGTTGCCCTTGCAGGGGCCGGTTCTCGGTTACTACGGCGTCATCGACGAGCGGATCGATCTTGACCTTATCGCAAAGGTGGCTGCGGCGCGGCCAAACTGGTCAGTCGTCATGGTTGGGCCGATAGCTAAGATTGATCCGGCCGCGCTGCCCCGCGCAAAGAACCTTCACTATATCGGGCGCAAAGAGTACGCCGAGTTACCGGCCTGCCTGGCCGGCTGGGCGGTCGCGCTTATGCCTTTCGCCATTAACGCGGCGACGCGCTTCATTAGCCCGACCAAGACGCCGGAATACCTTTCTGCCGGCAAACCAGTAGTCTCTACTGCAATCGCTGACGTCGTGCGCCACTACGGCGATGTCGAAGGGGTCTTGATTGCCCAGGACGCTGAGGCGTTCGTCGAGGCATGTGAGCGCGCACTCGTATTATCGCAAGGCTCCAAGGAATGGCTTCGTGAAGTTGATACGCTGCTTGCCGGTACCTCGTGGGACCAGACCTACCTGGATATGGCCTCACTCATCTCCGAGGCGATCGCAAAGAAGGGCACAAAGGAGCCGGCCAAACCGACGATCCTGAGACCGAACGGAACGGCACCCTACGACTATCTGGTCGTCGGGGCAGGCTTTGCTGGATCAGTCCTTGCCGAAAGGCTTGCTGCGGTCGGAAAACGCGTCTTTCTGTGCGACCGCCGTCCACACATTGCGGGCAATGCATTCGATGTGCGCAATGAAGCGGGCATTCTTATTCATAAATATGGACCGCATATCTTCCATACCAACAGCGAGGAGATCTTCGCCTACCTCTCCCGCTTTACGCGCTGGCGTCCTTACGAACATCGGGTACTGGCGGACGTAGCTGGCAAGCTCCTGCCTATCCCGATCAACCGCACTTCACTTAATGGGCTCTATGAGTTGGACCTGAAGGACGACGCCAAGGCGGCAGTGTTCTTGGCGGGCCGAGCCGAGCCCGTAGCAGACATCCGCACCTCGCGCGACGTCGTGGTCTCGCAGGTTGGCACCCACCTCTACCGCACCTTCTTTGAAGGGTACACGCGCAAGCAGTGGGGCCTGGATCCGTCGGCACTCGACAAATCGGTGACGGCCCGCATTCCCACCCGCACATCGGACGATGATCGCTATTTCCTCGATACATATCAGGCGATGCCGGCGGACGGCTATACGCGCCTGTTTGAAAATATGGTCGATCACAAAAACATCCGTATCGAAACGGGTGTGGATCATCGCGACGTCGAGAACGAACAATTGGCGCGTCGTACCATCTTTACCGGGCCTATCGACGCATATTTCGACCATCGATTCGGTCCGCTGCCCTATCGCAGCCTCGAATTCCGCCACGAAACGCTGGACTGTCAGCAGTTCCAATCGGTTGCCGTCGTCAACTATCCTTCCGAGGACGTGCCCTACACTCGGGTCACTGAATATAAGCACCTTACCGGCCAGACGCACGCCCAGACCAGCATTTCGTACGAATTTGCCAAAGCCGACGGGGAGCCCTACTACCCCGTCCCAAGACCTGAGAACCAGGCGCTCTACAAGCGATACGAGGCTCTGGCGCGCGCGCAGGACGACGTGATCTTCGTTGGTCGCCTCGGCACCTACAAATATTACAACATGGATCAGGTGGTCGGGCAGGCGCTTGCCACGTTCCGCCGATTGGAAAAGGCGGAGGCCACAGCCGCCCACAACTGGACCGTGGCGGCCGAATGACCCGCGATCGCCCTTTAATTATGCTTGCCACCGACAGTGCGGTGCCTTCGGGCGTGGGCGAACACATGCTCACGCTCGCAACCACACTCTCGTCCTCGCATGACATTGCGCTCGTTTTCCCTTCCAACAACGACGCCGCTCGCTTCATAAGCAGAGGCAGTGAGGCAGGCTTCGAAATTATTGCACTGGACGATGCCTTTGCGAAATGGCTTAAGGCGCGCCGTCCAGCAATCCTCCACGTCCATGCAGGGATCGGCTGGGAAGGCCATGAATTGGTAGAAGCTGGCTGGAACGCCGGTATCCCTACTGTGCGCACCGAGCATCTCCCCTACCTACTCACTGATACAAAACAGAAATCCCGCCATCGCCTGGGGGCAAGCCTGGCTGAAACGCTCGTTGTCGTTTCGGATGCTGCTGCCGAAAGCTACCGCGCTGAAGGATTTAATCGCATCGTCACGATCCGAAACGGCATTGACGCGCCTGTCGGGCGACGCACGCGCGTCGAAATGCGCGCCGCGCTTTCACTTCCCTCCGAGGCGCGGGTGGCGATTACGGTCGCGCGTTTCACCGCACAAAAGGGGCATGATTGCCTGCTTCGCGCAGCAGCAGAAGTGTCGCGGCAAATGCCGCATCTCGTTTTCCTTCTGGTGGGAGATGGTCCTGATCGGCAGGCGATGCAGACACTAGCGGCATCCCTTGACCTCTCTAACGTGGCTTTCATTGGCGAGCGATTGGATGTGCCAGATTTGCTCTGTGCGGCCGATTTGTTCGTGCTGCCGTCGCTATTCGAGGGCTTGCCGCTGGTCGTGCTCGAGGCCATGGCGCTTGCCCTACCCGTGGTCGCGACCCGCGTCGGCGGCACTGTCGAGGCCTTGGGCACAAATCATCCCTTTCTTGTGCCCGCCGCAGACCCATCGCGGCTGGCAGCAGCAATCGTCACTGCGCTTGCCGATGAAGCCGCCAGCCGGGTTGTCGGTATCGAAGGACGAAAGCGCTTCGAGAAGCGATTCACTGCAGCACGCATGGGCCAGGAAACGGCATCACTCTATCGAGCGACAAACGAAAGGACGTGCTTAGCATGAACATCGAACGCAAGCGGCTGAGAATAGGTTTCATCGGCGCCGGAGGCATCGCGGCGCGGCATGTCGGCGTGCTGTCCGGCATGGAGGACATCACGATCGTCGGCGTTGCCGATCCCGATTTCGCACGGGCAGCCGATCTTGCCGGTCGACTTGGCGGGCGTGCTTACAACTTCCACGCCGATCTCATTGCCATGGAAAGCCTCGACGCAATCTATATCTGCATTCCACCCTTTGCTCACGGCGAGGTAGAAGCGGCGGTCATCGCGGCCGGCCTCCCCTTCTTCGTCGAAAAGCCGCTCTCGCTGAACATTGCATCGGCGGAATGTATCGCCCAACAGGTAAAAGAGCGCGGCATCATAACTGCAGTCGGCTACCACTGGCGCTATCTTGATATTGTCGAGGAAGCGCGCGGCCTACTTGAGGGCAACCCGGCCGCCTTGGTTGTGGGCCACTGGCTCGATAGAACGCCGCCGCCGCAATGGTGGTGGCATCAGGATAGCTCCGGCGGCCAGATTGTTGAGCAGGCGACGCATATCATTGACCTCGCACGTCATCTCGTTGGTGAAGTGGTCGAAGTCTATGCACAAGGCGCCCAAACTGCCCCCCGAAGTGATTTCCTTGGTCTCGACATCGCAACCGCAACCGCTGCCACCCTACGCTTCGCTTCCGGCACAGTCGCAACACTGTCGGCAACTTGTTTGCTGGGTTGGGGCCATCGCACCGGCATTCACCTCTATTGCGACGGTATGGCGATCGAGCTCTCCGACCGAGAGATCATGGTGGATGTTGGACGTGGACGTCCGGTGCGGCATGCGCAAGGCGATCCCGTGGAGCGGGAGGACCGCGATTTTCTGGATGCCGTGCGCGGCCTGCCGAACCGCATTCGTTCCCCTTACGGTGAGGCATTGAACACGCACCGTGTCGCTCTGGCGATCGCGCAGTCGGTGTTGTCGGGCCTGCCGGTCTCGATCGAACCCGCGAGGGAGACGGCTGATGCCTGAACACAGAACAATCCGCTCTCTTGGCGTTGAGACACCGGGAAAACCCTATTTCTTCTCCTATGAGGAAAGCCCACCTTCAGAAGGCCAAGTACGCCTCGACGCGCTCTACAGCGGTTTTTCTGCAGGTACAGAACTCACCTTCTTGAAAAACACTAACCCCTACCTGCGCTCACGTTGGGATGGGGAGCGCGGCGTCTTTGCCGACGGGGAGCCGAGTGCGCGTTTTCCCGTGCCGTTTCTGGGCTATATGGAGGTCGGGCGGATCACCGATAGCCGCGCCGATGGCTTCGGCGCTGGCGAGGTTATCGCCTCGAGCTATGGGCATAAGTCCGGCCACACCGCCGACCCCTTCCACGAGTTGCTGTTTAAGCTGCCCGAGGCCCTCTGTCCCATCCTTGGCATCTTCGTCGCGCAGATGGGACCGATCGCCGCCAACGGCATTCTGCATGCCGACGCCGAAACCTTTGGCTCGAATGTCCGGTATCTGGGCGAAAGCCTAGCGCGTCGCCCAGTCGTTGTCTTCGGTGCTGGCACGGTCGGACTGCTCACTGCATTATTTGCCCAATCCGCTGGCGCAGAGGTCATTCTCGCCGAACCGTCCACTTGGCGTCGCGAGAAGGCCGAGGGGCTGGGGCTAACGGCGATGACCGAAACGCAGGCATGGCAGCATGCCAAGGCGCGCTGGCATCACGGTGGTCAGGATCGCGGCGCGGACTTCGCGTTCCAGACCCGTGCGCGTTCCGAAAGCCTGCACGATGCATTACGCGCAGTACGACCGCAGGGCACGGTCATTGACCTTGCCTTCTATCAGGGCGGCGCAGATCGAACCCGGCTCGGTGAGGAATTTCACCACAACGGGCTGACATTGCGCTGCGCACAGATCGGGCGGGTGCCGCGCGGGTTGGCGCACCGATGGGATCGCCGCCGCCTTTCGTCAGAGACGCTGATGTTGCTGGAACGCAATGGTGAGGCAATCCGCCGCGAAATGATCACGCATGTCATCCCGGTCGATGAGGCGCCGGCCTTCCTGCCGCACCTCATTTCCGAGCGCCCCGAATTCCTCCAGATCGTGTTTAGCTTCGCATGATGGAAGAAAACCCGCCGCCGATCCGCATCCTTTTTGTGTTCGCCTGGCTGGTGGTTGGCGGAGAAGAGACCGAGGTTCGGCTGCTTGCCCGCACGCTTGATCCCCGCCGGTATCGCATCGATGTCGTCGCCTGCTTCCGCAAGCCGGGAATGCCGGACCAGACACACCTGCAATTGGAGGCGCTTGGTGTCGATGTCGATCGCGTCCCTTATGACCTCTCCTTCGAGGAGACTGTCGACTATCTTGCAAACAAGGTCCCGGCGTATGATGTGGTCGTTTCCTGCCAGAATGTTGCCGATATCTACCCGGCCCTCGAAAAGTTACACTGGCGTCCACCCTTGATTGAGCATGGCGGGCTGGTATCGGAAGCGTTGGCCGGGCCTAAGCATTTTACGAGCCGCTATGTTGGGGTCTGCCGCTCGATCCGCGACGCCGCCGCCTCGCGGATGTCCGGGCGCGAGGACCATGCCGTGGAGATTCCATCCATGGTGGATATGGCAGAATTCGTCCCGAGCGATCGCGCCCGGATGCGAGCCGGGCTCGGCCTGCCCGCAGACGTGTTGCTGGTTGGCTGGGTCGGCAGGCTGGATGCCAAGAAGTGCGTCGAAGATTTTATCGAGGCTGCCGCGCTCGTCCACACACGCCTGCCACAGGCCCGCTTCGTCGTAATTGGCGGGCCAGATGCCTTCATGCCCGAATATGCCGAACATCTTCGGCACCTGACAATCGCGCGGGGTCTCTCCGGCACGCTGACGTTCCTGGGAGATCGTCCTGACGTGCCCGCGTTGCTTTCCGCACTGGACATCTTCGTATGGCTCTCGCGCGGTGAAGGCATGCCACATGTCATCGCCGAGGCTGGCGCGGCAGGCTTGCCGGTCATCGCCACCGCCGACAACGGCTCGATGCAGCAGATAGAACACGGCGTCTCAGGCCTGTTTGTACCGCATAATTCACCGGCGGATGTGGCCGCCGCTATCGAACGCTTAGCCGGTGATCCGCCGGCTCGAGCGCGTCTCGGGCGCTCGCTGTGCGAGAAAGTTCAGGCCACATACGCCGCGGACGTCGTGGTGCCACAATGGCGGGCGTTGTTCGGGGATGTATTGCGGGAACACAAGCCCTCTTCTTTTCCGTCGCTCCTGGCCAGTTTCATTCAGGGCGGGTTCGAATGTTCCACCCACAAGCGGCGCGACGGGCAGCGCCTCGACCTGCTTGTGGCAACGGGACATGACGAACAGGCCGGGGCCGATTACGCCCAGCTTGCAGGGTACGGCATTCGCACGGTCCGCGACGGGCTGCGCTGGCATCTGATCGAACAATGCCGCGGCCGCTATAACTGGTCGAGTTTCCTGCCGATGCTGCGCGCGGCGCAGGAAAGGCGTACCCAGGTGGTCTGGGACTTGATGCACTATGGATGGCCAGACGATCTCGACATCTGGTCGCCGGCTTTTGTCGACCGCTTCAGACGCTTCGCCGCAGCGGCTGCGAAAATGGTTCGCAACGAGACAGACGACGTCCCCTTCTATTGCCCGGTCAATGAGATCTCGTTCCACGCCTGGGGGGGTGGGGACGCGGACTGCCTCAATCCCTACGCACGCGGGCGCGGCTTCGAACTAAAGGTCCAGCTTGCCCGTGCGGCCATTGCGGCGATGCACGAGATCCTGGCTGTCGACCCACGTGTACGCTTTGTGCATTGCGAGCCGGCGATCAACATTGCCATCGACCCGTCCCGACCGCATCAGCGCCGCGAAGCCGAAGGCGCGCGGTTGGCGCAGTTTCAGGCCTTTGACATGATCGCCGGGCGCCTTTGGCCGCAGCTTGGAGGTGAAAAAAAGCTGCTCGATATCATCGGACTCAACTACTATCACGACAACCAGTGGCTATTCGGGGGAGGGCCGATCGCCGCCGGCCATCGGCAGGCAAAGCCATTTCGCTACCTCCTCACGGAAACCTACGCCCGCTACGGACGGCCGCTGCTCGTCGCTGAAACCGGGACCGAAGGCGACGCACGCTCCGCCTGGTTCTCAATGATCGTCGCCGAGGTCCAAGCAGCGCGTGCGATAGGCGTGCAGGTGGAAGGTGTTTGCCTCTATCCCATAATCGACCATGTCGGCTGGGACGACGACCGCGACTGCCCGAGCGGGCTGTTAGCCAGCCGGGTGGTAGAGGGCCGGCGGGAAGTGCATACGCCTCTCGCCACAGCCATTCAACATTGGCGCCAAAACAGCGAGGGCGGCTCTTCTGGAAGAGCCGATGCTGCCTGACTTTCCCCGGCCACGGCGCATCGCCGTCATTAGCGATTTCTGTGACGGCGTATTCGCGACCGATCGCACGCCATCGGTCGAAGAGGCTGCGTCCGCATGGCGCTCCGGAATTCGCGGCCCTGCACCCGCAGGGACATCCCGTGTGGACCTCTCACCTCGGCCCTCGGTCGTCGGGGGATATCTTGAACGTCTGCCACTTGCTGCAGTCCGACAGGGCCTTTGTGATGCTGCAGAGATATGGAGCTTCTGGGCGAAGCCTCCCCAGCCGCCCTGGTCGTTGGATCCGCCGGCGCTGATAAGGCGCTCGTTCCGACCCGATGATGTATTCCACCGCCCGTTCAGATCAGCCGACATGCTTGGCTATATCGCCGCTTTCGGTCCGCCGGACATCCTTTGCGTCTGGGGTCTTGGTGTTGACGTCTCAATCCTAGAAGCCTCTGCCAGCAGCGTCAGGATCTACAATTCCATCGACGCGCAGGCATTGCGGGTGCCAGACGAGGTCGGCCGCCATTTTGAAATCGTTCTCACTGGCGCTCAATGGCAGTCCGAGGAGGTCGAACGCCGCCTCCCCGGCGTGCTTACAGCCATCATGCCTATCGGTCCAGAATTCGCCTCGCCCGAAACGTTCTTCCCGCTAGGTCTAGAAAAGATTTATGACGTCGTCTATGTCGCTGCCGCGCAGACCTATAAAAGGCATGACGTGCTGTTCGACGCATTGACATGTTTGCCTCGGTCGATGCGCGCGCTCTGCGTCTGTGGGTATGGCGAATTGGGCGAGCAGCTTCGAGCGCGTGTCGACGAACTTGGCGTTTCGGTCGATTTCGTCGGTCCCCCGGGAGTGGGATTTGACGAGGTCAACCGCCTTATGAACCTTGCGCGCATCGGCGTTGTTTGCGGCGTTAATGACGGCGCGCCTGCCATCCTCACCGAATACATGCTTGCCGGCCTGCCCGTGCTTGCCAACTCTCGACTCACCTGTGGCCTGCAATTCATCACTTCCGCGACCGGCCGGATGGCGGACCCTGATCACTTTCCCGTCGTTCTGCAGGAAATGCTCGCGGATATTGGAAGCTTTCGTCCGCGTGAGGCTGTTCTGCTCGACTGGGCGTGGCCACATACAGCAGAACGTTTTTCGGCGTTGGTGAACGAGGCGCGAAGGCGCAAGGCTGACGTTGTGGCAACTGAGCAGGAGAGCGATTGCGAACGGGACCGATAGGGACACCAGTCAGTTTAGCGATGCCACGCTGATAGTTCTATGGCGGAGCCAGCACAGTCGAATCTGACTCAGCAAACCGGAACAATCACCTTGTCAACGAGTTGCTCACAAAGTCGGAGGGCATCCCCTCAAGTCTCTGGTTTGAGAGACGAATGTGGCAACAACACTCACTGTCTTCGGGCAGTATCAAGGATTAGACCCATGAGCACCGCCGTTCCCTTTGACCCCGCCGAGACCCCACAGAGTGGCTATGCTGCGGGCACTGTCGACCAGACGATCCAGCTCAATAAGGTAAGCTGGGGCGCGATCTTCGCCGGCGTCGTCGTTGCGCTGATCGTCCAGGTTCTCCTGACGATGCTCGGGGTAGGCATTGGCATTGCCACCCTGGACCCACGCACGTCGGACAATCCGGCCGCGTCAACCTTCTCGATTGTTGCCGGCATCTGGTATGTCATATCCGGCATCATCGCTGCCTTCGCAGGCGGCTACATTGCCGCTAGAATGTCCGGCAAGATTGTCCCGACAACCGGTGCGCTGCATGGCCTCACGACCTGGGCGTTCACAACACTTCTGATCCTTTATTTTCTTACGAGTACGGTAGGCAGCCTTGTCGGAGGTGCGTTCAGCGGTGTTGCGAGTGCCGTCAGCGGCGCAGGGCAGATCATTGCGCAGACTGCGGCTCCGATTATTGCAAACTCTAATCCCCTCGAAGCTTTGGATTCCCGTATCAGAGCTACCGGCACCGACCCCGAGGCGCTCAATGCGGCTGCGGTGAACGCGATGCGCAGCCTAGTGATGGGGGACGCGGCGAACGCCGAGGCGGCTCGCGCTCAAGCTGCTCAAGCGCTGGCCACGGCACGCGGTATTCCACTCGATCAAGCCACCCAGCAGGTC
This sequence comes from Neomesorhizobium albiziae, assembly GCF_900114255.1. Taxonomy (GTDB): domain Bacteria; phylum Pseudomonadota; class Alphaproteobacteria; order Rhizobiales; family Rhizobiaceae; genus Neomesorhizobium; species Neomesorhizobium albiziae. The sequence continues at coordinate 5,030 of NZ_FOSL01000041.1, read as the reverse complement.
ACGGATATGGAGAGCCAGTATCATTCTGCAGTCGAATCGGCCAAGGCCCAGGCGATTGCAGCGGCGGATGCTACCGCGTCGGTTGTCTCGACTGGCGCCATCCTCGCCTTCATCGCCCTTGTCCTTGGCGCCATAGCCGGCTGGCTCGGCGGTCGTTCGGGCGTCGTTCACCCGGTCTATGCGGATCGCGTCGTCCCAAGCCGCAGGGCAATCTGACGCTGCTGGAAGTTGCAAGTCCACCGGCGCTGGACAGTATTAAACGGGCTCATCGGGGCTGGCGCTTAGACCATCTACAACCGCTTCATCCGCTGAGCCGGCTTGGTGTGTTCAACCGAATTCTGGGCAAACTGGCCGCACAGCGCGGTGGCACCGACAAGCTGATGATCCATGCCACCCACCTCAAGGCACATCGCACTGCGGCCAGCCTGCTTAAAAAGAACGTTGAATCCGTAGCATCCAATTCGTTTCGGTTTCTCGTGCCATGGTTTCCAGCGAAAGAGCGAGGCCGATCTCTATGTCTGCAGCTTTCACACCCTATTCAAAAATTTCAAACCCTGTTCAGCCGACTGCTATCCTTCGAGGATGAGAATAAATTGCTTGTCCTCTGACTTCTTTGCCCGGCCTGCCCGCGACGTAGCGGTGGACTTGATCGGCGTTGGGTTTTTCGTCGAAGGAATTGGCGGCCAGATCGTCGAAACAGAAGCCTATATGCGCGACGATCCGGCATCGCACAGCTACCGCGGCGCAACTGCTTCAAACATGGCGATGTTTCTGGGACCCGGTATTGCATATGTTTACCGGTCGTATGGACTGCATTGGTCCTTCAACATCGTTTGCGATCCTGGTAGCGCAGTGCTTGTGCGAGCGCTCGAACCTACCACAGGCATTTCAGCTATGCAGTCCAGGCGCGGCAACATCCCGCTCAGGTCTCTTTGTGCAGGCCCTGGAAACTTGACCAAAGCTCTCGGAATCACCGGGGGTCATAACTTACTGCCGCTGACGCAGGCACCATTTCGATTCGACGCGCGAATTGGGAAGCCTCATGTCGTCAGCGGCCCACGCGTTGGACTGACTAAGGCGATAGATGAGCCCTTTCGTTTCGGACTTGCTAGTTCACCTTTTGTCAGCAGGAGGTTTTAGTGCTCTTGTGTGGCCATAGCCGCGCCACGCACAGTGCCTTTCTGGTAGCGGCAGATACAATTCACAGAGGCGAAAAGGAAAAGGAAAGGGTTGTCGACCTGAAGAGAAACGACGAGCGGCGCATATCTCGGTAAGGACGGATATTTCCGAGCTCAGCGCCTGCGCGCGGTCCCATTTGTGCAACTGCCAGGATCCGGATTGCGATCGGATATGATGAAAACCTAGCAGTTTGTACATAAGGAACCCAAGCAACGGCTGCCTCGTTTCCTTTTATGGACCATGCACATCGCTCAGGTACGGCCGATATCTTCCCCTTCATTCATATGTTGGAGCGCAGGGACAATTTGCCGGCGACGGATCGTTCCCTAATTCGCTCGCTTCCGTTCCGCATACAGACCTTTGTCAGCGGGGCGGAACTGGTAGCAGAGAACTCGAGGCCGGGCGAAAGCTGCATGGTGTTGAAGGGATTTGCTGCTCGAAGCCAGTTCCTGCGCGGAGGCGATCGCCAAATCACAGCATTGCACATAGCCGGCGACTTCGTCGATCTCCACGCTTACCTGTTGAAGGTCATGGACCATAGCGTTGTCGCGATAGGTGCCTGTGAGGTTGGATACGTACCACATGAGGCGATCCGTAGGGTAACGCAGCAAAGTCATCACCTGGCACGCCTATTCTGGCTGTCGACGGTGCTCGACGGTGCCATTCAAAGAACGTGGATCACGTGCTTAGGGCGAAGATCGGCGCAACAACACATGGCGCACTTGTTTTGCGAGCTTTACCTTCGTCTCGAGGCCGCCGGGATTGCATCTCAGAATCGCTTCGAATTTCCCCTGAAGCAGGGCCAGTTCGCCGACGTGCTGGGCTTATCCCTCGTCCATGTCAACAAAAACATCCAGAAGCTTCGCTCAACCCGACTGGTGGATTGGAAGGATGGAATTGTCACCATTAATGATTTCGACGGCCTGGCTGAGCTTGCAGACTTCGATGCAACGTATTTGAGCCTGCGTGCTGAGCCCCGCTGATCCCTCAGGCTCGCAAACGCCCGAACCGCTTGGATTTTGGTCGAACCTAACCCCGAATATGGCGGACATATCTCTTCAGGCAGGAACCGCTAGGAACATATCGAAGGAGATGCGGGGTCAAATGGACCACGGTTCCATTTAGGATCGTTGATTGCCTTTGAGCGAGCTGTTGTCATGCACCTATTCCAGATATTACTTCCCTGCGCTGACAACGCCGGAACGCCCTTCGGAAAAGAGGACTTCGAATGTGTGAAGAACGAACCGGCGGGACGCTTGCAGGGCGTGACCGCTTATCTCCAGAAGCCTGCGGAAGGAGTGTGGGGGCACGGCACCGCCTCCTGAAACGAAGAGATTGTCATCTTCGAGGTTATGGCTGGGGAGGTAGACTTGGCGGATTGGCGCAGTCGATGAGCCGATCTCGAACGGCGCTTCCCTCAACACAAGGTTGTTTACGCTACATGTCCGTTTCGCTCGTTTAGGTACGTTGGTTGCGTCGACCTCCGTCCGCAAAAAGCAAAATCCGATGTGCTGTCCTGTGCGGCAGAAATTAAGAGTGCCGCTTACGCAGCCCATGTCGAGAATGAACACAAGATGCTCCGGGTGGCTCGGTGGAACACTTAGGCGGCCTCTCCGTCCTGCGACGCGAGCGTCAAACCGTCACGTGCGCAGCCACAAACCCGGCAAGTTAACCAGCCTCTTCGCTCGCGCTCGACTGCCAAACTAGTGGTTTTCGTGCAGAGCAGCCAGGGCATCCTTCACGTCAATTGTGTAAATCAGCTTGCCATTTTCGTGTGGCACGCGCACCAGCCACCCGGAAAGATCGTCTTTTGCAAGCTGTGCGCACAGCGCACCGCCTCAGTCCGCGCGGCCTCAACGCTTGGCATTAATTTAATTTAGACGGAGGCTGATCGATCTCGTCTGCGTCACGGTTTTCAAAAACGTAAGCAGCTTCTGTCTCAGGGAGGGTCGTGACGGCGTGACGGCGGATTCGTAGTTACCATTCCTACGGGCATCATAACGATGCGAGACCAAACGTGGCAGTCTCGACCAGGATGGCTCCTGCTCGGTTGAGCACAGCCTCCTCATTGAGCACATCGATATCGACCGTGTAGACCCTGACACACAGCCGCCACCTGCCACAAATCAGCACCCGCCGAATGGTTTTTCCGGTCAGCGTGGTCGAGCGAAGGACTTCCGTCCGAATGGTGCGCGCGCGGTTACAACTTCACGGCCATCTCTCGCGCCCAGAGACGGAGCTGCGCTCACCCTGTACGCCAGCAGACCAAGAGGGGAGAGCCGTGCTCACCTGACCAGATCATGCCGACCACGCTGAACAGAAACATTGTGACGAGAAGGATCGTTGCCTGTTGTCCCGGAAGAACGTTTTCACGACTCCTCTCCCTACGATCAATGCCAGCTGTCGAGAACTTCTGCAGTCGATACAGCTTCGACCTGCTCGCTGAACCGCGGGCGGTAGAGTTCCATCAGCGCATCATGCGTCGGGTCGGCGGAACTACAAACTGCGTATTTCGCAGAAACGGGACGGTCGTTCCGCTAAATCGCGGACAGCAGTTTCACTAACTTCCGGATGATGCGGTCGGTCCGCGGTTGCCTCGTGGACTCATTTGCGATTGATTTCGCCGTTTTCGGCGCTGGTCAAGAGCGGCGGTGTTTTTTGCTTTCTCATACTGTCGCCTTCGGCAAAAAAGAGACCGGGGGCGCCGGCCGTAGTGGGGTCAGGTCCTTCGGCGGCGGTTCGGGGCCACTTGGCTTATGGCGATGAGCGTCTGAAAGATTGTAGGTGGCGCATCCGATGTCTTCGGCGAAGTATTATTGCATACCCACCGCTAATCCCGGCGGCGACGATTAATACTGCAACTATCGATAGGAGCCACGACATAGCGGACCTCCGTTTCGCATGAGCCGCTGTATCATTGTAGCCGGTGTTCATTGAGCATTTGTGACACCTGGCCCGACAGCTCCTTGTCGGCCAGCACGTTACTTCCCATGCTGCATCCAACTGAAGATCTCGCGTTAACTGCGCTTCCGAGCCGATACGGCGACGAGGAATGCCTGTGCTGCGACATCGCATCTTTGCCGCGATGGGCCATTAGCGGTGAGAATTACCTGCGCAGCCTTCAACGTCAGACCGTGTTTCTCGGCAAAGTATGCAGGTTCGTAGGGAAGTTCGCCCCTAGACACGCGCCGAGAGATTTTTTCTTTCTCGCTCATCCAGCCAAGATAGGCCAGACAGATCGGGCCCTCTATAAACTTGTACATACCTGGGGCTTATTGCGAGCAGGGCTTTCGTCACTACTTGCTCGGCAACGTGAATGCATCCTCCGTTTGGTGCGCTAGCGGAACTATTGCGATGCGCTAATGTTGTTGGACCATGCGAAGCGACAACATCATCCCACTTCACAAAGGTATCCGAGCGGAAATCGAACTGGAGATGGCCCGCGCGGTCGCCAGGTTCGGTGAGTACCACATTGAGATCATGGGAATTGCCGGGAGTTGGGGCGACACCATGGACGACAATGAGGTGCTGGCGGCCCTACGCAGGCTCAACAAAGCCGGATCAATTTTCGAATACATCACCGACCCGACGGATCGAGAATGACGTTCGCCTCGCGAAGAAGCCCGATAGTATCCCGACCGCTCCATTGACTGCCAAGTGTCGCTCGACGACGCCTTTCGGGAGTTGTGGGAAAATATCGCGGCTGCGGGCTGGGGACCGGAAGAGATCACTCGCAACCTGCATGACTGGACGAAAGAGTTCCCGACCATCGTCCAAGGGGTGTCGCAGCTAAAGGCCACCAATGCGATGATCGACGGCGAGGCCTTTGTTGCCGACGTGGGCGGCATGTC
>NZ_FOSL01000040.1 GCF_900114255.1 Neomesorhizobium albiziae | reverse complement strand
GCGCTTCACCTTGACGGCCGGCCAACGCGGCGACTGCCCCCAAGCCTACACCTTGATCGAGGGATTGCCCGCAAAGGTCGTCATGGCCGACGCCGCCTACGATGCCGATCCCTTGCGCCGGGAGATCGCCGATAAGGGCGCTATCGCCGTCATCCCCAGCAATCCGTCGCGCTCGCTCAAGCATCCGCTCGACAAGCACCTCTATGCACAGCGCCACCTGATCGAATGCTGTTTCTCAAGGCTCAAACAGTTCCGGCGCGTCGCAACCCGATTCGAGAAGACAGCCCGAAACTACCTCGCCGTCGTTACCATCGCCGCTACCGTCCTATGGACCAGATAACTGTCCACACGACCTAGAGGTCGTCGATTGGGGTCATGCCTACGAGTTGCTGTTGATGAGCGCCGTGCGACTCTCTCGGGAAGTGGCGAAGAGGATGAAAGACGAGGGTATAAAGGGCGATATTTTGCTGATCTCGTCCGCAGGTATCCATGAGGAACCTGGGCATCTCCTCCTGTCCGGCGCGATGCGCGCAGGTATTGCAGTGCTGGCGAAGCATATGTCGCACGTATTGGCCGGAACCGGGATTCGCGTAAATGTCGTGGCTCTGGGGTACTTCGACACGGGCAGGGTTCATGACCGGATCGAAACACTGGTGGCCGACAACGGACTTGATAGACCTGTCGCGATTGAACGCGTCGCTGGAGCGAACCCCATGAAGAGAGTAGGGCGCGCAGAAGAAGTGGCGGAGCTTGTGGCCTTCATGGTCGGCGACCGAGCCGAATTTCTGAATGGCACGACGATCGTGATCGATGGCGGAAGCAATTGTCTCGTGACCTGACCTATCCGCTAGGATGAGATGCGCGCGTTCGATTTTCACCTTGGCCGGGGCTCTGTTGACTGCATGGCAATTCGCCAACGTTGGCGTCAGGCGGGGCATCCACGCCATCAACTGAGCCGACAGTCGCCAGCGATCTTAAAATTAGATGGCACAATTCAGGACAATATATTGGCGAACCCAATACCTAGTGAGGCATTCTTGGCGGGCAGCGGTTCAGACTGCATCTGGCAGCCAACGCCATCTAAAAAACGAGCGAATTGAAATGTACATCAAAGACGTTCTCCTCGCGCGCGGCGATGGCGCGTTTTTCTATGACGACCAGGCTGCGATCAGGGCCGGCGCAACCCAGAACGGCTTCGTCTATGTGGGCGAACCGATAACGCCCGGGTTCACGTCCATTCGCGTTCCGGCATCTTCGCTCAGCGTCGGGCTTGTCCTTGCCGACGAGACCGTTGTGTGGGGCGACATGATGAGCGTCCAATACTCTGGCGCTGGTGGCCGCGATCCTTTGTTTGAGACCACGCAAATCTCGGATTTGACGTTAAGGGTCCTGACCCCGCGACTTCTTGGGGTCGATCCGTCTCGATATCTTGATGCCTGCGCCCAGGTGTTCCGGCCCATCGAACATAAACGGCTACCTCCGGCAATTGAGTATGGAGTCAGTCAGGCACTGCTCAGAGCCGCAGCCCACCTTCACCGCAAGACGATGGCAGGGGTCGTATGTGCTGAATTTGATCTGCCACTGCCGACGCGCAGGGTGCCGATCTACTGCCAGAGCGGCGATGCTCGCGAAATCAACGTGGACAAGATGATTCTGAAGGGCGTGGATGTGCTTCCCCACGGCCTGATCAACTCACGGGGAAAATTCGGCGCCAACGGCCAGACCTTCATGGAGTTCGTGAAGTGGGTTGCAGCACGCACCCGCGAAATTGGCCGCCCGGGGTATCAGCCGGTGCTGCATTTCGATGTGTATGGCTGGATCGGCCTGGAAATCGGCCTGGAGCCACAACGGATCGCCGACTTCATCTGCAGGGTTGCCGATACCGTTCCGGATTTCACGCTCAACATCGAGTGCCCGGCGGACTTTGGTTCTACGCAAGCCCAAATTGAGAACTACGCCCGGATTGTATCGATTTTGGACAATCGGGGTTCCAGCGCTCGCATTGTCGTGGACGAGCGCTGCAATACGCTCGAGGATATTCGGCTCTTTACCGAAGCAAAGGCCACGCATCTCATCCAAATCAAGACCCCTGATGTCGGCTCAATGGCCGATACGGCGCGTGCCGTTCTCCTCTGCAAGGAGAACAAGGTAGGGGCGTATGTCGGGGGAAGCTGCACCGAGACGGATCTCTCCGCCAAGGCTTCAGTTCATGTATCGGTGGCGACCCAGGCGGACATGATGCTCGCAAAGCCCGGAATGGGGGTCGATGAGGGCTTCTCGATCGTTGGAAACGAACAGAACCGGTTGTTCGCGATGCTGAACCGCCGTTGGGCTCGGGCTGAGAAAATTGGATGAAAAGCACGGTGTCGCATGCAGAACTGTCTTGAGGGGATCACCGTCGTTGCCGTGGAGCAGGCTGTTGCTGCGCCTTACGCGTCGTCTCGCCTTGCGGACGCAGGCGCCCGAGTCATCAAGGTCGAAAGGCCCGAAGGGGACTTTGCCCGAAACTACGATAAGTTGGTGCGGGGACAGAGCGCCTACTTCGTCTGGCTCAACCGGGGTAAGGAGTCGGTTTGTCTGGACCTGAGATCGGAGGCGGACCGCGCCGTCCTGGACACGCTTGTTGCTGCTGCTGATGTCTTCATCCAGAACCTGAAGCCGGGCAGCATCGAAAAACTGGGATTTGGGTCTGCGGACCTCCGCCGACGCTTTCCGCGGCTGATCACCTGCGACATCTCCGGTTTCGGGGAGGCGGGGCCGTTTTCCCACCTGAAGGCTTACGATCTCATCGTCCAGGCCGAAACAGGTCTGTGCGCGATTACCGGTACGCAACAGGGGCCGGCCCGGGTAGGGGTATCGGTTTGCGACATCTCGGCAGGCATGACGGCGCATAGCGCCATCCTCCAGTCGCTCTATAACCGCGAGGTGACAGGGGAGGGCGCCGGCATACAAGTCTCGCTGTTCGATGCCGTCGCCGACTGGATGAACGTACCAGTTCTGCAGCACGAGTATAGCGGCTACCAGACGGTACGCGGCGGCGTGAACCACCCGTCGCTAGCCCCTTACGGTGCCTACCGTTGCGCGGATTGCAAAGACGTCATCTTCTCCGTCCAGAATGACCGGGAATGGGTGAACTTCTGCGAGAAGTTCCTCAAGCAGCCGGAGCTCACACGCGCACCCGGGTTTGCCGATAACATGGAGCGGCTCGGTAACCGCGCTCGTCTTGATGAGATCATCAAGCGGCGTTTTTCCGAATTGTCCTGCGAAGAGGCGATGCAGGAGCTCGAGGCGGCCGGTCTGGCATATGGCCGGCTGAACGAGATCTCGGATGTTTCGCAGCATACACATGTTCGCAGGGTGCAGGTCGGCACACCTGGAGGGGCTGTCGAGGCTATAGCGCCCGCGGCGATTTTCAACTCCGAAAAACCTTTGTTGCGCCCCGTCCCTGCCCTTGGCGCCCACACGGCGGCTATCCGCGAGGAAGTCCAAGCGCGTTTACGCCTAAGGGCCGCTTCGGCGTGAAGACCCCTATCGGTGCGCGCTCACGACTTCGAAACCATCGCGGCTGTCGCCTAGCCGGCCCAAAGGGCCGCCAAGGAAGCTCAGAGCCACCACGCTCACGTAAATCAATAGGGAGGAGCATCTCCATGAGCAGGGACACGGTTCCAGCCGTCCATAGCGCAACCTCCATTCCCCGCTGGAGGTCCATGCTCTTTGTCCCCGCCCACGTCCCCCGGTTCGTAGAGATGGCTCATGACCGCGGTGCAGATGGCGTCATACTCGACCTCGAGGACTCGGTCCCGCAAGATCTGAAGGACGAAGCACGGCGGCAACTTCCTGAATCCGTAACAAAGGTGGGTCGCAAGGGTGCGTCGGTTTTGGTCCGCGTGAACCGTGGCCTGCGCGCCTTGGCCGCCGACCTCGACGTAGCCGTCATGGCGGGGGTTGACGCACTTGTTCTCCCCAAGGTGGAATCTGCGGAGTGGGTGTCAGAGGTCGCGAATGCCGTAACGGAACTTGAACAGGAGAGCAATCTTGCCCTAGGACGCATTCGGTTCCTTGCCCAGATCGAGACCCCGGCCGCATTGCAAAGACTCGCGGCCATTGCGTCGGCCCATCCGCGGATGGTCGCAATGGCGCTCGGTCCTGAAGACTTCAGTGCCGCTGTCGGCGGCGCCCCGCAATTTGACCTGCTCCTGGTGCCGAACCTTGCCGTGCTGTTCGCTGCCCGTGCGGCCGGATTGCTCCCTCTGGGCTTTATAGGAAGCATCGGTGAGTTCTCGGACACCCGTAAACTCCGTGAAGCCGCGATGCATGCGCGACAGCTTGGCTTTGCCGGTGCCCTGGCGATCCATCCGACACAGGTTGCCATCTTCAACGAGGCTTTCTCGCCGGTCACAGAGGAGCTCGAATGGGCGCGCCGTGTCGTCGCGGCTCAAAAGGATGCCGCAGGGCGGGGTCTGTGCGCCTTCGCGATGGACGGCAAGATGATTGACCCGCCGGTGGTGCGGCGCGCTCACGAAATCCTGGCCCTCGCCGGCAGCAACTGACCTACCTCCGGTCATGGTCGGACCGGGAACCTATCCCCGGTGTGGGCTCGGCAGTATTACTTGCTCGCCATCTCATTTCGAGATAGATATGAAGGGACTGGGGGAGTGCCTCAGTTGGGATCCCTAAACCGTGGATATCAGGCAGTTAAGATACTTTGTCGGCGTAGTGGAAGCAGGCAGTTTTACGAAAGCCGCTACGCTCCTTCACGTCGCTCAGAGCGCCCTTAGCCTGCATGTGCGTCAACTGGAGGAAAGCTTTGGCACTCAGCTGCTGGTACGCGACAGGACAGGCGTCAGCGCAACGGCGTCCGGATCCAAACTGCTCGAGCGGGCGCGGACGATTCTCAAGGAAATTCAACTCACCGAGGCGGAACTCACCAACACAGCGGCTTCCCCTGCCGGGGAGGTGACCATTGGCATTCCGTCCGGAGCCGCTCGCGTCCTCAGCGGCCCCCTGCTTGAGTCGGTAAGAAACGAACTGCCGAGGGTGTCCCTCAAGATGATCGAGGGTATGACGGGACCCCTCGAGGAGTGGATGGCTGCTGGACGCTTCAATCTAGCTGTCCTCTACCGCACTGCCGAGAGTGTGGGGCAAATGACGGTGCTGGCACGCGAAGAATTTTGCCTGGTGGTGCCGCCGGGTGAACCGCCTTTCGAAGATTCGATACCGCTCGCCGATCTGCACGCGTTTCCGCTGGCGGTTCCTATGCGCAACAACAATGTCAGGCGTTCGGTGGCTGATGTCGTTGCGCAGCACGGTTGTGTGCTGGACGTCAGATTCGAAGTCGACTCCCTTTCGACGATCGTCAATATGGTCATGGAGGGAAAGGCGTATTCTATTCTTACCCCGTCGGCCATTCAGAAAGAGGCGTCTCAAGGCCAAGTTCGGACGGTTAAAATCGTAGATCCGGTGATTACCCGTTCCGTCGTGCTTGCCGTAAATCCGAAAGATGAGCGTTCTCCGGCCGTCTCTGCGGTCCGCAAGCTCATCCCCAAGGTCGCCAGGACATTGATTGAGAGCCGGCGCTGGTCAGCCACGGCTCCGGACGCGGCCTGATAAACCCTTCAATCCAATGGCCAATGCCATCGCTCTTTCCGCGGCCGCCAGGCGGTATCGATCTGGATTCCAGATGGATCTCGGCAATATTCCATATTTGACCCGCCGCGACCATCGCGATGAAATTGGCAGGAGAGCGAGCGTAGCGGTTTGGATATCGAACGGGCGCTCGTATAGACAAAAATTCACACAAGTGGAGCACGCGATGTCCGACGCCACGAGCTACGAGCTCTTCATCAACGGCATGTGGCGAGCCGGTAGTGGCCGAACCACTCTGCCGGTGATCAATCCGGCGACGGAGAAGGTATTTGCCTTGATGGCCTCGGCGTCGGCGTCGGATCTGGATGAGGCCCTCGCTTCGGCAGAGCGAAGCCGCCGGGCTTGGTCCTCACGGCCTGCAAAAGAGCGCGGCGAGATCCTTGTGGCGGCCGCCAGGATCTTGGCGGCGAAGGTTGGAGCGGCGGCCAGGGACTTGTCGACCGAACAGGGAAAGACGATTGCAGAAGCAACAGGTGAGTACGCGCGCGCTGTCGAAACGCTGGAGTGGAACGGCACACACGCCGAAGAGCTGTCGGCCCCGATTCCACTGGGGCCGAACCGGATGATCGTCCCGGAGGCCCTTGGTGTTGTTGCTGCCTTTACGCCTTGGAACTATCCCGCCGTTCTCATCGCCCGCAAGCTCGCCCCTGCTTTGGCGGCAGGCTGCCCGGTGATCCTCAAAGGGGCTGAAGAGACACCAAGCGCGGCTATCCATATCGTCGAAGCCTTGCGCCAGGCGGGTATCCCGGACGGCGTGGTCAATCTCGTCTTTGGCGTGCCGGTGCTAATATCCCGACATCTCCTCAGTTCGCCGATCGTGAAAGTCTTGACGTTCACGGGCTCCACCGCGGTTGGAAAACAGCTGGCCAAGCTCGCCGCGAATAACTTGCAGCGGTGCATCCTTGAACTCGGTGGGCACTCCCCGATCGTTGTATGCGAGGATGCCGACCTGGCAAAGGTCATACCGGCCATCACAGAATACAAGTTCGAGTGCGCGGGCCAGAGCTGCAATGCGCCCAGCAGGATCCTCGTCGCGCGGCCTCTCTATGCGGAATTCCTCTCCCGGATGACGGAAGCCGCCCGCAAGATCAAAGTCGGTCCACCGGACGACCCGTCTACAGAGATGGGACCGATGGCAAATGCGCGGCGAATCGAGGCCATGCAGCGTCTAACCAAGGATGCGGTCGATCGCGGCGCCCGCATCGAGACCGGTGGCACCCGCCTCGACCGGCCGGGTTTTTACTGGCCGCCAACCATCCTGACAGGGGTGCCAAAGGATGCGAAAGTGCTTCATGACGAGCCGTTCGGGCCGATCCTCACCGTGGCGCCGTTCGACACGATCGAGGAGGCGATCGAAGAAGCCAACGCCACTGAGTATGGCTTGGCCGCCTACTTCTTCACCGGCGCCGCCGATGCGAAACGGGCGCTGATTGGCGCTCTTTCGGCAGGCGCTGTCAGTGTAAATTACCTGAAAGGAGTTTCTGCAGATGCGCCGTATGGGGGCGTCAAACAGAGCGGCTATGGATATGAGGGGGGCGAGCAGGGATTGCGGAGCTTCCAAAGCCTGAAACTGGTCAACGGGCTCGGATCATTCGGATGAGATTTCGTGAATAAAAAAACACGGACCATTGCCGGCAAGGATATCACAAAGAGCGTCGCCGACGCCCTTCAGTACATCTCGTACTACCATCCCCCCGACTATATCCGATATCTTTCGCAGGCATACGCGCGCGAACAGAGCCCGTCGGCGAAGAACGCCATCGGGCAGATTCTGGTGAACTCCCGCATGGCGGCCTTCGGGCGGCGCCCGATTTGCCAGGACACCGGCCTCGTGGTGGTCTTCGCAAAGGTCGGCATGGATGCCCGCATCAAATCAACCGCCAGTTTCGCAGACCTCGTCAATGAGGGCGTCCGTCGGGCCTATCTCGACCCGGACAACCCCCTTCGGGCATCGATCGTTGCCGATCCGCTCGCCGGACGGGTCAACACTCGCGACAACACGCCGGCGGTCATCCACGTCGACCTCGTGCCCGGCAACCAGATTGAGATCACCATCGCCGCAAAAGGCGGCGGGTCGGAAAACAAGGCGCGTTTCACCACCCTGAACCCCAGCGCGTCCGTTGCCGACTGGGTGGTCGACACCGTTTCGACCCTTGGCAGCGGATGGTGCCCGCCAGGCCTGATCTCGGTCGGCATCGGTGGCAGCGCTGAAAAGGCGATGCTGCTGGCCAAGGAGGCCATGAACGAGCCCATCGACATGTCGGAACTGATCGCCAGGGGGCCGTCAAGCGCGGAGGAGGCACTGCGGATTGAGCTTCATGAGCGGATTAACGCGCTGGGCATCGGCGCCCAGGGCCTTGGTGGACTGACGACAGTCGTTGACGTCAAGGTTGCGACCTATCCTACCCATGCGGCGTCCAAGCCCGTGGCACTCATCCCGCAATGCGCCGCCAACCGGCACCTGAAGTTTACTTTGGACGGCACAGGGCCAGCACAGCTCCAACCGCCCGACCTTTCCGAGTGGCCCGAGATTGGGATCGGGGAATTGAACCTAGCCGGCGTCCGGCGGGTTAACCTCGATTCGCTTACGAAGGAAGAGACGGCAGCTTGGCGGTACGGCGAGACGATCCTTCTGTCTGGAAAGATGCTTACGGGCCGTGACGCCGCCCACAAGCGAATGGTCGACCTGATCGATGCCGGCAAGCCGCTCCCGGTCGATCTGCGGGGACGCGTGATCTACTACGTCGGGCCAGTCCGCGCGGTGAGGGATGAGGTCGTCGGACCGGCTGGCCCGACAACCTCCAACCGGATGGACGGCTTTACTGAAAAGATACTCGCCGAAACCGGGGTCTTCGCGATGGTGGGTAAAGCGGAGAGGGGACCGGCTGCCATCGAGTCGATTGTCAGACACAAGACGCCCTATCTCATCGCAGTGGGTGGCGCTGCGTACCTGATTTCAAAATCGATCAAGGCGGCGCGGCTCGTTGCCTTTGAAGACCTGGGCATGGAAGCCATCTATGAATTCGAGGTGCAGGACATGCCGGTCATCATGGCTGTCGACGTTGAGGGAAACTCCATTCACAATTCCGGGCCTCTTGAGTGGCGTAAGCGCATGGCGGCCGACAGCATCGCACGCAACATCGGCGTTTGAGTCTTCCCGGCTGGGCCATCCGGCCAGACTCCAGCACCGAATTCTGGGCCGTAGCGGTAACACGAGCGGCATTTTGTGGTGCCCGGCTCCTCGGCGAGCCAGATAAGAAAGGCCTTCAATTCATCTCGAAGCCGAATGCGCCGATGTAAACACTGCATCTGACTATGCACTCCACGCGATCGATGCTCGGATGCTGTCGAGGGTGTCAATCGAGTAAAGCAGCGGAGATTCAAAAGAATGCGCTATCTATATACGACAATGCCTCCGGCGAAAGGCGACTATACTTCTCCAGTTGCGTCATCGCCCCGTTAAGGTGGCGGATAGCAAAACTGCTTCTATAGCCTTTCTCCATGGATCGCCCTCCCTCACCTGACTTTCGACCACCCCCCTCTGGCGCATTGCGGGCCGAGAGCGGATGCCGTCCACTACATTCGGTCACTTCAATTAATGATAGAATTGGTTGGCATCAATTACGCTGTCGACAACGGCTTGAGAGCAAAACGTCATGAAGTCGAAACCCGATCCTGTGCGCCTAGACGCTTGGGACGTCCGGATTCTCTCAGAGGTTCAGTCAGACGGTCGGATTTCGAAAAGCGAGCTTGCGAAGCGTGTTCATCTTTCAGCGTCGGCCTGTTCGGAACGGCTCCGTATACTCCAAGCCGCAGGGATTATTGAGGGATTTTATGCGCGGCTGAGTCCGGCTCTGACCGGTGGCGTGATCTTCGTCATGGTAGAGGTGGTGCTGGATCGTCACCGTCTCGAAAACCAACGACACTTTGAAACCGCGATTCAACAAATCCCGGAAATCCTGGACTGCTGGGCTATCGGGGGGCGGATCGATTATCTGATGCGCGTTTCATCTCCTTCTATGGCTGCGTATCAGGATTTCATGGAGGGACTGCTGCAGGCAGGCTTGGGGATCGATCAATACTACAGCCTTGTCGTGACGAAACCAGTAAAATCCAATTCACCGATCCCCTTGTCAGCACTAAGACAACGGTAAACTCCCGAAGCCTTGGTTTCCACGGCGATTGGTGCCGATTCCGCGAATTCGTCGGCTAAAGACGTGCATTTTCGCGAAACTCAAGAGGTGTTTGCCGATATGTTAATTGCTAAAGAGGCGGCTGGCCGAGTGTTCTCCGCCGACTGATCGCGAGGAGAGGGACGATGCGCTTGAGAAATCTGGGAACCGAGCAACTCCGGGAGAAGGATCGAAGCTTCGTCTTTCATCCGTCTACGCACTTAGCCAAGCACAGTCGCGGCGAGACGCCAAACCGGATTATGGCCGGTGCAGAAGGCGTGTACATCTGGGATACGGACGGCCGAAAGAGCCTTGACGGTTTCGGCGGGCTCTACTGCGTCAATATGGGCTATGGATGCACGGAAATCGCCGAGGCCATCGCCCGGCAAGCGCACGAGCTACCGTTCGCGCATGTCTATGCCAGCCAGGGCACGGAGCCGGTCGCCCTTTTGGCGGAGGCCGTGGTAGAGTATTTCGGACAGAACATGCGAAAGGTCTATTTCGGCCTTTCCGGTTCCGACGCCAACGAAACCAATATCAAGCTGGTCTGGTACTATAATAACATTCTCGGCCGTCCCGAAAAGAAAAAGATCATCTCGCGAAATCGCGGCTATCACGGATCTGGGCTGGTCACCGGTAGCCTGACAGGCCTTCCCTTCTTTCACAATTTCTTCGACCTGCCTCTGGATTTGGTGCGCCATACGACGACGCCGCACCACTATCGCCAGGCGCATGACGGGGAAAGTGAGGAAGCGTTCGCTAGG
This sequence comes from Neomesorhizobium albiziae, assembly GCF_900114255.1. Taxonomy (GTDB): domain Bacteria; phylum Pseudomonadota; class Alphaproteobacteria; order Rhizobiales; family Rhizobiaceae; genus Neomesorhizobium; species Neomesorhizobium albiziae. The sequence goes on along the minus strand of NZ_FOSL01000040.1, from coordinate 14,850 downwards.
CGCTGCGCCGATGAACTTGAAGCCCTTATCCTCGCTGAAGGCCCGGAGACGGTTGCAGCCTTTATCGGGGAGCCGGTACTTGGGACCGGCGGCATTGTTCCACCCCCAAAGGGATACTGGACCGCCATTCAAGCGGTGCTCGACAAGTACGATATCCTTCTAATCGCCGATGAAGTGGTCTGCGGCTTCGCGCGAATTGGCGAGAAGTTTGGTTCCCACCTCTATGGCATGCGTCCGGATTTCGTAACGATCGCCAAGGGCTTGAGTTCCGCCTACCTGCCCATCTCCGGGTCAATTATCGGCGACCGCGTCTGGTCGGTCTTGGAAGAAGGAACGGAGAAGAACGGCCCTCTCGGCCATGGCTGGACATATTCTGGTCACACGCTTTGCGCGGCGGCAGCGCTTGCCAATATCCAATTACTCAAGGAAAGAAACATCTTGGAACATGTCCGCGATGTCGGACCCTACTGGCATGCCCGCATGAAAGCCGAATTGGAGGGGCATCCCATTGTCGGCGAAGTTCGCGGCGTCGGAATCTTGTCCGCCGTGGAGCTAATGAGGGATCCAAAAGCACGGGTACCATTTGAACCCGAACTCCAGGTCGGCGCGCGCGCCGCCGCTGCTTTGCTTGAGAACGGTGTCATCGGCCGGGCCATGCCGCATGGCGATATCCTCGGCTATGCCCCGCCTCTGATCATTACCCGAAAAGAGATCGATATCATCGTCGATGCGACTGCGAAATCAGTCGATGCGACCTATCGCGCGCTGAAGGCCGAGGGCGCGGTATGATCCTGACGCAGCCGATAGATACCGCTAGGACTGCCGGCAATGAGCCAAATTCCCCAGGCACTCGCTTTCGCACAGCACGCGTTCGAGATTTTGGGCGATCGGGCGCCCTGTAAGGCGCGCGGAGATGTGGAAGGATGCACCTTCCCTTTCACCGTACTCAGGGGACTGCATGTGGAGCATGCCCCAACGATGTAACAGGGCAAAACCCTTGCGGAATGCAGAGGAACTCGCTCGTGGCGTTGATGTTCGAATGGGCGAAGCAGACGACACCGTCATAAAGATGGTTTGGACGTCAACAACGCGCGTCGAAAGTTGGACAATGAAGAAGTTCATCGCACCAAGGGCGCGTCGGGCAGCCTCACAGGTAACTCGGCGTATCGGCAAGGTGTTCATGGAGAACCTCCAGAAGCTCTCGGGTCACCCCTGGTTTGGATTATGCGCCGCGTCGGCCTTATCGTAGCCGTGGAGATGGTATCCGAAAATCTTCTCGGCCAGTTCGGCGAGGCATTTCCTTCCGCACGTCGTCGTCGGCCACTCATGTTTTTGCCCTCCGCTCATCATTACCGAGGGGGCAAGCAAGCGAAGTGGTGGCAAGGGCCAAAGGGAAGCGCAAAGCGACTGCGGAGTGTTCGACGATGAAGCGTTCGGATCGGAACGCAATCAAAAAGAGGTTTGCTACGCGCAAAGCCAAAACCTGCCGCCGCCGTCTGGTCCCCGTGGAACCACGACCTAAGCGCGGCGCGCCCTGCCGGCGTCCCTCCCACCGGCAGGGCGCTGTTTTCAAGGCGCTGGATGGGAGTGCTTGCAGCGCATCCGATCGAAGGCTTGAGAAGGAGAGTGATATCCGAATAGCGCATCGAGCTTCGACATCTCCGTTACGAAGCTACTGCCGCCCCGCACGGTAGCTTCCCGCGCGCGGCCGAAGTACTTCGCATCAAGCAGTCGACCCTGAACGGTGTGTATTGCGCCGCTGGACCACGCTTCTCCGAGATGGCCGTTCGAAGAGTCCAGCGGTAGCTGCGGTTTGCAACGCTGGCGCGGAGCTCGTGCAACGCGGCATCTCGTGGAGGCGGTTCGTCACATGCCGGCCAATGCCCGCGAGGTTGGCCGCGGTTATGCGGGCCAGCTTACGGTGGGGTCTACAGGTCGGGGTGGCGCGCAGCAGACAGATGGAGGGATTGAGTCAGGACAATGACGAAGGACATGCAAATTGTCTTCGAGACATTCCTGGAACAGCTGTCGGAAAGCGTCGATGAGGCGGATTTCCGCGAAGCCATGGCTGGTACCGCCTCGGAACTTGATCTACTCACCTTTGCCTACCTGTCCTTACCATTGCAACCTTCGGGCAAGCCCAAGCTGATCTCGAACTATCCATCTCCCTGGACCGCGCGCTATCTGCAAAACCGGTATCAGAAACTCGATCCGGTCATCCTGCGTGCACGGTGTGGCGGATGCCCGTTTCGATGGGGATCGGGTTTCAGTGGCGTTGAGATATCACAGGCTCAGCAAAGGCTGTTCGATGAAGCGGCCGAGTTCGGCATCTGCAGTGGTTTGACCATCCTGATTGTCGATCGACGGGGCCGCATTGCAGCGATGACCTTTGCCGCCGATGAGCCCAATCCGGCGTTCCTGCGTATCGCCGAGCGATATGAACAAGCTCTTCAGCTCATGGCGACCTGTTTTCACATTTCCGCTCGCCGCAAACTCTCGGGCAATCGAACGGTGGACGGCGTTTTGCTGACACCGCGTGAATATGAGTGCCTGCAGTGGGCGGCGCGCGGCAAGTCCGCCTCGGACATCGGCTGCATCTTGGGCATCAAACCGCGCACCGCCGCTTTCCATCTGGACAATGCCAAGAAGAAGCTCGGCGTGCGCACCAAAAATCAGGCCGTTGCGCTGCTGGCCTCCTCACGATCTTCCATTCTCTGAGAAACTGAATTCGTCTTTGGTCCCCCTGTGCATGTGCACAGGCTGTTTCGGCGGGCGCATTCGCCTCCAATGGCAGGGTCATTTTCTGCCCGGAGGCCCTCATGATGCAGCTGATCGCACCCGATTGGTACGGCGACTTTGCCGACGAACTGCACGCAATGCACCGTCTGCGGTACCGCGTTTTCAAGAAGCGGCTCGACTGGGACGTGCGGACGAATGGCGGCTACGAGATCGATTCCTTTGACGCGTTGAAACCGCATTATCTGATCTTGCGAGGTTCCGATGGTCGTGTCGATGGGTGCGTCCGACTGCTTCCGTCGAAAGGGCCCACGATGCTTCGCGACACGTTTCCGGTGCTGTTGGATGGCCAGCCGGCGCCGGAGGAGCCGAGCGTCTGGGAAAGCAGCCGCTTCGCCCTTGATCTTCCGCCATCCGCGTCGAAGGGCGGTGGCGGAATTGCCGTCGGCACTTACGAGCTCTTCGCCGGCATGATCGAGTTCGGCCTGTCGCGCCGTCTCAGCCGAATTGTCGCCGTCACCGATCTGCGCATGGAGCGCATCCTTCGCCGCGCCGGCTGGCCGCTTGCGCGGATCGGCGAACCCCACACAATCGGCACCACCCGCGCCGTGGCCGGATACCTCGAGGTCTCCAACGAGACGCTGGATGCCGTTCGACTAAACGGCGGTTTTCATGGGCCGGTACTGTGGGCGCCGGTGGCTTGCACGGCCGCGTGATGTTCGACCGTTGTCCCCGTGCCGCAGGCAGACCTGGGTCATGAGCCTGGCAGAAGGCAGCGCCGCCGACTGGCCGGATTGGTGGGAAAAGAGCTCTTACGCCTACACCGCTCATCTGACCCGGCGCGACTGGGCCTGGGAGTTCTTGCGGCGCAATCCGGCATTCCGGCACGATTTGGCCAATGCACTGGAGCGGTCCGAATGGCTGGAACATCGGACATCGCTCGACATCATTGCGTCGCGCGTCGACCTGGCGCGCTGGGACGTTCTGTTTCGCGGACTCCCTCAGGCGTAATGCGGCCGTATTCTGGTGTCCACGCCGGTGCCCAAACGTCCTGCCGGTCGTTGCGGAACAGGTGCCCTCGTCGTCGGCGACACTGCCGTTCGACCTGACGGCGCTGCCATGCCGTGCAACGGTCCTGCTGGCGGGCGACGGCCGCCAACATGTCCTGCTGCGGCATGCCGACTGGCACGTCCAGCTTGTCGTGTCTGGCGCCAGCGTTTTGCTGCCCGTCCGATTCCATATCGACGCAATCTGGCCCGCCGGACAGTTGAAACACCGCCTATGGGCGCTTGAATGTCTCAACAGTCTTACGGCGGACGGACGACTGCCAAAGACCTTGTCCCCGCCGGAAGCGCGTGGTCGACGCCTCCGCTTCGTCCTCCAGGCACTCGACGGTTCGCTTGCGGGGGCCTCGCACCGGGAAATTGCCGCAGCGCTGATCGGCGAACCGCGGGTTCAGGCCGACTGGAAAGATCCTCGCGATCATTTGCGTGACCGCATCCGCCGCGCCATTCACCGCGGCCATGCGCTGATGAATGGCGGGTACAGGGACTTCCTTGCTTGAAAGTGTAACGGAAGGCGCCGCGCAATTGGTCAGCTGGCGAACAATTCCTTGTAGCCAGTCGTGACCATCCAGTTCGCACGGTCGAGATGACTGCGAAGAGCCTTCCGGGCGCGCTCCGGTTCGCGTGCCGGATCAATGCCGAGGATCAGATGCGCCATCTCTTCTTCGCTCGCATCATCGGCGGAAGCGTCCTAATCGCCTTGAACATCTTGCACTTCAGAGGTGAAATGGATGCGTATTGCGGACCGTCAGCCCGGTCGTCCCCCACGGGCTGCAGTTGATGGCTTTGTCCACGCGCATCGTGGCCAGCCATCTGAAAACACGATGGCACTGTCCGGGGCATTATATTGGCGAACTCTACGCCACGTGGCGCATATTGGCGGGTATTCGCGCCACCAAGAACAGCTGACGCCTATCGATCTGGCGGTAACACAGGACGATTGCGTCGATGAAGCATTGATCAACTCTTGAGCAACCGAGATGAACAATCGTCGACTTACCGCAGATAGTTTTTCCGCTTTATCCTTCTTCAGCCGATCAGATGAGTACAGAATGACCCAGGACCGACATGACGATAAGGTGCTGCCTCCTCTCACCCGTGTCACGAAGCAGGGAGTAACCTATGCTCGACCTGAACGTATCGAACAGGAAATTGCGGCGGCGCTCGACCTGCCTCTCAATCAAGCCTTCAAGCTTGCCGCGAGCGGCCATCTGTCGCCTCAGGCACTAGTCTTCTTTCTTCGGCGTTTTCGACCAAACAAACGCTCAACCGAATATGATGCGATGTTCATGGCCTTCTTCTCGCGCATTGAACGTGCTGGAACGCGCCATTTGTCCGATATTCCCTCACATCTGCATGAGCGCGCGCATGATCAGGTGCGCGACAAGGTGCTGAGCTGGATGTCCGACGACCGAATGGACATTTTCGAGGCGAGTTTCCGGACTGTTGTCGAGAGGCTCTACCTCGACGCTCGATCACGCCTGATGCTTCGAATATCGACCGAACTCCCTATCGGTGATTTTGGCTCTGATGACGAGGAAACGTCCGGTGGGGATGTCGTCGACGCGCTATTCGCGTCAACAAACCCGCAGCCACGGTCGCTCGCTGATGTTCGGAGCGAACTGCGGTCGATCATCGCGCAGTTGGACGGCGAGGAGGGGCAGGCGCTGCTGTATGTTGACGGCTTGGGAATGACAGAGAAGGAAGCAGCCGCACAAATGAACTGCTCGGACCGCAAGGTTCGCTATCTTCTGAAACGCGCCCGCCCCAAGGCGCGCGCCATTTGGGATTTAAGATGATGACCATCGAAACCGAAAACGGAAGGCAGCTTGATGCCTTATTGGCCGAGTTGCACGAAATGCTTCCAGATAGCTCCACCCAGGATGTCGCGGCCTTTGCTGACGCTCATCCGGGATATCGACGTCAGATCCTCGCCTTCGCCGCCGCATGGCTGGTCATGCCTTCGGGCGTCGAAGGCGAGGGCGTGTCCGACGAACAGCCGTCATCGGGCGTCGTGGCCGCGCTCGACCGCTTTTGGGCTAAGGGCGCCACGCCTGTTTCTGATCCCTTTGCCGCGCTTGACTATGCGGCGCTCGAACGCATCGCCGCGGAATGCCGCATTGACGCGAGCATATTGCGCAAGCTCGAGAGACGGCTGATCGACGCGATGACAATACCCGGCAAGCTGCTTGCGTGGCTAGCGCATAGTCTCGGGAGCGACATTGCAAGCCTTTTCGGTTTTCTTTGTGGGGCGCCCGTTTCCTCCGGGGCGGACTATTATGCGCCGAGCGGGCCAAAAGCCACAGGAAAGATAAACTTCGCCGATGCCGTTAGGTCTTCGACATTGACCGGCGAGCAGAAGGACTTTTGGCTGCGCGAGGCTGGGAGCTAACATGGATTCATTCCTGGCGGTCCGCATCGCCGCCAATTCACTTCGCGCCACAGCTGAGATTTCAGACAAGACTGATGCGCCAACGGCGGTTCGCGCGGCCGCGCTCAAGCGTGGCCTCTCGATCAGGCCGCTCGACTACGACGATCCGGAGCTCGAGGGCGCGATCGGTCTGCTCGAACGAAAATACAGGCAAATTCTGGTCCGCAAGCAGCTCAAGGGCGATTTCGAAGCCGAGGTCATCGCGCATGAAATCGGGCATCACGTCCTTCACGACGGGCCGGAAGCCGGATTCTATCAACGTCACGAACAGAATGGGGGTGATCCGACCCAGCGCATCGAAACATATGGGATCAAGGAGCGTCGCGAGGCCCAGGCAAACGCTTTCGCCCGCGAGTTTGTGTTGCCCCGAGCGCTCGCGAGGCGCCTCTTTGCCGAAGGTTTGCGGGCCTCTGATATCTCGCGTTCGCTGCAAGTGCCCTATGAGACCGTTCTGCAGCAACTGGCGGACGGCATATTGTTGCCGGAGCTTCCGCCGGTGATCGGCCTGGCGCCTCCCGCGGTCCCTGAACCGAACGACTCGCAGCGGAGGGCCGCTGACCACCGGGGAGCGCCTTTCCTACTGAGCGCGGGACCCGGAACGGGCAAGACCAAGACCCTTGTGGACCGCATCGCGGGTCTGCTGCGGGAGGGCGTGCCGGCGAGCGCGATCCTGGCATTGACCTTTTCGAACAAGGCCGCTCAGGAGCTTGCCGACCGCCTACATATCCTAGCCGGCCCAACGGCTGTAAATCTCTGGTCAGGCACATTCCATTCCTTCGGCCTTGACACGATCCGGAAACATCATGCCCTTTTCGGCGTATCCGAGGATCCGCGCGTCGTCGATACCAGCGAGGCCATAGCGCTCATGGAAGACGCGCTGCCCGCGCTCGACCTGCGGCACTATCTCAATTTGTTCGAACCGGCCCTTGCCTTGCGCGACATTTTCGGCGCGATTTCGCGCGCGAAGGACGAACTCTGCTCGCTTGAACGTTACGCCAAACTAGCCGCGGAAATGCGCGCGAACGCCACGTCCGATGACGAGGTGGTCGCCGCCGAAAAGGCCGCCGAGGTCGCGGTTGTATATCGCTATTACGAAGAGCAACTGCGGGCGCTTCGGGCTGTCGACTATGGCGATCTCATCGTACTTCCGACACTGAAGATGCGTGAGGACGCCGATTTTGGCGAGTTGATGCGATGTCGGTTCGCCCATGTGCTGGTCGATGAGTATCAGGATATCAATCGCGCGGGCGCCATGCTGGTCCGCGAGCTGGTGGGACGGGGCGAACGGCTTTGGGTCGTCGGCGACGCGCGCCAGTCGCTTTATCGTTTCCGAGGCGCTTCAGCGGTTAACATCGATCGCTTCAAGCGGGATTATCCTATCGGTCAACGTGACAGCCTGACGATAAACTATCGATCGACGCCTGAAATCGTTAGCACCTACACGGCGTTCGGTAGGGAAATGCGTGTGGCAGACTACGCGGGGTCCGCCGAGCTGACCCCCGCCTCGCCGAAACGTGGCGTGGCTCCCGCGATTTACGAGCTCGACGATGCCGAAGCGGAGATGGAAGCCCTCGCGGGGAATATCCGCGCGCTCGAACGCGAGGGTATCGAACTCAAGGCGCAGACGGTGTTGGCCCGCAGCAACGGGACACTAGCGCGAGTCGCGGAGGCGCTCGAAGCACGCGACGTTCCCGTCCTTTATCTTGGACCGCTTTTCGATCGGCCTGAGGTCCGTGACCTTCTGGCGCTGCTGTCCTTGCTGGTTGACGCGAGCGGATCAGGTCTCGTGCGGGTCGGGGCCTTCCCGGAATATGCGGTGCCCCTCGCGGACAGTCGTCGGCTAATCGAGCATGCGCGCGTGACGGAGGTTCGAGTTTTCGATCTTTTGCAGCGCGTCGAGGAGATGGCGACGCTTTCTCCCGTAGGACGAGCAGGTCTGCGGCAGCTCGCCCTACATCTCGACGAGGCGCATCAAGGCACCACGCCCTGGCTCTTTGTGAGCCGCTTCCTCTTTGAGCACAGCGATTATGTCCGAACGGTCCTTTCGGGCCAATCGCCATCCGATGACATGCGGCGCGTGGCGGTCCGCCAACTGATCGATGCCTTGCGTGCCATGCCGCTGACCGGCCGTGGCACGCCGGTCAGGCGCGCCCTGGATCGCATTCGGCATATGATTCTGCTGGCCGATGAGCGCGATCTCAGGCAGCTCCCGCCGGAACTTGCCGACCTCAATGGCGTGCGGCTGATGACGATCCACGCCAGTAAGGGGCTGGAATTCGACGCTGTCCACCTGCCTTGCCTATATGCCGGCGCGATCCCGGCGGCAAATCGACCACCCGCCTGTCCGCCGCCGGCGGGGATGGTCGATCGCATCGAGGGCGAGGACGCGCATGAGGCCGAAGAGGAGTGCATCCTTTATGTCGGCATGTCGAGGGCGCGCTCGCGGCTGCTGCTTTACCGCCCGACGAAGCGCGGCGGACGCAATGCGAACCCGTCTCGCTTTCTCGCGCGTGTTCCGGTGGCGGTTTTCCCTGCCTCAGGGCGGATTGCCAGAAAGACGCCTCCGCCGACTTACCCGCTAAGGGAGGTCTCCCTCTCGGTCAGCCTGTCGGCGGCCGACATCGAGCGATATGCCGGCTGTCCGCGCCGTTTCTTTTATCAGCAAGTACTCGGGCTTGGCGGCTATTCACGCACGGGTGCCTTCTTGCAAGCTCATGGGTGCGTCCAGGCTGCCATTCGCTACGTTCGCGACCTTGAGGATGCGGGCGATTATGACCGGAGTCATGCGAACGGATTGTTCGACCAGGCATGGAAGGCGAGCGGCTTGGATGCACATCCCTTCGCGGCGGGATATCGAAAACTGGTCGACTCGATGCTCGACCGGCTGCACGCCGCGGCCGATGGCGTCTCTGCGCGGTCGGCAAAGTTCGTCACGACGATAGGCGCGGAGCCAATCAGCGTCACAGCCGATCGTGTTGTTGCTGGCTCGGCGTCGCCGGTCGTGCGAAACCTACGCTCTGGTCGCGGCTCAGCAAACGACACCGATCGACTCTCGGCGACGCTACAGCTCAAGGCCGTTGCCGAGACATTGGGTGCCGGCGCTCGCATCGAGACTCACTATCTGGCCTCGGGCGCGATCCGCGAAGTCGCGCAGAGCGATGCTAAGTATCGAAAACGGATCGCTGATTGCGAAGAGGCGGTGGCCAGCATTCGCGCCGGCGAATTCCCTCCCGCTCCCAGCGACTTCAATTGCCCGCGCTGCGCTTTCCTCTTCATCTGCCCGGCGCCCACGACGGATTGACGTCGAGGCGCAGCGCCGGAGAGGCGCGGCAAAGTCAAATCCAAAAAAAAGTGGCGGTGGGTTTTCCGCTTCCGCACGCCTCGCCCGATTGAGGGAGCAGGGGCAGCAAGGGGCTGTCCAGAGACAAAGGACCTCCCTATGGCGGACGCCCACCCAGATACGGCGAAGCGGCGCGATGTCGCCGCTGAGATCGCGCTCGACGGCATCGATTTCAAATCCATCCAGCTCTCCGACCCGGTTCCGCTGGGGCGGCAGCTTCTCACCGCTGGCTCGCAAGTGCCGGCGGAAGCCTTCAGCCTGTTCGCCATTTTGCCGGACGGGGCCTTCGAGGACGTGCGCCTCGATGAAACCTTCGATCTCCGGGCGAAAGGCACGGAGCGCTTTATCGCCTTCTCGGGAGACCGGATCTTCCGCCTTTACGCGAACGGCCGCGAGGTCAAATGGGGACCCGAGACCGTATCCGAGGCAGTGCTCCGCTTCCTCACCGGCGCGGATGAGGACGAGGCCGTGTTCCTTGAGGTACGCGGTGGCACTGACCGGCTCATCAAGGAAGGCGAGCAGATCGATTTGACCGAGGCCGGTGTCGAGCGCTTCATTACGGCGAAGCGCCCGCGGACCTATAGTTTCTTCGTCAACGGCACGAAATACGAGACCGATCAGCGCCGACTCACCGCGCTCCAGATCAAGGCTCGTGTGCCGAACTGGGACCCCAATCATGACCTCGTGCTCGAGGGACATGGCGACGAGCCGGACGGTCCGGTCGGTGACGACGAGCTGATCGATCTCGACGTCAAACCGGCGCGACGCTTCTCGTCGGTGCCCAAGGCGAATTTCGGCTGATGTCGCCAATCTTGGAACGGCAGCTGCGCGAGCTTGTCGATCGCTTCGGCGGCGCTGAAGCGCGCGGGCTGCCCAGCAGGACAACGCTGGTGAGCGTACCAGGCGTTCCGCTTCCGCCCGGCTGGTCGTCCGAACATACTTCGGTCCATTTTCTGGTGCCCGTGGGGTATCCCCTGGCCGCTCTCGATTGCTTCTGGGCCGGCAATGATCTTCGCCTCGCCAGCGGCCTTGTTCCGAAGAATGCAGCCGCGGACAATGTCATCCCCGAAGCGGGGTTCATGGGACTGTGGTTCTCCTGGCATCTCACCGGCCCCTGGGATCCGAACCGCGATACGCTTTCGAGTTGGATGAATGTTATCGCCGACCGCATGCGGAGGCCGCAATGAGCGGCCTCCGCATGACCGGCGCCGCCCATACGACACTCGAGCGAGCGCTGCTCGAGGGGGCCGCGACCGAACGATGTGCGATCGGTTATGCGCATCACGACAGCGCGTCGGCGACCTGGGTATTGGAAACAGCCGAGTCGCTGCCCGACGACTCCTACGATCGTCGCGATCGCGTCGCCGCGACGCTGAAGTCGCACGTGCTCATCGAGGTCGCCAATCACGCTCGTGCGAGCGGGATGAGCCCGATTTTCTTCCACACGCACCCCGACGCTGTTGGCGCACCCCACTTTTCGGCCATCGACGACCGCGGCGAGGCTGAAATCAGGGACTATCTCGAGCGGCGCGCGCCTGCCGCCGCGCCGCTCGCGGTGGTGATGGGGCCGCAGGGCGCGCGTGCGCGCCGGCTTGGTTATGGCGAGCCCGTTGATCTCTGGACGGTCGGTGCCGATGTCAGGCTTCTCGGCAATGATCATGGCGCGGCAAGCGACGAAGCGCGGAACGATCGCCAGATTCGTGCCCTCGGCCGCGAGGGGCAGCAGCTTATCTCGCGGCTCAAAATTCTCGTCGTCGGTGCTGGCGGTACCGGCTCGGCTTCGCTTCAGCAACTCGCCTATCTCGGTGCGTCCGATGTTACCGTCATCGATCCGGATCGCGTCGAGGAGAGCAATCTCAATCGGTTGATCGGCGCCGCTCCCGCGGACATCGGTCTTCCCAAAGTCGCTGTCGCGCGCCGGATGGTCGAAGGGATAAACCCGACTGCGCGTGTGGAAGCCATCGTGGGCGATATCGTCGATCAGGAGTTCGCCGAGCGTATCGGCGGCTTCGACTTCGTCTTCCTCTGCACTGATTCCCATGCGAGCCGCGCCATTGTCTGCCAGGCCGCCTATCAGTTCCTCGTTCCGGTCGTCGATATGGGCGTAAGCATCACCGTTGCGGACGGAGCCGTCACGCACATCACCGGGCGCGTTCAGATGCTGGCGCCAGGGCTGCCCTGCCTCACCTGCACAGGCGCCCTCGATTCCGAGCAGGTCCGCCGCGAGATGCTGACACCCGAGCAGCGGGCGGCCGACCCCTATGTTGTCGGCGGGCGTGTTCCGCAGCCGGCGGTCGTGTCGGTCAACAGCAGCATGGCCTCGCTCGCAGTGACCATGTTTCTAGGCGCGGTCACTGCGGTGCCCGTGCGGGCCCGATATCAGCGCTACGACGGCCTCCAGGGCGTGGTGCGACTGATGGCGGCGCGCTCCCGCACCGGCTGCATCGCCTGCTCCGGGGATGGGGCACTGGCGAAAGGCGGCAACTGGCCGCTCCCCGCGCGGCCGAAGGGGCGGCGCCATGGATAGGGTCCGCAGCCAGGTTCTTTGGTTCGGCAAGGTGCCCCCGGACCTGATGCTGCGCGAGATCGCTGCTCGCCGGATGACCTGCAGCCCCGCCGATGCCGACGACACTTTCAGCGACGCGGTCGGTGCGCGAGCGGTGGTCCTCAACTTTGCTACCGGTCTTGAAACCGACCTTCTTGCGCTCGGCGAGAAACACATCGCGCGCTTCGTCGATCAAGGCTTGCGCGTCGATATCGTCGCGCCGGACGATAAGGCGATGGGCAAAGTCCAGACCATTCTCGCGAAATTCGCGTCGCTGCCGGGGGTGTTCTTTCACACTGGTCCCACATCGCCGATGGTCGCCGAAGCGATAGCGCGGCACGACGCCGGACCGACGCCAAGGCCTGGGCTTGCAATCGTTGTCGAAGACGGTCGCGAACGCCTGCGGAAAGCCGAAGAAATCCTTTTCCAGAGGGCGTTCGGGCATTGCAGCGAAATCAAGCTGGTCGAACTTTCGGGAGGTCGTTCTTCGGCGCGGGTCTTCGCCGTCCATATGGTCGTCGACGGATCCAATGCCGGCGTCTGGCCGCAACCGGCCTTTGCCAACCTCGACCGGAACGCCAAGATCGCGAGAGAATATGAGAAATATCGCGAGTTTGCCGACGGGTTCATTCCTTTCGGCTTGCGGCCGAATATCAGCGATGTCGTCGCCGGCAGCGACTATAGTTTGCTCGTTGGCAATTTCGTGGATCGTTCGGAATCGCTTCGCGATCTGGCTGAGCGCGACGTGGCATCGGCGGCGGTGACTTGCTTGCTTGACGAGACGCTCGGCGGTTGGCGGGATCAGGCCTATGCGATAGCGCCGCAGCGCGGATCGGTTTCCGAGATCATGCACGCGGCCGAGCTCTGGGACGCCGGCAAAATCCAGAGCGAATATGTCGATCGAGCCCAGGAGCATCGCGTCATGGAAACGCCGGAAAAGCTTCGCGCCGCCTTGGCCCAGCTCGATCAGCAGTATCGCATCGCTCCGGTGCATGGCGATCTGCATGGCGAAAATGTGCGCGTGCGCGGAAACAACTCGATCCTGATCGACCTCGCCTCAGTGTGCCGCGCACCGATTACGGCCGACCTCGCCGCGCTGGAGACTTGGTTTGCTTTTGAACTCGCGACGAAAGATGATCCATTGATCTATTACGACGCGAACTGGCGGGCCCTGGTGAACCATCTTTATGCCCCCGATGCATTCCGGCATCCGCCAGGGCCGTGCCGGCCCACCGCGCCGCGCGCCTGGATGTCGAATATCGCTCGGCAAATCCGCACGAAGGGCCTAGCGATCCAGTCGTGCCCCGATGAGTATCAGACGGCCGTCGCCGTTCAGTTGCTGCGGCGCTGCCAGTGGAACGACGGTCCTCCGGGCGATCGTGGGCGGCGCGCCCACGGATATCGGCTCGCCGCGGCTCTCGTCGCCGACCTTGATGGAGGGACGAAATGAGGAGGCCGGCACGGAAACTGCGCTGGCGCGGTGTCGGCGAGTATCGGGACGAGGCCGAAGGGCTGCTCGAGCAGGCGGGCGACGCGGCGGCGGTCATCCGGGGACGTCTCCGCTCGCTGATCCTCAAATGCCCCGACGGTTGCGGCGAAACACTGTCAATCAATCTCGACCCGCGGGTGGGAAAGGCGTGGCGCCTGGATGTCCGGTGCGAGCGCTTGTCGCTCTACCCATCGGTCTGGCGCGAGGGCGGCTGCAAGAGCCATTTCATCCTCTGGCGTGACCATATTGTCTGGTGCGGCCGCTTCGAAGACGAGAATGAGGAACCAGCCTACCATCCCGAGCTCGAAGCGCTCGTGCTCGAAGCCCTCGATCCCCGAATCTTTCGGACAAGTTTCGAGGTCGCGGTTGAGATCGACGAGATTATCTGGGACGTCGACAGAGTGCTGCGGCGTCTGGTGCGGGAGGGCAGGGCCGAAGCGGGCGGCAGTGCTTCGCGCCGTCTCTTCCGGCGCGTCGAGTCGAAGGCAAGGCGCTAGGTCGATATGATCCGCGCCGTCGCCGGTAGCTTACGGCCCGGTGGGAGGGCGTGTGCAGTTGCGTGCGCGTTTACTAGGTCGAACCGAAGGTTAGCGGCGCGCATTGCGGAGCTCGCGTTGAAAATTGAGCGCATAATTGTCGATCTTTATTGTATAGCCCGGATTTGAGCTTGGTGCCTCCCTGCGCGGGCCGGAGTGGCGCTAAAATTAACAAGACGGGCGTTCGGGAAACGTCGTTTGACCTGCTGCCAGCTCGCTGCGGTGTTGTGGTGGGCCTCATCTACAAGGAACATATCGAAGAAATCTTCAGGGGAGAGCATCAAGCCACCGGTTTTCTTCTCCGGCGATCTGCTGAATGTTCGCGACCGTCACGTCCGCATGGAGGATATCGTCGACGTTGACGCGGCCGCTTTTCACTATTGCGGTCTCAGAGTCCGTGCCGAAAGTCATTGATTTCGTGCGATGCGCCGGACAAGGATCATGACGGCTGCGGCGTAGAGGAATGCTGTTGCGGATTCGATGGTGGCTTCGGCGTCCTTCCATAGGCGTCTGTTGCGACTGATCCACGCAAAAAAGCGTTCCACGACCCAACGTCTCGGTTGCACGGCGAAGCCGATCTGATCTGGCTGTCTTTTGACTATTTCGACTGCGATGGAGGTGGCCTCGGCCACACGCGGTCCCCGGTATCCAGAATCAGCGAACACCATTCGGATAAAGGGAAATGGTCGCCGCGAGGCGTTCAGGATCG
>NZ_FOSL01000039.1 GCF_900114255.1 Neomesorhizobium albiziae | reverse complement strand
CTTCGGGCAGATCGCGCCAACGTGCACCCGAACGCGCCATCCACAAGAGCGCGTCGAAGAAGCGTCGTCCATCACTGCGTGGACCGCGCTTGCCCTTGCGACCGCCCGGAACGAACGACTTCACCTTCTCCCACTGATCGTCGCGCAAAACCTCTCCGTCCATCGCCAGCCTCCAAAAGCCAGCGTTGAATCTGATTTGCGCAACTTTGGGAATCCCAAGCCGTTAAATCGTCACTACAGCCTAGCGGTTTTCAGTTCGGAAACGTGACAGAACAAAGAGCAGAGCGGCGGAACAATTCCATGGGATCGTTCCGACGCTCTGGTTTGCGTTCAGGCTGGATTGGCGTCGATGGTGACCTTGTTGGGGTAGAAAGCGCCGTGATCCTTGATGCGGATCATCTCGTCGTACGGGTGTTTGTACGCCCACATCACGTCTTTTTCGGCATCTCCGGATGCTGACGCACTCCAGTACGACGCGTTGCCCTTGTAGGGGCAATGCGTGCTGGTATCGGTACGCTTGAGGAAGTCGAAATAGACGTCCTTGAACGGAATGTAGAAAACCGGCGGATAATCTTCCTCGCGCAGCACCAAGGCTTCGTTCGATGAAGCGACGATCGCTTCGGCGAAGCTGACTGTCACCACGCCGTCGAAGGGCTCGACCGTGATCCGGCGCCCGGGATTGCGCTGAAAGCCTGGCGAGGGGTTTGCTGCCGTGTCCATTGCATGGCCTCCTGTTCTTGCCGGTACAACGCTGGCGCGGCAGCCGCGTTCCCGCCAGTGCATTTTAGAGAGGTTCCGGTTCTGTAGGAACCGGAACCTCTCTAAGCCGCGATCCGCAGTCCTTCCTTCGACACCCATGCCTCGGTGTCGGCGAGCGCCTTCTCGAAACGGTCGAAAAGCTCGTTCAGCTCCGCTTCGGTGATGACCATCGGCGGGCAGAAGGCGATAGTGTCGCCGACCGCGCGCAGGATTGCGCCATGGCCTTCGAGGATTTTTGCCAGTTGCGGGCCGACAGCCTGCTTGGGGTCGAAGGAACGGCGGGTTTTCTTGTCCGCGACGAGTTCGACGCCGCCGACAAGACCGCAATAACGCGTTTCGCCGACCAGCGGGTGGTCGTTCAAGGCCTTCATGCGGGCTTCGAAGACAGGCGACAGCATGCGCACATGGCCGACGATGTCGCGTCGCTGGTATATCTCGATCGCCTTGACGCCAAGCGCGCAGCCGAGCGGATGGCCGCCATAGGTGAAGCCGTGACCGAAAGTGCCGATCGCGGCCGAGTGGTCGACATAGGCCTGGTAGATATCCTCGGGGACCATGACGGCGCCGAGCGGCGAATAGGCGGCGGTGAGCTGCTTGGCCGCCGAAATGGTCTTCGGCGTCATGCCCAGCGACTGGCAGCCCCACCAATTGCCGGTGCGGCCAAATCCGTTGATGACTTCGTCGTCGATCAGGATGATGTTGTGCTCGTCCAACACTTCCTGGATCGCGGCGTAGTAGGTCATCGGCGGCACGATGACGCCGCCGGCGCCCATGACCGGCTCGGCGATCATCGCGGCGATCGTGTTGGGGCCTTCGCGTTCGATCAGGTCGCGCAGCGACTTAACCAACCGCTGCACGAACTCGGCCTCGCTCTCGCCATCCTTGCCGAAGCGGTAATAGTGCGGGCAGTCGGTGTGCAGAACGCGGTCGACCGGAAGGTCCCAACCGATGTGATTGTAGGGCAGGCCGGTCAGCGAAGCCGCCATGATCGTCACGCCGTGATAGGCCTTGATGCGCGAGATGATCTTCTTCTTGTTGGGCCGCCCCATTGCATTGTTCATGTACCAGGCGAGCTTCACCTGGGTATCGTTGGCTTCCGAGCCCGACGAGGTGAAGAACACTTTGGAGATCGGCACAGGCGCGATCTCCTTCAGCTTTTCGGCAAGCTCGATGGCCGATTCCGTGCCCTTGGCGCCGAACAGGTGATAGTAGGGCAGGGAGCGAAGCTGCTCGGTTGCCGCGTCGATCAGTTCCTCGTCGCCGAAACCGAGGCCCGCGCACCAAAGCCCGGACATGCCTTCGATGTAGCCGCGCCCTTGCGTGTCGTAGACATAGACACCCTTGCCGCTTTCGATCACCAGCGTACCGGTCGACTTGAGCTTGTGAAGCGCGGTGTAGGGGTGCAGCACGGACTCGATATCGCGCGTCTGCAGGTTTGAAAGCGGCGGGGTGTTCAGCATCGTTGTCTCCGAGGGTCGCAACGACCGTAGCCGTTTGCGGCTCCCGGCGCAAAACCCTTCATGCGTTGGTTCAAGAGCGGCTGCGGAGTGGCTCTATTGCATCGGCCCGAAAATCGGAATCGAATTTCGGAAAGCACGATGCATAGATTAAAAGTCTTAGAAGGGGCTTTGCGCGTCCAAAAGGACGCGCGGCACTCTATCCGGGCGGTGCCGCAGGTCAGGCCGCGATATCGAAAACGTCGACCAGTCCTGCATAGGCTGGCGCGATCCGGGCCAGCGGATTGTCGCTTGTTTCGACGGGCTCGAGCTTCAGCTTGCCGCCATCGGCTGGCTGCACGACGAGGAAGAGCCGGCGCTCCTTAGCCGTGCCTATGCTGATGGCCGCGACATGCTCATGCGTATCGTCCTTGTCGATGCGCATCTGGAACAGCAGCGTTCCGCCCGTCGTGGCAAGCGCCGTCTGCAACGAACGCTCGAAATCCTGCCCGACGATATCCTGATCCTGGAGAGCTGCCTCGATCTCGGCTGCCTTGGCGGCGCCGGCATTCTCAACAACTGGGGCCGTGGTTTGCGCGGACATGCGAAACCTCATTTTACTCAGGTACACCCACCAGCCACGACAATTTATAATGGCAGAAGCCATGTCGTGGCAACTGCTCGCGATTTTCCCGTTGCCGCGGCGTCAACGACCAAGCCTACTGGACAAGCCTGTCATTCCATCCAGTATGAATGGCAAGAAGAACAGGGAGGAATCGGTATGCTCGGATTGATGCAGGAATGGCCGCTGCTCTGCCACAAGATCCTCGACAATGCGGCGCGCCAGCATGGGCAGCGCGAAATCGTCTCGCGGTCGATCGAGGGACCGATCGTCAGGACCAATTACGCCGAAGTCAGAACGCGTGCATTGAAGGTCGCGCAGCGTCTCGAACGCGAAGGTTACGGGCTCGGCGACCGCATCGCCACGCTTGCTTGGAACACGGCGCGCCACATCGAGGCCTGGTACGGCATCATGGGCATCGGCGCGGTCTACCATACGCTTAATCCCCGCCTGTTTCCCGAACAGCTCGTCTGGATCATGAACCACGCCGAGGACAAGCTGCTGTTCACCGACCTGACTTTCCTGCCGGTGGTTGAGAAGCTCTGTCCGACCGTCAAGTCGGTTCGCCAGGTGGTGGTCTTCACCGATGGCGCGCACATGCCGGCAACGTCGCTGCCGAATGCCGTTGCCTATGAAGAATGGCTGGCCGAAGCCGACGGCGATTTCCAGTGGAAGAGCCTCGACGAAAACACGGCGGCCGGCATGTGCTATACCTCCGGCACCACCGGCGACCCCAAGGGCGTACTCTACAGCCACCGCTCAAACGTGCTTCACGCCATGATCGCGGCCATGCCCGACGCGATGGGCATCTCGTCGCGAGACACCATCCTGCCGGTGGTGCCGATGTTCCATGCCAATGCCTGGGGCCTTGCGCAGAGCGGGCCGATGATCGGCGCCAAGCTGGTCATGCCCGGCGGCAGGATGGACGGGCCGTCGATCTACGAACTGCTGGACACCGAGAAAGTGACCTTCACCGCGGCGGTGCCGACTGTCTGGCTGATGCTGCTCCAGTATCTCGAGGAATCCGGCAAAAAGCTGCCGCACCTCAAGAAGGTGGTGATCGGCGGCTCGGCCTGTCCGCGCGCCATGACCAAGAAATTCCAGGAAAACTACGATGTCGAGGTCATTCACGCTTGGGGCATGACCGAGATGTCGCCGCTGGGCACCCTGGGCACGATGAAGCCGGAATATGCGGGGCTGGCCGGCGACGACCGCCTTAACATCCAGGAAAAGCAGGGTTATTCGCCGTTCGGCGTCGAGATGAAGGTGACCGACGACGCCAACCGGGAGCACCTCTGGGACGGCAAGACTTTTGGCCGGCTGAAGGTGCGCGGTCCCGCGGTCGCCCGGGCCTATTATGGCGGCGCCGGCACCGAGCAGTTCGACGAGGAGGGCTGGTTCGACACCGGTGATGTCGCCCATATCGACGCCCATGGCTACATGAAGATCACCGACCGCGCCAAGGACGTCATCAAATCCGGCGGCGAATGGATTTCGACCATCGACCTGGAGAACCTGGCGGTTGGCCACCCCGACATCGCCGAGGCGGCAGTCATCGGCGTCGCCCATTCCAAATGGGACGAGCGGCCTCTGCTGGTGGTGGTCAAGAAGCCCGGCAAGGAGCCCAGCAAGACCGATATCCTGCGTTACATGGACGGCAAGGTTGCCAAGTGGTGGATGCCCGATGACGTCGCCTTTGTCGACGAAATCCCCCACACGGCGGCCGGCAAGATCCTGAAGACCAAGCTGCGCGAGCAGTTCAGCGGATACAGGCTGCCAACGGAATAGACCGGTTCGCGGCCATGTTGCATCTTTTGACCGGCACCAGCCGAGCCGCTATGTAAGCCGCGTCGAAAACGGACGAACGGCGGCCAATGGCGGTCTATATCGAGCAACAAACAGCACGCGCCGCCGGGTGGTCGCGCGCCACCGCCTGGTTCTCGGCGGTGCTTTTCATCACCGCGGCGATCAGCCACCGGTTCGGCCTCGTGGAAACGCCGGCTTTCATCGCCGTGCTCGGCCTGGCCGCGGTGCTGGCCATTGTAGCCTTGCTGCTGGCTGCGATCAGCTTTCGCCGGGTCTGGTATCGCGGCGACATCGGCGGCGCCGACCTCGCCAAGGGCATGTTTCTCGCGCTGGTCGTGCTGGTGCCCTTCGCGATTACCGGCTACCGCTCCTTTGTCAGCCCTAATCTCAGCGATATTTCGACCGACACCGCCGCCCCCCCGCCATTCGTCAAGGCAGCGGTCGGCCGCACGCCGGCAATGAACGTCATCGCTCCGATCGGCGAGGCCGCGGCGAAGCTTCAGGCGGAAACCTATCCGGAGGTCACCGGACGGCGCTACAACATCCCGGCCGAGCGTGCCCTGGCCACCGTTCTTGCCTTGGTGAAGAAGCGCGGCTGGCACACCTATGAAATGCCGCAGGACGCATCCAGCAACCCGGAAGTCACCGTCGAGGCGCGGGCTAGGACGCTGCTTCTGGCCTTTCCCTCCGATGTCGCCATAAGGGTGACAGACGAAGGCAACACCGCCTATGTCGACATGCGCTCGGCGTCGCGGTTCGGGCGCAACGATCTCGGCGATAACGCGGCGCGCATCGTTGCCTTCCTCGACGACCTGGACACCGAAATTGCCCTGCAGGCCGGCACTGCGCCGGTCGAGTGACATCAGGCCGGCGCGTATTCCCCGTCGATCGCTGCAGCGCCGTTGGTGACGGCGACGCCGCGCGCCACAAGATCCTCGAGATGCGCCAGCACTGACAGCCCCGCCGCGCCGTGCAGCCGCGGGTCGGTGTCGCGGTAGATGGCCCGAACCATGTCGGGAATGGTTCTGTCGCCGCGGGCGAGGCGCTCGACAATGGCGCGCTCGCGCATCTTGCGGTGCGCCTTCAGCCCGCGCATGAAAGCCCGCGGCTTTTTCACCGGGCCGCCATGGCCGGGCAGCAGCACTTTGTCGTGGCGTTCGAGCAGGCGGTCGAGCGAGGCCATGTAGTCGGCCATCGCGCCATCCGGCGGCGCGACGATGGATGTCGCCCAGGCCATGACGTGATCGGCCGAAAACAGCACGCCCGTGCCTTCCAGCGCAAAAACCGCGTGGTTGGCGGTGTGGCCGGGCGTCAGGATGGTTCTCAAGGACCAGCCGTCGCCCTCGACCAGGCTGTCGTCCGCAAGCACCAGGTCGGGCGCAAAATCGGTGTCGGCGCTGGCGTCCAGCGGGTTGATTTCGCCGATGCGCAGTGGCCTTGCCGGGCGGTGTGGGCCTTCGGCGGCGATGACCGCGCCTGTTTCCCGCTGCAGCAGCCGAGCAAGCGGGGAGTGGTCGCGATGCGTGTGGCTGACGAAAATATGGCTCACCGGCCGGCCGTCGATGGCGCTGAGGAGAGCCGACAGGTGATCGGCGTCCTCCGGACCGGGATCAATGACGGCCAGGCTGTTCCGGCCCACGATGTAGGAGTTGGTGCCGTGGAAGGTGAAAGGACCGGGATTGTTGACGGTCAGCCGCCTGATTCCGGGCGCGATCTCGATCGCTTCGCCATAATGAGGTTCGAACCGGGTGTCGAAGTCCACAACCTAAATCTCTGTTTGCCGTGCGGGGATGTGATAGCGTCGTTGCCCGATAGCACGGAAGCGGTTATGTCGAAACCCGGCGGCACTTCGCCGGATGTTCTCTTGAAGGGGGTCTCTCATGTCTGCTGCAACCGTTACAGGTCCGATCGTTACGCTGGCTCTGCCGCAAGATCGCACCGCGCGCCTTGCCGTTCAGGTTCTGCTGGTGCTTGCCGGCTCCGCGCTTCTGGCGCTTGCCGCCAAGATCACCGTGCCCTTCTGGCCGGTGCCGATGACGCTGCAGACGCTGGCCGTCTTCCTGATCGCGGCGACCTATGGCCGCAATCTCGCCGTCGCCACTGTGCTCGCCTATCTGGTTGAAGGTGCGATGGGCCTGCCCGTCTTCGCGACTGGCGCTGGCCTCGCTTACATGGCCGGCCCGACCGGCGGCTATCTCGCGGGCTTTGTCGTTGCCGCGGCAGTCGTCGGCCATGCGGTGGACCGTGGGCTGGATCGCAATATCTTCGTCCTGTTCGGCGTGATGATGCTCGGCGAAGTGGCGATCCTGGCGCTGGGTGCGGCCTGGCTTGCCGTTCTGATGGGCGGCGAGAAGGCGCTCGCCTTCGGTGTCGGCCCGTTCATCGTCACCGATGTCATGAAAATCGCACTCGCGGCTGCGATCGTGCGGGCGGGAAATGCGCTGAGGAAGGGGTGAGGGAACTGCTGCCTTTGTTGCTGTCAGGATTTGCAATCTGACAATTCCAACCGTTGTAAAAGGTGAGCGCGGTGGGGAATCCCGGTCGAATTCCGTTCGGCAAAGCTCGTCCGTGTGGCAACGCTGGTCGTTAAATCCGCAAAATGCGGCGCACCGGGTTGGCGGGATCTAGGGTATTTAGTCCCGCATTGCTGAATCGAATGTAATCTGAAGCGTTCGGGACTGTGCGACCGAGCAGATGAACTCGTAGGGCGTGAGGCCTTTGAAGAACTTGAGCCGGAAGGTCGATGTGCCGCGGATCAACGAGGCGATTTCACACCGCGAGCCCTTCCTAGCACATGGCTTCGAATACACCTGCGCTTCGAGCGACATCGAGAATCGCACCATTAAAGGCGAGGCATCCATGAATCAACGGTCAGGTCGAGAGGATGAACCGAACCATCAATGACATCCCCGCCAAGCGCTTCTATTGCGAGAAGAATAATCATCTCCGCCGGCATATCGCCGACTGGGTCTCGGCCTACGACTTCGCCGTCGGCTCAAGATCTTCAAAGGCGTTACACTCTATGAGTTCATTTGCAAGGGACGGGTCGCACAGCCCAACGCGTCAGATTACAATCATCTAGCGAAATGCCGGGATTAAACTTTAGATACGAACCCTTCTAGGATGGACGTTCCGTCTCGTCAACTTCCGCAAAGGGGGCGACCGCCGTGTTGTCTTTGCGGTATTCGGGCACAATATGCGCAAGCAGTTCGACTGCTCGGGTTAAGTCTTCGCGCTCTACCGCGGAATCCAGACCTGTCAGCGTTCGGTGCAGCAATGCCTTGTCAATAATGCGCGGCGCGGCAATTACAAAGCCTTCCTCTGTCTTACTGTCCTTTATCTCAGAGGGATCGAAAAGCTCTTCGAATAACTTTTCACCTGGTCTCAGCCCCGTGAAAACGATCTCGACGTCAATTCGGGGCTTATAGCCTGCAAGCTGGATCATGCGTTCAGCTAGGTCGACAATGCGCACAGGTTTGCCCATGTCGAGCACCATGATCTTCCCGCGTTCCGTTTGACGCCGAAGTGCGTGGGCCGAGGCGTGTAGAACCAGACGAACCGCCTCCGGGATGGTCATAAAAAAGCGAACGATGTGGGGATGCGTGACGGTGACCGGCCCTCCCGCCGCGATCTGTTCCTGAAAGCGTGGAACAACGGAACCGTTTGACCCGAGAACATTGCCGAAACGGACTGTCTTGAAGCGAGTTTTCGTCGAGTTGACGTCGAGCGACTGGCAGTAGGCTTCCGCCGCGCGCTTGGTCGCCCCCATTATGTTGGTAGGATTGACTGCCTTGTCAGTGGAGATCATGATGAATGTCACGGCCTCGTTGGCGAGTGCCGCGTTGGCAACATTCCGTGTGCCAAGAACATTGGTTTTGATCCCTTCGATCGGATTTTCTTCCACCAACGGAACGTGTTTCAGTGCTGCTGCATGAAATACTACCTCGGGCTTGAATTCAGAAAATATCCGGGCGACGCGGTTTGCGTCGCGGACATCGACGATCCTAGTCACCATCGGCAGTTGCGGGTGTTGTTCCCGCAGTTCCTTGTCCAGCATATAAATATGGAACTCGGAACTATCCGTGATAATCAGCTGCCTTGGATTGAAAGTAGCGATTTGCCTGCACAACTCTGAGCCAATGGAGCCGCCTGCACCGGTTGCGAGAATCACCTTCCCGTCAATCAAACGCGCGACGCCTTCATAATCGGCCTTTACCTCAGGTCGCTCGAGGAGATCTCCAAGTTCGATAGGTTTTGGTTCATCAAGGAACTTGGGGGTTATAAGCGCTGTGTCGGTAATGTCAGGTATTCTGAGAACCTTGAGTTTCAAGGAAGTCGCGGTTTCGACGATTTCCGCGAGACGCTGTCTGCTGGGGGAATTCTCGGTGACAATCAACTCGGAGATAACAATCCCATTTCTGGCGCAGTCGCTGATCACCCGCTCGAGTTCTGTCAGCTTGCCGACCGTTTTGACACCTTGGATCATCCGCAGCCGGTTCTTCTCCGCCTCATCCAGTATGCCAATGATATTGATCGGATTCTTTGGATCACGTCTGACCGACCGAATGAAACTCTCTGCTTTGGCGGACAGGCCACACAACAACACGTTACGACTGCCAGGTGACCTTGGCCCTGATGATGGGGAAAAGCTAAAGCTCCTCTCTAATATTAGGCGCACAGCGATTCTTGTGCCAGCAAGACCGAATAGCAGGAAAATCGTCGTCAGGACGGGCACGGATCGTGGGACGTTTTCACTGCGTGTTAGGAGGAACGAACCGAGCGTATAGATCACGACGGCTGCAGTGGCGGCCTTGGTGATAGTGATCAAGTCAGGGATCGAAACATATCGCCAAGAGGTTCGGTTTACCGAAAACAGCACGAAACATATTCCGCTTATGGCGGTGAAGGCGCCGGTTTTGTCGACTATTCCCGGAATGTGAAGCATGCGGTCGAAGCCATATGCCGTTGCATACGCAAATAGAAACGCGGTGCCGGCGACCCCTAAATCAAGGAGTGTTGTCATAACGCCTTTCAACCTAACCAGCGTCTCGGAAATAGTCGAAAATTTCATCTCAGCTCCAAGGTGCGGTGCCGGCCTGCCCATGTACGCTACTAAGACCACTTCGAACCACAACGATGATATTAAGACAAGGGAGAAGCCTTCATCGCAACCACGGATGTCAAAAAGTGTTGCATTGGCGCAGGTCTAAGGAATCAATTGTCCCAACCACTAACCCAGCTCAATAGTCCGATTCTTCTCTTTGGTCCCCTAACGACATTGCACAATGGTATTGCTTACCCCTGCTGGGGTTCCCGAAACGCCTGACCGTTTATTGGGTTGACAAATGCCATTGACCGAATAACACCGCTGGCAAAATCCAGGAGGCTTCTTTGACGCGAACCGCACTGATAACTGGCGGAACAGGCTCGTTTGGCAAGACGATGCTGTTGCATTTGCTTGATCGTGGCTACGAGAAGGTTCGTATTTTTTCGCGCGACGAAGAAAAGCAACATGCACTGAGGACACAGCTCGCTGATGAGCGGGTCGAGTACTATATCGGCGATATTCGGGACCGGAGCCGGATTGCGAGCGCAATGCGAGGAATAGATCATGTATTTCATGCGGCCGCCCTCAAACAGGTTCCTTCTTGCGAGTTTTTTCCTATGGAGGCGATGCGGACCAATGTCGCCGGCTCTGAAAATGTCATGGAAGGAGCCATTGAGGCGGGTGTTTCCAAATGCGTCCTCTTGTCGACGGACAAGGCGGTTTTCCCGATCAATGCCATGGGCATGTCCAAGGCATTGATGGAGAAGCTCGTCAGCGCCAAGGCACGGCTTCATCCTGACTGCCGGACCACCTTTTCGGTCGTTCGCTACGGCAATGTCATGGGTTCGCGCGGCAGTGTCATCCCCCTTTTCATCGATCTCATACTCGACGGAAAGCCGTTGACCGTTACCGATCTCAAAATGACCCGGTTCTTGTTGCCACTGCCTTATACCGTAGCGTTGGTCGACCACGCCTTCGAGTATGGGATGCAGGGCGATACGTTCGTGCGCAAGGCACCGGCGGCCAGCATGGAAGTTCTGGCCCAAGCGATGATTGAACTGTTCAATTCGAACGTCGGTATCAAGATCATCGGCGAGCGTCACGGCGAAAAGCTTTTTGAGACGTTGGCCTCGGCGGCCGAGATTCTGCGCAGCGAGGACATGGGTAGTTACATTCGTATCCCTGTCGACACGCGTTCGATCAACTATTCACTGTATTTCAACAAAGGCCATGAAGCTAGCTCGGCGGTGGACGACTATCATTCGCACAACACCGAACAACTCGATATCGAAGCTACGAAGAAGCTGCTGCTGACGTTGCCTTCGATCCAGGAAGGCCTCACGCGGGCAGGCATCGAGGCCGTGCGATGAAGGTTGGGATAACCGGCGCCAACGGCCAACTCGGTTATTTCGTCCGGTGCAAATTGGCATACCACTACGGCCACGATGTCACTACTGCGGGCCGGGCCGAGTTTGCGAATCCCGAGGCCCTGCAAGCCTTTGCCGCCGATCGCGAGGTCATCGTTCATCTCGCCGGCGTCAACCGCGGCACCGACGCTGATGTCGCGGATGGCAACAGGGCTCTTGCCGAAGGGCTTGCAGCCGCGCTTTCAAGCGCGCCCGGTATCCGGCAGGTCATCTATTCGTCGTCGGTTCAGCGCGACCTTGAAAATGTCTATGGCCGTGCCAAAGCAGCCGCGGCGGATACGCTTGCGCAAGAAGCGGCGCGTGTGGGAGCAGGCTTTCTCGAAATCGTATTGCCCAATCTTTTCGGCGAATTCACCCGTCCGAGATACAATTCCTTCGTCGGCACATTTTGCGACCAGGTCGCGGCGGGGGCCGAACTGTCGGTTCACAACGATAATCCCGTGAATCTGATGCATTACAGCGAGGCGGCTGACCTGATTGCAGCGGCGATTGCGGAGGGGGCAAGCGGGCAGTCGCGCCCAACTGGCCGCGACACGTCGGTGGCGACCGTTGCCGCCATGCTGAAAGCGATGCACGCTGGTTACCGGCTCGGCATCGTCCCCGACCTTCGCGACCGCTTCGCGCTCAACCTGTTCAACACCTATCGGTCGTACGTCTATCCGGCGATGTATCCGTTCATGCTGGAGCGCAAGGCCGACAATCGCGGTTCGCTGTTCGAGGTCGTGAAAGAACGCAACGGCGGCCAGGTCTTCTACTCGTCTACCCATCCCGGCATTACGCGCGGCAATCATTTCCATTTCGACAAGGTCGAGCGGTTTCTCGTCGTATCGGGGGATGCACGGATTTCCATCCGCAAGGTCTTTACGGACGAGGTGCGGCATTTCGACGTCTCCGGCGATGCGCCGTGCTTCGTCGACATGCCGACCATGCATACCCACAACATCACCAACATCGGCGGCAGCGAACTGCTCACGCTGTTCTGGTCACACGATATTTTCGATCCGGCACGCCCGGACACCTACATGGAACCAGTTTGATGACCGACGCGCCACCTCGGAAATTGAAGGTAATGGTGGTCTTCGGCACTCGGCCGGAGATCATCCGGCTGTCCGCCGTGATGAACCGCCTGGAAGATACCGTGGACATGGTCACCGTTCATACGGGCCAGAATTACGACTACGAACTCAATGAGGTTTTTTTCAAGGATCTCGGTCTTCGCAAGCCCAATCACTTCCTCGAAGCGGCGGGCGAAACGGCCTCGGAAACGGTCGGCCGTGTGATCATCGCGGCCGACAAGGTCATACGCCAGGAAAAGCCCGACGCGCTGCTGCTGCTTGGCGACACCAATTCCTGCATCGCGGCGCTGCCCGCGCGCAAGAACAAAGTGCCGGTCTATCACATGGAGGCTGGCAACCGCTGTTTCGACTTTAACGTGCCCGAGGAGCTGAACCGGCGTGTGGTGGATCACATGTCCGATTTCAATCTTGTCTACACGGAACATGCCCGCCGCCACCTTCTTTCCGAAGGCCTGCCGCACCGCCGCATCTATCTGACCGGTTCGCCCATGAACGAGGTTTTGTCTACCTACCGGGCAGACATCGAGGCGAGCGATGTGCTGGCACGGCTTGACCTGGCGCCGCGGCGCTATTTCATCGCCTCCTTCCACCGGGAGGAGAACGTCGACAATTCGGGCAACCTTCGCCAGATCGTTGAAGCGATGAACTACCTGTCGGAAACTTATGCTATGCCGGTGATCGTGTCGACGCATCCGCGCACCCGCAAGCGGATCGGGTCGGCAGGCAGCAGGCTGCGCCTGAACCAGAATGTCCGCTACATGAAGCCGTTCGGTTTTCATGATTACAACAAGCTGCAAATGCAGGCGCTGTGCGCGATCTCCGACAGCGGCACCATCAGCGAAGAGAGCTCGATGTTGGGCTTTCCGGCCATCACGATCCGCAATGCGCTCGAGCGCCCGGAAGCGATGGACACCGGCTCTATCATCATCACCGGCCTTGACAGGGACACCATAATCGCCGGTGTCGAGATGGCGGTCGCAGATTTCGAAGCCGGAACCTTCCCGCCCTTGCCTGCCGATTACCAGGTGACCAACACATCGCAGCGTGTCGTCCGTCTGATCCTGGGCACCGCTAAGCTGTCGGCGCGCTGGCATGGGCTGGAGAAGAATGATTGAGCGGCCTTCATGCGGATAACCATTGTCTATCGCTATTTCTGGCCCGAAACCTTTCTCCCGAATGATATTGCGAAATGGCTGGCCGCTGCCGGCCATGATGTCGAAGTGATAACAGCGCAGCCGAGTTACAATCCGGAAGCCAACCTTCCCGAGCAGCCCTGGCGGGAAGAATGGAACGGGGTCCGGATCAGGCGTGTGCCGTTGTTCGGCGAAAGGAAACGGGGCATCGCGCGCTACGTGAACAGCGCACTGTTCATCGCGATCGCGGCGCTGCTGATCCTGTTCGGGCGCAAGAGCGACGTCGTCTGGACGACGTCGATACCGCCCGTCCTGCAACCATTCGCGATCAGGCTGGCGAGTTGGTTCCGGGGCGCCAGGTTCGTTTACTTCCTGCAGGACATCTATCCCGAAATCGGCTTGCACATGAACATGCTAAAGGAAGGCATGCTTTCGCGCTTGCTGCGGTCGATCGATACCTGGACGCTCAATCGTTCGGATGCCGTAGTGACGTTGTCCGGAGACATGGCCGCCGTAGTGAGGGCGCGCGGGGCGGCGCCGAAACGGCTTGTCCTCATTAACAATTTCGCCGCCGTCACAGGTGAGCCCGCGGGCAGCCGGACACGGTCCGGTCCGGTCCGTTTTGTCTTCGCCGGAAACATTGGCCGTTTTCAGCACCTTGAAGAGCTTGTCGAGGCCTTCGCCAGCATCGATCCGGCTGTCGCCGTGTTGGAATTCCTGGGCGAGGGGCGCGCCAAGGCGGGTCTGCGGAAGATTGTCGAGGAGCGTGGGATCGGAACCGTTCGTTTCCACAAGGCACTGCCGGTCGCCGACGCCTTCGACTTCATGCGTGCGTGCGATGTCGGCGTCGTTTCGCTCACGCCAGGGCTTTTCCGCTATGCCTATCCCAGCAAGACGTTCACATATCTGGCGGCCGGGCTTCCGCTGCTTGCTCTGGTCGAGGAGGACAGCGAACTCGCCAGGGAAACGCGCGCCCGCGATATAGGCCTGGCCGTCGATTGGGGGGAGCCGGCGAGCAGTCTCACCAGGGCAATCCACGAACTGGCTTCGTGGCCCGCCGGGAAGCGCGACGCGGTGAGGGAGCGATCGAGGGAGCTATTCGACCCGGAGGTTGCGCGCGCCAAATGGCTGGAGCTATTTCGGGACAGGGGTGCCGGCTGACCGCTTGGCATCTTCTGGCACATTACACGGTGGCACATGAGAATTGCGCATCCGCCGATCTCTCTTTAAGAGTGGCGCCCGAAATCCTTCGACAAAGCGGTGACAGACAGATGGCTTTCGAATCGAGTGCGGCGAAGATGACAATCTACGAAAGCGAGAGCGACAGGCTGGCGATCGACGGCGGCGTGGCGGTGCGCAACACCCCGATGCCGCCTTGGCCGAGCTTCGACGAGGAGCAGGTCGAGGCGGTCGCCGCCTGTTTGCGATCCGGAAAAGTCAATCAGTGGACAGGCGCGCTCGTTCGCGAATTCGAGAAGGCCTTCGCCGAAAAGTTCCAGGCGCCCCATGCCGTTGCCGTCACCAACGGGTCGCTGGCAATTGAACTTGCGCTGCGAGCCTTCGGCATCGGTGCTGGCGACGAGGTCATCGTCACGCCGCGCAGCTTCCTGGCTTCAGCGAGTTCCGTCGATCTCGTCGGCGCAAAACCGGTCTTTGCGGATATCGACTACGCCACGCAAACGATCGCCCCCGATACGATCGCGGCAGTTATCGGACCGCGGACCAAGGCGATCATTCCAGTGCACCTTAACGGTCGTCCCTGCGACATAGAAGGGATCATGAAGCTCGCGGATGCGCATGGGCTCGTCGTCATCGAGGATTGCGCCCAAAGTCACGGGGCCATGATCGGCAACAAGCAACTGGGATCGTTCGGCCACGCAGCCGCCTTTTCGTTCTGCCAAGACAAGATCATGACCACCGGGGGCGAGGGCGGCATGGTGCTTTTCCAAGATGAAGAGCGCTGGCGCATTGCCTGGTCCTACAAGGACCATGGTAAATCCTGGGATGCGGTCTTCAACCGCGAACATGCCCCGGGCTACCGCTGGGTCCACGAAAGCATCGGCTCCAACTGGCGGATGCTCGAAATGCAGGCGGCGCTTGGCCTGATCCAGCTTCGCCGGCTGGACAGCTGGACCGAGGCAAGGACGGCGAACGCAGAGCGGATCGCCAATGCGTTGGCCAGCTATCCGTGCGTCGGAATCACGCCGCTGCCGGCCGGCCACAAGCACGCCTATTACCGGCTGGAATGCAGCGTGAAACTTGAAATGCTTGCCGATGGCTGGGATCGCGACCGCATCATGAAAGCGTTAAATGCGGAGGGCATTCCGGCACTTGTTGGCGCCTGTCCGGAGCTTTATCGCGAACTCGCCTATGCGAGCCACGAGACCGTGGCGCCGAAGCCAAACGCCGCGCGGCTTGGCCATACGTCGCTGGTTTTCCTGACCCACCCGACACTCGACGAACAAGCGCTGGCCGACACCGAGGCTGCTCTCCACAAGGTCTTTGGGGCGGCAAGTAAATAACGCGAGGCCCCGCGCCTAGCCTTTGGACTTGCCGCCGGGCTCGTGCGTGCCCGTAAACACTGGCATTGTCGCACTGCCTTCTTGCGAGACGCCTTTGCGCGACAATACGATCTGCGCTGATTTTGCGATGATTGCCAGATCGAGCCGTAACGACCGGTTGTCGACATACCAGACGTCCATCGCCAGCCGCGCCGGCCAATCGACGTTGTTGCGACCGTTGACCTGCGCCCAGCCGGTGAGGCCGGGCCGTACTTCGTGGCGGCGGGACTGCTCCGGAGTGTAGAGCTGGAGATAGCTCATCAGCAGCGGCCGCGGTCCGACCAAGCTCATGTCGCCGCGGGCGATGTTAATAAGTTGCGGCAGCTCATCCAGGCTGGTGGTGCGCAGGAAGCGGCCGAAACCGCTCAACCGATCAGCATCGGGTAAGAGTTCACCCCCATTGTCTCGCCTGTCGTTCATAGTACGAAACTTTAGCAATTCGAAGGCTAAGCCCCCGCGACCCGGCCTAATTTGCCGGAACAGAACTGGCGATCCAAGAAATATGCGGACCGAGATGGCCGCTAAGAGTATAATGGGAAGAAAGACGATCAGGCTGACAGTGGCCACTGCGACATCCAGCGCGCGCTTCACAAAGTCGTAAAGGCGGGTGTCTACGACCTTTCGATTTGCTTCTGTCATGTAAAATGGCCCGCTCACCTGCTGGGATCTCGCTACCCCAAGCGAACTCTGGGGTCAAAGCATTTTCCATTCTTACCGCCGCCCTTGGCTTTAACGGTTTCAGGCTAAGCCTAACATTACGACAAACAGGAAAGACGACAACACAGTCGCTGCCACGAGCCCGCCGACCACGTATCTGGTATGATTCCAATCAAAACCAAGAATCTTCCAGAGAAAACCAAACAAATATTGAAGTGAAATAGTCAAATTGTGCATGAAGTTCGGTTCGGCAAAAGCGGGCTCATTGCTGGCACCGAACGCATATTCACGAGTGAGTCCCGACGATTTTCTGTTCAAGAAATCGCGGATGTCGCCTCGCTTTTCCCATTGCTGTAAGCCGTTCATAAATGGAATCAGCAAAAGCACTGCCATGAATAGTATCTTGATCGTGCGGCCTCGACGCGACGACATGAATTCTGTGCCTTTCCGACGCGAGGGGCTGCTCCTGCGTATCGCTCCCAGTGATTTCAACGAGAGTTTCGAAACTCCGCGTACATCAACCCTCGGCAAAATGGGTGAAAGTTGAAACCCGAATCACGGTCGGGCTCGAGGTTCTCCCTCGGTTGCTGTGATTGTGCTACGATCTCCAAACATTGCAGCGTGGGGCGTATGGCATTGAGAGGGCCTGGCCATGGCGCAGATCACCGGCACGAATGCGACCGAAATCTTGAACGGAACTAATGTTCTCGACTCCATCCAGGGACTGGGCGGGAGCGATCAAATTAACGGACTAGGCGGTGCCGACACGATTTCGGGCGGCGACGGAGCGGACACGCTACAGGGAGGCGTCGGCAATGACACGATTTACGGCCATAGCGCCGCCGAATTAAATGCCGGTTCGGGGGATATTGCCGCGACACTACTGGCCAATGTCGGTCCAGGCGCGGTGTTCGTGACTGGCGCGCCTGGCGATGTCGGCTTCGTCTACGCCCTCAGGAAAGATGTCGGCGACATCGTCCGGATCAACACAACAACTGGTGCCCAGTCGACGTTCCTCGACATTCCCGCTTCGCAATTCTCCGCCGACGGCGAGCGCGGCGTCCTGGGCCTTGCCTTCCATCCGGGCTACGCGAACAACGGCCGCTTTTTCGTTTTCCTAACAAATCCGGCCGGTGACATCGAAATTCGAGCATACTCCCGTTCAGCCGGGAACCCGGCCGTTGCCGACCCTGCCCCGGTCGGCACGCTCATGACCATTCCGCATCCGACCTTCGGAAATCACAATGGCGGTTCACTCGCGTTCGGCCCGGACGGCTATCTCTACATCTCGACCGGCGACGGCGGCGGCGGCAACGATCCGAGCGGTAACGCCCAGAACACCAATGTCCTGTTGGGGAAGATTCTAAGGATCGATGTGAATGCCGAAGATTTTCCAACCGATCCTTCGCGCAATTACGCGATCCCGGACGACAATCCATTTGCTGGGGGCTCGCCGGGCGCCGACGAAATCTGGGCCTATGGTCTTCGCAATCCCTGGCGCATCAGCTTCGATTCGCTGACCGGCGACCTCTATATAGGCGACGTCGGCCAGGCCGCGCGCGAGGAGGTAAATTTTGACGCGGCCGGCGGGCCTGGCGGATTGAATTACGGCTGGGACTACCGCGAGGGCACGCTCCAGGGCCCGTCCGCGCCGCCTCAGCCGCCGATCGCCTTCGTCGAGCCGGTTTTCGAGTATGCTCGCGATTTCGGCCAGAGTATTACGGGCGGCTATGTTTACCGAGGACCGGCTCCCGGTCTGCAGGGCGCTTACTTTTTCGCAGATTTTGGCAGTGGACGGCTTATGACACTGCGAATGGTAAACGGGGTGGCGGAGGATGCGATCGAGCGCACGGCCCAGGTGGGCGCTGATCTGAGCCTGATCTCGTCCTTCGGCACAGACAACGGCGGTAATCTCTACGCAGTGACCCTGGCGGGGGCGATCTATCGGCTCGATCCGGGCATTTCGTCGGGCGATGGCGCAGATTCGATCGACGGCGGCGCCGGTAATGACAATCTCTCCGGTGGCATCGGCAACGATATGCTGAACGGTGGAGTGGGGACGGATGACATGCGCGGCGGCGCCGGCAACGACACCTATGTCGTGGACAACGCGGGTGATACCGTCAATGAAAGCCTTGCCGGATCAAATGGCATTGACACCGTTTTGTCGTTTATCGATTTCAGCCTGGCGCCCCCCAGTATTGCCGGCGACGTCGAGAACTTAACACTGGCCGGTTCTGGTCACCTCCGAGCCATCGGCAACGCTCTGGGCAATACGATCATCGGAAACAACGGTTCCAACGATCTCCTTGGCGGAGCCGGCAACGACATCGTTCACGATGGTCCTGGCGGCAACGATCTCCTGATGGGGAGTGACGGTCACGACTTCCTCAATGGCGGCCTTGGCAACGATCTCCTGAGTGGCGGAACCGGATTCGACACCTTCTACTTCGGCTGGGCTCTAAACGGCCTGACCAACGTCGACCGAGTTCTGGATTTTAGCGTTCCGGAGGATACCGTCCAGCTAGACAATGATATCTTTAACACTCTGACCGTCGCAGGCTTACTTGACCCGAACTCCTTTCATATTGGGGCGGGAGCGCACGATGCCAGCGACCGCGTAATCTATGATCCGAATACCGGTGCGTTGATCTATGACTCGGACGGCACTGCAACGCCTGCAGGAGCAGCGCAGTTCGCTACGTTGGCGGTCGCGCTTGCGCTGACTAACGCAGACTTTTTGGTGATATAGAGCCGTAAGGATCGGCTGATGTAACAAAACGCGGCCACGCCAAATGAGGGTCGGTCAAGGTGTGGTGGATGAAGCCGATTTTCTTATCGGGATGGCCGGCGGCCCGGCATTTCGGGCAAAAGGTGTGCCGCCGCCCAGAGGGTTTGGCGCGTTTGCTACAGAAGCCGGAATTTTTGCCAACCATCAGCTTGTCTTGAAAACAAAAAAGCCCACCGCCCCGATTAAGGGACGACGGGCTCTTCATGCACCGGCGGCATTTCTAAGTTGCGTCATCGTCTACCAAGCAGCTGCGGCGCCGGCAGCTGCTGACAAAAGCGCCTTGCCGACAGACCATAGCGCCCTTCCAAGAGACAAGGCGAAGACGACACGGTCACGGACGCGTTCAAGTTCGACGTTGTCGGCCGTATTGCCTCGATGCCCGACGGCGACGAGTTGCTGCTGCACGCGTGCCACCGTTTCCTTGTCGATCTCTGCTGGCGCAGCTTTGGGCGCGGGCTTCGTGGCCGGCGTGGTCTTACGAGCGGCTGCCTTCACCCTATCCAGCACGGCTTCAACTGTTTCGGCCGCCACCAGCGACTTATTGACCCGGTCGCCCGAATAGTAGGTCTGGCCGCGCCGCACGGTCCGGTTTGCGCTCTTGGTGTCGGCTAG
The DNA here is from genome assembly GCF_900114255.1 of Neomesorhizobium albiziae. Classification (GTDB taxonomy): domain Bacteria; phylum Pseudomonadota; class Alphaproteobacteria; order Rhizobiales; family Rhizobiaceae; genus Neomesorhizobium; species Neomesorhizobium albiziae. The sequence continues at coordinate 5,660 of NZ_FOSL01000039.1, read as the reverse complement.
CACAGGGAAAGAAGCCCATTCCTGCGCCAGCGCCTTACCGAAGGCCGTGCGCGTCAGTTTTCCTTCCATGACCCTCTCATAGCCGCGGCGCTTCAGAAGATGGAAGGCAAGCCAGTCCTGCAAATCCCCGGTGAATTTCTCCCGGCCGGTCAGCCCGAGCTCACCGCGCAGATCCGCGAGCGTCCCGGGCTTGTCCAGCGTATCGCGCATGAACTGCGCAGCACCGGCAGCTGAGGATCCGTAGCGCTTGGTCCATGACGGCTGCGCCTTGACCACCTCATCGAGTGTCATTGCGGTCAGCCGCTTCGGCAGCTTGCCCTGGTTGTTGCCGTAGATGACGTCATAGCAGGCGGAGCCTTGCTTGTCTCGGTGCGATAGATGAAGTCGAGCAGCATCGCCTCTCCGGCGGGAACGCTCTTGTCCATATGATCCTCTCCGATATTAGGGATTTCAGGTTGTAAGGAAGTGTATGAGGAATTAGGTTGCGCGCTAGAACGGGGGCACCATCTTGAGACTAAAAGCATTTGCCGCAGCGTTAAGCTGCGCGCTTTCATTTTTCGCTAGCGCGGCATCGGCAGAGACGTTGACCTTCGGTCAAAACCCCGATGTCATACGGATCCCCCACGACATCAGCATCACGCGCGTTTCAATTAGGGTCGATGGCTTCAAGGTAGGCGGCTCTGCTGACTATTGCCTGGCTATGTACAGACAGGTGGAGCCAGTTTATCCCATTGAACAACCAATTGGCCGCGGGGGGTTCATTGAGCCGGTGTGCTTCAACACAGTTCGATCAAAGGCGGTTGATGGCTGGGTGTATCCCATCACTCCCACCAACGAGCCGGTGCTGGTCCCGGCCGGGGACTGGGAGCAACATGTCGATCTCACCAGAACACCGGTATTCGTACCGGAGGGGACAACATTCGTTTGCGGTTCGCTCGGTACAGTCAGCTCAATACTGCCGTCAGGCAGCATAGATGGGACATGCGTGGTCGAATATCACCGATACAAACCCGGCACGCCTCGCTATCGCTTCCTTCGTCTGCCGTTTTACGATCAAATGTTCAGCGCAGATAAGCCGCTGGTGACGTCATATTTCCAGAGCTACACAGGCGGACGGTCGCTGGAGATCGCCAGCGCAGTAGCCTATATCGGCAACAACCATCACGATTCGCACATGGAAGCTTGCCTAAAACGCTCTCGTCATGGGTTGGAGACAGAGAGGTTCTGCTTCCCGCCTGCCGACCAAGATTCTCCGGGACAGATTACTCTCAATTGGAGGATTCACCAGGGTGAGCGGCTTGCTCTGGATTGCCACTATCCGCCGAGCGACAAAGTGAGTTCCGGCGACTGCGCGATATATCTGGTTGCCAAGCTTCCCGATGACCTGAAACTCTCACCAGAGAACTCCTTCCGCGACTACGGCGAGTTGCCTCGCGATTACGTTACTGACTGGTGCGAAGCGACGGCAAAAGTCGTCACGGAAGAGATAGTTCACAACCCGATGCTTTGCCTTGGCAAGGAGGGCGACACCTGCTCCCATGCACAGAAGATGACGAACTGCGTCGCCTCCTTGGACCTGTGGTCTTTTCCGAAGGCCTCCTGCATGGCAGATAACTCGTGCTACCTGCCGACCCATCGACTTGAAGGGCTGCTTGGCCTACTCGGAATTCTCGGGGCGGTAGGAATCGCCGCCTTGGCGAGAAGGATGGCTTAGTCGCCGGTGAGCGCTCGGCGTTCCAGCCAGCCGGTGTTGATGACATTTCCGCTGCCATAAGTGATGCGTCGGCGGTGAAGAACTACGAGTGCTCGGATTCTGTCTGCTATTTTGTTCCCGATCCGGCGCGGATGTTGCCGAATTCGTGGCTTTGGGCCACGATCTCCGGCAAATTGTGGGTGTGCCTGCCCCATGCGGCTGCGCACAAAAGGCGTGGTCGTGAGTGATGGGGAAGGCGGCGCTCGTCGCCGTCAGGTAAGTGTTGAGAAGATGAGCGCAAGCGAACCGCTGATGACGAATCAAAATGGATTCAGACGCTGTTGAGACGGGCGTCGGGCATTACGCCCGGAGGAGTGTGGACGACACCTGCTTACGGGTCCACGCAACAGCCAGTGCATAGGCGGCACGGAGCAAGGAAACCTGACATGGGTGGCAAGGGAGATCGCAAGCGGCGCACACCAAGGGAAAATACCGATACCCATGACAGGGACGGAGCAGCCTGTAGTAGCGGTGAAGTAGCTGTAATGGCCATGGAGCGAAGGGGCTGCGTTACACGGTCCAACCTCAGGCGCCAACCGCCTCTGCTGGGAGGAGCGCCATGAAGTCGGACAAACCGTTGCCGATCACCAAGCACATAGTCTGGAGGGCCTACAAGCTGGTGGACAGCCCGAGTTCTCTGCCCATGGTGATGAGCGGCAATTTTTTTCAAGCAAATTTGGTCGGGCCGCTGACAAAGGGTTTGGAAATTTTTCGCCCACAATTCGCAGGCAAGCCATTATCGCACCGGCGCCGAAATGACGGTTATGGCCAAGTGTGCGCGATTGTGCCGGAATAAGCGATCGTCCAATCCGCCAGCCTTCACGGCGTTGTCAGTTGCCTCCATTTGTGACCATCCGCGGAACCGCATTTGTGGCTACGACCCCCAGCGTTTGTCCGTTCAGGGCCTACTCACAACTCGCGCTCGATCACGCTACGTCAGTCGGGCATTATGGACATTCGTCCATTCTCCTAGAATCAATGAAGCTTCTACACCTAAGTCTTCTCGGCTCGGACTAGATGCACAACCCATTGAGAGCTCAGAGCTAGGTGCATTGAATGCGAGTTGACGGTGCACAGCATTTCATCGGTCGGGACTACGACAACAGTAACCGCAATGCGATAATTGCGGCTATTCGACGTGCGTGGCGGCCGGTAGCAGGCAATTGAGACGAGGTGTGGGGCAGGAATGATAGCGAAACGGGAAAGAGTAGTCATCATCGGGGCGGGCGGGCATGGACGCGTCTGCGCAGAGATTGCAGCGAGTCAAGGGCTCGATGTGACTGGTTTTGTAGATAGTGGGAATCTTTCAGCGACCATCAACGGAGTACCGGTGGTAGCAAGGGACATTTTCGAGCTGTCGTCGCACACTCCGCCGAAAACTGTTTCCGTTTTCGTCGCGATCGGAAACAACATTACTCGTTCCAAAGTTTGCGCAGAGGTAGCGTCCCTAGGTTACCAAATGCCCATTTTGTGTCATCCCCACTCTTGGGTGTCACCGACAGTTACGATTGGAGCAGGGACGGTGCTGATGCCTGGAGTGGTAGTCAATGCCAACACCAGAATTAGTACCAGTTGCATCCTTAACACCTGTTGCTCAATTGATCATGATAACATCTTGGAATCGGCGGTTCAAATTTGCCCAGGTGTTCGGTCGGCTGGAAATGTCTGCTTTGAAAAACTCGCTTTCGTCGGCACCGGTGCCGTTCTGATTCCGAGTGTTAGGGTGGGAGCCGGTGCGGTGGTTGGTGCAGGTTCAGTTGTGGTTCGGGATGTACAAGCAGAAACTCGTGTAGCAGGTAATCCGGCCAAGAAAATGACAGTTCAAGCGTCCAAGGATACCTGATGCTAGGCTTTGATGGAGTGACGTTTGCCAGGAATCCCTGCATGCATCAGCCAAAAGTCTATAGGGGAGAGCCGCGTCCAAAAGGCGCTGGCCCGCGAGGTGGAAGAAGCGCGTGTCGGTCTTGGCACTGGGCTCAAAAAGTCGAGATCGTTGACGCTATCGATCACGACAGAGGCAGCTTCATCGCGAAATGCTGCTGCCACCGAATGACGGCCTGCAGCCGACCATCTCGCATTTTACGCGCTCGTATGAAGCGCACAGCATCGGCCCGAAGCCTTTAGTTTGCGCTTGTTGCTATTGGTGCAAGGCAGATATGGTCCCCGATCTGGCTGAAGGCGTGACCATTGACGATCTTGGTAAGAGCATCGGCGAGATGGCCGAACAACCTCGTTAAGCTTGCAAGCTTCGATTAGCGCGGCGATAATCCAGTGTTCGGCGCCGACGTCAGAGCCTACGAAGAGCGCATTCTCACGATTGACCCTCAACGAAGGCGACAAGATTCACGGCCGCGATTTCTAGAGCATTTTGCAGCCAAATGGAATCATTTGGCGTCCGCATAAATGCGGCAAAACAAATGCTTAGAGCGAGTTACCGGTTCTGAGAGAACCGGAACTGCTCTAGTACTACAGTTGCAGATGCCTTCTTTTCTTGTAGTGGGCGATCATGGCTTGGGCCTGATGTTTTCGCCGCCACAGTGACCAGGCGAAGATGAAGGCTTGCTTTGCGGACTTTCGCATCATGAGGCGCATGATCAACGCTCGAATTTCGGCGACGGTGGGGATCAGAGCGATTTTGCGCATCAGGCTGCGATTGCGGGTTTTGGACTCGTTTCGTTCGGTTTGCCGAGAGCCGAGCGGCGCAGGTCGGCACCAAGCTTGGCCAGGAAAGCGGCGGCGGCCATGACCAGCGTCATATGACGGTGCCAACCGTGCCATGAACGGGCTTCGCAATGATCGAGGCCGAGATCGTCCTTGGCGCGCTGGAAGCATTCCTCGATCGTCCAGCGCAAGCCTGCGGCGCCGGCCAGCTCCATGAGCGTCGCGGCCGCAGGCGCAAACACCAGGTAATAGCTGAGAGCACCTGGATCGGATCGGCTTCTGCGGATCAGGACGTAGCGGGCATAGCCTTCGTCCACGACATAGGGCAGAGCAATACGTGCCCAGTCGTAGAGCCTGAGCCCCTTGGCGCCTTCACCCGCCGGATGCGCCTGCCAGGCATCGCCGGCAAGTTCGGCGGCCATCTCTTTCGGGTCCGTCTGCAACAGCCCCTGATCAGTCAGCATGCGCAAGGTATGGTTGGACCGTATCGCAAGCACATAGGGCTGCTGGCGCTCCTCCAGCATGCGCCGTGTCTGATAATCCCCGCCATAGGCTGCATCGGCCAGAACCCAAGCGCAGGGCACGCCCCTGTCGAGGGCATCGGCCAACATGGTGCGCGCGATCGCCGGCTTGGTTGCGAATGCCACGTCTTGGGGAATATGCGCTGCCTTGCGACGCGCCTCGTCCCTGTCCCACGCCTCCGGCAAGTAAAGCTGCCGATCGATGAGTGCCTGGCCGAAACGGCTGGCATAGGCGGCAAACACCCCGACCTGGCAGTTCTCGATCCGCCCCGCGGTTCCCGAGTATTGTCGCGCGACCCCCACCGAATGCTGGCCTTTCTTGAGGAAGCCGGTGTCATCGACAACCAGCACACCCGAGTCATCGCCAATTGCCTCGATGACATAGTCGAAAACGATGTCGCGCATTCGCTCGCAATCCCACTGCGAACGGCCAAGTAGCGCCTGCATCCGCCATGGCCTTGAAAGGCCGGCTTGCTCAGCCATCAGCCAGCCGGTCTTCCGATCAATCCCCGACAGAAGGCCGTCGATGAACGCACCGCAACTCTCGCGCGCTTCCAGGCGGCGGAACACCGGGCAAAGCCGGCCCTTCAAGGCCGTCAGTTCCCGCTCCCAACCAATCCCGGATCCAGTCCAGTCCGAAACAGACATCCAAAAGCTCTCCTCAAGCTGTCCTAAACGCTTGAGCAGAATCACGATTTGAAAATAATTACAACTGTAGTACTAGG
>NZ_FOSL01000038.1 GCF_900114255.1 Neomesorhizobium albiziae | reverse complement strand
CAACTGCTTGATCGTTCGCTTCTGTTTGCGCGATTTGTTCGCCTCGGCTCTTAGCCAGGCCGACAGCCGTTCCGCATAGGCATCGAGCTTGCTCGGCCGCTCCGGAACTTTGAAACGTGGCTCGATCTCGTCGGATCGCAGATATTTGCGGATCGTGTTCCGCGATAACCCTGTGCGCCGTGCGATCTCCCGGATCGAGAGATCGTCCCGCAAACGCCAGCGCCGGATAACGCTCAGTAACGCCATGTCTATCACTCCAGTTTCCCCTGCAATCAGCCAGCAGGGGTGGGTTCAAACATGGGTCACTTCTCAATGGAAAAACTACCTAATCCAGGGTCAGCTCCTGGCGGAAATCAACACTCACATGTCAGCGGACCTCCCAAGGCTTTGATAGGTGGAGACTTGCGACATGGGCCTCGCTCCGAGCTGGATATGAACTGATGGCCCGTCAACTCGCTCAGGAGGAGGAGAGGCTTGGTTTCCAGGAAGCGCGGCCAATACGCATCTCGCGTGAGGGCCCTGCCGAAGTGAACCGCGCGACTGAACGCGAGGAGCTGCAAAAGTGGGCTATAAAGTCCCTGCGACGAGTGCCTCAAAACCTCAATGCGATCGAACAAGTCGGCGACTACCAGGAGGTGAGCCCGTCCCATGCCGACGTCGAAGCTCCCATCGTCCGCTTTTACGAGGGTGCCTTTGAATGGGAGCATATGAATTACTTCCTTTTCCCATACCACTGGGCACGGAGGGCAACATGGCGGGCGCGTAGGGAAGCGAACGCTGTCGACTACTGCTACAGGGCATTTCTCCGCGCCGGAGCTGCCCGCGTGATTGTGCCTGTCACTCCCGGCTACGAGGAAAGAGTGGCCTGGTTTTTGGATCGATCAAATCCAGCCGTCAGCGAACTCGACAGAATTCTCAAGCCGCCACCCAATACTCAGCCCGCGTCAAATGACGCCTTCCGCGACCTCTGGATAGAGTTACTCACCGAGCATCGTCCTGACATGGCTCGGGGATCCGGAACGCTAGACGTGAAGTCCGGATTCACCGAAGTTAACATCAATGCGCAGGCCAATCCCGACACTCAGTGGCGCGCGAAGGAGGATCGCGACTTGGGCCGCGAGATTTTCTTGGACGGCCAGCGTTATGAGATAAGCTCCGTCAAAGATGAAAGTACTTTTGAGCTTGATCGACCTTATGAGGGCAAAAGTAACGTGAAAGCTACCTACGCAGCAGGTACGGCACCCTTCGGCCCTCCGTGGACGGTGAATATACCAACATCGCTTGTCGTCCTCTCCGAGAATGTGACCAAAATTGAAGATCTCGGCTGAGATATTAGTGCCCAAACACATCCACTTAAAGCAAGCGGTGATCCAGGTTCGAAGACCTAAACCAGTCGTCCAAGATTTGCCTAAGAGGCTCTGATGGGAAAGCTCATCGACGACAAGGCCAAACTGGAGCTTCACCGCCTATTGACTGCCGCTGAGAACCGAGAGTCTCTGTACGTTAGCACTGCGCTTTTTAGCGCGATCCTTGCCGCAGGACAGGTGACCGGAATTTCTATCAAACAGCTCGAAAAGAAAGGTTCACAAGGTTCAGAAACGGCTGAAATCGGAGAGTTTTTCCTCGACATCGCCATCGATCTAGTAATCACCGGATTGGGAGGAAAGGTACTCCAGACCGGGCTTGAAAAGGTGCTCAGACCGCTGATCCGCTCTAAGCAAGCGTACTTTATATTCCCCAGTACACCTACTGGAAGGGTTGGAGGCCACCGTGTTTGGCCCGTCGCGCAGGCTAACCTCTCGGCGAAGGCGCTAAGAAAGGCACAAGCCCTAGCCCGCGTTAAGTTGGAGGATCATTTTACTGACATGGTTAACTCAAACGACTTCGAAGCGTTCAAGACTGTTCCTCTTGCGATTGGAAACGCGGTTCTTTTGAAGACGAGCGAAACTGTGTCGAGTAAGGTTAATCTGCCAGCTACGACCCCACCACCAAGCGAAGCGCGGGAAGGAGATCTCCCTTCGGTACAGGTGTTACAAAGCGCTCACAACCACTACATTCGACAGACGACCGCCGTTACGCATGTGTATGGCGAGCTAAAAGGGGCGCTGCAATACACCAAGATTGACACGGATCTTGCAAAGGAATGGACAGCATTTCTCACCGACAACATTGCCGAGGGATACGACGAGACTTCATTGCTGGCTTATAGGGATCATCTTTTTCGCTACTACGAATTTGTCATATGGGCTCATTCCACTGACTTAGCCAGCTTGTCTTCAGTTATGAATACTCATGTTCCGCATCTAATGGGGGAGGAAAGAGAAACACAGTTTGTTGAGGATATAGATAACTATAAATTAATAGATCAACGCAGCGAGAGGACAGTATATCGGTTTCCGGGATTTGCTCCTAACTATCAGGACGCGCTGAACAGATATGGAGGAGTGATTAAGGAAAGGATAATAAGCATCCCCAAGGACAAATTGGAGTACTGGATTAAACGTTTTCCCTATAATTTTGATGACGTAAGAGGGCCGACTGTATTAGAGCGCTTTCAGAATTACTATAGAAACTATCAGAGCGATCGGCAAAAAGCGGGAATGCGGGTCGCAGCTTATGAATTTGTCCTAAAAGCCTTTGAGAGTTGCGACGGGAATATAAGGGACAGGTTTAGGAAGTTGCGAGATCATCGTGCTCTCTTGCGCGCCTCGGACATCGCGCAACCATGATCTGTCCATCTAGTTCCAAGCCATTCAAAGACGTATCGGGTAGCGGCAGAGCCAGTGACGGCCAAGGTCACGAGCAGGATCAAGATGGATGACCGCAGTATCAGGTCAAGAGTCCTCCAACGTGTTCAGGAAGAGACCGAGATGCGAAATTATCTCGCGCATGAACTCCGCGGAACGGCGCAAGGAAGAGGATTTTACCGACGAAAAACGTCCTGATCTCCGGTTCCACGGTGCTGGCTTCGATGCGCCAGTGCCCGCTGAGCTCAACAACCGGATTCGTATGAGAAGGAGCTCGCCTCAACGCCCCTCGGTCGGAGGTTCTACGAGCACCTGTCGTCGCTGGCTGACATTGGACAGTTCATAGTCGTGGACAACACTGATCCACCATCCGATATCGAGTCTCTGGCAACGGTTCAGGTTTTCGCTGGGGAGGATGAAGATGGGCGACAGGGACTGTTCCCGTCGCTGACATGACCCCGCTTCACGCCAGCCTGTCCCGGCGCGCCTTATGCTATCGCAAGGGTACCGATTTCGGCCTGCGCCGCCTTTAGCGATGACTTGCGCTGCTCGACGCTGATGTTGACGCCGTCGGCAGTGATGACTTCAGGATTGCGGATTCCGATGAAAGCGAACACGCTCTTCAAGTAACTCAGCGTGTGCTCGAAACTCTCGGCGGGGGAGCCCGGGCCGTAAAAGCCGCCCCGCGCCAGCGCTATGATGACGCGTTTGCTGCCGAGCAGGCCCTCGGGTCCCCTTTCCGTGTAACGGAAGTGTGATTTTTCATGGAATGAGGACCCCGTTTGAGGGGTGATTTTCGTCCAAACGGGACCCCTTAACGTGGGGTCATCAAGATGCCTCCGGTTTGATCGGAGGCATTTGTGTTTTGGATGTTGGTTGTGGAGACGATTGCAAAGATACGTCGGCTGTCGCTGGTGCAGGGGAAGTCGATCAAGGCGATCTGCCGGGAGTTAAAGATCTCCCGGAAGGTGGTGCGCAAGGTGCTGCGATCGGACGAGACGGAGTTCCGCTACGAGCGCAAGCATCAGCCGTATCCCCGCATGGGAGCCTGGCGTGAGAAGCTGGACCGGCTGCTGTCGGCAAACGCGGCCAAGCCGCAGCGTGAGCGGCTGACGCTGATCCGGATCTTCGAGGAGCTTCGCGGCCTCGGCTATGACGGCAGCTACAGTTCGGTGTGGCGGCACGCGCAGGATTGGGATGAGCAACGCGGCAGCGCCGCGGCCGAAGCCTACATTCCGCTGAGCTTCGCGCCTGGCGAAGCCTACCAGTTCGACTGGAGCCACGAGGTTGTCCTGCTGGATGGCGTGACGGTGACCGTGAAGGTTGCGCACATGCGGCTCTGTCACAGTCGCATGTTCTTCGTTCGGGCCTATCCGCGCGAGACGCAGGAGATGGTGTTCGACGCGCATGACCGGGCGTTCGCCTTCTTCCGGGGGGCGTGCACGCGCGGCATCTACGATAATATGAAGACGGCGGTGGACGCGATCTTCATCGGCAGGGATCGGCGCTACAATCGCCGCTTTGCGCAGATGTGCGGGCATTACCTTGTCGAGCCGGAGGCCTGCACGCCGGCGTCGGGTTGGGAGAAGGGGCAAGTTGAGAACCAGGTCGTGCTGGTGCGGGAGCGCTTCTTTACGCCGAGGCTGCGCTTTAAGACGCTGGAGGACCTGAACGGCTGGCTGGCCGACAAGTGCGTCGCCTACGCCAAGGCGCATCGCCATCCCGAACAGGTCGAGCGCACGGTCTGGGAGGTGTTCGAAGAGGAGCGGGCCAGCTTCATTCCCTATGCCGGGCGCTTCGACGGCTTCCATTGCTTTCCGGCTTCCGTGTCGAAGACCTGCACGGTGCGCTTCGACAACAACAAATACTCGGTGCTCTCGAGCGCCGTCGGCCGGCCGGTCGAGATCCATGCCTATGCCGATCGGATCGTCATCCGCCAGGATGGCGCGCTCGTTGGAGAACATGCCCGCTGCTTCGGCCGCAACGAGGTGATCTACGATCCCTGGCACTACGTGCCGGTTCTGGCCCGCAAGCCCGGCGGACTGCGCAACGGCGCGCCGTTCCGCGGCTGGGTTCTGCCGTCAGCCATGGAGAAGGTGCGCCGCAAGCTCAAGGCTGCCGATGACGGCGACCGGCAGATGGTGTCAATCCTCACCTGTGTGCTGAGTGACGGATTGAACGCGGTCGAGGCGGCCTGTCAGGAAGCCCTCGATCATGGTGTCTCATCGGCGGCGGTGATCCTCAATATCCTGGCCCGCAGCCGAGATCCGGAACCGGGCACGATCCTTTCCATTCCCCACGCGCTGAAGCTGGCTCATGAGCCGATCGCCGACTGCGCCCGCTATGACAGTCTCAGGAGGACGAACAGCCATGGAACGCACCGAAGTGCTGGACCTGATGGGAGTGCTGAAGCTCTACGGGATGCGCTCGGCCTATGACGAGATCATGGGCGTTGCCATCAAGCGGCAGCACGAGCCGCCGAGGATCGTCGGCGATCTGCTCCAGGCCGAGATATCGGAGAAGCAGGCCCGCTCCATCAAATACCAGCTCACCGTCGCCAAGCTACCGCTGGCGAAAGACATCGACGACTTCGACTTCACCGGCACGCCGGTCAACGAGGGCCTGATCCGTGATCTCGCCGGCGGCACCTTCGTTGCCGATCAGCGCAATGTCGTCCTGGTCGGTGGCACCGGCACGGGCAAGTCGCATCTAGCCATCGCCATTGCCCGATCGTTGATCCGCAATGGTGCGCGCGGGCGCTTCTTCAATGTCGTCGACCTGGTCAACAGGCTCGAAACCGAAACCCGTGCCGGCCGGCAGGGACGCATTGCCGATCATCTTACCCGGCTCGACTTTGTCGTGCTCGACGAACTCGGCTATCTCCCCTTCGCCCAGGCTGGCGGGCAGTTGCTCTTCCACCTCGTCTCGAAGCTACGAGCGCACCAGCGTCATCATCACTACCAATCTGGCATTCGGCGAATGGCCCACCGTCTTCGGCGATGCCAAGATGACCACCGCGCTGCTCGATCGCCTTACGCATCATTGCGAGATCGTCGAGACCGGAAACGACTCCTGGCGCTTCAAAAGCCGATCTCAAAGCTGAAGTCGAAAAGCCAATCAACCGCGCCCGATCAGGCTGTGCAACCCCGACCAGCTTCGCCTGATCGGGCGCTAACCGGCGTGCCCTTCATCACCCCAAACCGGGGTCCCTTTTACGCGAAAATGCGGGGTCCGGATTCCACGGTCATTGACAAGCCGGCGTTTCCACTTCTTCCAGACTGTCTTCCGTTGCCACCCGTTCATGCCGCTCTTGATCGCTGCGGATACGGTACTGAGGCGAATTGTTCCTTGAGGGCAGCGTGCCGGTGACACTGTAAAGTTCAGCTGTCCTGAGAGACATGCCGTAGCTGCCATTCAAGCGAACGACCTGGCCAATCGCGAAGCGATGGACGGTCAGCTTCTGCTTATCCCGAACCATCACGCCCAGTCCAATCCTGCTGCTGCGCCGCTTCGAGGTCGGCATAATCGATGGCGATCAACTGGGTTGTCCTGCTGTTCGACGCCACCGACGGAAGATGAATGAACATCGCGACGCGCCGATAGGCGAGCCAGGAAATTCCATCGATTTGTTCTTCGTCCTCCTCGATTGCATAGTCGCCGGGTGGTTGGATGTCGTCGACGCCTGTCAGCGAAAACGGTGCGGAGAAGTGGACGACGGAGTGCGTGGTGCGGGTCGACATGACTTTCTCCGGAGAAGCAGGAAACGGCTTCCCGCTTGCTCTAGGTTAGGCGGTTGTCTTCGACCGTCTGCCGATCGCGGCGTCGTGTTCCGTCGGTATCCGCCTTGCGGTGCCTGTCCGCGCGCTCCTTGCGAATACGCTCGAACCGGTTGTCTTCGGTTTCGTTGAGCATGGGCGGTACTTCTGGTTTCGGTTTAAAGGCGATCATGGTCCATGGCTCCTTGTTCGATGGGAATGTCCGCCGAGCGTAGTCCCGGCGGCTATCATGTGGTTCGCGGCCGGTGGTCAGACGGCGAGCGCGAGGGCACAGCCTTCTGCGGCGCGCCGGTCCGGCGATGTCTGGCCGGGCATGGTGGCCCAGCCGCCGGTTTCGACGAACTGCCGCCTTTTGTAGGTGTCGGTGATGGCGTTCAACTCGGTCAGCTTGACCGCCGAATCAGTGGCGGCCCTGAACTTTTCGACGCAGATGATCGAGGCCAGTTCACCACGCGCCACATCGCCGGCAGTGGTAGCCAGCTGTCGCGAGGTGCCGCCGGTGACCCAGCCGCCCCAGTTGAAACCGACGATCATGGTGGCGACAGCAGTCGCTGCGCAGGCCATGAAAAGCGTCCCCTTGGTCGGCTGGTAGTTTTCCCAGCGCTGCGCAAGCGATGGCTTGGTATTGTTCTGCACGGCCATGGAAGTCACTCCTTGTTGGTTGTTGTTGTGGTCCGGTGATCTCCGGCAACTCCACTCGTTCAGGCACTGTGTGAGAATATTAGGGTCAATACCCCATGCCGCCCATTCCGCTCATGCCTCCGGCCCCGCCCGAGGACGGCGTATCCTTCTGCGGGACAGCGGCGATCATGACTTCGGCGGTGATAAGCAGCGCGGCGATCGAGCCCGCGTCCTGAAGGGCGGTCCTCACTACCTTCGCCGGGTCGACGATGCCGGCTTTGATCATGTCGACATAGGTTTCCGTCTGCGCGTTGAAGCCGTGGTTGGGGTTCTTTGCGTCCACCAGCTTGCCGACGACGATCGAACCTTCGACACCGGAGTTTTCGGCGATCTGCCGAATCGGCGCTTCAAGCGCCCGCATGATGATCGAAATGCCCGCGGTCACATCGGCGTTGGCTCCGGTCAGTGTTGCCAGGGCGGTCCTGGCGCGCAGCAGCGCGACGCCGCCACCGGCAACTATGCCTTCCTCGACCGCCGCACGGGTGGCGTTCAGCGCATCGTCGATACGATCCTTCTTTTCCTTGACCTCGGTCTCGGTTGCGCCGCCGACCCGGATCACCGCGACACCGCCGGCGAGTTTGGCCAGCCGCTCCTGCAGCTTCTCCTTGTCGTAATCCGAGGTGGTTTCCTCGATCTGCGCCTTGATCTGCTGGATGCGCGCCGCAATACTGGTCTTTTCGCCAGAGCCGTCGATGATCGTGGTGGTATCCTTTTCGATAGCCACACGCTTTGCCCGGCCGAGCATGTCGACCGTGACGTTCTCGAGCTTGATGCCGAGATCCTCGGAGATCAGCTGGCCGCCGGTGAGGACGGCGATGTCCTCCAGCATCGACTTGCGGCGGTCGCCGAAGCCCGGTGCCTTGACCGCCGCGACCTTGAGGCCGCCGCGCAACTTGTTGACGACAAGCGTCGCCAGTGCTTCGCCTTCGACGTCCTCTGAGATGATCAGCAACGGCTTGCCCGACTGCACCACCGCTTCGAGGATCGGCAGCATCGCTTGCAAATTGCCGAGTTTCTTCTCGTGAAGGAGGATGTAGGGATCCTCCAATTCCGCACGCATCTTTTCGGCATTGGTGACGAAATAAGGCGAGAGATAACCACGGTCGAACTGCATGCCTTCGACAACGTCGAGTTCGGTCTCGGCCGTCTTGGCTTCCTCGACGGTGATCACACCCTCGTTGCCGACCTTTTTCATCGCCTTAGCGATCATGTCGCCAACGGTGGCGTCGCCATTGGCGGCGATTGTGCCCACCTGGGCGATCTCGTCGGAAGAATTGACCTTCGTCGCTCGGGCCTGGATGTCCTTGACGACTTCGGCCACCGCCAGGTCGATACCCCGCTTCAGATCCATCGGGTTCATGCCGGCGGCGACCAGCTTGGCACCTTCGCGCAGGATTGAAGCGGCAAGGACCGTTGCCGTAGTGGTGCCGTCGCCGGCGAGATCATTGGTCTTGGATGCCACCTCGCGCACCAGTTGTGCGCCCATGTTCTCGAACTTGTCCTCGAGCTCGATCTCCTTGGCGACGGTGACGCCGTCCTTGGTGATGCGCGGCGCGCCGTAAGCCTTGTCGAGGATGACGTTACGTCCCTTCGGGCCGAGCGTCACCTTGACGGCATTGTTGAGAATTTCGACACCGCGCAGCATGCGATCACGCGCATCGGTGGAAAATTTGATTTCCTTGGCAGACATGATTTTCGTCCAGTTCAGTGTTGAAGTTGCGGGATCGGAAATCGACCGGTCAGGCGGCCTTCTTTTTAGCTGCTTTGGTCTTCTCGACGATGCCCATGATGTCGGCCTCCCTCATGATGAGCAGATCTTCGCCGTCGATTTTGATCTCGGTGCCGGACCATTTGCCGAAAAGCACGGTGTCGCCGGGCGCGACATCGAGCGGGATCAGCTTGCCGCTTTCGTCACGGGAGCCTGGTCCGACGGCGATCACTTCGCCCTCTTGCGGCTTTTCCTTCGCATTGTCGGGAATAATGATCCCGCCCTTGGATTTGGTGTCGCCTTCCGCGCGTCGAATGACGACGCGGTCGTGAAGTGGCCGGAATTTCATTGGGATTTCTTTCTGAGGCCGGCTCATTTGGCGGCCACGCATCTTCATACGCTTTTTGGCACTCGATTGATAGGAGTGCCAAAAATATTTATCTCGGCAAAACAACTATTAAAAGTTTGATACCGTTTGCCCTTGATAAAAATCCTGATCTAACATTAAAGACGCAGAAAAATTCATTTTTCCGCTGCAAGTAACAGTTCGAGATTTGCTATCCGTTTATTTTTTACAGAATGCCAGGGAACACATTTTTGGCCGAAAGCAGACAAAATATTACAAAAAGGCCGACACGATTTCTGGAAGCCAGAGGCAGAGCGCGGATCGGGCCAAGGCGACAATCGAGTATCAGACCGAAGCGAACTGAGAGCCCAGAAGACGGCCAGGCTGCGGGAACTGCGCCTTGCCAAGGACGATGCCGAGCGCGTCGCTAAGGCATTGAAGCCTGCCGCACCAAAGAAGAAACGGGCGTTGTACCGGTAGAGGCAAGAGCCTTGGTTGAGTGGCGGCCAAAAAGCGCCGCTCCGTCCTAAGGTGACGTGATCTGTCGCCAACGGACAAACATACGAGCTAATTCAATTCACGAGTGATTTTCTTGGGAAACCGGCCAGTCGAGTTGGCCCGCTGGTCGCGGAATATCCGTGACCTCGTAAGTCCAAACGCGGAACGATTTCAACAGATGCGGCCCAAATGAGTTGATCAGCGGGATGTCTGCGGCATCGCGGCCGCGCGCTACCACAATGCGGCCGACGCGCGGAACGTTGTTACGCGGATCGAAAGTGTGCCATCGGCCGCCCAGAAAGACCTCGATCCAGGCACTGAAATCCATCGGGTCGACCACCGGCACGCCGATATCGCCGAGATGGCCGTTGACGTAGCGGGCCGGGATGTTGAGACAGCGGCAAAGCGTGAGAGCCAGATGGGCAAAGTCGCGGCACACGCCGACCTGCTCGTTAAAGGTTTCGAACGCTGTCCGCGTCGAACGGGCCTGCATGTAGTCGAAGCGGATGTGGCTATGAACAAAATCGCAGATCGACTGAACGCGCGCCCATCCAGGCGCGATATTACCGAACATGTCCCAAGCCGTCTGGCTCAGGCGGTCGGTCTCGCAGTAGCGGCTGCCCATGAGGTAGACGAGGCTCTCGTCGGGCAGATCCACCACGGCGAGTTCCCTTGCGCTCGCGACGATTGCGTCGGGCTTGCCCCCGTCTTCGATCGTCGCGTCCGCCCAAAGCGTCAGGTCGCCGGCCGGCGCGACAAGCCGGCGGCAGCGATTGCCGAAGAGATCATGATAGGTGGTCGTCGGGACTTCGGGCATGGTGAAGATGGTTTCGGGCACGCGAATATCGGCCTTGCGATCTTCGTGTACCGACAGCAAGCACACGAGCGCCGTCGGTTGGGCGCAAGTGAGGGTGATTTCATAGCCGCAACGGATCAACATCGATAACTCGCTCGTTCGGTTTCCGCGTCCAAGTCCGGCAACGGCCGCAGGTCTGACGTTGCGGAAGGCACGTCAGGAGGGGCGCTAGAGTCTGCGGGACGTTTGGTGCCGGAAATCGGCGGACGTCAACACACACAGGTTCTTGCGGCCGCGGGAATAGGCTTTCCGCGCGACATCGAGGATGGAGTCCCGCGCGGCATCGAAAGCCGCCAAGTAACCCGCTTCGGCCGTAGCCCGGTTGGGGTTTGGGAGCGCTTCGATCTCGACACGGAACGGAATTTCAAACATGCCGTCATAGCCAAGGAAACGGATATGTTGTCCAGCCTCATCGTAGCTGCGACTTCGGTTGGGAAAAGTCAGCGTCATGGTTGAACAAACCTCAAGTCGTTAGAGGCGCGTGGCGAATGTCGGTTGCAGGCTTGCGGCCTTGCGTCTCTTCGCATTATGCGCGTTGAGAATTATCATTGTGGCAGTGGCATCTGTTTCTCCGAGCCCAGCCATGGGTCGGCTTCCCATATCTGCGGGTAGCCCGGTGAAGACGTGATAGATCGTCCAAGACCCGTCCGGCTCTATGCGCCGGCCGTAGTGATGGTTCATGTTGCTGTGATCCAAAGCGCCGCCCTCATTCTCCCAGACGCTGACATCATCGGCGTCACGAGTTTGATGGCATTTGTCGTTGTTGTCATTCATGGCGGCGTACCTTTTTGGACGGGTTAGTCAAAGATCTATGCGGCGGAACTGGAACCCCGCCCTGAAGCGCGATTCCGGAAGTTATGCTGTCAGCTGGAATCGGCGTCCGGACTTACCAGGTGATGCCGAAAAGAGCCGAATAGACGATGATGCTGATGGCAATCGTGACGGACGCTCTTACGAACAAGCTCTTGTAGTCGTAAAGGTAAATCTGAGCGGGGATATAGGTTTTCATGCCGGCCTCCTTTGTTTTATCATTATATCGGCCAGAAAATCTCACCATAACACAGAAAGGAATATCAACACTGAATTATTTTAGACATTCCTGGACAGGCGCTATGCGTCCAATATACCGCCGTGAGATTCTCTTGTATCGTTGCAATTAAACCGCAATCGGCGCGTATTGTTCGTGTATCGTTCTTTTGGCCAAGCTTGGCTATCGCGGCGTCAGAGGCTCTCGACCCGCCAAATTCTTCCCAAATCATCGATTTTTGAAAGGGCTGCGTCGCTTCGCGCGCGCAATGATCTGCTCTTTCCAGAGACAGGCAAATGAACACCCGCACAAAGCGCACCACCGCAACATTCACGGCACCTTTCGCACTGAGCGGTTTGGATGAGATTCAGCCACCGGGCGATTATGCAATCGACGAGGACGAGGAACTGATCGACGGGCTTTCCTGGCTCGCCTATCGGCGCGTCGCGACATTCATCCACCTTCCAGCCATTTCCTCGACCGACCGTGTCAAAAGCCAGCTTGTGGCTATCGACCACTCCGAACTCGAAGCCGCGATGCGGCAAGACGAGGATCAGGAACGACGCACGAACAGGAGTATACAGCAATGAACGTTCATCGCTTCGCCATCGGGCAGTCGGTCAGACTGAAAGGGACAATCGCCATGTCGCATCAGACCGGCGACAAGTTCAGGATCACCGGAAGAATGCCTGCAAGGGATTGGTCGCCTCAATATCGGATCAGCAACGACGAAGGACGCCACGAGCGCGTCGCGGAGGAAAACAATCTCGAAGAGATCATCGTTGCACCATGAGGTCCGGACCAACCAGGCTCCAAGGCTTTCCCCTATAACCGGGTTACGATAACTCTTGGGGCTTTTACAGAGAAGCGTATGCTGAGACGTTGGCGGCGGACGCGGCTGATTGAGGGCAGTTACCGTGCCCGAGCCCCGGGGGCATTATGTCTTCCACCTATCCCACTTCCGACGACATGAAGATGATCGAGCGATTACTCGCTGAGGTCCGGACGTGAATAAAGTTGCTTGCGACCCGATCGATTATAAGGAATTCCGCGCGCCGGGCTTGCAATCCGCCCCTGCTGACAGATCGCCTTGTGTTTGCGGCAATAGATTTCGCCGGACTTGACCGGCCGGCCGCAAAAAAGATAGCCGCCGATCGCGGTCGGCGCGTCCTTCGCCGGATATTTGCATTCATCGAGCCGAAGCTCCCGAAGTGGGATCAGCCGCAGACGAAGCGTTGTCATGATCTCTTCAACCTTTCAGCGGGCGATTTACGCCACGGTGCACTGACCGCAGGGCCCAGAAATTGCCGTTAAGGGCATGCCGGTCATTCACACGTGGCGCGCCGTGCGGGTTGTCCGGGAGTAGCGGCTTGATGACGTTCCATTCGCAGTCAGTGAGTTCATAGCGAATGTTTCGCGGCTCCGGCCCGACCGGCCAGTTGGTCGACCGGGGCGAAACCATTGGAAACTAGTGCTTTGTGGCGTGGATAATTATTGATCCCGCCGAAACCTTCGGCGCATTCATGCCAATGTTTGCTGCATTTTTTGAGAGCCACTCCTGCGCAACGCGGACACTTTCTTCGGTGCCGGCCTTGTCCTGGCATACGGTCATCGATAGGCCGCCTTCGCTATCACTGCTGCGGGCCAGAGTGTAGCTTTCAAATCCTTTTACTGAGCGCATAAGCTTTTCAACGTCTGCCTTGTGCTCCTCCAGCAATGACAACAGCTCCTTCGAGCCCTTACCTGAATAAGTTCTTACAACGACGTCCATAATGGATTCCAATTGTGGAAGAGCATCGATCCGAACCAACGGCTCCGGTCCTGCTGACCAATATTCATGCTACCAATATTCCCAATATGGTGCGCCCATCGACCGATTACGATGTAATATGTCTAGGTCGGGTTGGCACGGATGACGATTCTTTCATTCTGGCATAGGACGCATTGGCCACGCCGCCGGTCAAATTCCGGCGTCGTGCCTAATGCTTCCGCTATCAGCGCTGCATCAGCGCTGGAGTAGTAGTCCAGCTCTTCACAGATACACTTGTCGCATAGCGCGTTCGGGCGATGCTCTTTGATCAAGTCGTTGATCCTTTGACCTATGAGCAACGAACCCTCCCAATGGTAATGGCGGTGATACCGAAGCCAGAGCTACCGACTTCTACGAGGTCGGTAGCGGGATCGCAGGTGGTCTTCTGTCGATCGCGGGCGAGGCCACTAACGGGATGCGCGCCCTCCCAGAAATAGCGGACCGTCTGTCGCTGGACAATGTCGAGCAGCACGCTGTCATCGAGTGCGAAAAGATCGTCAGGCTGTGAAGCATGGAAGCCGGCTATGCATTATCGAACCGGTATTATTGTCCAGGCTGTCTGAAGCATCGATGAATTGCGAAAGCGGAACTTGCCTCAACACGGCGCGTTGATGACGACAACTCACGAGGTGCCCACCTGGCCAGCTTCAATATCATAAAGGCACAGGAGATCGTCGCCGATGTTTCAATGACGACTGAGATGAAAATCGAGAAGCTCCGGGAAATCAAAAAAGAGGCGCGCGATTTGCAACGCGTTGCCTCCGACGCGCCATGATGACAATGACGGTTGGGACGAGGATCTGCGCGAGGTCAGGCTCGCACTCGCTAAGCTAGGCGCGACCGAACCCCGAAAGGCGCAGCAAGCCTTTAACCACCTGCTGGAAACTTCGACGGCAGTGCCTGGTACAAGCGCGGGCCTGGGCGACTCGCTTCCCGTCGTTCCTGAGGTATGAACCGCCGATGTGGTCGGCAAATCATCGATCAGGTCAATGCCGGCAATTGCAGCCGAACCCGCATTGTAACAATTCGACGAATGCGCGCAGGCAATCTCGCGGCTGCCGGTTATATACGACTGCCGGACCAGCAAGGCCACAGAAAGGCATGCTGGAATCGCTTCAGGCATTCCCCGATGTCGCTAAACAGCCGCCCGAAGCGGAAACGCTTCCAGCGGGCGTCCCTGAGTCAAGGACGGGTACCGCGAAGCTTGGCGAGCAACTGGTCAAGCAATTCACGATCAGCCGGGGACGCATCGTGGCTTTCCTTGGCAATTTTCACCAGCAGTTCGAGCAGCTGAAAAAGAGCAGTGTTGTGGTCCATAGTTTCCTCCTCAATCATCGTTTGACGCGTTGAGATCCTCCGGGCGAGTGACTGCTTCGTATTCATCTGCTTGCCCGCCCTCCGGCAGCAAGCCTTCCATCCACCATTCCGCAGAGTCCTTGGTTATTAAGACGGCTGCCTGTTGATTCGTCGCTGCCAGGTCAGACGCCAACCTGATGGCCGCCTCTTCCGACGGGACTTTCTGCGTCCACGGCAACTCGCCGCGCATTGGTGGGCAATAGACCCAGTAGGGACCATTGCCGCCGCGCTGAAAAATCAACACACGAAGAAGCGGCGGTTTTGACGGATCGATGGAATGCCGTAGCCGCTTTGCCATGTCGTCGCCCTACATTTCGTTGTTGTCGATGATTCCGGATTCGCCCTCTGTCGATCGCTCAGGCGAGGCTTCAGCCGTCGCCCGCTGTCGCAGCCTCACACCAGGCCCACCACCGTTCTCAGGAATGAACTCGACGCCGGCGGATTCGAGGGCCCCGCGTATAGATGCTATGGTCGCTCCGCGGATGTTCTCGCGATGTTCAAGCCGGGCGATGGTGTTCGGTGAGATATCGGCTGATGCTGCCAATTCCCACCCTCCATTGGCTGTGCGGGGCCGGCCAACTCACTTGCTGGCAAAGTCTTGCGATGTCAGCTTGATCTGCCACGAACGCCCCCTCCGCCGGGCGAGAGTACACAGTACTGCGACTGGGATAAAGCCATTAGCTCCCAACGAATGGGATATCTCGACTGAGAGTCTGCTTTGAGGCTTTGGAAAAGAACGGCGTCGCGGTCGACTTGAAGTCGTCAGCGGAACGGCGACTTTCGGCAAGACGCCACCCGAAACCAGACCGACCGCTTTCGGCCCCAATGCTGCCGAGCAGCAACGCGCTGCCATGATCAGGGGAGCCGCTCGGCCGAACCGAAACTGCTTCCGCCCTTTGCGAAGTTGTGTCCGCCGTCACGGAAGAGTCACACCGCGTAGGTTCTTTGCGGTGTGGGCTTTTGTGCCTGTAACGGTAGCGGACTTCTCTATCCGGAGTGCGCTCGACGACAGGCTTCGGGCGGAAATTCGATGACCAAAGCAATAGTTGCTTCGCTGCTCGCCGCGCTGCTTTCGATGGTGGTGTTCCACTTCGCCGTGGCGCATGGCGGCGGCACGGATGCCAACGGCTGCCACCATGACCACAAGCGCGGCGGCTATCACTGCCACTGAGGACCTCCGTCGATGGGCAGGATAATTGCGGTTTTCTTTTGGCTCGCCTTGTGCGGGCCCGCGTGCGCGTGGGACGGTACGGACTCCGAGACCGGAGGCGCGGTTGAGATCGAGAGCGGAAACCTCGTCCGCGAAGGCAACGACATCGAGCTTTACGATTCCGATGGCGGCGAATATCGCGATGTGACCGTGGAGGACATCCGCCGCTACGGCTCTTCGGTCGAAGTCGAAGTCTATGACAACGACACTGGTGAATACCGGACGCTTGAGATGGAAGATTAACGAAGTGGCCGTCGAAGGTGCACCGCGCGTCGGGGATGGGCACAGAAGCGCTAACCGCACGGAAGGCTGCGGCTCTGCTGCGGTCACTGTTGAGATTGCCGAAGCCTTTCACCCCTACATGGACGCTGCGGTTCTTCGTCTTCAGTCACAGCACCCTTACGCAAGCTTTGACATTGCCGACCACGGCATCGTTGTGACGGACAGCGCAGGCATCGGCGACATCGAAATCAGGAAGGCCGTGCTCCACGCCGTCTACCGTGAGAGGATCTATGCGGAGACGCTGTCGATGCGTCTGGCCCTCGTCGCCGCGGTGACTTCGAAATGAACGTCTGGCCACTCAAATTCCGGGAGACTCCGGACGGGGGGATTGTTTTCGCCGACGACGCCGGCGGCTTCTTCAAGTCTGACGAAGGATTCCTGCGCCGCTATTCAAACGATTCCCTGAACGCATCGGACTTGGCGTTCCTCCGGGACGGAGGCCATAGCTTCGGAAAGGAGTTCGACCTTCCCTGGACGTCGTTCGCGTATCGCTGGTCGCGACGGCAGTCCCGGCCGCAGCAGCTCTCCTACGTGATTTTGGTGCCGACACTCAGGTGCAATCTGGCTTGCGGGTATTGCCAGGTGTCGCGTGCATCAGAAGCCGCCCGGGGGTTCGACTGGACGGCCGACACGTTACGCGACGTTCTTGCGTATCTGGGCAGCCTAGAAACAACGGATATCAAAGTCGAATTCCAGGGCGGGGAGCCGATGCTCCGGATCGATATCCTTGAGGAAGTCCGCACTTTTTGCCGTTCGAGGTTCAGGGAAGCTCAATTCGTCGTCTGCACGAACTTGCAGTGTCTAGGCAGTCGTGAATTGGCGTTCCTCGAAGCAGACGACACCTTTGTCAGCACGTCGCTGGACGGCGACAGGGCTACGCACGAACGGCAGCGGACACATGAGTCCGTTCGTACGAACGAGTTTTTTGACAACCTGGATCATGTCGTTGGCAGGTTCGGGCCCGGAAAGGTTTCTGCTCTCCCGACAATTGACGTCGACAACCCTCCGGACTTCCCAGCGCTTCTCGACAATTTCGAAAACTACGGAATCCACTCGGTCTATCTGCGGCCGGTGAACCATCAAGGCTTTGCCCGCAAATTGAAGCAGGGCACCAATGTGCTCGCGCGGTGGAACAGGATCCATGCCGACTTCATCGATCTGCTCGTCGACAGGAATTGTCGGACAGGGCGCTTCATGGAGGAGTATTATTTCAGCCAGTGCCTGAAGCGGGTTCTCCAACTTGGCACCGATAACCACGTCGACATCCGCAACCCGAACTTCTTTGCGTCGGACTATCTTGTGGTTGATCACGACGGTCGTCTCTATCCGACCGACGAAGCCCGCATGCAGTCACGCATCGGAAGGATCGACCTCAGCATCGGAAGTGTTACAGACGGCTTAGATTTGGCCAAGGTGGCGCTGCTGAACACGTCCTCGCTCAACAACTTCGATCCCGATTGCATCCACTGTGTCTACCAGCCGTTCTGCGGCACCGATGTCATCGATGACGTCTCGCGGTATGGAAGGGTAGACGTCCCGCGTCCCGACACTTGGTTTTGCGGCCGCCACACCGCTGTCTTCGACAAGGTTTTCGAGCTTATCTACAGACGCGACGAAGCAGTCCGCCAATCCCTGGCTCACTGGGCCGGGGTGTCGTCGTGGGCAGAAGAGATGGCACCGGCGCATTCATGATCCCGCTTCGGATAAAGGTGGACGCAAATGCGGACGAGCCGTTCGTCGTCCGGCTGCGATCCTTCGAGGGTTCGGTGGCAGGCGACATTCCCATCGCGCTTGATGCTCGTGACGTGGTGCTTGAACGCGTGTCGGACGCTGCCGAATACCGAGGCGAGGGCGGTTGTATCCGGGTCCACGGGATCGATCCTTCGCAAATCGACGGCGACGTCCTGCTAGTCAATCCGCACAGAGGCAGCGCGGACCGCCTTGTTAGAGCCTCGTCGCCCCACAACACGTTTCTGGTGACCGAGCGCTGCGACCAGCTCTGCGTGATGTGCTCCCAACCACCCAAGGCGCACCACGTCGACTTGTTTGCCCACTTCGAGGCGGCTGCGCTGCTGGCCCCGGAAGGCGCGACGATCGGCATATCAGGCGGAGAACCGACGCTCTACAAGGAAGAACTGCTGAACTTCCTGGTGCAGACAATGGGGAAGCGTACCGACCTGCGTTTCCATATCCTGACGAACGGCCAGCATTTCGACGAACTTGACATGCCGATGATGCGTTCGCTGGAGCGGGAGCGGATTGTCTGGGGTGTGCCGCTCTATTGCCGCAGCCCGGAAGTCCACGACGAAATCGTCGGCAAGCAGGGGGCGCATGCACGGCTTGTGGAAACACTGGGGTTCTTGTGCCGCGCGGGCGCACAAATCGAGCTGAGAACGGTGTTGATGAAACGGAACGCGCCCGGGCTAACCGCTTTGGCGCGGTTTATTACTTCAACGCTTCCCTTCATCCAAACGTGGGCAATCATGCAGTTGGAGAGCATCGGATACGCCCGGCAGAACTGGCAACGGCTCTTCCACGACAGCTCAGCGGAGTTTGACGGAGTCGGACGCGCGCTGGATCTTGTGAGAAGCCGCGGCATAGAAGCCCAGCTGTACAATTTTCCGCTCTGCACGGTGCCAGCCTCGTACAGGCATCTTGCCCCGCCCACCATATCGGATTGGAAACGCGCTTATCTCGACGAATGCAGGGATTGCACCATCAAAGACGGCTGCGGCGGGTTCTTCGAATGGCATCCAAAAAAGCACGGCTACGCAAAGTTGGGGGCACAATCATGAAAAAGCGTCTGTTTGCGATACCTTCGCTGCTTGCGGCGGGTTTCCTGCCGGCAGAAACGCAGGCCTTGACCATCAAGCCGACATTCGATGACGGAAACGCGAAATCGCTGTTCGACATTTTCAAGCTGGACCACGTCTACACTCTGGCCGGACACAGGAGCCATAGCTCGCATCGGAGCCACAGCTCGCACCGGAGCCATCGGTCTTCGACCGGTGGCTACTCTTACCGGGCTCCTGTCTACCGCGCACCGGCACCCGCGTATTCCGCGCCGATCTATCGCGCGCCCGCGCCTGCGCCTACTTACCAGCCTCCGGCAACTGCGCCCGCTCCAGCACCGCTTAAAGTACTCCCCGGAAACGCCCAAAGATTCACCGAAATCGTCCGCGAAGTCCAATTCGCAATGATGGCGTTCGGCTACTACGTCGGCGAACTCGACGGCGTTCTTGGACCCGACATGCGGGTGGCGCTTTCGAAGATGCAAGGTGACTACGGATTGAAGGTCACTGGTACGATTACGCCCGAGACGCTAACCGCGCTGCGGATTGCCGCGCAATGAAAAGTTCTGCTTGGGGGCCTCTCCGTTGAATGTCGGGGATGTGCTCAGCTTCGCCTTGAATATCACGATTGCATGATTGGCGGCGGTCGCTTAGATAGCCGCACAACAGCCTGCGGGGGCTAAATGAAACTTTTGAGTGAGAGGGGAATCCCTCTTTCGAGCATGCGGAACGCGTTGCTGGTAGCCGCATGCGCGGTTTCGTGCGCATCCACGTCGGCATCGGCTGGGCAGGTGCTGACGGGCAAGGCTTCCGTCGTCGATGGGGACACGATCGAAATCCGCGGCGAAAGCATCCGCTTCAACGGAATCGACGCACCGGAATCTACTCAGCTGTGCCTAGATGCTAAGGGCAAACAGTACCGCTGCGGATCGGCAACGGCAAAAGCGCTTGCCGCGTTTCTCGAGAAATCTTCACCGACCTCATGCGACTTCGTGGACCGCGACCGATACGGCCGCTACGTCGGCAACTGCTGGCGGGCCGACGGAACCAGTGTCCAGGAATGGCTGGTAGCGCACGGCCTTGCACTCGACTGGGAACGCTACAGCGGCGGGGCATACGCCAAGTTGCAGCAGAAAGCCCGGTCGCAGAAATCCGGCATGTGGTCTGGAACATTCGAGAATCCGTGGGAGTGGCGGGCGAACAAGCAGACATCTGCCGTTGCCGCGCCGATTGCCCAATTGCCCGCGGAAGGAAACGGCGGCTGCCTCATCAAGGGCAACGTGAGCGCCAAGGGCGAACGTATCTATCACGTGCCCGGGCAAGAGCACTATTCACGGACGGCGATTTCCGAAAGCAAGGGCGAACGGTGGTTCTGCACCGAGGGCGAAGCGGCTTCCGCAGGTTGGCGGCCGGCGGCCCGATAGTACCAAAACTGCCGCTTCCTCCTTGCAGGATTTGAAGCGGCAAACACCATAAACCAAGTCTCGCGGGGGTGAGCGGTTGGCAATACGATTTGAGAGCCTGAACAAGCTCAGGGACAAACTCCTTGATTCAAACCATGATTTCAGGTCGGGGACACAAGTGTTCTCCAGCCTCAATGTCGACAAGTTGGCGAAGGACCTCGACCTTGTCGAAGAAGGCAAGAAGCGCGGCGCGCTGAACCAGCCGTCGAAAACGGCAAAACCCTACGACGATGTCGAATACACGATCATCGAAAGGGTGGAGGAAGAAAAGAAAACGTCCCAGCAGTCCGTGGAGTCCAGCCTCCAGCTGTTTGCCGGACGGCTTGCCAGCCTCGATTTCGAAGACCAGTTCGGCCTGATCAACCTGGCGAACTCATCCAGCGTCTCGGACTTCAAGGCTGAAGTGGCTATCGGGGAAGCGGCCCTTCGCGATCTGAAACACGATCTCGACGTCCGCGAGAACGAGTATTCGTGGTTCAGGAAGAAGCACAACCTGATCCGTGCCCCACGCCTTCCCGAAGGAGGTGCCCACATTTTGAGGGTTGCGCTGCTGGTTTTCCTTTTCCTGGTCGAAACCGGCGCGAACGGCTCTTTCCTCGCCAAGGGAAACGAGCAGGGCTTTTTCGGCGGCATCATCGAGGCGGCGGCCTTTTCCATGGTCAACATCGGAGTGGCGTTGCTGGCCGCCATCTATTGCGCGCGGCTCGTCACCCACCAGAACTTCATCGTCAAAACCATCGGGGCCGCCTCCATACTGCTTTATGGGGCCATCGCTCTCGCCGTCAATTTGGCCTTGGCCCATTACCGGGAGGTCAGCGGAACACTGGTCGACGGGGCGGGCACTCAGGTTGTCGCGAACATGATCGCAAATCCGGCCGGGCTGACCGACATCAAGTCGTGGCTGCTGTTCATGGTTGGCCTGCTGTTCTCGATCATAGCCTTCATCGACGGCTGGTTCGTCTTCGATCCCTATCCCGGTTACGCCGGCGTCGAGAAGAGACGCAAATCGGCGAGGGAGGGCTACAACGATGGCCAGGCCGAACGCATAGAGGGACTTCAGGACGTCCGCGACGAGCACAATGAAAAGGTGAAGGAGATCATCAAGGGCCTTGGGCTGCGGCAGCGGGAACATCGCGCCATAGTCGAACACAGGGGCAAGCTCCTTTCTCTCTTCGCCGAACACCAGAACCAGCTCGAACGGGCGTGCAACCAGCTGCTATCCAAATACCGCGAAGCCAACATCCAGGCCCGGACGACGCCGCCGCCCAAATACTTCGCTAACCCCTACCACCTCGAAAAGGTGAAGCCGAAGGTCACCGCCGACGGCGAATGGGGCGACAAGGAATTGTCCGCCTCCATCAGGGATGCGCAGGCGAAACTCAACGAGCAGGTCCGCCTCATCGGACAGGAATGCGAAAACGGCATCCTGGCCTATCAGCAGATCGACAGGGCGGTGAAAATCGATGGCTAGGCGCGGCGGCAGGAAGAAGAAGAAAACCAACATCGGCGCGGTTCTGGGGGCAGGGGTACTGGGCCTGCTCTCCCTGGGAATGATTGCAGGCTTCGCGTGGATGTGGTCCCGAACGGACAAAACCGAGATCGTGAAGGGCACCAACTGTCCCGCGACAGGAGCAACCAGCGCGACGGTCGTCATCTTCGACGCCACCGACCAGCTATCGCCCACGACTTTGACCGACCTGAAGAACCAATTCCGGGAGATCGTCGGCAGCGTTGAAAAGGGAGGCTATCTGAGGGTGGTCAGCCTGACAGGGAGACCGGGCGAAATCCCGCTCATGTTCGACGCCTGCAATCCGGGCGACGGGGCCGATCTCGACAGTTGGACCGGCAACCCGGAAATGGCCCGCAGGAAATGGAAGCAGGCTTTCGACGAGCCGTTGGCCAAGCTGCCTGACGCGATCGCCAACGGAACCGAGGCAAAGCAGTCTCCGATCATGGCGGCGATCCAGAAGGTGAAGCTGACGGTTTTTGACGGCGAGATCGGGGCAGGGCGGCCGAACAGGCTGTTCGTCGCCTCCGACATGATCGAGCACACAGACCTTTATTCCCAGTACAAGGCAGGTCCCGACTACGAAAAGTATGCGG
This sequence comes from Neomesorhizobium albiziae, assembly GCF_900114255.1. Lineage (GTDB taxonomy): Bacteria > Pseudomonadota > Alphaproteobacteria > Rhizobiales > Rhizobiaceae > Neomesorhizobium > Neomesorhizobium albiziae. Next base: position 4,409 of record NZ_FOSL01000038.1, on the reverse strand, counting down.
GAAGCCTTGCCGCGAAGGAGTACAGGACGCCGCTCGGCGGGGTCGACGTGTCGCTGCTTTATGTCGAGCGACCCAACCGCAAGTTCGAGTCCCTTGCCCATGTCGAGTTCTGGAAACAATGGGTCGAGCGGCAGGACGGAAGCTTCGTAAAAGTGATCAGGCTGGCGGGCCTCAACTTGGCGGGGGCCGAACAATGAGAGCGAAGAAACAGGACCTGTTGTCCCATCCACACCTGCCGCTCGGGATTTTCGCCACCTTCACGATCGGCGGGTGCCTCTTCATCGCGGTCTCGAAAGGGCTTGGGGCCAATCCATTCTTTTCCATGGCGGTCCCGATCCTGCTCATGGTGACGTATCTGGTGCTGTCCATGTTTGCCAGAAAGCTGTGGCTGCATGACGAGCAAACGGGCGACAATCTCTACTATATGGGCTTTCTCTATACGCTCTCCAGCCTTGGCATGGCCCTCTACCAGTTCAGCGACGGCTCATCGACCGAAACAGTCGTGAGGAATTTCGGCATCGCAATCACGTCCACCATTGCAGGAATTGCGCTCAGGATTTTGTACAACCAAATGCGGCGTGACCCGGCGGACATCGAACGGTCCGCACGCACCGAATTGGCGGACATGACCAGGAAAGTCCGCGCCGAGATGGAAAACGTCACCAGGGAGTTCGCCGACTTCCGGAGGATCAGCAACCAGATGCTCGAGGAGGGCTTCGAAGAGATCGCCAAGCAGGCCGAGACCAACGGGGAGCACATCAGGAAAATTCTCGACAGCATGGCCATGGAAGCCATCAGGCCGATGCAGGAAGCCGCCGGAAAGCTGGGCGGCGCGATGCAAGGGAACTTCGACCAGATCGAGGGCCAGTTTTCCGCCATCGCCAAGCGTGTCGAGAACGCGGGCGACCTGCTCGAGAAGGCGAATGCCTCGATGTCCTCGTCAGTCGACAAACTGGGAGCGCAGGCAGATGCCGTTGCAGCCAAGCTCGAACGCGTCGTCGTCCCCGATGAGGTCCTGAAAACCGAGCTCGCTCCCATGGTGAAGTCGCTTGGAAGCGCCGTTGCACAGTACGCCGTCAAAACCGAGGCGGCATCCGGAGAGCAGCAGGCGCGGATGTCCGAAATGGGCGCTGTCATTGGCAACGCCCTGCAGGGAGTGGCAAACACCACGTCGAAGGCGCTTCACATGGTGGGAGAACATTCGGAGAGGGCGGCAGCTGCAGCGGAAAAGACTGCCGAAGCGGTGAACAGCCAGCAGAACGCGATCGAAGTGCTCGCAAAGGTGGTTCAAAAGCAAAGCAAGGACACGAACGAACTGGTCGCCAAACTTCTCGAGGGCATGCAGTCAAAGGCTGCGGAAACACGTCCGTTTCAGACTGCCACGACGTTTACCACAGCCACAACCAGCCAAAGTGCCGTTCCCGATATCGCCGTGCCCAAGCCCGCCCCGGAACCGGTATCATTCAAACCGCTTGATAGCGTGTTGCCGCCTGCTCCCGCGCCAGCATCGGAGCGGCTCAAAGGTTGGTTCCGATGAGCCTGGCAAGCGACACTTCCGTCAACTACGAGCGCAAAGGCTATGGCCGCGGCCTGATCCTTGGCCTGACGATGGCCGAGACGATGCTGTTGCTGGTTTTCTGCCTCCTTCTGGCGGCAGGGGCAATCATCGCAAAAAAGGAAAAGGAAGCGGCCGAGGCCAAGAAGTCGACGATCGAGGCGATGGAGAGAGCCAGGCTTGCCGAAACCGAGGCCGACAAGGCCAGGAAGGAAAACGAAGCGCTGCTCACCCAGGTCGCCAAGATGATGGAATCCGCGACCGGCAAGAGAATACCCGACGACGAATGGCGCGAACTGGTCAAGGCGAAACAGGATGTCGCAAGGATCGAGAAATCAGGCCTGACGGTCGAAGAAGCCATAAAACATGCCCCGGTGACCAAGGTCATGAAGGAGCAGGCCTTGGACGAGAAAACCGCAAGGGAGCTTGTCCCTGCCGTCAAAAAGCTCGCCGAGCGCGGGATTACGGCAGAGGAGACCGAGAAAATGGCGTCTTCCTTGTCGGTGCTGCGCGACAATGGCTTTGCCGAAAAGGACAATCCTGCCGTGGAGCTGGCAGCGGCGCTCGACAAAGCCGCGAAAGCCACCGAAGAGGGCAATTCAAAGCCGCATGAATGGCCGCCCATCATCAGCATGAGCGAGCTTGAGGGCTACAATTTCAAGGTCGGCAGCGCAGAACTGTCGGACACGTTCGAGATCAAGTTGCGCGAAAAAGCGTCGGAGATCGCAGGCAGGGCGAAGGAATACGGCGTCGACCTCATCGAGGTCATCGGACACACGGACGAGCAGGCCATGGCTGGGGCGGTATCCAATATGGACAAGGGGCTCAAGGCAGTTCTCGATGGCGAGAAGCCCATCGCCTCCCTGCATCCCGCCGACAACGCCGGTCTCGGCCTCGCACGAGCGATCTCTGTTGCCGAATTGCTCGAAAGCTTGCCCGAACTCAAGGGCCTGACTATTCTGCCCATGTCGGGTGGCCAGCTCATACTACCGGGCGACCGCCTTACAGACGGAGCACAGTCTGGCGACGTAAAAGCGCGGCGCAGGATTGAAATCCGGGTGAGGCAAAGGGCAGAAGCAATCCACTCGGCGTACAGCTCTCCTGGCTAGCCGTTTCCAAAATCCGGTGGCGGGGGGCGTTCGCATTCGATGCCGATGCCGAAGAAGCCCATCCTCGGGTCCTCGATCGCAAAATCGAGCCCGAATGCTCCTCCGTCGTGTGCCTGCTGAGGGCTCCAACCCTGTTCGCGCAGGAAGAACGTGACAGACTCCGAAAAGCCGTCTTGTTCGGTAGCGACACGTTCGTTGTCGACTGCCGGTTCCGTCGTCAGACGCGACAGCGTACCGCCACGACTTGGCGGGGTTTCTGGCGAATCGACCCGCCGTAGAGCGGTGCTACTGATACACAGCAATCGCAGCCTCAAACAGTCATGCTGTTGTTGATCATCAATTGCCTTCACGTAGGACCTTTTTTTGCCAGCTAAGCCATAAACAAGGTGACAACACAGTTTGTCCTCGTCAATCGCTAGGGTGTTTCGCATTCGAACTCGTCCGGTATATGTCTATCTCTATCATGCGGGCCTGAATGGCAGCGGCGCGCAAGTCTTCCCATAGGGACCGGTCATGGATACTTTCAGCACCATGCGCGCCTTTCGGCGCATCGTTGAGCTTGGCGGACTGGCCAGGGCCGCCGAAGATCTCGGATTGTCGTCGGCAGGCCTCAGCAAGCAGCTGCGCACCTTGGAAGCCCACCTCGACACGGTGCTGTTGCAACGCACGACCCGCAGTATGAGCCTGACGGAATCTGGGCGCGCCTATTATGCCGATTGCTGTCGCATTCTCGATGAACTGGACGTGCTTGAACAGTCGATGAGACAGCAATCCCAGCGCGTCACGGGAAGGCTGAGGCTTAATGCGCCGCTCTCATTCACCCTCAGCATTCTCTCGCCGCTTCTTGCCGAATTTCTCCGGGACTATCCGGACTTGCAGCTTGATCTGGTGATGGAAGACCGACTGATAGACGCCGTCGCGCATGGCTTTGACTTGTCGATCCGGCTGCGTTCCAGTCTGGACGATTCCACGTTGATCGCCAGACGGCTTGCCACCGTCAAACAGGTTCTGTGTGCGGCCCCTTCATATCTTGAACAAAATGGCGAGCCCGCAACACTGGACGATCTACGACGTCACAAGATCCTCATCTATAGTCTGGCACAAATTCAGGATATCGTCCCCATGCAAGAGAATGCGGCAGCCGGCAGTGAGCGAAGCCGGATCAACAACAGCCTGCTCCTGCGCGACATGCTCGTCGCGGGCCTGGGAATTGGCGCACTGCCTTCCTTCCTCGCAGATCCGGCGATTGCGCGCGGCGAACTTCGGCGTGTCCTTCCCGCCTTCATGGATGAGCCGCGCCATGTCTATGCGGTCTATCCAACCACCCGCCACCTTCAACCCAAGGTAAAGGCCTTCGTGGAATTTCTGGGCCGTCGCCTACCTTCCGTCATGAACGACTACAGCTAGGTCGTGTGGACAGTTATCTGGTCCATAGGACGGTAGCGGCGATGGTAACGACGGCGAGGTAGTTTCGGGCTGTCTTCTCGAATCGGGTTGCGACGCGCCGGAACTGTTTGAGCCTTGAGAAACAGCATTCGATCAGGTGGCGCTGTGCATAGAGGTGCTTGTCGAGCGGATGCTTGAGCGAGCGCGACGGATTGCTGGGGATGACGGCGATAGCGCCCTTATCGGCGATCTCCCGGCGCAAGGGATCGGCATCGTAGGCGGCGTCGGCCATGACGACCTTTGCGGGCAATCCCTCGATCAAGGTGTAGGCTTGGGGGCAGTCGCCGCGTTGGCCGGCC
>NZ_FOSL01000037.1 GCF_900114255.1 Neomesorhizobium albiziae | reverse complement strand
ACCTGCCATTCAGCGCATCTGGCGGAGCACTCCTGTTCCACCTGCTCTCCAAACTCTACGAGCGCACCAGTGTCGTCATCACCACCAACCTGAGCTTCAGCGAATGGGCCAGTGTCTTCGGCGATGCCAAGATGACGACCGCACTGCTCGACCGCCTCACCCATCATTGCCACATCCTGGAGACCGGAAATGACAGTTTCCGCTTCAAGAACAGTTCCGCCCAGAACACCACACCCGAAAAGGACAAAACCCCAACTTGACCAAATCCTGAAACCCGGAACATACATAAAAGGCGGGTCACTTCTCAGCGAAAACCCAGGGTCAATTCCTCGCGGAAATCAACACCATGCGGTTTTTCGTCAGCAACTCGGCTGCCGTCAGCATCGCCTGATCGAGGCGCTTCTTCACGCAGGCAAGAAGCCCTGGCACCGTCGTCAGGGGATCGTGGCGACCCTCGCCGAGATAGATCGGGCCAAAGTCGCCGAAGCCGAATTTCAGTTCGATCTTCTTGGCGATGTCCGTCGCATGGGAGAGATCGGAGTGCGGTTCGCCGCCCGCACCGGTGGAGGGGCTGCCGAGCATCAGTTCTTCGGCCGCGCGACCGGCCATCAGCATGACGATGACGTCGTTGCAGTGGTCCGGATCAGCGCTTCCGTCAATGTCGGCGACTTCGGTCAAACCGCCCCGATCGCCAATGGAAACGCCGACGACCGCCATTCGGCCAAGAAGCGTGCCGGCAACGACGTGGCCAGCCTCATGAATGGCAACGCGTCGTCGTACGTCACCCGAAAGCGGTTCCCGGTTCGACCTGACCTCGGCCAGAAGATCGTCGAGCTGCAAGGCGCGCCGCCCACGCCGTGCCGCGCCTCGGGCACGGCGCACGTAGGCTTCGACGTCCGCACCCGTGGCACCTCGCGCCGCCAGGGCCACCGGCATCAGATCGGCGTCCGGTAGCTGGTCGCGGAGGTGGTGACGGAAGATGTTGGCGAGCGTCCTTGCGTCTGGCTTCTCGATTGCGATTTCACGGTCAAGCCGCCCTGCCCTTTTGACCGCAGCGTCTATTTTGTCGGGATGATTGGTTGCGCCGATGACGACGACGCCCGGCCGTTCGTCGACGCCCTGAAGATTTTCCAGAAGCGAATTAGCAATCTGGGACCAGTATTCGACGTAGTCGCCGCTCAATCGCGATCGGTCGGAAATTCCATCGAGTTCATCGATGAACAGGATGCAGGGTGAGAGTCGGCGGGCACGGGCAAAAACATCCTTGATCGCCTGCAAGGTTCCCGACAGATAGCTCGCCGCGTTCCAGTCGGCGACGCTGGTCGCCACCAGCGGCACCCGTGCCGATTTGGACAGTGCTCTTGCGTAGCTGGTCTTGCCCACACCGGGCGGGCCCGAAAGCAGGAGCCCGCGATTGTCGACCTCGTCCCAGGTGATCCGGCCAGCCTTGTAGTCGGCGAAATCGGCGACAAGCTCCAGTCCCCAATCCTTCGCCTCGCCATAGCCATCGAGGTCTTCGAGTGAAGGCCCGTCGGAATGGAATTCGCCTTTTTTGGCCACGAGTCCTTCAAGCCGTTCGATGCAGTCGTCAGGACTGCGGTCCGGGCGAAGAGCGAGCACCAGGTCAGCGACGTCGAGCGAGCGGATGGCTGCGGGATCGACCGGACGCTGCGGGCGTTTCCCCGTCACCGCCTCGATGACCAGGAACAGGGCGCTTTCGTCGATCTCCGGCAGCACCAGATGGTATTCGGCTGAGCGCATCAGATCCCGCGGCAACTGCCATCGTGGATCGGGCGCGATACCGATGATGGTGGCGCGCGCATGAAGGGCGGCGGCAACCGAATCGTTGCCGTTGTCAGGCTTGTGGCTTTTGTCGGTCCCGTCCCGGGCGACGATGAACACGTCGTTGTCCGGGAGCCGCAATTTATGCCCGCTGGTGACGACCGATCGGTCTGCCGGAAGCGCACAGGCCTCGATGACCTTGTTGACCGCCGACACATGGTCGGGCGTGTGAGTGGCAATCGTAACCACCGGTGCGGCGCGCCGCAGCGTGCGCGTCAGCCCCGGCTCGGCCTCGATTGCGCGCGCCGTCAGTACCGCAACAGCCGCGAGGTCGGCACGCACCGAAACCCGATCCTCGATCGTGTCCATCAGATCGTCGAGCAGCTCCTCCACGGGATCAGTCGGATCTCCGGACCCCATGCGCAGCATCGACTTGGCGTGGACGCCTTCAGTCCGAGCCAGGATATCGAGATAGGCCCGTGCCAGGAGATCGGCAGGAGCGGTTTTTGGCCGGGTGGCGGTCGCTTCAACTTCGGAAACTGACATGACTGGTCTCCTGCCGGAAAATCACGCGCCAGCAAATTCAGTTCTCTAGGTCGTCCCCATCGGCATTGCTGCTGACCTGGTTACGACGACGTCAAAGGATTCAGCTGATCGCTCGGTCGGGACACGAAAGGTTTCGGGTTGCCGACGGCCCGGGAATCCTTGCCTTGCCGTCCCCCAATTTCGGCATTCTCGGTGGCACACGGAGCCAGCCCAGAATTTGCGTGCAGGACAGGTTTCAAATGTTGACACAGTGGCTTTCGGGATCGCGGCCATCAGCAATTTCCCGCTGCACCATCGAACCGTTGCCCAAGCCGATACCAACGCGAATACGAACGCGCCCAGCCGAGTTCTTCGGAGATCAGGAAGATTTCCGATGTGACGATCGAGCGCCTGTCGCCAGGGAGCCGTGGATGTCCGGTCGATAGCCCAACCAGAGAGGTTACCGGCCTGATGGCATATCGCCATTGATCAAGAATGGGGGCATTGGGTTGGGATCGCGCCAGCAATTGGTCCATCGGGATCGGGAACGGCATGCAGATGACCTCAAGCGCGGCCGCGAGTTCTTCCAGTCTCTGGATCTCTTCGCGTATGGCGGCGATCGCGAAATGGGGAATTTGATTTCCAAATCGATGCACCATGGAATTCCTCGCTTGATCACTTCACATATTTCATCGGTCCGCTTGCCCGTTGAACCCCTGCACCCAGTTGGCAGATGAATCCTTACCTCTAACGAATCAACGCCCTTGCACTGTCAGCAGCCATAGCTGAATCCTTGTACAACATCAAGTCGCATATAACCTACCACTCGTTGGTCATATAATCCGTGCGGTCGTATTGTTGACAAAGACCGCATTAGGCGGCGCTTTGCGTCCATGGTGGCCGTCTCTTCGATCGCGGTGCTGCGTGCGGCGCGAATCCTTGCAAATCTGAGTCAACAGGAAGTGGCTCAGCGGGCAGGCATTGGCCGTCATACTCTTATGCGGCTTGAAAGCGGCGATGAGGCTGTAGGAATCGGCATAGTCGAAAGAGTCCACAGTGTGCTTGAAAGCGCGGGCATAGAGTTCTTGCCTCCTACCCAGGATTCAGGGCCAGGAATCAGGCTGCGGAAAAATTGAACAATTTAACCGAGATATTCTCGTCGGGAGTCACCGACGACGAGCGTTTGGCTGATGTACCGGTTGCCCCTTGATACCCGCCGAGCCGCTCTTTACCGCCTCACGAGTTTGGCTTCGATGCACTAAGCGCAGAGCCCCGACACGACCACGCCGAGATTGAAAAAAGTAAAGAAATTACCTTGACATTGCGTTTTCCACTTTATTTCAACAGGTTTCCCACCCAGGTCAGATCTCGCTTTACGAGAGTCGGAGGGAGCAACATACAGCTAAAAGTTGAAGTGAATCCTTTCTGATGAGGGTTCTCAACCCGTCCGGGGACCACCCTCCCAACCAAAACGAATTCTTCAATCCTTGTAAACTACTGTTTTAAAAAGATTTTATTTGTTTTTGCGGTTATCCACCGATTTGAACAAACGCAGAACCCCGAAGGCTTCTGAGGATTGCAATCCCCTCGTTCCTCCCGGACGATGAAGCAACGATCCTTCCTCAGGAGGCGGCCAATCAGACCGACGTGACACAAGCTTCGCTGCTCTCCCGCCGAATGTTTCATCTCTTCGCCTGACGGCGTGGAACTCCCATTTCATCGTCGTCGCCCGCTCTACCATCGCCATGAAGGGACTTCTAATGGCAAAGATATTTGTACCTGATCCTGCCAGAATTACTGCGCTGGGTTTCGAGGCAGTTGCCCATGTACCGGTGATCTTCGATGGCCGAAACGTGTATTGCCGCGAGCATAATCGTTATCTCCGTGAGAGGGCGTTGGGGGAATGGTCGCCCAAGCACCAATTGTTTTGCGATGTTGAACCACTCGCACCAAAGTCGGTTCGAAATAGTGGGAACTATCTTTGTGTATTCGTCACGTGGTGCGATGAAAACGCGGTGGACTGGCTTACCGTTACCTATAAAAAAGGCCCGCTAAATTTTCAAAAGAACATGACCGACGGGATTTGGTCACCGAGCGGTCGAAACCTTGGAGCAAATACGGCTAACCAACGAGCCGATGAAGCCACAAATTTCCTCATTTGGGCCGCGCAAAGTGGCTTACGGGCCGAATTTACGGTGCCATACAGGTCTAGCACCCGGCGGATTGCTACCGACGATCTGTCCTCATCTGGGGTAGCAACTTATCGCACCCGCGTTGGGCGAGCCAAGAGTTCGCTTACGAGCTCCGTTGCAACCGCCGCTATCTTACCAAAAGCCGCTGAAATAGGTGAGTGGTTACAGGATGTTAAAGCGAGGTTGGGATTGGCAAAATATCTCGCCTGCCGGTTCCCGCTGGAGACAGGAGCCAGGCTTGAAGAGACGGTAGCGTTGAACGAACACCAAATTCCAACGAAGGAGGAGCTTAAGCAGCTCGCGTCCGTTGGGCACACAACTGCCGCCGTGAATCTAATCGTAACCAAAGGTATGCGCCCCCGCACTATCGCTGTTTCAATCCAATACCTTCTCGATCTTCGCAGATGGCTAGACGGAAAGTGGTTGAGATCGCGCTTTCTCTTTACCAAACGTACAGGCCTTCGACCGAGTAACAGGGTATTTTTGTCAGATTCTCGAGATCATGAAGGTACCCCGATCTCACCGCAGACACTGTATAGGTGCTTCAAACTGCGGCCGCATCCGATCAAATGGCATCCACACTTTGCCCGGCATGCATTTGCGTGCTTTTCCATACTCTACACGCTTGAAAAGGAGGCCCAAGGGGCGGGTCGATCGCTCACAGAGATGGGAGCCGATTGGATCCTCGGTCGAGGCGGTTGGTGTTTGAAGACATTATCCCATCAGCTTGGACATCTAAGTAAATCCACAACGGACCTCTACTTGCGATGGTTGGTTACTGCCGCAGGCGTAGCGGAGATTTCCGCGGGATGGCACGCTTTTCTGGCCGGTGAAAACGTGGAAGGGGCGGAATAGTGAACGCGAACAGAGAGATGTTGACCTTTGGTGTGACCCCTGCTGAGGGTCCCCCATACGAAGTCAACTTGCAGGAATTTGCTGACGGTTTGGGCATTGCTGAGGTGCAGCCAAGATTCCGGGCATCTTGGGGAGGTGATTTTGGGGGCAGAGTGCCTTTCGCCTACGAGATCGCAGAGCTGTTCAAAGTTGATCCGCCACGACGGAACGACCAAAAGAGTGTTCGATTCTATTTTCGCCTTGTGTTCCGATTTCTGGACGAAATCGATTCCGGCCGGACCGTAACAAGTTGCGCACGTCTGGACGATGCTCACGGCGTTCTTTTGCAGCGTTGGATTTCGGATCGGGGCGTGAAACCGACAGTCTACAAGAAGGCAAAGCACCTTGTCGAAAAGCTACGGAATTGCTTGGGACTACCTCCCCTGTTTTGGCCATCAGCAGATCGCGAATTGGCGATTGTGTTGGAGGATATCGACGAGGTGGGGGTTCAAAAGCTCTATAGGGCATTGAAGAAGGAGGCAATGTCGATCAAGGCAATGTTCCGGGAGGGCGAGAAGTTGGCCGAACGAGGTCATGACCCTCGCGGCAAAGCCCGCAGCCCAGGATCGGCCGCTTGGGAAATTGAAGCAAATCATGCATGGCTAGTACGACAAGCAACTCGCGATATTCTTCCGAGCAAGAAAGAGTTTTACGCACTCGGCGCTGCCGGCCTCAACAAGGCAAACAAACCTGAGCAGAAGCACGGCGGCCCGGCCTATTTGGTACCCGGGATGTCTAGTCGCGGCTCGGAGGGGATTGTAGGGAAGCTCCGTTGGTTCCACCCGAGTTACCACGACACAGCCGTTCTCCTTTGGCTATTCATGTTGGGAACCGGCTGGAATCTGGAAACTGCGTTAGGCCTAGATATCACGCGCGATTGGACTGAAATTCATCCGCTGAAGCCCGAATTCCAAATCATCTTCGCGTTTAAAGGCCGCTCGGATCGCGAAGTCTTTGTACCCTCCCTTGCCAAGCCCGAATGGCACCCATACCAGCTGATCCATTACATGATCGAACGAACAGCGCCTTTACGCCGCACAGTTCAGCGCGACCTGAAAGATGCAATCGCGCGGCACCAAGCGAACCCGACAATCGCGACCGCCGCGGAAGTGGACGACCTCGAGCGTAAAGCTCGAAGCCCGTGGCTGTATCACGTCGTTAATAATGCGGGCGCAATTAATTGCTTTGACGGCAACGACAGTAGCCATCTAGCGAGCGTTGTGAGGGCCATTATCAAACAACATCATCTCGATGATGAGCATCCATCTCTCTTGAAAATCACCACTGGTGATGCGCGGGACGCGTGGATTGGATGGGCATACGTCGCTAGCGGGCACAATGTGCTCATTGCCCGCTTGGCCGCGCAGCACCGTAACGACCGTAGCCTCAGGTACTACCTGCGGAGGCGTCGTTATCGAGCGCAAAGTGAGCACGCCGCAAGGCGCGTTCAGCGTGCCGTCTTTAAAGAAATCGAGGACGGACGGCTGTTAGACGAGACACGCCTCCGAATATTGGTCGAAAAAGGAAAAATCACGCCCGAGCAAGAAAGGCGGCTTTCCGATTTTCGCCTGCGAACTCGTCTGGGAATGGGTTGCTCCGACCCCCGCAATCCGCCGGCATCGGTAGCTCCCAATCACGTTCCGGGACAGCTTTGCAGGATCCAGCGATGCACTGGTTGCGAAAATGGGTGGGTGTTCGAGAGTAGTATGGATCCCCTCTGCCGCGCTAAGGCCGAATTGATCATCCTTAAAGGAACAATACCTGTATCCGCTTGGTCTGGATCGTCGTTTGAGGATGAAGAACTTTCAATTGAGGAGACGTTGACCGCATTTGATCCGATCAAGGTACAGGAATTAGTTTCACGATGGATCTTAAAACTAAAGAGCGAAGGGGGAATACCTTATGGAACGTACCCCCGATACTAATGATTTGATCCACTGGAATGGCCCTCTCAATTGGCAAAATGAACTTGCAATATCGATCGGCAACTACACCTCGTTGGGTGGACGACCTTGGTCTGAAGTGAAATCCATCGAGTTTCTTCCAGGAATAACTGTAGGAGCACCGTTCTATGAGGTACCCGAACACTGGCTCCCGCCGGGCGTAAGTCGACGATTGAGCTTTAGGCGGTTCGTCCCAGAGATTTACTCAGTCGACGCAGCGCTGGTTTGCGATGAAAGCATCCGTCGTTCACTATTCGGGCTCGCCCTCCCTCGCCTGACGCAAACTGGTGTACGCAAATTCAAGCCCTCATCTTGGATTGCCGCATGCCGGCTGTTGCTTCGAATGGCACGGTGGGTGGTAGAAAATGTCCCCGCCTCTGAGGAGAAGCTTTGGGGTCATCTCACTGCGGCAGAATGGATCTCCATGCAGAGGGCACTCACGAACAGTCCGAAAATGCGAAAGGGAATACGTCTCTTGGCGCGTCATCTTCTGGATCTTGGAAATCGTGGCATCCTTGTAGATTTTCCATCTGTCTCCAACAACGAAGTTGATGCGAATGCCAAAAAGGGGGCCCGGAAGTCAACCCAGGAAAAATCGCGACGAAATCAAGCCGTTGTGTCAAAAATTTCGCACACCCAACAACGTGCTGTTGAACCATATCCCCTCCAGTTTGTCAGCGACTATATCGGCCGGGCATTGTGGTTGCAGAAGAATTTGGGAGTTCAGCTCATTTTATGTTGGGAGAAGTTGCTCGAAGCGAATGCGCGCGCAGCGGCCCTGGGCCGTAGGCAATCGCATCCGACCACGACCCAGGAACGTAGGTTGATAATCTCGAAGATCGATTGGCGGGACGCCCAAGGCAACCGAATTGAACAATTGCCTTGGCCAATATCCATTCGGGAGGGCGGGGAAACATTTACGACTGACAGATGGCCGCCGCGAGACGCGGCTGCCATTAACGTTGTCGTGAATGTCCTCCAAGCACTGAACTACAGCGTCACCCATTTTTGCTTTGGGGCGCGTTCGAGTGAAGTGCTGTCGGGCACGGACGATTCACTCGATTTCGACGAAGAAGGCAGATACCGAGGCAGAACCTACAAACTTGTCGACGCGAACACTGGACAAGAACGCGATTGGCCCGTGCATCCGGCGGCGCAATTCGCGCTCCAACTACAACTTTCCCTAGCGAAAGCCGTCCGGCCGGAAAGCTCCAATCACCTTTGGGTCTTGCTGAACCACGGCAGCGAGCCTGCGGGCTCTCCTCTGAGAAATGTCAACGAGCCAGTTATTCAATCAGTAAAACGGTTGGGGCTTGATCCAAAGCCCGGTGGGGCGAGACCTCACTCGCACAGATGGCGGCATACGACCGGATACATCCTCGCCGTCTCCGTTGCGGTGGCACCTCAGGTTCTCATGGACCTGTTCGGTCACCGCGACATGGAAATGACAATGAGGTACATGCTGTCGCAGCCGCGGATTGCCCAAATGACATCCAAAATTGCTGAAGAAGTCAGCTACGTCCTCTCGACCGAAGCCATTACTGACGCAGAGAGAGGAAATGCAGGAGGTTTGGCCGCGCCGCTGCTAAAAAGTGGCCTCGAAAGCTTGAAAATGCGGCGCGGTGAAAGTGAACTAGGTGCAGCCACATTGCGTGAAGCGGCCCAGATCCTGACATTCAATGGCCGACATTGGGGCCTCGTTCGCGAAGGCGTGCTGTGCACGAAACTGCTCGGTCAACATGGACCCTGCACACGCGGGAGAGGTGCACCCGACCCTGGAGCTTGCCATGGTGATTGTTTGCACCGGCTTGAACTTGCCAGGGCAAAAGCTCAATGCGAGGAGGCGTTAGGGATCTTGTTGAATGAATATTCCTTAGCGATCGATGACGGCATGGAGATGATCGTCGCCAATCTGAAGGGTCAGATACTGGCCAATCTCATGCGGTGGGACGACGTGCGCGAACGCTACCTAGCAATTAGCCCCACAGCGACGGAGATATGGAATTCTCGTGCATCTTCCGATGACCAAGAAGCAGCGTGAACGTTTAAGCATGAAAAACATCACACAAACATCCGACGAAGCGGCAAAGGCTACAATTGCGGATCAGGGTCGAAAAGCTGCTGCTGGCAAAAAGACCCAGTCAATCGCCTTGATACGAAAGGCAATGCGCAAGATTGAGATTGATATCGAGCGGAACGGCGGGCTGTATCCGTATGCGGAGGGAGTAATTTCAGCGGACGAAGTAGTGCGACGAGCGGGAAAAAGTGAAGGCCTACTACAAAAAGAGCGACATCACGTGCTACGGGACGAAGTAAACGATTGGGTTGACTCTGTGCGAGAGGCGATCGCCTCGGGCAGATCCGTTGTTCGCAGGAAAGTTTCCGAACGTGTCGACCTCGCCAACAAAGAATTGAAAGCGATCCAACAGCGCTGGGCAGAGGCAGAGCTCGAATATATTGAAACAGTTAACGAGCTCGCTGCATGTAAAGACAGGCTGGCTGCGCTTGAATTGGAAAATGCACGTCTTCGCGCAGTTGAGCAGTGATTATTCTGCACCGGCGAACTATTTGGTAGTGAAGCATGCCGGCCCTTGCTCAGCTTCGAGGTCGTAGCGCCTGATTGCTTTCGCAGATCGCGCCCAGGTCTCGTCAAACCAGTTCAAGGCTTTAACTGCTTTGGGGTTGCTCCGTGGCAGGTCCACCGAGCGCCCTCAGAGGCCGTCCTTTTTGAGGCCCGATCGCCCGCCCATCGGAGCTCCGTGACTAACAACTTCAGCCAGGGGATTGTGGTGTCGGCATCCTTTGGACAGCTATGCCGAGTGGCAACCTATTGGAATCACTTCCAGAATGACCGCATCTGTTAATACTTTTGCGGCGCGACGAGTGGGTGTAGTTGAGGCGCTAGCACATCAGGAACGAGACAAGTTCGGCCCGGTCGCAAGACCGGGCCGTCTTGCATCTCGGCAGAAACGCACCTTCCCTCGTCATCCTAGAGCAGGAGCGAGGCTACGTCGCGTAGACCCGAGGATGACGAAGGCAGAGAAGTTCGTGGCAACCACAAACCTCTACGATTAGCGGCGGCGCCCCTCCCTTTCGTCATCCACGGGCGGAGCAGGCCGAAGGCCGTCGCGGAGACCCTAGGATCCATGCCGTGACATAGCGGCAGTGCAAAAGCGGTGGAGGGAACCGCGCCCGCTACTGAAACCTATCCTGCACCGCCGCCACCATGTTCGACCTCACGGCATGGATCCTCGGGTCAAGCCCGAGGATGACGAAAGCATAGACATTCATGGCAACCACAAACCTCTACGATTAGCGGCAACCTCCCTCTTTCGTCATCCTAGGGCGGAGCAGGCCGAAGGCCGTCGCGGAGACCCTAGGATCCATGCCGTGACATAGCGGCAGTGTGAAAACGGTGCAGGAACCCCGCCCGCTGCCAGAACGCAGCCCAACCAGAAAAACACGCCCAATCCCCCACCCCACGGAACAATTCACACGTCCCATGTGTTTCCCGTGATGCACGGAGACGAGACGACATGTTCAGACGCATCTATTCCGCCCTCGCCTGGTTCCTGGCGGTGTGTCCGGCCGAAACAGCCGACTTCCGGCCGCTGCGGAGGAAGCGGTCATGATCCGGCTGCTGATTGCCGCAGCCCTCGGCTACGCCGCCTACAGGATCGTCGAGGAGACGGTGGCGAGCATCCCACGGGATTTCGAGCCTATGCCCGACGCGCCCCGGAAACCGCAGCCCGGCGCCTCCAGACCGGCCAGGCGGGGCTGACACGGCACGGCGGCACGGGTGCAGCCGAAGCGTCGGCTGGCGCGGCGACGCGCGCCTCAAAGTCGCCGATCCCGATTCCAGCCAAAAGAAAAGCCGGGTTTTGGGCCCGGCCTTTCAGAAACAAAAACTCTACGAACTCTTAGTTGACGGCGTCCTTGAGGCCCTTGCCGGCCGAGAACTTCGGCACGGTGCGCGCCGGGATCTTCACTTCGGCGCCGGTCTGCGGGTTGCGGCCAGTCGTGGCGGCGCGCTTCGAGACCGAGAAATTGCCGAAGCCCACGAGCCTGACGTCCCCACCCTTCTTCAACTCTCCGGTGATGGCGGCGAACACCGCATCGACCGCAGCCTGCGCGTCGCCCTTGGAAATCTTCGCCGTGTCGGCGACGGCGGATGCAAGTTCGTTCTTGTTCATAAAAAATTCCTTCCATGTGAGACCGGACTAAACGATTCGACCGGCTGGAAAGGAACTCTAGAAAGAGTTGTTGCCCGAACCAAGATGCGAAGGCCGGAAAAAACGCAAAAAAACCCGGAATTCCGGGCTTTTTTCACAGAAAAGCCGGGCGCGAGGCCCGGCTTCCCCTTGGTGATCGCAATCGGGACGTTCAATGCGCCAGAGTTGCAGCGCCGGCGTCGTCCGTCACGTCGGCCTTCGACGCCGGCGTTTCCAGCGGCTCGACCCATTCGATCGGCTCCGGCATGCGAACCAGCGCATGGCGCAGAGCCTCGCCGACCCTGGCAATCGGGATGATCTCCATCCCGCTTTTCACGTTGTCCGGAATCTCGGCGAGATCCTTGGCGTTGTCCTGCGGGATCAGCACCTTCTTGATGCCGCCGCGCAGCGCCGCCAGCAGCTTCTCCTTGAGGCCGCCGATCGGCAGCACCCTGCCGCGCAGCGTGATCTCGCCGGTCATCGCCACATCGGCCTTGACCGGAATGCCGGTCAGGATCGAAACGATGGCGGTGGCCATAGCCACGCCGGCCGATGGGCCGTCCTTGGGCGTCGCACCTTCCGGCAGGTGCACGTGGATGTCGCGCTTGTCGAAGAGCGGCGGCTCCACGCCGAAATCGAGGGCCCGCGAGCGGACATAGGATGCCGCCGCCGAGATCGATTCCTTCATCACGTCCCTCAAGTTGCCGGTCACCGTCATGCGGCCCTTGCCGGGCATCATCACGCCTTCGATCGTCAGCAGTTCGCCGCCGACCTCGGTCCAGGCCAATCCGGTCACCACGCCGACCTGGTCGTCGGCCTCCACCTCGCCGAAGCGGAAGCGCGGCACACCGAGATAATCCGACAGATTATCCTTGGTGATCTTCACCGACTTCTTCTTCGTCTTGATGATCTCGGTCACCGCCTTGCGACCGAGCTTCATCAGCTCACGCTCCAGGCTGCGAACGCCGGCTTCCCGCGTGTAGGTCTGGATGATGCCGCGGATCGCGTCTTCGCCAACGGAGAACTCCTTCGGCTGCAGAGCGTGGTCCCGCACCACCTTCGGCATCAGGTGCCGCTTGGCGATCTCGACCTTCTCGTCCTCGGTGTAACCGGCAATGCGGATGATCTCCATGCGGTCCATCAGGGGCGCCGGGATGTTCAGCGTATTGGCGGTCGTCACGAACATGACGCTCGACAGGTCGTATTCGACCTCGAGGTAGTGGTCCATGAACGTCGCGTTCTGTTCCGGATCAAGCACCTCCAGCAAAGCCGACGACGGGTCGCCACGGAAGTCCTGGCCCATCTTGTCGATCTCGTCGAGCAGGAAGAGCGGGTTGGACTTCTTCGCCTTCTTCATCGACTGGATGACCTTGCCGGGCATCGAGCCGATATAGGTGCGGCGGTGACCACGGATCTCGGCCTCGTCACGCACGCCGCCCAGCGCCATGCGGATGAACTCGCGGCCGGTCGCCTTGGCGATCGACTTGCCGAGCGAGGTCTTGCCGACGCCGGGAGGGCCGACAAGGCACAGGATCGGGCCCTTCAGCTTCTTCTGGCGGCTCTGCACGGCGAGATATTCGACGATGCGGTCCTTGACCTTGTCGAGGCCGAAATGGTCGGTATCGAGCACGTTCTGCGCGAAATCCAGGTCCTGCTTGACCTTGGAGTTCTTGCTCCACGGGATCGACAGCAGCCAGTCGAGATAGTTGCGCACGACGGTGGATTCTGCCGACATCGGCGACATCGTCTTCAGCTTCTTCAGCTCGGCTTCCGCCTTCTCGCGGGCCTCCTTGGAGAGCTTTGTCTTGCGGATGCGCTCTTCGATCTCGGCGGCCTCGTCACGGCCGTCCTCGCCCTCGCCGAGCTCCTTCTGGATCGCCTTCATCTGCTCGTTGAGGTAGTATTCGCGCTGCGTCTTCTCCATCTGGCGCTTGACGCGCGAGCGGATGCGCTTCTCGACCTGCAGGACCGAGATTTCGGCTTCCATGAAGCCCATCGCCTTCTCAAGGCGCTCCTTCACGGAAAGGGTGCCGAGCATTTCCTGCTTTTCAGGAATCTTGATGGCGAGATGCGAGGCGACCGTGTCGGCCAGCTTGGAGAAATCCTCGATCTGGCTGGCGGCGCCTACCACTTCCGGAGAAATCTTCTTGTTCAGCTTCACGTAGTTCTCGAAATCCGAAACGACGGAGCGGGCGAGCGCTTCGATCTCGACCTCTTCTTCCTCCGGCTCGGCCAGAACCACGGCTTTCGCCTCGTGGAAATCGGCACGGTCGGTGAAGGACGCGATCCGGGCGCGCGAAGAGCCTTCGACCAGCACCTTGACGGTGCCATCCGGCAGCTTCAGCAGCTGCAATACATTGGCGAGCGTGCCGACATCGTATATCGAGCCCGGCTCCGGGTCGTCATCGGCAGCATTCATCTGGGTGGCAAGCAAGATCTGCTTTTCCTGACCCATCACCTCTTCCAGCGCCTTGATCGACTTCTCGCGCCCTACAAAAAGCGGCACGATCATGTGCGGGAACACGACGATATCGCGCAGCGGGAGCACCGCGAAAACGCCGTCGCTGGAAGACCTGGATATCTTGGCCATTGCCTTACCTTTCATTTCGCGGACGCCCTTGGCCAACCGCGAATCTCATCTTAACGGCCGCAAACCGTTCCGCCTACCTAACCGTTCGAACAACGGGGAGTTTTAGCACGGAGATCGGCCCCAACCTCATGATGTTAGTTGGCGTCGGACGGGGGAAAGATCAAGAGCAGACACGAAACCGTGCAGCCTGATCGCGACCCGGGCTTTCCGAGCCCGCTTTTCAACGAAAACGGCGCCCTTCGGCGCCGCATCGTCAGGTTGTACGGCCTCACGCTCACGCGCTGACCGAACCCTTTTCCTTCTCCGAGTAGATATAAAGCGGCCGGGCGCTGCCGGTCACCACTTCCTCGGAAATCACCACTTCCTGCACCCCTTCGAGCGCCGGCAGTTCGAACATGGTGTCGAGCAGGATCGCTTCCATGATCGAGCGCAGGCCGCGCGCGCCGGTCTTGCGCTCGATGGCGCGCTTGGCGATCGCCGACAGCGCATTCTCGTGGAACGTCAGGTCGACATTTTCCATCTCGAACAGCCGTTGATACTGCTTCACCAGCGCGTTCTTCGGCTCGGTAAGGATCTGGATCAGCGCCGGTTCGTCGAGATCCTCCAGCGTCGCCAGCACAGGCAGGCGGCCGACGAATTCCGGGATCAGGCCGAACTTCAGCAGATCTTCCGGCTCCACCTGGCGGAAAAGATCGCCGGTGCGCCGGTCTTCCGGCGAGGCGACGGTGGCGCCGAAGCCGATCGAGGTCTTGCGGCCGCGATCCGAGATGATCTTGTCGAGGCCCGCGAAGGCGCCGCCGCAGATGAACAGGATGTTGGCCGTGTCGACCTGCAGGAATTCCTGCTGCGGGTGCTTCCTGCCGCCCTGCGGCGGCACGGACGCGACCGTGCCTTCCATGATCTTCAGCAGCGCCTGCTGGACGCCCTCGCCCGACACGTCGCGGGTGATCGAGGGATTGTCCGACTTGCGGCTGATCTTGTCGATTTCGTCGATGTAGACGATGCCGCGCTGCGCCCGCTCGACATTGTAGTCGGCCGACTGCAGCAGCTTGAGGATGATGTTTTCGACGTCCTCGCCGACATAGCCGGCCTCGGTCAGTGTCGTGGCGTCCGCCATGGTGAACGGCACGTCGATGATGCGCGCCAGCGTCTGCGCCAGCAGCGTCTTGCCGCAACCGGTCGGGCCGATAAGGAGGATGTTCGACTTCGCCAGTTCGACGTCGTTGTTCTTGCCGGCATGCGCGAGGCGCTTGTAGTGGTTGTGCACGGCCACCGAAAGGACGCGCTTGGCGTAGGGCTGGCCGATCACGTAATCGTCCAGAACCTTCAGGATTTCCTGCGGGGTCGGCACGCCCTCGCGGGACTTCACCATCGAGGTTTTGTTTTCCTCGCGGATGATGTCCATGCACAATTCGACGCATTCGTCGCAGATGAACACCGTTGGGCCGGCGATCAGCTTGCGCACCTCGTGCTGGCTTTTGCCGCAGAACGAGCAGTAAAGCGTGTTCTTCGAATCGCCGCCGCTGTTGCTGACCTTGCTCATTTTCAAGTCCCTTTCAGTACCGCCGTCCGGTCGACTGGCTGCGGCTTGAACTGCAATCTATGGCGGGAATCCGCCGCCGCCAACCCAAAGTTGGCATGATGCAGCGCATTTCCGTACCGAACACCATTCAGAAAACGCGGCAATGATTTGCGGCTGCCCCGTCTGAAAGCTAAGCCGTCGAAGCTCAACATAGACTTAACGTAGGATGCCGGCCGCGTCGAGGGAACAGCCATTTGTGACAGAAATGACGCACAATCTTTCAAAAATAAGTCATCTCCGTCGGCTGGACCAGCGAGTTATTTCGCCGCAACCGCGTCGATCGTCTCGCGCGACGAAATCACCTTGTCGATGAGGCCGAAATCCTTGGCTTCGTCGGCGGTCATGAAATGGTCGCGGTCGAGGGTTTTCTCGATTTCCTCGTAGGACTTGCCCGTGTGCTTCACATAGACCTCGTTGAGGCGGCGCTTCAGCTTGATGATGTCCTGGGCGTGGCGCTCGATGTCGGAAGCCTGGCCCTGGAAGCCGCCGGAAGGCTGGTGCACCATGATGCGGGCATTCGGCGTGGCGAAGCGCATGTCCTTTTCGCCGGCGCACAGGAGCAGCGACCCCATCGAAGCTGCCTGGCCGATGCACAGCGTCGAAACCGGCGGCTTGATGAACTGCATCGTGTCGTAGATCGCCATGCCGGAGGTCACGACGCCGCCCGGCGAATTGATGTAGAGGTTGATCTCTTTCTTCGGGTTTTCGGCTTCGAGGAACAACAGCTGCGCGCAGACCAGCGTCGCCATGCCGTCCTCGACCGGACCGGTGATGAAGATGATGCGCTCCTTGAGCAGGCGCGAGAAGATGTCGAAAGCCCGCTCGCCGCGATTGGTCTGCTCGACGACCATTGGCACGAGATTCATGTAGGTATCGGCGGGGTGCTTCATAAAACGGCCTTTTCAGGAGGAGAGTTCAGCGCCAGACGGGCTGAATCGGTTGTTCCGGATTTCTTTCTAAATAGGACGCCCGAACCCGTTCGCGCAAGGCCGGCGGCTTCCGGCCAGCCATTTGGGCAGGAGTTTGCATCCGGCAGGCTCTTATACTGCCAATTCCGCGGGAACTGCGAACCCTTGGCCGCATCATGGAGCGAGACTTGGCGCCCCCTTGAGGGTTGTTTCAAACCTTCTCCGCCCGCAGCCAGCGCTTCAGCCCGTCGACATCGCCGTCGCCGATGGCTTTTGCCACGCGACGCCCCACCGCCGCACCGAACTTGTAGCCGTGGCCGGAGCAGGCCGACACGACCAGACACTTTTCCCTGTCGTGCGCCATGAACTTCTCGTCGGCGGTGAAGGTGTAGGCGCAGGTGACCACCTCGGTCACCCGATATTCGTCGATCCGCGCGATCGGCGGTGAAAACAGGTTGCGGATCGCCTCGCCCTCGCCCGGCACCGGATCCCGGTTCCAGTCGGCGTCGCTGGTCGGCACCTTGTGCAGGCCCGAGCCGAACTTCATGCCGGCGCCGCCCGAAGGCGGGATCATGTAGCCATCGGTCTTTCCGCCGACATCGAGGATAACAGGTGCTGCTTCCCATGCCGCCTTCAAGTCCGCGGGCGGCTCGGCGTAGGCCAACGCCGTGCGAAAGGTCTTCAGTTCGCCGCCGAGTTCCGGAAACAGTTTCAGCACCCAGGCGCCGGCGGTTACCACGATGCGGTCGGCCTCCATTGACTCACCGCCATCGAGCGTCACCCGCCCGGTTTCCGCGTCGACCGCGACAACCTTGCTGTCTTCATAGACGTTGGCGCCGTTGGCCCGCAGCCATTCGGCCATGCCGGCGGCGATCTTCCTGCAATGCAGGGCGCCGCCGTCCGGCGAAAAATAGGCGTAGCGGAACGTACCGGCCTCAAGGAACGGCCAGCGCGCCGCTGCCGCCTCGGGTTCCAGCAGTTCGATCGGCCAGCCGCCCTCCTCCATGCCTTCGCGGTATTCCTCCGCCTCGTCGCCTTCTTCTCGCGATACGCACAAAAATCCGCGCGGATCGAGATGGCTCTCCCCGAGATCGGCCCACAGCTCGTCCCAGGCTTCATAAGCCTCGGTGATCAGCGCGCCATAGCCGCTGTTGGCCCGGTAAGCGCGCCGAATGATGCGGTGGTGATCGCCCGACGCCGCCAGCGGGTTGGGAATCTTGCCCTGCTCGACGATCGTCACCCGGTGCCCAGCCTTGACCAGCGACCATGCGGTGGAAAGTCCGGCAATCCCCGCGCCCACCACGATCACATTCATTCACTGTCCTTCCCGCACTGGCTCGCTGGCCCAACCGGCAGCGGAGCCCGGCCAAACATACGGTCTGGCCTCGCCAAGGCAAGGCAGGCCAGGGCATTTTGCAGCCGGGTGGAATCACCTGGCGTCGCACAAATGCGGCTAAAACAAGCAGATAGAGCGGAATGCCCGGTTCACCTTGAGTGCATTCCGCTCTAATGAGCCCGCATGACCGAACACGTTCCGCCACCCTACCTCGACTTCCACCCGGCCACCCGCCGCCTGCGGCTCGATCCGCACGAGCCGGCATTCTTCCAGAATCCCTACGAGGCCTATGCCTGGCTGCACACGCAAGACGGTGCGTTCTTCTGGGAGGATTTCGGCTTCTGGTGCTTCGGCGGGTATGACGACGTCAACCGGCTGCTGCGCGACCGCAAGTTCGGGCGCCAGAACCCGGCCGGCATTCCCGACAGCCGTGGCGTCGGAGAGGACCGCTCGCATCTTGCCGCCTTCGATGCCGTCGAAGCGAATTCCATGCTCGAGCTTGAGCCGCCCGTGCACACGCGGCTGCGGACGCTGGTCAACCGTGCCTTCGTCTCGCGGCAGGTCGAACGGCTGAGGCCTCGCGTCGAAGCGCTCGCCAACGAACTGGTCGACCGCTTCGAACCCGGCCAGCCTGTCGACCTGCTGCCGGCCTTCGCTGCGCCGCTGCCGATTACCATCATCGCGGAAATGCTCGGCGTTCCCGTCGAGATGGGCCCGCAACTGCTCGACTGGTCGCATGAGATGGTGGCCATGTACATGCATGGCCGCAACCGGAACACCGAGGACCGCGCCAACGCCGCGGCGCGTGAATTCTCCGATTTCCTGCGCTCCTATGCGGCCGAGCGGCGCAAGCAACCCGGCGACGATCTTTTGTCATTGCTCCTGTCCGCCCAGGAAGACGGCCAGAAGCTCAATGAAGACGAACTCGTGTCCTCGACCATTCTCCTGCTCAACGCCGGCCACGAGGCGACGGTCCATCAGGCTGGAAATGCGGTGCGTGCGCTGTTGAGCCAGGACGGCGATGTCAGCCGTTTCTTCACGACGCCCGAGGCGACCGCCGCGACTGTCGAGGAGTGCCTGCGCTTCGACGCTCCGCTGCACATGTTTACACGTTACGCCTATGAGGAGATGGACGCCGGCGCCGGCGTTTCCGTCAAACCCGGAGAGCAGGTCGGCCTGCTGCTTGGCATGGCCAATCACGATCCCCGCGCTTTCGCCAACCCCGCCGCATTCGAGCCGCAGCGTCCCGATCAGAAAAACGTCTCGTTCGGCGCCGGCATCCATTTCTGCATCGGCGCGCCGCTCGCCAGGCTGGAGCTCCAGGTCGCGCTGAAAGTCCTGTTCGACCGGCTGCCGAACCTGCAACTGGCCGAAGAACCGCGTTTCCGCGACACCTATCATTTCCATGGGCTGGAAAGGTTGACCGTCAGTTTCTGATCGGCTTCGCTCTGGACCATGCGAAAGGCAGGCCCAAGCGGTTGCGCCCTCAGGCTGCGATTTGCCACATAGCGCCCATGGCCCCCGAACCGTCAAATCTCAAAGCAGTTCTCTGGATGGCCGGGGCGATCGCCTGCTTCATGACCATGGCTGTGGCGGGCCGCGCCACCACCGACGTGCTCAACGTTTTCCAGGTGATGGAAATGCGTTCGGTGATCGGCCTCGTGATGTTGATGCCGCTGGTTTATCTCGCCGGCGGGCTGCGGGCGATGAAAACGGCGCATCCGTGGCGGCATGTTCTTCGCAATGTCACCCATTATGCCGGCCAGGCGGCCTGGCTCTATGCGCTGACGCTGATCCCGCTTGCGGAACTGATCTCCATCGAATTCACCGCCCCGATCTGGACAGCCATTCTGGCGGTCACCCTGCTCGGTGAAAGACTGGATATCGGGCGTGTCGCCGCGATCGTGTTTGGCCTGATCGGCGTCGCCGTCATTGTGCGGCCTGGGCTCGATACCGTAAACCCCGGGCACCTGGTAGTGCTGGGTGCTGCCGTCGCATTCGGCATCTCCGTGGTGCTGACGAAGATGCTCACCCGCACCGAGAGCGTCGTGCGGATCATCTTCTGGATGCTTGTGATCCAGTCGATCATCGGGATCGTTCCCGCCCTGCAGGTATGGAAGAACCCGCCGCTCGAATTGTGGCCGTGGATCCTGCTCATCGCCTTCTCCGGCGCTTTCTCGCATTTCTGCATGGCGCGCTCGCTGGCCTATGCCGACGCCACCGTCATCATGCCGATGGATTTTCTGCGGGTGCCACTGGCCGCGCTGATCGGCTGGCTGCTCTACAACGAGCAGGTCGACATCTTCACCGCCGCCGGCGCGGCATTGATCCTGTTGGGCAACCTGATCAACCTGCCGCGGCGAAGCCGCGCGAAGGAACCGGAAACGGTTATCCCCTGAGTCGCCACGGCTCATTCCGCTTCAAGGTCTCTCACGCGGTTTTGCCCGCATCCTCTTTGACTTCACGATTGCGCGATTGGCCCGCACCCTGTCTTGCCGTGGGTGGCGCTGCCACTCTAGGCTGAGGTCAGCTACGCCTCGACGCCCTGCGTCCCGTGCCCAGCCAACCGAGGCGTAAGCACCAATTGCTCGAAAGAGGAGAGCATTCCATGGTCGCTTTTACCCTCAATGGCGAAGCGCGCACGCTCGACGCTGACCCCGAAATGCCGCTGCTCTGGGCCATCCGCGATGTGATCGGCCTGACCGGCACGAAGTTCGGCTGCGGCATGGCGCAGTGCGGCGCCTGCACGGTCCATATCGACGGCACACCGACCCGCTCCTGCCAGACCGCGATCGGCGATGTGGAAGGCATGTCGGTGACGACGATCGAAGGCCTTTCCGGAAAGGTCGGCGAAACGGTGCAGACCGTCTGGGCCGAACTCGACGTGCCGCAATGCGGCTACTGCCAGTCCGGCCAGATAATGTCGGCGGCAGCACTGCTGGTGGAGACCCCGAAACCAACCGACGAAGACATCGATTCGGCGATGAGCGGCAATCTCTGCCGCTGCGCCACATACCAACGCATCCGCGCGGCAATCCATGAAGCCGCCCACCGTCTGGAGGCATGATCATGCTGCCACATCGCATCGAACTCGCCACCGCACGGCCTTCGCGCCGCCAGTTTCTCATCGGAACCGTCGCCACGGCCAGCCTGGTGATCGGCTACCGCCTGATCGCCGCCGACCCGGCAATGGCTGAAGACGCGGCAAAGCCGCCAGCCAATCCGTTCCAGGCCTATGTCGAGATCAGCCCGGACAACCGGATCGTCATTCACTCGTCTCAGTTCGAGATGGGACAAGGCTCCTATTTCGGCATTGCCACGCTTGTCATGGAAGAACTCGACGGCGACTGGGCGCAAGTCGATGTCGTCGGCGCCTCCGGCAATGCGGCGCTCTATGGCAACCTTGCCTGGGGCGGCGTCGCGCAGGGCACGGGCGGCTCCACCTCGATGACCTCGTCATGGCAACGCTACAGGCAAGCAGGTGCGGCGGCACGCGCCATGCTGGTCGCAGCGGCCGCCAAGCAGTGGAACGTACCGGCCGGTGAAATCAGCGTCGCCTCGGGCGTCCTCTCGCACCCGTCGGGAACGAAGGCGACATTCGGGGAGTTGGCGACTGCCGCGGCAGGCATGCAGGTGCCATCCGAACTGCCGCTGAAACAGAAAGCGGAATGGACGCAGATCGGCGCGGACGGGCTGAAGCGCTACGATTCCGCCGGCAAGACCAACGGCACCGAGGCCTACACGATTGACCTGAAGATGGACGGCCTGCTGACTGCCGTGATGATCCATCCGCCGAAATTCGGCGCCACGGTGAAGAGCTTCGACGCAGCCAAGGCAAAGGCGTTCGATGGCATCGTCGATGTCGTGCAGACGCCGCGCGGCGTCGCCGTCGTCGGCAACAACATGTGGACGGCGTTGAAGGGCCGCGACCTGGTGATCGTCGAGTGGGACGAAGCCAAGGCCGAACAGCGCGGTTCAGCCGAAATCCTGGATCAATACCGCAAGCTCGCGGCCGAGCCGGCGAAGGCGAACGCCCGCAATGACGGCGATGCCGTGACGGCGCTTTCCTCCGCGGCAAGCACGGTGGAAGGCAGCTACGAGTTCCCCTATCTCGCCCATGCCTCGCTGGAACCGCTCAACGCGATTGCACGGATCGGCGACGACGGCACCGTCGAAGTGTGGGGCGGGCATCAGATGCCGGACCTCTATCAGGCGGTCGCCGCGCAGGTCGCCGGCGTGACGCCCGACAAGGTGAAACTGCATGTGATGAAGACCGGCGGCAGTTTTGGCCGCCGCGCGGTCGCCGACGCCGACCTGATTGTCGAGGCGGTCGCCACCGCCAAGGCGCTCGGGCCGGGCAAGCCGGTCAAGATCCAGTGGACACGCGAAAACGACATGCGCGGCGGTCGCTACCGCCCAGCCTATGTGCACGCGATCAAGGCGGGCCTCGACAAGGACGGCAAACTGGTCGCGCTGCACGATCATATTGTCGGGCAGTCGATCCTGGGCGGCTCGCCCTTTGCCGCCATGATCCAGAATGGCGTCGACGCCACTTCGGTCGAGGGCGCTTCCAACCTGCCCTACGCGATCCCCAACGTGAAGATCGATCTGACCACCACCGACGTGAACATCCCGGTGCTTTGGTGGCGGTCGGTCGGCTCGACCCACACCGCCTATGTGATCGAGACATTCGTGGACGAACTTGCCGTGGCCGCCAAGCGCGACCCGGTCGAGTTCCGCCTGTCGATGCTGGAGAAACACCCCCGGCACGCGGCGGTGTTGCGTCTTGCCGCGGAAAAGGCCGGCTGGGACAAACCGCTCGCGGAAGGCCGCTTCCGTGGCGTCGCGCTGCATGAGAGTTTTTCGACCTTCGTGGCTGAAGTTGTCGAAATCACCTTCAAGAGCGCCAGCGACTTCAGCGTCGACCGCGTCGTCTGTGCGGTGGATTGCGGCATCGCCATCAACCCCGACCAGATCCGCGCGCAGATGGAAGGCGGCATCGGCTTCGGGCTCGGCGCGATCCTGCAGGAGGAATTGACGCTGACCGGCGGCGTGGTCGACCAGGAAAACTACGACACCTATACGCCGCTGCGCATCGACCAGATGCCGAAGGTCGAGGTGCATATCGTGGCGTCCGACGAGCCGCCCACGGGCGTCGGCGAACCCGGCGTGCCGCCGATCGGACCGGCGGTCGCCAATGCGTTGAGGGCGGCCACCGGCAAGACGATCCGCAGCCTGCCGATCTCCAAGGGGCTGTCGGCTTAGGACTTTGTATTGACCCGGCCGGGTTGAGGATAAGCCCGGCCGGAACAGCCAAAACCAGCTCTCATTCGTGGCGATTGCCGCGGATTGCCTTCAGCCCGGCTCGGCTGCGCCTGCCTCCACCGCTGCGATGATGTCGGCGGCAAGCCCGTGCAGTTCGTCGCGGTATCCTGTGCGTGCAGCCGGATTGTTCTCGTTCGAGGTCATGGCGATGGTGAGCTGGAGCGCCGGCACGATGTAGAGCATCTGGCCGCCATACCCCCAGGCATAACGTACGTCCTGCCCGCCGATCTCGCACAGGAACCAGCCGTAGCCGTAGGCGTCGCCGGTGAATCGCGAATTGGTGCGATGCTGCCAGGAAAGCTCGATCCAGCCCGGCGATATCAGTTGCCGGCCGTCCGGCGTCTTGCCGCCATTGCGGTAGAGCTCGCCGAAGGCCAGCAGCGAGCGCGTGCTCATCGCCATCTGGTTGCCTCCGAGATAGATGCCCTGCGGATCGCGTTCCCAGCCTCCGATCGAGAAATTCTCCAGCGGTCCCAGCCATTCGCGGGCAAGTTCGCGCGTCGAGCGTCCGCTGGCGCGAGTGAGGATGGCGGAGAGCAGATGTGTCGAGGCTGTGGAATAGAGCATGGCGCCGCCGGGCTCGTCGACGAAGGGCTGGGCGAGCGCGGCGCGCACCCAGTTGCGGCTCGACACCCAGCGCCCATAGTTGGGACCAGACATCCGCTCCAGCCCCGCCTGCATGGAGAGCAGGTTGCCGACAGTGATCTTCTCCAGGCGCGGATCGGGATTGTCCGGCAAGTCGCGGGCAAGCAGCGGCGCGATCTTCTGGTCCACTCCTTCCAGTACGCCCTTGTCGATGGCGATGCCGACCAGCGCCGAAATGACCGACTTCGACGCCGACTTGATGTTCGTGGAAGCCGCCACCGAATTTCCGCGATAGCCGCGCTCGGCGACGACCGCGCCATTGCTGGCGACCATCACCGCCTTGAGCTGATCGAGTTCCCCTGCCCGCTCGAGTACGTCGGGAAGCCGGGGCTTTCCTTCTTCCAGCACCGCGGCCTGTTGCGCGAAAGCCGGGCGTGAGACGGAGGAAAGGGCAACGAGGGTGAGAAGAGCGCGTCGGTCCATAGACCCGCGCTAGGCAAAGCGCGCGGCAAAATCGTGACCTCTAACGGCCAAAGCGCTGTATTCACGCGGACGTGACCAGCGAAGCGCACACCCTCCCGCCATTTGCCGGCCGGCATGGCGACTTTTTGGATCAGACACTAAACCAGTTCCACCTCGACGACACCGCTCACAGCCCGCATCGCTGAGGCGATCTGCGGCGAGATGCGGTAGCGGTTGGGCAGTTCCACCTCGACCTCGCCCGCGCCGTCTTCCTTGATCACGACGAGGCTGACCTGCCCCTCACCCTTGGCCGAAAGCTGGGCGGCAAGCGTGCCGAGCGGCGTGGTGTCGCGGACATAGACGCGCAGCGCCTTCTGCACCTGGCTCGCCACCTCGTCCAGAAGCTGCACCGTCTGGATGCGCAGGTTGACGCCTTCGGGCCTGTCCTCCGCGGCCACCGTTATGATCACCGATTTGCCGGCCTCCAGGATGTCGCGATACTGCGCCAGCGCTTCCGAAAACAGCACCGCCTCATACTGGCCGGTGGTGTCGGAAAACTGCACGACGCCCATCTTGTTGCCGGTGCGGGTCTTTCGCTCCTGCTTCGAGGTGACCGTGCCGGCGAGCCGCCCGGCAGCGGCGCCGCGCTTCACCGCAGCGGAAAACTCCGCCCAGTTCTGCACCCGCATCTTGGCGAGCGCTGCCTTGTATTCGTCGAGCGGATGCGCCGAGAGATAGAAGCCGACCGCCTGGAATTCGCGGTGCAGCTTGTCGGCGGGCAGCCAGGCATCGGCGGCAGGAAGGTGCAGCGTCGCCGCCTGGCCGGTCGTGGCCATGCCGAAAATATCGGTCTGGCCCGACATGGCGTTTTCCTGCGCGCGCTGCGCCATGCCCATCATGCGCTCGACGCCGGCCATCATTGCCCCGCGCTCGTGGCCGAAACAGTCCAGCGCGCCGGCGGCGATGAGGCTTTCGAAGACCCGCTTGCCGACGACGCGCGGATCGACCCGCTCGCAGAAATCGGCAAGGCTCGAAAACGGCCGCTCCTTGCGTTTCTCCACGATGTGTTCGACCGCGGCGTCACCGACCCCCTTCAGTGCCGCCAGCGAGTAGAAGATGCGGTTCTCGCCAACTTCGAACGGCCGGAACGAGCTGGCGACCGAAGGCGGCACCACGTCGATGCCGAGCCGCATCGCGTCCTGGCGGAAATCCGCCAGCTTGTCGGTGTTGCCCATGTCGAGCGTCATCGAGGCGGCGAGGAATTCGACGGGATAATGCGCCTTCAGATAGGCCGTCTGGTAGGAAACGATGGCATAGGCGGCGGCGTGCGACTTGTTGAAGCCGTAGTCGGCGAACTTGGCCAAAAGGTCGAAGATGAAATCGGCCTGCGGCTTGGAAAGCCCGTTCTTGACCGCTCCGTCGACAAAACGCTCGCGCTGCTTGTCCATCTCGGCGCGGATTTTCTTGCCCATGGCGCGACGCAGAAGATCGGCTTCGCCGAGCGAATAGCCGGAAAGCTCCTGGGCGATCTGCATCACCTGTTCCTGGTAGACGATGACCCCTTGGGTCTCCTTCACCAGATGGTCGATCTTGGGATGGATCGACGCCAGTTCCTCCTCGCCATGTTTTCTGGCGTTGTAGGTCGGGATGTTCTCCATCGGGCCGGGGCGATAGAGCGCGACCAGCGCGATGATGTCCTCGATGCGGTCCGGGCGCATGCCGATGAGGGCCTTGCGCATGCCGGCACTTTCCACCTGGAACACGCCGACCACCTCGCCGCGCGACAGCATGGCGTAGGTATCGGGGTCGTCGAGCGGGATGGTCGCGAGATCGATGTCGATGCCGCGGCGGCGGATCAGCTTCACCGCGGTTTCCAGCACAGTCAGCGTCTTAAGGCCGAGGAAGTCGAACTTCACCAGACCGGCCTGCTCGACATATTTCATGTTGAACTGCGTGACCGGCATGTCTGAGCGCGGATCACGGTACATCGGCACCAGTTGCGACAGGGGCCGGTCACCAATGACGATGCCGGCGGCGTGCGTCGAGGCGTGCCGGTAAAGCCCTTCGAGCTTCTGCGCCATAGCCAGCAGCGTTTCGACGATCGGCTCCTTTTCCGCTTCCTCGGCGAAGCGCGGCTCATTGGCGATGGCGTCCGCCAGCTTGACCGGATTGGCAGGATTGGCCGGCACCATCTTGCAGAGCCGGTCGACCTGGCCGTAGGGCATCTGCAGCACGCGGCCGACGTCGCGCAGCACGGCGCGCGCCTGCAGCGTACCAAACGTGATGATCTGGCCGACCTGGTCGCGGCCGTATTTCGACTGCACGTAGCGGATCACCTCCTCGCGGCGGTCCTGGCAGAAGTCGATGTCGAAGTCGGGCATCGACACGCGGTCGGGATTGAGGAAGCGCTCGAACAGCAGCGAGAAGCGCAGCGGGTCGACGTCGGTGATGGTCAGCGCATAGGCGACCAGCGAACCGGCGCCAGAGCCGCGGCCGGGGCCGACGGGAATATCATGTGCCTTCGCCCATTTGATGAAGTCCGAAACGATCAGGAAGTAGCCCGGGAACTTCATCCGTTCGATGATGCCGAGCTCGTATTCGAGGCGCTCCCGATATTGCTCCGGAGTGTAGCCCGCCGTCAGGCCGCGTGTCGTGAGCCGCATCTCCAGGCCTTCATGGGCCTGGCGGGCCAATTCCTCGGCCTCGACCTTCACAGCGGCATCCGCGTCGGCGGCGTCGCGGGCGGCAAAGCGCGGCAGGATCGGGTTGCGGTTCTTCGGATAGTAGGAGCAGCGCCGGGCGATCTCGACCGTGTTGTCGATCGCTTCGGGAATATCGGCGAAAAGAGCCGACATCTCGGCCTGGCTCTTCAGGAAATTGTCGGGCGACAGGCGGCGGCGGTCGTCGGTGGCGACGACCGCGCCCTCGGCAATGGCGATCAGCGCATCATGCGCCTCGTAGTCGTCGCGGGTCGGGAAAAATGCCTCGTTGGTGGCAACCAGCGGCAGGTCGTGGCGGTAGGCGAGTTCGATGGTCGCCGCCTCGACCAGGCGGTCATAGCCGGCTGGACGCGACAGCTCGACATAGAGCCGATTGCCGAAAAGCCGGCTGAGTTCGCCGAGCCGGGCTTCGGCAATCGCGGCATGATCGGATTTCAGCGCGGCGCCGATCGGCCCGCGCTCGCCGCCGGTCAGGCAGATGATGCCATCCGTTTGCCCATCCAGCGCATCGACGGGCAGGTGGACGCCGTCTCCCGGAGGAATGTCCAGATACATGTGGCTGACCAGCCGGACGAGATTGCTGTAACCAGCCTCGTTCGCCGCGAACATCACCACCGGAAAGAGATCGAGCGCCTTGCGGTTATAGCCACGCTTGCCTTCATTGGCCTCGGCGGCGAAGGCAAGGTCGATCTGGCAGCCGATGATCGGCTGCACGCCATCCTTCACCGCCTTCTGGGCAAATTCCAGCGCGCCGAACAGGTTGTTTGTGTCGGTGACGGCGATGGCCGGGGCTTCGTCCTTCACCGCATGATCGACGATCTTGCCGAGCGGCAGGGCGCCCTCGAGCAGTGAATAAGCCGAATGCACGCGCAAATGGATGAAGGGTCGCGCTGCCGCCGCCGGCCTCGTGGCCAGCGCCATCGCCTCGCGCTTCAGCGGGTCGCGTGGAAGTCTCTCATCCGCCATGGGGTTCGCGCCGCTCGAAAGGACTCAACTCGATGCGGAATGTATTAGCCGGGAGCGCCCGGTGCCAGCCCGATCGGCGGCCGACCACAGCTTTCGGCTTCCTGTCTCCCTCCCCTCGATGGGGAGGGTGGCCCGCAGGGCCGGGTGGGGTGATGGCTGATGTGCGGATATCACCCCCTCCGCCTCCCCTTCGACAAGCTCAGGGTCGGCACCTCCCCCTCGAGGGGGAGGAGGGCGTCGACGTTGCGGCCGACCGCCTTTGCTCCGCTCTGGTCTGCCGGCTTGTCTATAAGACCCCCTCTCCGGTTTGCTGCGCAAACCACCTCTCCCCCGCTTCGCAGGGGCGAGGAACCCAAGCTGGAAGGGCGCTGGCATCGCGGCAGCGGTTCCTCGCCCCTGCGAAGCGGGGGAGAGGTGTCGAGGCGAAGCCGAG
>NZ_FOSL01000036.1 GCF_900114255.1 Neomesorhizobium albiziae | reverse complement strand
GCGACATGGGGCGCCTCCTTCTGATGGTGGTTTTGACAGCGCCGAAGGATGCCACACCCTCGCCGCTCGCCCCATAGCATCTGAGTTCGCAGCCCTGCAATTCCAGGCGCGGGGCTTGACATCATGCCGTACGCGGGGCACCTGAGCAACATGGAGCAGCCCGACATGTTCAACGAGCATGTCCGCCCTTTCTGCCTTTGGGCATGATGAGGAAGGAATGCGGGAAAGATGTTCTTTCCTCTCCGCCGCACCGTCCGGTATGGAGCTCTTGATGAGCCCATGATTGAAGTTTCTGATGAACTGGAGCGCACATGGCTACACTGGCAAAGATCGAGGCAGGTCACGCGATCTATTCGCCGATGGTGCTGCGCACATACGACTGGGTTGTGTTGGGGTTCTCAAACCATCTTCTGTGGCGTTGCCCAACGCAGGAGTTGCGCAGGCTTTACGACCGCAACGTCTCTGCCCGTCACCTCGACGTCGGGGTTGGCACCGGCTACTTCCTCGAAAAAGCCAAATGGCCCGTTCCCAATCCTGCCATCACGCTTCTCGACCCTAATCCCGACTGCCTTGCCGTTGCGGGTAAGCGCATCCGGATGCACGCGCCGCGGACCGTTCAAGCCAACATCCTTGCGCCGCTTCCGCCGCTTGAACCCGTCGAGTCGGCCGGGCTTTGCTATCTGTTTCACTGCCTCCCCGGGACGATCCCGGAAAAGGCTGTCGCCTTTGACCATCTGCGCCCGCTGTTGGCACCAGGTGCTCGTGTGTTCGGGGCGACGATCCTGCAGGGTAGTGTTCCGCGTTCGCGGCCTGCCCGGGCGCTCATGAACCTTTACAACAGGAAGGGCATTTTCTCGAACGCCGCGGATACAGTTGAAGACCTTGAAACCGCGCTCGGCGAGCGCTTTTCAAACGTGAAAGTCGAACTGAGGGGAGCCGTGGCCCTCTTTGAAGCTACTGCCGAGTGAGCGAAGTAGTCGCGGCCCTATCTCGCAGCCCTGGCTGACGGCGAAACACCGCCGCCGACGACATCCGAACCACCCGACCCGGCCGCGTTCGTAGCAAGCCTGCCGAGTGCCTGGCATGCGGGCGTGTCGCTTTGCACTTAACCATGAGAATCCCTCGACAATGATTTCAATTGGATAGCTGTGCACTTAATCTGAGAATTTGCACTTAATTTGATAATCTGGCTTGGCGTATGGCACTTAATGTGAGAATCAGGTCTCGTGACCTTTTTCCCCGTGAGCCACGATGATTGATTCATTTCCCAACGAGATTGACGAACAGCTTTGGGATGAAGCGTGCCGCCGCGCGGATATGATCCGCGATTTCCTGAAGCATCGAACGAGCCGCTCAACTGTCGACAATGTCGCCGGCCTAGCGGCCCAGCTCGAACTGAGCCAAGCGACAACCTATCGATTGATTAATTTATTCAACGCCGGTGGGAACGTCATGTCGCTGGTGGATCGCAAGCCCGGGCGTCCCGAAGGGCATCGCGCCCTCGACGAGGAGCGGGAAGAGATCATCCGCGCGACGATCGCGAGCTTCTATCTGAAACGGAACCGGCCGAGTATCTCGCGGCTGGTCCGGGAAGTGCAAATGAATTGCATATTGGCCGGCCGCAAGCCGCCGCATCGGCGCACGATCGAAGCCCGCCTTGAGGACATCGACCTCCAGAAGCGTGCCAAGCGGCGCGGTGAAAAGAAGATCGTGAAAGCGACCACGGCAACGCCTGGAGCGTCCAGCGCATCGTGTCTCAGATTTAGAGTCAAAGCGACACCAGACCTCGGTTCCCGGTCTCTATGCGGCAGGCGACGCGGCGACTCGCGAACTCGTTGCAGGCGCGATTTCGGGCGGCGGCAACATCAATTCGGCCTGGGCGGTTTCGTCCGGCCAGTGGGCCGGAGCGGGAGCGGGAGCGGCGCCGGGCTGGGTTCGGTCGAGGGCCTGGATCTGCGACTTGTCGTCGACCGACAGCACCACGGCATGAGCCGGCGGATCGACATACAAGCCAACGATGGTCGTCAGCTTCTCGGCGAAGGCCGGGTCGTTGGAGAGCTTGAAGTGCCGCCAGCGATGCGGGCTGAGACCGTGGGCCTTCCAGATACCCTGCACCGTCGACGCTGAAATGCCGGCGACCTTGGCCATCGCGCGCAGCGTCCAATGGGTCGCCTCATGCGGCGGCGGAGCCTGCGTCAGGCGGACGATCTCGGCGATGCTTCGGCGGGACCGGCGCCTTTCCAGGCAGACGGGACCGGTCGCGAAGCAGTCCACCGCCGCCTTCGTGCATGAACCGCTCCTGCCAGCGCCAGACACAGGTCTTGGACTTGTCGGTCTCGGCCATGATTGCCGAGGTGCCCAGACCATCGCCGCTCAGAAGGACAATACGCGCCCGCCAGACATGCTTCTGCGGGCTTCCAGGGGCCGCGACGATCGCTTGCAAGCGCTGACGGTCGCTGGCCGAAACGGTGAAGGAGATGCCATTGCGCATGCATCAAACTCGCACGCCACACCGCAAAACGGAATCCCAAAATCGGACTCTTTTGATCCGATCAATCCATTAGCGAAGAGCATCGCCGCGGATTGGCGAAACGCTGCTCGTAGTCCTTGCTGCGCCGGGCGATCTTGTCCCGGTCGCCAAGTTCCATCTGCATCATCATGCGCCCCGCCGGCGTGGTGGTATCGATCGCTTCTGTCAGAGATCGGAAACCCGCACCAACCACGGAGATCGTCTCCATGATATGGAGCACGTCCTTGAGCGAGCGCGACAGGCGGTCGAGCTTCCAAACGACGACAGTGTCGCCTTTCGCAACTGATCGAGCATGCGATGTAGTTCGGGCCGATCCCATCGCCCGCCGGAAGCCTTCTCCTCGAACACGCGCGTGCAGCCGGCATCGGCAAGTGCGCGTGCCTGAGTCTTGTTCGACTGCTCATCTCCCTTGCTTACCCGGGCATAGCCGATCAGCACAAGGCCGAGGGCGTCCACGAGAATCCCGGTGCGGAGCCTGTCATAATCCTCTTTCCTTATGGTGCCGTAAGGCAAGTGGTTTGTGAAGGGATGAACGATGCCGGCTGGATGTGTTGCAACGTTTTGATTACCGGCGCTGTGGCAAGACCCCTTCGACATTTTCGGAGGATTAGATGTTCAAGGGCCGCCAGTTCGACCAGTCAGTGATCCTGCTTTGCGTGCGCTGGTACCTGTCCTACAATCTCAGCCTGCGTGATCTTGAGGAGATGATGGCAGAGCGGGGATCGCCGTCGACCACACGACCATTCACCGCTGGACCATTCGTTTCGCACCGCTACTGCTGGAGCGCTTCAATCGGCGCAAGCGTAGCGTGACCGGGAAGTGGCATGTCGACGAGACGTACATCAAGGTCCGCGGCCAGTGGATGTATCTTTACCGCGCCATCGACAGTGTCGGCGACACAGTCGAATTCTGGTTCAGCGAGCAGCGTGACCTGCCCCTCGGCCAAGCGGTTCTTCAGAAAAGCGCTGGCACGTCATGGCCGGCCCGACCGCGTCGTCATCGATGGTAGCCAGACCAACCACGAGGCTATCGTTTCCTGTGACATCACAAATCGCTTGCAGGATTGTCGCTTTCACTTCCGGATTTCAATTGAAGCCCAAAGGCGAAAACCGAACCCCTCGGTCTTCACCCTACGCCTTCACACGCGTGGGGGAGGGGAGGGGCCTTTGAGCCCTCGCCCTGACGGGATGAAAGCCGGAGCTTTTGCATCAGGCTTCGCCGAGCAGCGCCCGGCCCAGGTCCTGCAGGGGCATCGCTTCGATGCCATGCTGGAGAGGAAAACGTTCCGATCCCGGAAAGACGACCATGCGCCGCTCCGGAGCAAGGTCGTCGCAGGCCTGGTGGAACCCTTTTTCCACCTTCGGTGTCAAGCTGCGCTTGATTTCGATGGCCCAGAGGCGCTGGCCCGGCAATGTGAGCAGCAGGTCGATCTCCGCGCCCGCGGCGGTTCGGTAGAAATGGCTCAGCGTGCCGGCGGGGGCGGCGGCGGTGAGGGTTTCGATCACAAACCCTTCCCAGGAGGCACCGGCCACCGGATGTCCAAGCACGTCTTCCTGCGTGGCGAGACCAAGCAGCGCGTGGGCGATGCCGCTGTCGCGGACATAGACGCGTGGGGATTTGACCAGGCGCTTGCCGACATTGGCGTGCCAGGGTTCCAGCCGGCGAACCAGCAGTAGATCGACGAGCAGGTCGAGATAGGACGCAACGGTCTTGCCGTCGACGCCGAGCGCGCGGGCGAACTCGGCGGCGTTGAGCAGGCCGGCTGGGTGGTGCGCCAGCATGGTCCAGAAACGTCGCAGCGTCTCGGCCGGGATGCGCGGACCGAGGAGGGGGATGTCACGTTCCAGATAGGTGCGGATGAAATCCAGCCGCCACCGCTGGCTGGCGCGGTCGTTGGCGGCCAGGAAGCTGTCGGGGAAGCCGCCGCGCACCCATAGCGGCCCGAGGTCGGCGGCGCCGACCTCGAGACCGTCGATCGGATGCATTTCGAGATAGGCGATGCGGCCGGCAAGGGTTTCGCCTGACTGCTTCAGGAGATCGATCGACGCCGATCCCAACAGCAGGAAGCGGCCGGCTTTGCGGCCGCTGCGCCGACCTCGGTCGATCAGGCCGCGCAGGTTTTGGAACAGGTTCGGTAGCCGGTGCACCTCATCCAAAATGACCAGCTTATCCTCATGCTCGGCCAGATAGAGTTCCGGCTCGGCAAGCCGGGCGCGGTCGGCGTCGGATTCAAGGTCGAGATAGATCGAAGGTCGCCGTTCGGCTATTTCGAGCGCGAGGGTGGTCTTGCCGACCTGACGCGGCCCGAGCAGCGCCACGGCGGGCATGCTGTAGAGCAGCTCGGTGAGTTCTGTGGTGATGCGGCGCTCGATCATCCTTGCAATTATGGAGTACAGTTCCAGTTTTGCAAGGAAGAATCGACTGTGCAGGCTCGCAGAGGCAGGGGCCTTCTCAGAGCCCCGACGCCTTGGTGAGGTTGGTCCGGAACCGGTCGCGCCGGCGCTGGTATTTGCGGGTCATCTCGGCCGAGGCATGGCCGAGCTGTTTTTGCACGCAACGCTCCTCGATCTCGGCCGACGAGGCAAGGCCGGCGCGCAGCGAGTGCCCTGAGAACAGCAGCGCGCGCTCGCCTTCCGGAAGATCGGCGCGGACGCCGGCGGCGAGCGCCGTCTGCTTGACCAGGCGGGCGACATGCTTGTCGGAGAGCCGCTCGACGTCGACGGTCTTGTTGTCCCGAAAAATGCGGCGGAAAAGCGGGCCTCGCGCAATGCGGCCGAAACGGATCCAGCTCTCGAGCGCGACGACGGGGCAGGAGAGGTCGCTGGAGCCGCGGCCGACCTCGACCTCGCGCCAGCCGGTTTTTCCCCTGAGCGTGACGAGCACGCCCTTGTCCGGAAAGATCTCGATCCAGCCGGCGCCATCGCTGTGGTCGTCCCGCACGACGTCGAGACCGATGATTTCGGAGCGGCGCAGGCCGCCGGCGAAGCCGAGCAGCAGGATGGCGCGGTCGCGCAGGCCGCGCAAATCATGGCCGAGCGTCGCAATCATCGCCAAGAGATCGTCGCCGAGCACGGCTTCCTTCTGCCGCGGCGGCTTTGCGTGCTTGCGGCGAATGCCGGCGAGCACGGTGGCGATATGCCGATCGGATCGATCCATTGGCAGGCCGCGCTGGGTAAAGTTCCAGGCAAGGCCGGAGAGGCGCCGCTCGATGGTCGCCACGGAGAGCGATGGCAGGCCGCGTTTCGGATCACCGGCGGCGCAGGCGCCGATGTAGAGGCCGATGACCTGGCTCGAAGGCGGCAGCGGATCGAAGCCTTCCCGGCGGCACCAGCTGGTGAAATGCCGCCAGTCCTTGGCGTAGGCGTCTGTCGTGTTCTCGGAGCTGGCGGCCTGGCGTAGGCCGTGGCGGTCTCGACGAGGGCTTCCAGCCGCGCCGGCGCCCACGAGGTGGGGGGTGAGGCGCCCATTTCCATCACCAGATCGACGATATCGGGCAGATCGCCATCTTTGTGGTCGGCGGGCGGGAGGTCGATTTTGGTGGGTTTCGATGGGGACTCTTCCATGCTTTGGCAGGCTAGCCGCTTACGTCCGATAAGCAATTACCGGACGTAAAAAGCTGTCGACGGGCGCGGCGGTTTGGCGTCATTTTCGCTGCCAGAAGCGCCGGCTTGATTCATGCTCGTCGGCGATGATTCTCCGCCCCCAGCCTTCTCAGCGGCACGTGGTCCAGCCGCTCGGCACCGCGCCGCCCGCGCGCATGGCGACTGTGCCATCCTGGCTGCGCAGCGCCGTCGGGACGGCGCAAACCGTTGAGGATGCTGCGATAGCGTCCCGCGCCGCCCTCGGCGCGCTTGATGCGGCCGTCCGCCGGCAGGAGCGATGGGCCGGCGCCTGGCGGCATCGGCTGGCGGTTGCTGCCGTCGGGGTAACGGCGCGGGCGGCGGGCCGGGCGACGATGTCGGCCCAGCCGGTCTTCTGCTCCTCGCCTGGCGTCGCCTTGCAGGGTGGCGATCAGTTCGAACAGGACGGATGTCTCGGCCTGATCCTTGTGGGCATAGGTGATGTCGTCGAGGATCAGGAGGTGGAACTTGTCGAGCTTTGCCAGCGCGGCCTCGAGCGCGAGGTCACGGCGAGCCGCCTGAAGCCGCTGCACGAGGTCGGTGGTTCGGGTGTAAAGAACGCGATAGCCGGCCTCGACGAGGGCATGACCGATCGCCGACAAGATATGGGTTTTGCCGGATCCGGAATTGCCGATCGCGATGAGGTTGGCGCCGGCATCGAGCCAGTCGCCGGCGGCGAGCGCGGTGATTTTGGCCTTGGGGATGGCGGGCAGCGCGGCGAACTCGAAGGTCGCCAGGGTCTTGCCTGCCGGCAGTCTGGCCTCGGCAAGATGGCGCTGGATCCTGCGGGTGTCGCGTAGGGCGAGCTCGAGTTCGGCCAGGGCGGCGAGGAAGCGTGCCGCCTGCCAGCCCTCGCTATCGGCCCGTTCGGCGAGTTCTTGCCAGTGGCGCTGGAAGCTCGGCAGGCGCAGGGCCGTGAGCATGATCGGCAGCTTGTGGAGATCGACTTGCACGGTCATGAGCGGGCCTCCAACAGGCTGTCATAGGTGGCGAGTGGGGTGAGGACGACCGGCACGTCAACCGGCAGGTCGCGTTTGCGGCCGGCGATCCGGTGGCGCAGCTCGACGGGATCGGGCAAGCGCCGGGCCCGCACTTCGGCGGCGATCAGCCCCGCCAGTTCGGCCTCGCACGCCTCCTCATGCGCCAGGGCCAGAAGACCGACCATTCGCTTGCAAGCCTGCTTGCGCGGCAGCGCTTCGCTGAGGGCGATCCAGGCGCGGCGATACTCGTCCCGGGGAAACAGACCGTCGCGGTAGACGGAGCCGGCGAGCGCCATCGGCTTGCGCTTGAGGGCGTGGATCACGTGACGGTAATCGACGACGTGCACACGCCGCCCGTCGCCGCGACCGCGGGCACGTTGGTGGGTGACGACATGTGTATTGCCGAGGAAGGCTTCGATGCGGTCGTCATAGATGTGTACGCGCAGGCGATGGCCGATCAGCCGGCTCGGCGCGCTGTAGAACACGCCGCAGGCCTGGAAGCCGCCGGTGCGGGTGACCGGCGCAACGATCTCGACGAAGTCGGTGGTGCGGCGCTGCGGCAACGGCCGCAGGCTCGCCAACTCGGTCCGCACCGCGTCGCGGCGCCGGAGGTTCCGGCGGCCAACCAGCTGATCGAGGAAGTGGCGGTAGCTGTCGAAGCTGGCGAAGTCGCGGCTGCCGCGCAGCATCAGCGCCTGGTCGAGCGCGTCCTTGAGGTGTCCATGGTGGGCTTCGACGGTGCCATTCTCGTGCGCCTCGCCGGGATTGTTGGGGCTTGGCTTGATCCGGTAGTGCCCGCAGAGTTCCAGATAGCGCCGGGTGATGTCGTCGGCCTGCTCCCGGCTGAGGTTCTTGAAGGCTGCCGACAGGCTGTCGGTGCGATGCTCGGCCGGCACGCCACCCAGGGTCCACAGGGCGTTCTGGAGGTGCTCGGCGAGCGCGGTGAAGCTCTCGCCACCCAGAACAACACCGGCATGCTCCCAGCCGCTGTAGGCGAGCACGAAATGGTAGAGCCGGTGCGCAAAGGGTGTGCCGGCGATGCTGATGCCAAGGCTGCCGGCGTCGGTGAAATCCGACAAGGCCATCTGGCCCGGCACCGGAGCCTGCCGGAAGATGACCACCTTGTCCGGTCCGCGCCGGGCGCGCCAGTCGCGCACCCGGCGCTCGATCGTACGGCGGATGCTATCGGCAAAGCGGTCCGGATATTGCTGCTGGAGATAG
This sequence comes from Neomesorhizobium albiziae, assembly GCF_900114255.1. Taxonomy (GTDB): domain Bacteria; phylum Pseudomonadota; class Alphaproteobacteria; order Rhizobiales; family Rhizobiaceae; genus Neomesorhizobium; species Neomesorhizobium albiziae. The sequence goes on along the minus strand of NZ_FOSL01000036.1, from coordinate 20,361 downwards.
CGCAGCAGGGTGACGGCCCGGATCGCGGCATTGCGCTCAAGCATCGGCTCAAGCTCGTCCTTCCAGACATCGCCAAGCGGATCCGGCACGGTGCGCCCGCGCACCGGCTTGCATTGCGAAGGCGGGCGGGGATCGGCCTCGATCCGGCGGGCGGTGCGTTCGCTGAAGCCGGCGCGGGCCGCGGCGATCTTCTGGGTATAAAGCTGACGTTCACGCATGTAGAGTCTCATTTGCTGGTCGTTGATGGGCTTGCCTGGCACCCGGGACCTCCGTTTTGGACGACAGAGATTCCCGGTCTACCAGCCCCGCAGCGATCAGCGCCCGCCTCAAGCTCAACATCTACAACTTCAGTCCACTGCTGCCTCTCTCCGGCCGGGCTAGTATGGGCCCGCCGTCGATCGGCGGCAGCGGTCAAGTTGCTTGTCGCTACCGGTCAGGAAGGTTGTCGCTCAACACACGAATATGTTCGCGACACTGTCCACGTCAATTCGGTCGAGGGTTCGCATTGCCTCGCTTGAATTGTTCCTAGATGTTGAGCCGTTGCCTCATCTGATTTGCTCCCCGCATTTGTGTGGCAGGAGCAAATCAGATGAGGCAGGCCAGCATGGCGGCGCGGGGACGAGCTGGTGAGTGCGGTAACGGCGCGCTACGCCCGAAGCGACCGGGCAGAGAAGTCGCGCATTCTCGATGAGTTCGTGGCGGTGAGCGGCTTTCACCGCAAGCAGGCGATGCGCCTGCCTGCCATAGCAACTTCAGCGAGGGCAAAACTCCACTCATTCACGCCGGCCAAACTCATCAGACCAGTCTGTTTGGATCCTTCCTGGAGATCTGCTTTTGGAGCTTTGAGCTTACCTCGGTAGTCCGCGGGCGCGCTAGACAGCGCCTTTTCCCGCTTGATGCGGTCATTGACGCGGCGATCGAATGCACAGCCTTGCTGGCGAACGCCCAAATAAGGATCGCGGCGAGCGCACCGGCGAAGATCAGAAACCGCAAGGGCTCATTGACTGGATCCTTTTCGAGGATGCCTCTTCCTACCCTATGTAAGACATATGCGCCTACCAAACAACCAACAACGGCGCCGGCGAGCTCCTGGGTCTGCATGAAGGCGACGGGGTTGGTGTGGAAGAGAACGCTCACCAGGGGCGTGAAGGCGCCAAGCGTCACGAGCGAGGTTGAGGGGCGAACGGCCGCGTTGGCTCTGAACCATGCGGTCTCCCGATCCAGATCCCGCTCCCGTTGCAGGGCGGCAGTCTCCTCGTTGATCCCCCTCAGCTCAGTCAGGCCGTCGTCCAGTGCCGCAGCCAGCTCCTTCTCGATCTTGTCAAGCTCCGCTTTCAATTGCTCCTCTGTGGAGTCCTTGTCTGCCACAGCTTAGTCCCCACCACTCTTTCGTGGCTATGTGGCCGAAAACAGTTCACCCTTAAAGGCGGGGGCCAGGGCCTCCTTTGCCTCACCTCGGCGTCCTTAATGTAAAGGTGGGAGGCGTTTCGTCGTTGAGGATGGGGTAGGCGCGCATTGCCGCCCGGCGCCTATCCTCGGCTTCGACCTCGACGGTCGCGGTCACGCAGTAGTGGTTCGTCTATAACCTTCTCCCAGACACCGGCCTCCGGCAAGCGGGATCATGTCCTGCACCCGCAGGAATATACCTGAGCATCCTCTTTGGAGCTCCAGGCGGTTCCCGTGTGATATATCCCTGAGTTGCCAGCGCGGCGAATGCGGTTGTCGGACATGTGGATCTCCTGCCGAGTTCTGGGGTGGCCACTGCCTATCAAGAGGACTGAGGGGGAACGTATTCAGAGCTCATTCATAAGAAGGACAGATGATGCAATATCGACACGGTATTTGCTTCCGGCCCGCGTTGAGCAGATTGGAATGTAAACGACAGCTCGACGATGAGCGGATGCCCCTTCCCTGGCAGTGGGGTGATTTCGGGACATCCGTCGCCGTGACGGGAATGATTCATTGGGACCCAATGACTTGCATCCACAGCTTGTCCGAACTCGATCGAGCCATGGGGGCAAGCTTGCCGATACCATGAATGAGGTTCCTAAGGAAATTCTTCAACCTATGTATATTGGGTTAACCAGTTCCATTGCGACAGTCGTCGGAATCGTTGGGCATCGACCTTATGCGAGGCCACACACTAGCGAGGCATGCTGCGATGTCGGTCGTCACGCGGAGTGAGTGTTCCGCCCTACCTGCGGGGATGGCTGCTGCGCCGTGGTGCGCGCACCTTGGGGACATCGAGCGGTTCTCGCAGATGCTCCATGAGACGAATTTGAATGCGTGCGGGTCATTCGACGACGCACCCGGCAAGGGTCCCGGCAACTACGAGCTTGAGTCGGCAGAACACGGCAGCGAGGCGCCCACTGGTCAAAACCTGCTCTACTTCCTTGGTGCCACCTTGCTCGGCGGCGCCATCCTGAAAACTTCTATAGAGATTCAGGAGGCGACCGAGCAGGGGACGGCGCCACGATCAGCCGAACTCGCCGAATTGGCGGAGGCAATAGCTGATCGCATTTCGGTGGGCCGAGACAATGTCGGCGACAGCACAGTGCAAATCGTGCTCCACGGGGAGCTGCTCGGCGATACGCGCGTGACCATCAGTTATCGGCACGATACCTTGCGAATATTCATCGAATCCGAGCGCCTTTGGCCCATCCTGCAGTTCCAGGGCCATGCGTTTGCGCGCGACTTGTCCAATCGGCTCGGCATGCGGGTCGCGGTGACGGTAGGTGCCCACAGCTCCACGCCGGAGGAACAGGACAACAACGGGGGGTCTCGCGGGCTGGAGCCAGTTCTCCACCATATAGCCGAGAAGGGCACGTGATCGATCTCCCTTGCTATAGTCCACGAGAGGCGGCTGCCATTTCGCGTCTTGCTGCCCGCTTGCCGGCCGTTTTCAGTCTCGCTGGCCTCGACGTGGCAGCCGTCATGCCCGGTTCGACGCTGCCGGATGTTCCGGTGGATTACCGCCGGGTCATGATACGCCTACGCGGCCACAATTTTCGCATCGCGATCGACTCGATGCTCCTTCCGCCCATAGCGGTGACACATTGGCCAGACATCACGACGCTGCCACTGGATGACGGCTTGCGGGAAATCCTGTTCGACATCGTCCTACGCGATGTCGGGATTCAGGTGGAACGATGGTGCGGTCAGCGGCCCATCTGGTCTTCGTCCGAGATTACGGGAGCGCTTCCCTACGCAATTAGGCTTGTTCGCCTGGACGGTCCGGACAAACTCCTCGGCTTGGTAGAATTCGATGCCGGCGGCCTCGAATGGATCGCCGGCTGCTGCGGTGCACTGCCGGTCGTGTGCGCAGTGCTCGACGATCTGGCCATCTCTCTCGATCTGAGAGTCGCTCGGGTGAACCTTACCTTGGCGGAACTACAGGCACTCGCGCGAGGCGACGTCATCCTGCTCGACGTCTCACCGGTCGCCTATGACGGCGCGATGAACGTTCTACTGTGCTTCTCTGGCAGTTCACGATTTCGCGCCTCGATCATGGATGGCCGCCTTGCAGTCCTTTCAGCAGTGGATCGCATGATGGATAGACCAGACTCTCTCCCTCCGGAAACGTTCGACGGCATCGACCTCCCAGTCGATGTGGATGTCGGACAACTGACCATGTCGCTCAAGCAGCTTCGTGAACTCGCTGTGGGCCAGGTACTGGATCTTGGTTTCGACGCCACGACCAATATCACTTTGCGAGTCAATGGGCAGGCGGTCGCGGCCGGCGAGTTGGTGCGCATCGCCGATCGGACAGGTGTGCGTATCCTAGACATGCGCCTGGAACGAGCCGAGTGATGAACGCCGGGTTGCCTGATCCCGTTGCCCTGATCGCCTTGATCGGTGCCATCGCGGTCGTCCCCTTCCTCGCGATTACCGTCACGTCGTACGTCAAGCTCGTCGTCGTGTTCGGGCTGATCCGCAATGCCCTCGGCGTCCAAAACATTCCGCCAAACATAGCACTGAATGCGGTCGCCATCCTGCTCTCCGTATATATCATGCAGCCAGCGGCCAAGAACGCATATGAAGCAGTGCGCCACAAGGCGACCGCATTCGAAGATCTTCGTGGGCTCAGCGAAACGCTGCCGCTTGCTATAGAGCCATTTCGCGAATTTATCCTGAAGAACACGTCGCGACAGGAACGGCAATTCTTCGCCAATACGACACGTGAATTGTGGAGCGAAGCGGACGCCGATGCTGTAACAGAAAACGACTTTATGATTTTGATCCCGGCATTCATCACATCCGAGCTGGCGGACGCGTTCAAGATAGGTTTCCTACTGTTCCTGCCTTTCATCGTCATCGACCTCGTCATTTCGAATATCCTTCTGGCGATGGGTATGATGATGGTTTCGCCGATGACGATATCCTTGCCGTTCAAGCTGTTCTTGTTCGTCGCCGTGAACGGATGGCAGCGCCTGATTCACGGTCTCGTCTTGTCCTATGCTGGACCAGCGTGATGAATAGCACCACTCTCGCCAACATCGCCGTCGACGCGCTGAAATTGACGCTGGTTCTGTCGATGCCTACGATCGTCGTCGCTACGGCGGTCGGGCTGGTCGTCAGCGTGCTGCAGGCCCTGACTCAGGTTCAAGAGCAGACACTTCCGTTCGCGGTGAAACTGATTTGCGTGAGCCTGGTTTTGATGGCGACTGCGAGCTGGTTCAGTGGGGAGATGTATCGGTATACGCTAAATATCTTCGACAAGATTGGCGCGATGTAAGTTCAAGGGTACGAGAATATACTCGTTCGGTCTATTGTCATCGCGCGGCAACTATGAGGGGGCTCCCAGCGAGCCCGCTCTCGACTATTTATCTGATCCGCCCATGTCGCTACTTGATCCGTCTCTCTTGCATACTGCCCTCATCGTGCTTGCGCTTGCAATGGCGCGTACGACGGGCATGATGCTGATCATACCCATTCTGGGGCGCGACATTGTGACCGGACTGGCGCGCAACGGCGCAATCATGGCATTGAGCCTCCCGGTAACGGCGCATGCTTGGGCAACTAGGCCTGCGAACCTCGATATCTCGCATATGACGCTGATCCTGGGCCTGGGGCTGAAGGAACTCTTGCTCGGCCTCGTACTCGGCATGCCCATTGCCGCGACCATCTGGGGTGTTGAGGCGGCGGGCACCTTCATCGACAACCAGAGGGGCGCCGCGATGATGAGCCTCTTGAATCCGGCGAGTGGCAATCAGGTCTCGCCGCTTGGAACGCTGCTCGCCCAACTCTTCGTCACGTGGCTGTTCGCCACCGGCGGGTTCTCCACACTGATCGAAGCGCTCTATTTCTCCCATCGCGTCTGGCCTCTGTGGAGCTTGCAACCTGTATTCGGTCCGGCATTCGTCACGGGGGTCCTGCAGTTAGCAGATGTCGTCATGTTGCTGACGCTACTGCTCGCCGGTCCAGCTATCGTTGCCATGTTCCTCAGCGAAATGGGTCTGGCACTAATCAGCCGCTTCGCACCACAACTGCAGGTCTTCTTTCTCGCTATGTCGGTCAAGAGCGCGGTGGGCCTCCTGCTCTTAGTTCTTTCGCTCACGATCGTTCTGGCCGAGGCCGATAAGCACGTACCGTCACCGGTTACGATATTCAACCTCATCACCAAGTGGTTATCATGAGCGGCGCAAAGACCGAAAAGCCTACTCCCAAAAGGCTGCGCGACCTACGCAAGAAGGGGCAGGTCGCGCACAGCAATGAAGTTGTATCCGCGGCACTGATCATCGCATTCTTCGCTCTGTTCTTCGCCTCCTTGCCCGGAGTGATAGACCGGCTTGAGGCAATGATCCTGTTGCCCCTACCGCTTCTCGAGGGTGACCTCCTGAGCGTCACTCAAAAGCTCTTGCAGGTCTATGTTGCCGAACTACAACGTATGCTGGCGGCCTTCATCGGCATCGTTCTGGTCATCGGCGTGGGCGCCAACATCATACAGAATGGCCCCATGTTCACGCCCAGCCCGGTCGCGCCGTCGCTGAAGAAGCTCAGTCCCAGTGAGAACGTCAAAAGGATCGTTTCGCTGGCGAATTTGATTGAACTGGGTAAGTCGATCGCAAAGATTCTGATAGTCGGCTTGGTTCTTCTGTTATTGTTGCGCGAAGGTATGCACGCGCTCGTCTGGACGCCGAGTTGCGGAATATCCTGCCTAAGCGCGGTCACAGGTAACCTGCTGCTCGGTATCGCCATCTATACGGCATTGAGTTTTCTCACGGTGGCAATTGCGCACCTCGCATTGCAACGTTTGCTATTCACGAAGAAAAACATGATGTCGAAGGATGAGGTGAATCGAGAATACAAGGAGAGTATAGGCGACCCCCTGATCATAGGAAAACGCAAACAACTCCATATGGAGTTGCTCACCAAGGACACGATCGACCAATCGCGCCGGGCGACCGTCTTGATCACCAATCCGACGCATATCGCTGTGGCGATTTACTATGATCGGCGGCACACTTCCTTGCCCATGATCAGCGCCATTGGTACCGATCTCATGGCGCAGCGTATGATCGACGCCGCGGTCGCTACCGCTGTGCCGGTGATGCGAAACATTCCGCTGGCGCGCGCGCTGTTGGAGCACGGCCTTGTAGACGAGTACATTCCGTCACATCTACTCGAACCTCTCGCCGAGGTTCTTCGAGCGCTTGGTAAGCTGGCGGCAGAGGCTGGCGATCGATCGCGCTAATCGCTGTATCAGCTGGCCGAAGATACGCTTCAACCGAAGTCTACGGGTCACTCCATATGCATGTCATATGAACACATAGTAACTATATATTTGTCATCCTCATAATGAATGGGTACCGGTTTGGCGCACAGGAAACGGAATGAGCGCAGCCCCACCGCGGGCTCGTTCGGCTGGGTGGTACGCTGTCCAGATGGAGCTTCGAAAGGAGCAAGCACCGAACCTTGAAGGCGAGAAGAATCTGGATCTATTCGGCCTTGCATCATCTAGCGACGAATGGCAAGTCGGCCCGCAGGGAAGCCCGTACGTCGGCATCTGCAGTGCGCTGGCGATGGAATCCAGAAGGATATGGGTTGGCCGGATGCTCAAGCGATCCGTCGTCGACCGTACGGAGTTAAAAGCAATGTCTGATGGGACAGAAGTATTCGGAACGGCCTCTTTGCGTCTCGGCTCTGATCGGTCGGCGATCGAGCCGGTCCCGACGCCAGTGGGCTCATGGCGCGGTGAGGCTGTTCGCCTCGAGAGGCCTACACATGCGACCCTGTTGGAGCAGGCAAAGGAAGAGCTCACTTTCAGATTTTCCGAGGTGATGGAATCGACGGGGCACGCTGAGCACAAAATCTCGGAGGAACGCGTAGCGCCGCCGCTCAGCGCGGTCGACGAGCTTGATGCCTATTTCGAACGGCTCCCGTTTTTCAACCGTGCCGAGTTGCAGGCGCTATTGCGTGATATCCGCAGTGGCGATTGTGCCGTGGAGGACATACTGCGCAAAGCTGGCCGGCGATTCGCGGATCCCTCTTTTGCCTATGCGGCACTCGACTTGGCGGCGCGAGAGTTCCGACGCGAGGGTCTCGACGAGGTTGCCGTACGGACGGATGCTGCCAAGGCCCAGCTCATGGCCAAGCAAGGGGTGGCTGTTCGTGCCGGGCTCAATATTTCCATGGTGGCGTCTGAAGAAGCGGCGGGTGACAAGAAGATCGCTGCAGAGCTGAGTGATTTCTATCGGGCCACGATCTCCAGCGATCCAGGACCGGTTCGGCTATATAGGGGAATTCTCGATAGGTTTGGAGTTGAGGGCTTTGCTCGGCATGTCACTTTTCTTACGCGCGCGCTCGGCGAGGACATCGGTTCGGTTGGTCCATCGATCGAGCCTGCTCGGCTACGTGAGATCCTCGGCGGATTATCGGCGTTGCGAGTGTTGGATACCGTGCACGAATGCTGCGGGGAGATGGTCGAGCGGGTCGGGCGACAAAGTAAGATCGTCATCACCGCTACCGGCGTGATGCAGCAGTTATTGCCGCTCGTTGAGGATATCGTTCCTGATCCATCGAAGATCATTCCAATTCCGGAACGGCTTGGAATTCCTGCCGTTCAACTGGATCTGCAGATTTCCCTACTGCGCGAATCGCGAAAATTGCTCGCGATGATTCCGGTCGGAGTCTACCGCGACTTGGAGGCGCGAGGAACGACGTTGCGGGCAGTACAGCAAGCGATGGACATCCGCATTGGACAGGAAGAGAGCGCATGAGCGCGGAAGCTGCCATTCAAGCCTTTTGCTCGGCGATGGGACTTCCACCGCAGACGCCGCCATTAACGCTGCGTTTCGAGCGTTCGGGCAATCTCCACTTGGAATGTCGCGACGGCTCTTTCGTAATGTACTTAACGCGTGCCATGCCGCTTCGCCGCAAGGGTGCCGCCGCGGCGGCTCTCAGAGCGGTACACCCGGATCGTGCGCTGCCATTCATGGTGCATGTCGCCTTCAATGGCGAGGCGCTGCTGGTCCTGCTCATTGGTATGGCTATGGACCGCGTTGATCTTCCAACTCTGGAATCTGCGGCGCAGGTTCTCGTGCGGCTCATCGACGAAATTGATGCCGCGGCGGAGTGACCAATGATTAGCATCGATTCTGGTAGCTTGAATTTTTTTGCTCAATCCGCCTCTGGATTGGCGGAACTGCGGCAAACGGGACTCGACGTTGGTGGTCTTATCCGGGCAGAACTTGTTGTGCCGCTGCTGGGCGCTCGTGGCGCGCCAGTAGTCGATACTCGGCCGGCTTTGCAATTCGATCTGCTCTACGACGCCCCCTCCGCCGACGAGCTGATGATCGCCGCCTTCGCTCCCCCGATCGCGAATCCCGGAATCCTCCAATCGGCGACATACGTTGCGACGCTCGAGGCCGCACATGCATCGCTGGCCGATTTGGCGGCGCAAACGGAGGATTCAGATCGCGCCGTGTTCCGCGACGCGCTCTCGGTCCTCGATCGGGCGCGATGCGACCGGTTTCTCTTGGACAACGCCTGCCGCGCTCTGATGCGAGGATAATCCTGATGACGGAACCGCTCATCAGTCCCGACAAGCGCGATGTCCTATCGGTGCTTGCGTATCTCTATATCAAATTCGGCTATCCTCACAATGCAGCCGAGCTGCTGGTCGCCCTTGATCGTCTCGACTCCGGATCGCGCTGGGCACGACATGCACGCTGTCTCGCACTGCTGCGTGCGGGACACTGCGAGGAAGCCGTTGCTGAGGCGGGCCGGATTCTTGAGCACCCGCTAGATGATGAGGGCCGATTCCTGATGTTACAGGTGCGGGTCAAGGCATATTGGAAACTGGGCCTCAGATCCGAGGCGAGAGCCTGTCAGCGAATGGTCGCAACACTGCTGACAGAGGTGGCCGTGCCGGGTGCTTCGCGGGGGAGAGCAGTGTGAATTTTCTCAAAAGGGTCCAGGCGGCTGCAACTGGCCGAAACGACATTATTCTGGCGGCGCTGTTGATTGCGATCATCTTTATGATGATTATTCCGCTGCCGTCGGTCCTTATGGATGTACTGCAGGCTGTCAACCTGGGAATCTCCGCGCTCCTGCTGATGGTCGCAGTTTATATCAAGTCACCCCTTGCGTTCGTCTCCTTCCCGTCGGTGCTTTTGCTGACAACGCTCTTTCGGTTGTCGCTCGGCATCGCCGCGACACGCATGATCTTGCTCCACGCAGACGCCGGCCAGATCATCAAGACTTTCGGCGACTTCGTGGTCGCCGGGAATCTCGTGGTGGGCGCGGTTACCTTCTTGATCATCACCATTGTGCAGTTCGTGGTCATCACGAAAGGATCCGAGCGCGTGGCTGAAGTCGCCGCACGATTCTCCCTGGATGCGATGCCGGGCAAGCAAATGAGCATCGACGGCGACCTGCGTGCGGGTGGCATCGATATCCAAGAAGCACGTCGGCGGCGCACCGCCGTCGAGCGCGAGAGCCAATTGTACGGCGCCATGGACGGTGCCATGAAGTTCGTCAAAGGTGACGCCATCGCAGGCTTGATCAGCATCGCCGTGAACATCATAGGCGGCATCGCGATTGGCGCCCTGCAAAAGGGCATGGGCTTGCACAAGGCTCTCGAGATTTACGCCATCCTGACCATCGGGGACGGGCTCGTCGGTCAGATCCCGGCTCTCTTCACCTCAATCACGGCAGGTTTCATCGTCACGAGGGTAAGCGACAAGGATAAGGGCTCAGATCTCGGTAGTGAGATTGGAGACGAGGTCACAGCCCAACCACGAGCACTGATCGTGGGATCATTCATCCTCCTTCTGTTCTCTTTCGTGCCTGGCTTTCCTACGGTGATTTTCGTGATCTTGGCAGTATTGGCTGGAGGCGGTGGCTGGTTATTGCAGCGCAGTCGGCGGCCTTCACCGCCGGCGGTGAGTTCCTACTCGATCGCCGGCATGAGGGCGCTCGGGACGGCGTCGGACGACCCGGCTGAGCGAAGCAGCGAAGGCGGCGATGCCATTACCCTCACGGTTCCTGTGATGGTCGACATAGGTCCTGATGTTCAGAGAATCATCCGGCCAGACCGGCTCAACAAGGAGTTGGCCGCTGTGCGGCAGGCGCTCCTGCTCGATCTCGGCGTTCCTTTTCCAGGCATTAATCTGCGCGTCAACGACAGCTGCATGGATGGCGCGTACACCATCATGGTAAACGAAATACCATGTGGTGAAGGACAATTACGGGAGCAGTATCTTTTGGCTCGTGATATCCCCGAGAACCTCGATATCCTGGGCATTCCATATATTCTCGATAAACCCTTCCTGCCTCAGATCGAGACCGCTTGGGTGGACATTGCACATCGCGAGTCATTGCAAGCCGCCGGTATCCCATTTCTGGAACCGGTTCAGATCCTGAGCTACCACATTGGTCATGTCCTGCGTCGGCAAGCAGATGAGTTTATCGGGATCCAGGAAACAAAAATTCTGCTGAATCACATGGAAGGATCCTTCCCGGAACTCGCAAAGGAGGTACTGCGGTCCGTTCCCCTGCAGAGGATTTCTGAAATCTTAAAGCGACTGGTCTCCGAGGAGGTGTCGCTGCGCAACATGCGCACCATCCTCACCGCACTGGTCGAATGGGGACAGAAGGAAAAAGACAACGTTCTGCTCACTGAGCATGTGCGCTGTGCGCTGAAAAGGGAAATCTGTTTCCGGCATTCTGACGGCATGAACGTATTGCCAGCCTACATTCTTACGCCGGAAGTGGAAGACACGGTGCGTAATGCTATTCGGCAGACTTCCGCTGGCAGTTATCTGGCCCTCGACCCTCGCACCACACGGCAGATCATTGATAAGGTGCGAGAGGCGATGGGCAATGTCGGCCAGCAGCGGCACAAGCCCGTGCTGCTGACTTCCATCGATATCCGCCGATACTTGCGCAAGATCATCGAAGTCGATCTCTATGGGCTTTCCGTGCTGTCGTATCAGGAGCTTACCCCCGATATCTCCGTACAGCCGCTGGCAAGGATATCGCTGTCGTGAGAGATATGAACATGGAATACGTTACTCTGGCTGGTGATGAAGCCAAGCTGACCCTACGCGTGCTGTCAGGTCCCAATCGGGGTGCAGAGACCTCGCTGGAGGAAGGAGGCTGGCTGATCGGTTCCAGCGCCACCGATGACCTCACCTTCGCTGACCCGGAACTGGCTGCCTCACATCTTCGCATTGCCGTCGAGGCGGGACGCATCCAGATTATTGCCCTCGCACCAGGTGTGCGCATCGGCGGGAAGGATCTCACGTCAGACAACTGGACGGAGCTCGATCCGCTGACTCCGATACAGGTTGGGCGGACGATCTTCGGGATCGGTCCGGCCGGGAGCAGCTTTCCCGAGTTCGACTCCGTGGTCGAAAGCGGGGACCTGGATACTTCCGCGTGTCTCGTCACCGGTGCCGAAGCAGCGTCGGCTTTCGTCGGCCGAAAGATATATCTTATGGTGGGCTCCATACCACGGCGATTACGGCTCGGCGCAGTAGCTTGCGCTCTCCTGTTTACGCCGGCTGTCGGGGTTTGGGCGGCATTAGGGCGAGTTCCTCCCTCCGCCCCAGAAGCCGCTCCGGCCGCTGAGCGGATGAGGATAGCGCGCGATATCATTCGCGATTTGAAGGTCGCACGTAATTTCAATATCACGGTCGTCGACGACAAACTGGTCATCGAAGGAGACTTGCGACCTGGAGACGATAGTGAGTTGAAAGCCGCCCTACGCAACGCTGGCCTTGAGGCGGAAGTGTTATTCAAACGACCGGCCACTCTGTCGGATTCACAACTCGTCGACCTTGTGAAGACGGTCATCAGCGGCTTCGGAATCGAGGGCAGCGTTCGGTTGAATGGCGCCGGAGAGATCACGTTAACAGGACATGGACCGAGCGATGCGAAGGTCGCAGCGGCGCTTCATCGCCTGCGGCAGGATATTCCAGGGCTAGGCGAAGTTGAGGACGCGATCGCTACACCCGAGCGCGCTCGCGTTTTTCTAGAGACCGCGATGACGGCCCAACTGCGTCGCTCCATTCGCATCTTGACGAAGCCAGACGGCGTATTCGTTTCGGGGAAGCTGACTCCGATTGCTTTTGAAGCGTGGCAGAACGTCGCTTCCCGCTTTCAGGAGAAGTTCGCACCCTACATCCCGCTTGAGACGCAGTTCACGCCCGTCATATTGCCGGCGCCGAGAGGTGTACACCTCGGCCGAACGCCGTTCATCGTCGTTGAGAATGGAACGCGCCTGAAGATCGGCGACAGTCTCGAAAGCTTGGGCCAGATCGTTGCCATCGATCGCGGCGGAATTTCTGTGCGCATCGGCGCGGATGAGGTGCATGTTCCCTATCCGAGCAAGCCGAGATGGATAGCGGAGGAGGAAAAAGGGTGAGCGAAGTAATGGCCCCGCTTGAGTTGCAGAGGCGGCTGCTAAGTGATTTCGACGGTGCAAAGAGATCTGCCCTAGAGAGGGAATTCGATACCTGGCGGCAATCGTTGAAACGTGAAATGGATGCTGGCGTTTCCAAGCGCACGTTCGAAGTATTGGAAGTCATTGTGGACGCGATAGATGCAGCGAGAGAGATAATAGATACTACATAGAAGGAGTATTGTGCTAAATAAGGACTTGTAAATAGGAGATAAATATGTCGTCTATACCTGATGGCGGCCTTAACGGCCGCGGTATCAACAGCAGTCTCGGTGGTGCAACTGTTGCAGCAGAAAGAAACCTGAGGAGCTTCATGGCTTCCATGGACCCGGACAACGCTTCCGACCTCATTAAGTTTCAGTCCCTAAGTCAGCAATGGAGCCTGAACCTGACTTTGGAGTCGAGCATGGTCAAGCTGCTTTACGACGCCCTGAGGGGGGTGGCCCAGAAAATCAACTGAACATTTGGTTAGATTTTCAGCAATTTAATTGTGCAGCACTCTGCCGGCCGGCAAGCCGTATTCGACCGTGCGCAATGGCACCCGCGCGCGATTGATGGCGCAGCGAGACCCATGCGAGCTGTATCAGCGCCGTTCGCAGACTTGGACTGCCGCATTTCGAACCCTCTGCTCGTGATCGACCGACGCGGCCTGCCGTAACCGGCCGATTTGGGCCGCCTTATTCGAAGGCGTGTGAGGCGGTAAGTTCACGTCGTTAACGACGTCGTTTTGACGTCGTCAAGGAGGTGGCGGATGCGGCAAGAGGTTCTGGGTGTTGAGCGGCGGCGGCGCTGGTCGGTTGAGCGGAAGCTGGAGATCCTATCGGAAGTCGGGATGGACGGTGCGACGGTATCGGATGTTGCGCGCCGGCATGACATCACCCGCCAGCATGTTGTTGCCCCCGAATGATCGGACACGATCATCAGGGTTGGGTTTGATCCGCGATGAACTCGCGGGGTGAACGATAGCCGAGCGCCTTGTGCGGATGAAGGCTGTTGTACAACTCGACGACGGAACACCCACGGGACCGATGTTGAGCGCGAGCTTCTTTATCCATGGCATCCCTGGGCTGAGCGGCAAGTCTTTGTCCATGAGGTGATCGAGAAGGGTGATGCGGCGGTCTTCCGCTGCACCCTTTCTGGCCAGCCATTGCACCGGTGGCTGGAGATTCCGGCGTGGATATTCGACCGGGCGGTGGGCTCGAACTGGCGCATGACGACTGCTCCGCTTGTCAACCTTGCCGCGATCGGTGCCCTGGCGATCCTACTCCGGGACAAGGGTGCCCCATCGCAATCGCAGGAGATGGGCGCAGCATTGGGCTCTCACGATTCGAATCGGGGAGATATCCATGCCGCGCCAACCCACGACATACCAGTTCGATCTGTTTTCGAACCCGAACGACGCCAAGACGGCGCAGACGCCGCAATGGCAAGCACTGCCCGCCGAGACGCGTCGATCAGTGACGAAGCTGATGGTCAGCCTGATCCTCGATCACGTCGACAGCGTGCGTGTTTCAGGCGATCGTGAGCACGGATTTCACCGCATCGTGAGCACGGATTTCACGAGATCATGAGCAACGATTTCAGACGATCGTGAGCAGCGATTTCAGAGGATCGTGAGCACCTTTTCGGAGGTGCTGGACGCTTCGGCCGACAACTCAACCGGTCTACAGGATGCCTCGTTCAAAACGAGGAAGCCTGATGCCAACCCAGAGATTGTCGATGCGCCGGATCAGAGAAGTTTTACGTCTAAGGCATGTCCAGGGCCTGACCGAACGCGTCATCGCGCGCACGCTCGGGGTGAGCAATGGTGTCGTGCATGGTTATCTGCGGCGCGCCCGTCTTGCCGGGCTGAGCTGGCCGCTGCCTGAAGGAATGGATGACGAAGGCCTCGAGCTGCTGCTCTTCCCGGCGCCGAAGGCGGCGTCGCAAAGCCCCAGCCGGCCGGTGCCCGATTGGGCCTATGTGGAGAAGGAGTTACGCCGCCGCGGCGTAACGCGGGTGCTGCTGTGGGAAGAGTATCGTGCCACCAATCCCGACGGCTTTGGCTATACCTGGTTTTGCACGACCTTCGAGGCCTGGAAAGGGCGCGCGCGCCCGACGATGCGCCAGACACACCTGGGCGGCGAGAAGGTGTTTGTCGATTTCGCCGGCGACACCATCGACCTCTTCGATCCCGTCACCGGCGAAGCGCGCCCCATGAAGCTGTTCGTCGCAGCGATGGGCGCCTCGAAAATTAGCATGCCGTTGGCTTCATCGACAGGAGGCCCGGCGATCGACTGGCAAAACGGCTCTGCGCGATAGCTAAGGGCGCGATCACAGATGTACCAAGCTTCCAGCCGGCCGCGGCGGGCAGCGTAACGAACTCGGAAATGCCGTCCGCATTGCCCGCACACGGCCCGACCTTGCTGCAGCGCCGGGCCTTCCCTTGATTGATGCTCGTGCCGCGTCATATCCACGACCGTTCGCCTTGAGAATCTCCAGGTTCTCCTGATGTTTGCTCCCAACTGATGTAGCCGGGATGAGCATCGGGGATGCAGGCCAGCCAGTCATCATTGACGCGTGCACGCACAGTCTTCTTGCCATCGATGGCGCGCCGATAGTGTCGCCGGCCATAGGCATAGGCGCCGGCGTAGCGCGGATTGTTCAGGACGCGCACCGCGGTCGATGTGCAAGCGCGATGGAAACAGAAGGCCTTCCTTGCGAAAGGCCTTGACGGTCTGGGATGCGGATCCGACGCGAGCGAACGTCCCGAAGAAATGGACGATCGTCTCCCTGACTTGCATGTCTGGCTCAAGTACCACATTGCAACGAAACTCGCCTCGCCTCGCCTTATTGAGGATGCCTCCTCGCAGCCTTGCCTTGATCACATGCAGCTCGGCTTCACTCATTGTTCCCTTCGAACCCGCGACATACTGCCCAGCAACAGCCGCTTGAAGTCGTTGTCCAGTATCCGCATCACCCGCATGCCGGCGCTCGCCTCACGGTCGTGCGTCATCTCCTTTACGCCGGCGACGCCCACTTTGTCGTCGAACTGCCGGATGGCGGCCGGCTGCTGCTGCCGGCGTGGATGACCGAGACCGGCGCGGCGACGCCGCCGATGGTGGCCACGCCACGGCTTTCCTTCACCTGCCTGCGCGGGCTGCGCCGGCTTATCGACACGCAGGGCGTATCCTTGTCGTCATCACTTGAAGCGATTCGCAACGATGGAGGCGATGATGGAACAGCATGCTCAAGGGCGGCAACTCGATCTTCTCATGCCGGCGGCCGACTGGCAGCCCAGCAAGACCCCCCGCAACTTCAGGCTTCGGCCTGACCTGCGGGCTTCGCCGGTCGGTGTAGGCCGAAGCCTGATTTCATTAATCGCTAACGCTTAAGCCAGGTTGGATTTTCTTTTGTGCGTCCGGGAGAACGGCTTCGTCAGCCGATCGTCAGCCAGGCGGTCTATCTAGCTAGAACTCACCGATAGGGGTGTGCACTTCAATCGCAAGCGCGTTGAGCGGCTGGTGAAAGGCGCTGGGCCCCGTTCGGGAAGACCATGTGCCATCTGGGCGATTGCACTTATACGCCAAAGCCCTCGGCTGAGGAACATCAGCCCCAACACTATAGGCAGCGCATTCTCGCCTGGATCGGAGATGGAATATGACGGGCATTGGCCGACCTGGGATATCGCGCATTGGGAATGCTGGAGCCGACAGCACGTGGGGATCGAGCAGTTCGCGCTCGGAATCAAGTCTTGCCCTTGGGGAGGGCAGTCAATCGTTCGATTCCGTCGTGGAGCGGATGCGCTCTGGGCCTCAAGATAGAGGGACGTCCTCCGCGCGCGGTGCCGATGATGCCCTTGGTGACGGGTCTTCCGGTCCCTCCGTTGGCGCACATCGAATCCTGGGCGCTCCGCTACGCGCAGCCGCTGCGCCACGCGCAGTCATTGCGCGGCGGCGCGGGTTTCCCTCAGTATCGGAGGGGGGAGCCACGGCGCCGGTCGCCAGCCAGCCGCCAACTTCGGGTGTGGCAGTCCCCATTTCCTTGACCGGCGAAGAAATCAACGCAACAAAGCGACGAATGGACGGCTTGCTTGAGGAACTTGACGCTTGCCGTAATGCGGCCAAGCGAGCCCAGAACCCGGAGGAGGCGCAAGAGCTGATCGATCGGGTCGTCAATGCAGGCTCAACAGTTCTGGACTACCGCGCGAGCCTGCCCCCGTCTGTGGCGCGTAGCATTCTGTCCGACGATCAGGCGCGTCGACTCCGCGACAATGCGCTCGATGCAGCGGAGCAATGCAACGCATTGGGCTACGCGACTATCTCCCGCTTGGAAGAGCGCAGGAAGAGTGCGGCCACCGTGCTCGACCGGGCGCTCCAATCCAACGCTACCCCGGACCAGCTGAGCAAAGTGGCTTCCGGCGTGGCGGAGCGCTATGTGGCCTGCATGGAGTGGTGGGAAAAGAAGGCACGTCGCTGCGAACGGATGCGGTCCGTCTGCGCCGCCACTGCCAACTTACCAAGTACAACGGCCGAGATGCGGCAGGACGAAGAGGCTGCACTGCGGCTGCACACCGGCTGGGCACTGAATACGAAGGTCATGCAGCTGCAATCGCGGGTCGCTCTCGCGCAGGTCAAGATTGAGCCGCAGGCAAGCATGTTCGAAGCAGCCGTGAGGGAAATCCTCATGGGTGAGAACGGGCGGGTGCGTCTGCTGGGAACCTTCATCGAAGACGTTTTTCCGGCATTCCTCTCGACGTCCGACGCTGTTCTGCGCAGCAACGGGCGCCCACTCGACGCAGAGCACTGCGCCGTTCTGGAAGGAGTCATGGAGCGGCTTTCGGAATTTGCGTTGGCGTTGCAAGACGACATCCTTGACAAGCTAAGCGATGACCGAACAGGTGTCGGTCCCCCATTGGAACTGTTGGGCCAGATCGTGGACGGCGCGTGGATCACTGCGCACGAGGTCATGCGCATCCTGGCACTGCAGACGAAGACGCCAGCCATCATTGCATCGCCGGCTGACGCTGGCGCTGCGATACTGGCCGACACTGCCGGCAAGGCTGCAGTGGCCGAAGGCACTGCAACGCGCAGGAAGGGGAAAGACAAGCGCAAGCCGGCCGCTGGCGCCGGGAGTGCGGCCGCCGGGCGGCCGGCGCCGCAAGTCGCTGCGGTCGACAGCGACACGGCGCCAGCAGCCAAGGTTGTCGTGCTCTCGGATCTAGGTACGAAGAAGCTCGTGAGCGCGGAGGACGCCCATGCGAAGGCGTCATCGTCGGCGACGGCTTTTCCCTCCGTGTCGCAGGGTGGAGCGCCAGCGCTAGAAGAAAGCTCTTTGCGTTCTGATGGCGAACCCTGGCTCGGCGATCAAGGAGCCAGAACATCGCAACCAGACGCGCTCCCACCCCATAGGCAAACCGTGTCCGACCCGGATAGAGGAGCACGAAGACGGCGTGTCTACAATGTAGCCGCGCGGAGTGTCCGCGCACGCTCGGAAATGCAACTTAATGACGCTCTACACGATATTTGCTTCGCTGGCGACATCGATAAATTCTCAAGCGCTGTGGTGGAGCATGACAAGAAGCTGCGGGGCCAAGCGAACCACGCAACATTCCTGCAAAAGGCCGCTGCCGAGTTCTCACGTCAATTTGTCCCAAGATGGCAGCAAGATGTCCGCGCCTGGAAATCCTGGGGGTATGCCACGACATGCAACGCAGTGAGCCGCGAGGCTGAAGGTCAGGCAGGTATGAAAGCTTGCAGGGCCATGGCGGCTCAGGTGTCGAGGCTCGACAATACGCTAAACGACGTCGAAAGCAGAGCGCTTTCGCTTTTCGTATTGTCGTTCAGTCGATATCCCCGAGTGGCGGAATGCCGTAATGGAATGATCAGAATTGCCGAATTTTTGTGTGAGCAAGGCGGAGCGCTTCGGGAGGCCAACAGTCAAAGTCTGGCCCTGCTGGTGAACGGTTTCAGCAAGTGGCCGGAACAGGAGAACTCTCGTGAGGCCTCAGTAGCAATTGCCGTCGAGATCCGCCGCCGCGCTCCCCGGCTCTCTCCTTTTATTGCGCAGAACCTGGCTAACTTGGTGAACGGGTTCAGCAAGTGGGCGGAAGAGGCGGAGTGTCGCGGTGCTATAAGTGCAATCGCCGATGAGGTCCGTCACCGCGCCGGCCGAGCCGGCCTGTCTGACTTTAATCCGCAGATACTGGCAAACCTGGTGAACGGGTTCAGCAAGTGGCCGGAAGGGGCGGAGTGCCACGGCGCTGTAGTCGCGATCGCCGGTGAGCTCTTTCGCCGCCGCGCCGAGCTGCTCTCTGCTTTTACTTCGCAGGGATTGGCGAACCTGGTGAACGGGTTCAGCAAATGGCCGGAGGACTGCCGCGGCGCTATAGTTACAATCGCCGGTGAGGTCCGTCACCGCGCGGGCCGCGGCAATGTCTGGCTCTCTGGTTTTGATCCGCAGGATCTGGCGCACCTGGCGAACGGTTTCAGCAAGTGGCCGGGAGAGGCGGACTGTCGCCACGCCACACTCGCGATCGCCAGAGAGGTCGTTGGCCGCGCTAAACGCGACGTCCGGCTCTTTGACTTTACTCAGCAGGGGCTGGCGAACCTGGTGAACGGCTTCAGCAAGTGGCCTGACGAGACGGGCTGTGGTGATGCTATCGTTGCGATCGCCGGGGAGGTCCGTCACCGCGCCGGCCGCGGCAATGTCTGGCTCTCTGATTTTGATCCGCAGCACCTGGCGAACCTGGTGAACGGCTTCAGCAAATGGCCGCAAGAGGAGAACTCAGGTCAGGCCACCGTTGGGATCGCCAGTGAGGTGCTTCGCCGCGCCGAGCGGCTCTCTGATTTTACCTCGCAGCACTTGGCGAACCTGGTGAACGGGTTCAGCAAATGGCCGCAAGAGGAGAACTTACGTCAGGGAATCGTTGTGATCGCCGGCGAAGTGCTTCGCCGCGCTAACCAGCTCTCTGATTTCACTTCGCAGGGGCTGGCGCACCTGGTGAACGGTTTCAGCAAGTGGCCGGAGGACTGCCGCGGCGCTATCGTTGCGATCGCCGGTGCGGTCCGTCGCCGCGCCGACCGGCTGTCTGGGTTTGATCCGCAGGGGCTGGCGAACCTGGTGAACGGCTTCAGCAAGTGGCCTGACGAGACGGGCTGTGGCGACGCCATCGTTGCGATCGCTGGTGAGGTCTGTCGCCGCGCCGACCAGCTGTCTGGGTTCGATCCGCAGGCGCTAGCGAACCTGGTGAACGGTTTCAGCAAGTGGCCTGACGAGACGGGCTGTGGCGACGCCACGGTGGCGATCGCCGGTCAGATCCTTCGTTGGGCCGGCCACGCCGAGCGGCTCTCTGATTTTGGTCCGCAGGTGCTGGCGAACCTGGTGAACGGCTTCAGCAAGTGGCCGCAAGAGGAGAACTCACGTCAGGCCACCGTTGTGATCGCCGGTGAGGTGCTTCGCCGCGCCGAGCGGCT
>NZ_FOSL01000035.1 GCF_900114255.1 Neomesorhizobium albiziae | reverse complement strand
TCCTGAACGCCTCGCGGCGACCGTTTCCCTTTATCCGAATGGTGTTCGCCGATTCTGGATACCGAGGACCGCGTGTGGCCGAGGCCACCTCCATCGCAGTCGAAATAGTCAAAAGACAGCCAGATCAGATCGGCTTCGCCGTGCAACCGAGACGTTGGGTCGTGGAACGCTTTTTTGCGTGGATCAGTCGCAACAGACGCCTATGGAAGGACGCCGAGGCCACCATCGAATCCGCAACAGCATTCCTCTACGCCGCAGCCGTCATGATCCTTGTCCGGCGCATCGCACGAAATCAATGACTTTCGGCACGGACTCTAAGGTCCGTAAGTTCTTGATGTTGCGCGGAAGAATGAACGTTTGACATCATAGGGGGATTTTATGGCCGACCTCAAGGAAACCGAACGAAGCCAGGCTTCGACCGAAGCGCTTGCGAAAGAACCGACGCATGAAACGACGCATGAAACCAGGAAAAAAGCACCGAAGCCGAAAAGGGCAACCGGACGTGCCACGCGAACCGGAGCCGCCAAGTCGGGCAAGCAGGCGCCTTCTTCTGAAGCGGTCGCTCCCCTAACGGTCCGAACGGTGCGGAAAATATATTCTGAAAAGGAACGGGCCCAAAAGCTCGGCGAGATCGAGAAGCAGACAGGTCGGGGAGACAGCATCAAGGACGCTATCAAGAAAGCCGGCATATCGGAACAGACCTACTACCAGTGGAAGAAGGCCGCCGGACAAACGCCGGGCGGCGACGAACTCAAAGATCTGGTAAAGCTTGAAGAAGAGAATGTCCGCCTGAAGAAGCTCCTTGCCGACCGCCTTCGCAAGGAAAACGCCGAACTCAGGAAGAAGCTCGGGCTCGGTTGAGCCGGCGTTGAGGGAAAGAACAAGGCCAGCTTTGTGGGCTCGGTGGACCGCCTCTGGCCGGAACTCGCCTACGAGATGGCCGATGCATTCTTCGCCATGCTTACGAGCCAACGCGACGGCGGTCCACCGGCTGCCAAATCCAGGAGACGAATTGCCCACTATCGAAAGATCCAGCAAGATCGGCCGAGCGGAAACCGCGAAAAGGCCGATGACGCAGGCAACCAGCCCCTCGCCGATGATCGCCATCATTGAGCTGCGCGCGTTGATCGGCGCCGGCGCCGATGTGCCCACTGGCACCGCCACGCGCTTGACGGACGTTCTCAGGGATTCCTTCAGGCCGTGGTCCGATCCTGCCGAATCAGTCAACGAGCTGACGATCCTGCTCCTCCATGACAAGCTGAAGCCGATCGAACGCGACTGCGCGCTCGCCATTCTGAACTCGCTTGACATGGCGCTGCGCAGGCCCCGCACCTGACTCCAACGATCTCAGAAGCTCGTTCCCGAACTCAGGATTCCTCTGGATGCGTAGCCCCAAGTTGCAAATTATGCGACTTTCGAAGCACAAATTATGAACATACAGGGAGGAGTCGTGCTGGGTTCGAACGTGTCACCCTGAGGACAGCTTCGCGCCGCAAAATCGGACGCTCAGCAGACCTTCGTGGTATCGCAGAAGCGGACATCTGATCCTTGCCAGAGACGATGGTGATGACCCGTAAGTGGTTACACCGTCACCTGAAAATCAAAATTCGGCTGGAGCACAAACTGCCACAGCGGAAGTGCGCTGCCCTTGTAGTCCTTGGGTATCTCAACGCTGAACATCTGCGGGTCGTACTTCACATCGAGCGCGAAAACGCCCGCCTCCTCGTCAATCGTCAGTTCCCGAAAAGCGGCGCTGACCATTGAACTGAGGTTTCCCAATATCTGAAACTGCTGCTCCTCGGATGGCTCTTCCGGCCTGGACACAAAGTCCATGGAAACGAGGCGACCATTGACGATGTTGGCCGGCATTTCCGTCTGGTCCCATTTTCCATACCTCATGAGGTAGAACGCGATCTTCCTTTCGATCTCGTCGGTGATCAACTTGCCGGCGCAATACATTTTGATTTCGCGGATCGTGAAGACGGCCGTCCCGTCCTCCTGAACGATCGCCCGCTCGTCTTCCGCATCGCCGATAAATTCAATGCTCAAGGGCGGCAGAGTGGCGATCATCCGGTCGCCCAAATGCGAAAACTCGTTTCGCGCCATTGCGTAAGGCAAATCGATGTACGCCCGGCGGCTATCGACGAGGAAGGCCTCGGGCGACAACAATACCCATTGGTTGATCCGCGAAAAGTAGATGGCGATCTTGAGCTTCGCGCGATTCATTTCCGCATACGAAGCCAGCCTCGCAAGGTACGACCGCGTGATCGTGTAGCGCGAGCCGAAATCCTTCATGTGGAAGTTTTTCACTTCGATGAGCAGCAGATCGCCCGTGTTGGTAACGACACGGTAGTCAGGAACCAGGAACTCATCCGAGCTGGAAAACGAGGCGCCGCCATCTTCCTGCTTGATGTACTTGCACTCGCCTAAGGCCCCTAGGACATGGGCAAACATTGCCTCCACCCGCTTGCCATGCAGGATGTTTGGATTGGCGAGCGTCGCTTTGAGCGACGTCGACACCTGACGCTGAAAGGCCTCCAGGTCTTCCGGGATGTCAATGCGATACCCCTGTTGGCGCGCGAGCGCGGCGTACAGCTCAAGCGCGTCGAACGTCTCGGGTTCGCGGGGCAATCGCTTCATGGTCATCCTGCGAACTCACTTGAAGTGCCGATCACATGAAATTCCGGAAGTCGTAGACCTCGTCGACCATGTTCGGGTTTTGCTGGATGATATCGGCAAATGCCTTGGAATAGCCCAGCGTCACTGGCAGCTTTTTGTAGAGGGTGTTGTTGTTCCAATCCATCTTAGTCAGGCCCAGGATACCGGCGCAGGTGTCATGCCACCCGCCTTCGCCCGAAAATCTGCGGATGAGGACCGGTGAGGGCGTGGGTTTCAGTGCACCCTCCTTGTAGACGTCTCGGGTTGACCCCTGCATGTGAACCCCGCGCACGCTGCCTTGCGTCCAGAGCAGGGCCTCGTTCGCGCTGACGGGAATGTAGGTGCCGCGCGCCACCGGGTAGCCATCAGGCTTGTCCTGCATATTGTATCGGATCCCCTGCCACGGGACGTTCCTAACAATCTGCACCAGCTCCACATCCGTGCCGTCCCGGAAAGTGTCGATGGCACCAAGGATCTCGTCTTCCTTGAACTCGGTGTTCTTATGCACCGTGATCCTATTCGGGGATTTCCCAAAATGAGCGCTTTGATAGATTTCGAGGCTGCGCGACAGCACGGCCTGCATCTCGAGGTAGGAAAGATAGGGGTTCTTACGTCGGTCCTGAGTGAACTCCCGCGCATCGTATGCGACGAAACGGAAGCCGGTACCGTCCGGATCGAAGACCTGGCTGCAGCAGGTCGTATAGTGATTGCCGGCGCCATCCGACTTCATGGCGTAGCTGATCCCGATGAAAGCCTCATCGGGATTGAGCCCTGCAAGCTTCCATGGAACGCCGCCAGCCTTGGCGTAGGCCGCGACACTTAAGCCCCACATCACATTTGCGCGGCAGGAACGCTCGAAGCTGTTCTGCCGCACGATCTGGATCGGTATGTCCGAAGGGGCGGAGTATGCCTTCAGGAAATCATGAAAGTTGAAGTTCTCGCCTTCGAAGCACGCCGCCCAGCTGGGTGGTAGATATATCAGGGCAACGTCGAAACTGCTGCGGAGCGTCCGCAGCCTGGCGATGCATTGGAACAACTCCGCCGCAAGGCGCTTCTTCTCGCCGTCGCGGGCATGTTCATCGAGCACGGACGGAAAGGAGAGCAAGAGGCGCTCATCCTCGGGCGCGATGGGAATGCGGAAGACCTCTTTGAAGCCGGGATAATCGGGATAGTAGTTGGTGGCCTCTTTTGGCCTTGCCGGACGCTGCATTTCGGCAACCAGTCCCCGAAGCTTGCCGACGTCCCGCTCCGGCGCCAGCATCGCGAGACGCAAGCTGCTGGGTGCAGCGTAGCGCAGGCCGTAGGGACCATGCTGGATGAGGCCTGCGAGAGGGTGTTTCCCAAGCTTGTCCCCGGCAAACCGAAGCTCCGGTTCGGGAACAGCGGCATATCCGCCAAGTTCGGAAACCAGCGCGCTCATGCCGTAAGCTTCTTGGAGAACGCCGTACGGGTCCCGACTTGGAACGTCGGGTTCTCGACGTCACCGCCGCTGTCGAAGGGCCGGAATTCCAGATCGGCATTGCGTTTGTCGGTTCCCAGAATGATTCCGGTCCACGCCTGCAAAAGCTGGTTGTGGAGGTTGTTGAACCGTCCGCTCTTCCTCTTGTTGAGAAAGTCCGCCGCCACCGATCGCGCGTGGGCGGGCCATATCCAGATATCGGGCTCCAGCAGCAGCCAGTCCCTGCCTTCCTTGCAGTCCAGCGTGACGCGCAGCGACTCTGCCCAGCGCACCTTGTCAGCTTCGGGATGCTCGTCGCTGACGGGGCTAAGCAGGCCGGGGATGATGCCGGTGATCCTGCTTACAAGCGCCTGCAGATCGCTCAACGCGCCGACATCTTCGGCATGGGGATCGACAATAATGTATCCGGCGGAGGGCTTCATCCGCGGAAGGAGTGGCTTGTCTTTGGTCAGCGCCAGAATGAGCGCCTCTTCCACGAACGCCTTGAAGTGCAGGTTTTCCGGCGCCTGATAGTCGGCAGGAAGATCGAACGCTGCTATCTCGGCCAGCTTGTCCCCGAAGCACTCCCGGATGTCAGCTTCCTGTCCCCAGGCCCAGATCCGCTCACCCTTTGTCACGATCACTGCATCGCGTTGCTCTCTGGTCGCTTCCCGAAGGTCTGCCCATTCCTGCGGTTGGTTGAAAGTGAGCTCGAAGCAGCGACCCGGCAGTTGGACGGGCAAACCGTTCAGACGGAGCAACGGTTTCGCATTGCCGTGGTCCGGCAAGGGGATGCTCACGGCCGAGAGATGCACCTTGCGAACTTTCCCGTCGAGGCCGGGAGGTTTGCCGTCGATGTTCCGCCAGAGGCGGGACGTGAAGGCATCGAACGTCTCGATCTCAACATACCCTGCCTTCACACCGGCGCCGACGGCCTTGGCGATCAGGGCCTTGACGGATGGGTGTACAGACGAGCCCTTCAGTCCGGTCCAGTACAGGCCGTGGGGGAATGGGTTCGGCGCGTCGAGCACGTCGCTCATCAGCTTGATGACGCTGGCATCCCGCCCGCTATAGCCGGCAACGACAAGCCCGAAGCGCGTGCCGGAGGCCACGAACGCTTTCGATAAGTCCTCGTTCTGCACGGCCAGGTCGGCGCTGAGATTCTTCAGGCTCTCGAACCTGAAGTCGCCATGGAGTTTGCAGTAAAAGGGGTATTCCTCATTCAGGACTGCGTTGGCCGCCGAAGCCGTGCCTTCGAGGGAATAGGCTTGAAGCGATCCGCCGCCGACCTCTGCTACGGCCTTCTCGACCACGCTGTCGAAATTAGTGGTGAAGACCGCACGGCACATCCCAGCCGCCAGCAGCCCGCCCAGAACCCTGTTCCCTACGGACAGGGTGACCTTGTCTTCGGACAGAATGCCTCTCAGATATTTCCGTTGCCGCTCATGGTCGTCACCGAAGATTTTCTCAAAATAAGTCGAGTACTCGGCATCGGACCACAGGGGTGGAAAGCCGCGGGAGTCCATGAAGGCCTGGATGGTCGTTCGTACCGCGTCGTTCTGGACGTCCTGCGGGGATACCTCCCGGTTCTCCTCGCGCGTGTAGTATCGCCGCTTCAGGTCCCAGATGACGTCGCCGGCGGTTGGCAGGCCCGCAGTGCGCGATGCCCCAGCACCAAGGAACCATGCGAACTGGGATGGTCTTTCAGCGATAAGCGATATGAGTTGCGACTGGATCATGGTTCATGTCTACAGCCACGTGGCCGTCGCGCCAATGCTCAGCGATAGAAGTCCTGAAATAGTCATCAAGCAGTTCCGCGTTATCGAGCTTGAGGATTATCCGGCCGTAGCTTTTTCAGGATCGTGACAAGTGTCTGAGGGTGACCGTGCTCAGTACGCTGGTACATGATGTGCGTGGCGATTTTGATCTTTTGATGTGTTCCCCGAATTCCATTGATGGATCGGTCGGCGTTTGAACCCGACTGCCGTGCACACTTTGTGTGATCAAACCATGAACAGGTTAGTCTGGCCTTGAACTGGTGTGGAAATTCGGATCAGAAGGCTTGAGCCCGCTCTGCGCTCTTCGGTGGGTGAATGATGCTGGGGGCAACCAATGAACGACCGTAAAGCTAATACTGGCGACAAGCCGGCCCCCGGTGGAGCCGCCGCGCTCGCTGGGTTTGAATATCAGCTGGATGTTTCGGTGCTCTTTACCCTCCGGCTCTTGCTGATCACTAAATCAGCTTCGCGTGTCACCCTGGAACCTGCCGATGACGAGGACCTCGAAGCGGATCTGACCGAAGATGCGCCAGGGCGTGTCCAACCTTCCGCAGTGGTATCAGGCGGCGGGAAAATAGTGGTCCAAGTGAAATTGTGGAACGGCGAGCCGTGGTCGCTCGACGATTTCGACGCACTGCTGAAACACGGCAAACGGCGCAAACCTGCCTACGAGCATCTTGACGATCCGAATACCCGTTTCTTGCTGGTCACTTCTGCGGCCGTCAAAGGCAAAGCCATGGACTTGGCCGTCCGGGACTTCGAGGAGCGCCCCGATCCCAAGACGTTTCCTGCTTCACTCGGAAAGACGTTGAAGAAGGAACCTGAGGGTCGCGTCGCTATTCTGGACGGCTTCACACCGCAATTTCTTGATCTTCAACTAACCAATATGCTGGGTGACCTCCTCTTGGTGCCCAAAAGCAGGCAGGCAGCGTGTCGACAGAGCCTGCGTGAGGAGGCTCGAAAACGTATGCTCGGAACCGTTCCCGGAGCATGGACGCGGGAGGACATCGAAGGCACCATCCGCTTGGCCGGCGGCCAAGCGGTCGCGACGGAATCCGCCACG
Organism: Neomesorhizobium albiziae; assembly: GCF_900114255.1. Taxonomy (GTDB): domain Bacteria; phylum Pseudomonadota; class Alphaproteobacteria; order Rhizobiales; family Rhizobiaceae; genus Neomesorhizobium; species Neomesorhizobium albiziae. The sequence goes on along the minus strand of NZ_FOSL01000035.1, from coordinate 24,457 downwards.
TTCGTGGAGCCCTCCAACTATGCAGACATGCTGGCGATGCTGAAGAGCCGAAATGCGCTGGTCATTACCGGACCATCGGGTACGGGAAAGACGCAGGCCGCACTGGCATTGTGCGAAAGAGTGCGCCGCGAGGACGGTAATATCGAGATCATACGGCTGGGGGCTGACGACAACCCCGTGGTCACGAGAAAGCTGGGTGGGGCGACCCCGAGCCTCTTCTACATCGAAGATCCTTGGGGACAGTACAGCCTGAGGCCCGGCTCCGAAGCATGGACTACCCAACTGCCCAACCTACTCGAGAACGCACGTGCGGACCATCTCTACGTAATCACCTCGCGGTCGGATGTTTTGCAAAGTGCGAAGGCAAGTGATGGCCTCGCGCCTTGGTCCGTCCCACTCGACGCGGATCACTATGGTGAGGGACAAACGGGGAAGATTTACGACAAGCGCATGGCACTGTTGCCCGCAGGGATACAGCCTCAGGCACTCGCCTTCCGCGGGGACGCATTGGAAGCCCTGGCGACCCCTCTGGAACTCGATCGATTTTTCATGGGGCTCGCCGAGGGCGCACATGAGCGAGAAGAAAACCACGCCTTTTTTCGCCGCATCAAGGCTGCTGTGCACCGCGGCGCAATCGAGACAGTCACCCGACAATATCTTGACGCGCTTGACCGCGACGGCTGCACGTCTGTTCTGTGGTGCGTGCTGAAATCAAGGGGCCAGATCGACCGAAAGCAGTTGACTGCCGTTGCCCGCGCCATAAGGCAGCTTGTGCCCGCGCTTGGCGACGGACTTGTTGGCTTCACGGACAGATTGATTGCCGCCCGGCATCTCAGGCAGCCTTCGGCCCACATTTCCTTTTCCCATCCGAGTGTTCTGCAAGGGTTCGAGGCTTACCTCGCCAGCGACATGATCCGGACCGAAGCGAACTTCGCGCTCACCATTGAGTGTTTGGTTTCAATTAAGGGAGAGCTCGCACAATGGGGGCTGGAAACCGCGGCAAGGGCGACGCGTGCGGTTCAAGCATTCAGCCCGGAAAGTGCGGCGGAGGTGCTCGACAGCGTCCGAGACGCGGTAGATCAGTGGTTGAGTGACGCGTTGCTCGACCCGCAATCCGACTTCGTGCCACTTCTTCAATTGGCTTCCGATATCGGAACGGAGCGGTCCAATCCAGCGCGGTTGGCGCGCTGGTTTCGCACCGGCTTCAAAATCGGTGGCGCCATGTTCGATGAGAACTGGAAGGCGCCCGTGTTCGACGACCAGTGGTATGCTGACATCTCGGCTGACAAGAGGAGCCGACCGATCGCAGACCGTTTCGTTCGGGAACACCTGGCGCGGGAGACTGATTGGTACGGACAGAGTTTTCCGGCAAAATTGGACAGGATTGCTCCCGGCCTGGCAGGTGCATTCCGTGATGTCCTTATGTCGATGATCGGAGGCGGATATGCCGGTAACGTTTCGCTCCTCGTCAACGGCGCGATCAAAGACTTTGCCGGGTATGCCGGGTTGCTCGAAGCGGCGCTGGATGACCTCGATACGTCCGTAGTTGACGAGTCGGGCAGCAGAGAATGGGAAGCGATCCTAGATGGCGAACGAGATACCGCGTTCGAAGAGCACTTCACCGACGGTTTCGACGACGAGACCTATGTCTCGCGTGAAATCGTGGACAAATTCGTCAGGGTAACGAGAGGCGGCGGTAATTGGCGTCACTTGGTGGATCATCCGCGGTCGACCCAACTGGTCCGCGCCTGGGCAGACGACATTCTACGCGCAAATGCACCCGCTGGCGTTTCCGAAATCGAAGCCTTGGCTGCTGTATCGAAGGGCGCCGACGATGAGGTCACCGCCATAGCGGCTATCCGCGAAAACTGGAGTGAGGTGCAATACCCGTGGTTACAGGCAAGGTTTGCGTCCGCCATGCGCGACGAGGATTTGCGGAGCGCCTTGGTCAAATGTGCGTTGGCCAACGCTCGTGAGAAGCTCTGCAGGGAAATGCTTCCGACGGAGCCTCAGGATCGCGTCGGCGTCCTTGTCGATATCGCCCAAAATCTCTCCACCATCGAGGACGATAACGAACGGCAATGCAAATTACGGGACGTTCTAACTTTCTTGCCGGCGAACTCTGCGCGGCTTTTCGCAGCGTTCGCTAATGGTGGACCGATGGAAGCGTCGTTGGAGGCGGAAGATATTGCCGCGTTGACCGCAGCGGCTACTCAAGCGTCACCCTCCACGTTAAAAGAAATCCTACCGCTTCTGAGAATGAAAGGAGTTGACGTAAACGCCTGGGTCCGGCGATGGCTGGAGCAGACCGACGAGAAGTCATCGGCCGAGGCGGCAGCCTCTGAAGCGATCTTATCGGACGATCCCGACTTGTGGCGCCTCGCCTCTCGGCATGTGCGTGCCGCAGCAAGGGTCGTCGGGTTCAAGCGTCTTTGCGTGGCGCACGCCGGCCCTCTGCCGGCGTTTCTCTTAGCCTTTCGCCAAGACTCTAGCAGTTTCGTGCGCTCTGCCTTGGTGGAAATTTTGGGACATCGTTCGCACCCGGATCACGTCGCGACCCTGGTGGAGCTGGTAGCAGATACCTGGTCAACTCGGGACCGGCACGACGAAGAAGAATGCTTCCGGATCGCTCGCGTGGCCTTGATGGCCTTGAATGGCTACGCATCTCTGCCGGCACCCACTCTGGACCGAATACTCGACATCGCAAGAGACACCAAGGATCGAAAGCTACGCCAGTCCGCGTTCAGCACCGTAGCCTTAATGGGTAATCGAGCCCATCGAAGCAGTCTGACGGATATCGTCAAAGACGGCAGCGGTTGGATCCGAGTTGACGCAATGATCGCGCTGGGAGGAGCTCCCCTTTTGGAGCCGGAGATGCTGAAATTGTTGACTGTTGAACGGGTGCTGAGACTTTGGGCGCCACTCGCAGTTGTAGCGACCTCGGTCATAGCTTCACATCTCCCTGTGGACCAGGCGAGGGTCTTCGTCGAGCGTCTTGCTTCCCATTCTGCTCGGCGGTCCTTGGTTGTCGTCGGTGCGAGCACACTATTGGAGCGCGCCAGCGAAGCATCATCCAAACTTCTGCGTCTGCTCGGCGAAAACCATCCGGTGCGTATGCTGGCCGACCCTCAAGCGAAACTCCCCTACTCTGCGCTCGACGATCTCGGTGATGTGAGGGTCCGCCATTGGGTCGGAGCATTTCTCGGCGACAGGATTGAGAAGGCGTGAGCCTTTCTACTTGACCTGAATTAGCTGGAGCGATGCTTTCTGGAACGGCCGCTGGGGGCTTCGCTATGACTAAAGCAGATGGTCCGCTGCCGGCCCCAAACGCGACGTCTGAATATGGTTCAGCGATGACCGCCCTTGGCGTCAATGTCGGCGATTGAGGACAGCTTTGCCGGTTTCTTAAAGCAGAAATTGCCGACGACCACGCTAGAGGTTGCGGCTGCGCCAGTTCCGGACCTCTCACCTTCATGACCTTCGGTCGCCTTCGCGCCTGGAATCGAAATTTGCAGCGCGCCGGGGTTCGTTGCACTCGGTTCTCTGATCGGGGCTGGTCAGCGGCAGCACATAGGCGATGACCATCTCGTCGCCGAGGCTCCGCGAATGCCGGAGGCGTAGATATCGTATCGCCCGCCACGCCTGGCGACGCGGCCTTGCCGATATGCCCATAACGTGCGAAAAAAAGTGGCGCTCGGGCATATGGCGACCCGGAGAACTGGACCGTTTTGGACGACCTCTTCCCCACATCGTGAACACTCGACGCCACGCGGCCAAACCGCGGGGATAAGCGAAACCGTGCGCGTTGCACGGACGCTTTGCCAAACAGGGAGGAGTTTCCCATGGCTACTACAGGTACAGTAAAATTCTTCAACTCATCCAAAGGCTTCGGGTTCATTACGCCCGATGGCGGCGCGAAGGACGTGTTCGTTCACGTTTCGGCGCTCGAGGCGTCAGGTTTGCGCACGCTCGCGGACGGCCAGAAAGTGTCGTTCGACATCGAGCCGGACCGCATGGGCAAAGGCCCGAAAGCAGTCAATCTCAGCGCAATGTAAAGTCGTTTAGGTTGGGCTGGCCAGCAACTAGCGCGGCCAGCCCAACCTAACTGCCTGGTAACCTTCCCGATTTCGAGCAGCGCGAGGTAGACGCACTGCAGCACGCTGGATGCCGAGTTCGAATTCGTCAAATCGAAGGCGTACGGGATCGCAATCGCAATCAGGGCCAAGGCGGCGCTCACCAAGGCAGCCGGCCTGATGGAGATTTCCGCGGACTACGAGAGGGAGCTCGGCCGCCGACTGGGGCCAATCGTCGCTCAACCTCAACGAGCACGGCGCGTCCGAGCGCCTGGTCAAACGGTCGGTCCGAATAGAGGTGCAGTCGCCCCTTCTCGACATGAAAGGCATATAGCGGTTGGGGATTAGGCGAGCACGCCGACGACAGTGGCAATCACAAGAGGAGTCGCGCCTTAAGGTAGCAAGAAGGAGGTGGCGGAGTCGCTTAGGAAAACGCATCGCCGACCCTCCATTCAGTCCGCCGCACCCGCTGTCATCTCGGAATGATTGCAGCTGTCACCAAACGGTGTAGCCGCCGTCGATGACGAAGCTCGCACCCGTTACATAACTCGATGCCGGAGATGCGAGATAGACAGCGAGAGGGACTATTTCCTCCGGTTCGCCGGCCCGTTCCATCGGGACGCCCGCGACGAAGCTGTCGATTGCCCGACGATCGGTCTGCTCCCACTCGCGGTTTGCATCGGTCATGAAGAGCCCGGGGCAGATCACGTTAAAATTTATGCCGAAGTGGGGCCAATCCGCGGCGACCGCCCGCGTGAAATGAATCACCGCAGCCTTGGACGTCTCATACTGTCGGCCGGCGACGTCGCGATTGACGATCTGACCGGAGATCGAGCCAACGTTGACGATACGACCACCTCGACCGCGCTCGATCACCTAAGCGAGATCGTGCCATATCGGTTTGTTCAAGAAGCGCTTCCTACGACACCGACGGCCCGCTCCGTTGCCGTCCGATCGTCCACGAAATGCCTTCCCCCTTCGCGATCCCGGACACCTCTCTGCCGAGATGGCGTTCCAGCACCGGGCGCCATGGCACCAGTGTGAATTCTTTCGACCTTTCGATCATCGCGAAGCGGCCGCTCGCCAGATCGATGGGGCGACTATAGATGCCGTCGACCCGCGCTCCCGGCCGTGTTTCCGAATAGGCAAGCCCAAGCTCGTCCGAAAGCTGCCCGGCGATGCAGTTGAGCTCGCGCCGACGCAGCAGGGCCAGCATGTTGGCGCGATAGACGATCCGCCCCTGTTCTTCCCGTGCCAATTCGTTGGCGATCAGCCATTGGCGGCGAAGCGTCTGGGCCTCGCGTACATCACGGCCGAAACCGGCATTGCGCAACGGCGTCGGATCGCCAGCGACCAATTCGCGATCAAGCCAGGTCGCGCCGTCAGTTGTTGGAAGCTGGTCGAGCGGGATTGGCGAAAGTGCGCGCACCGCGGGAGCGGCCCGCGCCATCTTGTTTTCATATGCGGCAGCGCGGTCGAGATGATCGGGCGAGATTTTCCAGGTTCCGTCAGCGTCGCGTTCGACGCCGCCGGTGGCGCGCCGGATCGCTTCCAGCCGCCGCACATGGGTTTCGGCAAAGGCCTCGCTGGCGGTAGGGTCATGGCGGAGATGAATATCGACGCCATACCGCCCGCCGTTGGCGGCGGCGATCTCGGCGACCGTGTGGTCGACGGCGCGCGCCTCGGCCCGCTTCGGCTCGATATGGACGATGGCGTTGTCAGAAATAGGCTCAACCGCATCCCCCTTGCCGATGTCGATATAGTGGCTGCGGCCATCGACGCCGTCGACGATCAGATAATGCCGGTCATTGATCTCGTCGGAAAGGCCACGGGCGATGACCCGGCCGACGATTTGCCGGGTTCCGGGCTCCGACGGATCATAGACCGCATAGTCGGAGACGGGGCGGGCGATCCCCTTCTCACTCATCTTGCGGTGCATCGTCTTGATGATGTCACTGCGTTCGCCCATCCGGCGCAGTGTGTCTTCCAGGTTATCGGCCAGCCGCCATTGTCCCGGCCTCACCTCGTCGGCCAATCCGAGACGCTTCAGCTTTTGAAGCCGGCCGGCGCGCAGGCTTTGTCGGAACGCATCCCGGTCGGCTGCACTGACGAGGCCGTCCTCCTCCCTGTCGCGGAGCAAGCGACGGTCGATGGCCGTGAGGCGTTCCTGGTCGATGTCGTTGCGCAGGCGGTTTTCGATCTCGAGATCAGAGCGCGGGCCAAGGTCGAGGCTGACGATCTCGGCGGCCCGCTCGCGCATGCCGGTCGCGAGATAGTCGCGCGCGATGATCAGGTCCCTGCCCCGCTCGTCTTTGCCGCGCACAATGACGTGGCTGTGGGGATGGCCGGTGTTGTGGTGATCGACCGCCACCCAGTCGAGCCTGGTGGCGAGGTCCTCCTCCATGTGCGCCATGAGGCGGCGAACCAACGGCTTTAGATCTCGGTACTGATCGCCGTCTTCGGCCGAGACGATGAAGCGGAACTGATGGCGGTCGCCATCGGCGCGGTCGATGAACGCCTTGCCGTCGGTGCGATCTTGGTCCGCGTCATAGAGCTGACCTGGCGCGCCGTCGCGCGTGACACCGTCACGCTGGATATAGCGCAGATGGGCACGGGCAGCCTGCAGGCCTTTTCGTTCCAGCTTGACGATACGGGACTTGATGATGACGCGGCGCTGCCGGAAGGCGGCGAAGCGATCGCGGGAGGCAAGCACCCGGCCGACGCCGGCACCACGCCCGATTCGGTTGCCATGGAAGGCTTCTCCACGCCGCGATCCTCCGGCCGCACCGCCACGCGCGAGATTGGCCGACCGCAAGACCCGGTGGAGGTATTTGCGGCCGCGCCGGGAGCCCGTCGCGCGCATCCTTCCGAGCTTCGGTTCAAAGTCGTCGCGCATCAGCTCCCGTCCTTTCAGGCCTCGAGATCCGTTTCATTCCCCAACTTTGGCAGCTCGGCCGATCCGTGGAAATCGGCGCCATCCGACCTCAGCAAAATCAGGAACTTGCGCGCTGCCTGGCGCCACAGCCGCGCCGATAGCGCCATACGGCCCAAGGGAAAAACGATGTGCAGACAATAACTTCGGCGCCGATCTTCCAGAGATGGTGCCGTTGTTTTATCTTGCCTTACAAGGCTTCCGGTTTGGGAAAGGCTGTTTCGGGCTTTTCTCGAAATCAGCGAATGACCGGCTCGCCATGGAAGCGCCGGCGCGAGGGCGGCGAAACGCCGAAACCGACTTCCATCATCAGCCGCGGCCTGTGAGCGGGAACGGTACCCATGTGGAAGCCGAACGGATCCTCGACGAAACCGAGACCGGCCTCGCCGGTCAGCGTGACCGGGCTTTGTTCACCGTAGATATCCAGAACTTCTTGCGCCGGATGGCCGACGAGAAGCGTCAGCTGGTGCTTGAGGGCGCGGCGGTCATGGCTGCCGCGGACATAGACATGCGGGCCGGTGCCCTCGTCGACCGGCACCAGATAGAAGAAGAACTTCAGCATCCGCCAGTCGTCGAGGTCGAAGTGGTATTTGCCGAGCGAAGCGAGGTTCTTGTCGGCGTCGGAGGCCTGGCCGGTCGGGAAACTCCACCAGACGCGCGTGGTGATCAGTTTCGCCTGACCGCCGAGATAGTGCGCAGCGATATCCATGAGCAGCGGATCGTTTTGGACGGCGCGTGCCGCCTTACAGCCGAGAATGTGCTCGAAATAGTGGCCGCTGAGCAACGGACGGCCGAACCGGGCCTCAGCCTCCGCATGCTCCGTCGGCATGAATTCCAGACGGCGATCGAAATTTCCGAAGCAAGGCGTGTACCGGGCGAAGGAGGCGATCTCCTCATGGATCGATGTCGGCAGGACGAGTCCGGAAAAAAGCCCATCCGACCGCAGCGCGTCGACAACGTCCTGGCAATTGACGCCGGTAAACATCGTGTCCTGGGCTTTGTGCGACGCTCGAACAGGCTTTGCACCGCGCCAGTGCATTCTCCGTGCCGGCATGGTGCGGGCGAGCACGAACATCGGCAGCCATGCCGGGTTCTCCCGAATATCCGACAGATAGGTCGGAATGCGCACGGCGATGCGATGCAGCATGCTGCCGTTTCGCGCAACCGCCTCAAGGCTCGCAGCGCCGGATTTATCAGGGCTCGTAAGGGTCATTAGGGTCCTCAGGTATGAATGCACTATCGACGAAGCATCGGTTCTCACCGCTTCGTCATTATCAATTACCAAGCCCGATTCCCGCACCGGAAGAACTAACCGTGCGTCAGTTTTTGTGCAATGCAAAAAACCTCCTCCGTGGCAAGTGCAGTTAGATCCCTGGGCGTTTTCGAATAAGCCAATTACACAAATGGCGGGCAAACGGATGTATACACAGCAGCATCAAGACGAAGCGATCTGATGGAGTTGCAGCTTGTGCGGGAGTGACGCGCGCCGGCGATCCGGCGTTGCACAGCGTAGCTTCGGACGGCTCTATTGGCCTGCCTCACCGGTCCGCAGCCGCACCAAAATCTCGCCCTGTGGCCGCATTTTCTCATCGGCCGGAGCAATATTACGTTCGCTGCGAAGCGGAAAAAACAGGCCTATTCCCGACGCTTCGGCAATATGGGGCTGCCCACGGTCGATCAGGGCTTCGCTCGCGTGAGCGGGGTCCTTCTCAGCGGAATCAACACTGCCGCCGCAAGGAAACCGCCAACGGCTAGCGGCTTTACAACTGGGTGCGATTGCCCCTGAACCGGACGAAGCAGAACGGTTCGAACGCTGGCTCTTGTTCCGTCGCCACCTCCGGAATCCTGACGATCTCGTCTACTATTTCCCCTATCCGCGAGTGCATCACGCTCGTGGAATTGGCCGGCGCGGTGGCACTGCGTTGGACCATCGAGGATGTTTTTTGCGCGCCAAGGATGATCTCGGCTTGATCATTGCCAGCCGCATTCCTGGCGGCCACCCGGGAGCCGGCTTTGCGAACCGGCTGATCGTGCCTGTACGCGTCGCGCCGACGGCCACTACCTTTGGTCTGCTTCACGTTTAGTCCCGATGCGAGCCGTCATCGAGGAAGCCCCACAAACCACATGCCGTCGTTGATGACCTGCGTGGCGTCTGGCCGTCGCCGTGAGCACTGGCGAGATCAATGAGGGGCCAGATGACCATCGATGGGATCGATGCGACCGTGGCGGCGACAGAACTTTCAATCAGCACAGGCACAAAGATGCGGGCTATGCCGATGGAAAAGTATTTGGTGGGCTTGAACGGCGTGGAATCCACCCGCTTATTCACCCCAAGGCCGAACCGATCAAGAGCTATGCGGCGCTTTTTGCGCGTGCGACGCCGGCGGGATACTGGTCGGATGCGAACCGGCAGCTGTACGCTGCGTTATCGCGCGTCGCGCAATGGTGCCGTTTTCGCTGTCGTTCAGGATCAGTAGGGACGCGATGTCCTATTTTGCGTCTCGGTTTGCACCGCTATTTCCGATCCTCCGGCCTGCCGGGGACACGAATTGCGCCGCTAGCGATAAGCGCATCGACGCGGTCTTGATCGATGCCAGTCTCGCGCAGAACCTCCACCGAATGCTCGCCAGATCGGGACAGGACGATCGAAAACAAGCTCAGAGCCTGAAAGCTTCAGCGGCTCCAGTGTGACGCGATAGCGGCCGCCGTAGATGTGTTCGACCTCGCGGACGAGTTCGCTGGCCACATCGGGATCGGCCAGCGCCTGATCGATGCTGCGTACAGGGGCCAGCAGGATACCCGTGGGTGCAAGGCGCGTAAGCGCATCATCGCTGGTCAGCTGACGCAGCGGCCTGACAGGATACCGGCGATCTGGTCCCGGTTTGTCCAAGCGCCCTTCCCTCCAGAAGCGGTATGATCCGGTCGCTGAGGCCCAACGCGGCGGCAATATCGGGAAGGGATGCGGGGTGAGCCACCAGAGCAATTGCGCCGTCTAAGGTCGAATAGATGCCGTAAGGCGCTGGCTGGTGACTGTGGCTGATTCCATTGCGGCCCCGACAGGTCTGTTCCTGTGCGTTCAGCGCATAGCTGGATTCCGAGGTCAGCAAGTAAAGCGCGCACGACATCATCGCCACGCGCACCCATTGACCAAACCCTGTCTGGTCGCGCTGGCGCAAGGCCGCCTGAATGCCGATGACCGCCTGCAATGCCGTATAGGTGTCAACGATGTAGGCACCGGCAGGAACGGGCGGACCATCGGCTGCCCCACCCAGGCTGGCGATGCCCGACAGGGCTTGAATGATCAAATCCAGCCCCGGCTTGTTTCCGCTTGGGCCGGCCGGATCATAAGCCGAAATCGAGCAATAGATCAGTCCAGGGTGCTCGGCGAGAAGGGCGGAACTGCCTAGCCCCATCCGCTCCAAGACCCCGGGTCGGAAATTCTCCAGAACGACATCCGCCCGGGAGATCACCTCGCGGATGACCGCCTGCGCCTCCGGCCTTTTCAGATCAATGGACAGTGAACGCTGGTTGCGATTCATGCCCAGGAAATAAGGGCTGGGTGCGTCGGGAGCCGCCGTCGGCTCCTTGATCCCGCTACGCTGAAAATCGCCCGCCGGAGCCTCGATCTTGACGACCTCCGCCCCCAAGCGAACCAAGATACTGCGCCGCGATTGGCCCCGCCGCATAGTGCGTGAACGCGAAGACGCGAATGCCCCTCAATGGACGCACGTCACCGTCCTCCTGCGGGCGGCCTTTCGCTCCTCTAGAGATATTCAGCATTTGAGTGCCTCCGTTCGTCCTGTTTCCATGCTGTTTAGAGTTGGGATTGTTCAGCGAGGCGATGGTGTTCTTGATCACAAAAACCACCCGCTCGCGCTCGTCTCACGCGTCAAGCAATGTCACGCCGCGCGCCTCATTTCCGCGATATAGACGATCGGGTGAATGAAATGGCTGTGCCGAACTATTAGGGAATTGCTCAAGACGCGGGTGCTCCGAGGGATAATTCGAGAAGTAGACTGCGACTGATCAATTCGCGCGGTCATTTACCGCTCTCCAGAGAGCGCGGTCGCGCTTGATTCACAACAGGACAAAATTTCTTGAGTGTGCTCGCCGAGCTTAGGCGCCAACGTTGTACACAGCGGTTTCAGCGCGTCACTGATATGACTGGCGGAGCTTACCGTTTTCAATGTGATGACGGTGATAAGAGTTCGTGAAAGATCGCAACGCGTGCGATCAATGCCGAGTGTCTCGCGGCTCTTGGGAGACACAAGATCCACGATGATCCTTCGATAAAGGCGCCAGCCTCGGAGCAGCTCTAAAACCCTCCCGGGTGCGTGGCCACCCTGATTTCGTGGCAGACCTTCCCGCTTCGTCGACGATGCAGACCGACGTTTCCGGTATTTCAACGACCAGGTTTTGCTTGACTCCTCCATGATTGGCAGGGCATCCGTCTCCGCCCTGAATCCGATCGTCGGCCCGTCTCCGCCTTCGCCCTCAATCAATGCGACGATGCCGGTTTCAGCTATCCACCGTTTCGATGTGATTGATACCGAACGAAGCTAATTTCTCGGTCACGAACCTCGCTGTGTTGTGCGCCCTGCCCTCCGGGACGCGCCCTGCCCGCGCATCACCAGCGATCCGGTTTCGTCGGCCGCGCGCCGTCCTTCCCAAGCGGCACGAAAAGATCGCCGTTCGGTTCGCCGGCTCGACCACCGTCATGAGGGAAGAACAGCGAGCGTCCTGACGGAGCGTTTCGCCGCTTTGGAGCGTTGGATTCGCCTTTGAATTCATCCATGTCGGCGGCCGAAATCCCCGCCGCTTTGAGTTGTTTCAGGTAAGAAACTGTCTCCCTTGGCAACCGCTTTCCGCGCTTCAAATGGTCTTCGTAGCGCTCGGGGCCTGCGTTGTAGGCGGCAAACAGGCCGGGGAATCCGAAGCGGTCGTGCATGGCGCGCAGATAGGCGGTTCCGGCCAGAATATTGTCGCGCGGATCGTGCGGATCGGCACCCAGACCATGCTCGACACGAATGTCCCGATAGGTGCCAGGCATGACCTGCATGAGACCCATGGCGCCGGCGTGGGAGGCGATGGGGCCTCCACCGAGCATGGTCTTGCCTTTGCTCTCCACATCCATGACGCCGTAAATCCAGGCTTCGGGAACAGAGAAGCGCCTGCTTGCTTGCGATACGAACGCCTGCCATCGTTGAAGCTGCGGACTACGGGAGATGACGACCGGTTCAGCACCGGTCGAGGCGGAACAGGCGCATGGCGCTATCGTGATCATGCCCAGCATCAGGAGGGTCACTCGCTCCATAGGGGCACGAGCCTTCCGATGACGTTTGCAACGGGAACCGGCCCGAAATAGCGGCTGTCGAAGGAGCCGGGAGCGTCGGCGCCGAGCAGGAAAGCCTCATCATCGGCGAGCGCGCGGCATTCGTTCCACCATGGCAGTGGACGGCCTTGACGATCCGCCTCAAGCCGTCGCGCGACGATCTCGCCGCCGATGATGATCGCCTCGTTGAAGGCGCAGACATGCTCGCCGGGCAGTGCTGCAACGTGCTTTGCCAGCGGCACAGTGCGAGGCAGATAGCCGCGTTTGTCGGCGAAAGCGGCAACCGATTCCGGGGGACGGACGAGCGCCAGATCGCCGCGTGCAGGTGTGACGAAGCCGATCCGATAAAGCCCGACCGGCGCACTTGCCGAAGCGTTCCAGACCAGCAAGGGCGATGGTTTGACGAAGGCGGTGAAACCGATCAAGCCCGCGCCGAGCGAGGCGATGCTGATGGCCTTGCGCGCCCGAATTCGTCTCAGCCGGCTGCCGGTCAGGTGGATTGACATCCGCCGGCTCATGACCGGCCTCCATCGCCGCCAGAGCTGGAAGCGCCCTCGTCATCCTCGGGTGTGGAGTCCTGCGAGCGGCCTTTCGACCAGTCGTCGAGCTCGTCGATGTGGTAGCGGACATAGCGGCCGTGCTTGCGGAATTTCGGGCCGCCGCCGGTCAGCCGCATCTTTTCGAGCGTGCGCTGGGACAGGCCGATATAGAAGGCGGCCTGCGCGGTGTTCAGAAACGGACTGCCCCTCTTGGCGCGGGCCGCGCGTTCGTTTTCGTCGTCCATGATGGTCCTCGCTTCGCTGACGGGAAGTCGACGGCGAGGATGGGCGCGCGAGATCGCTTCAGGGACGGGCGAAGAGTCGGACGGGAGTTTTCGCCGCCCCTTCGGGCGCGCGATGTTCGGCAGGAAAACCGAGGGAAAGCCCCCGCGCCGAGCGCGGCGCGAGGGCTTGAGGTCGGCCGGTCAGTCGACCGGGTTCCAGATGACGGCATAGGTGTCGTCATCGTCCTGGCCGGCGGCGCGGCCGAGATTGGCGTAGAGCTTGCGCGGGCCGAATTCCGGTGCGGCTATTGCGAGGCTCACATAGTCCTTGCCGGAGGTTTCGCCGGTGCGGATCCAGCCCGCGCCGACCTCGACGCCCTGCGTCAGCACCCGGAAGTCGGGATGGCTGTCGGCGCTCTTGGACTGGTTGGGCACGATGTCGATGTCGGCACGGACGCTGAGCGTCCTGAGCTGGCCCTTATAGCCGCCGTTTTCTTGGCTGGTGACGTAACCGATCGCGGTCATTTCTGTGTCTCCTTTTCGCTGTCGCCGGGGACCATTCCCCCGCGATGGCGGACCGTGATGGGCGCGGCCGGACCGCCTGAACCCGGTAGGGCCGCAGCGGAAGCGGAGGACCCGAGCGGGCGGCTTTTTTGTAGCGAAGCGGCGCGAGGAAGCCGCCGCAGGCGGCGGGGAAAAAAGCTGGCGGCGAGGGTTTCGGGCGGGCCGGACCCGCCCATAGGTCAACAAGCCAGCCGCAGGGAAAGGGTCCTCAAGACGCGTGGAGACAGCTCGCGTGATCGAAGTGAACACAACAAGGGGACGGCATGCGGGCGTCGGGTTTGCGCACGCTTAGACGCCGTACCGGACCGACTGATGTGCCGCCCATGCGCCTAGCGCCTCAGCAGGTACGCTGGCGTGACGATCGAGCGTTGATAGTGACGAGATTGGCGGCGAATTCTGATGCGCGAGGCGTGGTCCAGAGACGGCGGAGCATGCAGCCAGAACGGCCCGGAGAGCGGCCTGAGCGGCGGCAATCGACAAGCCGCCGCCCGGCGTGAAAGGCTCATTCCGAGGCGAACAGCGACCGCACCTTGGCCCACTGATCGGCGGTGCGGAAGCCGCAGCGATTGGTTAGCTTTCGACCGGGAATTTCATCCAACGCGGCAGCCAGGTCTCGACTTTCTGGCGACCTTTCTCGCCCGACCAGGACGTCGCGGATGACCTTCTTCTGCGTCGTGACCTTCTCGGCGACATTGCCGTCCGCGACTTGTCTGCCGGCGACGTCGGCGAGCATGGCGTTGGCGATTTCATTGTCGCGCAGGAGATCGAAAAAAGCATCGTCCGGCTGCCAGTACGTGCGAATATCGACATTCAGATGATTGCCGAGCGCCTCGATGACGGCGTTTCGGGCCTCCAGCGTCTCGCCCATGACGATGGTCAGCACGCGCATGACATCATCGTCGGACAGCGCCAGCAAGCTGGCGAAGATGCGCGCCGTGGCATAGTCGTCGCCATTGCCGCCGGCGACGGTTCCGTCCTCGTCCGGCGCTGAACAGCGCCAAGACCCCGCGCCGTTTCGCGTCGAATGGGATTTGAGCCTTGCAGCCGGCAATGCTTGCGGCCACCGTTTCATTGGCGGCGCGCTGCGGTTCGGGGCGCACCTGCCATAGGCCGGAACCGGTGATGGCATGCGCCACCATCAACCGCAGCGCCACACCGGGATGGTCGAGCATGGCCGCGCGCGCGGCAGCATGGCGATGCAGATCGACATAGTTCTGCATCGGGCCGGTAACCTCGGGACGTGAGAACTTGGCAGGTGTCTCGGCTTGCTCGCCGCCCTCGTCTTTTGCGCGGGCGCGGCGGGCCTCCTTGCGCGACATCCAGCCCTCATGAAACTCCACCTCGCCGCGATGCGAGACGGTGATGAAGACCTTGCCGCCCTTTTTCTTCGGCGTCTTTTCGTGGTCCCATGAATGGAAAAGCTGTCCCGGTTCCAGCACGATCACTTCGGGCCAGCCGGCCTCCAGATAGGCATTGCGTTTGGCGGCAATCGCCTCGTTCTGCTTTTCCCAGATCAGGTCGGCATCGGCGAAGTAGCTGTCCTCGCCGAACAGGTCGGAGACGATCAGGCCGGGATATTCCTCGACGGCAAACAGCGCCACCTTGGTGGAAATCGTCTGGCCGCCGAACAGCCATTGTTTCAGTTGATAGCCGCGCGGCGCGTATTGCTCGGGATCGGTAAACAGCGCCAGCCAGTCCTTCTGCTGCGCCTTCGAGGCCATGGTGAGATAGCGCGCTGTCTCGGCGTCGATCTCCTCGCGGCGATAGGCCTCGCGGATTTTGGGCAAAAAATCGCCAAGCGCCAGAATGCGTTTGACCAGAAGCTCGGTGATGCCGAAGGTGGCGGCGATATCTGGAACGGTGCGGCCTTGCCTGATGAGCCGCGAAAACGTCTCCCATTGCGCAACCTCGTCGAGAGGGGCGATGTTCTCAATCAGCGAGGCTTCGAGCGCATCGGCGTCGTCGCCCTCCTCCATGATGGCGCAGGGCAAGGGCTCGGCCTCGCCGCGCTCATCCGCTATCACCTTCGCCGCGAAATAGCGCCTGCGTCCGGCGTCGTTCTCGAACGTTTCCGGCTCGCCATTGGGCCGCACCAGAAGCGGCACAAGAACGCCGCGCGCGCGGACGGACGGCAGGATGTCGGAAACGTCCGGCGCGCGTTTGGCGTGACGCATGTTTACGGCGGAAATGTTCAGCCGGTCGATTGCGATATGGGCAAGCTGCATTGTTTTGCTCCTTCCTTTGGTTGGGATTGTCCCCGAAGACGACGCCGAAGGCGGCACGGCGGGGATGGTTTGCGCCTAACGGCGCTCTCCCGCCGCATCGGGCGGAAGCCCGGAATAGGGAGTTGAAAGTGCCGCCGCTGCCTGCCGCAGCAGCCGCTCGGCCTCGGCGATGTGGCCGGCGATGCGCGCGGCCTCGGCATAGACCGACAGCGGAAACCGCGCCTCGAAATGGAGGTCACGCTCGATGCCGAGACCAAGCGGCCCTTTGATGCTTTCAAGTTCGGCAAGGCTGACGCTGCCGAGTTCCGGGCAGCCGAAGCCGAGATCGCAAGGCCGAACAGCATATCGCCATCCGCATTGAGTTCGGTCAGAAGCCAGGTCGCCGCCCCGGTCGGATCGAACAGTTTCACGGCCGGGTGATGGTCGGTTTCGGCATCGGCTGCGCCGTTGGCGAGAAGCCGGGTGCGGAGTTCGTCAGTGATCAGGATCATGGAAAGTCTCCGTGTCAGAACAGGTCGAGTTGGTTGCGCGCGGCCCCATCAAAGAGGCCGATATCGAACGGCTTCTGCGCGCCGCTTGGGCGCAGAAGCGCGTCCATCAGCAGCGTCAGCCGGTCGCGCGTGGTGATCGGTCGGACGCCGGGGATGAGCGTCTGCTCGCCTTCCGGCGTCGGCTCGGTCTGCAGTGTTTGGGGATCGCTCATGCCGCGATCTCCTCCCGCTCTGTGCCTTCGGCATCGGCCTGAAGGCCAAGCAGGAAATCGGCGGCTTTCGATGCTTGGCTGGCGGCGCGGAAGATGGCGCGGTTGTCCTCGCGCAGCACCTTCAGTAATCAGCAGCAGACCATAATGTGAAGGAATGTTGCTCCATTCCCTGCCTGGCAAGGAAGATGGCGAGCAGCGGCGATCATTTGCTGCGCATTATTTTGAACATGAGACCCTCGGCTGTTGATCAAACACAGTTGAGGGAATTTTCATGTCACATGAATACGGCGCTCTGGTCTCACAATTCAGAGAGACCCTGACGCAACAGCGATACAATCCGGTGGTGGTCCATAATTACTGCCGCAATGCCGATTACTTTCTTTGCTATCTGGTGGAGCGGAAGATTGCCCTTGAAACGGTGACGCCGACAGAGGTGTCGAATTATCTGCGCCTCGCGGTTCGACAGTTTCGCAAGCGCCACGGCCGCGCTCCTGCTCGCTATTGGGTGTCGATTCCAAGATCGGGAATCCACGGACTGCTAAGGCTCGCGCTGAAACGCTGGCCACCTGAACCTGCGACATCCGACGCCGGCGAGCTTCTTTGTCGAGAAGTGTGCGACCATTACCAGACATGGCTGCGGGAGGAGCGCGGGCTGGCAGTCGCGTCGATCGATGCCTTGATGTGGGAGGCTCGATATTTTAGCGCCTGGTACCTCAAGCGCTCTGACACTGCCAGCTTCATGGATTCGAGCATCCGCGACGTCGATGCTTACTTCGAAATGCGAGCACCCGGACTGAGGCGGAAATCCCTGAAAGATGTGGCCGAGCGGCTTCGGTCGCTGCTGAGGCATCTTCATAGGACGGGCCACATCCTGACCGATCTTGCCCCACACGTCATCGCCCCGCTGCTCTATGCCTATGAAGGCATCCCGTCCACGCTGAGTTCGGATCAGATCGCGGCCGTTCTGAAATCTGCGCAACAAGACCAGTCACCGATGGGGTTGCGGGACTATGCCATCCTGCAGCTCCTGTCGACGTATGGGCTGCGGGTCGGAGAGATCACGCGTCTGCGGCTGGACGACATCGACTGGCGCGCGGAAGCCTTGCACATCCGCCATTCCAAGACTGGCGCGCACTCGCTTTTGCCGTTGATGGAACCGGTGGGAGAGTCGCTGATCAATTACTTGCGCCACGGGCGTCCGCAAACCGACGCCCGTGAAATCTTCATCCGCTCACGTGCGCCCTATCACCGGATGTCGGGGATTTACAGCGAAGTCCGCCGACGCATGGAAGCGGCAGGTGTGAAGCCGAGCGGCAAGCGCGGCCCTCATATCTTCCGGCATGCACGCGCCGTCAGTCTGCTGCGCGCAGCGGTGCCGCGGAAAGTCATTGGCGATGTGTTGGGCCATCGTTCGACGGAAGCGACGATCCCCTATCTGAAACTGGCCACGGAGGACCTGCGCGCGATTGCCCTGGAGATTCCGGGACAGGAGGTGCGGTCGTGAAAACCTGGCCCGACACGGATGGCAGCGCCATTGCCCGTTATCTCAACCAACTGCGGCTGCGCAGCCCAATAAGTCCGATCTATTATCGGCAAACACTTCGCAGTTTCCAGGACGTCGTGGTTCGGCATCAGTTCGCATCGTCGCAGGTAAGCCGAGATGTCCTTGAAGCCTGGCTGCGCGAGCGTGCCGTACATTCGCCCGTGTCAACGATCCTGCATCGTGCCCGTATCGTCAATCGCTTCCTCGACTTCGTGGTGCAGGAGGGATTGGTCGCCAGCAATCCGGTTGCCGATCTGCGCGCCGAATACTGCGTGAAAAGCAGCAAAGCGATTCTGAGAGCCCTGCTCGCTGCCGACCCCGATCGGGCGCTCCAAGCGCTACGCCAGTTCCCGCCCTTCGGCAGCGTCCTTGGTAGTCTGATGCGCAACCATATCGCGCTGATGCGCACCAGAGGGTTCCGATACGAAACGCAGGCCCGCTGGTTCTGGCGCTTCGATCGCTTTCTGCAGGCTCACCCGGATCTTGCTGGCGAGCCGTTATCGGTCATGCTGCAGCATTGGTCCGCCTCGCGTCCGACCGCCAATCATGCCGCCGAGTGCGAAAAACTGGCTCGCGCCCTGGCCAAGGCCCAACATCATCTCGATCCCGGCATCGAGCTGAAACGTCAGGACCCGCGTCCGGGGCAGCAGGTCGCACGACAATGGCGCCGGCCCTACATTTACAGCCCGGAAGAAGTCCGTCGCCTTCTTGATATCGCCGAAACCTCGCATATGGGCTCGTCGATATATTGCGGCGGGCCGGGATCAAACCGCCGAAGGGCAAGACCGGGCCGCGCATCCACGATCTGCGTCACTCCATGGTCGTGAACCGCATTCTGGAATGGTATCGCGCCGGCATCAATCCGCAGGACAAGCTTCCATTCCTGGCGACCTATCTCGGGCACCGCGATATCCATTCGACGCTGGTCTACATCACGGTCACCCAGGATATCCTGCAGCAAGCAAACGAGCGCTTCCGTGCGTTCGGAGCGCATTGCCTGCATGTAACGGAAGGGGTGACGCCATGAAGCCGGCCGACCCGTTCCCCAGGCTACTGCATGCCTTCTTCTACGAGTGGATGATCCAGCAGCGGAATGCTTCGGTCCATACCGTTCGCTCCTACCGCGACACCTGGCGCCTGTTCCTCAGATTCGTCGCCCACCGTCGTCGGCGAACGGTAGCTCAACTCGTATTGAGCGATCTCACCGGTCCCGAGGTAAGCGCCTTTCTGCGCTATACCGAGCAGGAGCGCGGAGACACGATCGGTACTCGCAACTGCCGGCTCGCTGCGTTGCGAAGCTTCTTCGGCTTCGTCGCCGGTCGGGAGCCGACAGCGATTGCGCAGTGCGCCGAAATCCTGCGCATTCCAACGAAGAAAGCGCCGATCCATGCACCATGCTATCTCGAACCGGAGGAAGTGAAGGCCATTCTGGCCCAGCCGAATCGCACGACGATCGAAGGTCAACGCGATCATGTGCTCCTCTCCTTCCTCTACAATACCGGCGCGCGCATCCAGGAAGCACTCAATGTATGTCCGCAGGCGATCCGGTTCGACTCGCCCACCTGTGTGCGGCTTTACGGCAAGGGGAGGAAAGAACGGCTTTGCCCGCTGTGGCCCGAAACGGTGTCGCTGCTCAGATCGCTGCTTCGACGGCAGCGAGGGCCGACGACGAACCGATCTTCGTCAATCGCTACGGCGTGCCGCTGGGGGCGTCGGGTGTCCGCTTCAAACTGGCGGAATACGTCGAAGCAGCGGCCGGGATCGTTCCCAGCCTGGCGTCGAAGCACGTAACGCCTCACAGCTTCCGTCACGCAACGGTAGTGCACTTGGTCGCAGCAGGTGTTGACATCACGGTGATCAGAAGCTGGCTCGGGCACGTCAGTCTCGACACCACCAACCATTATGCCCAGGCCAATCTGGAGACCAAGCGGAAAGCGCTTGAACGTCTCGAAAACTCATCGCGGCAGAGCAAGGCCCCGGCGTGGAAACACGACAAGAGCGTTCTTGCGTGGCTCGATACGCTTTAGCGGCGAGCCAAATAATGTGGAGGAGATCGTCCACCCATCGCAACGTAGCAAAGGGAACCGGATGCTCCTTCACATTACGGGCTGCTGCTGATTACTGGCCAAATGGCGAGCTCCCCATTTTGCGAGCCATGAGCCGATATAGTCGGCATGGCGCACGGTCGGCTCGATGCCGAGCGTGGAACAGACAAAGGCTGCGGCGATTTCGGCGACGAGTTCCTCGCGGGCATAGGTCTTGGAGCCGAACGAGCCGGAGAGGTCACGGGCAAGCCGCGTCGGGTGGCCGGTCCAGTGGCCGAGCTCGTGAAAGCAGGTGCGGTAATAGTCGATCTGCTGGAAGAAAGCGGGTTGCGGCGGCACCTGAATGTAATCGCCGGTGAGCGTGTAGAAAGCGCGCTCGCCGCCAATCCGGAAATCCCCGCCGCTTGAGCGGATGAGCGCCTCGGCCTGCGGGATGGTTTCACGCTCGCGCAGCGGCTCGGCGGCGGCATAAAGGTGCTCGGGCACGCGGTCGCACTGCGCGACATTGAAGACGGTGAAGCGCTTGAGATAGGGCACGGCCTGCGGTTCGTCGCCATCTGCCTTGGCGCGCTCCTTTTCGTCTTTCGGGATGAAGCGGTCGGCATGCACGATCGTCGTGCCGCGCTCGCCCTTCATGACATTGCCGCCAAGGGAAAGCGCCTGCCGGAAGGTCAGCCAGTTCTGGCTGGGGTAACCGTGCTCGATGACCGCGCCCCACAAGATCAGGATGTTGATGCCGGAATAGAAGCGACCGGTGGCGGCATTCTTGGGCAGACCAAGGTCTGCCTTGGCCCTGCCCCACGGCTTGACCCAAGGCACGGTGCCGCGCTCCAGTTCGGCAATAATGCGGTCGGTGATCTCCTGATAAAGGCTCGCGCCCGAGCGCCCGCCCCTCTTCTTTGCGCCGGCCTTGCCACGGGCAGAACGCTTGTCGGTTGCACGCATTGTTTCGTCCTCTCTTCAATCTCGCGCGCCTTTCCCCGGAAGCGGGGTGGGCGGCGAGACGCGACCGGAAAGGCCCGCCGTCGAAGGCGGACCGCATCCGAAGGACCGGAACGCAAGAGGAGGACCCGAAGCGCCAGCGAAGGGTTGCGGGATGCCGCGGCGGGCCTAGAAGGGAGTGCCGCCCACCCCGCGGCCACCAGGAAAGGCCAACACACAAACCGCGCCGGCCGAACGGCCGGCGGCGATCAGCAGCCGACAGGCTGCCCGCGCCAGGGGGCGAAGCCGGATGGTCGAGACCGCCTGAGCCTGGCGAAGAAAAGCGGGCTCGGTTGACGAGCACCCGGTGCGCGCCATCAGGCGCGCGGGCGCCCTGCTATAAACGGAGCCTGG
This sequence comes from Neomesorhizobium albiziae, assembly GCF_900114255.1. Taxonomy (GTDB): domain Bacteria; phylum Pseudomonadota; class Alphaproteobacteria; order Rhizobiales; family Rhizobiaceae; genus Neomesorhizobium; species Neomesorhizobium albiziae. The sequence goes on along the minus strand of NZ_FOSL01000035.1, from coordinate 2,942 downwards.
ACAGAACCTCGCACGGATCAGTGTCAAGCGCCGCAGTTATCTCGAGAAACTCAATGACATCGAGACGCCGCTCTCCACCTTCGTATTTGGCCACGAAGGATTGCGGACGGCCAAGCTTCTCAGCCACCTGCTCCTGGGTCAGGCCTTTGGCCTTGCGTAGCGAAATCAGCTGGGCCAGAAACCGCTGGTGGCGGGGCGATCGAAGAGATTTGGGCATGCAGGTGAACCGGTCAGGTAAAGACCGGCCCACCGACTAATCCCGGTTTCGGATTATCCCATTTTGGGATATGCTGCTTCGCTCCAGCACAGAACACGCGAGGCTCGCAGCAGACATGAAGCGCCCAAAGGAAACAGGCGAGACTCGAAGTTCAACTCTGTCCGACGAAGTCCCCTGGTCGAATAGCCTTACGGCCTACGACAACGAGCACTTCACGACGTACATGCAGCTGCTCGATGCTTCCGCCGACGATGCGAGCGAAGAAGAGATGGCCCACCTGATCCTCGGCATTGATCCGGCAAAGGAACCGGAGCGCGCCCGCAAGGCTCTCCGCAGCCATATCGACCGTGCGAATTGGATGGTGACGACCGGCTACAAGGAACTGTTCGCCGGCTGACGCACAGCGCGGACTGCCACGCGTTTCAAACAAGGAAGTCTCGATACCCACCATTCATGGGGGCACGGCCGCGAGAGAGGGCGCGGCGGGTGCCGGTCACGACTCCTTCGCGTGCTCATTTACCGCCAAATCAAGCGCTCGGCTCAGAGGCACCGCCTTGGAGAACAGGAAGCCCTGAGCCGTTCTGCAGCCAAGCTTGTGCAGAGTTTGTCGATCCGCCTCTGTTTCGACGCCCTCGGCCATGACCTCGATCCCGAGCGTCCTGCCAAGATCGATCACCGTTTTGACAAGCAGCCGGTCCTCTCGGGACTTGGCTAAGCCGCGAATGAAGCCCTGGTCTATTTTCACCTTGCGTATCCGACTGTCCTTGAGCGATGCCAACGTGGAAAAGCCGGTGCCGAAGTCATCGAGTGCGATGGAAATGCCGGCATGTGAAAGCCGTCCAAGCTTTTCATCCACTCTGTCCGGGTCCACCGGGGATTCTTCGGTAATCTCGATTTCGAACATCGTTGCAGGCAGGCCTTTTGCCGCCAGACCATTCAGAATCATGTCGTCGATATCGCCGGCTTCCAGTTCGCGCGGTGAAACATTCATCGCCACACGAAGACCACGGCAGTCAGCTTTCACCAAGCCGTCGATGAGAGCGCAACAGTCGGCGAAGACCGTTTGGGTCAGCAGCTGAAGCATTCCGGTTTCGCGTGCGGCTGTCATGATTTCGGGTGGAGAGATGGCACCATGAATTGGATGGGCCCACCTTAGCAAGGCTTCAAAACCGACCACGGCCTGGGTGTCGAGTCTTACGATGGATTGGAACCATGGGCCTAAGCTTCTTGTCTCTATGGCCGAATGAAGGTCGCGTTCGATGGACTGGCGGCGTTTCAGTTCCCTGTCGAGTTCGGCATCGAACAGGCAAAATTCGTTCCTGCCACGACGCTTGGCCGTGTAAAGGGCGACATCCGCCCGCAACAACATTTCCGTCAGCCCGGGGCTTTCCGCCAAGTATATTCCTATCGATGCCCCGATCCGGACGGACGCGACCTCAGCATAGGGGCGGGCAACTTTGGCTATGATATTGGATGCGAGATCACTGGCAGAAAGCGAATCCCCCAGCGAGGGAAAAAACAGCACGAACTCATCGCCGCCGATGCGGGCGAGCGTTGAGCCTTCCGGTGCTTCCTGCTCTATCCGCCGGGCGATCCTGACAAGCAGTTCATCACCGGTCCTGTGACCGTAGGTATCGTTGACGGATTTGAACCCGTCCAGATCAATCAGCATTGCAACGAAGGGGCCGTGTGCAGTCTCGAACCGACCGATAGCGTGTTCGAGGCCACGCCTGTTGAGAAGGGCTGTCAGGTGGTCCTGCCTGGAATTGGCCTCCATTTCGGCCGCAAGCCGCTCGGCCTTATGCCTCAGGCGGCTCGCTTCGCGGAAGCGCGCTTGTCCAACAAACGAGGCTCGAACCAGGCCGCCCAGGAAGAGCAGAACGGTGAAAGCAAGAATATAGCCTTCAAAGTTGCCTTTCGCCAGCAAGCACGCCGCTGTGATGAGGAGTGGGGGTGTGATGAAGTTGATCGCGGCCGCGGCATATGAACTGCCGTATGTAACCGCACCAGCTGCAATGCCTGCCAGAATAATCAGGTGCAGTGATGTGTGCGGTGTCGTGTATCCAACCGTCAGGACGGCAAGAAAGGACCAGGCAAACCCTGCCAGAAGAGCAAGGATGCCAAACCAGCGAAGCCGCGGCGAAATCCCTGTTAGATCGTCCTTACGGCTGGTGTCCGAGTGCCAGGCGGCCGACATTTATCGCATTGACGACCAGGAACCAGATCGCGGCTCCAAAGCCGCCGCCAGAAAGGACCTGCGCCGTCAAAATAAGGCCTGACAGGACAGTGCTTATCGGCATTGACACGAAGAGACCGGCCCTCAGGTCAGCAAGCTGATCCTGAAGGATTCTGGCCTCCAGCGCGTCTTCTTTCATCAGGGCCATGGACGGATTTGCTTGCTTCCCAGGCTTCGTCGCAGCGCAAGCCTATGCAAGCCCACTGAAGGACGGGTTAACTATTCAGCGTGGTAACCAGTGCGGCGGTTCGTATGCCTCCTCTTGGCATTGCCGGCTGATTGTCGAGGTCTTGCCCGCGCCCATGCCTTGATCCGCATCATTCCGAGGATCGGCAACGTCACCATGGAAGCAGATTGCTAACGGCAGGAGTCGAGGCTGTCTGTGATTTTACCGACTAAGGGTCTGACGCGAGATAACCGAATCAGGGTCGGCATGGTGTGATGTGGCGGGGCTGTTTGGGCAGCCCGTGCTGGTGGTTGCGCGGAGAG
>NZ_FOSL01000034.1 GCF_900114255.1 Neomesorhizobium albiziae | reverse complement strand
CAGGCCCGGCGACATCGTCGTGATGGACAATCTCGGCTCCCACAAGTCGGCAGCCGTCCGGCAAATGATCCGCGCCGCCGACGCCAGGCTTTGGTACCTGCCGCCCTACTCGCCAGACCTCAACCCGATCGAACAGGCTTTCGCCAAGATCAAGCATTGGATGCGCCTCGCACAGAAGCGAACCATTGAGGATACCTGGCGAGATGTCGGCAACCTCGCCGCAAACATCGAGCCCCACGAATGCTCCAATTACTTCGCAAACGCCGGATACGCTTCTGTCAAAACCTGAAATGCTCTAAGCGCCCGCTCCAAACCTTCGGGAATATCCATACCGAACTCGGACAACAGGCCGCGGATCATGTTCACCAGCTGCGTGCGCTGCTTGACCAGAAGATTGCTGGTCCAGTGAAGCGACAGGGCCGCTTGCTGCTCGGCTGACTTCATCACAACGAAACGCATGGTCGGGCGTGTCACCGCTTCGCAAATCGCTGCCGCGTCCACCGCATCATTCTTACCGCGCTTCACATAGGGCTTCACGTAGGCCGGTGGCATCAGGCGGACTTCATGGCCGAGCTCCGTCAGCCCTCGAGCCCAGTGATGCGATGCCGCACGCCTCCATGCCGATCAGGCAGGGCGGCAACTTGGTGAAAAACGGAAGAACCTGCGATCGCCGCAGTGCCTTGCGCACAACAACGTTTCCAGATGCGTCGACAGCATGAATTTGAAAAATGCGCTTGGCCAGATCAAGGCCCACGGTGGTAGTCTGCATGGCGGATGGCTCCTTGGCTCGGGTTGCCTGACAGCAAACCCACTTTGGCACTGTGATGCCGGGAGCGGGAGCCATCCACCTCATCTGCTTTTGGAAGACCGACAGGGCTGCCGGATCTCTCACGGGCTGGTACAGGTCAGTGGAAGCGACTAAAAAGCTACTGACCTCGACCTGCTGAGAGGTTTGCCCGCATGACTGATTGCGGTTCGGTGATAGACTGGCTTCTCGACTCCGACCCATCGATCCGGTGGCAGGTGAAGCGCGACCTGTTGGATGCCCAGGAGTCGGAGTGGAGGGTCGAGCGGGCCAAGGTGGAGACTGAAGGCTGGGGAGCAAGACTTCTCTCCTACCAGGACGAGGACGGGCAATGGGCCGGCGGCTCCTTTGTCCCGGCGGATTTCGAGCCTCGCGAGTGGAAGGAACGCGGTCAGCCATGGACGGCCACGTGTTTTTCGTTGACGCAGCTCCGGGAGCTCGGTCTCGATCCCGCGTCGGACCGGGCCGCACGAACGGTCGAATTGATTGGCGCCAACTCACGCTGGGATGAGGGCGGCCAGCCCTACTGGGAAGGCGAGATCGAGGAGTGTATCAACGGCCGGACGGTCGCCGACGGCGCCTATTTCGGGGTCGACGTCTCGCCCATCGTTGCCAGGCTGATCGACGAGCGTTAGGGCGACGGCGGCTGGAACTGCGAGAGGGCCAACGGCTCGGTTCGTTCGTCATTCCACACCGTGATCAATGTGCTGGAGGGACTGCTTGAGTATGAAAGAGCTACCGGCGGCACGCCTCAATCCCGAGAGGCGCGCAAGTCGGGCGAGGAATATCTCCTCAAGCGCAAGCTCTTCCGCCGTCTCAGCACGGGTGAGCCGGCAGACGAGCGATTTCTGTCCTTCCTGCACCCGAACCGTTGGCGCTACGACGTGTTGCGTGCGCTCGACTATTTCCGATCCTCCGCGATGCTTACCGGCGCCAATCCCGATCCGCGGCTCGGCGAGGCCGTCAACCACATTCGTTCCAGACGCCTGGAGGACGGCACGTGGTCCCTCGACTGGCGCTTGCCGGGGCGGGTGTGGTTCGAGGTCGACGACGGGCCAGGCAAGCCCTCAAGGTGGGTCACGCTCCGAGCGTTTCGGGTGCTCAGATGGTGGGAGACATAGCGCCTACTGCCGGCCTTTCTGACGCTTCTCCGGAGCCGCCGTTCGCGCCACGGCTTGAGTCGACCCTTAGCTGCCTCTCATACCATTCCGCCGTCATTGGGCTGCCTCCGTCACGGCAGCCAACTCCTGTTGAGAATTCATCTTCTCTCGCGCATGCAGCAATGCCGACGGCACTGCTGTTTCATAGATCGCGCCCCCAGGGACCGTTCTTCGTCCAGACGTGATCTCGCAACTCAGGCAAACAGGTGCTCATAGCGGACCGATATCAGAACTATGGAACACGTTCGACTGAGCTTCTACGCCGCACGGCCGCTACCGGCAGCCGACCGCTCCCGGTTCTGGAACGAACTGGCCAGAAAGCTGCCATTCCGCTGACGACCCCAAAGCAGACTGTATAGAGCGACCGTCGAACACGGTTCCTTGACAATGCTTTGAACCGTTTGCGTTCTAGCGATCGAGACCCCAAAGTTCCGGGTTCCGTTTGAAATACTCAGTCAGCATTTCGGTGAGCACCCGCACTTTCCGCGTCGGATGCTGACCCGGCGGGCGCACGACATAGGCGGCTCCCGGAGGTACCGGATAGCGCGTCATGACCGGAACCAGCGCACCAGAGGTCACATAGTCGTATGTGACGCAATCGGGAAGCCAGGCGATACCAAGCCCTGCCACTGCAGCGGCGGCAAGTGCCGTGGCACTGTCGGCCTTGAACCTACCCTGCGGCTGAACCGTGACGATCTTGTCGCCATCCATGAACTGCCAGGCTTCCGTTCCTTGCATGAGGGCCTGATGGGTGACGAGTTCGTCCAGTGTCTCAGGTGACCCGTGCACCTCGATATAATCCGGGCTTGCGACCAGCTTTCCATGGATCGGTCCGACGCGCTTCGCTACCAGGTTGGAGTCCTGAAGGTAAGCGCCCCGGATCGCGCAATCGAAGCCCTCTGCGATGAGATCGACGAAGCGATCGCTATAGGAGGTATGGATGTGAAGCTTCGGGTGCTGGCGCGCCATTTCCGCGAGCACGGGGGCAAAGTGGGTTGGGCCGAAAGTAAGCGGCATGGCAACCCTCAGGCGGCCGCGCATCTCACCGGTTGGGAGGATCGCTTCCCTGGCCGTATCGATCTCGGCACTGGCTCGGGCCGCATGATCCCTGAACGTGATCCCCGCTTCCGTAAGTGCCGCGCCGCGGGTCGTTCGTGCAAGAAGCTGAACGCCGAGTTCTGCCTCGATCCGGAAAAGCCGCCGGCTGACGATTGACTTGGAGACGCCGAGCCGGCGCGCGGCGGCCGATACGCCCCCTGCGTCTGCCACGGCGACGAATGTCTGTAGGTCCTCGATGTCCAAGTCGGCGTTCCTCGTTTCGCGACACAGCGTGCCTCACTATGGCACTACCGAATTACCAAAAGGAACAGCAAATTGCGTTCAGGCAACGTCGCCCGCTGGCGCATGTCTCCCGTGAACCCGCTGCCGTCCATGGCGGCAGAGAAAGGAAGTCTTGATGACCCCTCGTAACGGCCTCGATTCGCTTCTTCGCCCCGAAGACTCTGTCCTCGTTCTGATCGACCACCAGCCTTACCAGCTCGCAAACCTGAACAGCCACGATCCGCACATGGTGGTCAACAACACGACGGCGCTGGCGAAGCTAGCAAAAGCCTTCAATGTTCCGACCATTCTCACCAGCGTGATCGCGGCGCGCGGTGGACTTCTCTTTAAGCAGATCACCGACGTATTCCCGGACCAGGAAGTCATCGATCGCACCTGGGTGAACACCTGGCAGGACGAGAATGTGGTGAACGTCGTCAAGGCGACCGGCCGCAAGCAGCTGATCATCGCCGGCCTGTGGACCGAGGTCTGCGTCGCAATGCCTGTGATCCAGGCCGCCGGCGAAGGCTGGGACGTGACCGTGATCACTGACGCGTCGGGCGGGATTTCGAAGGAGTCTCACGAAGTTGCCGTCCAGCGAATGATCGCCGCCGGCGCGAACGTGATGACCGTGATGGCGCTCGCTGGCGAATGGCAACGCGATTGGGCGCGCACCGAGCATGTCGAGGAGCTGACCGAGATTCTCATCCAGCACTTCGGCGGCAGCGGCATCGCGTATCTTTGGGAGCAGCAGCTTCTCAACACGCCAGTAGCTGGCTGATCCCGGCCGGCATGGCGAGCATATCGGTGAGGGTCGGAATCGATCCGTTTGCCGGCCCTCGCCGCCCTCACCTCACAGGGAAACCTTCTACCGAAACAAATCCGCTCATGTGCGGCGATTGCGTGTGATCCCACCCGCCGCCTTTTGAATAACTCACGGAGACTCCTCAACGCCTCCCAGCTTCACGCTTGGACTGCCGCTTAGCCGCCGCGACGTCCTGATCTCGGCCTCGGCGCTTGCCGCAAGCTTCGCCTTTCCAGTGGGTACCGCGCGTGCCGCGGGGCCTGCCACCCACGATACTCCAGAAGGAGAACACACCATGGGCTTCGTCACGACCGACGACGACGTACAGATTTTCTACAAGGACTGGGGTCCCAAGGATGCCCAGCCGATCGTTTTTCACCATGGTTGGCCGCTCACTTCCGACGACTGGGACGCGCAGATGCTTTTCTTTCTGTCGAAGGGCTATCGCGTCGTCGCGCATGACCGGCGCGGCCACGGACGCTCGGGGCAGGTCGCCGACGGTCACGACATCGATCACTACGCTGCCGACGCGTTTGCCGTCGCCAGGGCGCTGGACCTGAAGAACGCGGTCCATATCGGCCATTCCACCGGAGGCGGTGAAGTCGCGCGATACGTGGCGCGACATGGCGAAGCTGCAGGCCGGGTGGCCAAAGCCGTCTTCGTCGCCGCCATTCCGCCGCTGATGTTGAAGACCGACGACAACCCCGAAGGCACGCCGATGGAGGTCTTCGACGGCTTTCGGTCGGCACTGGCCAGCAACCGCGCGCAGTTCTTCCGCGACGTCCCGTCAGGCCCGTTCTACGGCTTCAACCGCGAGGGCGCGACGATCCATGAAGGCATCATCCAGAACTGGTGGCGGCAGGGCATGATGGGGAGCGCCAAGGCCCACTACGATGGCATCAAGGCCTTCTCGGAAACCGACCAGACCGACGACCTCAAGGCGATTACCGTACCGACGCTGGTGCTGCACGGCGAGGACGATCAGGTCGTTCCGATCGCCGCCTCGGCCTTTAAGGCGGTCAAGCTGTTGCCGAACGGCTCGCTGAAGACCTATCCCGGTTTCTCGCACGGGATGCTGACGGTGAATGCTGATGTGTTGAACGCCGACCTTCTGGAGTTCGTCAAGAACTGAAGTGGCTGCGAGCGCGGCTCTCCGGCAAGCGAGTGATGGCGGAGCAAGAGAACCATGAAAGCAGCCATCTACGATCAGCCCGTCCCGTCGGTTGTCCTTCGTTACCTCGGCAAGCCGAGAGGCCACCACAGCTAGATCTCAGCTCCCTCGGCGAGGGCGAGCGCCTGAGCCTCCTCGATGAAGTGGCGGAAGAGCGTGGGGCTTGGCGCAAACGCCATATGGTCGACAGCCGTCCAGGGACGGGTTCATTCCGAACACGAGCTTAGCCATACTCTCATTCTCCTCCCAAGCGCCGCGCGACCGAGGCGCAATGCAATATGGTCTGCGCTAGGGCGCAGTCGGATTTGATATGTGCTTGCCCCGCCCGCCCAGAGCGCCGGTCTAATTGCATAATGCAACCGGTTGTAAGAAAAAATCAACTGATCTTATCTTGCAATAGGTTTTTGGAGTGCGCATGGACGACCATGCTCGGGCTGCCCCGATCGATCTGACTCTCGAGGCCCTGGGGATCGCTGGAGCCTGGTCGTCATCCGCGACCTGATGTTCGGCAACCGGCCTGCGCGTCCGTCTGGGCAATCATGACCAAAGGCGGCACCTATCGGTCTCCGACGACGCTGTCGCGTAGATCAAAATCCAGGAAAAGCGCTCCAGGAGTTTGTGAGGGCGAAGCGATGTGATGGCGTACCGGTCAGACCGGAAACAGGGACGCCCCCGCCGAATGTCCGAGGCATCATAGCCTGCAAACCAGAATGGGACCCAGTTCGCGGATACCATCAGGGCCAGCGGTCATAACACAGACCGCATCGACAGGCCGGACAGAAGACTGCATCCCACCACCCGCCAGAAACGTCAAATCATCTCGGTGGGCAGGTCGCCGCGAAGGGCCGCGACGCGGTCGACGCTGTCGACGATGGCCGCCCTGTCGAGACCTCACATCTTCAAGGGAAAGCCGATGTTTTCCCGCACCGTTGGATAGAGCGCGTATGACTGAAACACCATCGCAACGTCCCGTTCGCGCGCCGGCAGGTCGGTGACGTCCTTGTCGTCAAATGACGATCGAGCCGGCGTCGATTTCATGCGATGGCGTGCAGCAGTGTGGATTTGCCGCATCCGGACGGACCAAGCAGCACAACGAAGGCCCCTCCCCCACTTCGATCGAGATGTCGTTGATCAGGGTGATCGCGCCGTCGACCCGCGCCGCGTCGCGCAGCTCGCGTGGGATATCGTCGAAGAGGTGATCAACAGCGAGATTGCGAACATTGATGAAGGCATGGACGGCAATCAGCAGCCAGTGCTTGTCGCGCGCCGAGCTGCACTGCGAAATAATAGACCGGGATGACGAAGATCAGGTATCGCGCCCGCCCTGGTCATGCTCAGCTTACGGTCAGGTGGGCTCTCACCAGGTGCAAAGCCCGTCCGGCATCGTCAGAATTTACCGCAGTAAATTTTTCGGTTCTTTCTACTCACTCCAGCCTGAGCTGGTTCGTGGAGACATGTCGTTAACTTCTCGTTAACCTAAATTCCCTTGCTGCCCAATGCGAATCGGAGCTTAATGGCGCTTATTGGGGTCTTTTGCTCCAAAAAGCGCTAGTTCGGTTTCTTTGAAATGACATACGCCATGCGACCCGCCGAATTCGAGTTCGACGACAGGATCCTTGAACAGGGAGCCGAGATCTCGCGTCGCCTCAACCAGCTTCGTATGGAGAAGTTTCCGCCTAACGCCACCAAGACCCTTCGCAGCTTCTCGATGGCCGAGGTCGCGCACTATCTTGGCGTTTCCCAGAACAATCTCAAGCGCATTCACCTGGAAGGCAAAGGCCCCTCCCCCGAACAGGGCGCATCCGGCCGTCGTTCCTACACGGCGCAGCAGATGCTCGAGCTCAGAGAATTTCTGGACCTGCACGGACGCACCGAGATAAAGAAATACGTCCCGCATCGCAAGCCGGGCGACAAGCTGCAGGTCATCGCCGTTGTCAACTTCAAGGGCGGCAGCGGCAAAACCACGACTGCGGCGCATTTGGCACAGTACCTTGCCCTCACTGGACACCGTGTCCTGGCCGTCGACCTCGACCCGCAGGCCTCACTTTCGGCACTGCACGGCTTTCAGCCCGAGCTCGACGAGAACCTCTCCCTGTACGAAGCCCTCCGCTATGACGAGGACCGCAAGCCGATCGCCGATGTCATCCTGCCGACCAATTTCCCCGGCCTGGATATTGTTCCGGCAAACCTCGAGCTCCAGGAATACGAATACGACACCCCGCTTGCCATGCAGGACAAGTCGTCTGCCGCCGGGCGCCAGTTCTTTACCCGCATCGCCTCCGCACTCGGCCAGGTCGATGACCGTTATGACGTGGTCGTGGTCGACTGTCCGCCGCAGCTCGGTTACCTGACGCTGACGGCAATGTCGGCGGCAACGTCGGTGCTGATCACAGTGCATCCCCAAATGCTCGACCTGATGTCCATGAGCCAGTTCCTGCTCATGCTGGGTGGCATCCTCAAAACCATCAAGAGTGCCGGCGCGCGGATAAACCTCGACTGGTTCCGCTATCTCATAACCCGCTACGAGCCGACGGACATCCCGCAGGCTCAGATGGTGGGGTTCATGCAGTCTATGCTGGCTGGACAGATCCTCGAGAATCCGATGTTGAAGTCGACGGCGATCTCCGATGCCGGGCTGACCAAGCAGACGCTCTACGAGGTCGAGAAATCGGCGTTCACCCGGACGACCTATGATCGCGCGATCGAGTCGCTGGATGCCGTCAACGCCGAAATCACCGGCCTGGTTCACCGCGCGTGGGGCCGGTCATGACCGACGTCGAATTTACTGCAGTAAAAACACGGCTTTTTCCTCGTGCAATCAATGGCCTGAGCCGAATCGGGAGCCGGTAAATGGCAAGGAAGGACATTTTTGGAAGCGTCATGAAGCCATCGTCTGCGAAAGCGGACAATGATGTCACCAACTATGCGATCCGCGGCGCCTCGCGCTCGATCATGCAGTCGTTCGAGGAACTGTCGAAGAGTTCCGTAGTCGACCTGGCACCGGAGCTTGTCGATGCTTCCTTTGTCAGTGATCGCCTCGACGACGATGACGAGGAGTTCCAGACGCTGGTTGACGTGATCCGCGCCCAGGGCCAGGACACGCCGATCCTGGTCAGGCCTCACCCCCTGCATCCAGGCCGTTTCCAAACCGTATTCGGCCACCGGCGTCTCAAGGTGGCACAGCAGCTGGGCAGGCCGGTACGTGCGGTCGTAAAGGCGATCTCCGATCGCGATCATATCGTTGCCCAGGGGCAGGAGAACGCAGCACGCGCCAACCTCTCCTTCATCGAGCGGACCCTGTTTGCTCAGCACGTCCTGGACGAAGGCCACGGCGCCGAGACGGCCAAGGCAGCCCTGGCGATCGATGAGACGACGTTCTCGAAGATGCGGTCGGTAAGCAGCAAGGTTCCGCAAGCCGTCATCTTGGCGATAGGCGCCGCCAAGAACGTCGGCCGGGACAGATGGTGGCAGCTCTCGAAACTCTTCGAAAAGCCAGGGTCGGCCGAGCAGGCAACGGATGCAATTGGGCAAACCGGATTCTCAGAGCTGCAGAGTGACGCCCGTTTCGACCAGCTTTTCAATCGGCTGTCGCAGCTCGGAAAAGCTGATCGCAAGGTCACCAAAGCCGCAACGCGCGCCTGGTCTTCTGCCGACAAGGCAGTCAAGGCCAAGGTAACCGATACCGGCAAGGCCTTCACGCTGGCACTGGGTGCGCGCGATGGCGCGCACTTCGGAGCCTATATTTCAAGCCATCTCGATGAGCTCTATCGGGCTTTCCGGGAGACGCAACGAAACCAAACAGGAGACTGACCACCCGCAAAAGAAAAAGGCCCCCGAACGTCGCCGTCGCGGAAGCCCTTCTCAAGTCTGTAGCAAGCTGAGAATCGCAAATCCACGAATCACTGTCAAGCGTCATTGGCGCCGTTTCGGCGAGCGGATTTCTTTTGCCTGAAGAAAGGCGAAGGAAATGGAGAGGAATATCGCAGCGACGCCCTTTGGGCGGCGGTCGATGTCGCTTGCCATGCTGGCAACACAGAATGATTCGCGCGAGATCCCCGACGGGAGGGTGGTCGACAAATGGCATGTCTACCGCGACCTCTGCGAGGGCAAGACCATATTCGGTGTCGGTGATCGCGCGTTGGCTGTTCTCAACGCTCTGCTGTCATTCTATCCCGACAGCGAACTGAGCGAGGAGAACGGGCTTATGGTCTTTCCCTCGAATGTCCAATTGTCGTTGCGTGCCCACGGGATGGCTGGAGCCACGCTGAGGCGGAACCTCGCTGCCCTGGTGGATTGCGGGCTTATTGTCCGCAGGGACAGCCCCAACGGCAAACGGTACGCGCGCAAGGGAAAGGATGGCGCAATCGATGAAGCTTTTGGCTTCTCGCTGGCGCCGCTGCTGGTTCGAGCCGGCGAGTTCCGTGCGGCGGCCGAACGCGTGCGCGCGGAGAGCAAGGCCCTGAAGCTGATGCGTGAGCGCATCACGTTGCAGCGGCGCGACATTCAGAAGCTCATAGAACTTGCCATCGAGGAGCACGCGCCCGGTGACTGGGACAGCCTATGGAGACGGTTTCGGGCAATTGTGGAGGCAATTCCGCGGCGCGCAGATGTTTACGAGCTGGAACCGATCGTTGCGGCATTGGGCAGCCTTCGGGAAGACGTGGACATGATGCTGGAAAGCTTCATGAATGCCATGAATATGAGCGCCAATGAGTCTCAAAATGAGCGGCAGCATTCTGATTCAAACACCGACTCTATCGTTGAATTTGAACCCGCTTTCGAGAAAGTGGGGGCGCCGGTCGAGCCAGAACGACGAGCCGCCGAGAAGCCGAAAGGCTATCCACTTGGGCTGGTGCTGAAAGCCTGCCCCGAAATGTCTGACTACGCCGTCGACGGGATCGGCAACTGGCGCGATCTGATGGCGACGGCGGCCCAGGTGCGCGGTTACCTCGGCGTGTCGCCTTCCGCATACGAGGATGCCTGCCATGTCATGGGGCAGGAAACCGCTGCAATCGTGATCGCCTGTATTCTGCAGCGGGCGCAGCATATCAATTCAGCCGGTGGCTATCTGCGCGTGCTGACCGATAAGGCCAGGGCAGGGCAGTTTTCGGTCGGGCCGATGCTAATGGCGGCATTGCGAACGAACGGCGTGACAGCAAAGATGGCGGGGTAGCCGGTTGGCGGGCCGTTGGCGCTGATGCAGCTCGCATGGAGTATCATGTGAGGCTATATCTTGCCTCACATGATACGGAGAGTGAGATGCTAGCGTTCGGAAATGTCGCCGATGTGCTGGGGCTGCCGGTCAAGGAGGTTGGCGCGCGGTCGCCTTTTGGGCTGATCTCCCTGATCGAGGATGGACTTCCCATTAGGGCGCTCGAGCGCGTTGCGCATCTTTTGGCGCCTGGCGACGCCCAGTTCAAATACCGGCTGATCCCCAAGGCGACTTATGAGCGGCGCAAGACCGCAGATCGCCTCTCCTCGGACGAGGGCACTCGCTTGGCCCGCGTCTGGAGCCTGGCGCTTGATGTCTGGCAAAGTGACGAGGAAGCGCGCGACTTTCTGTTTCGGCCGCATGCGATGATTGAGGACAAGCGTCCGATCGACGTCGTTATCCTGAGCGAGTTCGGCGCCGAGATGGTGATCGATATCCTCGGGGGCCTAAAATACGGCAGCGCTGCGTGACGGCGCAGATTCTTGATCGCATGCTGCATGCTTTCGCATCGGAGATTCGACCGGGGCTTATCCGATCTTCGATGCTACCGGCTCCACCGTTGCGCCGGGGCGATGGAACACGGCTGGAAGCCCGATCATCTACACGAGCGAGCATTGTTCGACGGCTTTGCTTGAAAGGCTGGTGCATGGCAGCGGCCGGTTGCCGCCCAACCAGCACCACGTGGAGATCCCCATCCCACGCCGGCTGAGCTATGAGATCTTTTCGCCGCCATCGCTGCCCGGCTGGGACACGATGCCGGCGACAGTCAGCAAGGAATTTGGTGAAACATGGTGTTTTGAACGGCGCAGCGTCGTCCTCTTGGTGCCGAGTGTCGTGGCGCGTGTCGATCGCAACGTGCTGATCAACCCGGCCCATCCGGAGTTTTCAGTGATCCAGGCAAGCCTGCACCAGCCGGTCTACTGGGATCGGCGCCTGTTTGGGCCATAAGAAGGCAGGGAAGGGGGCCTTTTGACTTCACAACCCGCTCGCCCTGGTCAGATTGACACGGAAACGGTCGCGCCGACGCTGGTATTTGCGCGTCATCTCGGCGGAGGCGTGGCCGAGCTGTTTTTGGACATAGCGCTCGTCGACTTCGGCCGAGGAGGCGAGGCCGGCGCGCAGCGAATGGCCGGCGAATTTTTTGCCCCGTTCGCCCTCCGACAAATCGCCGCGAACGCCGGCAGCAAGTGCGGCGCGTTTGACCAGCCGCGCCACCTCCTGGCCGTTCAGCCGCTCGGCGCCGACCGCCTTGCCGTGCCCGGTAACGCGTCGAAACAGCGGTCCGTGCGCGATGCGGGCGAGTTTTAGCCAGGTTTGCAAGGCAACGACGGGGCAAGTGGTGTCGGACGAGCCGTGACCGATTTCGACCTCGCGCCAACCGGTCTTACCCCGCAGCGTCACCAGCATGCCCTTGTCGAAAACCTCGATCCAGCCGGAAGAATCCTCGGTCTGGTCGCGACCGACGTCGAGACCGACGATTTCCGAGCGCCTGAGCCCGCCAGCAAACCCCAGCAGCAGCATGGTACGATCGCGCAGGCCGCGCAGCGTGCCGCGGTCGAGCGTTTCCAGCATGGCCAAGAGATCTCCCGGCAGAATGGCTTCCTTCTGTACCGGCGGTTTGGCGTGGGTGTTGCGAATGCCGGCCATCACCGTGGCGATATGGCGGTCCTTGCGGTCGAGCGGCTGGCCGCGCTGAGAATAGTTCCAGGTGAGCGACGACAGACAGCGCTCGATCGTCGATACCGAATTCGGCTTCTTGTCACCAGTGGCAGCGCCGGACGCGCGGGCGGTGATGTAAAGCCCAACCACCTCGGGGTCAGGAGGAAACGTCTCGAGGCCTTGGCGCCGGCACCAACTCGTAAAATGCCGCCAGTCGGACGCGTAAGCGCGGCGAGTGTTGGCTGAGCTCGCCGCCTCGACATAGCCGCGCGCCCTGTCGGTCAGACCCTTGAGGTGGCTGGGCAGACGGTCCCGCTCTTGCGCATGTGTCGGCAGGGGAGGGGAGGGGACCTTTTCAGGCTCCACAGTATACCGCCCCATCTCCCTGACCACATCGATGATGTCCGGTAGATCGTCCTCGCCAGGGTTCATCTTGTCGACTCCCCAATGTACGCATTCAATGCGCATAAAATTGACATCTTGATCCATTGCGTGTATCTATACCGCGCAAACAAACAAGAGATCGAACCCATGGCACGCGCAGCCCTTGACGATACTGATCGGATGAACATCCGGGTGAAGCCGGACGTGAAGGCGCGTCTAATGCGGGCCGCCGCGCTTCGCCATACCGATCTCACCAGCTTCGTGACACAATCGGCCTTGCGTGAAGCGGAAACTGTTATTGCCGACGCCGCCGCTATCAGGGCGTCTGAGCGCGATTTCGCCCGCATCCTAAAACTTCTGGACAATCCGCCAAAGCCGAATGCGCGGCTGCGCGCTGCGGCCGAAATGTTGCCCAAGACCCTTTGATGCTGCCGGCCTGGCACGAAGAGGCGATCGCGAAATCCCATAACCGGAAGGAATTTGACTGCGGCGAAGCCGGGATGAACACCTTCCTGCAGCGCTTTGCGCGCCAAGGGCATGAGCAGAATGCTGTGAAGACGTTCTGTGCGATTGCCGATGATGCACCGGACAGAATCCTCGGCTTTTACAGCCTGGCACCGGCGTCGATCGAGCACTACGCTGTGCCGCCGTCGATGACAAAAGGTCTTGCCCGGCACAAGGTGCCAGGTTTCTTGCTGGCAAGGCTGGCCGTCGACAAGTCGGTGGCGGGCAGGGGACTCGGCGGCCAGCTTCTGCTTGCGGCCGCGCTGCGCTGTATCCGGGTGACCGAGGATGTCGGCGGCCTCCTGATGATCATCGATGCCAAGACCGACCGCGCCGCACAATGGTACGCCAGCTATGGCGCCGAACCGCTTATGGATCATCCGCTGACGCTCGTGGTTCCGCTGGCAACGTTTGCCGCAGCCCTGAAGGCTAGCGGGCATTTCTGACGGGCAGCAAGCAGATCGACACCTTGAGGCCGCAACGTCCGTCTGCCCCTCGCGCTGTGGGACAGTGCAAAGCACTTCCGAGTGTGATTTTTGGGCTTCTGCACGACGAAAACGGCCATTTCCTCTATAAAGAGCAAAATGAACGATAATGCAACATTATCGTTCGTTTTATATTTACGACAGGCGCGGCGGTTTCTGTGCATTTTAATTGCGTTAAGCGCCGCCTTGATTCATCGTGTTTTCGATGATTCTTAGGCCCAAATCCTCTCTGCCTCACCATGGCACCCTGCTAAGTACCCCTGCGGCAATGCCGATGAGGACGGTGCCGACTTGGTTGCGGAAGGCAATTCCGGATGCGCAAAGCCTTGCCGCGCAAGGCCTTGAAGATGTCGCTTTCGTCACCGGCGCAGCCGTCGGTGCCCTCGATGCGGTGGTCCGCCGGCAGGAGCGATGGTCCGGCGCAGGGCGGCAGCGGCTGGCGTTGTCCGCTGCTGCGCTGACGGTGCGGGCGGCGGGCCGCGTCGAGGACGAAAGCCAGTTGCGCGATTCTGTGCTGCTAACAAAGTCTGGCGACGATGTCGGCCCCGCCGGCCGAATGGTTTTGGCGTGGCGGCGGCTTACGGCCCGGCCTGCAGAGGAATTGCTGACGGAGAAAAACCTCGCCGCGGTGCTGGAAGAGTTCGGTTATCCACAAAACGACGAGGCGGTCCTTGATCTGGCGTCCGAGCTTCGGCAGCTCAGCGTCAACGCAGGGACGGTCGCAACGCTGACCGGCGCGTTCATGGCCGCTGAACGCCATGGCTTCGGGCGCGCCGTCGGAGCGTGGTTTGCTGACGCACTTTTGGCACAGCGGCTGGGCTGGACCCATGCGGTGCCGTTGCTGGGTAGCGAGGCAGCATTGGCCTTAGGCTCTGCGCGATCACGTCGATCGGCCACAGCTTCTCCGGCCGTCGGCGCCGAAATGGAAGCTGATCGGACGAAGAGTCTGCTTGCCGCGCAGGCGCGTGCGGCACTGCGCTCCATCGATCTGTCCGCCGAGCTCGGGCGTCGTGCAGAAAAACTGCTCGCCGTGGCGCCAAAGCTCAGGTCCAAGGGAGCGGACGCGATCGTCGACCGGTTGTTGAACGAAGACGCGCTCGTCGCCTCGCGCGGGGACAAAATGGACAAAAAGATGAGCGACCGCGGGCTACGGCGGCTGTTCGACAGGCTGGTCGATCTCGGCGCCATTCGCGAGCTGTCGGGTCGGCCCACCTTCCGCATCTACGGGCTTTAGTGATGGCAGAATCGTCCACCCGCCGAAAGCAAAACGAAAATGATCAGGCGTCGTTGCTGGATACTGAACTCGAGCATTTACCGCCAGAGCTGCGCTGGCGCGAATGGATGGGTCGTGTCGAGGCGGTGATCTTTGCCGCCAGTGTGCCGGTGAGCCGAGACGTGCTTGCCCGCGTCGTCGGACGCGACTGCAACCTCGATCTGCTCATCGACGATATCAGAGAGGAACTGCGCGGCCGGCCCTATGAGCTGGTGTCTGTCGCCGGCGGCTGGCAGCACCGGACCAAGAAAGCATATGCCGATGCCATTCGCGCTGCATTTGGCACGGCATCAGGGCAGGGCGGCGATCAGGGGCCAAAACCCTTGTCGCAGTCCGAGGCGCTGGTGCTGATGTGCATCGCCTATTTCCAGCCGATCACCCGCGGTGAGCTGTCGACGTTTTTCGGCAAGGAGGTGTCGCGCGATCTGATCGGTGTTCTTCGGTCACAGGAGTTTATTGCCTCCGGCCCACGCAGTCCTCGGCCCGGTGCGCCCTATACCTACGTGACGACCAAAACCTTCCTGTCGCACTTTGGGTTCGACACACTGCGCGATCTGCCGGATTTCGAGGCGCTCGAGGACGCGGGACTGCTGTCCAAGGAGAAGCTGCTGGCGGGCGATATTCCAATCGTTTCAGGGAGGGAGGAATTGCTCAGCAACGAATAAACGTTGTTCGATGAGCCTCTGGCTAGGGAACATGAGAGAAGTTCCGAAGTTCATGCTTGTCCACCTTCCTCCGAGTGGCCGTGGCCCTGCCGTCGCCGCCGGCCAGGCGAAGGCTGCGAGCCTTCCAGGGTCAGGCTGGGATCAAGCGTAAAGAGCTCCCGCGCGCGTTCGACGCCACGCAATGCGAACCTGCCGACTGATACGAGCTTTTCTCGCTCCTTGCCGAGTAGCAGCTCGGCGAATTCCGATGAGCAAAGCATATTGCGGCCGGCCGACTCGCACATGGAGCTGATCCGGCTGACCTCATTGACCGGCTGGCCGACAACGGTGAAGTCGAGACGGTCCGGAGTGCCGATATTGCCGTAAAAGACCCTGCCGGCATGCAGGCCCAAGTGAATGTCGGCGACAGAAAGGCCAGCGTTTTCGCGGCGTCTGGCAAGCTGCAGCAGCCGTGTGCGCATGTCGCGCTCTGCCTCCACCGCAGCGCGACAGGAATATTCGGGCCGCGAACTGGTGAAGATGGCCAGGACTCCATCTCCGATCAGTTTCAGCACATCGCCGCCGGCTGCCTTCACTGCGCCGATGACCGCTTCGGCGTAATCATTGATCAACGGCACGAGTTGATCGTTTTGAACGGACTCGGAAAGGTTCGTATAGCCGGTAATATCGGAGAACCAGAGTACGGCGTTGATCCTCTTCACTGAGCCGTGGCGGATACCGCCGCTAAGCACCTGGCGGCCAGGCCCCTGGCCAAGATATGCCTCAACCAGTGTCTTGGTGAGCCTTGTCTGCGCAGCCGAGCGAACCGCCAACCCCAGAAGCGGCGTAAGCCGGGACAGAACGCCGACCTCCTCATCCGAGAATCCGCCCGGGCGTGCTGTGGTCCACCGGGCGTAGAAGGCGTCGACGTCCTCGACCCTCATCGCCTGCCGGATACGATAGACCATCGCGAGATAATCTGTCTGACCGGCGTCGCGCAGTTCCTCGATCGCCGGAAAGCCGCGTGTTTCGCCTGCTTCGAGCCGGCAACGTAGGGTCAATTCACGCCGCTGCAACATCTGCAGAAACGGGCTGCGCTTCCACAACTCCGCCCCCTTTCCCTCACGGCTCGACGGGTATTCTTCTTCGCGGAAGCTGATCGACTCGTCCTCGTCCCAGAAGAAGGCGCGCGCCTCGTGCATCGGGTGCAGCGTGTCGATCATCACGAACGCCTTGCCGAGTGGCAGCCCCGCCTCGACACAACGCTCGCAGAAGGCCAGAACCAGCGATTCCTCGCTGCGGATGCCAAGCAGCCCAGCCTCCGCGAGCCAGGTGGCAATGTCATCGCAATCTCTAATTTTCATTGCCGACGATAGCTTCCCGTTGCACCGCCAAAGCGGCGTGACGGTTTTGATATCACATGCGTGGTCAATGGAGCACAAGCACGTCACTCAACGGTAAGGGAGGGGACTGGGACCAGCTTCGACGAAACCGACGTTTGGGATGGCCGGAGGACATTTTTCTGGCTGATGAGTTTGCGGGGAGCGCTGGCCGGAAGCGGAAATCGATTTCCGGCAGCATCGGGGCCGTTCGGACGGCATCGAGGCTCGGATTGTCGGAAACGGACCTTTAGGCTCTAGGGAGCATCGTCGTGACGTGACCCAAACGCGACCTTCCAAAGCAGAATTCTCTCTTTGAATGAAGCTCTGGTTGGCGAGGCACGGAATTCCTTTCGTCGAGGGCCTGCATCACCGTTCCTCCGGCTGGGACGGCAACCGCAGCCATTTTGCCATTCGTGAAAGCCGCGAATGCGTCATCAACGTGCCCACCATCGATCTGGCGGATCAGGTGGTTGCTATCGGCAACAGCCATGTCGAGCAGGGCGACAAATTCGCGGCGACAGATCTTACTCCCGGCAAATCCCAGCAGGTAAACGCGCCGCTTGCCGCCGAATGCTACGCCAATTTCGAGTGCCGTCTCTTCGACGGTCGCATGGTGGACGAGTACGGCTTCTTCATATGGGAGATCGTCAAAGCGCAGTGGCGCCCATAGATGCACCACGCACGCTCCACTATCGCGGTCAGGGAACCTTCATGGTAGCGGGAAAAGAGATCGATTGTCGAACGCGGTTCAGGCCTGAAAATTTGTAGATCGGGGCCTCCTGTCGGAGTTCCGTGCCCAACCGGCTCATCAACTGCGGCTCAAAGAAAAATGTTCGAACTCATGCAGCCCGAGCATTGATTTCAACGCCGCGCTTCCAGGCTGTAGCCGCCAGCTCCAAGAGCCACGACTTGCAGCAGGTCTCCGGCCATGGCGATGTTCTTGAAAAAATGAACGAACTCGTTGAGGTCGGCGAGATTGGTGTGGAAGCTCAAAGCCGTTGCGACGCTGAACAGTGCGAGACCGAGCGCCACCAGACGGGTCTGATAACCGACGATGAGGGCAATGCCGCCGAGGATCTCTCGATGACGGCTGTGCCATAGGCCAAAGGCGCGAAGGGCAGGCCGACCATTTGGATGTAGCCGATCGTGCCGGCGGATCGGCGAGCTTGCTGAAGCCGGAGAGCAGAAAAATCGCGCTGATCCTGCCCTGTTGAAGCAAGTCTGAGCAGGCTCAGTAGTTGCTCGCGGCGGCATCCGGCCGTGCATGAACCTGATCAGCCGGCGCGGTGACCTGCTTCGCGTCTTAAGCCGCAAACCTATGTCGGCTAGAGCATCGGCCAGGCACTCGAACACCGCTTGGTCGACATAAGCATCCCGCTCGACCCAATTCCGCCGAGCGCACAACCATCTCTGCGGTCGGCATGTAGTCGCCGCATGATGGGGCTTCGCGGGTGAACCTTCCAAGGTTTGGAACGCACGCATCGAGCACGGCGGCTCTACGATGCAACACCCTCTTACGGCAGTACACTCGAGCGAATTGCGTCACTTTTCATTAGATCGCGAGGTCTCAGAGCTTGGACACTTTCCGCAAGTGATTCACATGTTTGAAGGACACTGAGACCTATCATCTCGTTGTCCATTCGACTCAATGGCAACGCGTTCAACGTATCGTCAATTTCAATGCTATGGGTGGGATCAAGCTCTCCATGCATCCTTAGAGTTCGGAATGCAGATTCCGGGAGGCCGGAAGCGTCACGAATAGTGTCCACTTGCTCTTTCGTGGGAGGAAAAGCCTCTAGGACTGCAATGTACCCCATAAGCATAATAGGATGATGGTGATGTATCCAATAATACTGAGCGCCGGCTAGCTGTGCCACATCGGGTGGCGGAATAATGGACAAGACTTCCTTGGGATCCAGGCCAGCTGAAGCCAGGTCCTCCAGAGTCCAGTGATCGTGGTCGCGCTCTTCGTCTATGTGTCGGCGATAGTAGGGCGCCACTTCCCTGGCCAAGCGATCAATTGGCCCTAACTCCTCGCATCGCCGGAGTGCGCACTGCATCAAAGGCACCGACGCTCTCATGATTTGATGAAGTAAAATTAAATACGATGCCACCATCTCTCGATGTTTTGGATGGGTCCAAAGCTTTTCAAACGCCGAATTGAGGGGACCAGAGCAAATAAGTATTTTTGACCTAACAATCTCGCTATTTGTTCCATTTGAATGGATCGACATCTTCCGACCTCATTCTGACCGGCCGACAAAATTGTAAAGAGATTCTACAGATTTGCAACCGCGGTCAAGCCAAGCTCTTCGAGAAACGGCGGCGTCCGCGTTTAACGGGAAAAAGTTTGCAACTTGTAACTGCGGTAAGGGGATTGTCACAGTTGCAGGGGTCTAGACAATCCAAGATTCGACGTCTTAAACTCTATATTTGCGGTTTCATTCCACCCACGCGTGTAGGTGGAATATTTACTAGTCACAACGGCCTCGCAACTGCTGATGATGGAGCTGTACGAGGGGCGAATACTTTACAGAAGACCATTTGCAAATCGGGAAGTCCAGATAGGGAAGGGACCGCAATGGCCGATTTTCAATCGAACTTCGAGAGCCTCAAGAGCGCTGGCGTAATTCCGGACGTTCATGAGGATACGCTGCCGCAAAATGTACGCGACGTTATAGGCGGGTTAACGCCAGAAGAAATTAAGGTTCTTCAAAAACTAGCTGACAGCACCGGATCCCATCTTAGCCTGCAAAACAAGCAGTTCGCTTTTTCGGTGTGCGGTTTGTGAGTGCTGACGCCGGGACGTTCCGTTTAAGCCTGTACCCGCCAGCCAAAGGAGAGAGCTTCAAGAAGGTTTCTCGGCAAGTCGGAAGGATTTGCCCGGTCGACGAAATTCACTCGCTAGTTGAGCGAATTATCGATAGGGTACCGATAACCCGCGTGGCGGACATCACGCCGCTGGATTCCTCGGATGTACCTGTATTCGCCGCAATCTCGCCTCTCGCACGCGACTTGACCACCCATTTGGGCAAAGGGTTGGACAAGCGCTCTGCACGGGTAAGTGCGATCATGGAAGCGGTTGAAAGGGTATCGGCAGAACAGACCTCGCGTCCTTGTCGCCGCGCAACACATGAGGAGCTTCGCTGCGCGGGCGTCAACGTCGCTGATCCGCTTTGTTTCGACTTGTCACCCCGTACCACCTATCGCGCCAATTCTCATTTCGAATGGGTTGAAGGTTGGGATCTGATCGCCGCTCGACCAGTTTGGATATTGGCTGATCTCGCAAGGTCGCCTGCACAGGAAGGAGTGCTGGATCAAGTCGATACAAACGGATTGGCTGCCGGCGCTACATATGGAGAGGCGATCCGTCATGCGCTTTTGGAGGTGGTCGAACGCGACGCCGTAAGCCAGCATCAATTCTTCGAGCTCTATGGTGAAGAGGGCAGCATCGAACCTCAGAAGTTCAGGATTGATCCAAACTCGATCCCCGAATCCGCAAAAATACTTGTCGAACGCGCGGTTCAGATGGAACTCGAGGTGGTTCTTGAAGATCTGTGCAGCGACATAGGAGTTCCAGTTATTGCGTGCACTCTGATTGATTACGGGTTTCCAAGTGTACAGGGACCAACGATCCACATGTTCGCAGGCTGGGGTGCCGACCCGGTGGCGGAAGTGGCGGTCGGTCGAGCGATGACCGAGGCGTTCCAATCGCGCGCTGGTGTCATTCAAGGCGCCCGCGACTCATTCAACAGCGTGCCCCCAACAGCGCGGCCGTTTACGGCGTCGGTCAGACGACGCATTCTTGAGGCCGCGCCATTGGGTCATTTTTCCGTGAACGGCAGCCTGGAGACGGGCGAGATAGGGGAGGAGGTCGACCATGTGCTCGACGGTCTCCGATCTGTCGGAATCGATCAGGCGATCGTGATTGACATGGGACGCGCTGATCTGTGTGTGCCCGTGGTTAGAGTCAGGGTGCCCGGCCTTTCCGCCTTCGTCATGGACCGTCGGCGCTTGGGCTGGAGATGCGCCAGGCATCTCTTGTGACAACAACGCCGCCTCCCGTGGTCTTCGTAGGCCCCACTTTCCCGGCAGAAGATGTCCTATCCGTCCTGCCGAATGCCCTGATAAGGCCGCCCGTCCGTCGCGGAGATCTTTATCGTTATCGGATCCTGAAACACTCCATTTTCCTGGTAGTTGACGGAGACTTTGGCAATACACTGGCGATCTCCCCCCGCGAAGTCTTGGATGTTCTTGGTGACGGCGCGGTAGTCATAGGCGCATCAAGCATGGGGGCCCTGCGTGCCGCTGACTGTGCTCCAGGCGGTGCCCGGGGGATAGGAATCGTATACCGCCTCTATCAGCAACGTGCGATTTCGTCTGAAGACGAGGTTGCCGTCGTGTATCGCGAGGATCAGCCATTTCCACCACTGACCGAATCGCTCGTGAACATCCGAGTCGCGCTGCGCCGCGCCGTCCGGCGTGGACTGATTACAACTGGCGATGGCATGCGAATCGTTGCTGCGGCTGCATCGATGCACTACTCTGGCCGTACTTGGCGAGACGTGTTTGCAAGCGCCGGGGTCACTCCTTCAATGACGGCCCAGCACTTTCTCCAAGCGGTAGACGTCAAGCGGCGAGACGCGGATGTTGCGTTTCGGCGCGTTGCGGCTTGGTTGAGCCAAGACCGGCTGCGACCGGAAGCTCCAAAATATGGCCCGCAATTGTTCGGACTTTTGGAGGAAGGTAGGGAACGCTCGCCTGATCCACTCGACGGTGCCGACAGTGATGAAATCGCGGTGGACTTCATCAGGTGGCTCTTTGCTTCGGGTTACGCCCGCAGAACAAGCGTCATAGCCCCAAACCATTTCGAAAATGCCGCAGAGATTTGTGCGGATAATTTCCGCGTGACCGAGCTTTGGAAGGCTGTCAGTCGGTCGGCCGAGATTGATACGGCACTTGTCCGTTTCAACGTATTCCGTCGCGCAGTGTCGGAAGCGCGGCGATGTGCGCTTTCGCCCGAAGGACGGGATTTTGCGCTCGCAGG
The DNA here is from genome assembly GCF_900114255.1 of Neomesorhizobium albiziae. Taxonomy (GTDB): domain Bacteria; phylum Pseudomonadota; class Alphaproteobacteria; order Rhizobiales; family Rhizobiaceae; genus Neomesorhizobium; species Neomesorhizobium albiziae. The sequence continues at coordinate 10,516 of NZ_FOSL01000034.1, read as the reverse complement.
ACTCGAATTGGCCAATGCTCACCGCGAGGCCAATTGGTTCGAGTTGGTCAATCGGTTCGAAAGAGGTTCGCCGTTTCGTCTGATGTTAAAAGAGCAACGTGATATGTTGGCGTTGGCGAAGTGCTTGCGGCGGAAACTATTCTCACTCGGGGGACAGCAGAGGGAGAAGATATTATGGCAACGCAAGTAGATAGCGGCAGGCGCTTGCCAAGTGAAAGTGTTTGCATGCTGTTTACCGATATTGAAGGCTCAACGAAACTTGTCGACGCCTACGGTGATGCATACCCCCAGTTGCTCTCGCGGCATAATGAGCTGCTGCGCGACGCCATCCACGCTTACGGTGGAGAGGAAGTAAATGCTGTCGGGGATCAGGTCTTCGCACTTTTTCCTGCATCCAGCCAAGGGCTTCAGGCTGCTATTGACGCCCAGTACGCGATTGACAAAGAAAAATGGGTCGAGGGTTGCAAGCTAAGAGTGCGCATGGGCCTACATGCGGGCAGGGTGCAGCGGCACGAAGCCGCTGTCATGGGGATAGAAGTACACCGCGCAGCAAGGATCAGTTCCGTGGCCCATGGCGGACAGATCGTGATTTCGCATGTTGTTCGTGACGACATCAGGAAGAGTTCACTTCGGCCAGGCGTCGAAATACGCGACCTCGGCTTTCATCGCCTAAAGGACCTGCGCTACCCAGAGGCGCTTTTCGACTTGGTCGTACCCGGTCTCTCCAGTGAGTTTGCACCGATTTCCTCGATCAGTGCAAACCGCACCAACCTCTCTTTCGAGCAAACAAGATTCTATGGCAGAGGGGAAGAATCCAGACAAATAAAGGATGCCATCCTCCAGAAACGCCATCGTCTGCTAACGCTCACCGGTGCCGGCGGATCCGGCAAGACGAGCCTGGCGCTCGTCGTCGGGAGAGATCTTGTCGATTCGTTCGCGCGAGGCGTGTTCCTGGTTCAACTTGGGCACGTGAACAGTCCTGATCTGATCGCCTCTGCAATCTGTCAGACACTCGGCATTCAGGAACTCGCTGGCATTTCCGCTGTCGAATCCATTCGCAATACGATTGGAGACGGCGAGGTACTATTGATCCTGGACACCTTCGAGCATGTCATTGCCGGTACACCTACTGTGACACAGCTTTTGAACAGCTGTCCCAATCTTTCAATCCTGGTGACAAGCCGCGAAGCACTCAATCTTCGAGCCGAAACGGAAATCGTCGTGGGACCCTTACCTGTTCCCAAGGAGGCTGCGGCGTTTGAGGAAATCGCAGGCAGCCCATCTGTCCAACTCTTCGTCAAGCTTGCTCAGCGTGAGCGCCCTGATTTCGAACTGACGGCCAAGCGCGCCGCCGAAATTGCCCGCATTTGCCAACGGCTTGACGGCTTGCCTTTGGCACTTGAACTTGCGGCCTCTCATGTAGGTGTACTGGAGCCCTCCGAGCTTGCGCAAAGGCTTGCCAGCAAGCTGCAGGACTTGAGGCACAAATCTCGGGATGTAGACCCGCGCCATCGTACCCTCCGGGCGACCATCGAATGGAGCGACAATCTTCTCACAGAAGAGCAGCGGCGCGCTTTTCGCGAACTGTCGGTTTTTGTGGGAGGGTTTGGTGTGGCGGAGGCAGAGTATATTGCCAATGAAAAATACGAAGAAGTTCTTGACCATATAGAATCCCTTCTCGCAAAGAGTCTTATTGTTCGGAGCACCGAGCTCGGCAGGCCGAGATTTTATCTTCTCGATACGATCCGTGAGTACGCAAATGAAGGCCTGAGGCGCTCTGATGACCACTTCGCGTGCCAGGAGCGTCACGCTCGGTATTACGCCGATCTAGCCGCAGCGGCAGCTCCCAATGTCCTAAGATACAATCAACGTGATTACGTCGAGAAGCTGTTCCAGGAGACCGGGAACATCCGTGCCGCTCTTCAATGGCTGGCAGAGCAACCAAGCGCCAGGGAGTCGGCAAGACTCCTTCGCTCGCTGAAATGGTTCTGGATATCGCGTGGCCAATTTTCCGAAGCCAAAAGGTGGATGGAATCAGCGCTGCTGCAGGTTCGTCGTCTCGATGAGCCGGAATCACTCGCTGCAGTTTTGGATACCGCAGGCTGGGTCAGCTACATGTCGGGCGATGCGGAAAGCGCGCAAGAATTTTCAGTCGAGAGCCATCAGCTGTTCCTGCAACTTGGCAGTCAAGCGGGGATTGCGAGTTCCGGGATCATCGCCGGCATCGCAAAGACAATTGCTGGTGAAACGGAAGATGGCCCAAAGCTCATCTTTGACTCTTTGGAACGCTTTAAAACACTTGGAGACAGCTATGGAACCGTGGTGGCGCTGATCGCCATCGGTGAAGGCGCACGCGCGGAAGGCGAAGAAGCGACGGCCGAGCAGCACTATGAGGAGGCTCTTCGCCTGCTGGAAGGTCTGGGAGATACGTACTGGCCGGGGCACCTGTTGCAAAACCTCGCACATTTCCGGCTTCACCAGGGAGATTGGAAAGCGGCCGCAAAGTTCGCTTCCGAGGCATTGGCCATCAGCGAACGGTACGACTACCCTATGGTCGTCAACCTGGCCATCGCCGCCATGAGCGGTGTTCTGTTGGCCAAGGGTGAAGCCACCAGCTCTGCCCGGCTGATCGGCGCGGTCGACGCGCGCCTGGGGAGGTTCGGGGCTCAATTCGAGCCCACTGACAATGCCGATTTTCAGAGAATCGTATCGATGGCCCGTGCAACGCTTGGCGACAAACGATTTTCGGCTGCAGCCGCTCGGGGCGCCACTGCATCTTGGGAGGACATTCTGAAAGTCGCCCGATCCTACCAATGAGAACTATTGGCTGCAAAACGGGCTTCGGTAGCGGACATGACCTCCCTCGTCACCTTCTGTGCGGACCTTGGATGGCGGTAGGCGGTGCAGGATTAGCGTTCTTGCGAGTCATCCCGCGTTTGCCTAGAGACACAGTGTTTCACGCCGCGGCAGTGCGCCGCTGAGGTGCTCCATTACTGTGCTGTTGAGGGAAACCGATACAAAATAATGCGTCCAGTTGGAATGATCTGGGAGAGATAATCGAAATCCCGGATATTTCCGGTTAACACGCTAGCACCCAATCTCCGTGCCTGCAGGAAGATTAGAGTATCGTTGACAAGGCGGCGCTCGTGGCCCTCGCCCTTCGCTAGCTTGCTCAACCGGAACAGCAAGCCGGCAACGATGCCGGCTTGCCCCCAGGTCGTTGCGTCGGGAGCATGAAGCCTATGCGCCGGTATGTCGTCTATCGTCTGCCGGATAATCTCCAAGACCGACTTCGTTGAAGCGTGAGTCGGATCAAGGCGGCCAAACGCGTGGGTTAGCTCGGAAAGACAGACAGCCGAATGGTGACATCTACGATAGGTGAGGAGCGTATCCACCGCTGCCGGCGATCGACCCTGCAGGACATCCAGATAGACGCTGGTGTCCAAGAATAACGGACCGCCAATCGCAGGCTCGTCGTCTGCCCAGGCCAAATCTTCATCGGCACGACGTTCAAGCGTTCCCGACCATTTCTGGGGCTTCAGTGATCGCAGGATCTCGCGAAGATCAAATCCCAAGATCGATATCCGCCGGAATGCTGCCTTTCCGGCCAACAAGACGGGCACCAAAGTCGTCTTCAAGGGCCAACCGCGACAATGCCAGTTCCAGCAGTTCGGTGTCGGATGTGACGTGAGCTCGCTTTTTCGCGGCGTCGATCAACTCCGATGGGACACGCCCTGACAGACGTGTATTCTTCGCGGCACCAAGAAGGCCAACAGCTCGCGCCTGCTCAAGCACAAGCTTGTTGCGAGTTAGCGCAACCCGCTCCTCATTCTCTTCAGCAGATCGGATTTGGGCAACCATGCTGGGCTCCTGTGTTGAACGTAACATAGATATCGTTCAACACAAAGGCAAGGCGTGTTTCTAGGGGGGCGGCCGAGCGTGCCCGGGCGCGTCGGAAAGCCCGGTCTCACTCCTGGCGACTGGATAAAAACTGGTGCAACCGTCTTAGATATCGGCATGAGACGTATTCAGATTGACTGCCCGGCTGTGCTGGCACGGCATCAGCCCTGAGGCGGCCTCCAGTCAGCCGATGGAATGACGTTGACCATCCACGGGACGCCGAACCTGTCGATCAGGGAACCGAAGCCGGGTGACCAGAAGGTCTCCCCGAACGGCATGACCGCCTTGCCGCCTTCAGACAGTCGATCGAACCAGCGCTGGGCCTCGGCCTTGTCCTCGGTGTGCAGGGTGACGTCGAAGCCGTTTTTGGGCTTGTCAATGTTGCGGGCCCACTCGACGTCCATGTCGGCACCCATCAGCGCTTGATCGCCAACATCGAGCCAGCAATGCATCAGCCAGGTCTTGTACTTCTCATCGGTGATCGGCATGCCCGGAGGCGCATCGCCATAGGGTATGGCTGCTGTGATCTTTCCGCCCAGGACTTTGGCATAGAACTCGAACGCCTCGCGGCACTGGCCCCGGAAACTCACACTGGTCACGATCTTCAAGGTCGCCTCCTCTTTGTCGTCGAAGTCGGTGCGGTGCGTGCGAAATGCGACACGCCAACGATCGATCTGCCTTGGGCCATTCCTCTCGTGGGACGACCGAGCGATGCGGCATCCTATCCTCCACGATTGACGATCCCTCATTTACGTTGATATCAACGTAAAGATTCCATGCATGTCAACCTTTCAGATGCATCCGTCTGCCGATCTTACCTTCGAAACCACACGTCTGGTGCGTGATACCTGCCTGTGCCTGCATGCGCAGAGGGCGGCGCGTGCGCTTGCACGCCGTTTCGATATCGCGCTGAAGCCCGCCGGTATCACCAGCGGGCAATTCTCTCTCCTCATGTCGCTCAATCGGCCTGAGCCGCCGAACCTCGGCGGTGTGGCGGCGTTGCTGGCGATGGACAGGACGACCTTGACTGCCAATCTCAAGCCACTGGAGCATCGCCGCCTCGTCGAGACAGCAACCGATCCGACGGACGGGCGCGCCAGACTGCTGCGGCTGACGCCAGCCGGCCGGGCGGTTCTGGCGGAGGCGGTGCCGATCTGGCGCCATCTCCATGCTGAGATCGAAACGGCGCTGTCAGTCCCGGATCATCTGCGCTCCGAACTGAACTTCCTTTCGAGATCTGACAGTTAGGACCGCGTCGCCGGGTAGTGCCAGGAAGCTCTCTGCCTGCAACAATTCTTTGGGTGCCATCAATCGCAGCAACGCACCAGCAAGCTGGCTTGCGGCGCCCGTACCTTCAAGCGTCGATGGCGTCCGAAAGGCCCAGCCAGCAAAATCCTGCTCTTTATCCACCCGCGATATGGCCGCCACCAAAGTCACCTCGCGTCGCGAGCGCCAGAAGGTCTTGATGCTATTTGCCCACCTCAAGCGCGTTTTGGGGCTGGATCGGCTGCGGCTACAAGACCGAACGGTGCCCGAGACGAGGCAACAGCAATCCTGAACTGCATGAACCCGTCACTGTTGCTCGTGAGATGATTGGATGAACCACCGAGGTGTCGAAATTTGCTCAACGCGGGCATCGGGTGGCTGCAACGTTGACCCTACTGGACATTCGCTGCCGATGAGAACTCGCCGGGCAGACGCTGATCAGACATTCGATCGACGATAGTCCGAAGACGACGCTCGAAGACCCCTGGAGTTCTTTCCAATAGAGTAGCCAAAATGCGTGGAGAAAGCCCTGCTGAGCACCGATGGCCCCGAGAATCCGGTGCGCAGTGCGATATCGCCCTGCGTCAGGTTGGTGTTGGCGGCGAGATCACGAGCGCGGGCCAAGCGCAGGAACTGGTAATATTTTCCAGGCGGAAGTCCGACTTCATCAAGGAACAGTCGGTTCAGGGTGCGCAGAGAGACATTCACAAAAGCGGCGATTTGGTGAAGCCTCTCTGGCGCCTCGATCGTTTCAATCATGCGCACAATCGCATTGCGCAATTGCGGAGAGCCTTTGGCCATCAGCCGCCCGGATCCATGACTGCTGGCGACCAAACGCTCGGCGTCGTGCACGAACAAGGCCGAAACATCGAAGGCAATGGCTGCGCCAAAGCGACCTTTGATCATCTCCAGCATTAGATCAAGTGTCGTCGAGGCACTGCCACAGGTCCAGAACCGTCCGGACATGACAAAGCGGCTGTGAGATACGGCAATGTCCGGGAAACTTTCTTCAAATTCCGCCAGCGCCTGCCAGTGCAAGGTGGCCGCGCTTCCGCCCAACAGTCCAGCCTTACCGAGGAGCCAGGGAGCTGTATCCGCCGCAATGATCGTATCTGCCCGCCTGGCAAGCATTTGAAGCTTCTGCGAAGTGGCCGAAACCGCCTGTTCGCGGAACCCGTATCCCGCAACCACGACCAGAAGATCGGAACGGGACGCATTTTGCAGCGGCAGATCGGGTGCGATCTTTAGACCGCTGGAGCTTACGGCACTTTCGTTTGTCAAGGTCAAGATCTGCCAACTCACCCCACCGATCAGATCGTGGACCGCACGAAGGGGCTCCAGCGCACACGCCAGAACCATGTTGGAAAACCCGTCGCAAAGAAGAAATGTGGCGAAAAACTCTTCGTTTGGCATGATGCGCAAATTTCCTGGCAATATCGGCACGATGTCAATGCGGATTTTGCCATAGCCTTCTCAGATATAGAATGCAGATAGAGGAGGTGATCGCATGACCCTACAGGCGTCAGTTACAGGGCAGGTGCGCGCGCGGCCTGGCCGACAATGGTTCGCGCTTTCTCACGCTTTGATCCTATTCCTGCTTTTGCCGGTAATGCTCGCCGGCTGCTCGGATGAAGAGCAGACTGGAACCACAAAACCTTACGCACAAGCTGAAGCCAAGCCCGGTGCCGACGTAAAGGTCACTGCTGCCCGAGCCAACTGGGACACGGGCTACTTCGAAGCTGAGATCGTCTCCGCGTTGCTGCGTGAACTTGGCTACGAAGTAACGCCACCTGCCGAACGCGAGATGAGCCCCGACGTATTCTATCCGGCTGTAGCGTCCCGTCTCGTCGATTTCTGGGCGAACGGCTGGTTTCCGTTGCATGAAGCCAAGCTGAAGACCGCGCTGCCAACGCGAGGCATCGTTGGCGACTTGGCCGGTCCTGTCGGCAGGATTGTGCCTGACGGGGCATTGCTCGGCTATCTCGTCGACAAGCCGGCCGCCGACCAGCACAGCATTGTCTCGATGAGCGATCTGAAGCGCCCTGAAGTCGCAGCCCTCTTCGATCGCGACGCAAACGGCAAGGCGGATCTCATCGGTTGCAGCCGGGGCTGGGTGTGCGCCAAATTCATCGACGAACAGATAGAGGCTCAGGGCTGGCTGGTTGAGCAGGTTCAAGGCGATTACGCGACCTTATTCGACGACATTGTCGCCCGGGTCAAACAGGGCCAGCCTGTTCTGTATGCCACTTGGACCCCGAGCTACATGGTCGCCGAGCTGGTCCCCGGCAAGGACGTCACCTGGTTGCAGGCGCCCAGCCCTGCTGGCGTCGACACCAAGGTTGCCGGCGTAGAGGGTTGCGCGAGCGATCCTTGCGAAACCGGCTTCGTTGCCAGCAGCATCCGGATCGTCGCCAACAATGAGTTCCTGAAGCAGAATCCGGCCGCGGGCCGTCTGCTGGAACTCGTCAAGATCAATCCCCGGGACATCTTCGATCAGAACCTGAAGATGCGGCGCGGCGAGAACACCGCAGCAGATATCGAAAGGCACGCAATACAGTGGATCGAGGCAAATAAGGCCGAGGTCGATCGTTGGCTCGGCGAAGCGCGCTCGGCAACGACAAGCAATTAGGAGGTTCATCATGAGCAATGCGGACAAGGCCGTCCCCGGCGTCGGCGTCGACGAAACCGAAGGCGGCTTATGGGAAAGAGTTGACTTGGCCGTGTTTATTCCGGCCGCGGCCATCACTGTGATATTCCTGATTTGGGGAATTGTATCGCACCAGAGTCTGGCCGCCGTCACCGGCGCAATCATGAGTTTCCTCGTCGGCGACATCGGCTGGGTATATGTAACGGCCGTTTGCGGCTTCGTCGGGATCTGCGTCTTCCTGATGTTCAGCCGGTACGGTCACATACGGCTTGGCAAGGACGACGACAGACCCGAGTTCAACACCATTTCCTGGATATCGATGATGTTTGCCGCGGGAATGGGAATCGGTCTCCTGTTCTACGGCGTGGCCGAACCGATCTCGCACTTCTCGGCGCCGCCACCTGGAATGGCTGACGCCAAGAGCGAGCAGGCAGCCCGCATTGCCATGCAGTACACATTCCTGCATTGGGGCGTCACCGGCTGGGCGATCTACGCCATCGCCGGCTTGGCGCTGGCCTATTTTGGATACCGGCACGGCGGACGCAATCTGGTAAGCACCGCATGCCGTCCGATCCTCGGTGATCGCGTCGACGGCTGGCTTGGCAAGTCGCTCGATGCGGCCGCGGTGCTCGCGACGCTATTCGGACTCATTCCTTCGTTGGGGATGGGCGCGCTGCAGGTCAATGGCGCGATGGAATTCGTCTGGGGCATTCCAAACTCCACAACCGTGCAAATGATCTTTATCGCGGTCGTCACGGTGATGTTCGTGCTCTCCGCCACCACCGGTGTCGGGAAAGGCGTGCAGTTCCTTGCCAATCTGAGCATGATAGTCGCGATAATGATTGCGCTCTACGTCATCGCCGTCGGCCCGACCCGCTACATCTTCAGCAGCCTGATCGAAAGTGTTGGGCTCTACGTCTACAATTTCTGGCCGATGATGTTTCGCACCGGCACGTTCAGCCAGGATCAGTGGGTGCAAAGCTGGACGGTTTTCTACTGGGCGTGGTGGGTCTCATGGGCTCCTTTCGTCGGTACGTTCATTGCCCGCATCTCAAAGGGGCGGACAATCCGCGAGTTCGTGCTGGGCGTTCTGCTTCTGCCTGCGGCAGTCAGCATGATCTGGTTCGTGATCTTTGGCGGAACTGCGATCAATCTCGCTTTGACCGAAGGCATCGGAATCGTCGAAGCGGTCGAAGCAAGCCAGGCTTCGGCGCTGTTCGCGCTGCTCGATCAGTTCCCGTTCGCCGGCGTCGTCAGCACTGCCGTGATGCTGCTTATTGTGTTGTGGTTCGTCAGCGGCGCCGACGCCGGTGCCGTCGTCATGGGCATCCTGTGTTCGCGCGGATCGGCAAATCCGCCTCGCTTGATCACGGCATTCTGGGGTGTCACCGCCGCTGTCGCGGCTGCGATGCTGTTGCTGGCCGGCGGCCTGACTGCGTTGCAGCAGACGATGGTCGTGATGTCAGCGCCGTTCATGCTCGTGATGGTGATCTTGACATTGGGCCTGCTGAAGCAGCTCCGCGCAGAACCGTTGGCCCCGATTGTGAGCCATGAAACGCAAGTCGTTCCAGCTCCACCCACCCACAATCTCGACGCCGCCAGCGCTCGGGTTCCCGCGGCAGCGCCGATAACTGGTTGAAGGACTGCGGTACTCGGAGTTTCCGATCAGCTCATCGGCTACTATCTATCCCACGTGTCCTCCGGGGCAGATCGCCAGTCTGCCCCGGTCCGGGAACGTCGGCAATGAGACCGACTTGCGGCGTAGCGCATTCGAACCCCGAAATTCCGGAACGGTTAGGAAGTGCCCTTGGTCAACGTCTTTAAGAGGTGACGGAGATAGACCTCTGTTTTTCAGCCCTGACTAAGAATTCAGGGGCTTCCTGTGGCGCCCACGCGCTTCCTGGCAGGCTTTTTCCTGTTGCGCAGCCTCCTGCTCTCTTCGCTCCAACCATTTTTCAGCCCTGATGCCAGTCGCCCAGTGTCAGAGTTTTTCTTGCTGCAGCGTAGCCGTCGGTATTGCGATCCAGTGAGTGCCTCTCTTCAGGTTCTCACCGATCACCATAGTAAGCCACACGGAATCCATCGACTTTTCGATTCCTTCCTGGTGGAAAGGTCAGTCTTTTTCATCTTGGCCAGGCGCTCGACCAGCTCGATGCGAGCGCGGGTCGTATTCAAGGTCAGGAAGATGATGATTGCGGTCTCTTTATCGACCTTGGCGAGCCCGGCGATCAGATAGATGAGCAGGCTCTCCGTGTTTGTCCAGGTATAGTTGAGCTGGCCCACGACCAGCAGCACGTCCTGTAGACGGGTCATTCGGCAGCCTCAGGAAAGCGGTAACGCCAGGTATGATGGCTGCGCCAAAATCCGCCCGAACGAGGGCGACGCTTTGCGCTGTGCATGGAAGAGAGCCGCAGCCTGCGTGCGGTTGTGGGTGCCGAGTTTGGTGTTGATGTTGTGGAGATGAATCTTCACCGTGAACTCCGACAGTCCCAGCGAAGCCGCGATAGCCTTGTTCTGCAGCCCATTGGCCACAAGGGCAAGCACCTGGAACTCGCGCTCGGTAAGCTCGCTCATCTGCTCATCCTGATTGGTGACGCTATAGTCGATGACGCGCTCGGAATGCTGAGGCTCGGGATGGGTGCGCGAGCGGTCGCCGTCGAACAACGCGAGAGGATAATATTCGCCGCCCACCAGCAGCAAGCG
>NZ_FOSL01000033.1 GCF_900114255.1 Neomesorhizobium albiziae | reverse complement strand
AGTAGCTGGCGTCCACATCAGGTCTCTCCAATCAGGCTTCGACACCCGTTGGAATCACGACCGCGCCAGCTGCTCAACCCCCTTGGCGCGATCCAAAATTGAGCCCATGTTGGTGTGGATGTAGATTCACACGAACCCACTAACACATTGAACTACAATGACATAATCACAGCAAAACGGCTGTTTCTCGATTTGGCAGGATACGGAAAGATGTGATACAAATTTTCCGAAGCGGTCCCAGACTTCATGGTCGCCTGGGATTAAGCGTCCGAATCACATCAATCCTTAAGCCACGTCCGTCACAACCATGAGCGTCTGCCAGCAAAGCCAAGCTCCGAAATTTCGGGACGGGCTCTCAGCGCCACGCGGATTGCGCTGAGTTATTTGGAGTCTGCGTTCGAAGGCTCTGAAACCCCCATTTAGTCGATAACACTGTATCCATCGTGTGGATGCGTTCCATCAAAACAATCGATTTTACGAAGAATGGCGGACATGAAAAAACGTCACTCGGGAGGCGACGTTTACAGGAGCTCTCTAGTCGTAGGGACGATGGGGGCGAAGTCCTTCTAGATCTGACGCCAACGGCACACCACACTCGATGTAGTCCGCTCGCTTTCTTACCATCACTCGAGGCACAAATACCAGCTAAGCCGGTGCATACAGCGAAGATTGCATTGCGTTTATAGCGCAGCGTACAGAAAGCATTTGCACCTGACGCTGACCGCTCCTGTCAACAGCGCTTCATCACGGAAATATCAGGAATGAGTTCACCCCGGCGTACGGCATTCATTACAGGTATCACTGGCCAGGACGGCGCGTTGCTTGCCGAACTGCTGCTTTCGAAGGGCTACATGGTGCATGGCCTGAAGCGGCGGGCCTCGCTGGTCGGGAATACCCAGCGTATCGACCATCTCTATCAAGACCCGCATGAGGACCATCCCGACATGGTCCTCCATTACGGGGACATGACGGATGCGACGAACTTGATCCGTCTCCTGCAGGACACGCAGCCCGACGAAATCTACAATCTCGCTGCGCAAAGCCACGTGCAAGTCTCTTTCGAGACCCCCGAATATACGGCCAACGCCGATGCACTCGGCACGCTGCGGTTGCTGGAAGCGATCCGCATTCTTCGCCTCGAGGACAAAACGCGGTTCTACCAGGCCTCCACATCCGAACTCTTCGGTTTGGTCCAGAATGTCCCGCAGGTGGAGACTACTCCGTTTTATCCACGCTCGCCGTATGCGGTGGCGAAGCTCTACGCCTATTGGATCACGGTGAACTACCGGGAGGCATACGGGCTCTACGCCAGCAACGGGATTCTGTTCAATCACGAAGGACCGACGCGCGGCGAAACTTTCATCACGCGCAAGGTGACCCGTGCAGTTGCTGCGATTATGGCCGGCAAACAGGACTGCCTCTATCTCGGAAACCTGGAGGCAAAGCGCGACTGGGGCTCGGCGCGCGACTATGTTGAGGGCATGTGGCGCATCCTGCAGCACCACGAGCCTGACGATTTTATGCTCGCGACCGGCGAGACGCATTCGGTCCGCAGCTTTGTCGAGGCTGCCTTTAGGCGAGTCGAGAAGGAGATCGTCTGGGAGGGCGAAGGCGTTGACGAGGTGGGCCGCGAACGCAGGAGTAACCAGGCGCTGATCCGTATCGACAAGCGTTATTTCCGTCCGACCGAGGTTGACCTGCTGATCGGCGACGCCTCTAAGGCGGCCACCAAGCTCGGTTGGAAGCCAAAGACCACTTTCGATGAGCTCGTCTCGGAAATGGTCGAGGCCGATTGCCGCGCCTACGGAATCACGCTCGATTAACGTGAAAAGATAATGATTTCGCTGGAGGGCAAACGCATTTGGGTCGCCGGCCATCGCGGCATGGTTGGGTCTGCACTGGTGCGCCGGCTGTCCGGCTTGCCCGAGGTAAAGATCCTCACGGCGGACAGTCGTGATCTCGACCTGACCGATCGCGCAGCGACGACCGCCTGGGTCCGGACACAACGTCCTGACCTGGTTTTCATGGCTGCCGCCAAGGTCGGGGGAATTCTGGCCAACAACGAACGTCCAGTCGACTTCCTCCAGGACAATCTCGCGATCGAGCTCTCTACGATCGCGGCCGCATTCGAGGCGTGCGTCGAGAAGTTCATGCTGCTCGGCTCGTCCTGCATTTACCCCAAATTTGCGGCACAACCGATCCAGGAAAGCTCGCTGATGACCGCGCCGCTGGAGCCGACGAACCAGTGGTACGCGATTGCCAAGATCGCCGGAGTGATGCTGTGCGACGCTTACCGTCAGCAGTTCGGGCGTAGCTTCATCTCGACTATGCCGACAAACCTGTACGGGCCGAATGACAATTTCGACCCGCTTGCGGGCCATGTGATGGCCGCGACGATTCGAAAGATCGTGGACGCACGGAGTGCCGGGAGAAATCGCGTCACGATATGGGGTAGCGGGTCGCCGTTGCGCGAATTCATGCATGTCGACGACCTTGCCGACGCACTCGTCTTTCTGATGGAGCGCTACGATGAAGCCGGGCCGATCAATGTCGGCAGCGGCCAGGAGATATCGGTTCTTGGCCTCCACCAGTTGGTGGCGGAACTGTCCGGATGGCAAGGAGAATTTGACTTCGATCGCTCCAAGCCGGACGGCACGCCGCGAAAGCTCATGGATTCGAGCCGCCTGACAGCACTTGGTTGGCGGCCACGGATCGAACTACGCGACGGTCTCCGTCAGATGATAGACATCTACGGAAGCACCATTGCTGTTCGACCAGCCTCGTTATGATCTTGTGAGCTGGTCCGTCGGAAGTTCTCGTCAGCTAACTTTGCGCACATCTAGACCAGTCTCCTCATCGAAAGCCGATCACCGGAGCGCGGACTTCTTACTATCAAGTACGCCCTGGTCGCGAGGAACACGACGGCGACGGTCGTCGTAGTCGGCTTCGTTTGTTTAGGCTTGTCGCTGGCCTCCGCTTCGTCGATGTAGGCTTTAAGGTATTGGACTTCGGCATTGACGAGAAATCACGCTCAAAAACGGGCGCCCTTATATCGAGTACCTGGGCGAAGCCACGATCAGTTCCAGCGTTGAGGCAGCGTTTCAAGCCACGATGGACTTCTCGAGAATCGTCGAGACGGGCGTCGTCATCATCTGTGTGCCAACGCCCCTCAGCAAGAATCGCGAACCCGATCTCCGCTTCGTCGTCAATGCGACCCCAGTCGATCGCGCCATTCCATCGCCGACCAACGAAGGGATTCAGCCTCGCATCGCCGTAGCTGATCCATCTCCTCCGGTCGGCGCCGACGTTGCCGGCCTCATGACCGCGCTTTATCTCGCGCCCGAACCGGCCGTCTTGCTGTCCAGCGCGCCACTAGGATGCGAAGCCTCCGGCACGCTTGCCCAGGGTGGACTTGCGGCGTCCCTCGGCGCCGAAGACAGCGTCGATTTGCATCCCTTTTCCTCACCCAACTCCCTGTAGCACCAGAAAACACCTCGGCTAAGTTTGCCGGCGTCGGATATTTACAGATCGGGACAGTTTGTCCGCCGCGGGTGCCCTGTTTCGCTGATTTTCGACCGGATGGGGCACCGCTGGTCGAATTGAGCCTACCTCGCTACCATTCCGCTGCCCGATTCGGAGGGTGCGATCCAAGATATTACAGAAGCCGGGTCTTCCAGTATGCTGGCCCGCTTGCCGAAACCGATAAACGCGTTGCGTGCCACGCTAACCGGCTTGTGGCCGTCGTGCGCGTCATAGCACGCTTTGAGTGCAGTCTCATGGATCAAATCTCGACGGCTTTCGGGCCATTCTTCGAGAAAATCAATTGCGCCATCGACGCTGACAATTTCTCGCACAATGTAATTCCCGTCCTTCACCAAAACGGGGCTGCTGAATGTGGTGGCGTTCATCAATCCCTCCAATTTTTTGAATGGCTCAATTGCGTGAAGAGGTCGCTGTCAGCAACCATCGCAGAACGCAATGTCATGCAGATGACGGTGGAGAGGACGCTTGATGCTCATCCTCAGCCTTCGCACGCCACCGTCACCGACTTCGCCTGGAATGAGCCAGGCTCATCGCTCTCGTCCATCAGGACCGGCCTCATCAAATCCCAAGGCGACAAGGCCGAGGAAGGGCAGCCTCGCTCGCGCAATAACGCCGCCGCGGTTTATCAGTCTCGATCACAACCGGCACCTTGGCCGTTTGCCGAACTCCTGTCCCCACAAAGACGTCGGCACGATCATCGCCGCCGAACAGTAAGGCGCGGGCTAGACACCCCTCTTGTTGCCCCAGAGCAGAACGTGCAGCTGCGGCAGCACGCGGGCTTCGAACCACCTGTCGCTGGTCACCCTTTCAACCAGCCACTCCATGCGTTTCATTATTCCGCCCAGGTCGACAGACGCGTCTTCATTGCCAGGGCGTGGCGGCGTGTGATTGCCGGGCTGCAGATAGACCGGAAGTCGCGGAAATCGCGCGGCGGCGTCTTTCGCGTAGGCGTAGTCACTCTCGTCGAAAACAACGAGCTTGAGCACGATTTGCGGCTTCTCCTGCGCCGCTTGGACGCACGCCTGGACAGCGGCCCAATCGGTCGTCATTTCGCTTGACGGAGGCTTTGGGCTGAGGACCAGCACGTCAAGGTCGGCAAACCAGTCCCTGACCACGGAACCTTGGGTTTCCAGCGCAAAACGGTAGCCTTCATCATGACCTCGCTCGATGAGCGCACCGAGCGGCTGAATGGCCGGATTGCCGCCTGACAGCGACACCATCATCGGGCGGCCACCAGAAAGCGCAACGACGGTTTGCCACACCGCGTCGATGGGCATCATCTCCCATTCATGGCGGAATTGATTGTCCACCGCATGCAGGCTGTCGCACCAGGAACAGCGATAGTCGCACCCGCCGGTTCTGACAAAGACGGTCGGCAAACCGATAAGCACGCCCTCGCCCTGGATCGTCGGCCCGAAAATCTCGCTCACGCGGATTGCGGGATGCGTACCGGTCATGGCCGGTATTCCGCCCAGGTCTTTGGCGTTTCGCTCACCCGCACGGCCGAGGTTTCGGGCAGGCGTGCCTTGCACCATTCATAGAAATGTCTGGCCAGGTATTCCGCCGTGACTTGCTCATGCCCCAGCACGTCGTTGAGATGTCGGTGATCGAAGCTCTCGTCGATATAGCGTTTGAGCGGCGCCAGATCGTGATAGTCGCGCACGAAGCCGTGCCCGTTCATTTCCTTCGCCGCAAGCTCTACTTCGACGATATAGTTATGCCCGTGCAGGCGCGCACACTGGTGGTCGGGCGGTAATGAGGTAAGCTGATGCGAGGCTGAGAAGTGGAATTCCTTGGTGATGCGGAACATTACGCCCTCCTCCTCCTCCGCAGCGCATCGAGCCAGAAGTCGGAGTCCTCGTAGTCGGTGGGGTCCGGGTGCCCCGTGAGATGAAACGCCTCGCGCCGCTCGACGCACGTTCCGCACCGCCCGCAGTGACGCTCGCCGCCCCTGTAGCATGACCAGGTCTCCGCAAACGGCACTCCGTATGTTGTCCCGTCCGCAACGATGTCCGCCTTCGTGAGGTTCACATAAGGAGCGTATAGGCGGATCTTCGCGTAGCCCTCGAGCGCGCGGTCTTGCATCATCTGGAAAGCGTCGATGAAGGCAGGACGGCAATCGGGATAGATGAAATGATCCCCACCATGCACGGCCGTTGCCACCGCGTCGGCCTTGTGCGCAGCGGCAAGGCCGAAGGCGATTGCCAACATGATGGCGTTCCGGTTCGGCACCACTGTGACCTTCATCGTGTCTTCGGCGTAGTGCCCGTCCGGCACGTCCACATTGTCGGTCAGCGCGGAGCCGGAAAGGCCGCGCCCGATTTCGCGGATGTCGATGATCCGGTGCGGGACGTTCAGTCGCTCCGCGCAAAGGGCGGCGAAGCTCAATTCCTTCCTGTGCCGTTGGCCGTAATCGAAAGATAGCAGACCGGCGAGCTCGTGCTCCGCTGCCACCTTGTGAGCAAGGGAAACGGAGTCCAATCCGCCGGAGCAGATGACGAGAGTCTTCATCGTTGGGGTCCTTGTTTTAACCGGGTAGGCTGCGACCGGAGATTACTCTGCACTCCCAGTACCCCAAGGAGTCTACTTTGTGAACGGGGGACGAGTTTGATGCGCTGACGTGCCGCGGTGCGGCAGGGCGCTGTCAGGCAGGGCTCCCAGTTCGCAGGAAAGGCGCCTGTCCCGGTTCCGGAGATCGGACACGGAAGTTCATCTCTCGGTAAAGAAACCGACCATCGGCTCCCAGCGCCGACTCGTCAGGGCGCGCGTCAAGTCCATTGCTGAAGCGAAGCCCCACGCCGAGACCGGCGAGTATCACCTGCTGCCCCGACGCGCTGGATGCTCGGCTCGGCGACACCGACCTGGTCAATGCGCTGGCGGAAAATCTCCAGGCTCTGCTCGACTGCGGCGTTGACGCGATCCTGGATACCTCCCTCTGTGAGAGTCAAGCGCATCGCCGGCACGGCACGAACGTCGCAATCTGTCGAGCGTCAGCCGTTGCGAAAGGTGTAGCTGTAACCGTTGATCGCTGGCGCGCCGCCGAGATGCGCGTAGAGGACCCTCGATCCCTCTGGAAAGAAGCCTTTCTGGACAAGGTCAACCATCCCTTGCATCGATTTGCCCTCGTAGACGGGATCAGTAATGATACCCTCGAGCCGCGCGCACAGGCGGATGGCCGCCTTCGTTTCTTCGGATGGAATTCCGTAACACGGGTACGCGTACTCCTCCAACAACACCACGTCCTCCTCGACGATTTCCGTGCCAAGATCGACGAGCTTCGCAGTATGTTGGGCAATGTTTAGCACCTGCGCCTTGGTTTGGGCGGGGGTGGCGGAGGCATCGATACCGATCACGTTACGCTGTCGGCCGTCCTTGGCGAATCCGACGAGCATGCCGGCATGCGTTGAACCCGTGACCGTGCAAACGACGATGTAGTCGAAGGCAAACCCAAGCTGTTTCTCCTGAGCGCGCACCTCCTCCGCGAACCCCACGTAGCCGAGGCCGCCATATTTGTGAACGGAAGCCCCAGCTGGTATGGCATAGGGCCTGCCGCCTCTCGACTTGACCTCATCGAGCGCCTGTTCCCAACTGCGGCGGATACCGATGTCAAATCCTTCGTCGACCAGGCGCACCTCTGCTCCCATGATGCGGCTCAGGAGAATGTTGCCGACCCGGTCGTAGACGGCGTCCTCATGCAGCACCCAGTTCTCCTGGACCAGGAGGCATTTCATGCCGATCTTGGCTGCCACCGCGGCGACCATTCGCGTGTGATTGGACTGCACGCCACCAATGGACACAAGCGTATCGGCATTTGACGCGATCGCGTCGGGGATGATGTATTCGAGCTTGCGGAGCTTGTTTCCGCCGAACGCGAGACCGGAGTTGCAGTCCTCGCGTTTGGCGTAGATTTCCACCTTTCCCTCAAGATGCTTGCCGAGGCGGCCGAGCTTTTCGATGGGTGTGGGTCCAAAGGTGAGCGGGTAGCGTTCGAATTTTTCCAGCATGTTGTCTCCAGCGATACGTGATTGAGCTGAAATTGGCTATGCACAAGTCATTCTAAGAGGCGCGTTTGATTTGAGGTCAGCTGCGCTCGCCGATATCCCAGAAGAGCCCCGCATTATTTCCAGCGCCTCGTTCGTCATCGAGACGAAGCAACCCGCATGCCGCGTGCTCCGAAGTCTCCCAATGCCTATGGAACCGAAAGGCTGCATCTCCCTCGGCGCTAGAGTGACCGGAATGCGGTCGCCTCTGACCATACCAAGCACGGTATTCCTTCAACGATCAGCTCAATGTTCATGGTTGGTCCAAAGTGGCGTGAATCTGAGCACTGATCTTGTCACGGCCTCCTAAAGGGAGCGGCGATAGCCCGCGCATTTGACCAAGCTGGAGCCTATCTGAGGATTCATTCCTCACCCTCATTGTAGTCTGGCGACTCGTGCCGATCCTCCTGGCTACTACCGAAATGCTCAGCCCTTTGGCCAGCTCCGCGAGCGCAGCTAGACCGCCAGACCAGAAAGAGCACGCTTCCGAAATAGGCGACCTGAAGAAGCAGCGAAAAAGCCAGCGTTGTGAGGATTGCCGTGCGGATGGAATGCAAGACGAAGTAGACCGTTAGAGCGTTGGCGCACAGGACCAGCCGCAGGACGCGATAAAAGATCCTAAAGGGCAACGCCGTTCTCCTGGTTTTGTCCGTCAGGTCAATGCAGCGAGCTCATCGGCCGCGACATGGGTCTGGCAGTTCTTCGGGCAGACGCGGGCGCAGGCTCCGCAGCCAATGCAGCGGCCGGCATTGTCGACGACCATGATCATACGATTGAGCTCGCCATCGAAGTCGTCGTCCTCGCCGTCGCAGGCGCCGAGGACTTCACCCGCGTCATCGACGCCGCAAAGGTGCATGACCTCGCGCGAGCAGACCTTGAAGCAGCGGCCGCAGCCAATGCAAGTGGCGCCATCGATAGCGGTCAGATATTGCGGCATCCATCTGGAGCCGTCGCGGGTGACGAAAGCGCTCATCGTGAATTCTCCAAGGCAGCGAGCTCTCTCTTGGCCGCGTCCAACTCGGCAAAAACGTCGAAGGTTTTCTCGGCGACCGCCTTGATCTCGGTCAAGTTGACCGGGAGGTCCTCGGCGAGGTCGTGCAATTCCATCTTCGCAGTTCCCGCACGCGACTGCAGCTTGCGGACTTTCTTCTGCAGCTCCTCAAGGTCCGACATGATCCCTTCCTCGAAAATCGGTTTCATCACGCCCGCGCCACGTCGGGATAGGCTTCGATGGCCGCGACCGCATCGCCGGCCAGTTTCGTACCGGCGGCGGCCAGTTTCCAGAACGTCTCGAAGCCGAACCGGTGCGTCGCGCAAGGTCTTCGACAAAACGACCAACCGCCCGGCCGTGAAAAGCACGCGCCCAAAGCCCTCATGGCTCATCTCCATCATCTGCGATGCCATCAGGCCGGAGCGCTCCTCGATCGCAAGCCCCACGGCCGTGTAAAAAATGTCGAGCCTCCACAGCACGTCCGGGTCGGGATCGCCGATGATCGGGATCGCACGCTGCTGTTCCTTGGTGATGATGAAGTCGACCAGCAGTTCGGGGTCCGATTTGCCTTCCCATCACCCGTAGGAATCCTGAGCACGGATCAGCCGCACGAGGCATTTGACGAACGGGGTGGCAAGCGCCGCCTCGTCCTCGGCGACAGCAGGGCTAACCGCGGCATCAGACATTTCGCTTTTCTCCATTTCGGGGTGTCCACGGCGACGGCGAGTGCAGATTGGCTCCGAGGAGCTTCGCGAAATTTGCCGCGTTTCCCGCGACTTTCTCCGAATTGGCATCAAGATAGGGGAGCAGGGGGAGCAGAGCGTCGAACAGCATCGGGTGCTACTCCGAAACCAGTCAGCGAGCCAAAAACAGGGGCAATGGCGGCTTCTCAAGTATCCATCTCGCCACGCCGCCGAAGATCCGCTCACGCAGCCGGCGGTGGCCATAAGCGCCCATGACTATCATGTCGGCAGACGTGTCGATTGCGTGCTGCGCGAGCACCGTGTCAATCGATTGGCCGGCGCTCGGCAACCGGTCCACCACCACACGAACACCGTGCCGAGCGAGATAGGCAGTGATGTCGGCTCCCGGCTCGGCGCCGTTTCCGTTGTAGGTCGGCTCCGGATCGACCAGTGTGACACGAACCTCCTTGGCATGGGATAGGAGGTCCAGCGCTTCGCGAACCGCACGGGACGCCTCGACTCGCGAATCCCAGCCGACCAGCACGCGCTGTGGCCACAGAGTCGCCTCGGCGCCCTTCGGCACAACAAGCACCGGCTTTCCCGTTTCGAACAGGCTGCCGTTCATAACAAGGGGTCCGAGATCACTGTCGTTGAGAAGTGCGGGTCCGACGATTGTTAGGTCCGCGCAAAGCGCCCGCTGCCGCACCACGTCACCGACGCTGGCGTGGTCGCAATAGTCAGTATCGACGTCATAGGAAAGCCGCATGGTTCCCAGCAGAGCCTGGATTTCCCTGGACTGTTTTTCCAGTCTGGCCATGCCCTGTGAAAGTCTCTCGATTTGCCTAGACCGATTTTCCAGTCTGGCCATGTCCTGTGCGCGTTGTTCAGGCCACACGGGGATGCCGTCGCCCATCGGCGGACGCGTGGCAGATCTGATGACCAGTACGGAAAGATCCGCGCCGACCTCGGCACACAAGCTGGCAGCTGTTCTGACGTCCTGATCGGAGTGGTCAGCTCCCGTCACACTGAGCACGGTTTTAAAGGCCATCTGACTGCTTCTTTCTGACTATGTCGTACCTGTAAGCGCGCTCGAAGCCGCAAGACTTGCCCTCAGCAAGAGGGAGATGGGAAATGGCACCGCACCGTTACCCATTCAGCCGTCCGGATCCTCGATCATGTAGCCGGCCGACCTGATGGTACGAATGAAGCTGCCGGGCGAAGCAGTCTTCAGCGCCTTTCTGATCCGGCTAATATGGACATCGACGGTGCGTACACCGATATGGATATTTTCCGGCCAGGCCGCGCGGATCAGCTCGTCTCGGCTGAAGACCTTGCCGGGAGCCTCAAGCAAATACCGCAGCAGGTTGAACTCGATCGGTCCGAGATGGATCTCGTGGCCATTACCGCGAACCCGGCGGGCATCAGGCTTCATCTCAAGGCTGCCGCAGCAGAGCCAGCTGCCGTTTTCAATCCCGTTTGAACCCGGCTTCGCCAGGGCCAGCTTCGCCCGTAGATAGTCGAGCAGCTTGGCCGGCGCGATCGGTCGCACAAAGCTCTCGTCAATGCCTGCCTTTAAGAGATCGAGGTGCTGGTTCTCGGCGCCGGGCGCGATGAGGGCAATAACGAGCAGGCCGCCGGTCCGGGGCTCATGCTTGAGCCGGGCGCAGATTGTGGACCCTGTCGCGCTTGACGGCCCGCAGTCCAGCACCACGGCCTGCAGCTCCCTTTCGTCGGCCAATGCAAGTGCTTCCTTCACTCCGCCTGCCGGCTCACTCGTGAAGCCGTCCGCCTCCAGGATGTGACTGAGGAACAGATAGAACTCCGCATCTTGCGAACAGATCAGGACCAGTGGCTTCATCGGCGCTATCCCGAGAACCAAATTGGCCTCGACCGCGTCGGCTGAGTGGGCTGGCCGTCGCGGCTCCTCAAGGCCTGCCATGATCCCCTTGCTCGAAAATCGGTTTCATCACGCCCGTGCCACGTCGGGATAGGCTTCGATGGCTGCGACCGCATCGCCGGCCAGTTTCGTACCGGCCGCGGCCAGTTTCCAGAACGTCTCGAAGCCGAACCGGTGGACGTCGCGCAAGGTCTTTGACAGAACGACCAACCGCCCGGCCGTGAAAAGCACGCGCCCAAAGCCCTCATGGCTCATCTCCATCATCGGCGATGCCATCAGGCCGGAGCGCTCCTCGATCGCGAGCCCGACGGCGGTGTAAAACTTGTCGAGCCTCCACAGCACGTCCGGATCGGGATCGCCGATGATCGGGATCGCACGCCGCTGTTCCTTGGTGATGATGAAGTCGGCCAGCAGTTCGGCGTCCGATTTGCCTTCCCATGATCCGTAGGAGTCCTGAGCACGGATCAGCCGCACGAGGCATTTGACGAACGGGGTGGCAAGCGCCGCCTCGTCATCGGCGACAGCAGGGCTAACCGCGGCATCAGACATTTCGCTTTCTCCTCATTTCAGTCCTCGTCCTCGAACGACGGTTTCTTTTCGGCGACGCCTGCTTCCGCCAGCACCTTGCGCAGCCAGGGCGGAGGAGCCGTCCTGAGCATAGTCTGCGTGCGCGACAGTACCTCTTCGATGGATTGGGGCTGCGGCACTTTGATCGGATGGATTTTTGCCGAAACAACCTTGGCTGCCGAAGGCCCGCCAATTGCCAGACAAAACAGGAGATGACAGCCCTTCAGCGCCTCCACCTTCGGGGTGATGCGGTCATAGCCCTCAGTCCGTTGCTTCCCGCTCTCATCGGAAACGTCATCGAAGGCCACGACTTCCACGAAATTCCACTCGTCGGGCGTCACGTCGTAGACAGCAAAGCGCTTGGCCGACCCGAAATGGGCGTTGAGGCCCTTCAGGTCTTGTGTGGCGATCGCTACGCGCAATGCGCCTGCTCGTCGTTCCGGCATCGGTGGGTGAACCTCGTCAGTGACGAGCGAGAGGCGACGAACGGAGCTCATCTGGCATTTCTCGCTTACGGAATGGATCAAGTGCCTCAGGCGTAGGCGCGTGCTGGTTGGCCTGGAAGATGTTGGCAACCTCGAAGATCAGGTCGCGGGTCCCCTGATAGAGGATTGTGAGCTTGTGCTGGCTGCCGAGCCGGTCGAAGACCGGGAAGCCGACGCGCATGAGGGGAATGCCAAGGCGCTCCGCCGCCTGGCGTCCGTGCGAATGGGTGACGAGAAGATCAGCGCTGGCGGCAAGACCTTCCAGATCGCCGAGATCGCCGACCTGGACCGATTCCGCCGGCACTTTCTCGAGAATTTTCGACGTACCGGTCGTGGTGACGGCCGCCGCGATTTCGGAGCCCATGCCGATGAAGAAGGTCGCGAGCTGGTAGAGCTGGTCTGGTTCGGCAGCGATCGCAATTTTCTTGCCGCCGAAATGGAAATGTCCGTCGAGCAACGCATCCTGTAATTGCGCCCGGCGACGGCGCACCCCGGCCGGCACCGCCGCGCCCGAAATCGCGGACAGCAGCGAGACGAACCGGTCGACGCCCTTCAATCCGGTCAGCGACTGGAACAGCACGTAAGTCACGCCGGTCAACCTCTGCAGCACCTCCGCCGGGTGGCGCATATGCTCGCCGATGACGATGCATTGCACCGCCGTGCCAAGCTCGCGAATATCCTCGACGCTGGTGCCGCCATAGGTGGTCGGGACCCAGCGGTCGGGCACCGTACCGTCGAGCGAGCCGGAGACGTCCGGCAGGATCACCGGCTTGAGCCCAAAGCTTTCCACCATCTCACGCAAATGCTCGATGTCAGCCACAGTGAGGTTCCAGCCGGGCAGGATCGCGATCTTCTTCAACTGCCGCGCCTGCTCGCCGGGCCGTGTAATCCCTTCGATCATCGCGGTGACAGCCTTGGCCCAGCCCTCTTCGATCGCGCCGTCGAAATCCGGCGTATTGGCCAGCACGACCTCCGTACCCGCGAGTTCTTCCGCGCGCTTCAGCTTGATATTGGTGATATGGCTTGCGGAATCCTCGCCACGGGTTTCCACCAGCGCCGTCGTGCAGACCCCGATCAGCTTTGGCTTTGTGCGGGTCTTGAGGTTGAGAATCGCCTGTTCCAGATGGTCCGCCCCGCCAAGGATCGTCGCCACTTCGTCCATCGCCGTGGTCTGCAAGGGGATCGTTTCCTTGAAATGCCGCACGAAGAGCACGAGCGCGAAGCTGGTGCAGCCCTGGCTGCCGTGGAACAGCGGCATCGCACCATCGACCCCAAGAAAGGCGAAGGCGGCACCCAGCGGCTGCGACGACTTCAGCGGATTGACCGCCGCCGATTTGGTCTGGGAAAGGATGCGGACCATCGGCTTTCCTCAACACTCGCCGAAGTCGTCGGCCGTCGTGCCGGCGAATTTCTTGAAAGCGTGCACAGTCGCGGTCTCGCTTTTCGTGCTCGGCAGTTCGTCCTTCACGGCAGGCTGGCAATCCCACGGTGCCGGCTCCCGCACCTGGCACCAGATCGGGTTATGAATGGCGAGGTCGATCTGGCGTACGAGTTCCACCATGCCGTCATAGCCGGCATAAGGGTGTTGGCGCTCCTGGTTGATATCGAGCCAGGGTATCTTGGCCTTCAGCGCGATGAATTGCGTGCGCCCGCCCGACAGCATGATGTCGGCCTTGTGTTCTGAAAGCATGGCGTAAAGCTCGCGCGGTGCCAACGACTCGAACATGTGGTTCTCGTCCTTGAGGATCTGTTTGAGGCGCTCTTTGTCTTCGACCGTCGATTTCTTGACCGAGGTGCCCACGATCTCAATTCCGATCTCCATCAGCGCATGGACGACCGACCAGGACTTCACACCGCCGGTGTTGAGCAGCACGCGCTTGCCTTGGAGCCGCCGCCGGTAGGCCTCGAGTTTCTTCCACCCAATCGCCTCCTCCTCCGCGATCAGCGTCTCTGTGCGGTCGAGCAGCTCCGGATCGGCGCCCTTCTTCACGAGCAGCCCCGCGATCTGGCGCAGCGCTTCCGAGGTGTCGGTGATGCCGTAGAAGGAGCCTTCGAAC
Source organism: Neomesorhizobium albiziae (assembly GCF_900114255.1). GTDB lineage: Bacteria > Pseudomonadota > Alphaproteobacteria > Rhizobiales > Rhizobiaceae > Neomesorhizobium > Neomesorhizobium albiziae. Next base: position 18,992 of record NZ_FOSL01000033.1, on the reverse strand, counting down.
AACGGAATGTCCCAGCGCTCCTCCATCTTGCGGGCGAGATTGATAAGCGCGGTCGAGCACACCATCATCGTCGCCCTGGCGCGGTGCGCGGAGGCAACGTCGAGATAGCGCGCGTCGCCCGGAATGCTGGCGCGCACCCGGATGCCGAGCCGATCGAGGAGCGGCTTCACCAGCCAGAACTCGCCGGAGAGGTTGAATTCGCCAAGGATATTGATGTCGTAGGGGCCGGCGTCGTCGGGCTCCACCGTGCCGATGACATGATCGAGCAACGCCTCGCCGGCGAGCTTGTTGCCGAGGTTCTTGGAGCCGACCAAGCCCGGCGCATTGACCGGCACCACCGGCAAGCCGAACTTTTCCGCCGCGCGTTTGCAGACGGCTTCGATGTCGTCGCCGATCAGCGCCGTCACGCAGGCGGAATAGACGAAGATCGCCGGCGGCGCGTAGGCCTCCTTGATCTCGCGGATCGCTTTGAAAAGCTTCCTCTCGCCCTGCCCCATCACCACATCGAGTTCGGTGAGGTCGGTCGTGAAGCTGGTGCGCCACAGCGTTGGCCCGGACGAAGCCGTGCCGCGATTGTCCCAGGAATTGCCCTCGCAGGCGAGCGGCGCATGGATCAGATGCGCGACGTCGGTGATCGGCTGCAGCACGATCTTGGCGCCGTCGAAGGCGCAGCCGCCGGCTGCCGCCCCGGGTGTTAGGGGTTTCGAACAACCCTTGTTGCGCGCCTTGGCGTCCTTGCCCTGGTTCTTCTGGCAGGCGGGCTCGTTGAAGACATCCTGGATTTTGGCATTGAACAAGGACATTGCCGGTCTCCCTCGAAAAGCGGCCGGCTCCGGTTGAAGCCGGCCGCCCGCTCTCAGCGGGTCAGGTCGAAAGAATAGTCCGTCACGCCCGTCTCGCTCGTCTCGCGGTCGAGCTTGTCGAAGGTCTTGTCGAGGATCGTCGTCAGCACGCGCAGGCCGCCTTGGTAGCCCATGAGCGGGAAGCGGTGATGATGGTGGCGGTCGAAGATCGGGAACATCAGCCGGATCAGCGGCGTGCCGGTGTCGCGTTCCAGATACTTGCCGTAGGAATTGCCGATAAGCAGATCCACCGGCTCGGTGAAGAGCAGCGAGCGCATCGCCCAGAGATCCTTGCCTGCCCAGACCTGCGCATCCTTACCGAACGGCGAGGAGGCGAGCAGTTTCTTGATCTCGGCTTGCCAGGCACTGGTGCCGTTGGTGGCGAGGCAGTGGGTCGGCTCGCCACCAGTTTCCATAATGAAGCGGGCCATGGCGTAGACGAAGTCCGGATCGCCGTAGATCGCGTATTTCTTGCCGTGCAGCCAGGACTGGCTGTCCGCCATGGCGTCGACCAGGCGGCCGCGTTCAAGGCGGATTGCCTCGGGGATTTCCTTGCCGGAAATCACCGAGACCTTCATCAGAAATTCGTCGGTCGCCTGGACGCCGAGCGGGTAATGGAACGCGGCCGTCACCTGCCCGACTTCCGCGCAATATTCCAGCGTCTTGCGGGTGTTGTAGTGCTGTAGCGAAAGTGTCGCCTCGGCGTTGAGTGCCGTCTTCACGTCTTCGATCTTCGTGCCGCCGTCATACATGCGGTATTCGCCGTCCGACGGCGTGTCGTACTGGTCGGAGGCGTCCTGGATGAAGGTGTAGGACACGCCCATCAGGTCGAGCAGGCGCTTGAGCTCGCGATTGTTGCCGACGCAGAAACCATCGAAGCCAGGGATGATGTTGATGTTCCCTGCGACTTCGGCGCGCTCCTTGCCCTTCCAGAAATGCTCCAGCACGCCCTTGACCATGACGTCATAGCCATCGACATGGCTGCCGACGAAGGCCGGGGTGTGGGCGAAGGGCACGTCGAAGTCGCGCGGCACGGAACCTTCGGTCCTGGCGTTCTCGATGAAGCCGTGCAGGTCGTCGCCGATCACCTCCGCCATGCAGGTGGTCGAGACCGCGATCATCTTCGGGTCGTAGAGCTTGTAGGTGTTGGCAAGCCCGTCGATCATATTCTTGAGGCCGCCGAACACCGCCGCGTCCTCGGTCATCGACGAGGAGACCGCCGAGGCCGGCTCCTTGAAATGCCGCGACAGGTGCGAGCGGTAATAGGCCACACAGCCCTGGCTGCCGTGGACGAAAGACATCGTCCGCTCGAAGCCGGCGGCGGCGAACACCGCGCCGAGCGGCTGGCAGGCCTTGGCAGGGTTCACGACCAGCGCTTCGCGGGCGAGGTTCTTCTCACGGTATTCCCAGCTCTTGGTGAATTCGCGCTGATCCGTAACGATCTGGTCCGGATGCGGGCATTCGAAGTTGATCTTCTTCTCGGCAAGCATCTGCCTGTATTCCGGCTCGCGGAACAGGGGAGCATGGTCGAGGACTTTTTCGGCCGACTGCGGCATGGTGGTCACCTCTTTCCAGCTGGCCGCGCAATACGGCGGCACAGGGACATCGAGACGTTGAAGGGACTCCCGCGGATCAAGGGCTGCGGGCGCTCATCGGCCTCCCCGCAAGGGCGGAGAGGCCAGGTTCTCATTCGGCGGCGATCGCCGTCGGCGGCGCGGCCTTCTTCTTCCAGGGGGCGTCGTAGAGGCCCCAGACCGGATTGTTGATGGCCAGATCCATGTCGCGGGCGAAGATGGCGAAGCCGTCATAGCCGTGATACGGGCCGGAATAGTCCCAGGAGTGCATCTGACGGAACGGGATGCCCATCTTCTGCACCGGGTACTTCTCCTTGATGCCGGAGCCGACGAGATCGGGGCGAACCCCCTCGATGAACTTCTCCAACTCGTAGCCGGTCACGTCATCATAGATCAGCGTGCCGTTCTTCACGTAATGGCCGGTGCGCTGATAGTCGTCGTTGTGGGCGAACTCGTAGCCGGTGCCGACGATCACCATGCCGAGGTCCTCGTAGGCCGTGATGACGTGACGGGGGCGCAGGCCGCCAACGTAGAGCATCACCGTCTTGCCTTCGAGGCGCGGCCGGTACTTGGCATTGACCGCGTCAACAAACGGTCTGTACTTGGCGATGACCTTCTCGGTCTTCTCTTCGATTTCAGCCCCAAAGTGCTTAGCTATCTTGCGCAGAGAGGCTTCGATCTGGGAGGGGCCGAAGAAATTGTATTCCATCCAGGCGATGCCGTACTTTTCCTCCATGTGTCGGCAGATGTAGTTCATCGACCGGTAGCAATGGATGAGATTGAGCTTGGCCTTCGGTGCGCGCTCTATCTCGGCGAGCGTGGCGTCGCCCGACCAGTTGGCGACCACGCGCAGCCCCACCTCCTCGAGCAGGATGCGCGAGGCCCAGGCGTCGCCGCCGATATTGTAGTCGCCGATGACGTTGACGTCGTAAGGGCCGGCCTCGAACTCGACGTCCTTCTTCTCGAAGACCCAGTCGCGGATTGAGTCGTTGGCGATGTGGTGGCCGAGCGATTGCGAAACGCCGCGGAAGCCCTCGCAGCGCACCGGCACGATCGTCTTTTCGTGCTCCTTGGCCTTGTTGCGGGAAACTGCCTCGGTGTCGTCGCCAATCAGGCCGATCGGGCATTCGGACTGCACGGTGATGCCCTTGTTCAGCGGAAACAGTTTCTCGATTTCGTCGATGATCTGTTCCAGCTTCTTGTCGCCGCCGAAAACAATGTCCTTCTCCTGGAAGTCGGAGGTGAACTGCAGTGTCACGAACGTGTCGATGCCGGTCATACCGACGTAGTAGTTGCGGCGCTGCGACCAGGAATATTGCCCGCAGCCGACCGGGCCGTGCGAGATATGGACCATATCCTTGACCGGACCCCATACCACGCCCTTTGAGCCGGCATAGGCGCAGCCGCGAATCGTCATTACGCCCGGAATGGACTTGATGTTCGATTTGACGTCGCATTCGGAAAGGACCTCGCCCTCCTCGCCAGCCTCGTCCCCGCTCTTTGCGACGCTGAGGTGCTTTTTACGGCGCTTCGCCGCCTTGTCTGGATATTGCGAGAGCACCTCCTCAATAAGCTTCGCGTGGAGAGCGCCGTCATTCTCATAGTCCAGGCTCATGGGACCCCTTTCCAGGTTCGGGTGACGCCTCACCGACGAGACGCCGTTTTCGTAAAGGCGCCGCCCGGCAAAGGCGGCGCCTCGTGTCGGCAGCGGCGGTTACTGGGCCGCCGCCTTCGTCGCTTCCTTGGCCTGAAGCTCGGCAAGCATCTGCTCGTCGGTCTTCATGATGCCGAAGTCGAGCAGCATGTCCTCGAGCTCCTCCATGGTGATCGGGGTCGGGATGGTGCCCTGGCCCGAATTGGCATGGATCTTCTCGGCCAGCGCGCGGTATTCCCCCGCCTGCTTGGAGTCCGGCGCATACTGGATCACTGACATCTTCCTGAGTTCCGCGTGCTGGACGATGTTGTCGCGCGGCACAAAGTGGATGAGCTTGGAATTGAGCCTGGAAGCCAGCGCTTCAGCGAGGTCAAGCTCGCGGTCGGTTTGGCGCTCGTTGCAGATCAGGCCGCCGAGCCGCACGCCGCCCGAATGGGCATATTTCAGGATGCCTTTGGCGATGTTGTTGGCGGCATAGAGTGCCATCATCTCGCCGGACATGACGATGTAGATTTCCTGGGCCTTGTTCTCACGGATCGGCATCGCGAAGCCGCCGCATACCACGTCCCCGAGCACGTCGTAGGAGACATAGTCGACATCGTCATAGGCGCCGTTCTCCTCGAGGAAGTTAATCGAGGTGATGACGCCGCGCCCCGCGCAGCCGACCCCCGGCTCGGGACCGCCGGACTCCACGCACTTGATGCCTTTGTAGCCAATCTTGAGCACGTCCTGGAGTTCGAGGTCTTCCACCGAACCTTCCTTTGCCGCGAGGTGCAGGACCGTATCCTGCGCCTTCGAGTTCAGGATCAGGCGGGTGGAGTCGGCTTTGGGGTCGCAGCCGACGATGAGGATCTTCTGCCCGAGGTCGACAAGGGCGGCGAGCGTATTTTGGGAGGTGGTCGACTTGCCGATGCCCCCCTTGCCGTAGAATGCGATCTGACGCAGACCTGACATGTAGCTTTCCTTCCTTCGTTCCATCCATCGCGGCTGCCCGCGACATGAATGCCGGTCGGCAGCTCTCGCCGCCTCGCACCGAAGGGTTTCAAGTCTCGTGCCAACTTGGCTGATTGGGCCGAAGAAAAAATTTGTGATTGCTTTTCAACTATTTAGCCTGAGGCAAAACAAAAGATTGGCTAACAAGCCTGTGTAGCGGACCCGACAAAGGCGACACAAGGTGTCGGATGGCGTTAAAAGAGAGACCCTATCGATCCGGCCGACGCGAAGAGTAGGTGAAGACGAAACGCATCCAAAGCGAGGATTTCATCGTCATCGGCTACGAGCCGGGCAGCAGCTACACCGGACTTGGCAGCCTCCTCCTGGCCACCGCGAAGGAGGGCAAATTATGCCGGCGGCGTCGGAACCGGCTTCAACAGGGTGCAGGGGCGGCGATGAAGCAAATGAACGCAATTCAGACCTCAAGTTCCGCCGTGCCAAAGGTAAAGTCAAAGGTGCGGTATGGGTAGCGTGGTTCTCGACGCCGGCCGATATTTGAGGCATGGGGATTCAGTGCCTTTTGCAGCCCTATAGGGATTCGCGGGTGGCGTTGCAGGCTCGGGTTCCGAGACGTCATGGCTGCTACCTTTGATCGCTAGAAACCAGGCGTCCTCTCCCTGCTGCGCAGCTTCTCGGGCAGAAGGCTCGACGCCGGAGAGGAAGCCTACGCTCCGGGAATATCAAGGCCGTGGGCGTTCATAGCCCAAAGCCACAAACCCTGCTGCGGGCGTCGCCGCTTCAATCTGCTTCGTTACCAGTCTCGTGGTATCGAGCGGGCGCTCCAACTTTATACGCACCGCCAAAATTGAGGCGGTCGGCCTTGCCGCTCTTGTCGGCATATCCGTACTTGTGGATGAAAGCCTCAAACCCATGGGTCTACTGGAAGCCACCCGTCGGCTCCGGCGTCATCAGAGTGACAGGGCTCTCTGCCCGATAAGCCGTGAAATTGTTCACACCGTATTGCTTCACCTCCCAGCCGACAAAATCGGGCTCTGCGTAGCCGTTTGGAGAGATGCCGAGTTGGCTTCGAGCGTGTACCCGCCACCGTTCCGGGCGGCATATGGCATGACGCCGCCCGATCCGAGCCGCTTGGGGGATCCAGGATTTCTGGTGGATGCGAAGAAGTTCAGCAAGCAGTTGTCCGCGGGTATCACCGATCGGCGCTGCGCCAGCGCCAACTCGCTTCTTCCGGTTTACCCGGCTCGACGAGGACTGGCTGGCGCGTACGCTGGTGGCGCTGCTCAACCTGCGCCCGCCCTTCCGGCTGTGCCTTGACCGCACCAACTGGAAGTTGCTTCTGGTTCTGTGCATCCTGTGGAGCGTGTTCGACCATGGCGGCTCGAGCAACACGACGTTGCGCACGGCGCTGATGCAGCGCTATTTGGCCATCTTCGGCGCCGGCTCGATTGCGGTGCTGCTCGCCGATCGCGAGTTCATCGGCAACCAATGGTTTGAATTCCTTGTCGAAAATGACATTCCCTTCGCCATCCGCGGGACCTATGACCTCATCGCCGCCCTCGACGATGGCCGCGTCGCTCCGCGCGCCTCGCTCACCAAGCGCAAATCGGCGCTGCGTCATCTGACCCGGTGCAGGGGTCGTTTTCGCGACGTACCCGAACGTTTCGCCGGCGCGCTCGGCTTCGCCGCCAAACGCTCCAGCGACGGCGAGATGATCATCGTCGTCACCAATCGTCAGCCCGACCGCGCGCTCGCCGACTAAAAAGAAGCGCCCTCAGGCACTGGATCGCAAGCCATCCATTCAAGGCTTCGCACCTGTGGCGCCGCATCTAGGAAAGGCCAAAACCACCTCTCTCTCCAGCAGAATCTTGTAGCGTGACAGGATGGAACTGGGAACCGTTACTTCATTGTTATTAAAATAAAAAATGAAGCAATCTGAATCTATCGGGGCTGCGCGATCAAGAGATCAATACCAAAATCGACGCGGGCGATTTCGCGCGCAACGAGGATATCGGTTAGCACCTGTTCTTGTTCAGGCGTGCCGGTTTCACCTACCGTCCGTTGAGCAAGGCGAGCGCGCAGCCGGTCCGAGAGCAGAGACTCGGTCTGCCTCCATGGTCGCGAGGCAAGAGCAAGCACGTCCTCCCTCAAGGCGCGCGCGGTATCTTCTACATTGGAGAAACGATCGCTCTTCAGACTTGTGCTGGTCCGAGAGGAAAGCGCCTCGAAAGTCAGAGCGTTGATGGTTCTGGGTTCTGAGCAAAAATAGCCGACCGACAGACCTGATTTGTACGCAATGCTATGTGCCTTATCATCGGGCAGAGGGCCAATATCAGTCGGTGAGAAGAAAGCCGAGTGCTGCGCAACAGCGGCGCGATCGTACGCGCGATTGAACGCTGAGGCATCTGGCAGCGTCGGCGCAGCATAGAAGACCTGTGAGGGATATTTGGCTTCCAGACGGATTAGCAAGGCGTGCTGACGTGACAGGTCGCGACGCATCATTGCTATGCGAAAGAACGGCCGGGAGAGTCGGGGGCATTGACCGCTCGCGATTTCAAAGGCTGTTCCACGTCGCATCAATTCCGGCAACTTGTATTGAAAAAACAGCGGCACCCCTGGGAAATTGATCTGAACGTCAAAGCCCGATTGCGCCTCCTGAATAAGATTGGGAAACACTGGCGCGCCCACCGGCATGGTCGTCGACGATCTTATGAGATTTTCCGTGAACGCGTATCCGTATGAAAACTCAGTATAGCCTACTTTCATTTCACCCCCGCCTCAGACCCACACCATTCGGACATTCGCGCGCGCCGCGCCTTCTCCTGCGGAAAGCCGTAGGAAGACCGCGTAGCAGTAGGCGATCTGCTCCTTGATCTTTTCAAGCTTTCGCAAGTCAGTTTCATCCGGCATCACGTTGGTCGATTTTTTGACCTCAATGACGAGGATGTTCTCACCGTCATGGCCTGGCTGGTGGATGATGATGTCGGGAAACACACGCGTGCTCGTAAGAACGCCTTCCCCATTCGGGAGCTCGATCTCTTTGGGGTAAACGCCATGCCGATTGTATTCAGCATGAACGGAGTGCCTATGAAAGAAATTCTGGAGGATAGCAGACAAGCGTGCACATAGCGTCCGCTCGTTAACATCCATAACGATCATCGGCTGGTCGTGGGCGTAAAGCGCATCGAGGGCAGCGTTTAGAATTTTCTCAAGGGCGTCCTGGTCCATCACCGTTTTCAAATCAGCTTCTAATATTCCGTTGTCAGATATACGCCGCTGCGCCCCGGACACGCGTACCCGCTGGTCCCCTTATGAGCGTTAAGCGCGCTCGTCATCGTCTTGCGCCGGAATTTTTTCTGGCAATACGGACATTGATAGACATAGGTCGGGCCATACGCGACCGTCGCTTTGCGCAGCTTTGGAGCACGCGCGGGACGCACGAAGGATGACGCCTGAACGCGCACCCCTCGTGCAGGCGCGGTAGTTCCGGGGATAACGACCGGGCCTGATGGATTCAGCTCGATCGCATAGCGCGGGGTGAAGCTCTGGTTGGTCGTCCGCGCACCCTCGATGCGGTCCACGCGGTAGCTGCGATGTTCGTTCCGGTCGATGTTCCAGGCGTGCAGCACGATGTTTCCCGCCTGGGTCTGCCGAAGGGAGTAAGGTTCGATACGCCGCGTGCTGCCCTGGTAAGCCAGCTCGACAATCAGGCGGTTGGCGGCAGCGAACCGGATGATCTCAAGCGCGGACAGGCCTGCCATGCCGATCGGCAGACGCAACGTCCGTTCACGGATGACGGTCTCTCCGGTCGCCCCTGCAAAGGCGGCCGGAATCGCCACTGCGGGTCCTCCTTCAAGCCACGCGAAGAACTCCGGCAGGACGCTCCAGAATACCTGGACCGGCGGCAGCGCCGGCAGCTGATGACCCAGCATATGGCCCCACGCGCCTTCAAGATCGCCGCGATGACTGTCAAGGTCGAGCACGCGCGGCACCGGAATGCCTTTGAAATCACACTTCTGGCGCAGCACGTCCATCAGCACCGCCGCTGCGGGGCGCGCCTCGACGTTGCGGTACAGGTTGACGACGTCATAAAGGTCGCGCGGCCGCGTTCTTTCCGCAAGCGCCCTGACTTTCTCTCCGAAGGCCTCCTCATAGGCGTAGGACAGCACCGTGATGCCGCCCTCCGGAGCATCCGAATAGGGATGAAAAATCGGCACACGGACCGGCGCCAGCACCACCCGCTCGTCGGCGGTGAGGTCGAGCTTCACGCGCGGTAGCCCGCCCGTATTGGATGAAACCGGTCCGCGATAGCTGATCTTTCCCTGGCAACTCGGCTTGCCGCGCGGATTGGTCAGCATCTCGAAATCCTGGAGGTTTGCCGGGAATTCAAGACCCGTGAGCTCGTAAATCCAGGCCGATACTTCCCCGAACACCCGCTTCAGGAACGCTTCATCCAGATGCGCCGGATCAAGCAGCGTGAAATCGAGGTCCTCTGAAAACCGATAGGTCTCGAAGTAGCATTTCTTGAGGCAGGTCCCGCCCTTGAACACCCAGCTGCCCTTAAGCTGCGGATGCGCGAAGATGCCGGCAAGCGCCCAGCCGAGCGCATAGTCCTTTTCCACGACGCTCGGATTGAGCCCCATGCGCACCGCGGTGTCGAGAATTTCGCGCTTCCCGATCATGCGCCGGCCCAACTTTCGGGAACGCGCAGGCGCCAGCGCGTGACAAGGCGCGGGGATTCAAGCGCCGGGTCCAGAAGGGCATGACCTTTGGTCAGCCGCGGGCTGCACGCCTCCGCCAGAGCCTTCCCTTGCGGCAGCCGTTCGGAGAGGAAGCCAAGCCGTTTGAACACGGCCCCGTTGCCGAGACGCTCCGCATAGCCAATGAGCTTTTCCGGGTCACTGTCGTTGCGTCGCAGATACTGCGCAAGGCAGTCCGCAACATGCTGGATGCCGCCGCCCGCAGCGGGATCGTCGAGCATGTCAACGATCGTGCGATGGATATCCGACACAGCGATTCTGGTGCGTCCGCGCCAGATGGACTGCGTGCCGAAGAGTTTCGCTTCCGCAATATGACGCACCGAAAAGATCGCGCCCTGCCGCTCGACAGCGGGCGCATTCACGCGCCGCTGCGTGTAGACGACGATGTCCCTGAATATCTGCTCGGTCAGGTCCCAATGCTCGGCCGCCGTGCGCCCGCCGACATAGGCAGGATCGAACAGCACCGGCACGAGTATCCACGGGTCCTCGACGACATGCTCCGCGTCGAGCAATTCCAGTTGCACCGGCATATAGGCCCCGGTCCCGACACGCCGCAGCCAGCCCTGGCTCGCCCATCGCGACAGGAGCTTTGATGCGGTGGTCCGGGATATCCGCAAGGCCTCCTGCGCATCCTCAATACGCACAACCGGTCCGGCCGCTTTGATGACAGCGGCAAGACGGGCTCTTCCTTCGGGCAGGGCATGCGAATTCATAGCTATAACTATATCACGAAAATTCGCGAAAAGCGCGAATTCAATGCAATAAGATAGACTAACTGGTACAATCAGATACGCCATTTTCCCTGAATTCGGGAATTGTCAGACTTATAATATAGCTCATGTCATGACGGGGCGGACGGGCACGAGGCTATTCTGCGGCCTCGGCTGCTGCCGGTTGCGCCTCGGCCGGCGCTTCCTTCTTCTTCCGCTTTTTCTTCCGGCCTTTCGCGGCGGCAACCTGATCCGCGATAAAAATCACGTTCCCCTGGACATCCATAAGCCGCAGCGCCTTCATGCTGCGCATAAGACTGATGCGGGAGAACAAGGGCAGGTTCAGCGACCTCGCCGCAGGGTCCTTGCGCGTCACAATGCCGAATATAACGCGGCAATTCCGGCCCCGGATCAGCGCCACCAAGGTGTCCGCGTCGGCGCCTGGAAGCGCTTCCCGGGTAAGCGCTTCCAGCCTATCGACCGCCTGCGGTTCCAGCCGCATTAATTCGATGGCATTTACGCCCTGGTTGAACAGATGGCTCAACTGCGCCGAAAGGGTCGAGACCTTCACATGGTAGAAGGCGGCAATGCCGTCGCGGACCGCCAGCAGATCGCACGGCTCCACAGCGCTTTGCCCGTCGGGGCTGATATTCTTCCTGTCGAGACAAGCGATTGCGGGATTATCGACCGCAACGGCTTCATTGTATTCGCCCTCGCTCGGATGATCGTAAGGCGGGAGATCGCTGTCAACGCATAGCGGGTCGAGATAGGCGACAAGGCGCGCGATGTAACCGTCGTCTATACGATACCAGTGGCCTTCAGAAAGGTGGAAGGTTTCGCCCTGCGCGCCTTCCAGGTTCGTGTCGAAGACGAGACTTTTAAAGACGCTGTAGCGGTCGCGGGCGTTGCCGTCCTCGTCGGTCAGGACCAGCGCGTGGCGGCGCAGATCTTCAATCCCCATGGCGGACAGATCGGCTTCATGCTCATCGAGATAGTCGTAGTACCGGCCGATATAGACATCGTCATAGACAAGGCCGCGCCCTGCGCCGGCAAAGGTGACGTAGAGATTGTCACTGTAATTGATGATCTCCGGGACCGTGATGTTGAGGTCGGGATTGCGCGCCCGGAAAGCTTCGAGGAGTCGCCCGTTCAACGCCGCGATCTGCGCCGGGTCGCGGACCGGCACGATATTCTGGATTTCAGGGAACGCCGTCTTGTATTGCTCGCTCTGGTAAAGGCCGAGCAGTTGCTCGCACAACGCCACCAGCCCATCGGACTCGATATCGGTGCTGATGCGTAAATTGCTGCCGCCTGTGGCATGCCTGAATAATTCCTTGTGCTCGTCGCGGACCTTGCCGGTCAGACTGCGCAGGATCGTGCTGTCGCGGTCGAAATCGAACAGCGTCAGCTCGGACTCGATGGGAAGCTGGGTCCTCTGGCGCTTGGCCGCGCCGGGGTCGAGGGTGTCGGTGCTCTTGAGCTTTTGCGGGTCGAGACTGTTCAGCGTCACCCGCAGGCCGAAATCATACTCATAGCTGGAGTCGATCAGGTTATGGGCGACATGGCCGAAAGACAGCGCAAAACACCGCTCACCGACCGGCAGGAAAACAAGGGCGCCCTTGTTCACCTGGGTCAGGTTCTTCTCAATGCCGAAATAAGGCTTCCACCAGGGCGGGCGCGGTTCGCTGTCGAGCACGAACAGCGTTGCGCCGTCCGGCAGGCCCTGCGCGCCGATATCGTCATCGAGCGCATGGTCCTCGCGCAGCGCATTGGTTGCGTCATAGCCTTCCTTGAGAAGGAAAATTGAAAAAGACCGGCTCTTTGCCATGCCGCCCCCGGCGCGCGATCAAAAATGCATCTCTTCTACCTGTGGTATTCAGAGAGAAGTCGGCGCGCTTGTCAATAAAGAACGGGCGGCGCGCAAGTATTGGCGAGGCTTGTCCCTCGGAAATGCTGCCGCCATCGTCGAGATGCGCGGCGCCGACCGCCCAAAGGGACTCCACCGCTCCGTCCGCAAGCGCCTTCGATTCGGGATTCGCTTGCACTTGCGCATGTTCGCAAAGCTCGCTGGCGACCGTCCGGCTCAAAAAAACGACGCCATATGCAAAACCCTCATTCATGCCGCCCGTAATCATCCATTTCCGCCAGATCATTCCCTCTCGAAATATTCGTCATGGCCCCGGTATCTTATCGCGAAGCGAGTGCGCCAGCCCCCTTGCCCTTCACGATCTCCTTTTTGTCCTTGGTGAGCGCGCCGTTCTTGTTGCGTTTAATCATCGAACAGGCTCCCCTGGCCATCCGATGTTTTCGCGTATCGACCAAATATTGCACTCAGGGCGTTATCGTCGAGCGGTCCTGAAAGCACCTCATCATTGAATTCGAGGACTTTCAGGACCCGGATATTCTTTGGGTTGTCGGCCTTGCCGTGAAAGGCCCATTGAACCTTGATCGTATCAATGATGTGGATGTTGAGCTGCGCCGCCTTCACAAGACTCCAGAAATGTTCGTCGTCAATGCGGAAGTACCGTTCACGACCTTTTCCGTCTTTGCCTTTCCATTGGCGCTGCCGATCCTCCCTATCCCAATTCGGGGAGGTCACTTTCAGAATGGCAATGCCCGTCAACCACGGTTCGTCCTCGTCGTCTTCCTTCGGCGGCAAGACCACCTGAAGCCGTGAAAATCCAGCCCGGTCAATGGGAAAGCGCGGCGCATCCTCGAAACCGATGGCACGCAAGTCTGGTGTCTGCACACAAGCCTGATAAAATTCGTTCCGCGCCTCGAAAGCTTCCCGGAAGCGTGTTTTTGTTATGCCGACCTGCTTCAGCTCAGATACATCGGCCTGAAGGAAGGACTTCGTCGCCTCTGCAACGATTATCGCGCCGAATTGGCATTTCGCCTCTTCGCCCGGCTCATCCCCCTCAGGCGCCGCCGCTTCTGCCCCACCAACCAATTTCTCGCGCAAACCAGCACCGACCACTTGCGCCCAATGCGCCGGCTCGTGGGTGGTCAGCCCCCTGATGAAAGCCTTTCCGGTATCGCTTTCCGTAAAGGTCCAAAGGACCGCCCACCCGCCAAGGAGCACGACCCCAGCTTGCTCTTGAAAGAACCTTCCTCCGGCGGGAGGACGAGAAGCTCATACCTCAGATTCCCGTCGAAAAGTTCGCGATTAAGCGATCGTATGACCGCTTCGGTCTGCTCGGCTGTGCGGATAAATGTGGAAAGAGGAATCTGATGACCGGGCACATCGAAGTGTATCGAGATCGTCTCGATTGCGTGCCCGTCTGTTCTTTCCATTCCCCCGTCATTGCCCCTGCTTACATGTTGGTAGTTCCGCTTATTGCACAATCTCCATCAGCTTGCCGTAGCTGTCGACAGCGTTCGATAGCCATTTGATGCGCCGGTTGAGGTGAAACCAATCCAGCCGGTGCTCTGCCATCTAACCACTCACCAGTCATACGGCATAGCGTCTTCGCCATCCGACAGGATGGTAAGCCTCGTCGCCGGGCCGCGGCCTGCCTGGCGAAGAGCGGATCGCACGCGTTCTCGCCGAGCGAAAACCGCCGAGATCGCGGACGGCGGCGAAGACCTCGCTATTGCCATTAGCTGCCTCGATCCGGCCGAGCACAATTTCAAAACCGTGACTATCGGAGGAAGCGTTTCTCGTCCGCCTTGGTTTTCTCCATGCCCTGAAGTCGGAATATCTCCTCGACGGGGACGATGTCCTTGTGGACGTTCTGTACGCCGCCGTCGGCCATGATGCGGCGGAAGGTGCCCTGCATGGCGGTCGTGGCGGCGCGGATGCCGTAGTTGCCGTAGATCACCATGCGGATATTGCCGAGCGCCTGAGTGCGGTTGGCATCGAGGTCCGGATACGCGTTCGGCACGATGGTGAGTGGCACGTCGCCGTCCCATGCTCGCGCGAAGCTCTCGATTTCGGAAGGGTCGTTCTTCTTGGAATGGATCAGGATCATATCGGCCCCGGCCTGCACATAAGCCTTGGCGCGCTTCAGGGCCTCTTCCTCGCCGAGACCTGCGATCAGCGCCTCGGTGCGGGCGATGACCAGAAAATCCGGATCGAGGCGGGTATTGACAGCGGCTTCGATCTTGCCCTGGAACTCTTCCACGCGAAGAAGCTCCTGCCGGCCGCCGGCGGCAAGGCTCGTAACCTTAGGAAAGGTCTTGTCCTCGATGACCACGGCGGAGGCGCCGGCGCGCTCATATTCGGAGATGGCATGGATGACGTTGATCGCATTGCCGTAGCCGGTATCGATGTCGGCAACGATCGGCAGCGACGATCGTCCGGCGATCGCCCGCAGCATATCGAGGTGCTGCGTCATCGAGATGAGGCTCATATCCGGTAGGCCGTAAAGCGCAGAAAGCTCGAAGCCCGAGGCCCATAGCCCGTCGAAGCCAGCTTCCTCGGCCAGCACCGCCGAGAGCGGGCTGTGGGCGGCCATGATGTGGACGAGGCCGCGTTCGGCCATGCGGTTACGCAACTGTTTTGCTTTGCTCATACGTCTTCTCGCTCTCGGAAAGGGCCACGCAAGCTGCGAGGATGCGGCCGCAGGCGCGCTTCAGCTCGTCCTCGGATGCGGCATAGGAAATGCGGATATAGGGCGAGGCCATGAAGCCGCTGCCGGGCACGACGGCGACACCGAACTCCTCCAGCAGATACATAGCGAAATCCATGTCGCTCTCGATCACCTTGCCCGTGGCGGTCACCTTGCCAATGACGCCGGCGCAGGAGACGAAAACATAGAAGGCGCCGTCGGGCACGCGGCAGCTCAGGCCCTCGGCCTGATTGATCTGCTCGACGACGAGATCGCGACGCTTGCGGAAGGCGGACACGAACTCGGCGATGTGGTCCTGGTTGCCGGCGATGGCCTCGATCGCGGCATATTGCGAGATGGAACTTGTATGCGACGAGGTCTGGCTCTCGATCGTGTTCATCGCCTTGATGAGGTCTTTCGGACCGGCCCCGTAGCCAAGGCGCCAGCCGGTCATGGCGCTCGACTTGGAAACGCCGTTGACTGTCAGCACCCGGTCGCTGAGGTCCGGCGCGGCTTCGGCTATCGTCGCGAAAGGCACGTCATAGACGAGCTTTTCATAGATATCGTCGGAAAGGACGTGGACATGGCTGTGTCGGCGCAGGACCTCGGCCAGGGCGGCCAGATCGGCCCTGGAGTAGACCGCGCCGGTCGGATTGTTGGGCGAGTTCAGCATCAGCCATTTGGTGCGCGTCGTGATCACCGCCTCCAGATGTTGCGGTTTCAGCTTGAACCCGAACCGCTCATTACAGGGGACGAGCACCGGTTCGCCGCCGGCGAGCCGCACCATGTCGGGATAGGAGACCCAGCAGGGCGTCGGGATGATGACTTCGTCTTCCGGATCAAGGCTGGCGAAGAGCGCGTTGAAGACGATCTGCTTGGCGCCACAACCGACGGTGATCTGGTCGATCTCGTAATCGAGCCCGTTGTCGCGCGAGAGCTTCTGCCGGATTGTCTCGCGGAGCGGCTTGACGCCGGCGACCGGCGTGTAGCGCGTCTTGCCTTCGCGGATGGCGGCGATGCCGGCTTTCCGGACCGCCTCGGGCGTATCGAAATCCGGCTCGCCCTGGCTCAGCGTGACGATGTCAACGCCTTGGTCGCGCAAGGCGCTCGCCTTGGCGGTCATGGTCTTGGTCTGGGACGGGCGGACGGCCTGCAGCCTTTGGGCGAGTAAGGGCAATGGATTTTCCTCAAAGCAGGGAGTTTATGCCCACAGCTAGATGAGGCGTCCTTAGTTCGCCAGTTTTGGCATCGCGGAAAGCCGCCAAAAAGATCGTGTTTTGCGATGCATCATCGCGGCCAGGACTTTATTTCGCTGTGCTCTCCTCCTCGGTCTTTTTTCGGCAGAGCCTTAGGAGCCAACGGCAGAAGGCGCGGGCGAGATCCGGATTGCCGCTGCGATCGACCGCATAGGCCCGATATTGCATGCCGCTCGGAGCACGTGAGCCGGGAAGCACTTCCAGAAGGCGCTGCCTGATCAGATCCGCGACTATGATATGGGGTGTCACCAGCAAAGTTTGGCCGGTCGTGACTGCCGGCAGGGCCAGATAATGGTGGTCGTAGCGTGCCCCGGAGATGATGTCCGTCGTCTTCAGATCCATGCCGCGAAGCCAGGTCGGCAGGATGTCCGGCCGCGCAGTGACTGCAATCACCGGTGTGGTGCGCAGCGCTTCGAGGCCGCGGCCGGCGACACAGTCGGGCGCCCCGACGCAGACGAGCTGTTCGTCGTAGAAATCCCAGCGATCTCCCGGTTCGGTCAGCGTCAGGTCCCGGGTCAGAAGCACGTCGAAGCTATCGGTTGAGGCGGGGGCCGACAGGGTGCTGATGATGTCGACCGTGACGCCGCCCATTTCCTTCGAGAAGTCGCGCAGATTGGGGATGAGCAGCGTATAGGCGAACGTCGAGAGCGACGTCCTCACGACAAGCCGGTTGGCATCTTTCCCGTCACGGCGGCGCATCCGCTTTGCCGTAAAGAAAATCGTGTCGAGCGGCTCGGCAACGGCACCGGCGAACAGCCGCCCGAAATCCGTCAACTGACTCTGGCGTCCGTGCCGTTCGAGCAGCTTGGCGCCGAAATACTCCTCGAGCACCGCGAGGTGGCGGCTCACCGAGCTCTGGGTGATGCCAAGGGTTTTCGAGGCCCGGGTGACGCTGTTGTCTCGTGCGACCTGCACGAAAGCCCGAACAGCATTGAGCGAAAGATCCTTTTCCTCGTCCAAAACCTCACCCCTATCCGCGCGCTCATCCATCCCGATTCGTGGGATCAATTATCGCAATATTCGATATATGTCACGCGCCTGTAACAAAACGCTTTGATCTTCTGCCGCGGTAACAGTTCAGTAAGGAGGTGGTTTTCCGCCGCGCTCGGCTGAAAGAGGTAAAGCACAATGGCGGCCATCACCATCGAAAAAATAGAAAAGTCGTTCGGCGCCACGCCTGTGCTGGGCGGCGTCTCGCTGGAGATCGCGGACGGCGAGTTCCTGACGCTGCTTGGTCCCTCCGGCTGCGGGAAGTCGACGCTGCTGCGAATCCTGGCAGGACTCGAGGTGCAGACCGGCGGCTCGATCGCGATCGGTGAGCGTGTGGTCGACGGCGTGCGGCCGAAGCGGCGCGACGTGGCGATGGTGTTCCAGTCCTATGCGCTCTACCCGCATATGACGGTGCAAGAGAACATGGCCGTACCGCTCCGGATGCGCCGGCTTTCCGCCTGGCAGCGCCTGCCGCTGATCGGGCGTCTCCTGCCGGGAACGAAGGCGGTGGTCGCGGACATCGAGAAGGATGTGATGCGCACCGCCAAGGCGCTCGGCATCGGGCACCTTCTAGGGCGCAAGCCCGGCCAGCTCTCCGGCGGTCAGCGCCAGCGGGTCGCTGTCGGCCGCGCCATGGTACGCCAGCCAGCCGTCTTCCTGATGGACGAGCCGCTCTCCAATCTCGACGCCAAGTTGCGGGTGCAGATGCGCGCCGAGATCAAGGAATTGCATAACCGCCTTGGCGTCACCTTCGTCTATGTGACGCACGACCAGTCCGAGGCCATGACCATGTCCGACCGGGTCGCGGTCATGCTGGACGGCGAATTGCTGCAGGTCGCCGCGCCGCAGGAGATCTATGCCGATCCCGACGATCGGCGCGTGGCCGAGTTCATCGGCTCGCCGAAGATCAACATGCTCGAGGCACGAGCGCGCGACGGCGGGCTGGCCGAGACCGCGGGCACGAGCTTCTCTGTTCCTGGCAATGTTGCGTCGGGGACCGGCCTTGCTCTCGGAATCCGGCCCGAAGCTTTCCACCTCGTCGAGGCCGGCGGCCACAACATCCTGACCGGCGCCGTTCGCATGGTCGAGCACATGGGCTCCGACCTTTATGTGCATCTCGACGTTCCGGGGACGGACAATCCCGTCATCGCCCGGCTGCTTGCCGAGCGCGCGCCGCAGATCAGTTCTGGCCAGACGCTGCATCTTGGCGTGAAACCGGAAAGGCTGCTTCTCTTTGCCGCGGATGGGCGCCGTCTGCGTCCTCACGACCCTGCAAGCGCGACCGTGCTGCGGATGAAGGAGCGGTCGCAATGAGCATCGCCTCTTCTTCCGCAAGCCAACCGGGCACTTTCTCAGTTGCTCGCCGCGCTTCCCAAAAGGCGCTGCGCCGTCATCGGATAACCGAGACGCTCGCCGCTTGGTCGCTCGCCGGCCCGGCGCTCGTTCTGCTCATTGGTCTTTTCTTTCTGCCGCTCTTCGCCGTCTTTGCCATCGCGCTTACCGACTGGCAGTTCGGGACGAGCTCGCTCTCCTTCGTCGGCCTTGAAAATTTCGAGGAGGTCTTCTCCGACGAGGGCTTCCGCGCCTCGCTGGTCAACACGATCGTCTACGTCGCGATCGTCGTGCCCGGTACGATCGTCCTCGGCCTTGCGATCGCGCTTTTGATCGAAGGCGGCAAGTCTTTCCGCGCCTTCTACCGCGCCAT
>NZ_FOSL01000032.1 GCF_900114255.1 Neomesorhizobium albiziae | reverse complement strand
CACCACGATCGCCGGAACGCCGACCTGGCGGGCCAGAAGAATGTGCTCGCGGGTCTGCGGCATCGGGCCGTCGGCTGCCGAAACAACCAGGATCGCGCCGTCCATCTGCGCAGCGCCGGTGATCATGTTCTTCACATAGTCGGCGTGGCCGGGGCAGTCGACATGGGCATAGTGACGGGCCGGCGTCTCGTACTCGACATGCGCCGTCGAGATCGTGATGCCGCGCGCCTTCTCCTCAGGTGCCGCATCGATCTGGTCGTAAGGCTTGTACTCGCCAAAATACTTGGTGATCGCCGCCGTCAGCGACGTCTTGCCATGGTCAACGTGACCAATCGTGCCAATGTTCACATGAGGCTTATTACGCTCGAATTTACCTTTGGCCATGTGAGGTCTCCATTCCTGCTAGCCCGATAAGGGCGTTGATTTAATAAAACGCTGCAATCCCTTGGAATTACGCGTATTTTTTCTGAACTTCCTGAGCGACCGCGGTCGGCACAGGCTCGTAGTGATCGAACTGCATCGTGTACTGGGCGCGGCCCTGCGACATCGAACGCAGATTGTCGACGTACTTGAACATGTTGGCCAGCGGCACCATCGCGTTGACGACGACGGCGACACCGCGGGTCTCCTGACCCTGGATCTGGCCACGGCGGCCGTTCAGGTCGCCGATGACGTTGCCGACGTAATCCTCCGGCGTCACCACCTCGACCTTCATGATCGGCTCGAGCAGCTGCACGCCAAGCTTGGGCGCTGCTTCACGGAAGCAGGCGCGGCCGGCGATTTCGAAGGCCAGAACCGACGAGTCGACGTCGTGGAAGGCGCCGTCGATGAGCGTCGCCTTGACGCCGATCATCGGGAAGCCGGCGAACGGACCGGACGACAGCACGCTGTTGATGCCCTTTTCAACGCCCGGGATGTATTCCTTCGGAACCGCACCGCCGACGATCTTGGACTCGAACTTGAACTCGCCGCCTTCGGCATCCGGCTCGAACAGGATCTTGACGCGGGCGAACTGGCCGGTACCGCCGGTCTGCTTCTTGTGCGTGTAGTCCTGCTCGTGGGTGCGGGTGATCGTCTCGCGATAGGCCACCTGCGGAGCGCCGATATTGGCTTCAACCTTGAACTCGCGGCGCATGCGGTCGACGATGATGTCGAGATGCAGCTCGCCCATGCCGGCGATGATGGTCTGGCCGCTTTCCTCGTCGGTCTTGACGCGGAAGGACGGATCCTCGGCGGCAAGACGATGAAGCGCGAGGCCCATCTTCTCCTGGTCGTTCTTGGTCTTCGGCTCGATGGCGATCTGGATGACCGGATCGGGGAATTCCATGCGCTCCAGGATGACCGGGTGCAGCGGATCGCACAGCGTGTCGCCGGTGGTCGTGTCCTTGAGGCCGGCCAGAGCGACGATGTCGCCGGCAAAAGCCTCTTCGATGTCAGCGCGCGAATTCGCATGCATCTGCAGCATGCGGCCGATGCGCTCCTTCTTGCCCTTCACCGTGTTGTCGAGCGAAGCGCCCTTGGTGAGCTTGCCCGAATAGATGCGGGCGAAGGTGAGCGAACCGACGAACGGGTCGTTCATGATCTTGAACGCCAGCATCGACAGCGGTTCGTTGTCGTCGGCATGACGCTCGATCTCGGCTTCAGTCTTGGCATCGACGCCCTTGATGGCGGGAACGTCGGCCGGCGACGGCAGGAACTCGACGACGGCGTCGAGCAGCGGCTGCACGCCCTTGTTCTTGAAGGCCGAGCCGCAGAACATCGGGAAGAACTTCACGGCGATGGTGCCCTTGCGGATCAGCGCGCGCAGTTCGTCGTTCGACGGCATCTTGCCTTCGAGGTAGTTCTCGAGGGCCGTCTCGTCCATCTCGACGGCGGCTTCGATCATCTTCTCGCGGTATTCCTCGGCGCGATCCTTGAGGTCGGCCGGGATCTCGACGACATCCCAGGCAGCGCCCAGGCTCTCGTCGCGCCACACCAGGGCGTTCATCTCGATGAGATCGACGACGCCCTTGAATTCGGTCTCCGCGCCGATCGGCAGCTGCATGACGACTGCCTGCGCACCGAGGCGCGAGCCGATCATCTCGACCGAGCGGTAGAAGTCGGCGCCGATCTTGTCCATCTTGTTGCAGAAGATCATGCGCGGCACGCGGTACTTGTCGGCCTGGCGCCAGACGGTTTCCGTCTGCGGCTCCACGCCGGCATTGGCGTCGAGCAGAGCGATCGCGCCGTCGAGAACGCGCAGCGAACGCTCGACCTCGATGGTGAAGTCCACGTGGCCCGGCGTGTCGATGATGTTGAAGCGGCGCATCTTGCCGTCACGGCCCTTCCAGAAGGTCGTGGTGGCGGCAGACGTGATGGTGATGCCGCGCTCCTGCTCCTGCTCCATCCAGTCCATGGTGGCAGCGCCGTCGTGGACTTCGCCGATCTTGTGCGACTTGCCCGTGTAATACAGGACGCGCTCGGTCGTCGTCGTCTTGCCGGCGTCGATGTGCGCCATGATGCCGAAGTTGCGGTAGTCTTCGATTTTATATTCGCGGGCCATGGGAGGTGCCTCTCAGTCTCGTTCGCGCTTACCAGCGGTAGTGCGCGAAGGCGCGGTTGGCTTCCGCCATCTTGTGGGTGTCTTCACGCTTCTTGACGGCGGTGCCGCGGTTGTTGGCGGCATCCATCAGCTCGCCCGACAGGCGATCGACCATGGTCGTCTCGTTGCGGTTGCGGGCAGCGGTGATCAGCCAGCGGATGGCAAGCGCCTGACGGCGCTCCGGACGGACATCGACCGGAACCTGGTAGGTAGCACCACCGACGCGGCGCGAGCGAACTTCCACGTGCGGCGCGACATTGTCGAGCGCCTGATGGAAGACCGAAACCGGCTCCTGCTTGGTCTTGGCCTGCACCTGGTCAAGGGCGCTGTAGACGATCGTCTCGGCGACCGACTTCTTGCCGTGATACATGACGGCATTCATGAACTTGGTAACAACCAGATCACCGAACTTCGGATCCGGGTTGATTTCGCGCTTCTCTGCACTGTGACGTCGGGACATATCTCTCGTCTCTCATTATCGACGGCCTGGCGCAGGTAAAAAAGCGCCGAAGCCGGGGGAAAGCCCTTACTTCGGACGCTTGGCACCGTATTTCGAACGGCGCTGCTTGCGGTTTTTCACACCCTGGGTGTCGAGCACGCCGCGGATGATGTGATAGCGCACACCCGGAAGATCCTTCACGCGGCCGCCGCGGATCATCACCACGGAGTGCTCCTGAAGGTTGTGGCCTTCGCCGGGAATGTAGCCGATCACTTCGAAGCCATTGGTCAGGCGGATTTTCGCGACCTTGCGAAGGGCCGAGTTCGGCTTCTTCGGCGTCGTCGTGTAAACGCGCGTGCAGACACCCCGCTTCTGCGGGTTCTGCTGCATGGCCGGGACCTTGTTGCGCGTCGCCGGCGCCTGGCGCGGCTTGCGGATCAGCTGGTTGACGGTAGGCATTAAACCCTCTTGTCTCTACAAATTCCGTGTCTCAAACCCTTCGCGGGCGGCTTCGAGCGCCATTTCCATACGCAAATTCGGGCCACGAACCGCGACTGGCGGTCTTGCCCGAACAAAAAGCAGAGGAAGCGGAAGCCGCTTCGTGCACGCCGGAAATGTCGTTTCGCTCGTAAAACGAACCCTGTTTGAGGCAAACTCCAGAACGAGACGTTCCGGAAAGCCAGACCTCACATCGGTTCAGACTGCGCGGCTTCTACTCGCAAGACCCAGAACCGTCAAGCCCGCACCTTCAATAATCTCGCCAAAACAATCGCGCGTGGCGCATGACTGGCATGCGCGCAATTTTGTTGCGCTATCCCGCAAAAGCGAAACAGAAAAAGACACGTTTTGCACTGACAGCCCTGCGGCAATCATGCGAAAAGTGCCGTCATCGACATCGCAACCCCGCCTTCGCGCCGGGACCGAAGGAATCACAGGATGAACGACAACGAAGAACGGCCGGTCACCATCATCACCGGGCGCGTATGGAAGAAGAAAGGCGGCAAGGTGGAAGGCGTGCACATCTTCCTAACGGCGCCGGACGACGATTCGGCTGTGCGTCGCGCTTTGGAATCGCTCGCCGCCGAAGGTTATGCCGAAGCCGAACTCGACCAGATCGGCGACATGCAGGGTGAGCCGGACGACGAGCCGCATCTGTCGGCCTATCAGGGCGCGCTGGAAGGCGAAGTTTCCATCGTGACATTCGACGCGCCGGACTGAAGGACCTAGGAGAAATGCCGACGCGCAGGACATCGGCCGACGCCCGCGATTGGGTCAACCGCGCGGTGGCGGCCATCGAGGCCGACCAGCACCGTTCGGCCGACACTCATCTATGGAAGCTCGACACCGCCGCGCATCCCGGCATCGACCTCTACCTGAAGGACGAGTCCACCCATCCGACCGGCAGCCTGAAGCACCGGCTGGCGCGGTCGCTCTTTCTATATGCGCTGTGCAACGGCCATATCCGCGAGGGTTCTCTGGTGGTAGAGGCATCGTCCGGTTCCACCGCCGTGTCGGAAGCCTATTTCGCCCGCATGATCGGCGTCCCGTTCTATGCGGTGATGCCGCGTTCGACTTCGCCCGAGAAGATCGCGGCGATCACCCACTACGGCGGCAACTGCCACTTCATCGATGACGGCCACCGTATCTACGCAGAATCCGCCGAACTGGCAGCAAGGCACGGCGGCTACTTCATGGATCAGTTCACCCATGCCGAGCGCGCGACTGACTGGCGCGGCAACAACAACATCGCCGAATCCATCTTCCAGCAGATGCGCAGTGAACGTTTTGCGGTGCCGAGCTGGGTCATCATGAGCGCCGGCACCGGCGGCACCTCGGCAACCATCGGGCGATACATCCGCTACAAGCGCCACGCGACCTGTCTTTCGGTCACCGATGTCGAGCACTCGGCATTTTTCGAAGGTTTCGCGACGCACGATCCTGCCTGCATCTGCGAGCGGCCAACGCGTATCGAAGGCATCGGCCGACCGCGCGTCGAACCATCCTTCGTGCCGGGTGTGATCGATCATATGCTTCGGGTGCCCGATGCCGTATCGATTGCCGCGATGCGGGTCCTGTCGCGCCGCCTCGGACGCCGCGTCGGCGGCTCGACCGGCACGAACTTCGTGACAATGTGCTTCCACGCGGCCCGCATGATCGACGCGGGCGAAAGCGGCTCGCTTGTCACGCTGATCTGCGATTCCGGCGAGCGCTACGCCAATACCTATTATTCGGATGAATGGCTGCGGGCCAACGATCTGGACCCGTCACCCTTCGAACCCGCCATCGAAGCGTTTCTGGCAGGCGGTCCGTTCGAGCTGGCATTCGAGGAGAGCTGGGCATGAGCGCCGGCGCCCGGCCCACCTGATCGGGAGCAGACAGTGAAACCTCACGGCTCCACTATCTGCTAATCGCTGTATTCATGTTCCGAGCCGGTCAATCCAGGTCGGCAACCGCTTGCCCTGCCCCGCCTTCAATGCGCTGCGACAGCGACGCTTCCATGAAGTCATCGAGATCGCCGTCAAGCACGTCCGAAGGGCTGGTGCTCTCGACGCCGGTGCGCAAATCCTTCACCAGCTGATACGGCTGCAGGACGTAGGACCGTATCTGGTGGCCCCAGCCGATGTCGGTCTTGGCGGCCTCGGTGGCGTTGGCAGCGGCTTCCCGCTTCTTCAGTTCCTCCTCATAGAGGCGCGAGCGCAGCATTTCCCAGGCCTTCGCCCGGTTCTTGTGCTGCGAGCGTTCGGCCTGGCAGGCCACGGCGATGCCTGTCGCGATGTGGGTGATGCGAACGGCGGAGTCCGTGGTGTTGACGTGCTGGCCGCCGGCGCCCGAGGAGCGATAGGTATCGATGCGCACATCCGATTCCGATACGTCGATCTCGATGGAATCGTCGATCACCGGGTAGACCCAGATGCTCGAGAACGAGGTGTGCCGCCGCGCGTTGCTGTCGTATGGCGAAATGCGGACAAGGCGATGCACGCCCGATTCCGTTTTCAGCCAGCCGTACGCATTGTGGCCCTTGATCAGGACGGTGGCGGATTTGATGCCGGCCTCTTCGCCGTCATGCACTTCCAGCACCTCGACCTTGAAGCGGCGGCGTTCGGCCCAGCGCGTGTACATGCGCAGCAGCATGTTCGCCCAATCCTGGCTTTCGGTGCCGCCGGCGCCCGCATGCACTTCGAGATAGGTGTCGTTGGCGTCCGCTTCGCCCGACAGCATGGTCTCGATCTGCCTGGCCTTCACCTCGCCGGAAAGCGAGCGGATCGCCGCCTCCGCCTCGGCGATGACGCTCTGGTCGCCCTCTTCCTCGCCGAGTTCTATCAGCCCGACATTGTCTTCCAGCGCCTGCGTCAGCCCCTTGACCGACTTGATGCCGTCTTCGAGGCTCTGGCGCTCGCGCATCAGTTTCTGGGCTTCCTGCGGGTCGTTCCAAAGCGAAGAATCCTCCGCCCGCACGTTCAGGTACTCAAGCCTTTTTATTGCTGGATCCCAGTCAAAGATGCCTCCTCAGCAGGCTTATCGCCTGCTTGATTTCATCGACCAACTTCTCGGTTTCTGCGCGCATGGCAGGCTGTTTCTTCCTGAAAGAGAATGGGGAATTGTTGAATCGGCGCGGAACATAGGGACGCCCGCATAATGTGTAAAGCAAAATGGGCGCGCGCTCGCGCCCGCCCATTTGCCGTTGTGCTTCGTCAGTAGAGGCCGCCGCCGCCCGATTGGAGGGCCTTGTTGGCCTGTGGGGAAATCGCCTCGCGGCTCTGGCTGGCAATCTCGTCGCCGCCGATGACCCAGTAGCTGTCGGCCGGGCCGGTGCCGGGCTTGAAGGCTTCCATGATGACGCCCGGCTCGCCCTCGCTTGCCTGCATGCCGGTCTTGCGGTTGATGGCGATCAGCTTCATGCCTTCCGGCACCTTGAAGTCGACGATCGGCGTATCCTTCAGCGTCTGCCCCATGAACTCCTTGAAGATCGGCGCGGCAAGACCACCGCCGGTCGAGCCCTTGCCCAGCGTCTGCGGCTTGTCGTAACCCATGTAGAGGCCGACGACGAGGTTGGGCGTGTAGCCCATGAACCAGGCGTCTTTTTCGTCGTTGGTGGTGCCGGTCTTGCCGGCGATGGGGCGGCCAAGTTCGGAAACGGTGACCGCGGTGCCGCGGCTGACCACGCCTTCCATCATCGAGGTGATCTGGTAGGCGGTCATCGGGTCGAGCACCTGCTCGGCATTGTCGACGAGTTCGGGCTCCGGCTGGTCCGACCAGCTCTCTGCGTTGCAGTTGTCGCAGGCGCGCTCGTCATGCTTGAACACCGTCTTGCCGTAGCGGTCCTGGATGCGGTCGATCAGCGACGGATGGATCTGCTTGCCGCCATTGGCCATCACGGAATAGGCCGAAACCATGCGCATGACGGTGGTTTCGCCGGCGCCCAGCGCCATCGGAAGATAAGGCGCCAGCTTGTCGTAAACACCGAAGCGCTCGGCATATTCGGCCACCAGCGGCATGCCCATGTCGTTGGCAAGGCGGACGGTCATCAGGTTGCGCGAGCGCTCGATGCCGGTGCGCAGCGTCGACGGGCCGGCCGGCTTGCCGTCATAGTTCTTTGGCGACCAGACGGTGGTGCCGACGGTGATGGTGATCGGCCCGTCCATGACAACCGAAGCCGGCGTATAGCCATTGTCGAGGGCTGCCGCGTAGACGATCGGCTTGAACGATGAGCCGGGCTGGCGATAGGCCTGCGTGGCGCGATTGAACTCGGATTCGGCATAGGAGAAACCGCCAACCATTGCCAGCACACGGCCCGTGTGGGGGTCCATTGCCACCAGACCGCCCGAAACCTCCGGAGGCTGCCGCAGCATGTACTGGCTGCCTTCCTTCTTCTCGACATAGACGACATCGCCCGGCTTCAGCACATCCGCCGGCGACTTGGCCTTCACCCGTTGGCCGTTGACGACATGGCGCATCGCCCAGCTCATGTCTTCCTGCGATACCGTTGCCTGGTCGCGGTCGGCCTTCAGCGCGCCGGACACTTCGAGCTTCGGCTGCAAGCCGACCGTGAGGCCGGAATCCGAACTGTCCAGAACCACTGCAAGCTGCCACTCCGGCACGTCGCTCAGGGCCTTGACCTTGCCGAGCGCCACGCCCCAGTCACCGGAAATGTCGATACGTTCCTTGGGACCGCGATAGCCGCGCAGACGGTCGAACTTGATCAGTCCGTTCTGCAGCGCCTTGCGGGCGATCAGCTGCATCTTGGGATCGAGCGTCGTGCGCACCGAGAGCCCGCCTTCGTAGAGCGCGTCCTCGCCGTAGCGCGAGATGATCTCGCGGCGCACCTCTTCGGTGAAATACTCGCCAGCGAACAGGTAGGTGCCGTTGCGGCGCGGCGAAACGCCAAGCCCTTCGGCCTTCGCCTTTTCGCCTTCCTCACGCGTCGCGTATCCGTTGTCGACCATCTGGTCGATCACCCAGTTGCGGCGCTCGATCGCCCGGTCGGTGTATTTGAACGGATGGTAGTTGGAGGGGCCTTTCGGCAGCGCGGCCAAATAGGCGGCTTCGCTAAGTGTCAGTTCGTTGACCGACTTGTCGAAATAGGTGAGTGCCGCGCCCGCGACGCCATATGCGCCGAGACCGAAGAAAATCTCATTCACATAAAGTTCGAGGATGCGATCCTTGGAATAGGCCTGCTCGATGCGGAACGCGAGGATCATCTCGCGGATCTTGCGGTCATAGGTCTGGTTGGAGCTGAGCAGGAAGTTCTTCGCCACCTGCTGCGTAATGGTCGAGGCGCCGACCGGGCGACGGCCCGAGCCCATGTTCTGGAAATTGGTCATGACCGCCCGGAACAGGCCGGTGATGTCGACGCCCGGGTGGTTGTAGAAATTCTTGTCCTCGGCCGAAAGGAACGCCGCCTTGACGCGGTCAGGCACGGCCTGGATCGGCAGGTACAGGCGGCGCTGGCGCGCGAACTCGCCCATCAGCGCGCCGTCGGAAGCGTGGACGCGCGTCGTCACCGGCGGCTCGTATTTGGCCAGCACTTCGTAATCGGGCAAGTCCTTGGTCAGGCCGCTGACATAGATGCCTGCGCCGGCCGCCACGAGCAGCGCCAGCATCACTCCGATGCCGAAGAAATAGCCGATTAGCCGTATCATGCCCGCTCCAGTGCAAAGATCGGGGTTTTGGCCGAATATATGGCCACGGCCACTAGCCGCCGGAACTCTCCCGATCCGTTGAGGTCAACTCTTGTCGTGCCGTTGTGGGCAAAATGCGGCAGCATCGAGAGGCCCATCCAATTCGACCCAATTAAATCATGAACTGTGGTGCATGCGCAACGATTCGCGCATCCGCAGTTGCCGGCCTGCTAGCCGCCCGTACCGGTGCGTTCGCCAGCGAACAGCGCAACCGCCGCCGATATACGCGCGGCCGCCTTGCCGCGCCAGTCCGGATCGCGAAGCTGCGCTTCATCCTTTGGGTTGGACAGGTAGCCGAGTTCGACCAGCACCGAGGGCACGTCTGGCGCCTTCAGCACCCTGAATCCCGCGGAACGATGCGGATTGTTGATAAGTTCAACCGCATCCGACAACTCGCCAACCAGCGAGCGGGCGAAGCGCATCGAGAAATTGTGGGTCTCGCGGCGGATCAGATCGACCAGAATGTCGGCGACCTCGTGATTCTCTTCCTGGATCTCGATGCCGGCAAGCTGGTCTGAAAGGTTTTCGCGCGCCGCAAGCGCGGCTGCCTCGGCATCCGATGCCTTGTCGGAAACTGTATAGACTGTTGCGCCGCGGATGCCCTTCAGTCGGATCGTGTCGGCGTGGATCGAGATGAACAGGTCGGCCTCGTGCTGGCGGGCGATGCGGACGCGCTCGTCGAGCCGCAGGAAATCGTCCTTCTCGCGCGTAAGGAAAACGTCGTAAGGACCTGTTTCGGCCAGTTTTTTCTTCAACTCTAGCGCAAACGCCAGCGTGATCGACTTCTCGACCGTGCCGTTGACGCCTTCGGCGCCGCCGTCAATGCCGCCATGGCCCGGGTCGATGACGATGGTGAAGGGTTTGGCGCGCCGCGCGGCAACCACGCCAAGCCGATCGGCCTTCTTGGTCGCCTGGGTCGAGCCGGTGGTCTCGGCCTGCTCGGCCAGCGCCGCATCGAACGCCTTGTCCGATGCCGCCGCGATATCGGCGACCAGCCGGTAGCCCGGCGCCTTTTCATTCTCCAGCACGTCGATGCGCTCGACGGTGAACGGCCCTTTCGCCGAAAGGATCAGCCGTGAACGCCCCTCCCCGACATTGCCGAAACGCACGCCGGAGATCAGGCCACGCGCCTTCAACTCGCGCGCATCGACGGAAAAATTGGTCTCCGGCAGGTCGATCACCAGCCGGTGCGGCCCGCGCAGCAGGAACCACTTCGGATCGGGCTCCCGGTCAAACTGCATGACGACGCGCATGCGGGTGGCATCGCCGGCCATCTTGTACGCCTTCGCCTCGAGCGGTGCGGCGCTTGCGGACGGCGTCAGCAGGGCCGACAGGGAAAGAAGAATGCCGCAGGCCGCGGCGCGCAGCCCGATGCTGGAGAAATTTGCCCTCGCGCTCAAATCAGCATTACCCCAATACGCATTTCAGGACGCTCGAACAGCCACCGCCAGCTTTCGACTCGCTTGAGCATATGCGAGTACGGACACGGCGGCGATTAACAACTTGTATCCATTTATGGTTAACCAAGCCTTTCTTGATCACATTCCCCAGCGGAATGCTGTTTTGCCGGCATTGAAAACAGGGTTGCCATTGAGGCCTGCAAATCATAAAAGCGACATTGGATCACCGCAATGCTCGGAACCGGTCCGCACCGCCGTTTCATTTCATGTCTGGCGACGAAAACTCGGTTCCAATCGCAGGTTGCGATCGGCACGGTGTTTCCGAAGGATTTCTTCAAGGCGTTTCTGCGTGAGTCGGAAACCCTTGGTGAGGAAAACGGTCGGGACGGCACTCCCGCACCGGCTCTGTAAGAGCAAAGAAGATCGCTGGTCCGGATTTCCCGGGCTTTAGTTGTAATGGTTCTGCAAGGTTACGCGATGGCTTCAAGCGCGATCATGGACAAGACCGGATATTCCCGCGCCATCGTGGCGGCGGGCGGTCTGTCGATCGCGCTGCGGCAGCGGCCGGCGAACCCTCAATTGTCCGGCATGTCATTCCCGACAGGTGCAAGGCAGGGCTCGTATGCCCGGTTGCCTCTGTTGGCGGCTGCCGGGGAGACAAGAAATAATGCCCAACAAAATGCTTATAGACGCCTCCCACCCGGAGGAAACACGGGTTGTTGTCGTTCGCGGTAACCGCATCGAAGAATTTGATTTTGAATCGCAGGACAAGAAACAGCTCAAAGGAAACATCTATCTCGCTCGCGTAACCCGCGTCGAACCCTCCCTTCAGGCTGCCTTCGTCGAATACGGCGGGAACCGTCACGGTTTCCTCGCCTTCAGTGAAATCCATCCCGACTACTACCAGATCCCTGTCGCCGACCGTCAGGCGCTTTTGCGCGCCGAAGCCGAAGAGGCCGAAGCCGAGGACGACGAGGACAATGATGGCGACGAGCGGCAGGACCGCAATCGCAACAGCAACCGGCGCCGGCGGCGCGGTGGCAAGAATCGTGGCCGCGACGAGCGCCGCGCCAGCGACGGCGGCGACGAAACCACCGGCGACGACGGCGATCCCGTCTCCGGCGATACGGCTGAAGCGAGCGGCGAAGCCGCAAGCACCGAATTCGACAACGAAGCACCGCGAGAAACAGCGGTTGCCGGTGACGAATCCGCTGAGGGCGATCGCGACGATGGCGATGGCGATGACGACGGCGAGAGCAGCGGCCCGACCGTGATCGCCGCGGCGGTCGACGCCGACGTTATCTCCGAACCCGTTCCCGACTCGAATGCCGACACGGAGTCTTCCAAGAGCGAGACGCGCGGCGTCATCGAGGAAGTTCATGGGTCGCATGGCGACGACAACGAGGTCGAATCGGTCGGCGCCGAGGACGCACTCGAAGAAGTGCGCAACCGCCGCAAGCCGGCGCGCCGCAACTACAAGATCCAGGAAGTCATCAAGCGCCGGCAGATCCTGCTGGTGCAGGTGGTCAAGGAAGAGCGCGGCAACAAGGGCGCCGCACTGACGACCTACCTGTCGCTCGCCGGCCGCTATTCCGTGCTGATGCCGAACACCGCGCGCGGCGGCGGCATTTCCAGGAAGATCACCAACGCCCAGGACCGCAAGCGCCTGAAGGAAGTCGTCCAGGATCTGGGCGTCCCGCAAGGCATGGGCGTCATCCTGCGCACAGCCGGCGAAAGCCGCACCAAGGCCGAGATCAAGCGCGACTACGAATATCTGATGCGGCTTTGGGAAAACGTCCGCAATCTCACGCTGCAGTCGACTGCGCCCGCCCTCGTCTATGAGGAAGGCAGCCTGATCAAGCGCTCGGTCCGCGATCTCTACAACAAGGATATCGACGAGGTTCTTGTCGCCGGCGACGAAGGCTATCGCGAGGCCAAGGACTTCATGCGCATGCTGATGCCGAGCCACGCCAAGGTGGTTCAGCCCTATCGCGACAGCTCGCCGATTTTCGCCCGCAACGGCATCGAGGCGCAGCTCGACCGCATGCTGCAACCGCAGGTGACGTTGAAGAGCGGCGGCTACATCATCATCAACCAGACCGAGGCGCTGGTTTCCATCGACGTCAACTCCGGCCGTTCCACCAAGGAACATTCGATCGAGGACACCGCGCTCCAGACCAACCTGGAAGCGGCGGAGGAAGTCGCCCGTCAGCTCAGGCTGCGCGACCTCGCCGGCCTGATCGTCATCGACTTCATCGACATGGAGGAGAACCGCAACAACCGCGCCGTCGAGAAGCGGTTGAAGGACCACCTCAAGAACGACCGCGCCCGTATCCAGGTCGGTCGCATCTCGCATTTCGGCCTGCTCGAAATGTCGCGCCAGCGCATCCGCGCCAGCGTGCTTGAATCCACCATGAAGCCCTGCCCGCATTGCGGCGGTACGGGGCATGTAAGGTCGGATTCGTCGGTGGCGCTGCTCGTGGTTAGGGCGATCGAGGAATTCCTGCTGAAGGATTCGCGCAGCCACATCACCGTGCGCACCCCCGCCGCGACCGCGCTTTATGTGCTCAACCACAAGCGCTCCAAGCTGGTCGAACTGGAGACGCGTTTCGCGGTGAGCATCACCCTGGAAACAGACGAGACTGTTGGCGCGCAACACTATGCGATCTTCCGCGGCGCGCTCGCCGAAAAGCCCGCCGGCTGGACCGAGGCGGCTCCAGCTCCCGCAATTTCCTATGTAGAGCCGGAAGAGCCCGAGGAAGTCGAGATCGTCGACGAGGAAGAGGAAGTCGTCGTCGAGGCTGTCGAGCGCCCTGCCCGCCCCGAACAGCGCAGCGAAGAAGGCGACCGCCATCATGACCGCAAGCGCAAGCGCCGTCGCCGGCGCCGTGGCGGACGTGACCGTGAGCGCGATCACGAACATGGCCAGCACGTCGCCGCGCCAAACGAAGCCGCGCACGTGGCGACGGCTGTCGCCGCGCTGGATGAAGGCGGTGAAACGAGCTCCGCCATCGAAGCGGGCGGTGCCGAGATGATCGCCACTGAAACGCCGGAAACTGGCGATGAGGCGGGCGAGCACAAGAAGCGCCGCCGTGGAAAGCGCGGCGGCAAGCGCAACCGCAAGGACGACGAGGAGACGGCAGAAGCCGCGGCAGCAGCCGTAGCTGCGACCGACACAACAGTCGAGGCCGTCGAAACCGTCGAGCCGGTGGTGATCGAAGCCGAGCCGGCTGCAGAAGAGGCTCCAGCGGCGAAGCCGAAAAAGCCGCGCCGCACCGCCAAGTCAAAGAAGGCGGAGGCGGAAGCTGCCGCCGCTGCCGAAGCTGCGGCAAGCGAAACCGTATCGGCCGAAGCACCGGCGGAGCCGATCGCGATCGCTCCGGAAACGGCGCCGATTGCCGCCGAACCGGCCGCCGAGGAAGAAAAACCCCGCCAGCGGGTGTCGCGTCGCAAGGCCGAGCCGAGCGAAACGCCGCCGGAGCCGATCGTTTCGTCGACCGCCGCCAATGACGAGGAGCCGAAGCCCAAGAAAGCCGGTTGGTGGCAGCGCAAGAGTTTTTTCTAGGCTCGCGCACTTCTCGATCTGAGAACAAAAAAGGCCGCGCTTCCATTGGGATAGCGCGGCCTTTTTATGTCCGGGATGCGCGCCGCCAGTTCCTATCGTGGCGCGAAGATCGACCAGTTCATCGCTTTCGCCAGCATTTCCAGCGCAATCGAGCCAAGTTGCGAATTGCCGTTGGCGTTGAGGCCTGGCGACCAGACAGCCATCGAGCCGACGCCAGGCACGATGCCCAGTATGCCGCCGCCGACGCCGCTCTTGCCGGGAATTCCGACCTTGAAGGCGAACTCGCCGGAGCCGTCGTAGTGGCCGCAGGTCAGCATCAGCGATGCGATGCGCCGCGCGCGTTCAGCCGAGACCACCGAATGCCCGGTCTCCGGATGGCGGCCATCATTGGCGAGGAAGCGTCCGGCCATCGCAAGCTGCCGGCAGCTCATCGCGATGGCGCACTGGTGGAAATAGACACCCAACGACAGTTCCGGCGGATGGCGTAGATTGCCAAACGACTTCATGTAATTGGCAAGCGCGAAATTGCGAAAGCCGGTGGCCTGCTCGGAGGCGGCGACCGCGTGGTCGATCGCAATGGTGTCGTCATCGGCCAGAAAGCGGACGAAGCGCACGATTTCGCCGATCGTTTCGCGCGGACGATGCCCGGCCAGCATGATATCGGAAATGACGATGGCGCCGGCATTGATGAACGGATTGCGCGGAATGCCGTTCTCGTGCTCGAGCTGGACGATCGAGTTGAACGGATTGCCGGAAGGCTCGCGGCCCACCCGCTTCCACAACGCGTCTCCCACCTCGCCCAGAGCCAGCGTCAGCGTGAAAACCTTGGAAATGCTCTGGATCGAAAACGCCTCGTCGGCATCGCCAGCCACCAGCACGCTGCCGTCGTTGGTGGCGACCGCGATGCCGAACTTCTGCGGATCGATCTTGCCGAGCTGCGGAATGTAGGTGGCGACGTTGCCGCGGTCGGTGCGCGCCGCCATTTCGGCGGCGATATCGGCCAGCGCCTTTTCGAGTTCAGCCATCGTCCCCGCCTATTTCAGCCAGCGCTCGATGCGCGCCATCGCCTCGACCATCTCGTCGTGGCTGCCGGCATAGGAAAAGCGCATGGTTCTATGTCCCGCAAGCGGGTCGAAATCGCGCCCCGGCGTTGCCGCCACATGCGCCTTGGCCAGCATTTTTCGGGCAAAAGCCATGCTGTCATTGGTGTGCCGGGTGACATCGCAGAAGGCGTAGAAAGCGCCATCCATAGGCGCGGCCAGCGGAAAGCCGAGCTCAGGCAGGCGTTTCATCAGGAGTTCGCGATTCCAGGCATAGCGTGCCTTCACCGCCTCCAGCTCCTGCGTTGCGTGAAAGGCCTCAGTCGCCGCGATCTGCGACAGTTCCGGCGCTGATATGTAGAGGCTTTGCGCAATGCGCTCGACCTGCCGCACAAGGGGTTCGGGCAGCACCATCCAGCCGACGCGCCAACCGGTCATGCAGTAGTATTTCGAAAAAGAGTTGATCACCGTGACGCCGCTGCCATAGGCGAGTGCCGTGGCGTCCGGCGCGTCATAGGCGAGCCGGTGGTAGATTTCGTCCGAAATCACCCCGATGCCGAGCTTTTCGGCGGTTTCGACGATGAGCTTCAATTCCTCAGCGGGAACCACCGCGCCAGTCGGATTGGCGGGGCTGGCGAAAAGCACGCCCTTGAGCGGTTTTTCGGCATGTGCGGCCTCGATGTGGCCGGCATGCAGGTAGGCGTCTCCACCAAGCTCGATCTCGACCACCTCGATGCCCAGCGCCGTCATGATGTTGCGATAGGCGGGATAGCCGGGAGCCGCGATAGCGACGCGGTCGCCCGGGTCGAACATCGCCAGGAAGGCCAGGTTGAAGGCTGCCGAAGAGCCGGTCGTCACCGCGATCCGGCCGGGTGCGATCTCCAGCCCGTAGTGGTCGGCGTAGTGGTCGGCGATCGCCTTGCGCAGGGATGCCAGTCCCAATGCGTCGGTGTAGCCGATCCGGCCATTTTTCAGCGCGTTCGCAGCCACCTCCAGCACGCGTGTGGGCGCCGGGTCGGACGGCTGGCCGACCGCCATGGAGATCACCGGCACGCCCTGCGCTTTTAGCCTGTTCGCTTCCGCCAGAATGTCCATCGCGTGGAACGGCTCGACGTCGCCGCGGCGCGAAAGCGAAACAACCATGGAGGGCCCTTTCCGTTCTTCTCCGCCGGGCATATTTGCGGCGGGCGCGGCGCTCAATGCGCTGCGGCGCCGCACAAATGCCCGAATGATGTGGGGATCACAAGTTCATGATCCCTCGCAAGCTGCCTTTTCATTGGCGCCGTGCTCATCTACGAGTGATTCCCACCATGCCGACCAGATCGATTCTGTCCGCGACGTTTGCGATTGTGCTGCGCTCGGCCGTTGCCGTCGCGGTGGCGACGCCTGTGCTGACCGCCGCGCCGACGGTCGCGTCCGCTCAAGGCAGCGTGCCGATCGTGCGCGATGCCGAGATCGAAGCGCTGGTGCGCGACTACGCACGCCCGATCCTGGGTGCTGCCGGGCTGAGCAAGTCCAACATCGATATCATCCTGGTCAACGACCGCCGCTTCAACGCCTTCGTCGCCGGCCGCCGCATCTTCATCAACACCGGCGCGCTGCTGATGGCGGAAACGCCCAACGAAATCATCGGCGTGCTGGCGCACGAGGCCGGCCACATCGCCGGCGGCCACCAGGAACGGCTGCGCGAACAGCTCGAGCGCGCACAGACCATGGCCATCGTGGCTGGCCTCCTTGGCCTTGGCGCGGTCGTCGCGGGCGCTGCCTCGAACTCGGGCGAAGTGGCGCAGGCCGGCGCCGGCATCGCGGCCGGCGGCGGTGAATTCGCCCGGCGTGGCCTGCTCGGCTACCAGCGCACCGAGGAAATCACCGCCGACCGCTCGGCCATCACCTACCTGAACGCCACGCACCAGTCGGCCAAGGGCATGCTGAAGACCTTTGGGCGCTTCCAGAGCGCGCTGTCGCTCTCCGGCACCAAGATCGATCCCTACCAGATCAGCCATCCGGTGCCGCGCGAACGTATCGCCAACCTGGAGACGCTGGCGCAGGCCAGCCCCTACTTCAACACCCAGGATTCGCCGACGCTGCAGGAGCGACACGATCTGATGCGGGCCAAGATCGCCGTCTTCACGCAGGGAGCGGAAGGCGCCTCGCGGCTGTTCCGCAAGCAGCGCGGCGGCCTGGCAGCCACCTATGCCGAAGCGATCTCGGCTTACCAGTACGGCAATCCGCGCACCGCGGTCGCCAAGGCCGACGCGCTGATCAAGGAGCGGCCGAAAAACCCCTATTTCCAGGAGTTGCGTGCCGACTCGCTGATGAAGGCGAACCGGCCGGCAGAAGCCGCCCAGGCCTATGAGCGCGCCATGAAGCTCGATCCGGTCAAGTCGAGCATGCTGCAGGTCGGCTACGGCCAGGCGCTGTTGGCGACGGGCAAGCCGGAACTTGTCCGCAAGGCGGTCGACGTGTTGCAGCAAGGCCTTGAGCGCGACAAGCAGAACGTGTCCGGCTACCAGTATCTCGCACAGGCCTATGGCCGGCTTGGCGACGAGGCGTCCGCCGAGCTTGCCCTGGCCGAGGGCCATTATTACAGTGGCAACTATCAGGATGCGAAAATCTTTGCTGCGCGCTCGCAGATGAAGTTCAAGCGCGGCAGCCCCGGCTGGGTCCGGGCGCAGGACATCATAAATTACCGGACCGGCAAGAAAAAGAAGTGACCTTTGGGGCACGCGCGGATCGCAGCCCACCGGCACGGGTTTTGGAGATCAGGACGATGAAGAAGTCAATTTTGCTCGGCACGGCCGGCGCTGTCGCCATTTTGGCAGTCGGCCTGTTCGCCGGACGGCCCGCTCCTGCGCTTGCCCAGGAAACGCCGATGGACCGCAAGCAGGTCGAGACGATCGTGCGCGACTATCTCCTGGCCAATCCCGAACTGCTGCTCGAAGTCCAGGAGGCCCTGGAGGCCAAGCAGAAGGAAGCGCAGCGCCTCGCCTCCCTTGGCGTCATCAAGGAAGCCAAGGCAGAGATCTTCAATTCTGAGTTCGACGGCGTCGTCGGCAACCCGGACGGCAAGGTCACCATCGTCGAGTTCTACGACTACAATTGCGGCTACTGCAAACGCGCCATCGAGGACATGCACGCGCTGATCAAGGCCGATCCGGACCTGCGTTTCGTGCTGAAGGAATTCCCGATTCTGGGACCGGATTCGCAGAAAGCCCACACCGTTTCGATGGCTTTCCGCAAAATGATGCCGGAAAAATATCGCGAATTCCACGACCAGCTGCTCGGCGGCCAGGGCCGTGCCGGCGAAGCCAGCGCCATCAAGATCGCGCTGGCGCTCGGCGCCGACGAGAAGAAGCTGCGCGAGGAAATGCAGGACCCCGCCATCGCCGAGGCCTTCGCCAGTACCTACGAACTCGCCAACAAGCTCGCCATCACCGGCACCCCGTCCTACGTGGTCGGCAACGAGGTGGTGTTTGGCGCGCTTGGCCAGGAAGTGCTCGCCGAAAAAATCAGTGCGGCGAAGAATTGCGGCGAGGCCACCTGCTGATTTCCAATTTTTCGGCTTGAAACACCGCCTGTGGACAGCGAAAGAAGCCTCTTGCGCTCTTTCCGCAGCGGATTATGCCAATTATAGAAGTTCCGTCGCGCCGGGATAGCCCCGGCGTCGAAAGGTGCATATTGAAAACGGTCTTCATTCTCAACGGTCCCAACCTCAATACGCTGGGCAAGCGCGAGCCAGACATCTATGGCGGCATGACGCTTGCTTCGATCGAAGAGGATTGCAAGGCGGCTGGCGCCGAACTGGGGCTCGCCATCGATTTCCGTCAGTCGAACCACGAGGGCGTTCTCGTCGACTGGATCCAGGAAGCCGGCGACAAGGCGGCGGGCATCGCGATCAATGCCGGCGCCTACACCCACACGTCGATCGCCATTCATGACGCCATCCGGTCGATCCAGCCGGTTCCGGTCGTCGAAGTGCATCTTTCCAATATTCACGCGCGCGAAACCTTTCGCCATTTATCCAGGATCGCCCCGGTTTCTGTTGGGATGATCTGCGGCTTCGGCCCGCTCGGATATGTCCTGGCGTTGAGGGCGCTGGCCGCCCGGTTTTGACCGGGCTTGAAAAAACACAAGGACTGCCTCGTATGTCGATTAAAAAAACCGGTGTTGACCAGCAGCTGATCCGCGATCTGGCGGGCATCCTGAACGATACCAACCTGACCGAGATCGAGGTCGAGCAGGGCGACCTCAGGGTGCGGGTATCCAGGCAGTCGGCGGCGGTCCATACGGTAGCCGCACCGGTTGCCCCGGTCTTCCCCGGCCAGACCAACGCCGCGCCCGCTCAGCCGGCCGCTGCTGCGGTGGCTGCTGCCCCCGCCGATCCATCCAAGAATGCCGTACCCTCGCCGATGGTAGGCACCGCCTATGCGGCGCCCTCGCCGGACGCCAAGGCCTTCATCGAGGTCGGCCAGCAGGTGCGCGAAGGCCAGACCTTGCTCATCATCGAAGCCATGAAGACGATGAACCAGATCCCCTCGCCGCGCGCCGGAACCGTCACCGCGATCCTGTTCGAGGATGGTCAGCCCGTCGAATACGGCGAGCCGCTGGTCGTCATCGAGTAGAGCGGGATCGGGCGCCGAAAATGTTCCAGAAGATCCTGATCGCCAATCGCGGCGAAATCGCCCTCCGGGTGCTGCGCGCCGCCAAGGAGTTGGGCATCCAGACGGTGGTCGTCCATTCGACCGCCGATGCCGACGCCATGCATGTCAGGCTGGCCGACGAAAGCGTCTGCATCGGTCCGCCGCCGTCGCGTGACAGCTATTTGAACATTCATCAGATCGTAGCCGCCTGTGAGATCACCGGCGCCGACGCCGTGCATCCCGGTTACGGCTTCCTGTCGGAAAACGCCAAGTTCGCCGACATCCTGGCTGCCCACAACATCACCTTCATCGGTCCTTCGGCCGACCACATCCGCATCATGGGCGACAAGATCGAGGCCAAGCGCACGGCCAAGCGCCTGGGTATTCCGGTCGTTCCGGGCTCCGATGGCGCCGTCACCGATGAACGCGAGGCCAAGCGCATCGCCGCCGAAATCGGCTATCCCGTCATCATCAAGGCTTCCGCCGGCGGTGGTGGCCGCGGCATGAAGGTGGCGCGCAGCGAGCAGGATCTGGAGATCGCGCTCGCCACCGCGCGCTCCGAAGCGGGTGCGGCCTTCGGCGACGACGCCGTCTACATCGAGAAATATCTGGAAAAGCCGCGCCACATCGAGGTGCAGATCGTCGGCGACGGCGCCGGCAAGGCAATCCATCTCGGCGAACGCGACTGCTCACTGCAGCGCCGCCACCAGAAGGTTTGGGAAGAGGCCAACTCGCCTGCCCTCAACGCCGAAGAGCGCGACAGGATCGGCACCACCTGCTCCAAGGCGATCGCCGACCTCGGCTATTCGGGTGCCGGCACCATCGAATTCCTCTACGAGAACGGCGAGTTCTATTTCATCGAGATGAACACCCGCCTGCAGGTGGAGCATCCGGTCACGGAAGCGATCACCGGCATCGATCTCGTGCACGAACAGATCCGCGTCGCTTCGGGCGGCGGCCTTTCGGTGAGCCAGCAAGACATCCGCTTCCAGGGCCACGCCATCGAATGCCGCATCAACGCCGAAGACCCGCGCACCTTCACGCCATCGCCGGGCACCATCACGCATTTTCACACGCCGGGCGGCCTCGGCATCCGCGTCGATAGCGGCGTCTATTCCGGCTACAAGATCCCGCCCTACTATGACAGCCTGATCGGCAAGCTCATCGTGCACGGCCGCAACCGGGTGGAATGCATGATGCGGCTGCGCCGGGCGCTCGACGAATTCGTCGTCGACGGCATCAAGACGACGCTGCCGCTGTTTCGCGACCTCGTCGGCAACTCCGACATCGCCAATGGCGACTACGACATCCATTGGCTGGAGAAGCATCTGGCGGAGACCGAATAGAGCGGTATTTGTGGTGTGATGACCCGTCCCTACGCTCCCGGTTATCGCATTCCGCCAGAACTCCTGCTGAAGGCCTATGCGTCCGGCGTGTTTCCGATGGCGGAAAGCGCCGACGACCCGGAAGTATTCTGGGTACGGCCGGAAACCCGCGGCGTTATTCCGCTCGACGGGTTGCATGTGCCCAAAAGCCTGGTGAAAACCATCCGCCGGGGTCATTTCGAGATCCGCTTCGACCATGATTTCGCAGCCGTCATCGACGCGTGCGCGGAAGCCCGTGCGGAGCGCGAAAGCACCTGGATCAACGCACCGATCCGCGAGGCCTATATCGGCCTCCACATGCGCGGCAACTGCCACTCGGTGGAGGCCTGGCGGGAGGGCAGACTGGTCGGCGGGCTTTACGGTGTCTCGCTCGGGCGCGCCTTTTTCGGCGAAAGCATGTTTGCGCGCGAGCGCGACGCGTCCAAGGTGTGTTTGGTGCGGCTGGTCGAACACCTCAACGAACGCGGTTTCGTGCTGCTCGACACGCAGTTCACGACAGATCACCTGAAGCGGTTCGGAGCTGTCGACATGCCGCGCCGCAAATACGAAAAGCTGCTGGAAGACGCGCTGCAGGGTCAGGCCGAGTTTTAGCCCTTACCCTTGTGAACGCCGCTCCAGTGGTGCCTGCGCGTGGAACATCATCTTCCAGCCGTCGTCGCGCTTGACGTACCCGGTGCTGACCAGCGCTTTGTAAGGCTCGCCGTTTTCCCGCACGGCACTGGCTTCATAGCTGAGAAGCACGACGCCGTCGGTTGGCTCGACGATGCCCTTCAGTTCGATTTCCAGCTCTTTCCAGCGATTTGGTTTTTTGGCGGTCGCCGCGAGGTCCGCGTTGCTCATCACCCCGGCCATTTCGGTGAAGGCGACGAGGCAGTCTTTGTCGGCGTTCCTGCGGAAGAACTCTTCGCCGGCGATCCAGAACTCTTTTTCGAGAGCAAGCAGTTTGTCATGTGCCGCGGACATGTCGGCGCTCCTTCGAAGGTGAAGAAGCAAAACGCGGCCCGCCGAAGCGGGTTCCGAGCCTAATTGGTCTTTGGCGTTTCCGGCGGCGGCACGTCCGACTTCTGTTTGCAGGCCTTCAGCCACACATCGTAAACGGCGTGTTCGACCGCGTTGAGGCCGGGGCTTTCGGCAAACATCCAGCCGGTGAAAATACGCTGTATCTTCCGGTCGAGGGTGATTTCGTCGACTTCCACAAAGGAATCGGTCTTCGGCTCTTCTTCCTTCGGCCGCGAATAGCAGACCCGCGGCGTCACCTGCAGCGCGCCGAACTGCACCGTTTCGTCGATATAGACATCGAAGGTCGTGATGCGGCCGGTGATCTTGTCGATGCCGGAAAATTCGGCGATCGGATTCTTGATGCGCTGCACGGGAGCCGGCTTGGCCGGAGCGGTTTCTGTCGGAGCCGGCGCGTTCGGCGCTGGCTCGGCAGGCGCTGGCTCAGCCGGCGCAGGCTCACCCTCCATCGGCACATCGAGTGGCGGAAATTCGGGGTCGACCGATTCCTGCGCCTGAGCTGCCGCGAGCAAGAGCATCGAAGCCGCAGCCGCGCATGCCGTCAGACGGGCCGTATTTCTTGGTCGCCAGTCAAATGCCATCAGGAAATACCGGAAGTTGAGCCCGAATCAGATTTTTCGCTTGCCGGGCCTGTCGCCGCACCATGCACAAATCGGTTAAACGCGAATTGTGGCAACAAAAGACCTGCCACCCGTCGGCCGGCTCAATTGCCCGGCGTCCACGCGTCGTAATCGCCGGTAACGCGAGGCCTGTGCTCGTTGGTCAGCACCGACCCCTTCGGACGATAGGCGGCTGCCGAGCCCGTGAGATTGGGCTCATGCGGCTTCTGCCACTCGCGCGGCTTGTAGTTCTCCTTCACCGGCGGCGTGTCGACGCGATGATGCATCCAGCCGTGCCAGCCGGGCGGGATCATCGAGGCTTCCGAATAGCCGTTGTAGATGACCCAGCGGCGGGTGCGGCCTTCGGAATCCTTGCCGCCCTCGTAGTAGATGTTGCCGAATTCGTCGTGGCCGACTTCCGTGCCATAGCGCCAGGTATGGAAGCGGGTTCCGAGCGTCTGGCCGTTCCACCAGGTAAAAAACTGGGTCAGGAATTTCATCGTGTTTTACCTCGCGATGGCGCGGATTCTGGCTATCCGCCTTATGGCCGCCACTGCCCTTCATGGCAAGAGGCCGCCTGCCGGCTGCGGCAATTGGCAGGGCATGCGCCAGCACATAGTATCCGTTGCCGGCGTCAGCAGGAACCTCTCCATGGGAACGATGCAGATTTGGGAATTGCTCAGCAACATGGTGACCGTCATCGGCCTGCCGATGGCGATCTTCATCTTCTTCCACGAGCAGCGCAAACGACGCGAAACCGAAGAGGAAGAAATTTACCAGCTGCTTTCCGACGGTTACACGGATTTCCTCAAGCTTGTCCTGGACAATCCCGACCTGAAGCTTCAATCCAGCCATGCGACACCGAATCTGAGCGAAGACCAGCGTGAACGTATGCTCGCCATGCTCGGCATCCTGATCGCCCTCTTCGAACGCGCCTACGTCTTTGCCTATGAAGACCCCATGACGCCCCGCAAGGCCCGCCGCTGGCGTTCATGGGAGGACTTCATGCGCGAATGGTGCCGGCGTGAGGATTTCCGCGAGAACCTTCCGTTGCTGCTGCCCGGCGAAGATCCGGATTTCACCGTCTACATCGGCCGGATCG
Source organism: Neomesorhizobium albiziae (assembly GCF_900114255.1). Lineage (GTDB taxonomy): Bacteria > Pseudomonadota > Alphaproteobacteria > Rhizobiales > Rhizobiaceae > Neomesorhizobium > Neomesorhizobium albiziae. The sequence continues at coordinate 9,937 of NZ_FOSL01000032.1, read as the reverse complement.
CGGCGGAAGAGGCCGCCCGCCTCAATCCAGGAGTTTCATCTTGAAGCCGGCATGGCTCTGCTTGAAGCCGAGCCGCCTGTAGAAGCGGTGTGCGTCGACACGGTCGTTGTTGGACATCAGCTGGATGGTTGCAGCGCCGGCGTCCCTGCCCCGTTCGATCGCATAACGCATCATCGCGGCGCCGATGCCGCGCCCGCGCATGTCCGCCCGCGTCTGCACCGCTCCGATCGTAAGGTTTAAGGAACCGCGCCCCGGCAATGAAGTTCCGAGCGTCGTCTGAAAGGTGCCGACGACGTCGCCGCCGAGTTCAACGACGTAGAGCGTATCGAACGGATTGGCGGCGATGCGGTCGAAAGCCGTGCGATAGGCAGGCAATGCCGCGGGTTCGGTCGTGTCGCCATGGCCGCCAATTTCATCGGCGGCAAAAATCGCAATCAACCCCGGCAGATCGCTGCGTTGGGCGAGCCTGATTGTTATGCCGGTTATGTCATGTCTGGCCACTGACCATTCCCCATCAATACCGCCCTCGTTAGCCGGTTCGGGGAATATTTTCGAGATATGATCATCACCGCCGCGGCAATTGATCGACCTGCGATAGCCGCAATTTCGGCCACAATGTCGGTTTTGCTGCCCGTTCCACTCTTGAGGACGTCCATGATCACCGATTCACTTGAACGGCAGGGAAGCTGGCTCTTCCGTTGGCGCAGCTACGTCCTTTTGGGTTTCGTACCGATAATCCTGCTGACGATCAGTCAGCCGGAACCGGTGGAAACATATTTCGGCCATTCAGCCGATGAATTTTACGAAGCATTCTGCATCGCAATCGCCTTTGCCGGCCTCGGCATCCGCGCTCTCACCGCTGGTTTCGTTCCCGGCGGTACGTCCGGGCGCAACACGCGCCGCCAGATAGCCGAATCCCTGAATACGACCGGCATGTATTCACTGACCCGCAACCCGCTTTATCTCGGCAATGCCGTGACGATCATGGGTGTGACAATGTTCACGCAGAGTCTCTCTCTGTCGCTCGTCATGTTTTTGTTTCTGATTGTTTATCTGGAGCGGATCATCGCGGCCGAGGAGCGATTCCTGACGGAAAAATTCGGCGAAACTTACCTCGCGTGGGCGAAAGAGGTTCCGGCATTCTTTCCGCGACTCTCCGGCTGGAAGCGTCCGGAACTGCCGTTTTCCTTCCGTACCGTGTTGAAACGGGAGCATTCGAGCATGCTCTCCATTCTCGCATCGCTTTTCGTGCTCGATCAGGGGCGCGAATATCTCACCGAGGCACAGCCAGGTTTTGATGGCGCGTGGATCGGGTTCCTGGCCGCCGGGTTCTTGGTCTATGCCGTCCTGGTCTGGATGAAGAAACGGACGCGATTGCTTCACGTCGATGGCCGCTGACGAAACACGTCAAATCAGCGGCATCTCGTAGATGAGCGCCGGAATGCCGGACTGGTCGGCCCCGCAATTCGCGGTGCGGTCGGTTTGGGCGAAACCGTGCGCTTGATAAAACGCGATCGCCTTGACGTTCTGCTCTTCGACTTCCAGCCGCATGCGCTTCGCGTCCGAAAAACTCTCGATGATTTCGTCAAGCAGCATGCCGCCGATGCCGCGTCCCTGCAGCGCCGGCAGCACATAAAGTTGCCTGAGCATCACCGTGTCGCCGCCGGCATCGGCCTCCGCATATGCCATGCCGCCGATCCGTTTGCCGTCATCGGCAACCAGGAACTCTGAATTCGGCCGCGTCAGCCGGCGGCGAAGCGATGCGATGGAATGCCAGCTGTCCGTGATTTCCGTGACTTTTTCGGTGCCGTAGATCGCGTCGTAGGTTGCGTGCCACGTCTCCACCAGCAGCGCCCGCACGGCCTCGATATCGCGTTCCGAGGCGGTGCGGACGAACATGGCGCTATTCCTCGATGCCGAGCTTGGCCTTGACCAGCTCGTTGACCGCCTGCGGGTTTGCCTTGCCGCCGGTCGCCTTCATCACCTGTCCGACGAACCAGCCGGCCATGGTCGGCTTGGCGCGCGCCTGCTCGGCCTTGTCCGGGTTGGCTGCAATTACCTCGTCGACCGCCTTTTCGATGGCGCCGGTGTCGGTGACCTGTTTCATGCCGCGGCTCTCGACCAGCTCGCGGGGGTCGCCGCCTTCGTTCCATACAATCTCGAACAGGTCCTTGGCGATCTTGCCGGAAATGGTGCCTTCCTTGATCAGGTCGATGATTGCGCCGATCTGATCCGGCGAAACCGTCGCATTTTCAATGTCTTTGCCGGCCTTGTTCAAAGCGCCCAGCAAGTCGTTGATAACCCAGTTCGCGGCGGTCTTGCCGTCGCGGCCGGCGGCGACCTTCTCGAAATAATCGGCGATGGCCTTTTCCGACACGAGGATCGACGCGTCATAGGCCGACAGGCCGAGCGCCTTGACCAGCCGGTCCTTCTTGGTGTCCGGCAGTTCCGGCAGATCCTTGGCCAGGGCATCGACATAGGCCTGGTCGAACTCCAGCGGCAACAGGTCCGGATCGGGGAAATAGCGGTAGTCGTGCGCTTCTTCCTTGGAGCGCATCGAACGGGTCTCGCCCTTGCCCGGGTCGAAAAGCCGGGTTTCCTGGACGATCTGGCCGCCGTCCTCGAGAATTGCGATCTGCCGCCGCGCCTCGTATTCGATGGCCTGGCCGACGAAACGGATCGAGTTGACGTTCTTGATCTCGCAGCGCGTGCCGAACTCGCCGCCCGGCTTGCGCACCGACACGTTGACGTCGGCGCGCATCGAGCCTTCGTCCATGTTGCCGTCGCAGGTGCCGAGATAACGCACGATGGTGCGCAGCTTGGTGAGATAGGCCTTGGCCTCGTCCGCCGAGCGCATGTCGGGTTTCGACACGATTTCCATCAGCGCAACGCCGGAGCGGTTCAGATCGACGAAAGACATGGTCGGATGCTGGTCGTGCATCGACTTGCCGGCGTCCTGCTCGAGGTGCAGCCGCTCGATGCCGACTTCGATGTCCTCGAACTCGCCCTTCGAGTCGGGGCCGACCGAAACCGTCACGACACCCTCGCCGACGATCGGCTGCTTGTACTGCGAGATCTGATAGCCCTGCGGCAGGTCGGGATAGAAATAGTTCTTCCGGTCAAACACCGATTTCAGGTTGATCTGCGCTTTCAGCCCGACGCCCGTGCGGATCGCCTGGCGCACGCATTCCTCGTTGATCACCGGCAGCATGCCGGGCATCGCCGCATCGACGAGGCTGACATTGGCGTTGGGCGCAGCACCAAACGAGGTCGAGGCGCCGGAAAACAGCTTTGCTTCCGAAGTCACCTGCGCATGCACTTCAAGGCCGATGATGACCTCCCAGTCGCCGGTGGCGCCGGGAATCAGGCGTTTCGCTTCGGGGATGCGGGTATCGATGATGGACATGGGCTAAGGATCTCTAGAGCATTTTTTGCAGCCAGGTGGAATCACCTGACGTCGCACAAATGCGGCCAAAACAACAGCTGGAGAGGAGTGCCCGTTACAACCTGGATGCATTCCGCTCTAGCGCGTCGAGAACATTGCGTTTTCGGCAACATTTGAGTGTCGGCCTTCGCTAGTGCAAACGGCCCGGAGAGGCAAGGGCGACAAAGCCCAAGCCAGCCAAACGCTCAACGACCGGCAATCGCGGACTATCGCGATCCGGCGATTTCCATCGTCACGGTTTGAGGATGGTCGAGTGATGCGTAGCCCGAGACGTGTGCACGTGACGCGCCAACGGCCGGTTCGGTCGCTGGCGCGGCAGATCTCGGGCCGATTGGGAAATTCAGGCCGTCGCGATATAGGCGCGTATTTCTTCGGCTTCGCGTTCCACATCCTCGATGCGCCGCTTCACCACGTCGCCGATCGAGATGATGCCGTCGAGCATGCCGCCGCGTTCGACCGGCAGGTGCCGGAAGCGTCCGGTTGTCATGATTTCCATGACCTCGTTGACCGTGTGGTACTCATTGCAGATTTTCACCTTGGCCGTCATCGCCTCGCGGACGGGATGGTCGAGCGCCGCAGCGCCATCCTTGGCTAAGGTGCGCACGATGTCGCGCTCGGACAGGATGCCGACGATCTTTCGGTCGCCATTGGTGATCACCAGCGCGCCAATTCGCTTTTCGGCAAGGATGCGGACCGCTTCGGAGAGTTTTTCGTTCGGCCCGAGCGTAACGACATCGTGGCCCTTGAGTTCAAGAATTGCCTTCACCGTCATGGTGGCCTCCTTCCTCTTCAGTCGGCGCCGGCCTCCCGGCCGGCGTCCTCGCCCGACTGCATCGTGCTCTCAGGCGCGGCCCTTTTCAAGTGTATGGAAAAGTCGGCAATCCGTATGGAGCGATAGTGATGTTCAGACGCGGTCCCACATGTCCGCGCTGCCCGCGCGACGCGACCGGTCGAACCAGTCGATACACAGGAACCCGGCCAGGAAGCCGCCGATATGCGCTTCCCAGGCGATCGTGTCACCGACGCCCGGCGCAAAGCCGATCAGTCCGGTCACCAGGTTGACCACCATCCAAACGCCGAGGAAGGTGACGGCCGTGCGGGAGCGAAACACCGCAAGGATCGGCATCGGCCAGCCGGCGAAGGCCGGCCTGCCGGAGCTGCGGTCGATCTGGAACCCGAAGCGCGCGGCCGCTCCCATCATTCCCGAAATGGCTCCCGATGCGCCGATCAGCGGCGACGGATCTTCCATATGCAGGACATAATGCAGCAATGCCGCGCAGATTCCGGTGAACGCCCAGAACAGCAGAAATCGCACGACGCCAAGCCGGTTTGCCAATGGCGACCCGAACGCCGCGAGCCAGATCATATTGACCACCAGATGCACGGCTGAACCATGCAGGAAGGCATAGGTGATCGGACTGGTGAACTGGGAAATATCAAAACCGAAGCGCCCGGAATAAAAGACCGGAACGAAAGCCAAGTTGACCAGCACCGCCAGATCCTGGCCGGCGCTGAGCACATAGACCCGCAGCAGGTGAATCAGCACGCAGAGCGCAATCAGCGCCACCACCACCGCAGGAAGATTGAAGATCGGCTCGCGGCGCGCCGCTTCTGGTTCAAGCGCCTCGGGGCGGCCTCTGGTCACTGGCTCGCTCATCTCGCGCGAATCTCCGGGTATCTGCTCATCGGGCCTATTTAGGGGTAACGCGCCGAATCGGCAAAAAAGAAGGCCGCCCAAGGTTTCCCTTGAACGGCCCGGTCGAGCCCCCATGCTCCCCTGAAATCGCTGTCCGAAGTTGAGCCGCAGGTCAGAAACGGCTCCTTCGTGGAGTGATTCTCAAGTACCGCAAGCCCGCCGGGAGGACAACGTAAACCATCTGTTAACCTTAACGGTCCCGACCCGTGAACAACGGTTAACGCCGCTGGCATGCAACCTGCTCCGAACTGCATGTAGGTCAACGGAGGGCGCCCTTCTGTTCACCAATGGGACACTTGATGGCGGGACGCGCGGAGCAGATTAGCATGAAACAGGACGGATCGATCGCATTGTTCCATTATTGGAACAGGCTGCGCGATGGACGGGCCGCACCCAAGCGGACCGAAATCGAACCCGCCGACATCAAGACCCTGCTCGCCGACACGTTCATCCTCGAAAAGGACACGCGTGGCGAAGCCATCTTCCGGCTCGCCGGTACCCGGCTCTGCGCCGTCTACGGGCGCGAACTCAAGGGATTTACATTTGCCTCGCTGTGGAGCGAAAAGGATCAGCGCCTGATCAGCCGCCTCGCCCAGGGCGCTTTCACCTCAAAATCCGTTGTCGTGATCACCTTCGACGGCATCAGCCGCAACGGCCGCGAAAATGCTTTCGAATTGCTGCTGCTGCCGCTCGACGGCGGCGTGGAAAGCCCGCGCTGCCTGGGCGTCGTGTCGGCAAGCACCAAACCCTACTGGCTGGGCGCGGATCCGATCATCGAAGCCCGTATCGATTCGGTGCGTGTCGTCGATCCCGACCGCGAACCGACATTCCTCAAGAACCGGCCAGCCGTCTCGGTTCCCACGCTCGCGCCGAGTGCTGCGGCCCTTTCCAGCGGCGAGCCCGGACTGGCGCACGGCCGCCGCATCCGCCATCTCGTCATTTTCGACGGCGGGCGCGACGAATAGCCTGAATTTCCTCAATTTTTAAGCTGCTGGCTTACCGCTTATTAACCTGAATTCCCGTATTTTTCAGGTGCGTCCCTTCGCATGGCGAAGGACATGGGGGTGTTGTCGTGATGCAGCCTGCTGCGGTCGATCTGCCGTCGTCCAGAGTGGAAAGGCGGAATTTTCAACGCGTACGCGTGAAGATCTACGGCCGCTTCATGCTGGAGGACCGCTCGGAACACTCGTGCCAGGTCGTGGACATGTCCCCCGGCAACGTTGCGCTGCTCGCCGACCGTATCGGCGAACCCGGCGAAAAGGTCATCGCCTACATCGACCATATCGGCCGCATCGAGGGCGTCGTGACCCGCACCATGGTTGACGGTTTCGCCATGACGGTGATCGCGTCCGACCGCAAGAAGGACAAGCTCGCCGCGCAGCTGACGTGGCTGGCCAACAAACACGAACTCGACTTGCCGGAAGACCGCCGGCACGAACGCGTCGCGCCGCGCAACGCGTCGAGCGTGCTGGTGCTGACCGACGGGCGTCAATACTCCTGCCGCATCATCGACCTGTCCCTTTCGGGCGCGGCGGTCGAAATCGACGTCAAGCCGGCATTGGGCGTCCAGGTGACGCTCGGCACCATGCGCGGGCAGGTCGTGCGACATTTCGAGGACGGCATCGCCCTCGAATTCGCGGTCATACAGCGGCCCGAAACGCTCGAAACCGAATTCAGCGCAAAACGCGCCTGACGCCGCCTGCACCTTCCCGATGCGTTCCCCACGCCTTTGAGGGCGCGCACTTGAGCATGCCCCTCGGCTTCTTGGTCGCAATCGAGGGAATGAACGCCCGGCCGTAGCCGGCTTCCCCTGCTCCCGCCAATCCGCGCATCGACTGCTCCGCGGACGCCTCGCGCCGGCCAGGCGTGGCAGGCCACTCCCCTTTGCTCAATCCGCATCCGCCCGCATCTGCAAAATCGGTATGGTTAACAGGTCGCGGCCATTTTCCTGAAAATTTTATACTTATTTGAATTGAGTTTTATTCTTATTCTCTTCTGTTTCTATTCAATATCTACTTCCCGGTTTTGCGTCAAATAAATCCGCATCTGTCATTGTCTCCTCGACTGGGGAGACATCGCAATGACAAAAACAAAAGTTGGATTGCTGCTTGCAGCTCTGGGATTTTCGCTCGTTTCGCTCGCCGGCGCGGCCCATGCCAACCCGGCCATGATCACCGGAAAGCGCACCACGCAGCCGATCGGCCACTATCAGCTTTGCCAGACCGAGCCGCAGGAATGTGCCCAGCGCACCTCGACTGCGCGCCCCACGCAGCTCACCCGCAAGCTGTGGGAGACGATGATCAACATCAACAATTCGGTCAACACCACCGTAGTGCCGCGCACCGACGAGGAAATGTGGGGCCAGGAAGAGGTCTGGTCGTTTCCCGAAGGTGTCGGCGACTGCGAGGACTATGTCCTGGAGAAGCGCCGCGAACTGATGGCGGTGGGCGTGCCTGCCGGCAGCCTGCTGATCACGGTCGTCCGTCAACCGAACGGCGATGGCCATGCGGTGCTTACCGTGCGCACCAGCAACGGCGACTACATCCTCGACAATCTGGAGCCGCGCATCCTCGCCTGGCAGGACACCGACTACACCTACCTCAAGCGCCAGTCGGAGCGGAATTCCGGCGCTTGGGTGTCGATCAACGATGGCCGCGCGGTGGCGGTCGGCTCGGTCAAGTAATTGGCCAGCGCGAATACCCGGTCGAGTCCCCACCCTCCCCGTCCCCAACGACCGGGTTAGGAGCCGGCCCTGTCCCCGGGCCGGCTCCACTTTTGATCCAGAGCTTACATATATTTTATCTCAAACGTTTATGGCCGCGCGCATGTCGCAGACTAGCAAGGAGCCGTCACCGGAACTTCGCTGTGGAACCACCAACGAGCGTAAGCAGTTGAAGTCATTCTATAAAAAATAAGGCGATCTAGACGCCAATTAGAGCCCCATACAGGGGCTATATTTCTAGGTCCAATCGTACAAACCGCCCTTGCGAACGCTTTACTGAGTCATTTGTGGGAGAGACTTTGTTCCAATCATCGATCAATGAACGTTCTGCCAAGGTTAGGCGTATGCATAGCAAGCAATTTTTAGTAGAATGTAATGGGTCGGAAGATACTTGCTAGGGGAAGAGGGTATGGGCTTCCTGAGACTTCTTTCAAGGCACTGGATCGGCTTCCTGCTTTTAGGCCTAGCCGTGGTAATGCTTAGCGTATTCCAGCCGGTGGTGTTCACGAAAGGAACCCTGACCTTTACGAAGTTTCCGGAGGATTGCTGTGGAGCCAGTGCAAGAAATCCACTCAGTACATTGCCGGAACTTCCATTTCAGACGACACCACTTTTAACCGCTAATTATATCTATAACATTGTCGATGAAATGTGGCGCGACCAACCCGTCGATATTGTTTTCAAAATCTCACCGACGATGCGTCCGCTTCCAATTCTCCACGATGTAGTTCCTGGGGAAAGAAACGAAGGCCTCATTCCAGTCAGTGCATTTGTTTCGGTCAAAATGAGGGGAGTTGGCGGAATAGATGTTACTCCGATTGATGATGTAAAAAAACAAGTATCTGACTATGATGAAACATCCTGGCAATGGAAAGTGACCCCAAAAACTACCGGTGTTAGTCTCCTCTACCTAGTTGTTTACTCGCATCTTGGCGATGCTGATGCACCACCCTACACGCTGAAGACTTATGAGGACGTTATCCTAGTGAGGGTTAGTGCATACCAGCGTGTAAAGGATGTTGCAGCTGAAATTGCCCCGATTTGGCTTTTCGTGGCTGGCGGCACGGGCATTCCCGCGATCCTTGCGGCATTTTATTGGTTTAGAGGTAAAAAACCTCCAGCCGAGGACCCGACTGAGGTGTGATACCTCAGCCGTGCGCGGGCGCTCAATTGCAATCTTTGAAATGCTGAGCAGCCCGAAGGGGACCTTCGGCGAAGATATGGCAAGCTTGCCTTTACCGGCTGCACGAGCGCTCGGCCGCCTTGTCAAGCCTGCTTCACCAGCCGGATGAGCACCAGCAAGATGACCGCGCCCAGCGTGGCGTGCACGATTGCCGCGAGAACGCCGCCGCCGAAGGCCAGCCCGATGCGCGGGAAAATGAAGCCGGCGATGAGGGCGCCGACGATACCGACCACGATGTTGCCGAGCAGGCCGAATCCAAACCCTTTGACGATCAGCCGGCCAGCCAGCCGGCGATGGCGCCGATGATCAGGAACACAAGCAGACTTTCAACGCCCATTCTACTTCTCCTCGATTGAAATACCGGTCTCGTCGATACGCAGCTCGACGCCCGAAGGTTTCCGCTCCTCGCGATAGACGTAGATCCCCAGCGCAACGACCGCGACCACGAGAGCGCCGATGATGAAATAGAGGTTGTTCCTGCTCATTCGCCGACCTAAGCAAACCGGTCACCGCGTGTCGAGCAGCGACGCGGGCCATCCACCGAAGCTTTTTGCTCTAGTGTCGTGATTTCGAAGTTCGCATGACTTCAATATCGCGCCCCGAGCGAACTTCGAAATCAAAACGACACTAGAAATTCAATAAGTTGCTAGGCTGTAGTGACGATTTAACGGCTTGGGATTCCCAAAGTTGCGCAAATCAGATTCAACGCTGGCTTTTGGAGGCTGGCGATGGACGGAGAGGTTTTGCGCGACGATCAGTGGGAGAAGGTGAAGTCGTTCGTTCCGGGCGGTCGCAAGGGCAAGCGCGGTCCACGCAGTGATGGACGACGCTTCTTCGACGCGCTCTTGTGGATGGCGCGTTCGGGTGCACGTTGGCGCGATCTGCCCGAAG
>NZ_FOSL01000031.1 GCF_900114255.1 Neomesorhizobium albiziae | reverse complement strand
GCGCCAGGCTGAACGACATTGGCGACGATGAGGCCGACGATAAGCGCGAGCGTCGAGAAGGTGACGAAATAGACCATCGCCTTGCCGGCAACCCGGCCGACTTTCTGGAGATCGTTCATGCCGGCAATGCGGATCGCAATTGTTAGGAAGACGACAAGCGCGATGATCATCTTGACCAGCTTGATATAGGCCTCGCCGAGCGGCTTCAGGATCTCGCCGAGTTCCGGATAGAAGTGGCCGAGTGCGATGCCAAGCGTGATTGCGGCAAGCACCTGCAGGTAAAGCTGGGCATAAAGGGGCTTGCGGGGCGCGGGATTCGCGCTGCAGATTTGCGGGCTCAACATACTTGTCTCCTGACCGGATTGGGCGGGCTCTTCCTCCCTTCCGGGCATCTCCCGTCGCTGCGCTCCCGTCGAACGCTGCACCAACGCCGCCGCAAGCTCCGTGCCAAATAGGACAGCGCGAGGACGCGCGCGTTTTCCGAAATTTGATAAGGACCTCTCGCGCCGTGCTTGTGCGGATTTCTGGACTCGCTGCTGGCGCGTGCCCTTCATCGAAAGATCGTTCCGCGACGGTCGGACTTTGAGGAGGCCGCTCTGGGCGTCACACTCACCGGAAAGCGCAACGAGGGTTCGCCACACCGCGTCGCTGGCATCATCTGGCGGAATTGATTGTCCACCGCATGCAGGCTGTCGCACCAGGAACAGCGATAGTCGCACCCGCCAGTTCTGACGAAGACTGTTGGCAAGCCGTGAGCACGCCCTCGCCTTGGATCGTCGGCCTCGCTCACGCGGATTGCGGGATGCGGATCGGTCACGGCCGGTATTCCGCCGGGGGTTTTGACCGGGTAGGCTGCGACCGGAGATTTCTCTGCGTTCCCAGTACTCCAAAGAGTTTTATTACTTTATGAACGGGGGGACGAGTGCTGGCATAGACGTAGCCGCCGGCCGTGTTGACGCAGATGACTCCGATCGCGACGGCCAAACTCTCCTGATTTGGTACAGCGACGACACTACGCGCGGACTACGCAAGTGCGGCTGTCTTCCAGCAACAAACGTGTTTGCGTGACCCCGTCCATGGCGAGCTCTGTCGACAGTTGTTCCTCAAGTTCGACCAAGGTGACACGCAAACGCTCCCTCTCCCCCAGCAACTCGTCACGCTCAACGACTTCGGGCAGGCTCATCACGCCAAAAGCGCTCAACAAATCCTTCTTTATCGCCCGATGTCCTGCGATCTCCGTTTCCAGCGCCTCGCGGATACATCCTCCGACTTTCGCGGATATTTGAAGAGATTCGTCTTCGCTCGCGAGCACGCTCCGCGCGCTCCAGCCGCTCGGTAAGCCTGACACTCAGCTGCTCCGGGTGCTCATCGACCCCCGATAGCTTTGGGCAATTCTGATCGAGCACGCAGCCGAGGCCAGACCCGGCGATGCCAGGCTCTAGCCAGGTGCCGTGAGCGCCTCCTTAACGTCGGCCTGCCAAGCTTCCTCTCGCCTCTCCGCCACTTCGACTGCGAGCGGCCTGGCGGCCAGCTTATCTTCCTTAGCGGCCACGCTCCTGACTGCCTCTGCTCATTCAGCATCGACCCTGGCCTGCCTATCGAGGAAGCGTTCCGCCGCGACCACCACCATCAGCTCCATTCCAACGCTCTCAAGTGCCGCGGCCAGTTGGAGGGCATCCTATTCACCTGCGCGGCAGCACGCTCAATCCTCTTTCGCGCGAGCAAGATATCGTCCGAAGCCGCAAGCGCTTCGCGTTCGGCGCTGTCCGATGTCCGACAATGTCGGATACGCAACATAGCAGAGCCAGATCTATCACATTGCTTCGAAACGGTTTCTCATTTGGCACGATACGTGCGTGCCATCTGCAAACGCCACGGACCAAGGAGAAGTCGTCCCGTGATCACCTCACCAAAAAATACCGCCGCGGGTCTCCCGGACCCATCCAAAGATGACGCTCGAGTAAGGCCTGGCAACATGAAGACGGTTGCTCATCCGGCTCGGCGCTGCCCGCCGATCCACCTCCTCCCACAAGGGGAGACGGGGACGCGGCGCTTTCAAAATGAGGAGCAAATCACTTTGCCTCTCGTCCCGTCATCACAACCGGAGCCATTGATCAAACTTCGATCTCACTGGCTGCTCGGCACACTTTTCGCGATCGCGTTGGCCTTGATGGCGACCGCTCCGGCTCTGGCGGCCACCGACGACGGCAAGGTAACGGATTTCGTCCTCGACAACGGCATGGAAGTGGTCGTCATCCCCGATCACCGCGCGCCGATCGTCACCCAAATGGTGTGGTACAAGACGGGCAGCGCCGACGAGTCGCCGGGCAAATCCGGCATTGCGCATTTGTTCGAGCGTTTGATGTTCAAGGCGACGACCAACCTTGCCGCCGGCGAGTTGGGCCGCGCCGTCTCGGCCATCGGCGGCTCGATGAATGCCTTCACCTCTTACGACTACACCGCCTTCCATGAGACGGTGGCGCCTTGGGCGTTGGAGCCGATGATGAGCTTCGAGGCCGATCGCATGTTCAACCTCATGCTCACCGACGATGATATCAAAACCGAGCGCGACGTGATCCTGGAGGAGCGCCGCTCACGCATCGACAACAATCCGCAGGCGGTTCTGGACGAGGAGGTCGACGCCACGCTCTGGCAGAACCAGCCCTACCGCATCCCGGTGATCGGCTGGATGCAGGAGGTGGAGAAGCTGAACTGGGCCGACGCCGTCGCCTTTTACGCCACATATTATAGGCCCAACAATGCCGTGCTGGTGGTGGCCGGCGATGTCGAGCCGGAGACGGTGAAGGCACTGGCCGAAAAGACCTATGGCAAGGTCCCGCGCGGCCCGGACTTGCCGCCGCGTGTCCGGCCGGTCGAGCCGGAGCAGAACACCAGGCGCACGGTGACGCTGAGCGATGCCCGCGTTTCGGTGCCGAGCTTCTCCACGCAATGGGTGGTGCCGTCCTATCACACGGCCGAACCCGGCGAGGCCGAGGCGCTCGACCTCCTGGCCGAGATCCTCGGCGGCGGCAACCGCAGCCGGCTCTACCAGCAGCTGGTGGTGAAAGAGGGCATCGCCACCGAGGCTGGCGCGTATTTCCGGGGCACCATGCTGGATGCCACCAGGTTCACCATCTACGGCTCGCCGCGCGGCGATGCCAAGCCCGCCGATCTGGAAGCGGCGGCCGATGCCGAGGTCGCCCGCATCGCCAGAGACGGTGTCAGCAGCGACGAGCTGGACAAGGCCAAGGACCGCTATGTTCGCTCGGTGAGCTTCGCCCGCGACGAGCAGCCCTACATGGCCTACTTGTATGGCTCCACGCTTGCCACCGGCCGCAACGTGAAGGACGTCGAAGAATGGCCAGACCGCATCCGCAAGGTCACCGCCGATCAGGTCAAAGCCGCCGCCGCCCGCTATCTCGTGCCCGACCATTCGACCACCGGTTATCTCTTTCCCAAGACGGAGAATTGATGTGATGATGAACCTACGCCGCGGCGCCATTGCACACGCCTTGCCCTTCTTGTGGGAGAAGGCAGGGCCGCGCGCCTCGCCACCCTGCTGGCGACCCTTATCCTCGCCATTCCCTTCCTCATCCTGCCGGCGCCCACCGCCCATGCTGCGATGAACATCCAGGAGGTGGAATCTGAAAAGGGCATCAACGCCTGGCTGGTGGAGGACCATACGGCGCCGATCATCGCCATCCGTTTCGCCTTCGACGGCGGCAACGCGCAGGATCCGGCCGGCAAGGAGGGGCTCGCCAATCTGATGACCGGCCTGTTCGACGAGGGAGCCGGCGACCTCGACAGCGACACTTTCCAGGTGAAGCTCGACGATGCCGGCGTCGAAATGGGCTTCGAGGCAAAGCGCGACGGCATTTATGGCTCGATGCGCATGCTTTCCGAACAGAAGGACGCCGCCTTCGATCTGCTGAAGCTGGCGGTGAACAAGCCGCGCTTCGACGAGGAGCCGATCGACCGCATCCGCGCCCAGATCCTGTCCGGCATCATCGCCAATGAGCGCGACCCCAAGGCGATCGCCCAGCGCAAATGGCTGCGCGCGATCTACGGCACCCATCCTTATTCGAGGCCGGACGAAGGTACCAAGGAGAGCCTCGCCGGCATCACGCGGGCCGATCTAACCGCCTTCCACAAGGCCACTTTCGCTCGCGACGGGCTTCATGTTGCCGTGGTCGGCGACATTGACGCGAAGACGCTGAGTGAAAGGCTCGACCAGCTGTTCGGCGATTTGCGCGAGAAGCAGACGCTCTCCCCCGTCGCCGATGTCGCCGCAAAACTCGGCCAGCAGGTGGAGGTGAACTACGACCTGCCGCAGACCTCGCTGCAGTTGGCCTTTCCAGGCGTCGGACGCAGCGAGCCGGATTTCTTCGCCGCGGTGCTGATGAACGAAATTCTCGGCGGCTCGACCTTTACCTCCCACCTGTTCGAGGAGGTGCGCGAAAAGCGCGGCCTTGCCTATGGCGTCGGCTCCGCTCTGGTCGATCACGAGCATCCTCATGCGCCGCTGGTTACGACGGCGACGCGCTCGGACCGCGCCGCCGAGACGCTGAGCATCGTGCGTCAGGTGGTGAAGCAGATGGCACAAGAGGGGCCGACGGAGGCCGAGCTCGAGGCGAGCAAGAAATATCTGATCGGCGCGCTCCTCCTCATGCCAGCCTCTCTTCGGGTGGATCGCCGATCGTGGTCCGCAGATTGTAGGCCGCCAGCGCACTGCGTGCGGGTGGCGAAGCCGATGTCCATTGTTCAATCTTCGCCTAATAGAACCGCGAGCCATCTTCTAGAGAATTCAAAGTTTTCCCTTTCCAGTTGGGTACGGTGGTCTACCAGCCGTCTGGCCGAGGCCCTATGAGGAACCCGGACGTGCGAAATACACACCGACACCCTGCCGACATACTTCCGCTGCGTTGAGGAGGAATCCGGTATTGCCCCTGTGCCTGCCGATGATCCGCCACCTGAAATCTCCTGATCTTTTCGGTACGATCGACCGCGTGCCGGCACTTGGCAAGCGGATTAGCGAGCGGACATTCGAGGTCTTTAACCCATCGACCGGCGAAGTGCTGGCAAAGCTTCCCGACATGGGCGTCGAGGAGACCTGCGCTGCGATCGACAAGGCCTATATCGCGCAGCCTGGATGGGCGGGCCTGACCGCCCGAGAGCGCAGCGACGTTCTGTGGCGATGGCATCAGTTGATCATCGACCATGCCGAGGATCTCGCTGCGATTCTCACCGCGGAGATGGGCAAGCCGCTTGCCGAAGCCAGGTCGGAGGTGTCGCATGCTGCGGCATACCTGCAATGGTATGCCGAAGAGGCCAATCGCATCTATGGCGAGACGATCTCCGCACCATCGACGGACCGCCGCATGCTGGTGATCAAGCAGCCGATCGGCGTAGTTGGCACGATCACGCCATGGAATTTCCCGGCTTCCATGGTGGCGCGCAAGATCTCGCCGGCCTTGGCGGCGGGCTGCACCATCGTCCTCAAGCCCGCTGAACAGACGCCGCTCGTAGCTGGCGCAATGTTCGCCCTCGCCCACCAGGCTGGCTTTCCCGAAGGCGTCGTCAACTTGATCTATGCGTCCGAAGGTGATGCGGTTGGGCGTGAACTCTGCGCCAATCCCAAGATCCGCAAGATCAGCTTCACCGGCTCGACCGAGGTTGGCCGGCTGCTGATGCGCCAGTGCTCGGACCAGGTCAAGAAGGTCAGCCTCGAGCTAGGCGGCAATGCACCTTTCATCGTCTTCGACGATGCCGATATCGATGCCGCGGTTGACGGTGCGATCCAGGCGAAGTTCCGCAATGCCGGCCAGACTTGCGTTTCCGCGAACCGCCTTTACGTCCAATCGAGCGTTCATGATGAGTTTGTCGACAAATTCGTGGAGAAAGTCCGCCACCTTTCGGTTGGTGACGGCTTCGATCCAGGAGTGGCTATCGGACCGCTGATCGACAGGCAGGCTCTGGCCAAGATCGAATCCCATATCGCCGATGCCGTCGCAAAAGGCGGTATAATTCGATGTGGCGGCAATCGCATCGGTACGACGGGCACGTTTTTCCAACCAACGGTCCTCACCGATGTCTCCAGCGAGATGACAGTCGCGCAGGAGGAGACATTCGGGCCGCTGGCGCCGATCATTCGCTTCGAAGATTCGGATCAGGTCGTGCGTGAGGCCAATGACACGATCTACGGCCTCGCCGCCTACTTCTATGCCTCAAATCTGAAGCGTGTCTGGCGTGTGGCCGAGGCCCTGGAATATGGCATGGTGGGCATCAACACGGGACGCATGTCCTCGGAAGCCGCGCCTTTTGGCGGAGTAAAGCAGTCCGGTATCGGGCGGGAGGGTTCCCGCCATGGCCTCGAGGACTACCTCGAAATGAAATACCTCTGCATGGGCGGCATCTGAAGCATCTGCTTGCGCTCTTCGCAGATCGGGCAATCGAGCGAGCGACCTCCGAATATGCGAATGTAGGATCGCTCCTCGATGGAGAGCCGACGGGCGGCTCCCCAACCCGTGCACACGCAATTCTGAAGTACTACCCTGGCTGGATGTATCTCTCGACGTGAGCAGGCATCTACAAAGCTGGCCGCCCCAGAGGATCGTTCGCCCGTCAAGGTCGATCTGAGGCTGACGGAGAGCGACAAGCTTCGCACCCAATGCGACATTTCTTTGCTGACCGGGCGACATTCCAACTTGGTTGCAACATGGCGGTGAGCGAATTGGTGGACGGCTTGCGGATTTCGCACTTCGAGCGAGCGGAGGTGCGTACGCGGCATGCCGCCGGAAGATCGGCTCGCCGTGCGCCAAGAACATTCGGCGCAGATCACCGCTGCGCTAAGGCGGTGGTTCGAAAAGCAGCTGTCGATGCGCAACACGAAATCGCCCAATCGCCGAATCTCGGCATCACCCCAGGCCATCGCGCTTGTGGTAACCGAGAACCGGATGCCATGCGGGTCCCTCCAGGAGACGGAGCTTGTTGACGCGTTAGCGTAAATCGGGGAGAAGAGCGTGGATGGCCAGCTTTACAATCTGCAATCCGATTAGCCCGGTCGCTAATGCGCTGCGTCAGAAATGGCGAGGCCTGATCGCAGCCACATCACCCTGGACGGTGCGTACGTGGCACGCTGAACGTGCTGTTTGCGGCGCGGCCAGAGTCTGCTCTTAGGTGACGCATCGGCGAAGACGATGTGCCGCCGGTCCGATCTGCGATTCAGCCGACTTCTGAAGCGTTATTGCAGCTCCAGCTTCGTCTTCAGTTCCGCGTTCTCCTTGCGCAGGCGTTTCGTGAGCAGGCTCCTCAGTCGCTTGTTTTCTTCCTCAAGCGCGACCAGATCCTTCAGATCGTCACCACCCGATGCAGGCGCCGCAGCCTTCTTCCAATGATAGTAGGTCTGTTCCGATATGCCGGCCTGCTGTACGGCGCTCTTGAGGGTGGCGCCGCCACTGATTGACTTCTCGATTTGGGCGAGCTTCTGGGCGCGCTCCTTTTCAGAGTAGACCTTCCGGCCGGTCCGCACGGCCGCTGCCAGTGCTTCCTCCGCCTGGAACGCCGTACTGGTGCCATTCTTCCGAGCAGGCGGCCTAGGCTCAGCCTTTGCCTTCCGCGACCGTGGGACTTTCTTCTTCGTTTCAGGCGTCTCCACCTTGGCTGCCGGTTCGGTTGCAGTTTCTACTGATTCAGCGTCCAGGGGATCTGCCATAAGATGCTCCGCTCGCGGTTCGTGCATGTGTTCAGCAGCAAGGGCCACGACATTGGAGTCAATAAGCCGACGATTTGGCAGCTCCATCTCTTTGAGCTCCCTTGTTGTCTCGGCCATAGCTGCGGAGAGATCGACATCGCTCCAGATGGAACGACCCCGTTTTTGAAAATTGCGCTTCTGTTTGATCTCCACAGTGAACGGTCGGGTCTGCCGCCTCATAGTTTCTTCCTTGTTAGACACGAATTGCATGGGAAGTCGCTGCTGACGAAGATTGAACGTCCTGACGCTGCCTCTGTTGCGCCGAGCTTTATCGGATGGGACCGCCCGCGGGCAAGCCACACTTCAAGGGGCTCGACCTCTGCGCGCGGCTGCTGCTCGACCCCGGTGATCCTTTCGTGATCGAGAACCCTGGCTACCTCCTGGCCCGCTGTGCCTTCGCGGCGGCTGGCGGCATCGCCGTCCCCATTCCGGTCGACAGGGATGGGCTCACAACGGATTCGCTGCTCTCGGCCCGTCTGGCTTACGTGACGCCGTCGCACCAGTTCCCGCTTGGCAGCGTGCTTTCGGCGACACGTCGGCGCGCCCTCCTGGCCTGGGCTGCACATACAGGTGCTTGCATCATCGAGGACGATTACGACGGAGAGTACCGTCACGATATTGCCCCCATCCGCCTCTGCAGGCACTCGACGCGGAGTCGGTGATCTACGTTGGCACGCTGTCCAAGACGCTCTCGCCGACCCTGCGGCTCGGCTATCTCGTCGTCCCCACCAGCTTGTGTCGGGCGTTCGCCGAGGCGAAGCGCCTGACCGACCGGCACACCCCGTTGCTGGAGCAAGACGCGTTAGCCGACCTGCTGGCGAGCGGCGCCTACGAGCGTCACGTCCGCAGCATCCGCAGAAAGAAAACCGAGCGAAGAACTGTGCTGCTGCAGTCGTTGGGCGACAACCTGGGCGCGTCGGTCACCATCGCCGGAGCTGACACAGGACTGCATGTCGTCATCTGGATCGATGGCGTCGCCTCCGACCGCGAGCCCATGATTATCGAGGCCGCACGCACAGCCGGAAGCGGTCTCTATCCCCTTTCGCCGCTGCCTGACCAGCAACGACCGATCCTCCGTGCGCCCAACTCGGTCGTTGCAACAAAACCGGTGTCGCCCGGCTTCACCGCGTTCCCAACCGCAATCGGGTTGGCAGCGACAGGGGATCCCGAGGCCCTGCAGGAGATGGCGGATATCATGCGACGCCAGATGCGGGCGGTGGGGATGCTCCATGCCCTCGCGCCAGTCATGGACGTCGCCCGCGATGCGCGTTGGGGACGGGTCACCGAAACCTACGGAGAGGATCCATATCTTGTCAGTTCGATGAGCGTCGCTTTCACGCGCGGCATGCAGGCCAACGACCTGCGTGAAGGCGTGCTGGTGTCCGCGTAACACTTCCTGGGTTATGCAGTGACGGAAGCCGGTCAGAACATGGCGGCGACTGCTATCGGACCGCGAGAGCTGTACGATGTCTATGCCCATGCGTTCGAGGCGGCCACCCGGCTCGCCGGCCTCTCGGGCGTGATGGCCTCGTATTCGGAATTCGAGGGCGTGCCGATCCACGGTGCGGTGCTCACCGATCTGCTGCGCGGCCGGATGGGTTTCACCGGACGGTAGTTTCCGACTAAAACGGCGTCGGGTGGCCGCAGACGCGGCAACTTGTTGCCCCCACGCCCTCGCCCAAGCCTTCGCCGCGCTCGAGGCGAAGGAAGGTGACCGTCGAAATACTGAGCTAAATGGGTGTCGAAAGGAACCGTTTCGCTGAGCTTTAGGATCACCAGATCCCCGGATGCGTTTGAAAGGCGCGATCTCGCTGCCGCCATTGAAGCAATGGAGAACCACCTTAACCGAATACATCGCACGGCGCTGGACGTGGTGAATTCCCCTTGAGAGCGCAGAGCGAGGATCTCATTGTAGTCGACGATCGATCCGGCGATCTGCCCTACACGTATGTGCATTTGGCAACGGAGCGACGATCGACGCGAAGGTAGCCGCGTTTGACGTTTTTGACGAGGCCTCCGACTGCCATTCGACTCCGCGTTCTTCACCGGCGTGAAGCCGGGACCAGATTCAACGCCGCGCGTGTGTGTCTATGTGCTGTGCTGCAAGCGTCGTGAGCCGCTATTGCCGTCCGCGGCGTCGACTCGCCACGCTTGACGGAGGTGCGCGTTTGCCGACCTCCTTCGCATACAGCTCGATCGGGTAAGGCCTTCCGATCAGATACCCCTGCAGAGCACTGCAGCCCTCTTCCGTAAGAAAACTCAGCTGGTCGAATGTTTCGACGCCTTCGGCAACAATGTACATAGAGAGGTCCCGGCCCAGCCCGACAATGGCGCGAATGATGGCCGCCGATTGCGGATTCTGCTGAAGCATCCAAACGAATGACTTGTCGATCTTGATTTTGTCGAAGGGGAAAGACTGGAGATAGGAAAGCGATGAATAGCCTGTCCCAAAATCGTCCAGGGCGATCTTTACTCCGAGCGATTTAAGGCGCCGGAGGATTGAACTTGCCCGCGATAAGTCGTCGAACAGCACGCTTTCTGTAATTTCCAGCTCGAGCCGCGTCGGGTCGAGCGCCGACTGCAACAGAATCGAGTGCACCATGCCGGGAAGATCGCCTTGGCGAAATTGTACGGGAGAGAGGTTGACGGCGATGTGGATCGTGTTCGGCCATGACGCCGCCTCCCGACACGCCTCGCGCAACACCCATTCGCCGATTGGAACGATCAATCCGCTCTCTTCGGCCAGGGGAATGAACTCCGCAGGTGGGATCATTCCTCGTTCTTTGTGAGACCACCGGACCAGGGCTTCGAACCCAACGATCTGACCCGATACGTTCGCCTGCGGCTGGTAGTGCAGGAACAACTCGCCGTTTGCTAGAGCCGAACGCAAGTCCTTCTCAAGTGCGCGGCGTTCACGGACTTTGCGATCCATGTCCGCCTCGAACATCCGGAAAACGCCCTGCCCGTCGGCCCGGGCGCGATCGAGCGCTGCGTGAGCGTTGCTCAAGAGGGATGTGACATCAACCGCGTCATCGGGAAAGAAGGCGATACCGATGCTCAGGCCGACGTGCAATTGGCGGCCGCCGACATCAAAAACGTCGGCGATCGTTGCCAGCAGGCGGTCAGCGAGTGCTATTGCTGTCTCCGGATGCGGGCCGTCAGCAATGATAGTTGTGAACTCGTCGCCCGTGCGCGCAAGGAAGTGCTTGCCCGCGCTCGCTCTCAGCCGTGCCGCCACCTGTCGAAGCAGCGCATCCGCAACCCCGGGGCCGCAAGCATCGTTTACTTCCTTGAACCCGTCGACGTTGATGCGCATGACAGCGAAGGATTCCCTGCCGGATGTCGCCCGCTCGAGCGTGAATTCGAGACGCTCGACGAGTGCTGTCCGGTTGGGCAAATCCGTCAGCCCGTCGTGGGTAGCCAAATGGGCGATCCGTGCCGCGTCTCGCTTGCGCTCGGTCACATCCTCGGCCACCGCGAGGACATATTTCGACTTTCCGTCATGGCTTTCCACCGCGAGCCGTCGCGTAACGAGATCCCGTACCCCCTTGTCCCGCGTTTGGATTTGCTCTTCCTCGGCTAACTGGACGGAATCGGAACGCAACGCTTGCTGATCACGAACGACGAACGACTCGGCCTCTTCTGGCGGAAAGAGGTCGGAATCGGTCTTGCCGATCAGCTCCTCGCGCGGGATGCCAAGCAGTTCCTCACCTGCCCGGTTCATCAGGACATAGCGGTGCTCCCGGGCCTCTTTAGCGAAGAGCATGACGGGAATGTTTTCGATTACCGTGTCCAGAAACTCTCTGGTGCGGCGCAGATCGTCCTCAGCCCGCTTGCGCTCCGTCACGTCGACAACCGCAACCATGACGGCTGGGCGGCCGTCATACTCGATCCCCTTTGAGTAGGCGACGATGTCGATCAGGCTGCCGTCCGCCTTAATGTGGCGCCAGGTACGCCCGGTGCAATACGAGCCCTCGCCTGTGCCGAGCACTTGGAGAAACGGTTCTCTGTCTTCCGCCGGCCTGATTTCAAGGATGGATTTGGAAAGAAATTGTTCGCGGGTGTAGCCATAATGCTCGACGGCAGCTTGGTTGACTGCCAGAAACCGCGAGCTGGCTCTATCAAACACCCACATCGGGATGGGGTTTTCCTCGAACAGCAGCTGCAGCGAGGCTTCGTGCTCCTTCAACTTGGTGATGTCCGAAATACAGCCGACGACGAAGCGAGCGCCATTCGGTAGCGACGCCCGCGCCTTTCGCGTCACGAGGGTGCGGATTTCCCCGTCCGGCCCCAGCATGACCTCCTCGTTCTCGTTGACTTCTCCGGTTTCCAGCACCAACCGATCGACCTGCTGGAACACATCCGCGTGTTCCTTCGGGACGAAGTCGTAATCTGTCTTGCCAGCCAACTCCTCATAAGAATGCCCCATGAAGTCGCACATACTTCGGTTAAGCATAACGAAGCGGGATTGATCATCTTTCAAGAATATCGGATGCGGGACTGCGTCGAGCACCAAGCGCACGGCGTCAGCATCGTCCTTTGAGAAGGACCCGGTCACCAGTTCCACAGGAAAGTCTGAACACGACATTCCGCATCTCCCGCGTGTGAAGAACCAACGGTTGTATATTAGGAACCCATATTTGTCCGCAACGATCCAAGAATGATATTAGCTATAATTAAAATCCGGGGGGAGTAACGGATGATCTGCCAAGCGAACCGCAGAGCTGACGAGCCGACGAGCATGCTGCCGGATACCGAGGGGTCGTGACACATCCAGCCGATACTCTGTGTTGCGGATTGCGAGGCCATTCAGCACGCCTCGCCGCAGCCCAACATTTCGACGCAAGCACAGGACAATAAAGAAGGCGACTCCAATTTGCGTCTGCAGGGGCAGTCATAGGCAATTATGTTCACGCGTCCGACGGCGACATTGAGGAGCACGGTTTTGGCCGTGGTTGACAAAGTCCGTAAGTTCTTGATGCTGCGTGAGAGAATAGGGTTTGACATCACAGGGAGCTTCTCATGGCCGACCTCAAGGAATCCGAGGCAAACCAGGCGCCAGCCGAGGTGCCTGTGAAGGAACAGACACCTGATATCAAGGAAAAGGCGCCGAAGCCGAGGAAGCGAACCGGGCAGCAGGCAGGTGCTCTACGAACCAGAGCCGCCAAGTCGGCCCCACAGGCGTCTTCATCTAAAGCGGTCGCTTCGCCTACAGTCCCGACAGCGCGGAGAATATACTCTGAGAAAGAGCGGGCCCAAAAGCTCGGCGAGATCGAAAAGCAGATCGGACGGGGAGAGAGCATCAAGGCCGCGGTCCAGAAAGCTGGCATCTCGGAACAGACCTACTATCAGTGGAAGAAGGCTGCCGGGCAGACAACACAGAGCGATGAGCTCAAGGATCTGGTGAAGCTTGAAGAAGAGAATGCCCGTCTGAAGAAGCTTCTCGCCAATCGGCTCCGGAATGAAAACGCCGAACTCAGGAAAAAGCTCGGGCTTGCTTGAGCCGGTCAGGAGCCAAAGCTGAGCCGTTCGCATCGGCCGAATGCGTTTGTGCTGCCTATGTTTCGGTGCGGCTCTCTAGTAGCTTCGCTCCGAGCTTCCAGCTCGCGAGACGGGCGGCTGTGCTCGGGGTGCCTGTTCGGCGTCGTCGGCATGGACATCGGCACGACCGCCGGCGCGCTGATAATCGGCCTGATCAACCACTTCCTGATCCTGATGCCCGCAGGAAATCGGTTACCACCACATCGCCCGCGGCGGGATAGTCACCTTCGCGGTCGCGCTCAGCCCGTTGGCGAAGTGACCGAAGCGAGCTTT
Organism: Neomesorhizobium albiziae; assembly: GCF_900114255.1. Taxonomy (GTDB): domain Bacteria; phylum Pseudomonadota; class Alphaproteobacteria; order Rhizobiales; family Rhizobiaceae; genus Neomesorhizobium; species Neomesorhizobium albiziae. The sequence continues at coordinate 20,661 of NZ_FOSL01000031.1, read as the reverse complement.
TCAGTTCCAGACTGCAATCTTATGCGACTTTCGAAGCACAAAAAGCGAACAAAATCACAACAGCTCCGGTACTCTCCCTCTCACGCGATTTGGCCAACGGCCGTGCGAAAGTCGCGGTTCAATACCTTGGCACCCACAGCACCCGTCGATACGGAGAGCGGCATGGCATCACGTCACTGCTGCTCGACATCGCGCGGTATCCTGAACCAGGTGACGTAGAGCGCAGGCAGAAAGAGAAGGGTCAGCACCGTTCCGACGATGATGCCTCCCATCATGGCATAGGCCATGGGTCCCCAGAATATCTCTCGGGAGATCGGAATAAGGGCGAGGGTCGCGGCAGCAGCCGTCAGCATGATCGGCCGCATGCGATGCTCCGTCGCTTCCACGACGGCCTTCCACGGCGGCGTTCCGGCGGCCCGCAATTCCTCGATCTGCACGATCAGGATGACCGAGTTGCGGATGAGGATGCCTATCAGGGCCAGCACGCCCAGTAGCGCCACGAAGCCAAGCGGCGCATTGGAAAGCAGCAACGCCGCGACGACGCCGATGAGCGCCAATGGCGCGACCGAGAAGACCAGGAACAGCCGATGGAAGCTCTGGAGCTGGACCATCAGAAGCGTTGCCATGGCGAAAATCATGATAGGCGCGACGGCGAAGATGGGTCCTTGCGCCTTGGCGCTTTCCTCGACCGATCCGCCGACCTCAACGGAATATCCCGCCGGCAGCGTTTTCTTGAATGCCTCGACCTTGTCGGTAAACGCCGCGACAATGGTTGCCGGCTGGGTCGCGTCGCTTATGCCGGCCTTGATGGTAATGGTCGGGATCCGATCACGCCGCCAGATCGTCGGCTGTTCGAGTTCGTAACGGAACGTGGCGACGGATGACAGCGGAATGGTTCGGCCGCTGGTGCTCGAGAGCTGCAGATCAAGCAGCGTATCGATCGACCCGCGTTCTGCTGCGGCGGCGCGGCCGACCACGTCCACGAGATAAATACCGTCCCTGACCTCAGTTGCCGTATCGCCCTGAACGACACTGTTCAGCGCGGTGGCAATGTCCTGAGAAGACACGCCAAGTTGCCGCGCCTTATCTTGAAGCACATCGACCTTGACGACACGTGCAGGCTCGTTCCAGTCGAAGACCAGATTGCGCAGCAACGGATTCGTCCCGACAATGGCCCCCAGTTTCTGCGCAAAGTCACGGACGACCTGGATATCCGGACCGGACACGCGGTACTGGACCGGCTTGCCGACCGGCGGTCCGATATCCAACAGCTTCACAAAGGCGTCCGTGCCCGGAAAAGTCTTGTGCAGATAGTCCTGCAGCTCCTCCCTGAGCTTGTCGCGGACTTCGAGCCCCTTCGTGACGATCACCATTTGCCCGAAAGACACGTCAGACGGCTGGACGTCGAAGGACAAGATGAAGCGAGGCGCACCGGTTCCCACGTAAGTCGACCAATGTTCGATGTCAGGGTTGCCGACGAGCTTTTCCCGTTCGAACTGTGCCATCTGTCGGTTGGTTTCCTCGATCGAACTGTTCTGCGGAAGGTTCCAGTCGACAATGAGTTCCGGACGGTCGGAGCTAGGGAAGAACTGCTGCTGCACCAGCGACATCCCGCCGACAGATGCGCCGAAGAGGAGGATGGTCACCGCGATCGTCGCCCATCGCCATCGCATGCAGACTTGAAGCATGCGCGAGAAGGTTTTCGCGAACCAGCCTTTGTGATCGGCATGTTTTTTCATCGTCTCGGGCAGGATTGTCACGCCGAGAAGCGGTGTGAACACGACCGCGACCAACCATGAGACGATGAGCGACACGGCAATGACGACGAACAGGGTGAACGTGAACTCGCCGGCGCTGCTCTTGTTGAACGCCACCGGGATAAAGCCCGCCACGGTGACAAGCGTGCCGGTCAGCATCGGAAAGGCTGTCGAAGTGTAGACGTAGGTGGCGGCCTTCCTGAGACTGTCCCCCAGCTCCAGGCGTGCAACCATCATTTCGATGGCGATCATGGCGTCGTCGACCAGGAGACCGAGAGCGATGATCAGCGCCCCCAGCGAGATTCGCTGCAACGAGATGCCTGAGTAAAGCATCACCAGAAAGGTGACGGCGAGAACCAGCGGGATGGAAATCGCGACAACCAGGCCGGCGCGCAGACCAAGACTGATGAAGCTTATCGCGAGTACGATAGCGACCGCCTCGAACAAGGCGCGTGTGAAGCCGGACACGGCTTCGTCCACGACGGCTGGCTGATCGGACACCCGTTCCACGGACACGCCCACTGGAAGTTCCTGGGTAACACGCTCCACCATCTTTTCGAGCGCCGCACCGAACTCCAGGAGGTTGCTGCCGGCCTTCATTCCAACGGCAAGACCGATCGCTGGCTTGCCATTGAAGCGAAACAGCGAGGTCGGCGGATCGACATATCCACGCGTGATCGTTGCGATATCGGTCAGTGGAAAGAACCGGTCATTCACTCTCAGATTGATCGCTCGCAGGCTTTCCTCGGAAACAAAGCCACCGGAGACGCGAAGCGCGATACGTTCGGATCCCGTGTCGATGAATCCGGAATGGGTGACAGCGTTCTGCGCTTGCAGCGCAGAGATGATGGCGGAGCGGTCGATGCCGAGGGCCGCGATCTTACGGGTGGAGAATTCCAGAAAAATCACCTCATCCTGCGCTCCCACGATATCGACCTTGCCGACGTTCGGGACCGTAAGGATTTTCGTTCGGGCGTCCTCGACCATGTCGCGCAATTCCCTCTGGCTCAACCCGTCGGCTGAAAAGGCGAAGATATTCCCATAGACGTCGCCGAACTGGTCATTGAAGAAGGGGCCGACCACGCCCGATGGGAAGTCGTGCTGGATGTCGGCCATCATGTTGCGCACGCGCAGCCAGGTGGGGCGCACATCCGCCGCCTTGGTTTCCTGTCGCAGGTCGACGAAGACAATGGTCCGACCCGCGGTGGTCAGGCTTCGGGTATGGTCGAGATTGTCGAGTTCCTGCAGCTTCTTTTCGATGCGGTCAGTAACCTGCCGCGTTACCTCCTGCGCCGAAGCACCTGGCCATTGCGCCTGGATCACCATGGTCTTGATGGTGAATGAGGGGTCCTCCTCGCGCCCGAGGCTGACATAGGCATAGGCCCCCGCCAATGCGAAGGCGATCATGAAGTACCAGACGAGAGAACGGTGCTCGAGCGCCCAGTCCGAAAGGTTGAATTTCTTCACGAACGCGGCTCCTTTTCGAGTCTCACCTTCTGTCCTTCGCTGAGTTCACTAGCACCGGCGACTGCGACCTCTTCTCCCTCCAGCAGTCCTGAGGCAATTCGGACACGCGGGACGCCGGAGACCTGTGCGTCGAGCCGCACAGGTCTCAGCGAGACCGTGTGTTTCGTGGGATCGATCACCCAGACATTCACTGTGCCGTTGTTTTCGACGATGGCGGACGTCGGCAGCACAATCGTGCTTCCTGGCTGATCACTCATAGCGGCCACCGTCACGACTGAACCGAGCCGGAAAACCTCAGGCGCGTCGTCGATGGCGATCTTCAGCCTGTGGGTGCGAGTGTTGGTGTCGGCTTCCGGCCCGATCTCCCGCAGAATGCCGGACGTGCGGAGCGCGTCCTTGAGCTGAAGGGCGACATTGAATCGGCTCCCCAAGCGCAACGAACCAAGCTGCGCTTCCGGGATGTCGACGACCACGTCACGCTGTCCGAGTTGCGCCAGCGTTAACACCGGCTGACCGGTTGTGACGGTCTGTCCGACTTCCACCGAGGTAGCGGTCACAACACCGTCAAACTCGGCTTTCAGTTGCGCGTACCCGAGCTGTTCGCGCGCCTTGTCGAGACTGGCCCGGGCCTTGGCAACGCCGGCTTGCGCCGATATCAGGCCCTGTTCGGCAAGCTCCAGATCCGCAGCACTCCCCGTATTCCGCGAGGCGAGTGCTCGCTTGCGCTTTTCCGTGAGCTCGGCGTTCTGGAGTTGCGCCTCTGCGTTGCGCAGATCGGCCTCCGCACTGGCGACTGCGAACTGGAGAGCTAACGGATCGATCTCGGCCAGAACATCGCCCTTCCGGACTAGATCGCCAACATCCGCCTTACGCGATAGAACTCGCCCCAACGTCCGGAATCCAAGATCGGCTACCACCCGCGCCTGCACGACGCCGGGGAAACTCAAGCTTGCTGACTGCTCCGCCTTCGTGACGACCGACTTGACCGGCCGGGGGCCGACTTCCGCTGCCGGCGAACTTTGGCCGCAGCCCGAAAGAAGCGTCAGCGACGCAACGAGTGGAAACGAGATGTGTAAGCCGTGACGAGACATTTCACTTGACCTCCCAGACCACTGCTTGGCCTTCTCTGAGAAACTTTCCGCCGTCTGTGACGATCAGATCTTGAGGGGTGATCCCGCCGGTCACGATGAAGTCGCTCGTTTGATAGCGGGAGACCGAAACCTTCCGGAGCGAGACCGAGCGGCTCGCCGTGTCGATGATCCAAACGGCCGGCATGCCTCCGGCGGAGGCCATGGCGCTCGAGGGCAGGACGATTCCCTTGCGCGGCAGCGAGCGGAATTCACCGACGACTGTCGTGCCGAGTGGCCATTGTGCATCTTGCGGGAGGACCACCTTAACACGGACCGTTCCGGCCTTCGTATCGATTGTCGGAGAGACTTCCCTGATGGTTGTTTTCACCTTGCCGGCCCGATCATTGATCGAGGCGACATCGACGTCAGTCTGTGGTCGGCCTTCCAGAAAGAAGGCCTCGAACACATTGAAGACAGCCTCTCGCGGACCGTCATGGGCGAGCGTGAAGGCGGCCTGCGCCGCCGAAACGACTTGCCCGACCTCGATGTTGCGCGCGGTGATGACGCCATCCGCGTCGGCCTTGAGCTCCGTGTAGGATGAGGCATCCTGCGCCGTAGCCAGCGCCGCTTCGGCAACCTGCAGAGAGCCTTGCGCGGTCAGCAGCTCTTCCTGCGACAGATCGAAGGTCGCTTGTGCGATCGCGCGCGATTGTAGCAACGCCTTGTACCGTTCGAAGGCCAGCGTCTTCTGCTTGACCGTCGCTTGTGCCGACTGAAGTCCCGCCCGGGCGATATCCACATCGGCACGCTGTTCAGCGTTTTCGATGCGCGCCAGAACATCACCGGCACGCACCCGCGATCCGACATCCACGGGCCGCTCGATGACCTTCCCGCCCACCCGGAAAGACACGTCAGTCTGAATCCGTGCCTTCACCTCGCCGGTGATTTCTGCGCGCGGCTGGTATTGAGCCGATGACGCGCGTATTGCGCGCACCGGTTGCGGCGGCGCCGCGCGGCTTTCAGCTTTATCCTCGCAGCCGGCCAGAAGGGCACAGGCGAGACCAAATATGATCAATCGAAACGGCTGCATCGGCTCCGCTACCATTTGCAATTAAGACAGGGGCGGGCTATTATCACTGACTAACGGGTTAGTCAATTGTGCGCTAAAGCTTTGGCCAACCCTTCAGGCCTTCGGCGAAAAGGAAGGAGAGCAGTGATGGAAAAAGCCGGGAAAAAGACCTCGCGGGCAGAACGGAAGGCAAGACGCCCGCAGGAGATTCTTGAGGCAGCCTTCGAAGAGTTCACCGGAAAAGGCTATGCTGCTACGCGCGTTGAGGACGTTGCCGCGCGCCTCGGGGTAACCAAGGGCACGATCTATCTGTATTTTCCGACGAAGGACGTCCTCTTCGAGGCAATGAACCGCCACATGTCGGCGCCGTTCGCAGACGTGCTGGCCTCTGCCGGTACTCTGAAAGGCTCTTGTTCCGAGCGCTTGCAGGCCTTGCTCCTTCTGGCATACGAGAAGGTTTCGAACGACAGAAAGACGAGGGAACTGTTACGCTTGGCCCTAGCCGAGGGTGCGCGTTTCCCCGACATTGTCGACCGACATTATGACGAATTCATCGCCCCTTTGTTTGGAGCGGTCGGTGGGCTTGTCGAGCAAGGCGTGGCATCGGGAGAATTCCGCCAAGGGGCTGCTGCGAGTACGCCCGACGTAGTCGTAAGCTCGGTCCTTCACATCACCGTCTGGCGCCTGCTGTTCGCAGACCGAAGACCGCTCAATGAGCCAGCCTTCATCGAGGCGCATATTGACCTTGTGCTGAAGGGGCTTTTGCAACGGAGCTAAGCCAATCTTGGCCAGACTGGAATCGCTCGCTTCAAGTATAAGCGAGAAAGCCGGCAACGGGCTTGGAAACGTACTCCGGCCTAAGCTTCTGAAGTGCTCCCGCCAGTCTCCCCTCAAACAGCCCTCTCCGGCTGATTCAATATCATAGGCCTGGGAAGAGCGGCGCGGTCATCGTGGTGGTCGTGTCGAAGCCTTCGGACTCCGTGATGAAGCGGCGGACCGCTCTTGGCGCACCGTCACATAAGTGTGACATTCGGAGATAAGTGGCGCGATTTCTTCGGCGCTACTTGGCACGTCGAACAGTCCATAAGGGATCGGCAAGGAGTCCTTTCGCGAATAATAAATGGATAGCGCGGTAGCCGGCCGGCGCAAGGCAGGTACACCCACGTGGCTACCGGAGAACCGCCCCTCGCGGATTCACTATCGCACCGCGGCAAGTCGGAATGGCCAAAGGCCGACAAATCTCCTGGCCAGCCACAAGACCTCAAAAAGCCGCCGCAACCTGACCTGTCTCCCACGCCAAACCCCGTCACCGTGGACTTCACCAAGTTCGTACATCGGGACGTGTTCTTCCAAGGTGCCACATGGAGCGTGAGCTCTGGGCATCAATTTAAGACGGAGAACAGCCCGACCTGGGATACGGCCTGGTGCTACACACGTCGAACCGTCAACGGCGTCGATCTTGACCTTCAACTGGTGGATCGGCGCTCGCCGTCCGCCAATCCGCAGGCACCGGTCTCGTCGCCCGCGACTTTCGCGTCGGTGGGACTAACTGAGGCGCAGGCGCGGGAGCTGGCCTCGAAATGCGAATGGCTCGACGGCTTGAGATTCGCGTCCGGCGATTTTGACCAACTGCAGGGCAGACCAAAGGCAGCTGCGTTTGTCGTTCAGGATGGGTGGGACGCTTTAGGTCACGATTTGCCGAATATACCGATCCGCGACGTCTCGTTCCAGCAATGTCAAAACCAATGTGAACGTGACAGTCAGTGCCTCGCCTTGACCTATAACAAGGCCCACTCAGCCTGCTTCATGAAGGGCAACGCAACGATCCTAATTCGCGATGACCATGCGACCACGTCAGCCAAGGAGGTCGTGTCAGGTAATCTTCAGCAGTCGCCTCTCGTCTTTGCCAAAAACACCGTGATAGTTGGCAATGGCTATTCAAGCGGCCAAACCATATATGCGGATTGTGTCATGGCGTGCGCCACTGATCAGCGCTGCGCTGGCTTCAACTTCGACGCTAACAAAGTCTGCACGCTGCTGGATAGGACGGTGTCCTCCTCGGATTTCCGAGGTGTCAGTTCGGGGCTTAAGGCGACCAACTGACCCTTCCTGTCGATGGTCGCCGAGACGGAGCAGCGTCCTTGTGACAAGCCCGGGACATGTTGATTGCGGTGGCAGCAGATGCTGGAGCAGAGCACCTACACGTTGCTCCGAGACGGCAACGGCCAAGTGAACCAACCAGATCTATGTCTTGCGACTGCCGCGGCTGACACTGCTGGCGCCGAGCCTAGTGCAACAGAAGATAAAATCACCCCGATTCAATCCCCCTCTCCGCCTCCGCCAGACGAGCTGTCCCTCTGTGCCATCTTGCGAGGGAAACAGCGCTGCGGTTACGGGACCAGGCAAAGCAGGATCGTCGAATTTCAGCCTGAGATATTCCTTGGGCTCTTCGCCTTTCGACCGTTCCTCCCAGGCATCGCCGATTCGCGACCAGCCGATCAGCACGCGGAAAGCGGGTGCATCGTCGTGGTCGCGGTCGTCATTCGGGACGAGGCGGAGCCTGGTGTCGAGGGTGAGCGTGCGGACGTGGCCGGTCCAGCCGCCGTCCTTGCCAAGCTTGAATGTGCCGGACAGCCATGGTCATGCCTCCGTGTTGTTACTGTGTGGTGACGAAGTGGACGGCGCGGGTCGGAGTTGGCGTCGAGTTCTGCCATTCGCGGCCGCGTCGCTGCCTGGCTCGATCTCCTTGCGCGCCTTCTGGAAGGCGCGGTCGCTGTCCAAAAAGCTTTCGAGCATGAAGGGGATGAGATCGGCGATCGATTCCGACTGGCCGTAGGTGGCGCGGTAAATCGCGGCATAATCCTGAAGCGCCTGATTGAGATCTGGCATGGCCACGAAGGTGATTTTCACCGGAGTGCGATCAGGCAGTCTTGCGAGTTTCAGCTCGGTCATCATGGTCTCCTTCTCAATCCGCCTGCCCGACGTCGGCTTTCCACGGCCTGAGCACGAGGTCCTTGTGAACGATGACCCGCAGCGGCCAGCCGGGGCGCACGGTGATGGTTGGTTGGATGTTGAGGTTCTTTTCGACAATGCGCTCTCCGGCCCGGCTGGCATTCTCCTGGGCCGATTCCCGGATGGCGCGGACTAGATCGCTCTCGTCGTTGCCGAAGCTGAGCTCGGTGCCGACACCGAGCAGGGTCGAGAGCGCGATGCCCTTCAAGAGCTGCCAGGTGTGGTAGTCGACCTTGTCCTCGAGGCCGGCATAGCCGGCCGCATCGGTGGCGGGCAGATTGTCGATCTCGATCGAGGAACCGTCCGGCAGGATGATGCGGCGCCACACAAGAAGCGCTCGCTTCTGGCCGAAAGCGACGACGCTGTCGTAGCTGCCGATCAGCCGCGCGCCTTGCGGAATGAGCAAGGTGCTGCCTGTCACGGTATCGAAGACATTCTCCGTCACCTGGGCGATGACGAAGCCAGGCAGATCGGAATTGATGCCGGTGATCAGGCTGGCGGCGATGATGCTGCCCGCCATCACCTGATAGGGCGAAGCCGGTGTCTGGAGCTCGTGGGGATTGTAGATGCCGCTGGTGTCGCGCTGGTTGACGAAATCGAGCTTGCGCTGCTGGTTGTTCTGGTCGTCCTCGGCCAAGGCGACGGAGGACAGGTCGTGCTCGGGATCGAGGGCCAAACGGCTGGCATCCACAGCGGACGGCTGCACACCTGCCGCCTGTCCGGGTGCAGGAGTTGCTTGAGCGGACAGGCTCGCGGCGGCGGTGGTCGCGCTGCGGTTGGCAAGCTGGAAGAAGACACCCGCCTCGCGTGCCTCCAGCGCCTGCTGGGCGCGGCGCTGCCGTTCGGCTTCGGCCGCCTGGTCTTGTTTGTTCGGACCCGGCGCCAGTCCCAGTTGCCGCTGGCGTTCGAGGATCGGTCGGCCGAGATCGCCAGGCAGCGGCGGTCCCAGTTTCGGGGCTTCGGGGCGGAGCTGACCGTAGTCCCCCGGCAGACCGGCAAGGCCGTCGGGCACCGGCTTGCGCTCGGTATCGTAGAGTTCCTGCGCCTGCTCGCCAATCCCGCGAAGCGGGTTTTTGAGCGCCAGCCACGTCACGCCGAAGATGGCGGCCAGCGCGATCGCCGAGATACCGATCAACAGCTTGCGCTTGAAACGCACGACACGGCGCGGCGACGCTTTGAGCACCAGCGTTTCGGGATCCTGCTTGGGAGAATCCGGCATTGCAGCGACCTCCCTATCGATCCGACCGCCGGAACAGCCCGCCAAACGGCCGTCGCCTGTTCGAGGCGACCATGTCGGTGCGACTGATGCGGACGATCTGCTGCGGCTTGGTGCCGAGACGCAGCTCGGCGGCGGCAAAGAGCCGGTCGACGATGTAGTAGTTGTTGCGGACCCGGTAGTTGACGAGCTGGTTGCTGCCGTCCGGTCCGACGACAAAGAGCGGCGGCGCCTCGCCCTGATCGATGCTGCGCGGAAATTCGACATAGACCTTGCTGCCGTCGTCGAAGGCGCGTTTCGGCCGCCACGGCGGATTGTCGCCGGAAATGGCGTAGCGGAACCGCAGGTTTTCCAGGCTGACGCCCGACGCGACCGGGGCTGCAGCTTCAGCCGTCTCGTTGCGGCGCTTGATGGCAACAAGCCGATCCTGCGGGTAGGTCCAGGAAATCGCCGCCATCGCGGTGCGGTCTGTGCTCTCGAGCAGGAGATGGTAGCTGCGTCGGTCGGTGGTGATAACGAGATTGGTCTTGAGACCGGACGCGAAAGGCTTGACCAGGACATGCACCCGGCGTTGATCGCTGCTGCCGCTGGTGGTGTCGCCGATCACCCAGCGCACGGTGTCGCCGGCCGAAACCGATGTCAGTGTCTCCCCGGGCTGAAGTGCGATGTCGCTGACCTGCTCGGGCGCGGCATAGAGCCGATAGAGTGCGCCTTCGGTGAAAGGATAGACCTGGACGGCGTTGATATAACCTTGTTCGACGGGCTCCTGAAGGGCGGCGTTGTTTGCCGCTTCGACGCGCGCGGTCGGTGGTTTTTTGTTCTTCTGTTTTTCCGTCGCCGGTGGCGGCTGAAGCTGACCTGGCAGCGGCAGCGGTTTCGCCACCGTCACGACCTCGACCGGTTTCGCCGGTTCCGGCTCGATGGCCGCCGCTTGAAAATTCCCGCTGTCGTAGGCGATGTTGGGCGGCGGCGTCTTTTTTCCCGCGCAGCCCGCTAGTGCGATTGCCGACATGGACAGCGCGAACACGGAGCGGAACGTCATGGCGTCTTCCCTTCGTTTTCTTTTGCGTTCTGGTTTTGCGATGGTGCCGTGCTGTCGAGCTCGCGCGACCAGGCAAGGCCGTTGACGTAGACGCCGAGCGGATTCTCGCGGAGCCTCTCGGCGGTGCGCGGCGGCTCGATCACAATGGTGAGGATTGCCGTCCAGCGCTCGGTCCTGGCGAGGCTGCCGCGTTCATAGGTCTGCTCGGTCCATTTCACCTGGAACGAGGAATCCGAAGCACGCACGACACTCGTCACCTGGACGGCGACGGTCCGCTCACCGACGGCGGCGAAGGGATTGTTGGCACGGGCGTACTCGTTCAGGAAAAGTGCTGCGCGGTCGGTCGCGAACGCGTAGGCATCGAGCCAGTTTTGCCGGACCAGCACCGGGTCGATGGAAATCGCCCGGACGTTGGCAATGAAGCGGCCGAGATGCCATGCGATCTGCGGATCGGTCGGCCGGTAGTCCTGGAGAGCGGGACTGACCGCCCTCGCCTCACCCAGCCTGTCGACCTCGACCACATAGGGCGTCACGCGGCTTTGCAGCGATTGCCAGACCAGGCCGCCAGCGAGACCGATGCTCAAGCTTAAGCCACCGAACGCCATCAACCGCCAGTTCTTCGCCTGGACGCGGGCCGAGCCGATGCGCTCGTCCCAGAGCTGGGCGGCCTTCTGATAGGGTGTCACGGGCTCGGGCGTCTTCCCGTAGCGCTGGAGCGTGCGTTTGAAGAACATGATGGTCAGTCCTCGTTTTCCTTGAGATCGGGATTGGCCGCACCCCCGGGACGGTCGCCGTCCTTGATGGCCTGGGTGGTCGCCTGGCGGTGCGCGCGTGCGTGCTGTTCGGCGCGCAGCCGCTGCGCCCAGTCGGGCGCGCTGCTCGCAATCGATGACGACGAGCCGGCAATACCGTTGGAAGTCTCGGCAGCCCCGTCGGCGCCACCGCCGACAGGCTTGCCGCCGGTCGCGCGCCATCCCGTGCTGCGGCCTTCCTGGGCGCTTTCGGTCAGCGACGCGGCGGCCTGGCTTGCGTTAGACCGAATGCCTCGTGCCGCGGCACCACCGCCGGCGCGGGCGATCCCGCCGAGGCCGGCGGCCACGCCCGCCGCACCGGCCGAACCGGATGTCGCCTGTCCAAGCTGGAAGGCAGTGGCAGCGGCCGAACCCATCGCGGTACCGGCGCGGATGGCGGCCAGCCCGCCCGAACCGGCAGCACTCAAGCCGCGTGCGCCTGCAAGTGCTGCGCCGCCGGTAAGCATGACACCACCGGCGGCAGCACCCGCCGTTCCGATGGCCGCACCAGCGCCAAGCTGCGGCGCGCCGGAAACGAGGCCGGAAGCAATGCCCGGACCGAAGATGCCGAGACCGAGCAGCGAAAGCGACGCCAGCACCAGCGACATTGCCTGCGCGATATTCGGCTCCTGGCCGTTGAGCGCGGAAATGAACTCGCCAAAGAAACCGGAGCCGATGCCGGCGATGACAGCCAGCACCATCACCTTGATGCCCGAGGAGACGACACTGCCGAGCACGCGCTCCGCCAGGAACGAGGTCCTGTTCCAGAGTGCGAAGGGCACTAGCACAAAGCCTGCGAGCGCCGTCAGCTTGAACTCCAGGATGGTGATGAAAAGCTGCACCGCCAGGATGAAGAAGGCGGCGATCACGAAGAACCAGGCGACAAGCAGGACGATGATGGCCAGGAAATTGTTGAAGAAGCTGCGGAAGCCAAGCAGCTGGCTCACCTGCACCAGCAAGGGATGGGCAGCCTCGAAGCCGGTGCCGGCGAGCCGGCCCGGTTTCAGGAGGTCCGCCGCGGTCATGCCGTTGGCGCTGGCGTGAAGCCCGAGGCCGGCGAAGGAATCGAAGACGGTGGTGGCGAGCGCGGCAAAATTGTTCAAGATCAGCGCGAAGGCACCGACATAGAGCACCTTCCTGACCAGCCGACCGGCGATGTTTGCCTCACCGTCGAAGGCCCAGAACAGACCCGCCAGCGTGATGTCGACGCCGATCAGGATGGTGGTGAGGAAGGCGACGTCGCCCTGCAGGAGACCGAACCCGCTGTCGATGTAGCGGACAAAAGTCTCCATGAAGCGGTCGATGACATTGAGGTCGTCCACGTGCGTCGCCCCTCACCGTCCGTCAGCGCGGCGTGTAGGCTTTGCCGCTTCCAAGAAAGCGGGTGATGGATTCGCGTGCGGCTTCCTCCGACTGTGCGTCGCGCGCTTGCTCCAGCGCCTCGGCGCGGTATTGCGCGGCCATCATGTCCTGGATCTGCAGTTGCTGCTTGGTGGAGAGTGCCAGCAACTGGTTGGCGGCCTGCTGCGCCTGAAGCGCGCCGACGGCACCCTGGCTTTGGGTCACCAGATCGGCAAGCAGCCCGCGGTCGGCCTGTACGTTCTCGACCACTTGAGACTGGACACGCATGGTCTGACGGAATGCCTGCATGGCACTCTGCCACCGCTTTTGTGACTCGCCGACCATGTCGGTGATGGTGGTGGCCGCTTCGTAGCCTTCCGGGAATTGTTCCTTCCACGCTGCATCCATCTCGTTCATGTCGAAGCTGATGCCTTCAGCCTGTCCCATCAGACCGTCGATGCGCTGCAGCGAGCCGGTGATCTGGCCGAGCGAAGAGAAGTCGAGACGCTGCAGCTGCTTGGCCATGTTCTGCAACATGGCCGCCTCGTTCTGGAGCGAGGTGATCTGGTTGTTGATCTGCTCGAGCGCGCGGGCGGCCGAGAGCAGGTTCTGACTGTAGTTGGTCGGATCAAAGACGATCCGCCAGGCCGCCGCCGGCGCGGCGATCGCGATGCCAAGTGCACATGCACCGGCAAGAAGGGTCGATTTCCTCATGAGAAGTTCTCCTGTGGTTCGGGGTGTGGAAACTGACGAATGAGATCGACGGCCCAGCCGAGGCCCTTGGCGGCGAGGAACGAAGCCGCGAAATCCCCTCCGCCGCCTTCGGCGACGAGTTCGTCGATCAGTTTTTGAGTATCCGGATCGGACGAACCGCAGAGCGCCAGCGCGATCGGCCCAAGGCCAAGCTCGAACAGCCGGTTGCCGCGCCGGGACTGCAGATAGTAGTGCCTTTTCGGCGTGGCCCGTGGGATCAGCTCGATCTGGCGCTCGTTGAGACCGAAACGTTCGTAGGCCTGCCGCGACTGCGGCTCGATCGCCCGGTCGTTCGGCAGGAAGATGCGCTGCGGGCAGGATTCGAGGATGGCCGGCGCGATCGAGCTGTCGGCAATGTCGGCCAGCGACTGGGTGGCAAAGACGACGCTGACGTTCTTCTTCCGCAGCACCTTCAGCCATTCGCGGATGCGGGCGGCAAAGACCGGATTGTCGAGATAGACCCAGGCTTCGTCCAAGATGAGTAGTGTCGGCGATCCGTCGAAGCGTTCCTCGAGACGATGGAAAAGGTAGGTGAGCACCGGCAGCACCACACCGGCCTCATGCATCAGCTCTTCGGTCTCGAAGCACTGCACGTCGGCCAGGGCCAGGCGGTTTTCGGCAGCGTCGAGGAGCCGGCCGAACGGACCGTCGAGCGTGTACGGCATCAATGCCGCCTTCAGTGCATTGGACTGCAGCAGCACGGAAAGCCCGGTCAACGTGCGCTCGCCGGCGGGCGCACTGGCGAGGCTGGTCAATGCCGACCACACCGCTTCCTTCACTTCCGGCGTGACGGTGACGTGCTCGTGGGCAAGCAGCGCGCCGATCCATTCGGCGGCCCAGCTTCTGGTCGCCGGATCATCGATCTGGCGAAGCGGCTGGAAGGCGAGAGAGCCGTCGGCGCCCAGCGCATGGTGCTCGCCGCCCATGGCAAGCACGACGGCGCGTGCCGAAAATCCCTTGTCGAAGATATAGACCTGCGATCCGGCATAGCGCCGGAACTGCAGGGCGAGCAATGAAAGAAGCACACTCTTGCCGGCTCCAGTCGGGCCGACGATCAGCATGTGGCCGACGTCGCCGACATGGGTCGAGAGCCGGAACGGCGTCGAGCCGGAGGTTTCGGCAAAAAGCAGCGGCGGCCCGTCGAGATGGGCATTCCGCGACGGCCCAGCCCAGACCGACGACAGCGGCACCAGATGCGCCAGGTTCAACGTGTGGACGATCGGTTGCCGGACATTGGCATAGACGTGTCCCGGCAGGCTGCCGAGCCAGGCTTCGGCCGCGTTGACGCTCTCGCGGATCGAGGTGAAGCCGAGCCCATTGACGATCCGCTCGACCGCACGGACTTTTTCGTCGGCGCGTGAGCGATTTTCGTCCGACACGGTGATGGTGGTGGTGAGATAGCCGAAGGCGACGTGATCGCCGCCGAGCGCCTGGAGCGCCAGATCGGCATCCGCGACCTTGTTGTCGGCATCGGAATCCAGAAGCTGGGCCGGCTCGTTGTAGATCACTTCGCGCATCAGCGCGGTGATCGACTTGCGCTTGTTGAACCATTGCCGCCTCAGCCTGGTCAGTGTCCTGGCGGCTTCCGTCTTGTCGAGGGCGATGAAGCGCGTCACCCAGCGATAGGAAAAATCCTGATGGTTGAGCGCATCGAGGAGCCCGGGCCGTGTCAGGATCGGAAAACCGAGAATGGTGAGCGTGCGCAGATGCTGGTCGCCCAGCATGGGTTCGAGGCCGCCGCTGAAGGGTGTGTCGGTAAGCAACCCATCGAGATAGAGCGGAGTCTCCGGAATGGCGACCGCGTGGCGCCTGGTCGAGATCGTTTCATGCAGGAAAGTCAACGTCTCTTGATCGTCGAGCGCCCGCACCTCCGACATGAAGCCGGCGAGAAGATCGAGCACACGGTTCGTCTCGTCGATAAAACCGGCGAGCTCCTGCCGCCAATCACGCCCTCCCTCAGATGTATCCCGCTCCAGCAGCGCCTGCTCGGCCTGTGCCTGGGCATCCGGCGGCGGCAGATAAAGAAGCGTGAGATGATAGCGGCTCTCGAAGTGGGCCTGCGAGACGTGCGACGTCCCCGGGGCATGCGATGCCAGCGGGACATGCGATGTCGGCGAAACATGCGATGTCTGCGAGACATGAGATGTCCGCGAGACATGCGATGTCCGCGGGGCCCCCGCCGCTGCACCTTCGAAGTGAGCGCGCCGTTCCTCGTCGACCAGCCATGAGGCGGCATCGGGAAAGCTGGAATTCGGATAGCCGATCGCCTCGGTGCGCTCTGCCTCGAAAAACAGCGCCCATCCCGAGCCGAAACGGCGCAGCACATTGTTGGCGCGGGCGCAAGCCGCGACCAGTTCGGCTTCGGTGGCGCTTTCGAGATCAGGACCACGAAATCGCAGCGTGCGCTGGAAGCTGCCGTCCTTGTTGAGCACTACACCAGGCGCAACGAGTGCCGCCCAGGGCAGATGATCGGCAAGGCGATCGGCGCGGTTGCGGTATTCGCGCAGGTTCAGCATGACCACCACGCCTTCTGCCGGAGATGCCGGACCAGCACCGGCGCGAAATCCGGATCGCGTTTGGCCGCGAAGACGGCGAGCGCGTGCCCGGCCGCCCAAAGCACGATGCCGGCGATCCATTGCTGGAGCCCGAGGCCGATGGCAGCCGCGATCGTGCCGTTGACGATGGCGATCGCACGCGGCGCACCGCCAAGCAGGATCGGTTCCGTCAGCGCTCGGTGCAACGGCACTTCAAACCCGTCGATGTGATTGGTGGGAGAGACACTCATCAGACGAGCACCCCGCCACCGAACGAAAAGAACGACAGGAAGAAGCTCGACGCAGCAAAGGCGATCGAAAGGCCGAAGACGATCTGGATCAGCCGCCGGAAGCCGCCGCTGGTCTCACCGAAGGCAAGCGTCAGACCGGTCGTGATGATAATGATCACGGCAATGATCTTGGCGACCGGTCCCTGAACGGATTCCAGGATCTGCTGCAGTGGCTCTTCCCACGGCATGCCGGAGCCGGCAGCATGGGCAGCGGTGGCGAAGAGCACCGCGGACGTCGCCGCGAGGCTAAGCGTGCGGGCAAGGCGCATCGCCGACGCACGAGAAACAGAAGTGGATGGGAAAGGACGCATAGTCGAAAAAATCCTTCTGCTAGAGGGCGTGAAGCTGTTGCGGCGTGAGATCGGTGACGGCGTAGTCGCCATTGCCGTCGATCCCGGTGACCTGGGCGATCGTCTCGATCCGGCGTGCCGTGCCGCGACCGCTGATGAAGACGATCAAATCGACCGCGTCGGCGATCAGCCGGCGCGGCACCGTGACGACGCTTTCCTGGACGAGCTGCTCGATCCGGTAGAGTGCCGAGCGCGCCGAGTTGGCGTGCACCGTGGCGATGCCGCCGGGATGACCGGTGTTCCAGGCTTTCAGCATGTCGAGGGCTTCCGCACCCCTCACCTCGCCGACGATGATGCGGTCCGGCCGAAGCCTCAGCGTAGAGCGCACCAGATCGGCCATGGAAACGACACCTGGCCGCGTGCGCAGCGCGACGCAGTCGGGTGCGGCGCATTGCAGCTCGCGTGTGTCCTCGATCAGGATCACGCGTTCGTCGAGATCGGCGATTTCGGCAAGCAGTGCGTTGGCGAGTGTGGTCTTGCCCGACGACGTGCCACCGCAGATGAGAAGATTGCGGCGATCGCGTACAGCCTTGCGCAGCGCCTCTGCCTGGATCGGCGTGACGATCCGGTCGGCGACGTAGTCGGACAGCGTGTAGATCCGCGCCGCCGGCTTGCGAATGGCAAAGCAGGGTGCTGTCGCGACCGGCGGCAACAATCCCTCGAAGCGCTCGCCGGCCTGGCTTTCCTCGCGTGGCGGCAGTTCAGCACTCACCACCGGATTACCGGCGTGAGCCTCGGCGCGAACATGCGAGGCAACAAGGCGGACGATGCGCTCGACCTCGGTTGGCTCCAGTCGCGCGCCGGTTTCGATACGGCCTTCCCCCAGCCGGTCGAGCCGTAACACGCCGTCCGGATTGACCATCACCTCGATGACGGCCGGATCAGCAAGTGCCGCCGCGATCGCCGGTCCCATGGCGGTGCGCAGCATGGCGCGACGGCGGTCGTCCGCTTCCGGGTGTGACAGGCTCATGAGCTAAAATCCTCCCCTTCCCGGTTCCGGCCGAGCGTGCGGGTGCCGCCGGCGATCTGCCGGCCGACCTGATCGATGAAGGCGTGGAAACGGTCGCGGCCGACCGCGCGTGCGGCCTGGTCGGGCTCGGGCAAAGGTGCCGTGACGGTGAGCTGGTAGCGGATGAAGAGCGCCAGCGTTTCCAGGAGAACCTGGTTGTCGCGCTCGATGCGGTTCAGCTGCGCATTGAAGCGGTCGAGGCGCATCTTCAAGACATCATCGATCTCGCGGGCGCCGCGGCGCGCGAGCCAGGCACGCAATGCGTCGGCGACGATGGCCGACTTTGACGATCCCGGTTTCGCGGCAAGCGCTTCAAGCTGCGCGGTGAGGTCATCATCGAGATAGAGATGATGGCGCGGTTTCACGGGCTGCCTCCTTTAGAAGGACGGCAACAGGTCGTCGCGACCTGTGCTCTCGTTGATGGCGTGCGCCCGTGCGACGTTGGTGAGACCCCGCAGGCGGTCCATCGCGCGCTTGTCGGCTGCGGTGTCCGACTCATCGTCAGCGAGGCCGAGTGGATTCTTTTCATCCGGCGCGATCGGCTTCGATAGACCTTCCTCCGGAAGGCCCGGATGGCGTTGCTGCTGGAGGCCGCCCTCTTCCTCTTCCGAGATGCCGGTTTCCTCGTCGACGGCGGCGGCGAGCCGGCGGTGCGGCCCGCGGACCTGGCCACCCCAATCGTCGGAACGCGGCGCCGGCCGGTCGGCATAGGCGCCCTCGCCGAGCACCGGCGAATCCGACACCCGAGTGGTAAAATTGCGGTCTTCGTAGTAGCGGAGCTTTTTGGCTCGGATCGGCGCCAGACCGGACACCAGCACAAGTTCGTCCGCCGACGGAAGCTGCATCACCTCGCCCGGCGTCAACAGCGGACGTGCCGTCTCCTGCCGGCTGACCATGACGTGCGACAACCACGGCGCCAGTCGATGGCCGGCATAATTGCGCTGGGCTCTGAGTTCGGTTGCTGTGCCGAGTGCATCGCTGATCCGCTTGGCGGTCCGCTCATCGTTCGACGAAAACGCGATGCGGACATGACAGTTGTCGAGGATAGCGTTGTTCTCGCCATAGGCCTTGGAAATTTGGTTGAGCGACTGCGCGATCAGGTAGGCGCGGATGCCGTAACCGGCCATGAAAGCCAGTGCCGTCTCGAAGAAGTCGAGCCGCCCCAATGCTGGAAACTCGTCAAGCATCATCAGCAACTGATGCTTGCGGTGCTTGGCCGGGTCACCCTCCAGCCGTTCGGTCAGCCGGCGGCCGATCTGGTTGAGCACCAGCCGCACCAGTGGCTTGGTGCGCGAGATGTCGGACGGGGGAATGACAAGATAAAGCGAGGCCGGGCGTTCGGCATCGACGAGATCGACGATGCGCCAATCACAGGCCGCCGTCGTCATCGCCACCGTCGGGTCGCGATAGAGCCCGAGAAACGACATGGCCGTCGAAAGCACGCCGCTCCGCTCGTTCTCGGATTTGTTGAGCACCTCGCGTGCCGCCGAGGCGACGACGGGATGAACCTGCGGATGTTCTGGTGTGCCAAGATGGTTGGTCGCCATCATCCGACGCAGCGTGTGCGCAAAGCTCCGTTGCGGATCGGACAAAAAGGTCGCGACTCGGGCGAGAGTTTTTTCCTTCTCGGCATAGAGAACATGCAGGATCGCGCCGACCAGCAGCGAGTGGCTGGTCTTCTCCCAATGCGAACGCCGTTCCAGTGCGCCTTCGGGATCGACCAGGATGTCGGCAATGTTCTGGACGTCACGGACCTCGTCCGGACCCTTGCGTACCTCCAGCAGCGGATTGTAGCGGGCCGAACGCGGATCGGTCGGATTGAACAGCAAGCAATGAGAGAATTTCGAGCGCCAGCCGGCAGTCAGCTGCCAGTTCTCACCCTTGATGTCATGAACGACAGTACTGCCCGTCCAAGACAGAAGCGTCGGGATAACCAGTCCGACGCCCTTGCCAGACCGCGTTGGCGCAAACGCCATGACATGCTCCGGCCCGTCATGGCGCAGATACCGATTGCCGAGGCGACCGAGAAAAACGCCGGCGGCGCGGAAAAGGCCTGCTTCCGCGATCTCCCGATTGATCGCCCAGCGCGACGAACCATAGGTGGTTACACGGCTTTGCTGGCGAGCACGCCACAGCGAACCAACAATCGCAGCACCACAGCCAAGAAAACCGCTGGCGGCTGCCAGCGCCCCTGCCCGGTCGAACACTTCCGGCGCATAGGCTTCAAAGTGGTACCACCACTCGAAAAGCCGCCATGGATGGTAGACCGGAATGCCGAATAGGACGGTCCACGAATTTCCAAGCTGCGGCTGATAATCGAGTGAAGCAGCCGTCCATTGCGTCGCCGCCCAAACGCCTGCGATGACGATCGCAAAGACCACAAAAATCTGGCCGATGAGAAGCCTGGTCGGTGTCATGTCCCTCGTTCCTGGACATGCGCCGCATCATGCAGCGCAGTCGGAGCAAGGGTCGGTCAAACTGCGGGATTCTCTTACAGCCTTCATGTACGACCTTATGCGATCGGCTCGGTCGCGAGCGGTTGCGGCTTTCCAAGAGCAGGAGCGTCAGAAGCGGTCGCTGGGATCCGACGCTCATGGGCGGATTCAGTTTATGCCGTATGAGGCTCTATCCCTCAGACCTGCCACACTGTGAGACGAGCCCTTGTTGACTAAGAGCCCGTCCCGAAATTTCGGAGCGTGGCTTTGCTGGCAGACGCTCATGGTTGTGAGGGGCGTGGCTTAAGGATTGATGTGATTCGGACGTTTAATCCCAAGCGACCTTGGTCTGGGACCGCTTCGGAAAATTTGTATCACATCTTTTCGTATCCTGCCAAATCGAGAAACGGCCATTTTGCTGTGGTTATGTCATTGTAGTTCAATGTGTTAGTGGGTTCGTGTGAATCTACATCCACACCGACATGGGCTCAATTTGGATCGCGCCAAGGGGGGTTGAGCAGCTGG
>NZ_FOSL01000030.1 GCF_900114255.1 Neomesorhizobium albiziae | reverse complement strand
ATCGCCGCCGTCAGCGACGTCTTGCCATGGTCAACGTGACCAATCGTGCCAATGTTCACATGAGGCTTATTACGCTCGAATTTACCTTTGGCCATTTTTCTTTCCCTGGCGTCTGGACTGAGTTCGGTTCGAATGCGGGGCGATTAACGACTGCGGCCCAAAAACACAAGGCCTTTGTGCCCGGCGCCAAATCTGGCCCGACCACCCTTTCCGCCACGCATGTCGTAGGAACCGCAGATATGGGCATGGCAATCGCCGATTGTAAGGGGGCCGCGGCCTGGCTGTCGCAGCCCGGATTCCGCAGTCGCGGCCGGTTCGGCCATCGCTTTCCGCTTGTCGAGAGGCCCCGGCGCGCCTAGTTTGTTTTTTCTGCCAGTGCATTGCGGTCCACTTTATCAAGGAGGAGCGAGATGGACGAATTGCAGTTCTTCGTACCGGTACGGGTCGTTCCGGAACCCGGCCAGCCCGTCACCGAAATCTACGGCGTCGAGGAAGCGCTCATATTCCTCAGAAACTGGCCGTCTGGCC
The DNA here is from genome assembly GCF_900114255.1 of Neomesorhizobium albiziae. Lineage (GTDB taxonomy): Bacteria > Pseudomonadota > Alphaproteobacteria > Rhizobiales > Rhizobiaceae > Neomesorhizobium > Neomesorhizobium albiziae. Next base: position 37,824 of record NZ_FOSL01000030.1, on the reverse strand, counting down.
GTCAGGGTCCGGTATACAAGGCGGCATTCAACTGCTGCAGCGGCGCCATGGACGGCATGATCAAGCCCGACGATGCCCGCAAATCCTTCGCCAATTTCGCCCGCATCACCGGCATCTTGGCCAACGATGCTTTCGAAAAGATCGCCATCAACAAGGACGGTGAAGTATTGCCGCTGCCGTCACAGTATTAGATTTGACGCGTCGTCAGCCTGCGGCCGCATCCGCTGTAGGCTGCCTATCGCGGCTATGGCGGCGCGCGAACGCCATTTCGTAGATCCTGCTTCTCGCCAGGATCATCGGATCCGCGGAAGGCTCGATGCCGTCGACAAGCCTTCCCGGACTGAAATACAGCTCCTCCTGTATCCGCTCGTTTTCACTCCTGGGTTCAACAACATCGGTGAGCGTGATCGTGCCGAGTTCGATTTCCTCGCGCGCATCGGGACCGGCCCAAGGCCAGGAAACCGAGCCGTCCGTCACGTCGTCGCCGGCCCGCGCCATTTGCAGCATGAGCCGCATGGTGACCGGCCCTGCGAGCAACCGGCTCCTGAGGTCGTCGGCCAGGAAGTCGCCCGGAGCTGCAGCCCGTTCCGCGTCATCGAGATTTGGCTCCGCAACGGCAGGATCGATGCGGTAGCGCCCGAATCGCGGCAGCCCTTCAGCGTTGACGAATTTGTAAGCGTTGACGCCGAAATACCGCGCGCCCGCATAGCTTCGCGGCGCCGGTTTCGGTGCATCCAGGTACCGCTTCGCGGATGGATGATCTGCAACGAACCGTTCGAGCACCGTGGGATCGCCAGGCTCCGCAACCGCTGCCGCTATCGCTTTCAGGAACTGGAGGAATTGTTGAGGCGTCCCCACCGGGAAGCCGTCAAACGAGTGAGCGACTATATCGGTGATAGCGCCATCGCCCAGGTCGAACCGCAACGCGAGCCCCCTTGGATCTGCAGTCGGATCGCCATCCCCAACGGAAGGAATGCCGCTGAAGTTGGAAAAGCGAACCGTCACCGGAATTTTCGCGCCCTGCATGTGCGCGGCACGCGTTACCAAGCCCGCCACCGCCGACGCCGTGAAACTTCCAGTCGCAAGCACACCTTTGGCATGGGTCACACGAAAGCCCGGATGACGACCGAACGTGGCGTACAGCGCGTCCAGCATCTCATCGTACTGCCGATCTTCGCCGCTCGCGGGCGGGCCTTCATCTTTCTTCACGGGCACATATCCTTTCTCAGATCCCGCGGCGCCGCCATCAGCCATCACAGCCGACGCTGTACCGGGAAGATCTCGATCTTGTATCGCTCGGCGATCAGTCCCCAGAGCCCTTGCGGCGCCTTCAGCATCACGAAAATGGCGACCAAGCCCAGGACAATGAGATAAAGAGGCCCGAGATCGGCGAGGCTGCCGCGCAAGGCGAAGAAAACGATGGTTCCTACGATGGGGCCTTCGATGCGGCCGATCCCACCGATGATGACGATGAAGACGACATAGGCGGTCCAGTCGATCAAGCTGAACGCCGAGTCGGGCGTCATGCGCAATTTGCTCAGGAACACGACGCACCCGACCGCGCCGGCCATGGCCGAGCAGCCGATGAAGACGGCTAGCTTGATCATCCGGGTATCGACGCCGAGGCTTTCAGCGGCGCGTTCGGAATCGCGCAGCGCGGTCAGCGCCAAGCCCCATTTCGACCTCAGGAGCAGATAGGAGCCGGCGATCGCCGAAAAGGCAAGCAGGAGCGCGCAGAAGAAGATCACCGCCTCGCGCCCGGCCCTGTCTGTCGCGATTTCCCTGGCAACGCTCGCCGGGAGGCTCATACCGGAACCGCCTCCCAGATACGGCATATTGGCGACCGCTAGCATGCATAGTTCAGCCATCACCCATGTGCCGATCGCAAAATGCGGCCCCTTGAGGCGAAGAAGCAGCGGCGCAAACACCAACGCCGCGGCAGCCGAAACCACCATTCCCGCGAGGATCGCCACTGGCAACGGCAGGCCGAGAAACGCAAGCGAGACGAAGAACACATATCCGCCGATGCCGACATAGGCCTGCTGGCCAACGGATATCAATCCGCCGTACCCGCCGAGCAGGTTCCATATCACCGCAAGCGACAGGTACACGAGGAAGTCGGTGGTGAAACGCAAGGCGGCCAGATCCAGCACCCAGGGCGCCATGGCGAGCAACATGCACGCCAAGACGATCCCCAGCGTCGTTCGCGCGGTGACTGGCAGGTCGGAATCGCCCATTGGATGGACGTCAACCTGCGGGCGGCTCGGCTGCAGCGTTTCGCTTATGTCATTCATTGATGTGCCACCTTTGGAAAGAGCCCATCCGGCCTGAGCAACAAGACGGCAAAAAAGACGATGTGACCTGCGATCGTCTGGTAGGCCGGATCGATTGCCGCGCCGATGGACTGGGCAAGCCCGATGACGATGCCTCCGACGAGCGTGCCCCAGAAGTTGCCCAGGCCGCCGATGATGACGGCTTCGAAGGCAACCAGAAGTCGCGCCGGACCCATGAACGGATCGAAATTGCCGCGAATGGCCATCAGCACGCCCGCGATGCCGATCACCGCGAATGCAATGGCGCTGGCGATGGCGAAAACACGCAGATGATCTACCCCGACCAGGCCGACGATCTCGGGATCGTCGGATGTCGCGCGAAGCCTCTGCCCGAGTGCGGTCGAATAGAATATCCATTGCAGCGCCATGGTGACTGCCAGCGCCATGGCGAACACTACTGCGGGATACACACCGATCGTGACCGAACCGACATCAACGCTCTGGGTTTCGATCGATCCGGCAGACAGGCGCCGCGTATCGGCCGAAAAGGTCATGAGCAGCGCGTTCTGCAAAACGACCGATACCCCGAACGTCACCAGCAGAGGGCGCAATGGATCCTTGCCGAGCAGCCGGTTGAAAAGGCCGAGCTGGATCAGATAGCCAAGGCCAGCCATGAACGGCACGACGGCGGCGATCGCCAGGAACGGGTGAATGGGGAGGACCGAAACCACGCAGAACGCCGCGAATGCGGCGGCGACAATGAAGTCGCCGTGCGCCAGGTTCACCAGCCTCATCACCCCGAACACCAGGGAGAGGCCCATAGCGAACAAGGCATAGAGCCCCCCGAGCAAGATTCCCTGAACGATAACGTCGGCACCACTGGCCATGTCATTCCCCCTCGACGCCGAAATAGGCTTCGGCGATCTGATTCCGTGTGAAGCTGGCGGGGGCGCCACTGAGCATAACGGCGCCTTTGCGCAGGCAAATGATGCGGTCGGCCACCGAGAGGGCCCGGCCGATGTCCTGCTCGACAATGATCACCGCCGTGCCCTGGCCCCGCACCCGCGCGAAGTTGTCGTATATTCCCTTGACGACAACCGGAGCGAGGCCGAGCGAAATCTCGTCGCACAGAAGCAGATTCGGGTTCGTCATGAGCGCACGGCCCATCGCGACCATCTGCTGCTGCCCGCCCGAAAGCTTCGTCACCGGACGTCCCCCGAGCTCGAGCAGAGTGGGGAACAGTTCGTAGATTCGTGAAAGATTCCAGTATCCGGCTCGGCCCGCAGAACGACCGATCGTCAGGTTCTCCTCGACCGTAAGGGAGGAAAAGAGCCGCCGTCCCTCAGGCACGAGCGTCATGCCCATTGCCACGATTTCGCTCGCCGCCCGCTGGCTGATTTCCGCGCCCGCTAAGCTCAGGCGCTTGGCCGATCGCCCGCGGTGCAGTCCGGTCACCGACCTCAGGAGAGTCGACTTTCCGGCTCCGTTCGATCCTATGACGGCGATGCATTCCCCCTCTCCTACGGAAAAATCAACACCGAACAGCGCCTGGAGGTCGCCGTAAAAGGCATTCAGGTCTTCCACATGCAAAAGCGGCTTCATGACCCCGCTCCGTCAGCTTCCGGTTCGACGCCGAGGTAGATTTCGCGCACGTCCGGCGACCGCATCACCCGATGCGGTTCGCCGTCCCTCAGAACCGAACCTGCGTTGAGGACGACAAGACGGTTCACGACCTCCAGCAGCGCATGGACCACGTGCTCGATCCATATGACCGTCACACCGTGTGCATTGATGTCGAGGATTGTCTTGACCAGATCGGAACACTCGGCGTCGGTGAGCCCGCCGGCGATTTCGTCGAGCAGAAGCAGTTCGGGCGACGAACCAAGCGCACGCGCCAGTTCAAGCCGCTTGCGGTTGAGAAGCGTGAGCGAGCTTGCGGGCGTATTGGCAAACTCCGACAGATGCGTCTGCTGGAGGATTTCCTCGCAATGCTGCCTGGACTGACTCTGCGAGCGGCCGCCGGCAAAGACTGCGCCGACCAGCACGTTTTCATAGACTGTCATCCCGTGGAAAGGCTGCGGAATCTGGTAGGTGCGCGCCATGCAGGCGCGCGACCGCTCCCTCGCATCCCAGCCTGTCACGTCGGTTCCCTTGAAGACGACCGTGCCGGCATCGCCGAACAGATCTCCAGCGATCAGGTTGAAAAAGGTGGTCTTGCCCGCCCCGTTGGGCCCGATGATGCCGACCGCTTCTCCACGCTGGATTCGAAGGTCAATCCCGTCCGCAACGCGTAGCGCGCCAAACGATTTGGACAGTCCCTTGATCTCCATGTGCAACATGACATGACGACCGGCCTAATAGGCCAGCTCCTCGAAATCGCCGCCGACCGGAATTTCCGGTGCGGTCTGGTTTGACGTGATGACCAGGTCGTAGGCGTTGGGGCCGTTGGGCGTGCGGCGCCACTGACCGCCGACGAGCGGCGTCTTGGCGACGTTCTTGATCGCAGAGTTTTTCCAGTCGACAGTTCCGACGATCGTCTGCAAGGACGTTTGCGAGATCGCCGCTATCGTCGCGCCCGGATCGCCAGGTTCGGTCACGCGCTTGAGAACGTCGATGGCGACCTCAAACAGCGCGTGGGTAAATCCGACAGGCTGTGTCCACTGCTTGCCAGTGCCCTCACTGTAGGCCTTCGCGTATTCTCCGGCGCTTTGGCCCGAGATGGACGACCGGAACGGATGCGAGGGCGACCACCATATTTCGCTCGAAAGGTTGTGGCCGGCATCCCCGAGGGCTTCCACAGCCGCGGGGAACAGGATTGCCTTGGCGATCGAAGCCGCCTTCGGGCGGAACCCCTGCTGCCGGGCCTGCGTCCAGAATGTGGTGAAATCAGGCGGCAGCGGTGCACCGGTGACGAGTTCGCAACCCGCGTCCTTGAAGGTCTTGATCACCGCGGAAAAATCGTCGCCGAGATTGCGGTAGAAGCCCGAGGGAACCACGCCGTATTTCCTGGCGCCAAGTAACGCCGGCGCTCCGTTCGTTTCGTCGCTCCACGCGCGCCCGTCTTCGTCATTGGGAAACAGGCCGCCCACTTTCCGGTTGGTCGAAACCGTGTCCCACATATTGGCGAAGACGGAGATGATGTCCTCGAAACCCCAGAAAAAGTGGAAAGTGCTTTCGAATCCTTTTTCGGGATTGCTGCCGCGATTGAACATCCAGGCCTGCCACGGAGCGACGGTCGAAATGCACGGCGTGCCGTTCAGCTCGCATTGATCCGAGACAGGGTTGACCGTCTCAGGCGCCGAGGAGACCAGAACGAGGTCTACCTCATCGGTCAGGATCAGTTCGCTCGTGACCTCTGCAGCGCGATTGGCGCTGGACTGGGTATCCTTGGCGATGATCTCGACGGGATAGACCTTCCCGCCGATCTCGATCCCGTTGCCGAGAGCCGTCCTGATCGTGCCGAGCACGAATTCGTCGGCTTGGCCGAAAAGCGCCAAGGGACCGGATCTGGGGCTGACATAGCCGATCTTGAAGGTCCGCTCCTGCGCGACAGCTGGCATGGCCAGTCCGGTGACGGACAATGCGCCGGCCGCCGCCGCTCCTTTCAGGATGTGGCGGCGTGTAAGGGTCTGCGTGGTAAGCAAGGCCATCTTTTCCTCCCGTGTGGTAAGCAAAGTCTAGCCAAACGCGTGCTATCTACTTTGCTGGGAGAGCACATTCTTTGTTTTACGGCGGAACATCTTTCATCGGAGGTGACCGCCGTCGTCGATTCCGTTTGATCGAGGTGCGGACATGACGGCGGCGGAAGGACAAATCCTCGCGACCCGCGGCTTCCCTCCTTCGAGAAATCAATCGTCGGTTCGGCGCTTACGCGGCCGATTTGCGAACCGCCCTTGGGGAGATGCCGTAGCGTTCGCGGAACCGCTTCGAGAAGTGGGACAGATCGTTGAATCCGCTTTCGAACGCGATATCTGTCACGGACCGGTCGCGGAACTGGGGGGCGCTCAAGAGCAGGTGACAGCGCTCCAGCCGCTTCTCCAGCATCGCTTTGCCGAACGTGCTCTTCATCTCGGCGAAGATGCTGTCCACATAGCGTCTCGAGATGCCCATCGCGCCGGCGAGGCGCGTGGGCGAATAGTCTGGATCGGTAAAGTTATCCTCGAGGCACTTCATGATGCGGCCAGCAAGCAGGTCATGGCGGACCGCGCGTCCAACCTCGCCTTCTCCATCCTTGACGAGCCAGTCGCCCAACAGTTTCACGACCGTTTCGGACATTGTCGAAACAGTGCTGGGCATGGCGCCGCCCAACGAAACGATCATGTCGAGTATACCGGCGGCGGCCTGCATTTCCGCGGCCGGTCCACTCACCGGCCGATCTAGCATCGAAGAAATCGCAGGATGCAGTGAAACAAAACGGGCCTTCGGCATGCGAAGCACCAGGTGATCGAACCGTTCCCGCATAATCAGTTCATGCGGCCTCGAGCTGTCGAAGGCAATGAACGAGCCTTCGGGGACCGCCCCCGCGTACCGCCTGTGCGAAACCATCGCCTGCCCGGTCCTAAGATAGATCAGCAGCACGAAATCATTGTCGACTTCGCGCAACCTGCGCTGGGAACGGGCGGTACAGTGCGCTGTTCCAAACAGCCGCGCCGCGACACAGTCCTCGGCGATCATATAGTGGTAGGATCCCGAGAACTCCGGGCTCTCGGCGAAGAAATCAAGATTGACGAGGGTCCGGTTGATGCAATCGCCCCAGGCCTTCAGCTCTTCATAGCTCCGGCTTCCCGACTCGATCGTGCGTAACATGGCCAGCGTCCTCCAACGCTTTTTACTGCCTGCTTAGCTCCAACGGATCGCCAGACGGGTCGACGCGCTACCGAGGACGCGTTGCGGCGCACGGCTCTCGTCGTTGTTTCCCTCGGCAACCTTTGTCAGCAGCAGGGAATTGCGGGTGTCGATCATCGGTCGTCTTGCTCTCCGTTCATTCGGCGTCGGGCTGCGCCTCCGGCATGGCGTCCGCAAACGCCGGCACGGCCAGGCAATTCTCATAGATGCGTCTGATCGTCGCGAATGGTGACATGTCGACGTCGAACCGCTTGTTGTTGACGACCTGGGCAAAAAGGCAAAGATCAGCCAGGCCGGGTTTGTCGCCGTGGCAGAACATGCCCGTGCGCGGGTCGCCGGCGAGCATCTTTTCCATCGGCGCGAACGTTTCATTGACCCAGTGCCTGAACCAGACGGCCACAGCCGTGTCGTCGGCCCCAAAGGTCGACTTGAGATAACCAAGGACCCTCAGATTGTTGACGGGATGTATTTCGCAAGCGATCGCGTAGGCGAGAGCCCGGACACGTGCCCGATCGAGCGGCGTGCCGGGAAGCAGCGGCTGCTGGGGGTAGACCTCGTCGAGGTACTCGATGATGGAGAGCGACTGGGTCAGCACAGTGCCATCGTCAAGCTCCAGGGCGGGAACCAGCCCTTGCGGATTGATCGCGAGGTAGGCAGCCGAGTGGTGTTCCCCCTTCCTCAGATGATGGGCTACATACTGATAGCCAAGCCCCTTGAGGTTCAGCGCGGCGCGCAGCCGGATCGAGGTCGAACTCCGGAAATAGTTATGCAGAACCAGCCCGCTCATGTCCCGGCGCGCTCCCCTATCGTCGTGGAGATCGAGCCCAGGCCTTCAATTTCAACCACGCAGACGTCTCCCGCGACAAGCGGGCCGACGCCAGCGGGCGTGCCTGTGTAGATCAGGTCGCCGGGTTCGATCTGCATGGACTGGGAAAGAAACGCGACGATCTCGGGTACGGACCAGATAAGGTCGCCAATGTCTGCCTTCTGCTTCGTCACGCCGCCGACGGTCAGCCGTATGGCGCCGCGATGGATATGTCCGATATCGCTCACCTTGTGGATAGGGCCGCAGACCGCCGAACGGTCGAAGGCTTTCCCCCAATCCCAAGGGCGACCTTGTGCGCGGGCCTCGAGCTGCAGGTCGCGCCGCGTCAGGTCATTGCCGACCGCATAGCCATAGACGTGGTCGAGCGTGTCCTCCATCGGGATATCGAAGCCGCTCTCGCCGATGGCTACGACAAGCTCGGCTTCATAGTGAAAATTGCCGGTCAGCGGCGGATAGGCGACCGTCTCGCCGTCGTCGACGACAGCGTCGGCTGGTTTGGTGAAAAAGAACGGTGGCTCCCGGTCGGGATCGCGACCCATCTCGCGGGCATGTTCCGCATAATTCCGACCGACGCAGAATATCCGGCGGACCGGGAACCGAGCCTGCTCGCCGGCGACAGCCACGCTTGGCGGACGAGGAGCTTCGAATACGAATGCCATTTCGAACCTCCTAGTGATTGCCGCGATCTTCACGCCACAGGCCGAGCTTGTCCTGGGCTGAACGATCCGAATAGGAGAAGATCACCGCATCGTTGTGCGGCGTGTGCGAAATCCACTTCCAGCTCGGCGCCACGAAAATGTCCTTCGGTCCCCATTCGAAGACCTGTCCATCAATCGTCGAGCTGCCCGATCCTTCCGCCACGACGAAAACGGTGGCGTCGGTCGAGCGGTAGGCGCTCGTCGAGAACCCCTTGGGCAGCAGTTGCAGGAATGTCGCGATGGTCGGCATGGCGAAACCGCCATCCACCGGATTGACGTAACGCAGCTTGAGGCCATGGCACGGATCCCACTCCTCCTGCTTTCGCATCGTCTCCAGGGCCGCGCGTGACCTCTCATAGGGATAGTTGAAGATAGGCGAACTCTTTTTCCGGGCTGCAAAATCGACCGGCATCATGTTGGCGCCATAGCGTGCCAGCGCGTCGCCGGCGGCACGGTAGATCGGCTGCTCGTCCTTCGGATGCTCCTCGGCGAAGGACGCGTCAAACAGCGAAACCATCGGAACATCCAGCCCGTCCAGCCAGATCATCGGTTCGTCGCTTTTATTGCCATGATCGTGCCAGGCGCCGGGCGGGGTGATGACGAAGTCGCCGAAATGCATCTGCGTGCGCTCCCCGTCGACCGCGGTATGCGCCCCTGCCCCGTCGAGCACGAAGCGGAGCGCGGACTGGCTGTGTTTATGCGCAGGCGCCACTTCGCCAGGCATCACAAGCTGGAGACCGGCATAAAGAGATGTCGTAATACGGCTTTGCCCGCGCAGGCCCGGATTCTCCAGGATCAGCACCCGGCGCTCCGCCTCCTTGGCGCTGATAAGCCTTCCGGATTCGAGCAGATAGGATTTCGCTTGCGCGAAATTCCAGAGATGCGGCAGGCAACCACTTTTCGGCTCGGGCGTGATGATGTTGGAGAGCACGGTCCACAGCGGCGTCATGCTCGTTTTGTCGATCTTGTCGTAAAATGCCACGCGCTCCGGCGTTTCAATGGGCTTTTCCGTCAGGGACATGTGCTTCTCCTTCGCCGGCTCAAGACCGTCTCAACTCAGTCCAATTAGTCCCGGCGCTTTCATCAGTTAGCCGAGAGCGGCGCCTTGCCGAGCAAGGTCAATAACGACGCGACCGCCAACGCCTCGTTCGACAAGCTCGTGCGCCGAGGCGATTTCTTCGAGCGACAGCCGCGTCGCTACCTTCACGCGCAACGCTCCGACTGCCAGGGCATAGGTCAGTTCGCGAGCGGCAGAATCTTTGATCGACGGCGGAAAGTCGTCGCTGCCGAGCAAACGCAAAGTCACGTCGGCAAAGCCCAACTGCCAGTACGGAATTTCGGGGCGATCCTGTGATGAATAATAGGAGCTAATCACCCCGCCGACGGCGATAACCGCGGCATCAAGTTCTATGTGGGAAGCAAAATCGACCTCCGCGATGCGATGCACTCCATCCGGCGCCACTTGCCTGATTTGGCCAACAAGGTCAGGGTCGCTGGCAACAAACACATGGTTGGCGCCCAGCGCTGCCACCGCATTTCTTTGAGATGGGTCGCGCACGATCGCTATAGTCTGTGCGCCATCCCAACGAGCCAGTTGCACGGCGATCGAGCCAACGCCACCTGCGGCGCCATGCACGAGGACTGTCTTGCCCGCCACGGGACCGTCAGCGAATATCGCCCTGTGTGCGGTGATGCCGGCGATCCCCAAACACGCAGCCTGCTCTGCCATTTCAAGTTCGCTCGATCCCGCCGACGACGCCAGCAAGCGCACTGCCAAGGTCACTGGGACGACAACCATTTCTGCCGCTGTGCCGAAGGGGCGATAGGACTGGGCGCCGTAGCACCAAACACGCTGGCCAAGCCGGTCTTCCGACACACGCAAGCCGACGGCATCGATGACGCCGGCGCCGTCGCTGTGCGGAATGACTCGGGGATAGGGCATCGGAGCGCCTTGCCAGCCGGACCGTTTCTTCACGTCGCCGGGGCTGATACCCGACACGGCCAAACGGATACGGACTTCGCCCTCGCCCGGGTTGGGGTCGGGCAACTCGCCAACCACCAACACGTCTCGGGCGGCACCCCGTTTTTCATACCACGCCGCACGCATTGTCGTTTCCTCACGAAACAGCGTTTCGCCCAAGGGGGATCAGGCAGCCGATTTCAGTTGCGCGCCCCGGCTTTGCGCGCGGGCATCGACGCTCATCGCCCCTGCCCCAACAAAGGCCAGCAGCGCAAAACCACCGGCCATCGACACGTTTTTCAGGAACATGATCATCTGGATCTGGTCGCTGAACTGGTTGTGGAAGATCGCAGCCGTGAGAAGGGTAAAAGCGGCGAGCGCGGCAGCGACGATCCTTGTCTGGTAGCCGACGATGATCAGCAGTCCTGCGCCGATTTCGAACAGGATGGTCGGCCAAAGCAGGCCCCCGGGCACACCCATGGCCTCCATGTAGCCACGCATGGCATCAGCGGCGCCGAGTTTGGAAAGGCCAGAAAGCACGAAAACCAAAGCCATCAGAACGCGTGCGGCGGCAATGCCGGAGGCTTGAGCTTGAGTAGTCATCGATATTCTCCTGTGTTTTCAGAGGTACCGGGGGTGATTGAATTATCGGGGCGGATTGGTGGTTGAGAAGATGTAGCGGGCAATGCGCCACTGGCCGTCGTCCTCCCGGTGAAAAACGAACAATTCCTGGTTTGCTTCAGGTCCCGGCCCCTGGTCGCTGGCCAGCACCTTCACCGTGCCATTCGAGCGCGTGCGGGCGTAAGCCCAATCCGCCGCGAGCGGGCGAACTTCATCGATCTTGAAGACGATATTGAGCTTGATTGCCTTGAAGACGTTTTCGTAGGCAGTGCGGATAGCATCGCGCCCGACGGACGGAAGGCTGTACTGCGGCATGAACACCGCATCCTTTGCGTACAGCTTCATCACCGCATCCACATCGGACTTGTTGAGCGCCTGCTCATAATTCTTGAGCTGTTGCGTTATGGCCGCCGCCGCCTCGTCGGCTCCTGCCGTCTTCCCGCCTGCGGTCAGCGTGATCGCTGCCAGTGCAAACGCCAGAGCTGCGTTGCGCAATGCCTTAAACATGATTTCCTCCTGTTGATTGGGTAGAACAAGTGACTTGGTCACGACGGTATTCCTGTTTGGACACACGCCATGGCGGGCTCCTTGCGGTGGGCGACGCGATACGATCTGCTTGTCATGGCCTTCGTTCCTCAGGCCATCATCCAGGCCGCGATCCGTTCGGCGGCCATGATCACGGTGGGGTTGGTCGCAACCGATGGCACATCGGGGAAAATCGAGGCGTCGGCGACACGAAGCCCGCCAACCCCCTTTACGCGTCCCTGCCAGTCGACCACGGCATGCGGATCGCCATCCGCGCCCATGGGCGCGGTGGAAGTCGGGTGATGATAGGTGTCCAGCGCCATCGGCAGGGCGCTTTCCAGCGCCGCTCTGTCCCTGATCGATGGGCCCGGAACCATCTCGTCTGCGACGATCTCCTTCAGCGGCCCGTCGCTCACGATACGGCGAACGATCTCGATGCCGTCCATCAGGCGCTGCCGATCCTCCGCCTCGCCAAGGAGATTGAGGGCGATGGCGGGAGCAGAGGCCGGATTGCGATCGCGAAGACGAACGGAGCCGCGAGCCTGCGGACGCGTGTTGGCTACGGCCAGCATGAAGATGCCGCCGGTGGGTGACGACTTTGGATCTCCGTAGTGGACTGCGGTGACGTGGGTATCAAGGTCGTCGGGACGCGCCAGCGAGGACTTGCCCCAAAGCAGCGCGCCTACCGGCGGGATCGGCAAGCCGAGACGCTCGGGATGGGCAGCCCAGGTGGTGAAAAAGAATGGGTGGTCCTGCAATCGTGTGCCCACCGGCAAATCAGCGACAACCGGGATGTCGAGCGCGCTCAGGTCTTTTGCCGGACCGATGCCGGAACGCATCAACAAGGCTGCCGAGCCATAGGTTCCAGCAGCCAGAACCACCTCACCTGCCTCGATGCGCTCGCCACCCGCCAACACGACGGCAGGCGCACGGTTGTCCTGAATCTCCAGCCGATCAACCAGCGTTTCCGAGCGGATGGTGAGATTTGGCCGCGCGCGCACCCCACGGCCCAAATAGGTCATGCCAGTGTTGAGCCGATTGCCGATACGGGTGTTCATCGGATATGGCCCGACCCCGAACGGATCGTCACCGTTGAAGTCCGTCACGCGCTTGTAGCCGGCGGCCTCCGCCGAACCTATGAACGCACGCTGCATATCGGAGATTTCGTCCCACTGCAGCTGGTGGATGGGCCAAGGCCCACTGCGCCCGTGCAGCGCGTCAGAGCCGTGACTGGTCCGCTCCATGAGCTTGTAGAACGGCACAACCTCATCATGCGACCAGTTCGGCAATCCCGCTTCGGCCCAGCGCCGGAAATCGCCTGCATGGGCGCGCATGGCAACCGCGCCGTTGATGGCCGACGAACCGCCAAGCACTTTCCCGCGCGGCACCGGGATCGCCTTGCCGGCCCAGCCCGGTTCCGAAGTGAAGCCCCAATCATGGGCCGGGTCGCCGCCGATAATGGTCTGGAGGCGAACTGGATCGGGGTATTCTTCCGGCTGGTAGGCTTTGCCCGCTTCAATCAACAGAACCCGACGCGCCGGATCGCCACTCAGTCGGTAAGCGAGCGCTGCGCCCGCCGATCCCCCACCGACTATCACCACATCATATCCATTGACGCCGGCAAGCGTCTTGCCCAGGGCAAACTTTGGCTCGAGACCCACGACCGCGCCAACGGCCCCGGAAGCGATAACGAAGTTGCGCCGCCCCTTGTCTACCAGGGTATTGTCACGTTGGCCGGTCATCGGGTCATTGTCCCTTCGTACTTGATTGGCTCAAAGCCGGACGACGAGTTTTCCGAGCGCCCGGTTGCTCTCCATGAAGCTGTGCGCTGCTGGTACATCTTCGAAGTCAAACGTCCGCGTTCGCAGGGAGGGAATTCGGCCGGCGGCGACGTCCTGCGCGAGCATTGCAAGAGGCGTGTCCGTAAGCGGCAGCGCAGCCGTTCCCAACAAACCGCTGGGAAAAAAATTGAGCCGCGTGGCGCCAGGCAGGTCCTGCATCAGGTGGAAGTGGTCCAACACCGGAGGGCCGCCCAGCAGACCGATCACCGAAACCGCACCGAAAGGCTTGAGGCACTTGATCGTGTCGCGCAACGTGGCCGCGCCGACCACCTCAAGCGCCGCGTCCACCCCATCCGGCGCAATGGCGCGCACGAGATCTGCAATCTGGCCGTTGTCAATGATTACCTCGTCGGCGCCAACGTTGCGCAATCGAGAGGCGTTTTCCGGTGAGCGCGTGGTGGCGATCACATCGAGGCGGAACGCCTTTGCATAGGCGACGGCGGCCAAGCCAGCTGCCGAGGTTGCGCCGCGCACCAGCAGTGTCTGCCCCTCACGGATATTCAGGCTCTTGGTGAGCGCTCCCCAAACCGTCAGGTAGGATTCAGGCAACGCCGCCAGTTCTTCCCAGGACAGCGAGGCCCCATCGAGGTCGATGACGTTGTTGCGCAGCACCGAAACCGCTTCGGCATAACTGCCGGGACGGCCGAACTGCATGCCTCCCATGGCGGTAGCGACACGCTGGCCGGTACGGAACGTGCCGGACGGATCGTTGACGACCTCGCCAACTGCCTCGATGCCAGGCACGCGTGGCGCCGTAATTTCGCCCATCTTGCCGGCCCGCAGGTAGGCTTCGGCACGATTGAGGCCGAAGGCCCGAACCCGGATCTTCACTTCGTCCGCGCCCGGTTCCGGCGATGGAATGTCCCGCAGCTTGAGAGCTTCCGGACCGCCCGGCTTTTCGATGACATACGCTTTCACGGCGTTTCTCCCTGCTTACGCCCGCGGGCGATTGGTCGAGAACAGGTAGCGGTGGATCTTCCAGACGCCGTTCTCACGGCGGAAGACGAACAGTTCGTTGTTGCCTTCCTCGATCTCGACGCCGGCGGCGAGGATGCGGGTGCGGCCTGCAGAACTGGTGCGGACCCAGGCCCAGTCGCCAGCGGTTTCGACCTCGTGGATGGTGAAAACAATGTCGAGCTTGATCGAGGCGAACACCTGCTCGTAGCCCGCGCGCACCGCATTGCGGCCGACCAGCGCCGGGGCATGCTGCGGCATGAAAATGGGATCGTTGCCGTAAAGGCCCAGAATGGTATCGATATCGTTGCCGTTGAGGGCGGTTTCGTAGGCCTTGATGGAGGATTCGATGGACAAGAGCATAACCCCTTTGAGTGTTGGACCTGGTTTCACCAGCGGATGGGAGGAAAGTTAAGTCGCTCACCTATGGTGCGCTATCCATGGATATGATAATCCGCCTCTCATATTTGGCAGGGAACTTTCCCATGGATCTGAACGCCGTGCAGATGTTCGTGAGTGTCGTTCAAGCCGGCAGCCTATCGGCCGCCGCGCATCGGACGGGCATTCCACTGCCAACACTCAGCCGCCGAATCCGCGAACTGGAGCGCGAATTGAAAGTGCAATTGCTGGAGCGCTCTGCAAA
This sequence comes from Neomesorhizobium albiziae, assembly GCF_900114255.1. Classification (GTDB taxonomy): domain Bacteria; phylum Pseudomonadota; class Alphaproteobacteria; order Rhizobiales; family Rhizobiaceae; genus Neomesorhizobium; species Neomesorhizobium albiziae. The sequence goes on along the minus strand of NZ_FOSL01000030.1, from coordinate 22,638 downwards.
AGGCACCCGGCTGACAGACACCGGAACCCGCCTTTATGAGCACGCGACTCGGGGCATCGAGGCGCTCGTGGAGGCCGAGCAGGCGGTCATCAGCGACCAGGCGCATCTAAGGGGACGACTGCGGCTTTCTTTGCCGACGGCATTCGAACCGTGGTGGGAACTGCTGGGCGCGTTCCAGCTTCGCTATCCCGGTATTCAACTCAGCGTCTACACCACCGACCGCCGGGTGGATCTCATCCAGGATGGAATCGACGTCGCGTTGCGCATCGGTGCGATCGTCCACGAGGCGATGGTGGCACGGCGGCTGCTCACTTATAGGCATGCACTGGTTGCAAGCCCGGACCTGCTGGCGCGCCTGGGCACGCCCGGCTCTCCGGAAGCCTTGTACCATCTGCCCTGCGCCATGTGGTGCCCGGATGCCAATACCCAGCCCAGATGGCGCCTCGGCGAACACATCGTCGAACCGAAGGCGATGCTGACCACTAACGACTATCTGCAACTTTGCGGCCGAGCGCTGGCAGGCGAGGTCATTACCGAACTGCCTCGCTTCCTGGCGGTGGATCATATCCAAACTGGCATGCTGTGCGAGGTGCTTCCCGATCATCCCTTGCCGGAGCAGCAGGTCAGCTTGCTTTATCCATCGCACCGCAACCCTTCCAGCATCGTGCGCGCGTACCTGGATTTCTGCCAGAAGCAGATGGCGAAGTTCCTGAGACTTTAAAGCTTGGCGCATATCGATGCCTGCGCAATAGGCGACCGCTGCTGTGTAGTTCCTGCGCAGAACATAAACGATGCCATCTCGGCAAAGTGCCCACGGCTTACCCCGGTTACAATTACGTTGAATCTACCGTCACGGCGACTTTCGTGCGCGGTGGGTGGCAACAATGTGGAGGCGTTCATGACGAAGCAAGATGTGTCGTTTGCCAGGGGGCTGCTGACTGGCGAGATGTCCGGTTCGATTTACATCGGCCGATTTCGGCCAGCCCGTAGCGGCACGATACCGGTCACCGACAAGGCGACGGGGGAAGTCCTGTTCACCGGCGGCGTGGCCAGCCCAGAGGATGTTACCGATGCATGCCGCATAGCGAAGCAGGCCCAGGTGCAATGGGCGCAAAAGCCTTCCATCGAGCGCGGCGACGTATTGCGCAAGTTCGCACAGCTCTGCGAGGTTCACGCCGACGAGATCGGCCAATGGATTATCCGCGAAACCGGATCCATTCCACCGAAAGCCCCATTCGAAATCATGACCTCGGCTCGCGAGGCAATTGAAATCGCCGGCACGACCGGGCAACCGGTAGGGTATATCCTGGCAAGCGCCCATGCTCGCAAGAGCTACGCGCGACGCGTACCGTTGGGTGTCGTCGGTGTCATCACGCCCTGGAACTCGCCTTTCATTCTGGCAGCCCGCGTCGTCCTTCCGGCCCTAGCCATGGGCAACGCGGTCGTGCTCAAGCCGGATCTGCAGACGCCTGTTTGCGGCGGCTATCTGATGGCAAAGCTATTCGAACTGGCCGGCGTTCCGGAAGGCGTCTTCACTGTCGTCCCGGGCGGTGGCGATGTTGGGGCGGCGCTGGTCGAGAATCCCGACGTCGACATGATTTCCTTTACCGGTTCCACCGCCACCGGACGCAAGGTCGGCGAGGTAGCGGGCCGCGATCTGAAGAAGGTCGCGCTGGAGTTGGGCGGCAACAACGCCGCCATCGTGTTCGAGGATGCAGACATTGACGGCACCGTTTCGGCAACAGCGTTCGGATCGTTTTTCCACCAGGGACAGATCTGCTTCACCGTCGGCCGTCACATCGTCCATGAATCGATCGCCGAGGCCTATGCAACGAAGCTGGCCGAAAAGGCCAGGAACCTGCATGTCGGCGATCCGTTCACCCAGCACGTCCATTTGGGCCCAATGATCAATGAGAAACAGGCCGAGCGAGCGCAGAGATTGCTCGACGACAGCGTCGCTGCCGGCGCCAACGTGCTGGCTGGCGGCGGCCGCGAAGGGCTGAACTTCAAGCCAACGGTGTTGGCGGACGTCACCACAGACATGTCGGTCTACGCCGACGAGATCTTTGGTCCGATAGCTCCAATCGTGACCTTCAAGACCGAGGATGAGGCGGTGGCGCTGGCGAACGGGGTTTCCTACGGGCTGGCGACATCGATCTTTACGCGCAACCAGGCCAAGGCCATGCGTATCGCCGAAAGGGTCAGGACGGGGATCGTGCACATCAACGACCAGACTGTGCTGCACGAGGTGTTCGGTCCGATCGGCGGGATGGGCGCATCCGGCAACGGCGCTCGCTCCGGCGGGCCGTCGGTGATGGACGAGTACAGCCAATGGCAGTGGATCACGGTCAATGAGGATATTCCTCCCTATCCATTTTGACCGTGTGCGGCGCGCCGCCCAAAAAAGGCGGCGCGCCAGCCCGCTTACCTGAATCTGTTGACGAGGATGCAACAATGGACATCAAGGCTGCGGTCGTGCGGCAAAAGGGCGGACCTTTCAGCATCGAGTGCATACAGGTGGATGCGCCGATGGACGGCGAGGTTCTCGTCAAGGTCGTGGCGTGCGGCATCTGCCACACGGACCTGATCATCCGCGATCAGTTCTATCCCACGCCGTTGCCGATCGTCCTGGGGCACGAGGGCGCCGGAATCGTCGAAGCTGTCGGGCCGGGCGTCAAGACGGTCAAGCCGGGCGACCACGTCCTGATGTCGTTCGCCTATTGCGGTACGTGTCCAAGCTGCCTGGAGGGTGCGACCTCCTACTGCTGGCACCACATGGAAATGAACTTCTCAGGCAAGAGGTATTCGGGCAGTGGCTGGACGATCCCTGCCCCGCTTTCCAAAAAACACAGTCACGGCGGCTCAGAGCAAATCAACGGAGCGTTCTTCAACCAGTCTTCGCTGGCTACTCATGCAATCGCGACGGAAGGAAACGTCGTCGTGGTCGACAAGGACGTCGACCTGAAAACCCTCGCCCCCCTGGGGTGCGGTTTCCAGACGGGCGCAGGTGCTGTCTTCAATACACTGCGCCCTGAGGTGGGGTCTTCGCTGGTGATCACCGGAGCTGGCAACGTCGGCCTGGCGGCGGTCATGGCAGCTAAGCTCGTTAAATGCGATCCGATCATCGTTGTCGACGTCGTGCCGGAGCGGCTGGCTCTCGCCATGGAGCTCGGCGCCACGCACACGGTGGATGCATCCCGTGAAGATACCGTCGAGGCCGTGAAGCGCATATGCAGGGACGGCGTACGTTATTCCATCGAGTCGACCGGCAGCCCGAAGGTGCTGCGAACCGCTTTCGAGGTGTTGCAGACACGCGGCACATGCGGGTTGATCGGCGGCGCCAAGCTGGGGACCGAGGTCAGCCTGGACATGACGCATCTGCTGTTCGGCAGAACGGTACGCGGCATACTGCAGGGCGACAGCAAGCCGAAGAAATTCCTGCCGCAACTCGTCAAGCTCTACAAGGACGGGCTCTTTCCGGTCGACCGCCTGATCAAGCACTATTCGCTCGACCAGATCGAAGAAGCCGTCGCCGACATGAAATCCGGGCGCACGATCAAGCCCGTGCTCCTGATGGAGTAGACTGACTGGAGGAATCGATGGCCGCTCTAGTGGAAGTCGAAGGCACCGCGCTGAAATTGCCCCGTCCGCGCGTCTTGCCCAACGTCGTGCGGGCAATCGCATCCGATGTGCTTTCCAGGCGCTATCCGCCCGGCGCTATGCTGCCGCGCGAGAGCGATCTGGGCACCGAGTATGGCGTAAGCCGCACCGTCATCCGCGAGGCCCTGAAGGTACTCGCAGCCAAGGGTCTTGTGTTGAGCCGTCCGCGCGTCGGCACCATAGTTTGCGACCGGAACAAATGGAGCATCATCGACCCACAGGTGCTCGCATGGTACACGCCCGACACAATTGACCCTCAGCTTCTCGATGCGATCCTGGAAACGCGGCGCGCCATCGAGCCGCTGGTTGTCGAACTCGCGGCCACGCGTGCAACGCTGCGCGAGATTGCCGATCTCGAAACGGCGTGGAAGGGCATGGCGGCCGCTGGCGCTACGGTTGAGCTTTTCGTCCGTTCGGACACCGCCTTCCACCAGCTTCTCTACGGCGCCTGTCACAATCCGATATTCCGTCAGATTGGCGGATTGATCGAAACCGCGCTGAACTTCACGCAAGAAGCGACCGCAAACTCGGTTGACCGGCGCGACGAAGCCGTGAAAGCGCATTTTGGGATCATCGAGGCACTGCGCATGCGCGATGGAGCGGCGGCGCGCGAAGCCACAAACAAAATATTGGATATGGCCGCTCGCGATCTGGAAAGAGCCAAGATCCACAAAACGGGCCTTAACGGACACATGAATTTGGGCGCGAGACCGTAAATTACATACTCGAGTCCTGCATCGTCGCGTCTCGGCGGTGGTCAGTCGTCGTCCCCGGCCCTTTCGCGGCGAAGCTTCGCCCAATAGTCCAGCCGCTTCCTCACCTCGCGCTCGAACCCCCGGTCCGGCGGATCATAGAAGGTTTGCCTGCCCATCTTCTCCGGAAAGTAGTCCTGGCCGGAAAAAGCCTCGGGCTGGTCGTGGTCGTACTGGTAGCCCTTGCCGTAGGCCTCGTCCTTCATCAGCTTGGTCGGCGCATTGAGGATGTGCTTGGGGGGCAGCAGCGAGCCGTTTTCCTTGGCGGCCTGCGTCGCCGCCTTGAAAGCGGTGTAGACGGCATTGGATTTCGGCGCGGTGGCGAGGTAGACGCAGGCCTGCGCGAAGGCCAACTCCCCTTCCGGCGAGCCTAGATAATCGTAGGCATCCTTGGCGGCGTTGGCGACGACCAGCGCCTGCGGGTCCGCAAGGCCGATATCTTCGACCGCCATGCGCACCAGCCGGCGGCCGAGATAGAGCGGATCCTCACCAGCGTCGAACATGCGCGCTAGGTAGTAGAGTGCTGCGTCCGGGTCCGACCCCCGCACCGATTTGTGCAACGCCGAGATCAGATTGTAATGGCCGTCCTGGCTCTTGTCGTAGACGGGGGCACGGCGTTGCACGATGCGCTGCAGCACATTGGCGTCGAACACTTCTCCGGGCTTGGCCGCGCGCCAGACCTCTTCGGCCAGCGTCAGCGCAGCGCGGCCGTCGCCATCGGCCAGTCGCAAGAGAACCGCCCTCGCCTCACCGTCGAGCGGCAGGCTCTTGCCCTCGGTTGCCTCGGCGCGCGCCAGGAGTTTCACGATGCTTTCTTCGCCAAGCGTATGGAACGTCAGCACACGCGCGCGCGAAAGCAGAGCGGCGTTCAACTCGAAGGACGGGTTTTCCGTCGTCGCCCCGACCAGGACGACGGTTCCGTCCTCCATGACGGGCAGAAACGAATCCTGCTGGGCTCGGTTGAAGCGATGAATCTCGTCAACGAACAGCAGCGTCTGGCGTCCATTGGTGCGGCGCAGCCTGGCGGTCTCGAACACTTTCTTCAGATCGGCGACGCCGGAAAAGATCGCCGAAATCTGCTCGAATGCGAGCCCGGTCTCGCCGGCGAGCAACCGGGCGACGGTGGTCTTGCCGGTTCCGGGCGGCCCCCAGAAAATCATCGAGCCCAGCGAGCCGGAGCGGATCATGCGCGTCAGCACGCCATCCTCGCCGGTCAGGTGCTCCTGGCCGACAACATCGCCAAGCGTCGCCGGACGCAGCCGGTCGGCGAGCGGCCTGCCCGATGGCGGCTTTAGAGGCTCATCCTTGGAGAACAGGTCGGCCATCAGTATCGCAGCATCTGGCGCATCAATTGGCCGTCGCGCTCGACGGTGAAGCGCCACCAGCGCGTCTGCTGCGAGGCGGCCTCCTTGAGTTTTTCGGCGGTGTCGATCTCCACCCCGTTCACCTCGCGCACGATGTCGCGCGGCCTGAAACCGTAATCGGCTGCAGGCGAGTTCGGCTTGATGTCGACAATGGTGACACCGGTGGATTCCGTCGACATGCCGAGTTGCTGCGCGAGCCTTGGCGACAGCGCTGCAACCTTGGTGCCGGCAAACGGGCTGCGCCCATCGATCGAGACCTGCGTGGCCGAGCTGCCTTCCGGCGCACGCGCCAGTGTGATCTTCAGGTCCTTCCTGCCGCCGCCGCTCAACACGGAAAAGTTGGCGACACTGCCAATCTGCTGGGTAGCCAGCCGATAACCCAGCGCGTCGACATGTTCGATGGGCAGGTTGTTCATCGCAAGCACCACGTCGCCGGCTTTCAGTCCGGCCTTGGCCGCCGGACCGTCCAGCACGACCGAGGACACCAGCGCCCCTTGCGGGCGATCCATCCCCAGCGATTCTGCAATCGGCGCAGTCACCGGCTCGAACGCAGCGCCCACGAAGGGCCGCTCGAAATAGTCGCTGCCGTTTTTCGCCGCCTCGACGACGGCGCGCACGATGTTGGACGGAATGGCGAAACCGATGCCGATCGAGCCGCCGCTGCGGCTATAGATCGCTGTGTTGATACCGATCAGCTGGCCGCCCATGGTGACCAGCGCGCCGCCGGAATTGCCGGGATTGATCGCCGCGTCGGTCTGGATGAAGAAGCCGAAATCCGAGACGCCGATATGCGAGCGAGCAAGCGCCGAAATGATGCCCGACGTCGTCGTCTGGCCGACGCCGAACGGGTTGCCGATGGCCAGCACGAGGTCGCCGACCTGCAGCGCGTCGGAATCGCCGATCGCCACCGACGGGAACGCCTCCTTGGCATCGATCTTGAGCACGGCAAGATCGAGCGACTCGTCCTTGAGCAGCAGTTTGCTCTCGAATTCGCGGCCATCCGACGTCGCGACTTTCACCTCGTCGGCATCGCGGATGACATGGAAATTGGTGACAATCAGGCCACTCGGGTCGACGAGAACGCCCGAACCCAGCGACGATTTCACACGCGGCGGCATCTGGTCGCCAAAAAACTGCTCGAAGAACGGATCGCCGGCAAATGGCGAACGGGCACGCACCTGCTGCGACGCGTAGACGTTGACGACAGCCGGCGCGGTCTGCTTGACCAGAGGCGCGAAGGACAACTGCATGTCCTCACGCCCGAACGGCACGCGACGATCGATGGTTTGGCCGGTGCGCAGGAGGTCTGCAATCGCTCCGCCCAGCGTGCTGGCTGCACCGTCTTCCGCCAACGCCGGCGTCAAGGGCGCCGTAGCCAGCAGGCATCCCGCGACGATGAGCGAGCGAAAAAACGTCTGACGCATGGCGATTCCTCTGTCTTCCAACTTGCCTCCCATTGTCACGACGATTGTGCAAATTGAAAGGCTGGAGTGGATCGCTTTGCGCCTACTTCGGCAGGCTTGCCTCGATACGCCGGGCGATCTCGGCAAAGCCGCGCTGGCGCGCGTGGTCGAGTGGCGTGATGCCGTCATTGTCGGCGATGTTTTTCGCACCGGCGTCAACGAGCAAGCCGACGATTTCCTGGTACACCGGTCCGCCATCGCCCAGGATCACCGCTTCCAGCAGAGCCGTCCAGCCGAGATTGTTGACGTGGTCGATGTCGATATCTGTCTCGAGCAGGATGCGGATCGTGTCGGGATGCCCCTTGTCGGCGGCGGGGATCAGTGCGGTGCCGCCATAACGGTTGGTGTCTTTCAGGTTGGTCTTGCCGGTCGCCAGGATCATTTTCAGGATGTCGTTGCGGCCTTCCGCTCCTGCGTAGAGGAACGGCGTGTCGCGGATATTGTCCTTGGCGTTGACGTCGGCGCCCGCATCGATCAGCAGCTTCGCCACTTCGACATGATTGGCGCGGGTGGCAAGAAGCAGCGGCGTGCGTTTGGCGTCATCGCGCCCGTCCACCGGCGCGCCGGCGGCCAGCAATTCACGTACCTTGGCGACATCGCCAGCGCTTGCAGCCTGTAGAAGCATCGTCTCACCCGTTCCGTTCTCAGCCACCGCGCTTCCGATTAGAAGAACCGTCATCACGATGGATAGCAAAAGGCGAGGGAAAAATCGGTTCATGGCAGCTTGGTTCATCCGGCGGATGTAAGCCCATGGCTCGAAAAGAAAAAGGGGCCGTGAGGCCCCTTTAAGTCTTTCAAAAAAAGCGAAACGACGGCTTATGCCGCTTCGCTTTCGCTAGCGCCTTCCGCCTCGGCGCGGGCGCGGTCGCCGGCGCCCTTGGCCGAGGTATCGCGGTCGACGAATTCGATGACTGCCATCGCGGCGTTGTCGCCGTGACGGAAGCCTGCCTTCATGATGCGCAGGTAGCCGCCGTTACGGGAAGCGTAACGCGGGGCGATCGTGTCGAACAGACGCTTTACCAGCGCCTCGTTGCGGATCTGCGCGATCGCCTGGCGGCGGGCGTGCAGGTCGCCGCGCTTGCCCAGCGTGACGAGTTTCTCGACGATCGGACGCAGGTCCTTCGCCTTCTGCAGCGTCGTGACGATCTGTTCGTGCTCGATCAGCGAGCCCGAAAGATTGGCGAACAACGCCTTGCGGTGGCTTACACTACGGGCGAACCGGCGGCCGGCAAATCCGTGACGCATGGTCCTTCTCCTTGAGTTCTAGGGCGAGAGCCCTTCGTTTCATTTCGTGAATGGTCAATGGTGAATGGTGAATGATCCTCTCGGACCTATTGGCGGCGGGGACGAGCCCCTCTTCCATTCACCATTTTACCATTCGCTATTCACCGCTCAGTATTGGTCTTCGTAACGCTTGGCGAGATCTTCGATGTTTTCCGGCGGCCAGTCCGGCACTTCCATGCCGAGATGCAGACCCATTGCCGCGAGCACTTCCTTGATCTCGTTCAGCGACTTGCGGCCGAAGTTCGGGGTGCGCAGCATCTCCGCTTCGGTTTTCTGGATCAGGTCGCCGATGTAGACGATGTTGTCGTTCTTCAGGCAGTTGGCCGAACGCACCGAAAGCTCGAGTTCGTCGACCTTCTTGAGCAGCGCCGGGTTGAACGCCAGTTCGGTAACCTGCTCTTCGGCCACCGCTTTCTGCGGCTCGTCGAAGTTGACGAACAGGCCGAGCTGGTCCTGCAGGATGCGGGCAGCGAAGGCAACGGCGTCTTCACCGGAGATCGAGCCGTCAGTCTCGATGGTCATGGTCAGCTTGTCGTAGTCGAGAACCTGGCCTTCGCGGGTGTTTTCGACCTTGTAGGAGACCTTCTTGACCGGCGAATACAGGCTGTCGACCGGGATCAGGCCGATCGGCGCGTCTTCGGCGCGGTTGCGGTCGGCCGGCACATAACCCTTGCCGGTGTCGACGGTGAATTCCATGCGGATTTCCGCGCCCTCGTCGAGGGTGCAGATCACATGGTCGGGGTTGAGGATTTCAACGTCGCCGACCGTCTGAATGTCGCCGGCGAGCACAGCGCCCGGACCCTGCTTGCGCACGACCATGCGCTTGGGACCATCGCCTTCCATCTTGATGGCGATTTCCTTGATATTGAGCACGATGTCGGTGACGTCCTCGCGCACACCGGCAATCGAGGAGAATTCATGCAGAACGCCGTCGATCTGCACTGCCGTCACGGCAGCGCCGCGCAGCGACGACAGAAGCACGCGGCGCAGTGCGTTGCCGAGCGTCAGGCCGAAGCCTCGCTCCAGCGGCTCTGCGACCAGCGTCGTCAGGGTCTTCTTCTTCGAAGAAAACTCGATCTTGTTCGGCTTGATCAGTTCTTGCCAATTTTTCTGGATCATTCGTTCTTCCTTCCGGTTCCCTGCCACTATCCAATCGTGACAGGCGATCTGGAAAACCGCAGAGGAGCGCCGCGGCGCTCATGCAGTGGGTGAAATTCCAATTAGACGCGACGCTTCTTGCGCGGACGGCAGCCGTTGTGCGGGATCGGCGTCACGTCGCGAATCGACGTGATGGTGAAACCCGCGGCCTGCAGCGCGCGCAGCGCCGACTCACGACCCGAACCCGGACCGCAAACCTCGACTTCGAGCATACGCATGCCGTGTTCCTGCGCCTTCTTGGCGACGTCCTCGGCAGCAACCTGCGCCGCGAACGGGGTCGACTTGCGCGAGCCCTTGAAGCCCTGTGCACCGGCCGACGACCAGGCAATCGAATTGCCCTGCGCGTCGGTGATGGTGATCATCGTGTTGTTGAAGGTCGAATTGACGTGGGCAACGCCCGACGAGATGTTTTTACGTTCGCGGCGGCGAACGCGTGCGGCTTCCTTGGCCATGGTAGTCCTTCCAGTTGATCTCTACACCGCCGTAATGCCAGCGGCTACACCTGAGAGGCAGTCGGGAGTTGGCAGTCGGCAGAAGGATGTGAGATCCGACTGCCTATTGCCGATTGCCTACTGCCTCAAATTACTTCTTCTTGCCGGCGATTGCCTTGGCCGGGCCCTTGCGGGTGCGCGCATTGGTATGCGTGCGCTGGCCGCGAACCGGCAGCGAGCGGCGATGGCGAAGGCCGCGGTAGCAGCCGAGGTCCATCAGGCGCTTGATGTTCATCGAAACTTCGCGACGCAGGTCGCCTTCGACCTGGTAGTCACGGTCGATGGTCTCGCGGATCTGCAAAACTTCAGCGTCGGTAAGCTGGTTGACGCGGCGCTCGGCCGGAATACCGACCTTCTCGACGATCTCCGAAGCGAACTTCGCGCCGATGCCGTGGATGTACTGCAGCGCGATGATGACGCGCTTGTTGGTCGGAATGTTGACGCCGGCTATACGAGCCATTTTCTTCTCCATGTGACCGGTCGAGCCGGTGATTGTTGTTTGACCCGCGTCCGGTGGAGACCGGCCCTTGCGGGTGTTCCGTTTCAATGCGAGTAGACGGCCCTCGCGGACCGGCAAGCCCTCTGCCTGATTGGGAGACGGGCCGCCATACGCCAGTTATGCGAATTCGTCAAGCGTTAATCTTCGCAACGCTGGCGAGCAGGCTCTCGATCTGCGCGGTAACCTCATCGATCCCGGCCATGCCATCGACGCCTTTCAGCATGCCTTTGGCATAATAGTAGCCGATCAGTGGCGCGGTCTTCTTGTAGTATTCGCGCAGCCGCTCCTCGAAGACTTCCGGGTTGTCGTCCTTGCGCACCGGCTGGCCAGCAGCCTTCGCTTCCTCGGCGCGCCGCACGATACGGCCGACCAATGCCTTGTCGTCGACGACGAGTTCGATGACGGCATCGAGCTTCAGGCCACGCTCGGCGAGCATCCTCTCGACTGCATCGGCCTGCGCCAGTGTGCGCGGATAGCCGTCGAGAATGAACCCGCTCTTGCAGTCGGCCTCATCGATTCGCTCGGCCACGATCGCATTGACGATGGCGTCCGACACCAGCTCGCCCGCATCCATCACCGCCTTGGCGCGCTTGCCGACCGCCGTTTCGGCCTTCACCGCCGCCCGCAGCATGTCCCCGGTGGAGAGTTGCGGAAGCCTGTGCTTTTCTACCAGTCTCTGTGCTTGCGTCCCCTTGCCCGCCCCAGGCGGCCCAAGCAAAATCAGCCTCATCTTCCCCTCTTGCCCCCCCGGAGCTTCGACTTCTTGATAAGCCCCTCATACTGGTGGGCAATCAGGTGACCTTGGATCTGCGCAACCGTGTCGAGCGTGACGCTCACCACGATCAGCAGCGATGTGCCACCCAGATAGAACGGAACGCCGGTCGCCGATATTAGAAATTCGGGCAACATGCAGACGAGGACGAGGTAGATCGCGCCGATGACCGTGATGCGGGTCAGCACGTAGTCGATGTATTCCGCGGTACGCTCGCCGGGACGATAGCCCGGGATGAAACCGGAGTGCTTCTTCAGCTGGTCGGCGGTGTCCTTCGGATTGAAGACGATCGCCGTGTAGAAGAAGGCGAAGAAGATGATCATGCCGGCGTACAACGCCATGTAGAGCGGCTGGCCGTGCCCGAGCGCGGCGAGCACAGCGCTCGCCCAGCCCGGCATCGTCGTCTGGCTCGAGAAGCCGGCAAGCGTGGCCGGCAGCAGCAGCAGCGACGAGGCGAAGATCGGGGGGATGACGCCGGCCGTGTTGAGCTTCAGCGGCAGGTGCGACGTATCACCCTGGAACATGCGGTTGCCGACCTGACGCTTCGGATATTGGATCAGAAGCCGGCGCTGGGCGCGCTCGAAGAACACGATGACAGCGATGACGACGATGGCCAGCACGATGATCGCCAGAATGAGGCCCGTCGACAAAGCACCGGTGCGGCCAAGCTCGAGCGTGCCGCTGATGGCGTGCGGCAGACCGGCGACGATGCCTGCGAAGATGATCAGCGAAATACCGTTGCCGATGCCGCGGGCAGTGATCTGCTCGCCGAGCCACATCAGGAACATGGTGCCGCCGACCAGCGTGATGACCGCCGAAGTGCGGAAGAACCAGCCCGGATCGGTAACGATGCTGTTACCGCCCTCGAGGCCGACCGAAATCCCGTAAGCCTGCACCACCGCCAGAAGCACGGTGCCGTAGCGCGTATACTGGTTGATGACCTTGCGGCCCTGCTCGCCTTCCTTCTTCAGCGCTTCGAGCGACGGAACGACCGACGTCATCAGCTGCATGATGATGGATGCGGAAATGTAGGGCATGATGCCGAGCGCGAAGATCGCCATGCGCTCCACGGCGCCACCCGAAAACATGTTGAACATGCCGAGCACGCCACCGCTTTGCTGCTGGAAAGCCTGGGCAAATGCGTCTGGATTGATTCCGGGAAGCGGAATGTAGGTACCAAGCCGGTAGACGAGGAGAGCGCCGAGCGTGAACCAAATTCGCTTCTTGAGGTCCTCCGCCTTGGCGAAAGCCGCAAAGTTCAGGTTGGAAGCAAGTTGTTCGGCCGCCGATGCCATGCAATCTCTCCGCTCGGTCGCGCTGCGGACTCCCTTGGCGGGAAGCGCGTGTCAGGAAGCCACGAGATAGGCTTCACACATCAAAGATGCAAGCGGCGACGATCCCCTCGCCGCCGCTTGATCAAAGGCCCGTTTATTCGGCGGCTGCCTGTTCCGGCAGCTTCACCGATCCCCCGGCCTTCTCGACCTTTTCGATCGCGGCCTTGGATGCGCCCGCGACGTCGAATTTCAGCTTCGCCTTCAGTTCGCCGTCGCCGAGCAGGCGCACGCCGTCCTTGGCGCGGCGAATGACGCCGGCCTTGACCAGGGCTTCGACAGTGACCGTCTCCTTGGCGTCGAGCTTCTTGGCATCGACGGCGGCCTGCACGCGGGCCAGCGAAACGGTGTTGAAGTCCTTGGCGAAGATATTCTTGAAGCCGCGCTTGGGCAGACGGCGATAAAGCGGCATCTGGCCGCCCTCGAAGCCGTTGATGGCAACGCCGGAACGGGCCTTCTGGCCCTTCACGCCGCGGCCGGCGGTCTTGCCGGAGCCGGAGCCGATGCCGCGTCCGAGACGCTTCTTGGAGTGCGTCGCGCCTTCGTTGTCACGCAGATCATTGAGTTTCATGATGGTTCTCCTCGCGCCCGGCTTACTTCTCGTCCACGACGCGGACGAGATGCTGCACGGCGGCGATCATGCCACGCACCGAAGGAGTGTCCTCCAGCGTGCGCTTCCGGTGCATCTTGTTGAGGCCGAGGCCGACCAGCGTTGCACGCTGCTCCTTCGGCCGGCGGATCGGCGAACCGATCTGCTCGACGGTGATCGTCTTGGTTGCTTTCTTGGCCATGGTCCTGATCCCTGGTCCTGTCGACTATTCTTCCGCAGCGACCGCGGTGCCGCGGCGTGCCTGGAGCGTCGAATACTTGATGCCGCGCTGTGCAGCCACGTCCTTCGGATGCAGCTGGTTCTTCAGCGCGTCGAAAGTGGCGCGAACCATGTTGTACGGGTTCGACGAACCCATCGACTTGGCGACCACGTCGTGCATGCCGAGCGTCTCGAAGACGGCGCGCATCGGGCCACCAGCGATGATGCCGGTGCCGGGCTTGGCGGCGCGCAGCAGAACGCGACCTGCGCCCCAGCGGCCTTCGACGTCGTGATGCAGCGTGCGACCCGAGCGCAGCGGCACGAAAATCAGGTCGCGCTTGGCCGATTCGGTCGCCTTGCGGATCGCTTCCGGCACTTCGCGCGCCTTGCCGTGACCAAAGCCGACGCGGCCCTTCTGATCGCCGACGACGACGAGTGCTGCAAAGCCGAAACGCCGGCCGCCCTTGACGACCTTGGCGACGCGGTTGATGTGGACGAGCTTGTCGACGAATTCGCTGTCGCGCTCTTCACGGTCACGGCTGCGCTCGCGGCCGCCGTCCCTACGTTCTTGTGCCATTATCCTGTTCCTTGTTTTTTTCCGGAAGCACGGGTTGATGATGGTCCGGCGCCCTTTGGATCGCCGGACCGGTGATTAGAAGTTCAGGCCGCCTTCGCGGGCGGCTTCGGCGAGCGCCTTGACGCGGCCGTGGTAGATGTAGGCGCCACGGTCGAAGACGACCGCGTCGACGCCAGCCTTCTTGGCGCGCTCGGCGATCAGCTTGCCGATGGCCGCCGCTGCGGCGGTGTCTGCGCCGGTCTTCAGCGAACCCTTGAGATCCTTCTCGAGGGTCGAAGCGGCGGCAACGGTGTGACCACTCTTGTCGTCGATGATCTGCGCGTAGATGTGCTTCGACGAGCGGTGCACCGACAGGCGCGGACGGTCGCCGGAAACTTTCTTGAGCTGGCGGCGGACGCGCTGCGCGCGGCGCTGCGTGGTTTCTTTCGGGGAAGCCATGATATTCTTTCCTTGCCTTCAACAAACGGGGCCGGCCATTTGCGGTAGGCTGGAGTGCCTCCCGCGACCGCGCCCCGCGGCGTTACAGTCTTACTTCTTCTTGCCTTCCTTGCGGACGATCTTCTCGCCGGCATAGCGCACGCCCTTGCCCTTGTAGGGCTCGGGGCCACGATACTCGCGGATCTCCGCGGCTACCTGGCCGACCTGCTGCTTGTCGATGCCGCTGATCGTGATTTCGGTCGGCTTCGGCACGGTGATCGTGATGCCTTCGGGCGTCTGATAGACGACGTCGTGGCTGAAGCCAAGCGCCAGCTGCAGGTTCTTGCCCTGCAAGGCGGCGCGATAACCGACGCCGGTGATCTCGAGCTTCTTCTCGAAGCCGTCCTTCACGCCGGTAAGGATGTTGACGATCTGCGTGCGCGACATGCCCCACTTGGAGCGCGCCACCTTCGACTGGTCCTTCGGCTCAACGGCGATCTCGCCATTCTCCATCTTGACCAGAACTTCGTCGTTGACCACGAACTGCAGCTCGCCTTTCGGGCCCTTCGCCGACACGGTCTGGCCGTTGACGGTCGCGGTCACGCCTTGCGGCAGCTGAACGGGTTTCTTGCCAATACGAGACATCTGTCTGTCCTCGTTCCTGTTCTTTTTTCAGTCGGCCTGATCAGAAGATCTGGCAGAGGATTTCCCCGCCGACATTCTGTTCACGCGCTTCGTGGTCGGCCATCACACCCTTCGGGGTCGAAAGGATCGATATGCCGAGGCCGTTTGCGACCGACGGGATCGACTTGACCGAAACGTAGACGCGGCGGCCAGGCTTCGAGACGCGGGCGATCTCGCGGATCACCGGCTGGCCCTCGTAGTACTTCAGTTCGATCTCGATTTCCGACTTGCCGTTCTCGAAATCGGTCTGGCTGTAGTCGCGGATATAACCTTCCGACTTCAGGACTTCGAGAACGCGGGCACGCAGACGCGAGGCCGGGGTGGAGACTTTCGTCTTCTTGCGGCCATAGGCGTTGCGGATGCGGGTCAGCATATCGCCGAGAGGATCACTCAATGACATGGTTCGTCCTCCTTACCAGCTGGACTTCACGAGGCCGGGAATGGCGCCCGAATTACCGAGGTCGCGCAGCGCGATACGGGACACCTTCAACTTGCGGTAAAAGGCGCGCGGACGGCCGGTCACTTCGCAGCGGTTGCGAATGCGGCTCTTGGCCGAGTTGCGCGGCAGGGCAGCAAGCTTCAACTGGGCGCGGAAGCGATCCTCGATCGGCAGCTTCTGGTCCATGATGATGTCCTTGAGGGCCTTACGCTTGGCAGCGTACTGGTCCACAAGCTTGCGGCGCCGGTTGTTCTTTTCGACTGAGCTGGTCTTTGCCATTTCAGATTTTTCCTTTTCTCGCTGCCGTTACTGCCGGAAGGGGAAGTTGAAGGCCTTGAGCAATGCCCGGGCTTCGTCGTCCGTCTTGGCGGTCGTACAAACGATGATGTCCATTCCCCAGATCTGGTCGACCTTGTCGTAGGCGATCTCCGGGAAAATGATGTGTTCCTTGATGCCCATGGCGTAGTTGCCACGGCCATCGAAGCTCTTCGGGTTCAGGCCGCGGAAGTCGCGAACGCGCGGCAGCGCGATCGTGACCAGGCGGTCCAGGAACTCGTACATGCGCTCCTTGCGAAGCGTAACCTTGGCGCCGATCGGCATGTTCTCACGAACCTTGAAGCCGGCGATCGAGTTGCGGGCGCGGGTGACCACGGCCTTCTGGCCGGCGATCAGCGCGAGGTCCTCGGCGGCAACCGACGGCTTCTTCGAGTCAGCAGTCGCTTCGCCGACGCCCATGTTGAGGACGATCTTGTCGAGGCGGGGAACCTGCATCTCGTTGTCGTACTTGAACTGCTCGAGCAGCGCCTTGCGGATCTGCTCGTTGTACTGCTTCTTCAAGCGCGGCTGATATTGTGCCTTAGCCATTGATGACTTCTCCCGAGCGCTTCGCAACGCGCACTTTCTTGCCGTCCTTCTGGACCTGGAAACCGACGCGGGTCGGCTTGCCATCCTTGGGGTCGGCCAGCGCGATGTTCGACAGGTGAATCGGCGCTTCCTTGGTGATGATCCCGCCCTCTTGGGTCTGGGACTGCTTCTGGTGACGGCGGATCATGTTGACGCCACGAACGACGGCCTTGTCGTCCTTCGGCATCATGCGCACCACTTCGCCGGTGCGGCCCTTGTCCTTGCCGGCCAGAACGACGACCTTGTCGCCTTTACGGATCTTTTGCATTTCCGGCTCCTTACAGCACTTCTGGCGCGAGCGAGATGATCTTCATGTGGTTCTTGGCGCGGAGTTCGCGCGGAACCGGTCCAAAGATACGCGTGCCGATCGGCTCTTTCTTGTTGTCGACGAGAACGGCTGCGTTCTTGTCGAAACGGATCACGCTGCCGTCGGGACGGCGAATGTCCTTGGCCGTGCGAACCACGACCGCCTTCATCACATCGCCCTTCTTGACGCGGCCGCGCGGGATCGCTTCCTTGATCGACACCACGATGATGTCGCCGACGGATGCATACTTCCGCTTCGAGCCGCCCAGCACCTTGATGCACATGACACGACGGGCGCCGGAGTTGTCCGCGACGTCGAGGTTTGTTTGCATCTGAATCATGACTGACCGCCTTCTTCATTCCTGGGAAGCGGCAATCGCCCTCCCCGGTCTGTCCAAAATTTCGTTATTGCGCCTGCGCTTCGGTCACGACGACCCAGCGCTTGTCCTTGGAAATCGGCTTCGATTCCTGGATGAACACCTGGTCGCCCACCTTGCAGGCGTTGTTCTCATCGTGCGCCTTGTACTTCTTCGTCATACGCACGGTCTTCTTCATCACGGGATGCGTGAAGCGCCGTTCGACCTTGACGACGACCGTCTTCTCGTTCTTGTCGCTGACGACGGTGCCCTGCAGGATGCGCTTTGGCATGTTCGTGTCCTTACTTGTTGCCGGCCGATTTCTGGGCGGCGATCGTCTTGATGCGCGCGATGTCCCTGCGGACTTCCTTCACGCGTGCGGTCTTTTCGAGCTGACCAGTGGCCTTCTGGAAGCGCAGGTTGAACTGCTCCTTCTTCAGGCTGGCCAGATCGTCGTTGAGCTGGTCCTGGGTCTTGGCCCGTACGTCAGAGGCTTTCATCTCTCGGCCTTCCTTATTCTGCGATGCGCTGAATGAAGCGCGTCCTGACCGAGAGCTTGGCGGCGCCGAGACGCAGCGCTTCACGCGCCGTTTCCTCGGAGACACCGTCGATCTCGAACATCACGCGGCCCGGCTTCACGCGCGCTGCCCAGTAGTCCACCGCGCCCTTGCCCTTGCCCATGCGGACTTCGGTCGGCTTGGAGGTCACCGGGACGTCCGGGAAAATACGGATCCACACACGGCCCTGGCGCTTCATTTCGCGGGTGATCGCGCGGCGGGCCGCCTCGATCTCACGCGCAGTGACGCGGTTCGGTTCCAGAGCCTTCAGTCCGAAGCCACCGAAATCCAGGTTGGTGCCGCCCTTGGCGGCGCCGTGGATGCGGCCCTTGAACTGCTTGCGGAACTTTGTGCGCTTTGGCTGCAGCATCTTATCTACTCCAAATTCTCAAATCGCGCTCAGGCGTTCTCGCGGCGACGACCGCGATCGCTGCGCTCGCCGGCATGCGAATGATCGCTTTCAGCCGCACGGCGCTCCGAAGCCATCGGATCGTGCTCGAGGATCTCGCCCTTGAACACCCAGACCTTGACGCCGCAGATGCCATAGGCGGTCTGGGCTTCGGCCGTGCCGTAGTCGACATCGGCGCGCAGGGTGTGCAGCGGAACGCGACCTTCGCGATACCACTCCATGCGAGCGATTTCGGCGCCGCCGAGACGGCCCGAGCAGTTGATGCGGATGCCTTCCGCGCCAAGCCGCATCGCCGACTGCACGGCGCGCTTCATCGCACGGCGGAAAGCCACGCGGCGCTCGAGCTGCTGGGCGATCGACTGGGCAACCAGCGTCGCGTCGATTTCCGGCTTGCGCACTTCGACGATGTTGAGGTGCGTCTCGGACTTGGTCATCTCCATCAGCTTCTTGCGAAGCTTCTCGATGTCCGCGCCCTTCTTGCCGATGATCAGGCCCGGACGCGCGGCATGGATCGTCACGCGGCACTTCTTGTGCGGACGCTCGATGACCACCTTCGAAACCGCGGCCTGCTTGAGCTCGCTCAGCAGGTACTTGCGGATCTTGATGTCCTCGTGCAGCAGCTTGCCGTACTCGCCGGTGTTCGCGTACCAGCGCGAATCCCAGGTACGGTTGATGCCGAGACGCAGACCGATCGGATTGACTTTCTGGCCCATTATGCAGCCTCCACTTTCTCTTCCACTTCGCGAACGACGATCGTCAGGTTCGCGAACGGCTTCTCGATCCGGCTGGCGCGGCCGCGGCCACGAGCATGGAAACGCTTCATGACGATCGACTTGCCAACAAACGCCTCAGCGACGACGAGCGCATCGACGTCGAGATCGTGATTGTTTTCAGCGTTGGCGATTGCCGATTCCAGCGTCTTGCGGACGGTGCCGGCGATGCGCTTGCGCGAGAATTCCAGATCGGCGAGCGCAGTCGCCACCTTCTTGCCGCGGATGAGCGCAGCAACCAGGTTCAGCTTCTGCGGGCTGACGCGGATCGTGCGGAGAACCGCACGTGCCTCGTTGTCAGCAAGCCTGCGCGGAGCTTTGGCCTTGCCCATTGTTACTTCCTCTTCGCTTTCTTGTCCGCGCCATGACCGTAATAGGTCCGGGTCGGAGCGAATTCACCGAACTTGTGGCCGACCATGTCCTCGTTCACGGAGACGGGGATATGCTTCTGGCCGTTGTAAACACCGAAGGTGAGGCCGACGAACTGCGGCAGGATGGTGGAGCGACGGCTCCACATCTTGATCACTTCGTTGCGTCCACCTTCACGAACCTTGTCTGCCTTCTTGAGCAGGAAGCCGTCGATGAACGGGCCTTTCCAAATTGAACGGGTCACGTCTGACTACCTCTCTTAGCTCTTGCGCTGATGGCGCGAGCGCACGATGAACTTGTCGGTCGCCTTGTTGGACCGGGTCTTCTTGCCCTTCGTCGGCTTGCCCCACGGAGTGACCGGGTGACGACCGCCGGAGGTGCGGCCTTCGCCGCCGCCGTGCGGGTGGTCGACCGGGTTCATGGTGACGCCGCGGTTGTGCGGGCGCTTGCCGAGCCAGACCTTGCGGCCGGCCTTGCCGAGATTGACGTTGCCGTGATCCGGGTTGGAGACGGCGCCGACAGTGGCGATGCAGAGGCCGCTAACGACGCGCTGCTCACCCGAGTTCAGGCGCAGGATCGCCATGCCCTGGTCGCGGCCGACGAGCTGGGCGTAACCGCCAGCCGAACGGGCGATCTGACCGCCCTTGCCCGGCTTCAGCTCGACATTGTGCACGATCGTGCCGACCGGCATCGCCTGCAGCGGCATCGCGTTGCCCGGCTTCACGTCGACGCTCTCGCCGGCGATCACCTTGTCGCCCGGCGCGAGGCGCTGCGGCGCCAGGATGTAGGACAGCTCGCCGTCCTCATACTTGATCAGCGCGATGAACGCGGTCCGGTTCGGATCGTATTCGATGCGCTCGACCGTCGCCGACATGTCGAACTTGCGGCGCTTGAAGTCGATGATGCGGTACGAACGCTTGTGACCGCCGCCGATGAAGCGGGCCGTGATGCGGCCGTAGTTGTTGCGGCCGCCCGACTTGGTCAGGCCTTCCGTCAAGCCCTTGACCGGCTTGCCCTTGTACAGGGCCGAACGGTCGACCAGCACCAGCTGGCGCGTGCTCGGCGTTACGGGGTTATATTTCTTCAGTGCCATTGTGCTTCCCTCGCGCCTTGTCTCAGAGGCCCGTGGCGACGTCGATCGACTGGCCGTCGGCCAGCGTCACAACCGCCTTCTTCACGTCGCTCTGACGGCCGATCGTGCCGCGGAACCGCTTCACCTTGCCCTTGCGGACGAGTGTGTTCACCGCCGTCACCTTGACGCCGAACAGCGCTTCGATGGCAGCCTTGATCTCCGGCTTCGTCGCCTTCTTGGCGACATTGAAAACGACCTGGTTCTGCTCGGAAGCCATGGTCGACTTTTCGGTGATGGCCGGGCTGACGATCACGTCGTAGTGTCGAAGGTCCGTCATTTGAAGCGCTCCTCGAGAGCCTCGACGGCGGCCTTCGAAAGGACCAGCGTGCCGCGGCGCAGAATGTCGTAGACGTTGATACCCTGGATGGGCAGCACGTCGATGTTCGGGATGTTCGCTGCGGCGCGCTTGAAGTTCACGTCAAGCTCGGCGCCGCCGATCATCAATGCGTTGGTCAGGCCGAGCTTGGCGAAGTTCGCGATCAGCGCCTTCGTCTTGGCTTCGGTCAGCTTCAGATCGTCGATGACGATCAGGTTCGACGCCTTGGCCTTGGCCGACAGAGCGTGCTTCAGGCCGAGAGCGCGGACCTTCTTGGGAAGGTCATGCTCGTGGCTGCGCACGACCGGGCCGTGAGCCTTGCCGCCGCCGCGGAACTGCGGAGCGCGTGCCGAATGGTGACGGGCGCGGCCCGTACCCTTCTGCTTGTACATCTTGGCGCCGGTGCGCGCGATTTCGGCGCGGCCCTTGGCCTTGTGCGTGCCCTGCTGCTTCTTGGCAAGCTGCCAGCGCACGACGCGCTGCAGGATGTCTTCGCGCGGGTCAAGGCCGAAGATCTCCTGGGAGAGCTTCACCTTGCCGGCATCTTCGCCGGCGAGCGTGGTGATCTTGAGGTCCATTATTCTGCCCCTTCATTCGCCGGAGCGGCTTCATTCTTCTGCGCAGCGCGGATGGCGGCCGGCTTCGGAGCGTTGTCCGGCAGCGCCGCCTTGACGGCGTCGCGCACCAGGATCCACGCACCCTTCGAGCCCGGAACCGCACCGCGGATCAGGATCAGGCCGCGGTCGCTATCGGTCGAAACCACTTCGACATTCTGCGTCGTGACGCGGGTGTCGCCCATGTGGCCGGCCATCTTCTTGCCCTTGAACACCTTGCCCGGGTCCTGGCGCTGGCCGGTCGAACCGTGGGTACGGTGCGACACCGAGTTACCGTGGGTGGCACGGCCGCCACCGAAGTGGTGACGCTTGATGACACCCTGGAAACCCTTGCCGATGGTGGTGCCGGTGACGTCGACCTTCTGTCCGGCAACGAAGTGCTCGACAGTGATCTCGGCGCCGACATCGAGGAGATTGTCGGGCGACACGCGGAATTCAGCGACCTTGGCCTTGGGCTCGACGGAAGCGGTGGCGAAATGGCCACGCAGCGCCTTCGTCGTGTTCTTCACCTTGGCCAGACCAACGCCCAGCTGAACGGCGGTGTAGCCATTCTTTTCCTGGGTGCGCTGCGCCACAACCTGGCAGTTCTCCATCTGGAGAACAGTGACGGGAACGTGTTCGCCGGCGTCATTGTAGACGCGCGTCATCCCCAGCTTCTTTGCGATAACACCTGAACGCATCGGTTCGTTTTCCTTCAGAGGAGCCGTTTGGAGTGACCCGCGCGGCTCATGTTTCCAGCTCTTAGAGCTTGATTTCGACGTCGACGCCGGCGGCAAGATCGAGCTTCATCAAAGCATCGACCGTCTGCGGGGTCGGATCGACGATGTCGAGCAGACGCTTGTGCGTGCGCATTTCGAACTGCTCACGGCTCTTCTTGTCGATATGCGGCGAGCGGTTGACAGTGAATTTCTCGATCCGTGTCGGCAGCGGGATCGGGCCGCGGACGTTGGCGCCGGTACGCTTGGCCGTCGACACGATTTCGCGCGTCGAGGCATCGAGCACCCGATGGTCAAACGCTTTCAAGCGGATGCGGATATTTTGGCCGTTCATGCGTCACTTCCTTGTTCTGGCGCGGCGCGGGCGAATTCCCGCCCGCGACAGATCATTTGGTTGTTACTTACTCTACGATGCTGGCGACGATGCCGGCGCCGACGGTGCGGCCGCCTTCGCGGATGGCGAAGCGCAGCTTCTCTTCCATGGCGATCGG
>NZ_FOSL01000029.1 GCF_900114255.1 Neomesorhizobium albiziae | reverse complement strand
ACTTCACAAATGAGCGTCCGCCAGCGGTCGACGACATCGGCATGGTTCGTTACCGCGCTCGCAAGGCCGACTGCGATGCATGCGCCTTAAAGGCCAGATGCTGCCCGAAGGCGCCGGCCCGCAAAATCCTGCGCTCCATCCACGAAGGCGCCCGCGACATGGCCCGGAATATTGCAACGACCGACGCCTACGTCGTCTCCCGCCGACAACGTAAGAAGGTCGAGATGCTGTTTGCACACCTCAAGCGCATCTTGAGACTGGACCGCTTGCGCTTGCGCGGACCGAATGGCGCAAAAGACGAATTCCATCTCGCCGCCGCAGCCCAGAACCTCCGCAAACTCGCAAGGCTGATCCCGATGCCGGCGCCGAAACCGGCATAAGACCGTTGCGGCTCGTTGCGCGTAAAGATCGTCAGACCCAATCCGTCACTAGAAGCCGACTTCTTCAACGGTATCCATCCTTTGCAGTCGTTCAAAGAAAACGCTCGCCGTCCTCCCGATGCTCGAAACAGAACCAGACCGATTTTCCCTTGCCGCCACGGGCGAATCCGCGCTGGCCCCATCGGGTGCAGCCCGGATGCTCGCACCAATGCTCGACCACACCAGCCGGCGTCAGTCCGTCGGCAGAGGGCGGGTAGGCAGCGGGATGATCAGCTTGTTCTGACACGGCTCGCCCGACGCATTTTCCATTCTTTCTCGAGTTGGTCCGGCGTCAGGCCGCGCGCATAGGCCTCCATTTCGGCCTTCATCTTTGCTCGGCGAGCATCTGCCTCAGGATCATCGAGCTCGAGATCGGCTGTTCGAACCTGCTTTTCTTCCGGCCAGTCCCGACAGCATGCGACTGCCGCAGCCTCGTCAGCTTCGCCCCAGACATGGACCAAAGCAAAATCCTCGTCATCGGGATAGCGATCATCATCGGGGAAGCCAGCCTCATCCCAACCCTCAACTGCAAAGCTCGCTTCGGCTGCGCGCATCGGTGATATGCCGGCCTCGTCGAAAACTGCCCTGGCGGCGGCCAATCCGCGCTCGATTTCCTCGGGCGAGGCACCTGGAACACTGATCCTGATGTCCATGTCGGTCTCCTTCCCCCGCGGCGTCCAACAGTGAACAAAAAAAGAACAAAAGTGTCAAGATCGCCTTGACTGACGCAGGAATGAGTTCCTATTTTTATGGAATGACAAAGACAATCTGGACCTTTGGGGACGCCGTTCGGCGTTTCCCGCTGATGCGTGTCGATTGCCCGTGTGGCAACGCCGGTTTCTTCAACACGATGGAGGTCGCTGGCGAGACCAGTTACGAGCGCGATCCCCACAACGTTGCGTTCAGATGCCGCGAATGCAAAGGGCAGTCGGGAAGGCCTAAGATCCAGTTGTTGGAGGTGGACGTCGACCGGCTGCCCAAGGTTGGCGTGTGGCGACCGGTGAAAATGGGAAGAAACCAACCAACGGTCTGGTCGCTGCAGAGGCTGCGCTAGCATGCCGATGTTGTCGGACTATCCGGGCGACAAGATCCTCGTTGGCTGCATCAGGTGCGGCATGCGCAGGCAGTATGACAAAGCTGCAATGCTCAAGGCAGGTGACGATCGCACTCTAGCAATGCTGTTGGACGAGATCGTGCGGCGCTCGGGCTGCGTGAAGGTGGACAACGTCAATATCTACGATCGCTGTGGCGCGAAATATGAGGACCTGCTCGAACTGCTCAAGGCGGCGAGGCGCCATAGGTGATTGGGCTGAAATCAACGCAAAGTCGGAGAAGCGATGCAAGCCGATTGAGCGCTGCGGGTCGGTGCCGCGGTCCTGAGATTCCGTGACAGTAGCGTCAGCTCTCGACCCATTGCAGTCGGTCGTGTTCGAGTTGTCAAACCCGGATACGAGAATGTTCATGGATCTAGCGTTTGTTTGCCGTTACGACGTGCGCGTCCATCGGCATGATGATTTCGCCTGACGGTACGACAAACTCCGCAAGCGAACGTTCAGATTCCGTAGCGAGAGTTTCCATTAATTCGTCGCTGAGCATGTCAGCCAGGGGCGAGCCTTTGACTTCTATGCGAATGAATTCCTTTATCGACGGGAATCGGATCGAACCTTCATGGAGAATTACGCTGGCCCCTGAGATGCCGCTGTCGATAAATAACTTGGCGAGCTCGGCTTGATCGCCAAGGACGAAAGGCGCCGACAGCACAGCCGCCGCTTCACCTCCGCACTGTCGGGCCGCGATATCCACCAATATCTGATACCCGCGGGCGCGATTGATAGGTGCCCAGACAGCAACTGCAAGTCGCCCGGCTGGCGCGAGAGTTCGCCACATCTGGCTTAGGGAGGCCACGCGGTCGGGAAAATACATGAGCGCGAATTGGCTGATCACGACGTCAAAACTCGCGTCCTTGAATGGAAGAGATGCCGCATCGCCTTGTCGCCATTCTATTTTCGGCTCAGCTCTCGCTGCGACCGCCAGCATCCCCTCATTGAGATCAAGGCCAACGACCTGGCCTTCTTGCCCGACCCGTCTGAGAGCCTCTCGCGCGAGCACGCTGTCCCGCAGCCAACATCGAGAACTTTGTTACCCGTCATGATCCCAGCGGCGTCTGCAACCGGGCCAGCCCAAGCTTCAAAGATCGCAGGTACGAAGCAGGACTCGTAGATTTCGGCGGCGTCTGTTGAGACCTGCCAGCGTTCAGGTCCTGCCATCACAAATCCTCCAATTTCCCCTGACCGCTCCGTCGCTATAATATTCGCTTCACAATGATCGATAGCCATGATCAATCGTCCGGATCGTCTACCACAGCGTCTGAGGTCGACGTGCTATCGGATATGCTGCGTTCGGTCCGGCTAACCGGATCGATGCTGTTTCTCGTCGAGGCGTCCACGCCTTGGGTTTCGTGGGCACCGCCGACAGAATCGTTCCAGCGCCTGGTGCTTCCGGCCGCGCAGCACCTGATATCGTTCCATATCGTTACGAGTGGTAGCTGCTGGGCGGGGCTTGCTGGCGCACCGCCGGAGCGCTTTGAGGCTGGCGACGTGCTGGTTATTCCGCACGGCGATGCCTACTGCCTCGCCGACCCACCCACGGCGGAGCGCACCTACGATTTCGAGGAAGCGCTGACCTTCTTCCGCCGCATGGCGGCCGGCAAATTGCCATCGACGATCTTCGAAGGTGGCAACGGACCGGGAACGACGCAATTCATCTGCGGTTTTCTCGGTTGCGATTTGCGGCCATTCAATCCCGTGTTGTCGGGGCTGCCGCGCCTCCTTCGCGTGCGCCCTGCGGCGCAGACGGGACATGGTTTGCCTCATCTGATTGCGTTCGCGCTGCACGAGTTACACGAGCGACGTTCGGGAGGGCAGGTCGTGAAGTTGCGGATGGCGGAACTGCTGTTCGTGGACGTCATTCGCCGTCACCTCGAAACATTGCCTGATGAAAAAGTCGGCTGGCTCGCCGGGTTGCGCAATCCCCTGGTCGCGCGCGCGCTGGCATTGCTGCACGATGCCCCGGCGCAGAGCTGGACGCTCGATGCCCTCGCGGCGCAGGCAGGTACATCGCGCTCCGTGTTGGCCGAACGCTTTGTGCATTTCATCCGTCAACCGCCGATGCAGTACCTGAGGCAACTGCGCATGCAGTTGGCGAGTCGCTTGCTCGTCGAGGATGGTGCCAAGGTCGTCTCCGTCGCTACGGCCGTCGGCTTCGGATCAGAAGCTGCGTTTAGTCGTGCTTTCAAGAAGTGCGTTGGCCTTTCTCCCAATGAATGGCGCCGACGACAGTGAGAGTGTTCCCAGCCCGCCAGCAGACGGTGGAGGAAAGCCGGCGAGAATATATCTTTGACAAAGCCGCCGGCCGGTCGAGGGCCGCTTGCAGGTCGCCACCATCCCTAAGTTCTTCGGGAATGTCTCGTTTCAGCAGTTCGCCGAGCACCATCGCCGCTTCCTTAAGGAGAGCTTTGGATTCCGCGGATGTCAGATGCTCAAGGTGGTCGGCAGCTTTCAACAGCTCGACCACAAGATCAACACCGCGTGCGTGTAGCTGTGGCATCGCAGGCGCCTCCCAGAAACAAGCGCCCATTTGCTCAAAACCCGCGCCGGGTTTCAACAAACTTTGACATACACAACCTCGACTAAAGCTTGCGATTCAATAGCCGGGCTTCTCGCACGAGCGAATTACGTTTCAACCTGTCCACCAACAACCGGCGCCGCCAGGGTTCGAAATCGCAACCGGCGATGGCGGCCGCAATCGCGTTTCCAGCTGACGCCGATCAAAGCGAACAAGGGGGTTCAGTCACCAATCTACCCAGGTTTACGTCCGCTAGGCGCCGCATGTCGGTCGTAGAGGTGGCTTCGCAGCATCCTAAAAGTAGACCTTACCAGCGATTGTGCCGGAGGTCGTGGTTGCGCCAACTGTCGACGTTTGCAGTTCATGCCAACAACGTCGCACGTACCTCGGCAAGCAGACTTTCGGCCTTCGGCATTTTGGAAGCTCACTTGACGACCGAAAACTCGAACTGGTTCCAGCGGTAAACGGCCTTGTATTCGTCGTCGCGCCCCGGCGTCCTGAACACATTGCGATAAATTGCTCCACAGCTTGTCAGCTCTCCGGGAAAGGCATCGCACAGGAAATTGCCCTGCACCCACGAGGCTCCGGTGCGGGTCCTCTGGCCAACCGTTTCGCTGAGGGTTCCGTCTGCCGAGGTTGCGCGCTGCATTGGCAGGAACTTGTGAAGCGCCAATTTTCCGCGCGCTTCGTGGCCGAACATGAGAGACCTTATTTCCCCTCCTGTGAGCCGGTCCTTCGGATTCATGCCTACCCTTGCCAATGCCGGCAGATCGGGCACGCCTGCCTTGGTCAGGCCGGCCAAAAGGCGGTCGATATCGGCCGTATTCTTAAAGACCATGTAGTCCTGGGTGAGCAACTGGCTCGGCTCGTATTCCATTCGCCGCGCAACAACCTTCCTAAACGTTTCCAAGGCGGCCGCGGCCTGGTCGGTGCGCCCAAGATGTCCATAGGCCGAAACAACAACTTGCAGGGCGTAGAATTTCGCCTGTGGATCGGGCGAATCAAGGTCCATCTTTTCGATGGAGCGAACCGCGTCCTCGAATTTGCCTTGGCCAAACTCGGCTAGTCCGGCCTGGTAGTGCCGGTAGTCCATCCGCGAGATCGGGTCGACGCGGGCGGCCGCCTCGAGATAGCTCAGCGCTTCCTTCGGCCTGCCGTTGAAATTCAGGGCGTTGGCCAGCGAGAGATAATTCCAGGTATCGCTGGGATCGAGCGCCACTGACTTCAGAAGAACAGTGACTGCTTCGTCCGAGTTGTGTTCGCGGACCATCAACTCGGCGACGAGCTGATAGTAGCCGGGCGAGGGATGCCTGGCCGCCGCTTTCAGGGTTTCATGGATCTTGCCATAGGCCTCGTCCCACGAAAGTCCCATTACCACGGCCCGGGTGATATCCGCGTTCCAATAGGCCCAGGCGAGTTGGGCGTACGCCGCGCCGAAATCGGGGTCGAGTTGCACTGCCTGCTGGAAATGCTTCACAGCCTGCGCAAACTCTTCGGGGGTGTTGACACGGTTATAGATGTCCATCCCCTTGAGATAGGCCTCATAGGCGGCTGGATTGGTCGTGCCTCCTGCGCGATCGGCCTGCGCGCCGCTCATCAGGCGGAGTTGGAGCGCGCCCGCGATGCTGCTGACGACCTTATCCTGCAACGCGAACACCTCCGCCCACCGACCATCGAAGCGCTCCGCCCAGAGATGCCCAGATGTTGAGCTGTCGATCAGCTGCGCATTGATGCGCATGTCGTCGCCGACACGGCGGATCGAGCCTTCCAGCAGGTACCGGACGCCCAACGCTGCCGTAACCTCCTCCGGCTTCGGGTCCTTGTTCTTGTAGACGAACGCCGCGTTCCGAGAGACAACGAAAAGGCCCGGCACGCGCGCCAGTTCCGTCGTCAGGTCCTCGGTGAAGCCGTTGGCGAGATACTCCTGTTCCTTGTCGTCGCTGAGATTGTCGAAGGGCAACACGACTAGCGAGGGTCGGGTGTCGGCTGCCTCGCTGGCAGCAGGGGCGGCAAGTTGTGCAGGTCTCTCCCACGGCCGCCACCATGCTGCTGCAAGACCGAGAGCCAGGACGAGAACACCCGCCGCGACCGGGAAACGCCAGGCGTGCAGCTGACGGCGAGCATGGAGGGTCCTGCCTGCTGCGGCGGGATCAAGCAGCACGCGATACGCCTGAACTGGTTCAGCAATGTTCTTGACCCTCTGTTCGCCCATTGGCTCAAAGGCGAACGTCAGCTTTCGCTCGACCTCTTTGGCCACTTTTCCCGAGACGCAGATGCCGCCCGGTTCCGCCAACTGCTGAAGTCTGGCCGCGATGTTGACCCCATCGCCATACCGGTCGTCGCCGTCGACGATCACCTCGCCGAGGTTGATACCGATCCGCACCAGAATCTGTTCCGCTGTGGGAAGCGAGGCGTTGCGCTCGGACAGGCCGCGCTGCAGCGACACGGCACACTCGACGGCATCGACGACGCTGGCGAATTCGGCCAGCATCCCATCGCCCATCAGCTTGAAGATATGGCCGTGGTGGCGGGAAATTTCGGGTTCGAACAGTTCCTTGCGTCCGGCGCGAAGGCGCTCGAACGTACCGGCCTCGTCGCGCTCCATCAGGGCTGAATAGCCCACGACATCGGCAGCTAGAATCGCGGAAAGCTTGCGATCCATTGTTTTGGCCTCGCCCCCGCGGGATCATAGTATCAGTTGTTCTTAAAGGAAACCGACCTCACCAGCGCTTTGGCAATCCCATCTTTCCGCACGTTTCATTGACTGCTGACACGGCGACGTTAACCAATGTCGTATTCACCACATTCGAGACATTCGAGCTTGCCCGCAGGAATGGTTCGTTTGGGTCACCTAAGGTCATTACGCCTCGTGAGCTGAATGCCCGCTCTTGCGTTTGGACGCCAAAAGCTGTCGGTCCGCTGGCGGCCCAAGGCTGCCGGTCCGAAAAGCGCCCATGGGCAGTCATTCCTACGGTCCCGTCTATTCACCAAAACCGGACATCGCTATTGCAGAGGCCACAGGCGGCTTTGCGCGCGACTTCCGGACCTTCCAAATGACGCCGGCAAGGTCGCGTCTCTACATCACTTGGATTCCACCGACTGTTCTGGACGCCAAGTGCCTGATGAGACAGCCAAAACCGCTGGGACTAGCCGACCGACGACAATCCGCTCCTGACGACCATCGGCGCGCCGTCCGGAACGCGCTCATAGAGATCGATAATATCCTGGTTGATTAGCCTCACGCAGCCCGAGGACACGGACTTACCAATTGACGACCATTCCGGCGAGCCGTGTAGCCGATAGAGCGTGTCCTTGCCATCGTGGAACACATAGAGCGCGCGCGCCCCGAGCGGATTCATGATACCCGGCTCCATGCCGCCCTCCCAATTGTTCGTGCCCGGGATCTGCCGCGCACGGTATTTCTCAAGCTCGGGCTGGCGGTCGATCATTTCGTCTGGCGGGAACCAGCGCGGCCATTTCTGCTTCCACTGGATCATCCGCAAACAGTTGCACCAAGGCGACCGGAACGCGCAGCTTCTCGTTGCCGTCCGTGTCGTAGATGCCGATCATTCCCTGACGTTTTCCATGTTGCCCTCCGCGCGAACCTGCACTTCTTTCAGCTTGATTCTCGCCTGCCGGCTTGCAAGCAACCAGCGAAAAAAGCGGAAACGCAAACGTTTATGAAAACGGATGGGATGTTGTGGGCTTGTTTCTCCGGGAGTGTCCACTTGCAATCGACGACGGATTTGCTAAATGTAGTTGCGCGCAACCACAAGGGAGGCACCAGCAGTGAAACACATCAACATTCGCGAAGCCAAGGCCACCTTGACGGCGCTCGTCGACGCGGCCGAGGGTGGCGACCCAATCACCATCACACGGCACGGCAAGCCTGTGGCAGCTCTCGTTCCGATTTCCGACGCGGACAAATTGTATCCCGAAAAGCCCAGTCTTGCTGAATACCTGCTGTCGTTCCCCGGCTGGCCCGAGGGCTTCGAGCTCGAACGCGACCGCTCGCAGCAAAGCCGCGAGGTTGACCTTTGACGGCGTACCTTTTCGACACATCGGTGCTGTCGGCAACCGCTCCGGGAAAGCCTCCGCTGCCCCCAAAGGCGGCGGCTTGGCTGCTCCGGCAGTCGGGCAACTTGTTTGTGCCTGCCTTTGCCCTCCACGAGCTCCGCAGGGGCATTGCCAAGCTCGACTGTTCAGGAGCCACGGCGAAGGCTCAGACGCTTCTGGCATGGCTGCAAGGCATCATGACGGACTACAGCGCGGAAATCTTACCGATCGATGCGACGGTGGCATTGGAGGCAGGTCTCATGGAAGACGCCGCCACGGCAGGGGGGAGGCATCCAGGGTTGGCTGACATTCTCATCGCGGCGACCGCCAAAGCGAATTCCTTGACGATTCTGACTGTCAATTTGAAGCACTTCGAACCATTGGAAGTTCCCTGTCTCAATCCCCTGACTCTTTAGAGAAAGCCAACGTCACTACTATTCGACGTCGGTTTTGAGGGCCACGTAGACGAACTCCATGAGAACCGCCCCGGTGATCAACGTCGCGAACATCAATGCGATCATCCTGACACCCAATCCGAATGACTGCAGGAACCAGTCGGGAACCACAGAGACCGCCATAGCGCCGATGACGGATGCAAAGAACAGAATGCCACCGAGAAGGGGCACCTCTGCCGCCAGGCCACTGGCGCTGGTCGTGTTCCAGAACTGGCATAACAAGGCCCGACCCTCGGACGCGCGGTGGATGGAAAGACAGACGGCGTGCCCCTGTTCCTCGAGGAGATGACGAAGGCCGTAATTGAATCTGACGTGCTGACCGATGAAGGCGATCGTTACGCACTCTCGGGCCCGCTGCCACCGATGGCGATCCCTGCGACCCTGCAGGATTCTCTGCTGGCGCGGCTCGATCGGCTAATGACGCCAGCGCGGGAGGTCGCGCAGATTGGCGCTGCAATCGGCCGCGAATTTTCTTATGAGTTGCTGGCGGCGGTCGCGCAGCGCGAGGAGGGGGAACTGCAGGGCGCCCTCGACCAACTAATCAGCACCGAACTCGTGATGGCGCGCGGTCGGCCGCCGCACGCCACGTGCATCTTCAAGCATGCATTGGTGGGAGATGCCGCTTATGCCACCTTGCTACGCAGTCGCCGCCAGCAGTTGCACACCCGGATCGCCCACGCGCTCGAGCAGCATTTCGGCGAGGTCGTCGAACACGAGCCCGAGATCGTGGCTCAGCACTATACGTCTGCCGGCGCCTCTCTTCAGGCCATCAGCTATTGGCAGCGCGCGGGAGAGAGCGCCAACGACCGTTCGGCCAACGATGAGGTCCAGAGCCATCTGCAGAAAGCGCTGAACTTAATCGAAACGCTCTGCTGGCCCGGAGCGCCAGCGGCGCGAGCTCGCAGCGCTAACGGTGATGGGCCGCGTGCTCACCGCCAAGAATGGCTACGCAAATGCCGTGGTCGAGCGGGTATATTCTCGCGCGCGCCGCCTTTGCGAGGCAATGCCAGAAGATGCGACTGTCTTCCCCGTTCTGCTCGGCCTGGCCATCTACTCGGCCACGCGCGCCGAACTCATGTCGGCGCACGAGCTGAGCGGACGGCTTCTCGACCTTGCCCTGCAGAGTAACGATCCCGTGTGGGTGGTCGAAGCCCATTATGCTCGGGGAATCAGCTTTTCTTGGCGCGGCGACTTCAGGGAGGCACGGAAACATTTAGAGCTGGCCTCCGAAGCGTATCACCCACAGCAACACCGAGCTCATCTCGCGCTCTACGGCCAGGATCCCGGACCGATTTGCCTATGTCGCGGGTCAGCGGTGCTTTGGCACCTCGGCTACCCTGACCAGGCGCTGACCCGGATGGAGGAGGCACTTGTCTTGGCCGAGCGATTCGCGCACCCCTTCAGCCGCGCTTACGTGCTGATATGGGCAGCGTGGTTACGAATATTCCGACGCGAGGTGGCCGAAGCCGGGGAGCGGATCGACCGCGCGCTCACGTTCGCGACCGAGCAGGCGTATCCCTTCTGGGCTGCCATGGCCGCCCAGCAGAAGGGATGGCTATCGGCGAAGCAGGATCAGAAGGAGCGAGCGATCGCCCAAATTGAGGATGGCCTGGCCCGGATGCAGGCCGTCGGAACGCAAGTGACGCAGGCGTATACGATGGGATTTCTCGGGGAGGTGCTCGGGAGCGTCAAGCGCGCTTCGGACGGCGTGCGCCTGATCGATCGGGCTCTCGACCAGGTAAACCGGACCCGCGAGCGGTGGTGCGATGCCGAATTGCTGCGGCTGCGAGGTGCCATATTGGCTGCGGCGGAACCAACCGATTGCCACGCGGCTGAAATCTCGTTCCGCCAAGCGATCGAACGCTCTCGCGAGCAAGGTGCCAAATCCTGGGAGCTTCACGCTGCCACATCGCTTGCGCGCCTCTTGGCCGAACAGGGCAAGCGCGCCGAGGCGCACGACCTGCTCGCGACGACCTATGGCTGGTTCACCGAGGGCTTCGGCACGCCAGATCTAAACGAAGCCAAGGCGCTGCTCGACGAGCTCCGGTGATCTGTGCGATTTCGGCAAAGGTGGCACGGGCGCCTCTTGGAAGATGGCGCGATTTGCCGAACGGTTTCTGGCGCGATGAAACGCTGGAGGTCTGCGAATATAGCGGTCGAGCCGCGACCTTTGCGGAGGTGGCCGTGGAGGTGCAGAGGTGGAACAACCTGAGTTGACCCGTTGTTGGCCTCCCACAATGGCCATCCCAACCTGCACTTCAGTGACTGGAAGCTGCCGTTGAGTCGGGCGGCTGAATTGCAGCCAATTTAGCGTGCGCGCAAAGAAGCCGCTCAATCGGCTTACAACCTCACCCGTGTGAAAGGGAGACCCTCATCGCTGACGCTGCTTTTTCGCACGCTGGTCCCGAGCCGAAGGAGTATTCTATTTTCATTGCCCGAAACGGTTTACAGTCGCGCCGAATTTGCGCCGCATCTCCGTCGTTCAGACAAACGTTGCCTCCACCCAGAAGCAGAGGTAGGGGCTGAGGGCATACACCAGTCGTCCCGCATCTGAATCGGCCGGAATTCGATGATCTGTTATCCGGGCAATCGTCCGGCTCTGCGAAGTTTCTGCCGCAGCGCGGCAAGGGCAGCGTTCGCTGCAGCATCCATGTCATCGTAGCGCTGCTTGGCCCAAGTTGGCTCCGTGTCGCCGGCTAGTTCAAACGAGAGAAGAGCGGAAATCTCCCCGTGCGCAAGCTGCCGCTGATGTTATCGTGCCATGATTACCCAATCTCCTCGGAGGGCTGTTATGCAGCGAACCGCTTTAGTAGCCTTGTTGGTGGGTGGCATAGCCGCGTTCGCGGCCGCGATCTATCTTTGGCTCGATCCCCGCTTTCGCCATCCGGATGGCGTCGGCTCATTCAATGGCACGCCAGTCGTGCAGTTCGTTGAGCAGGGGGATGGCAAGGGCAGAGAGATGGAGTTGCTGCAGGACTTCTCCTACACCGATCCATCTGGACGTACCTGGACTGCCAAGGCTGGATACAAGACCGACGGGGCCTCGATCCCTGCGGTCTTTTGGTCGCTTGTCGGCGCTCCGTTCGAGGGCGACTATCGAATGGCTGCGGTCATTCACGATTGGTACTGCTTTACCGAAGAGAAGCCGTGGCAGGATGTCCATCGAGTCTTCTATTACGCGAGCCTCGCTGGAGGCGTGACTGAGGCGAAGGCCAAGTTGCTCTACACAGCGGTGATGTGGGGCGGGCCGAAATGGGGGAAAGCGAAGTCTACCTGCTTCAGCTCGTGTCATGCCCCAACCGGCGACGCGATGACTCGCAAGCCATCCGGCGCAGTGACCTTCCAGCCTCACGTCACACCTGAAGAGGCTAGCGAACTGGCCAAGTGGGTCGAAGAAACAAATCCAAGCCTGGAAGCGATTGATGAGCGGGCGCAGAAAGACCGGTTGCACGAGCTGGGCGGCCTGGAGTAGCCGCTGTGCGAAACAACTTGATAGCAGCGAGTGACATGAAGCTCGCGACCACAACCATTGACCCCATCGGAAGTCGTGTTTGCGCCAAAAAGCGAAAATTGGATCGTTCGGGAGAGTGTCGGTCAGGATGCGATACAAGGCCGTGACCATCCCCCGGCAATGCGAATGAACATTGTCAGGAACTACCTTCAGCACCGAACATCATCCAATCGAGCTTTGGTTCAACCCACGGTGCCAGCTTCGCGAACTGAGGCAAAGCGCGCACTCTGACGAGATTGCGGGCGAGGTCCGCAATGCGCGGACCGAGCGTCGCGAACTCCTCCCGACGTGTGACGAATGTCAGTTCGCGGGAAAATCCTGGGCCAGGCAGGGGTAATACCTCGACGCCGTCGGCATAAGCAGCTCCTTGAAGTAGGCAAAGCGGCGTTGTGATGGCGACGCCAACCCCGGTCGCCACCATTGCCAGGAGGGAATCCGAAGTGTCGAACTCAAGCATGCGTGGCGGCTCCAGGCCAAGCCTGCGCAAATGTCGGTCGACATGCGCGCCGCTGTGCGACCGCGCGCTGTGGCGTATGAGATGATGACGGGACAATATTTCGCGCAGATCTTGGTCTTTGCAATCTGGACCGACGTCTTTCGGGACGAGCAGCAGATAGGGCTCCCGAAACAGCGGGTAGCGGACAATGTCGTCGAGGCCTTCCATCGGGTCCGAGGTGACGGCGGCGTCGATAGCGCGGCGCATGAGCGCCTCGGTGTGGGAGAAGGCCAATCCTGACCAAGCGGTCAATCGCAGCGCGAATGCCCCGTCCACCAGTTCCTTGACGAGATAGGCGCCAATCGTGCCGGCGAAAGAGTCGACGAGGCCCAGGCGCAGATCCAGGCGCTCAGGCATTGCGGCGGCGGCCCGCACTGTCTCGACCGCCCGGATGATCCGCTGCATGACTTCCTCGGCCTGACCTGCCAGGACGCTGCCCGCATGGGTAGGAAGAAGGGGCCGCCGGTCGCGATGCAGAAGCGTCGCGCCGATCTCCTTCTCGGCTCGGCGCACGGCCTGGGACACGGCCGATTGAGTCAGGCCAAAGCGCGAGCCGGCCGAGCTCATGCTGCCGGTGTCGATCACGGCAGCCACGATTTCAAGCGTCCTGAGATCTATGCTGCCAGTCGTCTGTTTCTTTATCATCATAATCCCAGATCATACTTTGCATTAATCTTCCTTCTTATTCTAAAAATCAATTGCAGGGGAGCGCCTTAAGCTGCATCCCTATTGCGAAGGCCGCTGCCGGAATCGAGCGAAGCGCCTTTCAACAATAAACAGAGCAAGAAAGCGCCCTCGAAGCCGTGGCTTCGGGGAAGCGCGAGATATGGAACACTCGCAAACGGAGATGAAAAATGCACGTTTTGAAGACACTTGCTTTCGGACTTGCGATTGGCCTTGGGGTGGCTGGAGCTCGCGCCCAGACTCTCGACTGCGGTGACGATACCTTGTGTAAGGTGGAAGCGACCAAGGTGCTCAAAGTCGGGACCAAGGACGACTATAAACCTTGGTCGTATCGGGCTGCCGACGGCAGTTTCGCTGGCATGGAAGTCGACCTCGCCAACGCGCTCGGCGAACTCCTCGGCGCCCAGGTCGAAATCGTGAAGGTCAACTCCGCCAACCGCTTCGAATTCCTCGCCCAGGGACAGATAGACCTGATGATCGCCTCGGCGACCGACACCGCCGAACGCCGGCGGGTGGTCGGCTTCGTCCACCCGAACTATTACTCGTCCGGCTACAATGTCGTGCTGCCGAAAAAGGTGACCGCAACCAAGTGGGAAGACGTGGCCAGCCAGACCATCTGCGCAATCCAGGGAGCCTGGTACAACAAGCCCGCGCAGGAAAAGTTCAAGATCGAACTTTTGGCCTTCGCCGGCACCGCGGAGGTCGACAGCGCGTTCCAGCAGGGCCGCTGCATCGGCGTCCTGTCCGATGACAATATGATCAACGTGATGCTCGCCGACCCAAAATGGGCGGACTATCACATGCCGCTGCCGACCCAGGATGATGCGCCGTGGGGCATCGCCGTCCGGCTGAACGATCTCGATAAGCCTTGGGGAGTGCTTGTCGCCGGCGCCATCGCCAACTGGCACCGCTCGGGCAAGCTTCTCGAACTGGAGAAAGCCAATGGCATCGCCGAATCCGGATATCTGCGCAAGATGCACGAGGCACTGAAGGATCATCTGCCTGCGGAGTGAGCCGGCAATCCTTGCCGGTCGAGCATGAGCGTTCCGAAGACTTAATTCCACCTTTCGGCGTCGTGCTCTGATCCAACGTCCGGTTCCTCACGGTGGGAACCGGACACCTCTTCAGGGGAGCGGACAATGCTCGAAGCGTTTCGCCAATTCGCACTCGACTTGAAGGCGTCTGGCATCAACCTGACGATCCTCTACGACGCCTTCGATTTCGAGCGCTTCGTGTCGGGGCTCATGACGACTTGCGCTCTGATCGTCATCTGCACGTTTTTCAGCATCCTGATCGGCGGCGCCGGCGCAGCCGTGCTGGCGCTATCGCGCGGTCCAGCGGCCATGCTCGTCCGCGCCTATGTGGCGCTCATCCGCAACACGCCGCTGCTCGTGCAGATGTACTTCTTCTACTTCGCGGTCGGCAGCCTGATGCCGGTCGGCCAGAACGCCATCGGCCTGCCGGTGCCCATGATCGGCAATTTCACCTGGGCGGTGATCGCGCTCTCCCTTTATGCCGGTGCCTTCAACATCGAGACGTTCCGCTCCGGTCTCGGGGCAGTGCACAACTCGTATGAGGAAGCAGCGCTAGCGCTTGGATACTCGCGCTTCAAGGCGTTTCGCTACGTTGTCGTGCCGCTGGGGTTGCGCTTCTCTTTTGCATCGCTTGCCAACAATCTGGTCGACCTCACCAAGTCGACGACCGTAGCCTACGCGATCGGCGTGGCGGAACTGCTCTACGTGTCCAACCAGATCTGGTCGGACTCCCTCAACACATTCGAGATGATGAACATCATGCTGGCCATCTATCTGCTGCTCACTGGCATCGTGGTGTGGATCATCGGCCGCGTGCAGGCGGCGATGCGCCTGCCCGGCTTCGGCGCGAACTGAGCGGATTATCCCGATGTCAGAAACCACGATCTTCGCCGATATCTTTCGCTGGCTGCCCTTCGTGCTATGGGGCTTCGCCCTCAACATCCTGATGAGCATTCTGGCAATCATGCTCGGCACTGCGGCGGGCGTATTCCTGGGGTTCGGGCAGATATCGCATGTCCGGCTGATCGGCAGGATCTCTCGCCTTGCCACCCAGCTGTTTCGCAACGCGCCCTGGCTGGTGCTCCTGTTCTACTGCATCTTCCTGATGCCCTATTCGTTTACCGTGTCCGGCGTCACTTACAACGTGCCAAGCTGGCTGCGCGCGACGCTCGGCTTTAGCGTGCCAGTTGCGGCGAATTTTTCCGAGATCGTGCGCGGCGCGATCGGCTCGATCCC
This sequence comes from Neomesorhizobium albiziae, assembly GCF_900114255.1. Lineage (GTDB taxonomy): Bacteria > Pseudomonadota > Alphaproteobacteria > Rhizobiales > Rhizobiaceae > Neomesorhizobium > Neomesorhizobium albiziae. Next base: position 28,888 of record NZ_FOSL01000029.1, on the reverse strand, counting down.
AAAGGGGCAGTGGGAGGCGGCCGAAGCGCTCGGCTATACCAGGACCGTCACCCTGTTTCGCATCATCCTGCCGCAGTGCGTTACGCGCATGCTGCCGCCGTGGATGAACCTTTACGCGCTGCTCATCACGGCAACGCCGCTGGCCTCGATCGTCGGCGTCGACGAAGCTCTTGCCCGCACCCAGGCCGCGGTGCAGTCCGAGGTGCAGCCCGGGTTTCTGATCCCGATGTATCTCACTTTGCTAACAATGTTCTTTCTCTACGCCTATCCGATTTCCCGCGTCAGCTCGGCGCTCGAGCGCCGCTTCCGAACTGTGTGAGGTTTGTTATGCGACAGGCAACGCAAGATGGTGCACTGGTCTCCTTGCGAGGCGTGCGCAAGGCATTCGGCAACATCGAGGTGCTGCGTGGAGTCGACCTCAATGTCGCCAAGGGCGAGGTGGTGGCGATCATTGGGCCGTCGGGCTCCGGCAAATCGACGATCCTGCGGACGGTGAACGGCCTGACGCCCGTGGACCACGGCGTGATCACGGTCGGCGACATCACGGTCACCGACCCCAAGGTGGACAAGGTGGCGCTAAGACATCGCGTCGGCATGGTGTTCCAGCAGTACAATCTGTTCCCGCACAAGACCGTGTTGGAGAACGTTGCGATGGCGCCGATCCAGGTACTCGGCGAGCCGCGCAGGCACGTCGAGGAACGGGCAAAGCATCTTCTGGCAGGGATGCGTCTGCCGGAAAAGGCGCTCTCCTATCCAGGAGAACTTTCCGGCGGCCAACAGCAGCGTGTGGCGATCGCCCGCGCCCTGTGCATGCAGCCCGAAGTGATCCTGTTCGACGAGGTGACGGCGGCGCTCGATCCCGAAATGGTCAAGGAAGTGCTGAGTGCCGTCAGAAAGGTCGCCGAGGACGGCATGACCTGTATCCTGGTCACCCATGAGATGCGATTTGCCCGCGAGGCCGCCAACTGCGTCTATTTCACTGACAAGGGGGTAATCGTCGAACAGGGCGAGCCGAAGGCATTCTTTACCAATCCCCAGGATCCAAGGACCAAAGAGTTTCTGGACAAGGTTCTCTAAAGCAGCCGCGATCCACGCCAAGGAAATTCGACATGAACCAGACTACGCCCGGGTCGGAAAGCAACACCGGTGAGCGCATCGAGACCGACGCATTGGGCAGTCGACCCATCGATGACGCTCATTACTACGGTATCCAAACGGTTCGCGCGCTAGAGAACTTTTCCGTTTCCGGCAAGACGATTGCCGATATTCCGGGCTTCGTCGAGGGCATCATCCACATCAAGCAGGCCGCCGCGCTCGCCAATCTGGCGGCCGGCGGGCTACCCGGGGAGATAGCAGAGGCTATAGTCGCGGCCGGCGAACATTGTCTGGAAAACTTCGAGCCGTCGCAGTTCTCGGTGGACATCTATCATGGCGGCGGCGGCACGGCGGCGAACATGAATGTGAATGAGGTGATTGCAAACCGCGCCAACGAAGTGCTGAGCGGCCGCAAGGGTTATGATCATGTCCATCCGAACACGGACGTGAACATGGCCCAATCGACGAATGACGTCATTCCGTCGGCGATGAAAATCGCTGTTTACCGGCTACTATCGCAGCTCGAACACACAGTGTCGGGCCTGGTCGATGCGCTTGCCGCGAAGGAGGTCGAGTTCGCGAGCGTGATAAAGCTTTCCAGGACCTGCTTCCAAGATGCGCTCCCGATCACGCTCGGTCAGCAGATCTCAGGATACCGACACAGCTTCCAGCGAGCATTGCGGGACCTGGAAATCGCCAAGGCCAAATGTCTTCACTTGCCGTTGGGGGCCACTGCGGTCGGCACAGAGTTCGGCGCGCTCCCGGGCTACAAGGCGGCCGTCCACGTCGAGCTAAGCCGCATCACCCAATTGGCGTTGGAACCGGAGGAGAACTTCTTCGACGCACTGCAGAATGCAGATCAATGGATGTCGATTTCCGGCACACTGAAATCCCTGGCGCTGTCGATGGCGAAGATGTGCAACGATCTGCGTCTCATGTCGTCCGGCCCGCGCGCCGGCTTTGCTGAGATCACCCTGCCTGCGGTACAGCCGGGCTCGTCGATCATGCCAGGCAAGATCAACCCGGCCGTCCCGGAAATGGCCATCCAGGTCTATTTCCGCGTCCTCGGCAACGACGCCACCGTCACACGCGCCTGTGAGGGTGAACTCGACCTCAATGTCTGGGAGTCGATCATCCTCAATGCCGTGACCGAGTCGATCGTCCTGCTTAACCGGGCGATACCGTTGCTCATTTCGAAATGCATTGCCGGCATAGCCGCTAATGAGGCGACGTGCCGCGCGGCGGCGGAAGGTTCGCTTGCCCTTTCCACCGCGATCGCTGCTGTCTTCGATTATCCGAAAGCCGGATCGGTCGCCCGCTTCGCCGCCGAGCGGGGACTGTCGATCAAGGATGCTGCGGTTCAGATGGCGCTTTTGTCACAGGAAGAGGCCGAAGAGCTTTTTGAGGTCTCGCTTTTCGCAGATACTTTGCGCTATCAAAAGGTGATCCAGAAGTATCGCCTCCTGGCGCAGCAAGGTGAGCTCGGCGGCTCTTCCGACGGAATAACCGGCAGCACATGGTAACAACAATACCCGAGGTGGCATTCATCGGAACCGGCGGCACGATCGCCTCAATCGGCAAGGATGCATTCGACATCCTGGATTACGGGAACAACGACAACAGGCTTCACGCGGACGACATCATCGCGGCGCTGCCACCGCTGCGCGGTTTGGCTCGCGTAACGCCGGTTCGCTTCAAGAACATCGAGAGCACGGCCGTCACCTCCGGCGACTGGCGGGATCTGGCGCTGCTCTGCGCCAGGCTCGCCGAAGACAACCCGGAACTCGCGGGCATCGTCATCGGCCACGGCACCGCGACGTTAGAGGAATCCGCCTATTGCCTCTCGCTGACGCTTAAACTGAAAATCCCTGTGGTGGTCGTCGGATCGCAGCGGCCGCTGAATGGCATTTCTTCGGATGCGCCGGCGAACCTGGTCAGCGCAATCAGGGTTGCAGCGTCGCCGGATTCAAGCGGCCGCGGCGTACTGATCGTACTGAACGACGAAATTCATGCAGCACGTGACGTCAGCAAACGGTCGACTTTCCGCTTGCACGCCTTTCAGTCTGCGGACTTCGGCATGCTTGGCCAGGTTGACGGCGAGACGGTCCGCTACTATCGCCGAACGGAACGACTGCACACTCTGGAAAGTGAGTTTTCGGTTGCAGACATCGCGGCAATGCCGCGGGTCGATGTGGCTTACAGCTACGCGGGCTCGGACGGAACGGCAATACGCGCTTTCGCAGCTGCCGGCGCCAAAGGCATCGTGCTTGCCGGCTTCGCCCCGGGTATGGGCACACCAAGTGAAGTTGAGGCACTTGAAGAGGTGATATCGAGAGGCGTCGTGGCCCTGCAATCATCTCGCGCCGGAAGCGGAGGCGCACTGGACAGCGCCAGACATCGGGCGATTGGAATCATCGCGGCGGACAATCTGACACCGCCGAAGGCACGGATTCTGCTAGGCTTGGCACTGGCACGAACTACGGACCGCAATGAAATTCAGCGAATATTCGCGATGTACTGAACGGTCTCAAATCGGATCCAGAACCAGCCGTTTGAGGCACCACAGTGAACGTCCCAGATGGGTTAGTTTACGTCGATGCATGGGGCGGCTGAATGTCCGCTTCTCAGATTCCACGCCTCGAAGCCGCAAGTCTGCTTCCGGCCTCGTTCCGGCCATTCAACGTGTCGGCGCGACCCGACCGATTAGCAGCGACACTCAGCTTCCGGATGATCGGCGAACAACACGAAACGCCCCTCGCTTGCTACGGCGCACTTGATGGCGCACTCGCGAGCGGCTTCTGTTAGTCGACTTGGTTCGTCGACGTCTCTTGCGATCGCTTAAGCAACTCTGCCGCCTCGGTGCCGAGGGCCATTGCCAGGCGCTCCACCACATCAATGCTCGCGTTGTAAACACTGCGTTCCAGCGAACTGATATAGGTACGATCGATATCCGCACGATGGGCGAGCTCTTCTTGCGACATGCCTTTGGCTTGCCGCGCTGCTCGCAGATTTTGCGCGAATACCTCCCGAATCTCCATTGATCAGAGATCCACGATTTGACGAGTATTTCACCACGGAGTATTCTCTACAATAATGCTGCGTGGTAGCGGTCGACCTGAGCGAGCGAACTAGACACTCGGGCAAGTGGTGAAATGAAGATCAATGATCCTGGAGCTTGAAACTATGATCGATAGAGCGAAGTCTGTGCCTCTCAGAACCCAGCCGAGACTCCAGAACTGCGGATCGGTAGCTGAGCTCCGGGAGAGAGGTGGGTCGCGGTGTGCAAAGGTCGATCCTGCCATCGTCTTGTTCCAGAACTGGCAACGAACCCAACGCGTTGCACTCGTGCTGTGCCGGTTACAGCAGCGTCTGGAAAGGCGCGTCATCAACGCAGTCGGTCTCGGTAGACAGGATCGCGATGATCCGCGCAGCCAAGCTCAGATGGTACTGCAGACCGCTCGCTGGGATGTGATTGACGAAGAAGTTGGATACTCCGTCGCCCGCGAGGCGGAGGTTGCAGCCGTGACCGCTGCCTTGAAGCTTCAAGACCAACTTCTGGACACACCTGCACAATCTCTTGTCGGTATTGTAGCTAAGCTGGAGATCATCGCACGGACGGACAGGGAGATCGGCGATCCGACCGACTTTCCTTGGCCTCACATCGAATCGGTTCTTCGAGACCTGAAGAAGTTTGTGGGCAACCCGCCAAACGACCGGCCCGATCGATCCGCCGTTCGTGCCGATGCCGCCCGGTACTGGGCAATTGCCGCCGATCTCGTGCGTCTGGAAAAGGCGGTGACGGAGCTGCCCGTCATTGTTGATTTCCGCGAGGAATTGACCCTGGGTTGGAGTGAACCCTTCCGGCTGGACCGCAGGGAACAAGAAAACTGATACGCTCGATGGGCCTTGAACCGAGAAGGCTCATGAAGTCACGAGGTCCAGGTCGTCAGGCTTCCAAATTGCACGGATCATGGATCAGGGCACGATGTCCCCCACCTACACTGCGGTTTCTCTGTTCTTGAAATCCAGCCTCCTCCTTCATGAGTCGGGAATGACACGAAAATGGTGCAGGGATCCGACAAAATTTGCCGGCTGGCTGTGGTTGGATGGTGCGTCGACTGACATGTCACAAATGCTCAATGCACACCGGCTACAAGTGATAAAACACTCGTGCGAAAGGCAGGCCTGCTATGTCGTGGCTCCTATCGATGGTTGCAGTGTTCATCATCGGTGTTGGGATTAGCGGAGTGTACGCAATGATCCTTCGCCGAAGACATCGGGTACGCCACCTTTGTCAACCGTACAGACGTTCATCGCGCTTGGGCAAGCGGCGATCTATTGCCTCACCTAGGATTGCGGGCGCAATCGGCTACGTCCGTTGGCGCAACTCCGAGATTGGTTTGGGCCGGATGCGCACCGATGCGGCCCGATCTCACCCACAGGCTGGGATGTATGCGGAGGCGTGCGGGTCGAACTGACCTAAGCCCACAAATCCATACCTAAACGCCAAAGGCAGCTAGGCCGTCTAGGGACGGTCCACGGCCTGACCGGATCCTCACTCAACTTGGCCGCGCGAAAAACAGCGGAGAACTTCACCACCGCAACTGTCCGTGTCTGGATTATTATAGGCGCCGCTCAACTTCGCCGACGATACAAGCGCTGTCTTGCAGCGCGATCCTGGCATACGTGTAGCATTGCGCCGCGGCCAAAAAGGCGACACAAGCGACGTCAAAATGATCGGCCATTGCGGCGATACAACACACCTCGCCATTCGCCTCGTGGACGCGGAGCTCTAATTGGTTTCGAAGATAGTTCTGCTGTTGACGCCCCATCGCGGCCTCCTGGATGAGTAAGCCGCACCGCATGGGCATTGATTCCTCGGCTGATCGAGGTGTCAACGCGCTCGGCCTTCGCCCCCATTAAATGCATCATTGCTGTCAGGTGGAACTACGGTCAGCCGGGACCGTTACTGGCGAAACAGATCTCGAGGCCGGAATGTCTGAAAACTTCTTTGCTCCTCGCGTAGTTGCCTCTGTCCGCGAATGCGTAGGCGCCAAGATCAAGGCCAATGCTCCTGTGTCCATTCGAGACTGCATCAACCACGTTCGTGATTCAGTCCCCGAAAGCCAAATGACGGACGACGACTTGGTCGACCTGATCGCCTCATTGGTGGTTCTTGAAAAATGGCCAATCGATCTGAATAGCGGTTAGTCGGGACAATAAACATGAGCATCGTGACGCTTCCATGCAACTTCTCCCAGTATCGTGCTGTTTCGTTCGACATATGGCGGGTTTATAGCGACCGCATTTTCCTTGCTAATCTGAGCGCCAAGTGGAACGGCTATGCACCTGTGACCGAGGCGGGACAGGACGTCTGCAAGCACTGCCACGCCCGTTACGGCAACAAACGCGTCGTCAGAGGCGAGACCATGGTGTGGCAGTGGCACGAGCTGGTCCACGAAGACGGCATATTCAACGGGATCAAGCCTTATACGGAAGAGGTTCCCTTTGGGGTATGGGCAGAATGGAACTTACAAAATGCGGGAGGGGCATGAGGGTTTTCACCACAAGCGCCCCCAAGCGTTTGTCGAGTTCCACCGAACGAAAAAAGCATAAAAGCGACAGGATCGTTTGACTGATGCAGGAATTAATTCCTATTTCAGAGCATGCCGGAACCCTTTGGCCCAAGAGAAAAGACTGCTTTCGAACCTCTACGAGGGAGAGGCGCCTCCGCTGGCGGAGCTTTCGGAAGGCGCCTCAGGTCGTCGGCTGAGGGAATTCGACCGACATCAGTTCAACGCTCCTCATTACCGGCAGTTCCGAGCTCAGTCAGGGGAATTGCGGGGCTCTTGCGGTTTCTGGGATTGAACTCATGATTGCGCTCATGGTTATGTCGGGCACCGCGGCTCGGGGCGGCGTTTTCGAACCTGAGCATCTGGAAATCATGAAGCGGGTCTTCAACGACGCGTGTCTGGATCGTGGCATTTCCCATGAGGGACAAGAGGCCCAGAATCTCGCTGAGGCAATTGTGCTGCTTTTCCAGCCGGCATCGTGACTGAAACAGATCTCCACGTTGCGTTGGAGAAATCAAAATGAACTGAAAGGGCCACAGGGGCGGAGGTTCCTAGGTCTTACGACTTAGCATTCGGGCTTCACGCAGGAGCGACGGCCAGTTGGTAGCCCCAAGCAGCAGCACCAGTTCGCGAGCGTCCTCGTCGGTGATGCAAGTCTCTGCCACGAGATGTGCGATCGCGGAGCTTTCATGCAAATCAGGCTTCCGCGGTTCGTCGGGCATCGAGAGCCTTCCTCGACACGAACCGCCATGCCGCGGACGGGTTCCGCCTTTCTGAAGCCCTACGTCTTTGTGAATAGCACGAACGCGCAATAGGTATATTATCAGGAATGTCGTCCGGTCTTTCACGGCACACGGACGCTTGGGAGCCAACTCAGGTGCTTTCGCCCTAATGGGGAGAAAAGCACCATGCGCTTCAATGGCATTGCAAGCCCAGAGCAGTTGGCAATTCTCCATCAGATATTCGACGACCGCTGCCGTGCAGCAGGTATCCAACCTGGCGATCCGGATCACGAAACCTTGGCGCTTCGGATCATCAGCCTGTTTCAAAGTGGCGTTCAAACTGCGGAAGAAATTATCGCGGCGCTGGATCGGAATGATTTCCAAGGCGAATCTAGGGCGGCCTAGCTGTGAGCTTTCCATAGGTTGTCCATCTGATCCGAGCCGAGAAGACTGAGGTTGTCGAAGCTTCAGTGATTCCCGGAGGATCGGGTGAACGTTCATAAGAATGCCCGGCTTACGCGGCACGGTCGAGAGCGAATTGTAAGGCAGATCGAGAGCGGGCAAACGCCGCAGGCCGTCGCGCAAGCCGCAGGCGTTTGCCCGCGGACAGTCCGTAAATGGGTCGATCGATACCGGCGTAAAGGCCTGGCTGGGCTTGGCGACCGGTCTTCCCGCACCCGCTTAAACGAGGGATGCCGGAGCTGGTCGTCTTCAGTCCAACCCCGGAACTTCACCTCCACAATAATTGCTGGCCGCGTCCAGACGGCGTTCTTATTCTTGAGGCCCGGAATTGGCGAGGAGCCGGTTTGGATCGCATCCAGTTTGGCTTTCAGGGGAAGGGCGCTTTCGGAGTTGAAGCCGGTGCCGACGCCGCCGATATAGGCCAGCTTCCCGTCTTCCGCCGTCGCCAGTAGCAGACTGCCCAGCCCGCCATAGCTGCCGCCAGGCTCATACCCAATGACGACGAACTCGTCGCTCTTGATGCATTTGGCCTTCACCCGGCCAGAGCGATAAGGGCTGTCGAGGAGCTTCGAAACCACCCCTTCCAGACCAAACGCGCAGGCCTGCTCCAAAAGGTCGCCGGGATTTCCCTCGATCGCCTCGCTGAAGACGATGCCCTCCGGATGCGGAGTGCTCAGGAGGTCGAAGAGCCTTTCGCGGCGCTCGGCCAGCGGCCGATCGCGGAGATCCTCGCCGTTCAGCATGGTCAGATCGAATACGACAAACATGATCCGGCTCCGGTCGCCGCCGCAGCCGAGCGCAGCGTTTGTGTCTTTCACGGCACACGGACGCTTGGGAGCCAACTCAGGTGCTTTCGCCCTAATGGGGAGAAAAGCACCATGTGCTTCAATGGCATTGCAAGCCCAGAGCAACTGGCCGTCCTTCATCAGATATTCGACGACCGCTGCCGTGCAGCAGGTATCCAACCTGGCGATCCGGATCACGAAATTTTGGCGCTTCGGATCATCAGCCTGTTCGAGAGCGGCGTTCAAACTGCGGAAGAAATTATCGCGGCGCTGGACGAGCGATCTTAGCTATACAAACTCTTCCGCCGACCGAACGTCGCGGTCAATTTTGCCGTATGCGCCGACCTTTCGACTTTCCTTTGAGGATTTTTGCGTCCTTAGAGTGCTCCGCGATGGCCGGCCCGGCACCGATGACCTTCTCGGTGGCGGGACTTGATGTCGGGCCTTCGCTCAGTTTTTGGGTTTTGGATGGCTTCGCACTTTTCCCTGGCTTGGGAGATGCCGGGGAGTCATTGGAAAAGCCGTCTTGGGTATCTGCGTCGGCTCTTGCCGGCATAGCGCTCTTGATCATCGTGATCTCCTTATCCCTACTGCAGAACACCGGAGACGAAAGTAAGTTCCTTTCTGCCGCATGGAACTTGTCGACGGCCCGAGGATTGTCGTCACAGGGCGTCACATTCAGTGAGGCTGCAAAAATCCCTGGGAGGGAATTATGGCATCAACTCAGACAAAGGGTCTCGAAGACCTGTTTCTCGATGGTCTCAAAGACATCTACTACGCCGAAAAGAAGATCGTGAAGGCGCTGCCGAAAATGGCGAAGGGAGCGGAAAGCCAAGAACTCACAGCCGCCTTCGAGAAGCATCTCGCCGAGACCGAGGCACAGATCGAGCGGCTGGAAGCAGTGTTCCAACTGCTTGGCAAACCCGCTCGCGGAAAAACCTGCCCGGCAATCGACGGCATTCTCGAAGAGGGTTCGGAAATCCTGGCTGATTACAAAGGTGCGCCGGCTCTTGATGCCGGTCTAGTGGCAGCGGCACAGTCCGTCGAGCATTACGAAATTGCTCGATACGGTACGCTGATCACATGGGCCGGGTTGCTGGGAATGACGGAAGCGGCTTCGATCCTGGCCGAGACGCTGGCTGAAGAAGAAGCCACCGATGAGGCATTGTCTGCCTTAGGAGAAGGCGGTGTCAACGAACGTGCAATGCAGGAAGCTGCCTGATCTCTGCTCGTGGGTCTTCGGCTCGCCGTCCTTACGTCCCAGGGCGGCGGGCTTAAGGTTGCCCCATATTTCCGCGGTGAATTGAGTGACCAAGGTGTACGAGTTTTTGGCCATCTCAAATTAGCTCGTCGGCTGATCTATCGCCCCGCACCCGCTTAAACGAGGGATGCCGGAGCTGGTCGTCTTCAGTCCAGCCCCGGAACTCCACTCCACAATAATTGCTGGCCGCGTCCAGACGGCGTTCTTGTTCTTGAGGCCCGGAATTGGCGAGGAGCCGGTTTGGATCGCATCCAGTTTGGCTTTCAGGGGAGGGCGCTTTCGGAGTTGAAGCCGGTGCCGACGCCGCCGATATAGGCCAGCTTCCCGTCTTCCGCCGCCGCCAGTAGAAGACTTCCCAGACCGCCATAGCTGCCGCCAGGCTCATACCCGATGACGATGAACTCGTCGCTCTTGATGCATTTGGCCTTCACCCATTCCTCGCGCCGGCCGGAACGGTAGGGGCTGTCGAGGAGCTTCGAAACCACCCCTTCCAAACCAAACGCACAGGCCTGTTTCAGGAGGTCGCCGGGATTGCCCTCAAAGCTTCGCTGAAAACGATGCCCTCAGGATGCGGACTGCCCAGGAGGTCGAAAAAGCCTTTCACGGCGCTCGGTCAGCGGCCGATCGCGGAGATCCTCACCATCCAGCATGGTCAGATCGAATACGGCGCACATGATCCGGCTTCGGTCGCCGCCGCGGCCGAGCGCGCTGCAACAGGCTGAAATGCGACATGCCGCCCACGTCGGCAACAAAGGCCTCGCCGTCGATCATCGCATTGGTGGCCTTTAGCTGCGACACCCCTTGGACGATGGTCGGGAACTCCTTCGTCCAGTCATGCAGGTTGCGAGCGAGAACCCGAACCTTGCCGTCCTGAAGATACGCTCCGACCCGGTAACCATCCCATTTGATCTCGTGCAGCCAGTTCGGACCTTCAGGCTCCTTGTCGCCCTTTGATTGCAGAGCCAGTGCTCATTCCGACGATCTCATGAAGACTACCACGTAGTCCGCTTCCAAATAACCGCACCTAGGGCCGGAACCAGAATCTTCTTGCTTAGTTGTGAATCTCGAAGGGCAAGAAACTTGCACAAAGGAGACGATCAATGTTCGGCAAACTTTTGGCCACCACCGCGGCTGCAGGCCTCATTGCGACCGGCGCGCTTGCGCAGACGCAACCTGCGCCGCCGGATCCAAACGCACCAGCAAATGCGCCCGCAACTACTGCATCCCCGGTTGCTCCAGCGGAGGGGTTCCTTGCAACGAACCTTATCGGTGAAACGGTCTATAATGGCACTGGTGACGACGCGCAGAACATCGGCGAAGTCAATGATGTAGTGTTTGGCAGGGAGGGCGATGTAGAATCCATAGTTATTGGCGTTGGCGGGTTCTTAGGCATTGGGGAGAAGAACGTCGCCATGGCGTACGACAAAATCGAATGGGCAGAAAAGGATGGCGACCGGTGGATAGTGGTAGCGGCGACCAAGGACGAGCTGAATGCACTGGCGACCTTCGATCCGTTGCCATACCAAGTCACTCCGGGGACGACCACTGACACCACCGCTCCGGCTGCACCCTCGACTGCCGAGGCACCGGCCACGACCGATGAGCCTGCCGCAGAAGCTCCTGCCAATCCCAACCCCGCGGCTACTGACACGACAAAGACCGCTGCGATCGACAAATCGACGTTAAAAGAAGTCGCCGCGACCGAACTCCGTTCGGAGGAACTCGTTGGCACGACTGTTTACGGCGCGAATGACGAGAACCTCGGTGAGATCGGTGATGTTATCCTTGGCGCGGACAAGAAGGTTGAGTCGATCATTATCGATGTCGGCGGCTTCCTTGGCGTAGGTGAGAAAGAAGTTGCAGTTGGTATGGATAATCTCGCTTTCATGGCCGACGAGAACGGGAAAAGGTACCTCTACACCAACTTCACCAGGGAGCAGCTTGATGCGCAGCCAGCGTACGACGAGTCAAACTACGCTGAGAAGCGCGACGAACAGCGCTTGATCATGAAGCGATAAAACTACAGTTTCGCGGCTCCGGCATGCAGTGCCGGAGCCGTGATCGAGTACCCGGCTACTTCACTTGGCCTGCTTTCTCCCCAGGGTCGTGCTCGTGCACGGTAATCGTTCAGTCCGGAACGCCACAAATGCCGTCTATGATTGGCAAGATATGCGGGGAGCTATCCATTTCACATTTTAACGGCGTCAGCGCTGCGCGTGACGCTATTTTACCATGTGCAGGTCGAGCACTTTTCCATCGGCAGTGAAGCTGCCGTCACCGATGGTGCTTGGCTCTCCGTTCCTCCGGCTCGCGTTGATCCAGATCCGCTCGACTTCGAGGATGAGATTATGGATTTGTATCGGAGACCTCTGCATTCGATATTCGCGAGGCACTCCTTGATCTGCGGGGTCAAACAACAGCGTTCAAACTTGTCGACGGTGTTGCCTAAGCAGTTTCCGATATCGAAGACCGGCGAGCCCCTAGGACCAAAGCCTTAAAGCCACATGGCATTGGTCTTGTATGCCACTAATTCGGGAACCGAAATCCAGCGTTGTGATTGTGCTTGCAAGAAATGACAATCAGTCGGAGGCGATTATGGACAAGAGCGTTTACGAGGCTCGCTGGTTGTTGGGGCCACTGCTGGTACTTTGCATAAGCATCGCGACTATGGGATTTACATTAAGTTGACCCATGCCACGCAGCAATGGACGCCGGCAATAACGCCGGCTTCCCTGGAGTGCCATACGCAGTTAACGTCCCTTCCTGCGTATGGTATCGCCCGCCGGCCTGGCCGGCGGGCGCTTCATTCGCCCGATAAATCGAGCAGGCACAATACAACCGCATGCACAAACGCCTCTGCGATGCATTCGTTGCCGACGACGCGGAGAAGAAACAATGCCGACGCGTAGAGCAAGCCTCCTTCTGGTATCTCGGATGGCTTTGATGCCCGTTGCCTTGACTTTAGGCGGCCTTCCTGCAGCTGCGAAAGACAAGGGTGGCGGCAATGGGAATGGCAATGGTGGCAGCGGCGGCAATGGTGGCAGCGGCGGCAATGGGAATGGCAATGGCGGCGGCAATGGGAATGGCAATGGCGGCGGGAATGGAAATGGCAACGGCGGTGGCAACGGGAAGGGCGGTGGAGGCGCAGGAGGCAGAGCAAGCGGCGCCAGTTCCAACCCCACAGGCAGCGCCGGACAGACATCTGCTTCAGCAGTGGTGAGACATGGGAACGGTCTGGAGGAAACAATCGTCCGCGGCCGCTATATTATGAAGGACAGTAGGGGCCGCACCATCGTCAATCGCCCAGCTTCTCCCGCCGACGGCCAGAGACTGCAAACCTTGCAGCGGCGCTAGTGGGCAGGACGGTCGGAGCTGCCGTCGGTATCGCGCAACACCATTGCAGCTTCGGTCCTGTTGCTGACCTTCAGCTTAAAGAAGACGCGGCTCAGGTGGTGTTTCACCGTCTTTTCGTGAAGGTCGAGCGTTCGGCCGATGGCCTTGTTGCTCAGGCCGTCGGCAACCAAATTCAGTACCTGGCGCTCGCGACCGGTGAGTTGTCCCATCGGATCTTTCGGAGGCCGATCGACGCGTGTGGAAAGATCTACCAGTACGCGTGCCGACAGCAGCGGCGAAACATATCTTTCACCGGCAGCGACGCCAACGAGGACATCCAGCAAATCCTTCGAGCCGACTCCCTTGAGAATGTAGCCGTCGACACCCTCCCGGAGTGCCATTAGGACATCGTCAGCGGCCTCCGAAACGGTCAGGACAACGATTTTCTGGTCGGGGATGAGGCGCCGCACGGCCGCGATCGCCTGCAGTCCGCCGCCTGGCATAGAAAGGTCCAGTAGCAATATGTCCGGCCGCGTATCCTTTGCGATGCGTAGTGCCTCTTCACTACTGCCGCCCTGTCCGAGAACCGAAAAAATTCCTGACTCGGACAAACTGCAGGCGACACCGTCCCTAAACAATGGATGGTCATCGATGATGGCAACGCTGATGTTCTGCATCAGAACCTCTTCCAATCGCGCTACAAGAACAGGGTCATAGTAAGAATGGTTCCTTCGCTGGAAGAACCGACCTTGAACCGACCGCCAAGGCTCTCGATGCGCCCACGCAATCCGATGAGGCCCAGACTTTGCGGCCGCGGCGCCTTGATGTCGAAGCCGCTGCCACGATCCATGACGCAGATCGTCAGTTGCCCGTGGTCGCAGGTCTCGCGCACCTCTTGTCCGACGCCGCCAGCATGTTGAAAGCCATTGGTCAGACCTTCTTGTACGAACCTGTACACACAGATCTTTGCGGCAGGCGCCAGTGCGAGGGTCGCGCCAGACGTGGTCAGTGCGACGGCCATCCCAGTGCGCTGTTCATGCGCACGCACGGCGCGAACCAGGATCTCCGGAAGGTCGGCCGCTTCAATGTCCGGCAGTACGAGACCCGTGCAAACAGCGCGGACCTCGCGCAAGGCTTCGTCCAGCCGCGACTTAATCGCGGCGAGATTCCGCCGGCGCTCTGGTTTTGTTCCATCGACGAGAGCGGGGGTGTCCAGCCGCAGTGCTGCCAGAGCTATTAGCTGGGCAGGTCCGTCGTGAAGCTCGGAGCCAAGACGCCTGAGATACTTTTCGTTGAGTGCAGTCGCACGCTCGGAGGCCAGTTGCAGCCGGGTATTAAGCTCGCTGTTTTGAGTGAGCAGATCTGAAAGTTCGGCCACACGCTGACGAAGCTCGATGCTTTGCGTATCGATCGTGCGGCTGCCTCTCATAACGATCGCCGACAGAACAAGAAAGAAGGCGAATGTAATGAGCGCGACTGCCGCCCAGCTTCTCCATAGGGCCTGCTCAAGGCTGCGCTTTAAGGCGGTTGCCGCTTCGTGCAATTCAGCCACGGCGACAACTTCACCCGTCCACGGCTGCAAGAGGGGATAGAAGACTACCAACTGAGGTGCGCCGAACATGGACTGATCTTCATAACGTGTTGCTATTTCGCCCCGCATCGCGGCAAGGAGCGCCTCGTCCTCCGACTGCCGAGCCGTTGCCTCCTCGCCGTGCGCGTAGAGTATCGCTTTGTCGGCGCTCCAAAGGCGGAAAAAGTCGATGCTGCCTCCAAGCGTGCTCTGCCGCATCGTCTCGTCGAGCGCGCGCGCCACCGAATCGTCGAGCTGGTCGGTAGTCCGCATGTCCGGCAGTATGGGAGCAATAACGCTGTCCACGTAGAGAGCGGTGGTCGCACCGGCGTTTTTTGTGATGGCGGACTGGATCAGATGCGACACAACCAGACCTACCAAAAACATGGCGAGGACCGATACGAGTGTGCCCGCTGCCAAGAATTGCGTTGCGAGCGACCATGTTGGCCAAGTTCGGGGAATTGCAGCTTTTGTTGGATGATCGGTAGATAAACTGGTCATCACCACTCCGCCGCCACGGTTGCTCAACGGGCGGTGTTCGACATTTCGATCACGAATAACGGCTGGTAAAGCGTTGGGTTGCGAAGTTAAACGCCCCTCCTTGCAACCAGACGTGACAGCAATGTGTATGATCTATCTTAGAGCGGGGACTGTCAGCAGGTAAGCCGACCGAAGGGGGACCGGGCGACGTAGTCCCACCCGCTCAAGCATGTATGTCAGGTCCGGTTCCGAGATCACGATGCTGATGAAGGGTGATTTACTCCTCAACTTAGGGCTCAAAGGCGTGGAATGACGACGTTTCTCTCCTATGCATTATTGAATGGAAATCGTGTCCGATCATTCAACAACATCTTATTGCTGCTTGATCTTTTTGACAGCTTGATGGCCCCAATCAGCGGCGGACCTAACCCCCTCGCTTGGACCTTTCTCCCCTGCAATGGCCTCGTCTTCGAGGCGTTTAACTGTCTTCGTTATTTTGTTGGGATCCGCGTGTTCGAGACCGACGACATCATTGCGGGTTTCCTGAAGCGCGACGATGATCTCATCCAGTTTGGCATGGATAGCGGCGGTGTCGCGAAAGCCTTGAATGAGCACGACCCCGGTTATGATGATTGCAGCCACAGAGAGGACGTATGTCACGACGTCTGTCCAGCCGAGCGGCACAAGTGCTGTGCAAACTACCATCAATGTCAACACGAGGTAGAAGCCAGGTGGTTTTGACAGGAACTCCGCGATGCGGAACAGCAGGTCATTCATTGTATGAAGCTTCCGTTGCTAACGACCACACTGAAAATGTTGCCTCGGAGCAATCAAGAAAGCTGGATACCCACTTCTATTGGCCGTAATCAAATGCAGCACTCCGTCCGCTCCGATTTCACTTTTGCCTAGTCTGCCCTGTCCGTGATGTCATCGAAAACCAAGGCGGTCCGATTAAGCTTGCGTAGAGCATCTAGAACCTGGCGATCATCCATGGTGTCGCCCCAACTGCTTACAATTATCAGGAGGTCAATATTGTCGTGACCAAATCTCTGGCGGGCTCCTGCCATCTCGCACTTGATTTGTGCTCGGATTGGGCTGTTGAAGGGTATGATGTTGTCGCTGCTCATCGCTCAACCTACTCAACGATGAGCGAACCTGGCATGTTCGCTGGCCACGTCGCCGCTAAGCGCTCTTGGGAACTTCGATGGATGGTTGTGGGGCGATTGGGTCGGGCGAAAGGTTGGACAGTCGGTCTCGATTTGAGCTGAGCCATCTCGCCCTTGGAGAAAACCATCACGTCACCGCGAGGCGGGACCCCAGCGCGCGCGAGGGGTGTCGAATCGAATAGGCCGGCATTTGCGAGGAAGAAGGCTCCCAAGGTTAAGACTACGGTCAAGGCGAAGGCGGCGACAAACACTCCACCCAGTCCGATATCATCATCGTATGTATTGCGCCGGCTCATTGGTTGTCGTCTCTGAAAGAATTGTTTTGGCCGTGATCATCTTTGACCCCGGACAGTCGAATTTAAGGTCGCTCGCCGACGGAGGCCGTCGAGCAGCTGCCATCCGCAGGAAGGGACGTTACTGCGTACGGTATCGCCTCCCGCTACTATGATTTTCATGCGAAGGAAATTCGGTGGAGGAGATGCCGGTTCCTGATTTTCGCTGCTTTCCGACCAATGCCTTTGGGAATGGGACTTTGGTCCAACGGTAGAAAAGGCTTTCGGCCACATTGCGCCTTCCTGGGTGACTTGACTGGCTTGATGGTGCCGATGCGGAGCTGACTCCTAGGGGAAGGCAGCCTCTTGCCCAGGGCAGTCAAAGATGTCGGCTGGGAATTTGTTCCATCTGTCTACCCTTCGTGCAGCGGGGGCGCGGTCGAAACCAATAGGACAGACGGGGCTTTCCGCGGGCGTGGCGACTTGTCTTGCGAAGAGGAGTAGACCCATTTGGCCATTATCGTCAAAGTCGGTCTTTCGGTCATCGTCCAGGCAAGCTCGCAGGAATGGGAACAGTTCGGGTTTCGCAAGTTCGGATTCGGGTTCGATGTGCCGCCTGGCTTCATTTCGAAAGAGACAACGAAAAATGGAGGAGGCGCCAGGTTCAAGGCCGAAGATCGAGGTTCCTGGAAGTCTGGGGTGCCAATGTTTCGGAGCACCTCTTCAAAGCTGTCGTTGAAGCCCACCGTAATGCCGACGAGAAGGAAGGTTGGGACATTACATTCCGTCGTATCATGCCGACGTGGGCGAGCTACTTCGGATTTAAAGGCGGCAGAATTCGCTACTTCCGAGCGATCGCAATTTGCAACCACCGAGCCGGCATTTTCAATTGGGCTATGACGTCGGGGATAGGCTTCCATACGACCCCATCGGTGTCAGAATGGTAGGGTCGTTGAAGGAGGACAGCTGTTAAGCGTCAGTCGCCAGTGGTGAACCGGCTGCGCCCGTATGGACGCGCGCCATCGCCCATAAACTTCACTGCCCGCCCATTGAATTCATGAATGAGCGGTTCGATAATTTCCTCGCGACAACGCTTGAGAGCGGCAAGCGTCGCGGTTTCGTCAGCTTCGATGAGCCGACCATATCCGACCACATCGTGGATGCCCACCGCCAGCATGATCAGCCGCAAGCCGCACCTGGTCCAGTATGCTGGCGGGGTTCCCGGCGGGCCAAACAATCCGCTTGGGGCGCGGGCCCTCTATCTCTATCGCGGCAACCGTGACACGCTTTTCCGGATACACGGTACAAACGAGCCGTGGCTGATAGGCACGGCAGTGTCGAACGGGTGCATCCGCCTGACAAATGAAGACATCATTGACCTCTACGACCGCACGCCTTTGGACACACCGGTACTGGTCATCTGAATTCGGGGAGCTTTTGCTCCCCTATTCCGGAGTGATGAGCTTTGTCATTTGAGCCGTATCGATTGCCCGATACCAACTGTGTCTTTCGTGCACTAGTCATGGCGCAGTTCCCCAGTAGCTTGGGTGTGTCGTACCTTCAACCGATTCTGCCTGGAGGGAAGTGCCTGATGAACAAATTTCTAGCTGCAGTGGTGGCCGCGTTGGCCGTCGCCAGTCTCAGTGGCTGCGGCACAATCGGCAAAGGCAAGGGGAAGGCCCCACCGCCAGTCGAAGAACCGGTAGCCGCGCCCGTTTACAAATAGCGGTCGAAGTCCGATCATGAGGGGAAGGGCCAAACGGCTCTTCCCCTCGCACTTTCGATGCGGCTGTCGTGATAGTTGCAGGCAGGGACCCACTAAGGGCACTGCAGATCGGGTCGTGAACAGAATGGTGCTGATAGCAGCCGGACTGCGTACGGCCAAGCGACCAAAGTCTCCTGCCGGTTCAAAATCGCACAGTCGTCGGTGACCCTGTTCGGCCCTACGGACGCGAGACTGCCAAAATGGTTCCGCGAAGCTGATTGGGGAGTGAAGGTCAACTACTACAGGACCTCGTTCCTTCCGACCGACCTCGGGTTGGTCGAGGTCGAAGCCGGTGGAGTTCCGCTGAAGATTTCATCCGCTCCCCCGGGCGGCCATGGAATGCCTGTACCTGGCATTCGGGCAGCGACGATCTCTTTGAGGCCAGAGAATTGATGGACCGCCTGAACAATCTCAGTCCCGCGACCTTCCAGTCCCTTCTCGAAGCCTGCACCTCGATCAAGGTGAAGCGCCTCTTCCTCTACGTTGCCGGGCACGAGTGGGTCAAACACGTCGACCGCTCGGGCATCGACTTGGGGTCCGGATCGCGCAACCTCGTGAGCCACGGAACCGATTTGCTGCCTTCGGAAGGTGTTTGCCACCGGGAGCGGTTTCGTCCACGTCCCAGGGAATGCCGACAGTTTCACCCTCTATCAGAGCCGCACCTACTTTCCTGATAGTAAGGTAGCGCGCGGTAAAGTTTTCAGAATAGTGATCTACCCCTCTGACCGGGTGGGAGCTGTCGGGCCCGGTGTCACAAATGCTGAATGACCACCGGCTAGAAATGACGCTCAATGCGAAACGGAGGTCCGTGTTCATCGTCGCCGCCGGGATTAGCGGTGGGTATGCAATAATACTTCGCCGAAGACATCGGATGCGCCAGCTACAATCTTTCAGACGCTCATCGCCATAAGCCAAGTGGCCCCGAACCGCCGCCGAAGGACCTGACCCCACTACGGCCGGCGCCCCCGGTCTCTTTTTTGCCGGAACAAGCCCGTGGCGCTAGCGTTGGGTAATGGTCGGTGATCCCGTACCCCATCCACTCGCCGACAGTTCTGACCAAGAACGATACTGGGCCGGCTGTAGTTAGTCGGCCCGTTTTTGCCGGAACAAGCGGGCGACGCAAACGTTGCTGCAACAGTCGGCGGTTTTCGGCCCCCTCACTGGACGCCGACAGTGCGATGAACGGGAAGAGCCGGCTGTGATGGGCCGGCTCTTCCTTTTTTGGGTTGGAAGTATTGTTGGGGGCGGCAGTCGAATTGAACCTAGAGGACAGGATTATCGGACCGGTGTGATGTATTCGAAAATCGAGTTCGCTTTGTTGAGCCTGCGTAGGGCCGCCAGCACTTCATTATCGTCCATTGTGTCGCCCCAACTGCCGGTGATGCCCATTATCTCTATGTCGCCTGGACCGAACTTGGCGACGGCCTTGGCCAGTTCTGTGGCAAGCTCTGCGCGGATATCGCTCTGGAAGGGGATAATGTTGTCGCTGCTCATGGCCTACAACATTAGCGCATCGTAATTGTTCCGCCACTAGCCTGAAAGGAGGAGGGCTACAGCATCTCCATCCGCTCGATCATGTGCGGCAGGTCATAGGGCTGCTTGTCCTTGGCCGAGGTATTGACCTCGTGGCCGACCCGTCAGAATTCGAGATCCCCGTCGAGATTTCTTTTGTTCCCGCAATCCCCAAATCCAGTGATTGCAGAGTCGGTAGCGCATTGATCTGTTTCCAGCACGATCTTTTCGACAATTCTGGCCGAGGATGGCCCGGTAGTCAGTGGCGCGTCGTTCTCAACATGCGCAACGGCGAACTGTATGTCGAGCACTCCGACGATACACAAGAGCGGCACACGCTTGAGGAATTTCTGTTCGCGCCCCTCGCTCGAAACGAGCTCCAGGAGCATGCAGCCAAGTCGCTCGTGGCGCTGCTAGCCAACGTGATCGGCCGCAGCCAAGCCTCACAGGAGCGCATCGACCGATCGGTCATCCCGGCGCGCTGGAATGACGGATGGCGGACCTGGCCATCTTCGCGAGGTGATCCCTGCGAAGGTCAGGGCAACTTCAGGATGTCAGCACCCGCCCGCTCGTCGAACACAACGGACCAGCTCCAGCCGACGGCGGCCTTGGATATCAGGAACGGTCGCCCAGAATGCGAACTCGTGGAACTTTTAGTTAGCGCGCATGTTGTTTTTCTCCAGCTATGGAGAGAGCCATGAACAAGGATGAAGTGAAAGGGTCCGCGAAGCGCGCCAAAGACAAGCAAAAGATCGGCAAAGCGCCGACTGGTGAAAAGCACGCCGGCGCGACCGGAACTGCCGGCGAGCTTGATGAAAGCACCAAAAAGGGCCTTGGCAAGACCGAGGATAAGATCCGGGATCGTCTCAAGGGTGCAGCTACCGTCGAGCTTGATGAACGCACTAAAAAGGGCCTTGGCAAGACCGAGGATAAGATCCGGGATCGTCTCAAGGGTGCAGCTACCGTCGAGCTTGATGAACGCACTAAAAAGGGCCTTGGCAAGACCGAGGATAAGATCCGGGATCGTCTTAAGGGTGCAGCTACCGTCGAGCTTGATGAACGCACTAAAAAGGGCCTTGGCAAGACCGAGGACAAGATCCGGGATCGTCTCAAGGGTTGATGGGGCGCGACGCCGCGAGTTCCCCTTTCGCGGTAGGGCCGGTGGATTTCAGACAAGGAGATAACGGGTGTAGCGTCCGCACATGGCTTTCAATCCGCGGGCTGTAGTTCCAGCTCAATGCCTGTTGATCGCCTCAAGGTATTTCCATAGCGGTGATCATCATTCGCGCGCCGGCTGGCCTCATCACATATTCGGCCCAGCCGTCGTCGGCGTCGGTCAGCGTCATCAGCGCGACCGGATCGTTCTCACCCGATCATTGGCACCATGTCGACGCCGATGGACTTGATCACCAGTGGCACGCCGCCTTCGCTCATTCTCTTCTTCATGGAGGACCATCCCGATTTTTCAAGAGTGAAACGAAATGAGAACAAATTTGTCAAGATCAGCTTGCCCAATGCAGGACTACGTTCCTATTTCAAAGCATGCCGGAACCAAGACACGAGACTTCCCGCTATCGAGCCTCAATGAGGGAGGAATGCGATTCGTGCGCGTGCTGTGTCGGTATTGCAAGCGTAGTCACACTTATCGCCGGAGGATCTCATTCCGATATTTGGAGACGTGGATGTGGACTCGCTATCGCTTCGAATGAAGTGCGAAAACGGTGATCATGGGTTGCTTCACGTTGAAGCTCTTTCTCCGTCCGGTCGAGAAGCGGTAGGGCTTCGCATCCGGCGCCTGGTCGCAATTAAAATCCATCGTGTTCCGATCTGGCGAGAGGACTAGAATGCTCCGCAAATGTCCATTCGTTCCAAGGTTGATAGGAGGAACAGTTGAGCGGGAAAACGCTGCGTCTGCACATACCGCAGTGGCAGGGAGGAAACCTTGAGGCTTATCACTTCGGAGCCCAATTGCTCGCGTGGCTGGCACCGGCAGCGACAGGCCCGGTAGCGACAGTCGAGGTAGCGGAGCCTGACGGCTCCGGGCTTTCGTGGGAGGACGGAATTGTCGCTCGAAGCGTCTTGCTGAAACAGCTCGACCGCGCAGCGCAAGTTCTAAGAAACGAGACGCCGGACAAGGTTGTCGTTCTAGGAGGCGATTGCCTTGTAGACCTTGCCCCTTTCGCCTATCTCAATGAGCGCTACGAAGACGAACTGGCCATTCTGTGGGTCGATGCCCACCCCGACGTGATGACGCCGCAACAGACCGCGCATGCGCATGCAATGGTCTTGGGCAACCTGATGGGTCAGGGAGACGCAAATTTCACGGAGAGGGTTGCCAGGCCAGTCAAGCCAGAAAGGGTGATGTATGCGGGTCTTTTTGATATGTCGCCAGCGGAATGGACGACCATTGAACGGTTGGGGCTCAGGAGAGCAACACCGTCCCAATTGATCGATTCCAGCCAACCCGTGATCGAATGGCTTCGATCGATTGGAGCCAAGCATGTTGCCATCCATCTTGACCTCGATGTCATCGATCCCGCTCAGCTTCGTTCTGTTTACTTCACGAGACCTGATGCGGCTCCCGATGCTTTTGACGGAATTCCGCAAGGGAGGATGACCGTTCCGCAAGTCGTGCGCCTTTTGAATGACGTGGCCGAACAGGTGGAAGTGGTGGGACTTGGCATTACGGAACATCTGCCGTGGGACGCGATCACCATCCGGGACATGCTTCAAGCGCTCCCATTGATCGGCAAAGGTTGAGTAACTTGGAAGTAACGGGAGTTCACCGTATTGCGACAGGCTTCATAGTGGGGCAGCGCCAACGGCACAGGGATGAAAACCAGGCGCAAACTGTGATACAAATTGTGTGCACATTCTGTGACACAGTCACCAGTGCCAGTGCCAAAAAAGATAAGCGATTTCAAATGTTGCGCAAAAGTTGGACGCGTCTCGACTACCTATCTATGTGATGCGAACTCGAAAAATCGAGGCGACGTTGACCCAAATTTTGAGCCAGCCCGCAGACCTCATTGCCGCAACATGCGGCATAGTGAACCATTGTCGCTGAGAATATATGCAAGAATGAGGTGCCGCCGCGCGGTGTGGCGCAGAGCACGAAGCGGACTAAGGCGCGATAGCAAATCCCCGCTCTGCGGCGGGGTAAGAAGCCCCAGGGCAGCCTGGGGCTTTTTCGTGCTTTCAGAATAGAAGGGAGCAGCCAAGGCTCTGGACCGGGCTGCTCCCCCTTCCGCCGCATGCCCGCTAGGACAAATGGCGCGGTCGCCTGTGCCTGATATCTCGGCTGGGCGCCTCAAATTTCTGGCCGCGACCTGCTCACGGCATCCGGTCGCCAAAGATGCGGCAGTCAAGCGCATCGGTTCCGGCACCCCGGCCGCTCTGTGCTGAATGGAACCACCTCGTTCGCCAGCCATTGTATTCATCTCGATTAACGGAGGTCGAAATGGTTGGATCAACAATGAGCATGGGCAGCGAAGGCGTTGCCACTGATGAGACAGGCGGCCTTATATCAGCCAGCAAAGTGAATGGAACTAATGTGTACAACACCCAAGGCGACAGCTTGGGTTCTATTTACGACGTGATGATCGACAAGCGTTCCGGCCAAGTCGCGTACGCGGTCATGTCGTTCGGGGGCTTTTTGGGCATTGGCGAAGAGTACAGTCCGCTGCCCTGGTCGGCCCTTAGTTATGACACCAGACAGGGCGGTTATGTTGTCAAAATCGACAAGGAAGCCCTAGAAGGTGGGCCACGGTACTCTGAGAGCGATTACGACCGGTGGGAAGACCCTGAATTTACGCGCGGGATTGACGACTATTATTCGCGTTACGCTTCTTTAGGAGGCAGGGCTCTTTAAGCCGCTTCGCCGTGAATCTCACGGTTGTCAGAAATGTCGGGGCGAGTGCCCCGGCATTTCGAACCGCCATGAGACGCCCAGCCCGCGTAGTCCCACGTTGGGATCATCCAGATCTCTTCCCGGTTCTACCGGCTTTTTGTGTGGTTGACTTCGTCGACCTCTGTGACGTTCTGAAAGTCCACCCTAGCTACCAAATAGCCCGCCTCGTCGTATATCCGGATCGCCAACTTCGCATCGTGGTGGTCGGTCAAACGTTCCACCATAGTTTCTGCCATTGCCTTTTGCGCCTCAGCTTTCGCGGCTTCTACGTTCTCTAATTCCAGACAAACCGGCTCGACACCCGGTTCGTCAAGAAACTCAAAGCCAAACTTCGGTCCCTGAGAGAGGTTTCGTCAGGGTTCAAGTGCTGTCGCGAAGTTTGGTTCCCACAGGGCGTCGGGCTCTTGCGTTTTCTGAGATTGAATTCATGATTGGTCTGATGGTTATGTCACGCGCCGCGGCTCGGGGCGGCGTTTTCGAACCTGAGCAGCTTGAAATATTACAGCGCGTTTTCGATCAAGCGTGCATCGATCGCGGTTATCCGCGCACGGGCTTGGACGCCGAAGAACTCGCCTCCATGATCCTGCGCCTTTTCCACAGAGGCATCATGTCTGAAGCAAGCCTGACTGTCGCCCTGGACAAGGAATCTAGAAAAACTCCTCCGCCGACCGGTCATCCCGGACCCGCTTGAATGATGGATGCCGGAGTTGGTCGTCTTCAGTCCAGCCGCGGAAATCGATTTCGACAACGATTTCCGGCCGCGTCCAGACGGCGTTCTTATTTCTGAGCCCTGGGATTGGAGACGAGCCGGTTTGGATTGCATCCAGTTTGGCTTTCAGGGGAGGGCCGCTTTCGGAGTTGAAGCCAGTGCCGACGCCGCCAACATAGGTCAGCTTCCCATCTTCACCCGTGGCCAGTAGAAGGCTGCCCAGCCCGCCATAGCTGCCGCCAGGCTCGTAGCCGATGACGATGAACTCGTCGCTCTTGATGCATTTGGCCTTCACACTCCTCGCGCCGGCCCGAGCGGTAGGGGCTGTCGAGCCGCTTTGAAACAACACCTTCCAAACCAAACGCGCAGGCCTGCTCCAAAAGGTCGCCGGGATTTCCCTCGATCGCCTCGCTGAAGACGATGCCCTCCGGATGCGGAGTGCTTAGGAGGTCGAAGAGCCTTTCGCGGCGCTCGGCCAGCGGCCAATCGCGAAGATCCTCGCCGTTCAGCATGGTCAGATCGAATACGGCAAACATGATCCGGCTCCGGTCGCCGCTGCGGCCGAGCGCACGCTGCAACAGGTTGAAGTGCGACATGCCGCCCACGTCGGCAACAAACGCCTCGCCGTCGATCATCGCATTGGTGGCCTTCAACTGCGACATCGCCTGGACGATGGTCGGGAACTCCTTCGTCCAGTCGTGCAGGTTACGTGTGAGAACCCGAACCTTGCCGTCCTGAAGATACGCTCCGACCCGGTAACCATCCCATTTGATCTCGTGCAGCCAGTTTGGACCTAGAGGCACCGCGTCGACGAGGGTGGGATGCATTGGCGGGACAACGCCAGCCGGTACACGTGGCTTGTCGCGGGCGCTCGCCGTGCTGCGCGCCCATTTCATGCGTCGGTCCGGCGCCGGGTCGGCTTCGACGGTTTAGCCTTTGCAATCCCGACGATCTGCGGGGAATCACCGGGAATTGTCGTCAGGCCGGGATGACCAAAAAGCGAGAAGGTGACAGTTCCATCGGCCCAGGCCGAGAGGACTTCTACCTCGATCGTAATCTTGTCCCCTCGATCGATTTTGGGCACCGGCATCAAGCCTGTCCTTTCGCCAGCCAGCGATCGAGGGAATCATTCTCCCGAAGCGCTGTCAGGTGGTTATCGGTAAGTTCATAGAGCGCGCCGGCGATTTCTTCCGGTCCCCAGCCGGCAGCCGCGATGTTCTCCCACATCTCCCGAAAGGCATCGTCGATCGAGACTTGGCAGTCGATCGGGCGATCGGGGTATAGATCCGGGTGCTTCGGCGAGGCGAACCTTGCCATGGTCAGTCCGCCCTGTCGGTGACGTCATCGAACATCGAGCCGGTGTTGTTGAGCTTCCGCAGGGCTGCGAGCACCTGCTCATCATCCAGGGTATCGCCCCAGCTATGGACAATAACTAGAGTTTCGATGTGGTCCTCACCGAATGTGTCGCAGGCGCGCGCTAGTTCGATTTCGATTCTCGCTCGGGTACCGCCGGGGAAACGGATATTGTTGTCACCGCTCATCGCCCGACAACATTAGCCGATCCAACTGGTTCCGCCACTAGCCTGAAAGGATGAAGACTACAGCATCTCCCAAACACCTACTTCAAGGTATCGCCAGACATTCGACTCATTTTGAACGATCCAGTTCACCTGCCGGTGATCTGGCTGCCATATCCTGCATCAATGCTACACGAGCTTTTTGATCTCGCTGCAGAATTCGAGCCTCTGATCGTAGTCTTGATCATCGGCGCGGTTATTGGTGCGACAATCGAGCGATACCGGACACATTTGCGACGACAAGCTTGGAAGCGGCGCAATCGTGGGGAATGGAAACAGCCGCGTCTCCAAACTAACTCCCGATCCGCAGCGCTGCCTGGAAATGTCACGTCAATCGTTCCAAAGCCTATCGATGCAGCCGATCAGCTACGCATTGTGATGGGAGCCAACTTCGCTATCCAACCATTGTTGAACAGAGGCGAAGCGCGGCTCTTCCGAGAGCTGGACCGCATTGTCATGGCGTGCAATCCGCAATGGCAGGTAATGGCGCAAGTGGCTTTGGGTGAAATTCTGAGCAGTCCCGATACAGAGGCATACAGGTGCATCAACTCTAAACGGGTCGATCTTCTCCTCGTCGACGAAAATTGTAGGCCCCGCCACGTCGTCGAATATCAGGGCGGGGGTCACTATCAAGGCACGGCGGCTGCGCGTGATGCCGTTAAAAAGGAGGCACTTCGAAGGGCCGGCATCGGTTATTGCGAGGTAGTTGCCGGTCAAACGACGCCGTCCGAGCTTAAGCGGCTGATCGAGAAGTTGGTTGAAAAACCGGCATCGAGTTTCACACCTGTCGATCAAGATCGGTCAGACCCCGCGGCTACGATAGCAGGCGATCGGTCGCTGACTCTGTCCGGCTCTCAAGCCTGACGTTAGTTAAATCAATTTCGCCCACCTTGAACGACTAAGAAGGAGTGCCTCCTGTCAACTATGTTGACTTGCCAGGCACGCCTGAAAAGGTAGTGGAGATGTTGAAGATGGCAGCTTCCAACGCGGCGCACCTGGCGCGGCTGCTGAAGGCGCAGAATTACGAGGCGTGTGAGACGTCTCGCCGTCGTCAGGGAACCAGTTCGCTCCAGCAGAATTCTGGGTTTATCGCGCCCTCTCCCTTTGCGCGCCAAGTTGAGGCTGAGCACGGTCATGCACCTCAAGATCTGGTCGTTGTTGAAGCAAGCTGTCCTGGGGTTCATCAATGACGAAGCGTTAAGTCGCGGAGCGGCTATGGCATTCTTTGCAGTCACTTCGCTGGCCCCGATCCTGCTCATAGTGGTGGCCATTGCAGGGCTGGTTTTTGGGCGGGAAGCCGCTCAGTCGGCGTTGGATGATCAACTGCGCAGCGTGATGGGCGATCAAAGTGCGCAGCTCATTCAATCGGTTACGGCAAGTGCCGCAAACCAAACCTCTGGGAGCTGGGCGGCGGTGATTGGCATTGTGACCCTCTTAGTGACCGCCTCCGGCGTCTTCGGTGAAATGCAGTCGGCGCTGAACGTGATCTGGAAAGCTGAGCCGAGTGAGGCATCGGTTTCGCGTCTCATTTGGGCACGTGCCTTAAGCCTGGGGCTGGTAGCGTCGCTCGGCTTTCTCCTGATTGTCTCGCTGGTGATAAGCGCCGCAATCTCAGCTTTTGGTCAGTTTCTCGACGCTCACCTTCCATTCGCCGAGATAGTCTTGGGCGTGATCAACGAACTGATCGCCCTCATACTGGTCGCGGCTCTCTTCGCCGCGATCTATAAGGTTCTGCCAGACCGGAGCCTCGGCTGGCGAGACGTTGCTGTCGGCGCCCTGATCACAGCGCTGCTTTTCACGGCCGGCAAGTCGATGATTGGATGGTATCTGGGTTCGAGTGCTGTAGCGTCATCTTACGGGGCTGCGAGCGCGCTTATCCTAACCCTGCTTTGGGTCTACTACTCGTCTCTCATCTTTTTGTTTGGCGCCGAACTTACTCGGGCTTACTCGATCAGCTACGGCAGCCATCAGCATCACGCCCACAAGCTTTCCGCGAGCGGGCAGTCTCCAAAAACCAATGATGGCGTGCTCTAATTTTGTCTAACCGTGGCTGAAAATAGGATGCCATTGGCCTTCCTCTCCGTTTACAAGAGGCGGAAATTATTCAACGAATCGGCAGGTGCCGTTTACAGTCCGAATCGCCAAAAACCGCAGAAATCAGCGGTTGGCTTTGGGCCTTCTAAGCCGATGGTTGCAGGTTCGATCCCTACCGAGGCAATCTGGTCGTTTTGCATTGCTTCCAGCACTGGCCCAACAATCACGACGACACCGGAATCGACATTTTCCGGCTCGATGATAACGGTAAGATCGTTGCGCACTGGGACGTGCTCCAGCTCATGCCCGAGAACTCGGCCAACTCAAACGGAATGTTCTGATCATCGCCATCTGGACATGACTGCTTAAGAGAGCATCAAGCTTGTTGGCCTATGCCCCGAGATCGGTTGCCGAACCGTGCGCGCTGACGGAGCGACTGTTTTCGAGCAACGGCTGTGAGCGCCGAAGTCTGAACAGAGCTAGGCAGCGGAACGGCTGCTTACTCAGTCTCTCGGCTTAGAACCGGACAGGTCAGCTTCCGGTCAAATCCGAGACGTTCGGAGTGTAACGTACCCTACCCGAACGCGGACGCTGGCCTACCTCTTCGACAGATGCGCAATATTTGCTTCGCGACGGGGTCATCGGATGTTCGAGGGATTCAG
>NZ_FOSL01000028.1 GCF_900114255.1 Neomesorhizobium albiziae | reverse complement strand
CAATGAAGAAACCGCGGAACTGCTCGGCCTGCGTCCCGAAACAGTGCGGACGCGGCTCCATCGCGCTCGCCGTCTCGTTCGCAAAAAGCTGGACGAACAGATTGGTCCCGTGCTGCTGAATGCATTTCCCTTTGAGGGCCGACGCTGCGAGCGACTAACCGCGACCGTTATGGATCGTCTCCAACTTCCAACCTAGCTGCGTGAAGGAAGACGCCCTTTTTCTGCGTCTGACCTTTCGGGTGTCGGCAGAAGTTCAGTGGTTGATAGGTCGGCACGCTGGATGACGGGAACCTTTTGCCCGTTCGATCATCCAATAGTGTGGGCCCAGATTCGGTGACACGTCGCCGAACCGATGCGCCGACTGGAAAATCATGTTCGGGAGGACAGGGCAGTGTCTGCACGGTTCAATCGAATTGGCGTCTCCATGGTCTTTCTACTGTCTGCGGCTCTCATACCAGCCGCCGCTCAAATGCGTTCGAAGGAACCGAGCGGCGGGAACGAATACGATGCCGCTGCCGCCGAGCAGGCCGAGCAATATCTGGAGGAAGGCCGCGAGACGTTCCGGTTCGACACGTTTGGCAGCGAGGACTTTTGGGGAGCCAGGATGAAGCTCCACGAGGCCATCGCTGGCGAGAAACTTGGCGGCAAGGGGCCGGGTCTCAGCCCGAAGACAGCTCTCGAGCTTGGGCTGAAGGTCGACATCAACAAGATTCCCGAGGCTGTCGCCAAGGCGCTCAACAAGGGTGAGGTCGACCTCACCGATCCGGCCAGCACGCTTGTCCTTCTCAAGGCCAACGCAGTCGTCGGCGTGACCGGTTTCTTTAGCGCGGACGGCAAGGCGCTGGCCTCGGTCGGCATTCAGTGCGCCCTGTGCCATTCGACCGTCGATGACGCCTACGCGCCCGGGATCGGTCACCGGCTGGACGGCTGGCCCAACCGCGACCTCAACATCGGGGCGATCGTTGTGCTGGCGCCTGACCTGACTGCCTTTACCGAGATGCTGCAAATCTCCGAGACCGAGGTTAAGAAGGCGCTCGAAGCATGGGGGCCAGGCAAATTCGATGCCCAACTGAACCTCGACGGAAAGGCATTCCGGCCCGATGGCAAGACATCGGCCACGCTCAATCCCCCCGCCTTCGGATTGGCCGGGGTGAACAACCATACCTGGACTGGTTCCTGGGGCACCGTCAGCTATTGGAACGCCTATGTCGGCAATCTCGAAATGCACGGCAAGGGCGTGTTCTACGATCCACGTCTTGATGATGCCGAGAAGTATCCGGTCGCGGCCAGAACGAAACAGGGCCACAAACACGACAAGGAGGATCGGATCACGGCCAAGCTGCCGGCGCTTCATTTCTATCAACTCTCGCTGCCGACGCCCAAGTCGCCCGAGGGTTCCTTCGATCGCGCCGCCGCCAAAAGAGGAGAGGCACTTTTCAACGACAAGGCAAAATGCGCCACATGCCACGTGCCACCGATTTTTACGGAACCTGGGTGGAACCTGCATACGGCCGATGAGATCGGCATCGATAACTTCCAGGCAATGCGCTCGCCGGACGAGCGCTACCGGACCGCGCCGCTACGGGCGCTATGGGACATGGATAAAATCCACAAGGGCGGGTTCTACCACGACGGCCGGTTCGCCACGCTCGGCGACGTCGTCAAGCACTACGATAGTCATCTCCGGCTTGATCTCACCGAACAGGAGAAGAGCAACCTCATCGAATACCTTAAGTCAATTTGACCGGCATCCGACGCCACCGCACTTCAGTGGGTGGCGATAGGGAGGAAAGTTCATGAACGAAGATCGTTGCGACATGAACCGCAGAGCGACACAAGATGGCGGAACGTTCTCCAGGCGCACGTTTCTTCGAGTGTCCATAACCGGCGCTGCGATTGTCGGTGGGAGCGGGCTTGCTGCTTGCATGTCGGGTCAACCAGCTGCGCGCGGCGCTGGAACAACACTAAAGTCTGTGGCACGGTACCAGTCTTCGCCAAATCAAGGTCGTCGCTGCGGGGGATGCAGCCATTTCCTCAGGCCAAACGCATGCGAGATCGTTGCGGGTGAAATCAGCCCGGACGGCTGGTGCCGCTTCTATGAGCCGCGGCCAACTTGACCGGCCGGTTCATTGCCCGTCCTTTTTTGGACCGCAGGCTGCGGCAGGCTTGTTGATAAGGGCGTCATGGCGGTTGCGATCAGTGCGCCGCCAAGCAGAGATCCACTGAACCTTCCTCTGTTTCCGGCGTTAATTCAATTGGGTCGTCGAACCGCGTTCCGAGGGTCTCATGGCACGCTCCACAGTCATTGCAATCGGCGCGTCAGCGGGCGGAGTCGCAGCCCTGTGTAGGATCGCGGCCGCTGTGCCAGATACGCTCAAGACCCCCATTCTCGTCGTATTACATATCGGCACTCATCGAAGTGAGCTGCCTAAGCTTTTGAATGCAGCCGGACCCTTACCCGCAAAACATGCCGAGGACGGCGAAATGATTAAGCCTGGCCATATTTATGTTGCGCCGCCCGACCGCCACATGACCGTGACGCGAGGCAGTCTGCGGTTGCTACGGACCCCGAAGGTGAACTGGGCGCGGCCGGCAATCGATCCGCTGTTCCGCAGCGTGGCGGAAGGCTACGGTCCCAGTGCCATCGGAGTGATCCTGACCGGCAATCTGAATGACGGTTCGCTCGGCCTCGGCGAGATAAAGCGTTGTGGCGGAATCGCGATTGCGCAGGATCCGGACGACGCCGCCTACCCGGAAATGCCGGCCAGCGCAGCCGCACATGTCGCGCTCGACTATCGCGTGCCAATTGCAGAGATGTCGAATTTGCTCATTCGACTGGTCAGTGGAGATGATGGAAAGGAACTGGTCATGCCGATCACGCTTTCTCAACCGAATGCCGAGCCAGATCCTCAAATTATCGACGGCCAGCCCTTCGAACGTCCAATCGCGGTAACTTGCCCGGAATGCGGCGGCGCACTCCACGCATCCGGAGACGGAGAGATCATCAAGTTCGGCTGCCACATCGGCCATAGTTACACCGCAGAGATCATGGCCACGGCACAGTTTGATGAAATGGAACGGACGATGCGCGCGGCCGTCAGATTTCTCAACGAACGGGCCGAATTCTGTCTCCAGATGGCTGAGCACGCCCGCCTAACGCAACCAGACGCCTCTGCGGCTTGGCAGGCTGCCAGCAAACAGGCACTTGATCGCGCCTACAAGCTACGCGACCTTGTCGAGCAGGATTGGATCACGCCAGAAACGTTCGCTGTGGACCAAGCAACCCGTCAAGTCAGGGCTTGATCGGCCTGAGTTGCGCAGCGATAGCTTGCCTCAGTTCCTGCGGTCCATATGGCTTTCGCAAGACCACTTCGTTGCGATAGCCGTCGACGAGACCTTCGGCGCCGTATCCGGTTGAGAAGACAAAGGGGATATTTCTGTTACGCAGTATGTCGGCCACAGGAAAAGATTGCGCGCCAGCGACATTGATATCGAGCACGGCAAAATCGATCTGCTCTTCGCGCGCGAGTTCGATCGCATCTCGCAAATGGTTAGCAGGTCCAACTACCTCAAACCCCATCTCCGTCAGCAAATCCTCAAGGTCCATTGCGACTAGGAACTCATCCTCTACGACTAGAATCCGCCTCGCGTTTGCCTGTCTCACCTTGTCCCCCGAGCACATCTTGCCCGACCGGCATGGGTGCATTGATTGTGCAGACAAGACCGGAGGGTTCGTATTGAACGCGCACCTCGCCGTCGAGTTCCGACGCCAGAGCCCGTTCGATCAGGCGTGATCCGAAGCCTTTTCGCTCTGGGGGAATAACTTCCGGGCCGCCGCTTTCCTCCCAGCGCAGGACCAAACGGCGATCCTCCCCTTCTTCATCGATGCTCCAAACGACACCAACGTGCCCGCTCTCCGCGGACAGAGCACCGTATTTGGCAGCGTTTGTGCTGAGTTCGTGCAGCGCCATCGACATCGCCAGCGCGGCGGTCGGCGAAAGTTGCACATTCGGTCCGTCGACGTCGAAGCGGTTTTCACCGCCCGCATGCGGTTTGATCGTGTCGGAGACAATCTCTCGAAGGCTCGCGCCCACCCAGCTTTCACGCGTCAGCACGTCGTGCGCATTCGCCAGATTGATCAACCGCGCTCCGAATGCGGCACGTGCCTCTTCCATCGTCGATGCGCGGCCAAGTGTCTGCGACGCGATGGACTGGACGACCGCCAACGTATTCTTGACGCGATGATTGAGCTCGTCGATGAGGATTTTGCGGTGTTCGTCCGCGCGCCGCCGTTCGGTCATGTCGCGCGCGATCGTGGATGCGCCGATGACCCTGCCTTCGCCGTTCCGAAGTGGCGAAATGGTCAACGAGACCCAAACGGGAATTCCATCCTTGCATAGCCGGATCGTCTCATAATGTTCGATGTGTTCGCCCTGGCGAATGCGATTGAGAATCCCTGCTTCCTCGTCATGTCGGTCTTGCGGGACCAGCGTCATGATGGATTTGCCGACGATCTCCTCCGCAGTGTAGCCGAACAGGCGCTCGGCTCCGTTGTTCCAGCTGGTGACTGTTCCTCTGAGGTCTTTGCTCAGAATCGCGTCGTCGGAGGTTTCCACGATTGCGGCCAGCCGTTCCGCCAGCGCCTCCGCTCGTTTGCGCTCCGTGATGTCCACCAGCATGTTCACCGCCCCGATAAGAGAGCCTAAGGCGTCGAAGCGCGGTGTTGGATAGACGAGCAAAGGCACGAGATCGCCGTCCGGCCGCTCGACCACTGCCTCGGCCCCCCGTATCGGCCGTTTCTCCTTCAGAGCGATGGCCATCGGGCACTCGTCGTGCCGCATTAGCGTGCCGTCCGGTTTTCGCATACGCCATGACCCGCAGAATTGCTCTTTCCCGAGCACCGGCTCGCGGCCCCAGATTTCGACGGCTGCCGGATTGTAGGAGGTGATCATCCCGGCAGCGTCGGTCGTGTAGACTGCGCCTGGAAGGGCCTCTATCAAGTCTTTCAGGCTTTGCTCGCTGTGGCGGATTGCACTCTCGCTCTTCCTGCGCTCGGTGATGTCCTCGATGGAGAGCAGAACCATATCGTCGCGGCCGCCGTTGCGCGACAGCTTGTTGGCGTTGAGCAGCATGCAACGCCGACCTATGTCACGAAATTCATGCTCGACTTCGAAATCAACGACCGCTTGGTTCTTGGACAAAACTTCTTCGATAAGCGCCCGCAGGGCGGGAATGTCCCATTGGCCGTTGCCTAGCTCGTAGACGAGTCGGCCAGCGGTTTCCTGCTGGCGAACCTGAAACTGATCGTAGAAGGCTAGATTTGCCGACTGGACGCGTAGCTCCCCATCCAGAACGAGTAGCGGTTGGCGTGTGGTTTTCACCACGGCTTCTGCATAGACGCGCGCTTCGTTGACCGTGTCGGCAGCCTGTTTGCGGTCAGTGATATCGCTGAAGGTGACGACCACGCCTGCGATATGGTTGTCGCGCGTGCGATAGGGAAGCATGCGGCGCAAGAACCACCGGCCGGTATCGCTCGGAACCTCGACCTCAATTGTGGTTAGCTTCTTCAGCACGGTTTCGGCATCTGTCAACAAATTCTCATCGGAGAACTTCCGGGCGAAATGGATGATCGGGCGGCCGACGTCCGAAGATACCAGGTCGAAAAGTTCCTTTGTCGCTGGCGCGAACCATTTGATACGCAACTTGTCGTCAAGAAACAGCGTAGCCGTCTCCGACCCAGCCAGGAGATTGTTCAGATCATTGGTGGCGCGTTCCAGTTCGCCGATCTTGTGCTGAAGCTGGTTGTTGACCGTGTTGAGCTCCTCGTTGAACGATTGGAGCTCCTCTTTTGACGTTTCGAGCTCCTCATTGGTCGACTGAAGCTCCTCGTTCATTGAAGTGGCTTCCTCATTCGAAGCTTTCAACTCTTCATTGGCCGTCTCCAGATGTTCGATGGTGTGACGCAATTCTGCGCGGGTCGTCGTCAACTCTTGCTGAAGGGCGCGCTCGCTCGACGTAGCCTCCCCGGCATCCTCACGAATGGCCGCTGGACCGGCCTCGGCAGTCGGGGAATCCGGCAAAAAACTTACAAGCAGATGGCCACCGCTCTGCGGGGAGGCCGGCAAAGGAGTAACCGTTATATCGACGGAACGGCTCGAACCGCCCTGCCGGATGCGGGCCTTGACAGTCACGCTGTTCCTTCCCTCCGATGCCTGACGCATGGCAGCCCGCAGTTTATTGGCGAGCCCTTCACGTGCCATGATTAGGAGATCCCTGGTCGGCTCTCCCGATGGCTGCTCAAGGTAGTCCCTGGTCGTTCCGTGGAAATAGAGGACACGGCCCCTCTGGTCGGTCAGCACGGATGCGGGTGCATAGCGCTCCAGCAGCGCCCGCCGCGCCAACTCGGTCGCCGAAGTGGTCGCCAGCTCTGCTTGCGGCGGCAGCTCATCTTGCATGCCCGGTTCCGTTACGCTGCGGGGTGGCGGATAGTCTATGAGGTCATGCCGTGTAGGACCGACGCGCCGATATATCCGCCATTTTTTTGAGACCGTTTCGAACAAATCGTCGTGCCGCCCGATTGTTTCAGCGTTGCCGAGAAACAGATGTCCGCCTTGCCGCAGCGCGAAATGGCAAAGCGCGATGATCTTCTGCTGCGCCTCGGGTTCGAGATAGATCAGAAAATTGCGGCACGAGACAAGGTCCAGCCGTGAGAAGGGCGGATCACGCAACAGGTTCTGCGCCGCGAACATGACCATGTCGCGCAGTTCCTTCGTCACTTGGAAAGAGCCGTCGACCTTTTCGAAGAAGCGCCGGAGGCGCTCCGGCGGCTGGCCGGACAGAGCCGCGGCCGGATATATGCCGTCCCGCGCCTTGCGCAGATTATCCTCTTGAGCATCGGTTGCGAACACTTTCAGGTCGAACTGCTTGCCGACCGCCTCGGCCTGCTCCGTCACCAGCATGGCGATCGAATAAGCCTCCTCGCCCGTCGCGCAGGCGGGAACCCAGATACGCAGCGGAGTGCGGTTCTGACGCTCGGTGACCAGCGGCGCAATCACTAGTTCCGAAAGGATCCGCCAAGCCTCGGCATCACGAAAAAAACCGGTGATGCTGATCATCAAATCCGTGACAAGGGTCGTGACTTCCGCATGGTTGCCGCGCAATTCGTCCATATACTGGCCGAGCGTCGCGATGTTGCGCAGACCCATGCGGCGGTGGATGCGTCGTTGCTGAGTGCTGCGCTTGTAGCTGTTGAAATCATGTCCGGCCTGCGCACGTAAAAAGTCGAGAACCTGTTCAACCGTCGCCTCACCGCTCGGTGGAGCGCCCTCAACCTCGACATCGACGGAGGCGGAAGCGTAGCCGTGGCCGATGTAGGCAAGCAGCGCGTCCGCCATTTCTTCCGGTGCCAGGATATGATCAGCCATGCCCGCGTCGATGGCGCTTTTCGGCATTCCGTCAAATTTCGCAGTTTCGGGGGACTGCACCAGGCTCATACCACCTTCTGCCCGGATGTCCTTCAGCCCCTCGGTGCCGTTGCTGCCCGTGCCAGAGAGCACGATCGCGATCGCTCGTTCGCGATGCTCGACGGCAATCGAGCCGAATAGCGAGTCGACCGGATGCCGCTGGCCTCGGCGCACCGAAGGTTTGGAAACATGCAGCTCGCCATCGCGGACCTTCAGTTCGGTATCGGGCGCGATGACATAGACGTGATCGGGGGCGATCCTCATTCCGTCCTTGACTTGAGCGACGGGCATCTTCGTGCGACCGCTCAGAATACGCGCCATCTCGCTTTCGCGGGTCGGATCGAGATGAAGTACGACGACGAAAGCGCAGCCGCTGTCAGTTGGCATGGAATCGAAGAAGGTGCCCAGAGCCTCAATGCCGCCCGCCGATGCCCCGATGCCGACGAGCGTTATCGGCGATGTTGCCACTGCCCGGTCCTTGGAAATCGTGGAAACGATCTGGTCCCGGTGTTCCCTTGTGCCCACCTGCCGCCCTGCCGCCTGTGACTTTACGTTTTTCCGAGGCGCGGTTTTTGATTTTCCGAAACGTTTGGCTGTTCGCGATGGTTCGTCGGCCATTGGTCCTGCCCACCCGGCGCGGCACCCGTCAAGAGTGCCCATTCCTTCGTTCTCTGCCCATGACACGGCATGCGAGGGGCCTCAGCGAAACTTCGCATACCCCCCCTCTTTCGGCAATTAACTTCTGCACGGTCAGAGCGAGGGCACGCACCCAGACTCCAGAAACCCGTCTGCTCATCTTAATCGGAGATCGAAAGCGAGATGGCGTACGGTAGCTAGGTTTCGAATCTCGACATCCATTATTGGCCGGCGAAATGGGGCTAAAGCTGAAAGCACGGGTTCAGCAGGCCGTGGTCGCCCCGAAACGCTCCCTTCTGCTTTGTATAAGGAGCGATGCTGTCATGCAAAAAACATGCAGGCGAGCACCGCCAGCGCAATAGACGCAGCGATCCACAGAGCCGGCTCCCATGGCTTCATCGGCCGGCCGCCGTAGTCCGGTGATTTTTCGCAGCCCGTCATAGGTTTCCCTCAACCATTGCGTGCCCGATAAGGCGACTTGGCAATGCAGCCAGGTAGACAATAGCCGAAGGTGCAATTTCTACAACGTCACCACATCACTTGAGGCCTTGCGTACCTCACCCGCGCTTTTCGCGACCTCGCCCGCTGGAATGAGCCGTCGATCGATATCTATCCGAACACGCTTGGGCCGGGGATCCGCGTTTCTGCCGACCGCGAGCGAACTGACGGTGTTGAAATGGGAGATTCCTTCGCCGCCAGAGCGCATCAAGGCAAGGCCGGCTACGGCACGCCTTGGAGCGAGGCTAAGGCGCTGCAACGTCCCTCCCCGACGATCAGCTTGTCATTGTCGAGAAACCCTCAAGTTTCCCGCAGCGCCGGCGCAGGGCGCCATGTTCTAAGGTCCGCCACGCCTCGTTGTCTTTAGTCCTTGGCCCCGGCCGAAAAGAACAGACAGCGCCACTTGCAGACGATGGGCGGCGATGGCGCCGAATGGCCTGATCGTGGCCGCTAGCGGACTGACAGCTTGTGTGCGCCCATATTTCTATCTGCAGGGAGGCGGAGTTCGCTACTTTTGGTCTCCGCGGTCGCCGTGCCCAGGTTTCACTGCGGTCTTGGCCTTCTTCCGCACGTCCTGTGCCAGCGATTTCGAAACGTCGTCGGTTTTAGAAAAGCGCCCTTCGTTGTCGCGGCGTACATAGCGCTTGTCGCCCTTACTGGGCTCAATCAATTCGCGTTTGCGACTCATCGCCATCCTTTCGGTTCCGATTGAAACAACGCGGTGCATTCGATTTTGTTCAGTAGCGCCGGCCAAGCCGGAAGGCGAGGGGTCACCTCCCGGCCCATGCTCCTGCCGCAGGTTTGGCGGTGTGGGGGATCGCGGCAGGGTGGACACAATGCGCCTGAGGGGGCGGCCCGTCCAATTACGTTGGAAGGAGCAATACAAACAGCACTATCTGAACGATCGGTACGGAGAACCACCGCCGCGCCCTCCCCTTGCGCTCAAGGTCAGGCCGATCTTTGCTCATGCGGATTGGCTGCCTTCATGTGGCGCGGCCACGCCGAATGAGGGTCGGTCAGCGTGTGATGGACGAAACCTAGCTTTTTGTCCGGCCGGCCAACTGCGCGGCATTTCGGGCAGTATGTGTAGGGTCGAAGGTCCTTGTCGAGACAGCCGTGATCCATGCCCGACCCGTCGGGCGAGCCGAATGCTTCGCAGTGAACGGATACCTCGTCGCCCAACGCGAGCATCTTGCCGATCGTGTCGACAGAAAGAGGTAGGGATTCTCGCCTTATGCTCACATGGGCACGGAATGCCTTCCCGGCAGCCTGTGAAATTTCAAGATGGAAGGCAGCGCTTGATCCCTCACTCTGGCTTGCGGTGAGCCGTGTAACCAACCATGGGAACACCGGCAAAAGCTTTCACGACCGACTTCGCGCCAGAGCGGGTGATCTTATCCATCATTCACCCTTGTCGATTGCGGCTCCTTCATCTGTCAGATGTAGGGCACTGCAGACCTCGGATACCGCAGCCCTCCCTGCCTGGGCCGCCCCCGCGCCTAGCATGGAAAAAGCAGCGCCGGGGTGATGGCGCAGCAGGACGCCAAAAGCCCGAAGGATCGCGCTCGACGTTATCCGCTGCAGGGCGGTGTCTTTATGGCTGCGCAGAAGCCAGCGTTCCATCGGGCGAGGCAATCCGCTGCGAGCCGGATAGCCCTTCTTACGTGAACCCCTTACTAGTTCACCGCCGCCCTTTTTGGGCGTTTCGAGTGCCCAGTTGCAGCCTTCTGTGTCGCGGGGAGGAAGGTGTGGGCCGCGCCGCGTACCACGTCGATCATCGCATTAGCCGCACTCTGCGCGGCCTCGACAGCCAGACTGGCCGCCTGTGCACCCTTCTTGGCGCCCTTCTTCGCACCCTTCTTGCCCGCTGCCGCAAGATTTCTCATCGCCAACTTCCAGGCAATGCGCTCGCCGGACGGGCGCTACCGGACCGCGCCGCTACGGGCGCTATGGGACATGGATAAAATCCACAAGGGCGGGTTCTACCATGACGGCCGGTTCGCCACGCTCGGCGACGTCGTCAAGCACTACGATGGTCATCTCCGGCTTGATCTC
This sequence comes from Neomesorhizobium albiziae, assembly GCF_900114255.1. Lineage (GTDB taxonomy): Bacteria > Pseudomonadota > Alphaproteobacteria > Rhizobiales > Rhizobiaceae > Neomesorhizobium > Neomesorhizobium albiziae. The sequence goes on along the minus strand of NZ_FOSL01000028.1, from coordinate 40,628 downwards.
ACCGAACAGGAGAAGAGCAACCTCATCGAATATCTTAAGTCGATTTGAGCGGCATCCGACCACCGCGGGCACGCTGCAACGGTCCCGGCAGGCACTGGAACAGACGGCAAGCCTGCGGCAACTGGGCGCCGAGCTGTTGCCGGCACATCTTCTGGGCAAGCTGCCCAAGAGCAGTCGCGGCAAGGACATCCACGTCGAAACCACTATGGGTGACCTGCTCGCCGGCCTGACCGGAGATGCTTGCTTCGCAGCAGTGAAGTGCCTCGATCTCGGTTCGCACGGCGAACCGAACGTCGAACTGCTCGAGCGCACCTAACCGAACAAGTTAGAGTAACAGGGCAATTGCAGCAAAAACCATGCTGATCATTGCAACGATGAGCGTTGTATCGCTGAACCAAGTGTTGCGCCGTTGAAGTTCCGCGCGCGCTATCAAAGCAAATGTGGCTTCATCGAGATGCGCAATCTCAATCAACTCGGCGTCGGAGAGTTTCCTAGCCTGCGCATTCATTTCGGATGGAGTTCCGTGCAGCTTATCCATCTGCCTTTGACCAGACCGTTCCAACCCAGTGCTCTGATGTAAAAAATGCTGCGGGTGCGCCTATTCAATCCAAGCCTAACATGCATCCTCGCAATTGCAACTCATTTGCAAAAAAGGGCGCCGCGAAAAAATGCCGGGGGCATTCACAGGCTTCGGGAACTGCCAGCACGTGCCAGGGTTGGTCGTCATGAAGGAGGGACATGGCATCATATCGATCGCGAACCATCAAACAAGAACCTTCGTGGACTGTTCACGTGCCGTGCCGGATGAGTCTCGTCGATCCGGAACGCGATCCGATCGAATTATAGGAATCAGCATGCAAAGCTCTACGCTGAACGGGCGTTTGCAATCATTCGCCTTCAGTCCTGCGCTTATTGAGCGCATTTGCTGACGTTCGCACGGGGACTGTCTTCCGCAGCCTTTCAGAAACGCTGATGGTGCATCCTCTAGATGCGATGCTCAAGTGGATCCAACGGCATGGGGCACGAACAATTCGCTGTTTTGCCATCGGTTCCCGCGGCACGGCCGCGCCGGGCGCCACTCAAAACGTGAGACTTTCAGTTAAAAAGGGGATTGCCAGTTGCGGACGCGGTGGGCCGGATTGCAAGGACGAGTTCAAGCCTGTTCCTGGCTCGCAATTTCTGCATGAGGATCGTCATGTAGTGCTTTATCGTTTTTTCGCTCAGGCCAAGATTGCGCGCCATTTCCCTGTTGGTCTGACCCTTGAGCAAGAGGCTGGCGATCTGCTCTTCCCTTACATTGAGCGCTTTTGCCGGCGCAGCCGTCTCGCGCGCCGCTGCGGCCGTTCTCAGCGCGGAAATAACTTTGGTGGCGATGTTTTGGCTTATAAAAGTTTCTCCGCTAAGCACGGCCTTGACTGCGTGCAGGAGTTCCTCCGCGGTACTGGTGGAGGAGACATAGCCTACAGCGCCCGCGTCGAGCGCACGTACCGCATGGTCGATGCTGATTGCGGATGTGAAGACCATGACCTTTGTCTGCGGGCTTTGCCGCGCAATGACGGCTATCTTATCGATTCCACGATCCGGTCCCTCGGAGTCCAGGACGATGAGATCGGGGTGCCGCCGCACGATCATGTCGACCGTTTCCGAAGTTGGAAGGCCGAGTTCAAGCAAAACAAGAGAATCATTCCCCGCGAAGATGCGAAGGAGACCTTCAAGCATTATTGGCTGGTGGTTTATAAGCGCGACTGTTTTGCCTGTCTGCAAGTTGATAACTCCCACGCGCCGCAGTGAAAGAAATATACTTGCAGGAATTTTCATGCAACATCGACCTAATGGCGGATGTTTACTTGCAAGTACCTCTTTTGTACGTGTCCACCAGGGTGGCGGCGCATCTCGAAGGAATTTGCACGACGCGCGTGATGTCACGGCGCCGGCCGCAGCAACGATCCATTCGCGTCGGCTCAGTCAGATTGCTGATGTAAACGACAGGCCGGCTTCCCGGGCGTAGTGCAACATGTGGGCGCTGACACGAAAAAGGAGATGCATGGCCTGTCCGCTTGGTGCTGACGAGGGTCAGTCATTCGCGGCGCTGGAATTCAGGCACCGTTTCCGGCGAGGGGGATTTTGATCAGAATCATGGCGCCGTTGTCGTCGGCGGAGATGATTTCCAAGCTGCCTCCGAAGGCATCGACACGGTTTCTGATTCCGTCGAGGCCAAGCGGCTTCCTTGTCTGGTCGGTCGCGGACCTCGCGGCAAAGCCTGGGCCACTGTCGCTAATCGACACCGTTATGATCTGGCGATCGTCAATTGCCGCTTCAACTTTTTGCCCCAAGCCAGCACCATGACGGAAGGCATTGTTGAGCGCCTCCTGTACGACGCGGTAGAGGCAAATTTTCAACGGATGGGCAACTTGCATCGACAGGTTTGTATAACGCTCCGCGACTGCGGTTCCGGTTGCGCTGCGGTGACGCTGAACGGCAAGCCGAAGCGCGGATTCGAGGGGAACGGTCTCAATTTCCGGCAAGACAAGACCGCTCGAGATTTCGCGGAGCTCATCGAGGACATGTTTTGCCAGCCGCTGAACAGAGCCGGCGTCGCTCGGCCTGAGAAGGAGGGCGCTTAGCACCTGGACGGGGCCGTCATGAATATCGGCGCCGATCCTGTTCAAGACACTTTCGTTCGATTTGCTCGCGTCCATTCGGGCCAGCTCGGCCGCCTGGCGCAGCTTGTCGTTTTGATCCGACAATGCTTGTGATGCGTCTAGTTGCCTATGAAGCAAATACCGTTGACGCACGATGAGGTCGTTGGCGCTTCGAACGATCAAATACAACAGCCCTGCCATCATGGCGGTCATCGCGCCGACGATCACCCAGGTGGAACGAGTGGATCGAGAAAGCGCTGCGATCATGCCTCCGGCTTTTTCGTAAAACTCACCCACAGCGATTACCTGGGAGCTGTCTTCTTTGTAAATCGGGGCATAGACCTCCAGAAGCGGATAGTTTTTTATCATTTGACCGGCATGTTCTTTGTCCGGACTCTGCTCTATCTTTGAAGAAACCTTTCCCGCAAAGCCTGCATCCACCTCGCTTGAAGGCATTTTTTTCCCGATCAGCGACTTGTCCGTGCTGTATGCGATCGTTCCATCCCGAAGCCAAATCTTCATGCCCTCGACCCGGTGCGCCAGACCGGTGTTGTCGAGAAGATCGTCGAGCAAATCGGCTTTGCCATCGGACAGTGCTGTTCGCCCGTCGGACAATTCCTGGACATGGGCAGCCAGAAAACCTTCCATGTAAAGGGCGCCGGCATCGGCACGGGCATGAACGTAGCTGGAAGTGATGCGGGCGCTCATCCACTGACCGAGAACTACCATCAAACAGCAGACGACCAGCACGGCCGTGGCGAGGAATTGCGTTTTGGGACTGAGACTTCGCCAAGTGCTTGCCGGGGTCCATCGAGAGGCCTCCGGAACCTGCCTTGTAGACTCCACGCTTTCGCCTGAGGGGTAAGTGCCCGTGAGCAGTTCAGCGTCTGTTTGTGCTTTCCGCAGTTGCTGTCCTCGGAGTAGCGTTGCACAAGCTAGTTGTGACGGACCGCAAGCATCAGAAATTTACAGGTCGCGGTCAAGGCGGGGGAAGTTCATAAGACTGGCTGCTTGGTACCATGGTCCGACTATTTATCAGACCAAAGTCAGATCATGCAGATACCAATGGGTTATATTCCTCTCTCCTAAAGTTGCTCAAGTAGCTCGACTTCCGCCCATACGCCGACCCCGGTCAAAGTTGCATCATGCTTGGAAGGAAGTCCCGGGGCATGCGCCTCGTCGCGGCCGGAACCTCCGAAAGAACATCGCGTCGTCTCGACTCGAATGCGAGCGAAGGATGATGGCGAGCGTGCGTTACGCAACCGCTACTCTGCTCTCTTGAGCCGAACGCCTTGGGAGCCAGCATAGCCAACCACTGGGGAGCAGAAAATGGTCAAGTACATCCGTTCGGATCTGGACTTCATCCTCGAGCAGATCAAGATTTCTGAAGCCCATGCGGCCGGTACGCCGCTCAGCGATCTCATCCCGGCGCCGAATCTAAGCTTCGGGCTGCGGACAGTGGATGGCACGTACAACAACCTGCTTCCCGGGCGGGAGAACTGGGGCGCGGCCGACAACGAGTTTCCCTCGCTGCTGGACCCGAATTATCGTCCCGCGACCCCGGTTGATATGAATGGACCGGCGCCGGGCGGTGTGACGGCTTCGTCTTACAACCCCTCCAACAATCCGGGCAACATCGTCGTCGACGGCAGCCTGCGCACGATTTCGAACCTGATCGTCGACCAGACGCTGGACAACCCTGCCGCCATCATGGTCGCGCTTGAACGCGCCGGCGTTGCGGGCGACCCGCTTGTGATCGCGGCAACCATCAAGGCGGAGTACCAGACCGTCAAGCCGTTCATCGAGGCGGCGGAGGACGCCAACCTCGCCAACATCAATGCGCAACGCACACTGGTCTCGGCGCAGCAAGCGCATGACACGAACCCCACACCGGAAACCCAGGCGGCCCTGGATGCCGCCATCGCCGCCGCCGCGCAGACACAGGCCGATGCCGATGCTGCCAATGCAGCGTTGGCCATTGAGCGCGTCGAGCTCGACGGGATGCTGACGGCCAATGGCATCGAAATGGACGGCGACAATATCAAGCTGACCAATATTGCACCGGACGAAGGCCTTTCGGCCTCCTTCAACTCGTGGTTCACGCTGTTCGGCCAGTTCTTCGACCATGGCCTCGATCTCGTCGCCAAGGGCAACAGCGGCACGGTGTTCGTGCCGCTTCAGCCCGACGATCCGCTTTACGATCCGACGAGCCCCACCAACTTCATGGTTCTGACGCGCGCGACGGTGCTGTCGCCCGGTGTTGACGGCGTTGCCGGCACCGCAGACGACCATGCGCTTCCACTCAACACGACGACATCGTTCGTCGATCAAAACCAGACCTACACGTCGCACGCGTCGCACCAGGTTTTCCTGCGCGAATATACGCTGGTCAACGGGCGGCCGGAGGCCACGGGCGCGTTGCTCGACGGTGCAAATGGCGGCTTGCCGACCTGGGGAGAGATCAAGGCTCAGGCGCGTGACATTCTGGGCATCGATCTGACCGATTACCACGTGGGCAATTTGCCTCTGCTGGCGACCGACGCCTACGGCAAATTCATTCCCGATCCGATAACCGGCTTCCCGCAAGTCGTTATGCTCGGCGTACCGGCCGGCTCGCCACCGACGCTGCAGTCGGGCACCGTGGCGAATCCGCTGGAACTGGTCGACGCAACGAACCCGGCGGCCGCCGTGCACCTTGCCGTGCGGACTGGGCATGCCTTCCTGGACGATATTGCGCATACGGCTGTGCCGATCGGCAAGATCGCCGACGGCGACACCGAGATCGGGCTTGGCAATCCCGGCAATGGCAGCACCGAGTATGACAACGAATTGCTCGACTCCCACTTCGTGACGGGCGACGGGCGCGGCAACGAAAACATCGGCCTGACCGCCGTCCACCATGTGTTTCACTCCGAACACAACCGGTTGATGGAACACACGAAGGACGTTGTGATCGATACCGGCGATCTCGACTTCATCAACGAATGGCTCGACGTCGCAATCACGGAGTTGCCGACCACTCCCGCAGCACTTGCCGCGCTCGACTGGAATGGCGAGCGTCTGTTCCAGGCGGCGAAGTTCGGCACGGAGATGCAGTACCAGCACCTTGTCTTCGAGGAGTTCGCCCGAAAGATCCAGCCGAACGTCAACGTGTTCCTGGTTCCTGACGGTTACGACGTGACGATCAACCCGAGCATCGTCGCCGAATTCGCCCATGTGGTTTATCGCTTCGGGCATTCGATGCTCACAGAATCCATCGATCGCTTCGATCCGCAGTTCAATGACGAATCGATTGGCCTGATCGAGGGCTTCCTCAATCCGATCGAATTCGCCTCACTGGGCTCCGAAGAAATGGCGGGCTCGATTATCCGCGGCATGACGCGCCAGGTCGGTAACGAGATCGACGAATTCGTCACCAGCGCCTTGCGCAACAACTTGCTCGGCCTGCCTCTCGACCTCGCGACGATCAATCTGGCCCGCGGCCGCGACACCGGTGTGCCCTCGCTCAACGCAGCACGGCGCGAATTCTACGAAGTGACCAACAACGACGCGATCCTGAAGCCTTATGAAAGCTGGATCGACTATGCCGGGCATCTCAAGAACGAAGCCTCGATCATCAACTTCATCGCCGCTTACGGCACACACGCACTGATCACCGGGCAAACCACCATCGAAGGTAAGCGCGATGCCGCGTTGACCATCATCACCGGTGTTTCGGTTGGCGGTCTCGCGGTTCCGGCGGATGCCGAAGACTTCCTCAATGGCCTCGGCGCATACGCGGCAGATCTCGGCGGCCTCGAGAACGTCGACCTGTGGATCGGCGGTCTCGCCGAACAGATCACGCCGTTTGGCGGCATGCTTGGCTCCACGTTCAACTTCGTGTTCGAAACAACGATGGAGAAACTGCAGAACGGCGACCGCTTCTACTACCTGCAACGGCTAGACGGGCTGCATCTCTTCAGCGAGATGGAAGCCAACTCCTTTGCCGCCATGATCATGCGGAACACCGACGCGACCCACCTGCCGTCGGACGTGTTTTCGACCCCGGGCCTCATTCTGGAGATCGACCGCACCAGGCAGTACAATCCAGGCCTCGGCGAAACCGCCGGCGCCGACGGTATCTTGGTCGACGACCCGACCACCACTCTGGTCGACGAGTCGGCAGACAACCTAGGCAACGACCCAACGGGTGGCTCGATCCTGACGCCTCTTGTGATCCGTAACAATCCCGGGACCGCCGGGCCCGACACCAACTACCTGCGCTACACCGGCGGCGACCACGTCGTGCTGGGCGGCACCGATCCCGGCAGCGCGGTCAACCCGTCCGGCAATGACATCCTGATTGCCGGCATCGGCGACGACACGCTGTTTGGCGACGGCGGCAACGACAAGCTTGAAGGAGGCCACGGCAACGACATCATCAATGCCGGCGACGGCGACGACATCGTTACCGATGTAGGCGGTGACGACAACATCAAGGCCGGAGAAGGCCATGACGCCGTCCAGGCCGGTCCGGGCCTAGACCTTGTACTTGGCGGCGCGGGCCAGGACTTTATCGTCCTTGGTACCGACATGGGTTCGGAAGTGTTCGGCGGCGAAGGCAACGACTTCATCTTCGGCAACAAGAACGCCGAGCGCATTCTCGGCAATGAGGGTGACGACTGGCTAGAAACCGGTACCTTCGATGGCGCGCCTGGCGACAACTTCGACGAAATCTTCGCCCGCGACGGTGTGCGCGGCAATGACGTCTTCCTGGGCGATGGCGGCTTCGACGAATTCATCGGCGAAGGCGGTGACGATATCATGGTTGGCAGCCCTGGCCGCGGCAAAATGGCCGGAATGTCCGGCTACGACTGGGTTACATACAAGGATAACCTGACCGGCGTGAACGCGGATCTGTCTATTCCGATTATTTTCGACGAATTTCCAACACTGCCGCCGAACGCCTCGCAAGACGCCTTCGAGTCTATGGAGGGACTTTCGGGCTCGGCATTCGACGACATGCTGACGGGTTCCGAGGTAACAGCAGCGGAGCGGCTGCCGGCCAACCAAGGCGGAACGGAAGGTATCGCTGGAAGCGCCCTCGACACCGAAGGTATTGCCCTGATCAACGGCTTACAAGCCCTGCTGGGAGCTGGGGTGACGTCGTTCAGCGAAGGCGACATCATCCTCGGCGGCGACGGCAGCGACAGGATTGCGGGCCTCGCTGGCGATGACATCATCGACGGCGACAAGTGGCTCGACGTACAGATCGGCGTTTACGCGCCCGGCGATACCGGACACACCGGCGCGCCGCTTGAACTTCACGAGAGCATGACGGCACTGTCATCCCGGATTTTCTCGGGCGCGATCAATCCCGGTCAGCTCGGAATCGTACGGCGGATTGTAACGGCAGACGGCGCCGGCGATATGGACACCGCAGTCTTCTCGGGTAACCAGGACGAGTACGTTTTTGGTACGGATGCGTTCGGACGCATGACTGTGTCGCACGTAGGCGGAACTCAAATAGACGGCACCGACACCATCATAAACATCGAACAGCTTCAGTTCGCTGACGGGTTCGTCAGCCTGGTCAACGATCCGGCGACCGGGGCACCGGCCATCAGTGATACGACCCCGACCGAAGGCTCGCAACTGACGGCTTCTGTCGGAACGCTTGCCGATGCGAATGGCTTCAATCCTGCAAACGTCACCTGGCAATGGCAAGTCGAGACGGGAGTGGGAACCGGTCTCTTTACCAACATCGCCGGCGCGACAAATGCCAATTTCACGCCAGGTCAAGCCCAGGTTAACAGGCAAGTCCGAGTGGTCGCGAACTTCCTCGACAACCGTGGCTTTGCCGAGAGCGTGGCCTCTGCGGCCACCATCGTTGTCGGCGATTTGGTGACGGGGCTCGCAGGGGCCGAAATCATCGTCGGCACCGAAGGTCAGGACAATCTGTCTGGTGCTGGAGGCAACGATACCATCAGCGGCCTTGGCGGTAACGACACGCTAAATGGCGGTGACGGTGACGACACCTTGGACGGTGGCGCTGGCAACGATACCATGACTGGCGGCAACGGAAACGACACCTTCGTTGTCGACAGCGCCCTGGACGTCGTCAATGAAGGCACCGGTGGAGCCAGCGGCATCGACACAGTGCAGACCACTTTGGCCAGCTACACACTGAGCGCCAACCTCGAGAACCTGACCAAGCTCGGCGGGGGCAACTTCAACGGCACCGGCAACAACGGAGCGAATGTGTTGACCGGCGGCACCGGCAACAACACCCTGAACGGGCTGGGCGGCAACGACACGCTGAACGGCATGGGCGGCAGCGACACGCTCAACGGCGGCGATGGCAACGATACGCTGAATGGCGGCGACGGGGTCGACACGCTGAACGGCGGCAACAACGATGATGTCCTCGACGGCGGCGCTGGAAACGACGGTATGGCCGGCGGCGCCGGCAACGACACCTATATCGCCGGTACTGGGGATGTGATCATCGAGAACCTGAACGCCGGCACCGATACAGTGCAAACCGTGCTCGGCAATTATACACTCGGTGCCAACGTTGAGAACCTGACAAAAACCGGTCCCGGTATCTTTAACGGCACAGGCAACGCGCTCGCCAACATCATCATCGGCGGCGGTCTGAACGATACCTTGTCCGGCCTCGCTGGGGACGACCGTCTCGACGGTGGTCTGGGCAACGACACCATGATCGGCGGCGCCGACAACGACACCTATGTCGTCAACGCAGCAGGCGACGTCGTGACGGAAGCGGCGGGCGCCGGTACGGATACTGTCCAAACAACGCTCGCATCCTACACATTGAGCGCCAATTTGGAGAACCTGAGCTACACCGGCGCCGGCACCTTTACCGGAACGGGCAACGGTTCAGGCAACGTCATCACTGGCGGCGGATTGAACGACAGCCTGAATGGCCTGGCGGGCAACGATACGTTGAACGGCGGCAACGGAGACGACACGTTCCTCGCCCAGAACGCGGACGGCAATGACGCTTACAACGGCGGAGCTGGCACCGACACCTTGAACATGTCCGCGGTAACCGGCGCAACTTCGGTCAATTTCGCGACCGGCGCCGTGACGGGAGCCGGAACCGACACGATCAACTCGGTCGAAAACGTGATCGGCGGAGCCGGGGTGAATACGTTCACTGCGAGCAATACTGCAGGTGTCGTCAACACCATGACCGGCGGCGGCGGAAACGACGTGTTTGTCTTCGGCACCAATGCCGCTGCCAATGGCGACGTGATCACCGACTTCCAGGCGGGCGACCGCGTGGACCTGTCTGGCATCGACGCCAACTCGGTTACCGGAGGCAACAACGCCTTTACGACGCTGCTCCAGGGCAATGTGGCGTTTGGCGCCCAAGCTGTTTTGCGCACCTACCAGTCGGGTGGCAACACAGTCATCGAGGGCAACAACGACGGCGACACCGCGGCCGACTTCTCGGTCACGCTGTCCGGAAACGTGGCGCTTACTCTGGGTGGAAGCTTTATCGCTTAGGCAACGAAGGGGACCGGCCGCGGTTGCGGCCGGCCCCCGATCACTTCCATCAGCCATTCTGGGGGCGGGTAAATGCCGAAAGAACAGCCAAAATCGATTGCGCGCCGACGCAGCGTTGAATCCATCACCAAGGAATTCCGCGGCATCGGCCTTTTCCTTTTCCTCACCTCTGGCCTCATCAACGTCCTGGCGTTGACCGGGGCGTTTTATATGCTGCAGATCTACGATCGCGCGCTGACCAGCGGCAGCATCCCGACATTGGTCGCCCTGTCCATCCTCGCGATCGGCCTGTATCTTTTTCAGGGTGTGTTCGACGTAATCCGGTCGCAAGTCCTTGTCAGGGTCGGAGCGCGTCTGGACAAACGCCTCGCCCCGCTTGCGCACCAGGTTGCGGTCGACATGCCCCGCTACGGGTTCTCGAACGCGGAGTCGCTCGAGCGTGGGCGCGATGTCGACGTGGTCCGCAGCTTTCTCGGCTCGCAGGGACCGATGGCTCTTTTCGACCTTCCATGGGTCCCGATCTATCTGATCTTCGCCTATTTCCTGCATCCGATGCTGGGGGCCCTGACGTTCGGCGGGGCCTTCGTGCTTGCGCTGATGACAGTGGCTGCCGAACTGTTGCTCAGGCGGCTCTCCAGCCATGCGCAGCAGTCTGGCGTGAGCCGCGGCGCCATCGCAGACTCCAACACCCGTAACTCCGAAATCCTGAAAGCCATGGGCTTCGCCGACAGGGCCGTCACGCGCTTCGAGGTGGCCAACAGCGAGCATCTCGCCCTTCAGACCCGCTCCAGCGACATCAACGGCACATTCGGGGCCATTTCGCGGGTGCTGCGCATGATCCTGCAATCAGCGATCCTTGGACTTGGCGCATACCTGACAATCATCGGTGAGCTTTCCGCCGGCGCAATCATCGCATCGTCGATTGCCTCGTCACGGGCGCTGGCCCCAATCGATCTTGCCATCACCAACTGGAAGGGCGTCGTCGGCGCGCGGCATTCCTTCAGACGGCTGGTCGATACGGTAACGGCACTGAACGAAACACCGAAGCCGATGGTGCTTCCCACACCCAAGTCGACGCTCACCGTCGACAAGATGACGGTCGTTGCGCCAGCCTCGGGACGCATTCTGCTGAGCGACGTTACCTTCGAACTCAAGGCGGGCCAGGCGCTTGGCGTCATCGGACCAAGCGCCAGCGGCAAGACAACCTTCGTCAGGGCAATCACAGGCGTCTGGCCGGTGCTTCGTGGCAGTGTGCGCTTGGACGGTGCTGAGATGGGACAATGGGAAGATACCGCGATCGGCAAGTTCATCGGCTACCTGCCGCAGGATGTCAGTCTGCTCGATGCAACAATCGAGGAAAACATTTCCCGTTATGCCGAAAAGCCGGACCCCATGGGCGTGATCTCCGCCGCCCGCGCCGCGGGTGTCCATGAGATGATCGTTCATCTTCCGGAGGGATATCACACCCATATCGGTCCTTCCGGCATGGTGCTTTCCGCGGGGCAGCGACAGCGAATCGGGCTTGCGCGCGCGCTCTATAACGACCCTTTCCTGGTTGTCATGGACGAACCCAACTCCAACCTCGATGGCGAGGGCGAGGCTGCCCTAACCGAAGCCATCCGAGGCATCCGCGCTCGCGGCGGCATCGCCATCATTATTGCCCATCGTCCGAGCGCGCTTGCCGCCGTCGACCTCGTTGCCGTGATCCAGAACGGCAAAATGGCCGCGTTCGGCTCGAAATCCGAGATCCTGGCGCCCCAGCCAGTCAATGGACGCCCCGACGTTCGGCCAATGGCTGCAAACACTGCCCGCCAGGGAGCAATGTCATGATCGAAGTTACCGGTCTTCAACAGCAGAAAGAACCTGCCGATCCTCGTTCGGCGCGCCGTTTCGCATTCGAATCCGCCGAGACCCTGTCGAAGCTACCGATGTACATTGCGCTGCTTTTGACGGGCATCGCGGTCTATTTCAAAAGCGCGATGCCGGCGCGAGCCGAGGCTTCGCCCGAGGTCGCCCCGGAACCCGGTCCGTTCGAGGACGAGAGCGGTGCTGCTCCAGTCGACTTCGGCCGGTTGACCGCGGTGCGTCCAGATGCGGTGGCGTCAGCTGAAGAGGACCGCGAGCGGCCAGAACGGCTGGAACCGCTGGATTTTTTTGCCCAAGCCCCATCGCGTGGGAACGTCATCGACTTCCCGTCTCCAATGAAACTGATAAGGGTCGGAACCAACCCGTTCGGTCTCGACACCTTGCCGCCGATAGAAGCTGCGTCGCAATTTTTTGGGTCGAACTACACCGCGGCGGCCCATGTCTCATCCGCCAGGAAGACCGCCGAGCCGTCCACCCAGCCCGAAGACGAAAGTGACGACCTGCTTGCACGTCTGCTGGAATCTATGAGTGGCGGAAAGGACAGCGAGACACCCACGCCAAGCTCCAGCCAGACCGGCAACAACCCCGATCCCGTCGATCCCATCGATCGCGATCCCGGGCCCGTCACCAACAATCCTGATCCTGATACCGAAACCGACGGAGGAGATCCGGAAGAGCCTCGGCGCGGCAACCGCGCACCCACCGTGGGCGGCCAGAACCGCCTCAACGACGTAATGATGGCGCAGGTTGTTCTGATCGGACTGAGCGAATTGCTGATGAACGCTGAAGATGCCGACGGCGACGAACTCACCGTCACCGACGTTTCAGTGTCCAGTGGCAGTGTAGTCGCGCACGAAGCCTTCTGGATTTACACGCCACAGCCCGGCCATCTCGGCGAGGTGAGGGTTACGTATTCTGTTTCCGACGGACTGGAAACTGTGGCCCATTCGGCGAACTTCAATGTCGTTGACACGATCCCGATCATCCCTCGCGGAACGGCGACCCTTGGAGACGACTGGCTTGTTGGCACCGCGGATGCGGACGTCTTTGACGGGTTGGCGGGCCATGACACTATCGAGACGCTGGAGGGAAATGACGTCATTCGCGCGGGAGATGGTAACGACACGCTCAACGCGGGAAGCGGCGATGATATCGTGTTCGCCGGCGGCGGCAACGATGCGGTGAATGCAGGGGACGGCAACGACGAAGTGCATGGCGAAGAAGGCGACGACACGCTGTTCGGCGAAGCAGGCGACGACACGCTCGACGGTGATGCAGGTGATGACCAGATTTCAGGCGGTTCCGGCGACGATATGGCCAGAGGCGGCGCCGGACGCGACATCGTGCAAGGCGACGATGGCCAAGACACTCTGCACGGCGGCGACGGCGGCGACATGCTGGCTGGCGGCGACGGCGACGATGATATCGCTGGTGACGCTGACGACGACACCCTCTATGGCGACGCCGGTAACGATGCCTTGGACGGTGGAGAGGGCGACGATTCACTTTTTGGCGGCGACGGCGATGACAGTGTCTTGGCGAGCCTGGGCGCTGACTTTGTCGAAGGCGGCGCCGGACGCGACATCGTGCAGGGCGAAGACGGCAACGATTCCCTCCATGGCGGCGCCGACGACGATATCGTGTCCGGCGGTCAGGGCGACGACACAGTTGCCGGTGATGAAGGGCAGGATACGCTTTACGGCGACGCCGGAAACGACGTGCTGGACGGCGGCGACGGTGACGATTCGATCTTTGCGGGCGATGGCGCCGACACCGTCGCGGGGGATGATGGATCCGACTATATCGACAGCGAGGATGGGGACGATGTCATCGACGCGGGCGCCGGGGTTGACATTGTTTTTGCCGGTAGCGGCAACGACGAGATCGCGGGAGGCGATGGCGCCGATGTCATCGACGCTGGAGATGGAGCCGACACGGTGTCTGCAGGAAGCGACAACGACCTCATCATCGTAACACTGGACGCCGACGGCGACGTCTATAACGGGGGCGATGGGGTCGATGCGCTGGACATGTCGCAGACAAATTCGGGCGTGGCTGTCGATCTGATCAACGGTACGGTGTCGAGTGCAGAAATCGGCACCGATGTCGTCTCGGGGTTCGAAAGGATCATCGGCGGCTTCGGGAACGATACATTCCAGGCCGGCGGACAGTCCACCACTTTTGCCGGCGCGGCAGGCAACGACACCTTCACGTTTGCAATGTCAGCAACCAGCGGCATAGCGGCCGGTCAGCTGGTCCATGAAATCATTGATTTCATGGTGGGCGACCGCGTGATGGTCGAGCAGTTCGAGATTTCCGATACAGCGCGGGATGCGGCGGAAGATCTCTTCTCACGCGTTTACGATGGGCAAAGCAACGGCGGTAGCGCTGTGCCGATCCGCATCCGATACGAGCGGTTCGACGACATGGATCATACGGTGATCGATGTCGACTTCGATCTGAACAACGAATTTGAAATGTCGATCGACATCTACGGGCACCACACGCCGTATGTCTACAACACCGTCGCGTAACCTGGAGGGCATGGCATGTCCGGACAATTCAAAACTGCGGGCGGGTTCGGCCTTCGCTCGCGCGTCGTCTGCGGAGCTGTTTTCGGTGCTCTCCTGGTCGGCGGTTGCGGCGCGTGGGCTGCCACCAGCAGGCTTTCCGGAGCGGTGATCGCGCAGGGTGTGCTGCGGGTCGACGAGCATGTCAAAGTTGTTCAGCATCGTGATGGTGGCATAGTCACGGCCATTGCCGTACGCGAAGGCGACGCGGTCAAGCAAGGGGACGTGCTGATCAGCCTCGACGGCGTACAGGCACGCGCCGAACTGGCGATCATTCGCTCGCAGCTCGACGAACTTGCCGGCAGGCGTGCTCGCCTCGTTTCGCAACGCGAGGGAAACGAGTCTATAATATTCCCAAAAGGCTTCGCCGATGACTCTCCGGAGAAAAACCTCATCGCCATGGGAGAGCTTCAGCTCTTCAAGCGGGATCTTCAGAACCGGATCCGGATGAAGGAGCAATTGAAACTGCAAGCCGACCAGCTCGACCAGGAAGTGGCAGGTCTGGCGTCGCAACTTTCGGCCCTTAACGAAGAGATCGCGTTGGTCGAAAAGGAACATGCAAAAATCGAGGGGCTTTCCGGCCAGGGATTGGTCGAGGGATCGCGCCTGTACACAATCAGCCGCGACCTGGCCCGTATGACGGGTCAGCGCGGAGAGATCGAGGCAAGCCGGGCGCGGGCGGCAGCGAAAGGCAGCGAAATCCAGCTCCAGATCATCGGGATAGAGCAAACAGCGAGAACGGAAGCGCAGCGGGAATTGCGCAGCGTCGACGCTACTATGTCCGAACTCAAGGAGCGATATACCGCGACGGAGGACCGTTTGATCCGCACCGAAATTCGAGCCCCGATCAGCGGCATTGTCAACGAGTTGAAAGTGCATACAGTCGGCGGCGTGGTTAGTCCGGCCGAAACGCTCGTCACGCTGGTGCCACACAACGCTCATCTGAAGATCGAAGTTCGTCTGCGCACCGTCGATGTCGACCAGATCGGCCTCGGTCAGAAGGCGAAGTTGCGATTTTCGGCATTCAACCAGCGGACAACCCCGGAAGTCGAGGGCCGAGTCGATCATATATCCGCCGCTGCACAACACGATCCGCGAAGCGGCGACGCCTTCTACATTGGCGATGTCGAGATCGTTGGCGACTTGACACGTATCGGCCGCCAGTCTCTCCTCCCTGGCATGCCAGTGGAGGTATTTGTGGAAACCGAGGAAGTCACTGCCATCAGTTACCTGGTTAAACCTTTCACTGACCAGATGGCACGTGCCTTCAGGGAAGAGTAGGTCGCAGATGATTCCCAGTCGACGGTTGTTAGCAGGAAAGACGGCAACGTGAAGCCCATCACTGTCGCATTGATTGACGATCATCCGCTGGTGGTCGATGGCTTGACCCGGGTCTTCGAGCAGGACGGCGATTTCAAGGTGGTTGCCAAAGGGGTTTCGGCGGACGAGGCGGTCATCCTTGCCGAACAGCACCTCCCGGCGATCGTGTTGATGGATCTCAGTATGCCCGGCGACGCATTCGAGGCCATCACGGAGATCGTACGGGCACCCGCCGAGGCCAAAGTGGTCGTTTTTACAGCCTTTCCTAACATAGATCTTGCACTTCGGGCGCTGGAAGCAGGAGCAAGTGGTTACATTCTGAAAGGCAGCCCCGCACACGAGCTTTTGAGGGGGGTCCGAGCAGTTCACCAGGGCGAAACATACATAACCGAAGGTTTTGCTTCCAAGGTCATCACCGCCCTACGTAGTGCAGCTGTCAAAGCCATCGCTTCTCAACCCGTCAAACTCGGTTTTCGCGAACAGCAAATCGTGGCGCATTTGGTAAAGGGGCACACGAACAAGGAAATTGCTGCCGACCTGGGTTTGAGCGAGCAGACGGTAAAGCGCCACATGACGCTGATTATGCAGAAGCTTCACGTCCGCAACCGCGTTGAAGTCGCGATGGTGGCGCAAAAATTGGGTGGAGAAAAAGACCCCTTCGGCCCCACAGCAGTATCGAGGTGAAAATGCAATCAGCGGCGAATTGAATTGGCCGACTGGTTCCGTGTTTTTCAAAAGCGCGTCGTTTGCGGAGAAGCGACGACTCTCATGCGTGATGCGCGCCTGTCCGATGTTGCGAACGTTAGCTTCTTTTCGCGCTCTTTTCGTCCATCCTGCGTATCCTCCGCTTTCGACGAGAATCGCGCGACGCAGCTAATGCAGGGATAACGGCCCGTCGATTGGGGCCGACGGGCTACTGTCGCAGAACGGTAGCGACATGGCTTGGGCCTTCGCTCGCGACAACCGTCGCCACCGCCGATGACGGAATGGCAACCGCGAAACCACCCGAATTCTCAGCCGTGGAGGTCGGTGACTGTGGTGTGTCTGTCAATTGTTGGTCAGAAGCCGCCGCTCAAGCGATGCGAAGTCTGAAGTAATCGGACACGATTGCAGGTTCGCGTACCACCCGGGGATTTTGGCGCTGTTCAATTTGGCGATCGACAGCAGTTGCGTGGCTGCGATTTTCGCTGCTCAGCAATTTCCGAGCAAGTTGTCCTCAGACGTATGCAGGGTGGTTCCAGATGCGCCGCTCCGGACCCTTCCCGGACCTTGCCGCCGAAAGAAAATTGCAGACGAATCCTGAATCCAAACCACACCTTGGACGCCGTCCTGCCGCGGGCCCGCTCCAATCAAAAGGAAAAATATGATGTCGCTGTGCCTGCGGTCACAGCTAATTGGATTTTACATCTCTAATAAGGGGAGCTGTGAGATCGCTCTTGCCCGTCGAGCAGGATAAAGAGGCTATGGTGGACCACCTTGGTTTCTTCAATGAAAGACTGGCTGCTCGACGCGCTGTTTGGTCGCTGCCGGGGTTTAGCATAAGTCCCACTGGCGGGATTCAGAAACGAATTTTTGATATATTACTCGCTTCTCTATTTCTTGTAATACTTTCACCTTTGTTTCTCTTTGCAGCTCTCGCTATTAAATTATGCGATCGTGGTCCTGTCTTTTTTACCCATACGCGAATCGGTTTCTTGGGTTGTCCGTTCGGATGCCTGAAATTCCGAACAATGGCTATCGATGCAGATGAGAGGTTGGCTGCATATTTGGCAGCCGATGAAGAATTCGCCGCCGAATGGGCCACCAAGCGCAAACTGAAAGCCGACCCGCGCTTGATCAGAATTGGCGCCGCCTTACGCCGGTCGAGCATCGATGAGCTACCACAGCTGATCAATATATTGCGCGGTGAGATGAGCTTGGTCGGACCCAGACCGATCGTAGCCGACGAGCTTGCCTACTACGGGGCAAGCGCCGAACTTTACCTCGGCGCTCGACCTGGCTTGACGGGCGCCTGGCAAGTCGGAGGTCGCAGCGACACCTCCTACGAGATGCGCGTCCAAATGGACAAGAATTATTGTCTAGATTGGTCGATGTTAGGAGATGTTGCTATAATAATTAAAACTATCCCTGTAGTTTTTCTCGCACGTGGATCCTATTGATAGTGGATGCGTCAAATATGAAAGTAGCAATTGTACACTATTGGTTGGTCGGGATGCGAGGCGGGGAGAGAGTCCTTGAGGCGCTTTGCGATCTATATCCAGATGCGCACGTATATACACACGTCTATTTACCAGAAGCTGTGTCTCGATCCATCTCCAGTCACATGGTGACTACGACCTTTATCGGGCACATGCCCTTTGCGGCAACCATGTACAAAAAATATTTGCCGTTAATGCCAATGGCGCTCGAACAGCTCGACCTGTCAGGATACGACCTCGTTATCAGCAGCGAATCTGGGCCTGCAAAGGGAGTTATCGCGCATCCCGATGCCGTACATCTTTGCTACTGCCATTCTCCGATGCGTTACATCTGGAACCTATACCATCAATACCGCTCCGATGCTGGAATGACGACGCGGTTCATGATGCCGGCATTCGCCCACTATCTCAGAAGCTGGGACCAACTGAGCGCCGACCGCGTCGACGCTTTCGTGGCCAACTCCCACAATGTGGCCCGCCGGATCTGGCGCTATTACGGTCGCAGGGCTGCCGTAGTCTATCCGCCCGTCGATATAGATTCGTTTCGCGCCAATTCTGGTACCCCCCGAGGCGATTTCTACCTCTTGGTTGGCGAACTTGTTGCTTACAAGCGCGCCGATCTCGCGGTGCGGGCCTTCAACCACCTGAGAAAAAGGTTGGTCGTAATAGGGGGCGGCGAGATGCTTGCCTCGTGTCGCCAGCTCGCAGGCCCGACAGTAGAAATTTTGGGCACGCAGCCGATTGATGTTCTGAGGTCTTCTTACGCTCAGGCCAAGGCGCTGGTTTTCCCCGGGGAAGAGGATTTTGGCATTGTGCCGGTCGAGGCCATGGCCGCCGGTTGCCCGGTTATCGCGTTCCGAAAAGGTGGCGCTTGTGAGACCGTCCTTGAAGGTAAGACCGGCGTTTTCTTTGAGGAGCAGACAGTAGAAAGCCTCGTCAGTGCGGTTCGGAATTTCGAAACGGTTCGCTTTGATCCGGAGTTCATTGCCAACCACGCTGCGACCTTCGGAACAGCACGTTTCAAGCGGGAAATGTGCGAAGTCATTGATGCCGTCATGGAAGCAAAGGGACAGCGGCCAACACCGGTAGCGCCTTATAGGGCAGAGAATTCGACACGAATTCCATCCACTCATCCCGTTGATCTATCGTCGATCACGCATGGCTCGCAGGCTGCACATGCCGAATACGATCGCTCTCTTCAATCTTAAATACAGTCCCAATCTCGGCGACGGGATCATTGCTCTATGTCTTGAACATGAGCTGCGCCGACATTTTGTCTCATGGGATATGCGGTCCATCGATCTGGCGGGTCGCACTGAATGGGCTGCGCCCACGAGAGGCGCTGGCCGGGCGGCGGCGCTAACGTTACTCAATCAATTACCTTCCTGGGCGGGCGAAATTGTTGTTCGAACCGCTCTGGGTGTGGAGTTTCGACAGCGACTTTTGCAATTTTACAGGGAGGGAGTTCGTGGCTGTAGATTCGCCATATTCGGGGGCGGGCAGCTCTTTCAAGATGGGGACCTCAATTTTCCGTTGAAGGTCGCCGCGGCCGCCGAAACGTGCAGCGCCGCCGGCGTACCTTTCGCGATCTACGGAGTCGGCGCGACTGCCAGTCGCTCACAAACTGGCAAACGATTGTTCAACCGTGTTTTGACGGCATGTCAGCGCGATGTTGTCTTTGCACGAGATGACGCCTCCGCCGAACGCTTGAGAGGTCTTGGCGCCTCTCGCGCAAAGCGATGTCTTGATCCTGGGCTTTTGGCATCCGACTTGTGGCCGAGCTCGACGCGCTTGCCTGTCCGTCGACCGACTGTTGGCCTCTGCATCACCCATCCAGCAGTGCTTGGTCACCACGGTGGAACAACCAAGGGCTCCCCCAAGGCATTGTTGGACCGCATCATCGCTCTTATCGGGCGCTTGATGGATGGCAACCATATCGTGGTGTGCTTTACAGACGGGGCAAACGAGGACGAGTTGTTTCTGGCGCGCTGCCACGACCGGCTACGCGAGACGGAGATAATCGGGGATCAGGTCGTCATTTGGCCGCGGTGCGCGAACCCGGCCGAACTCGCGCGTCTGATCGGCTCTTTCAACGTCGTCATCGCTCATCGCCTCCACGCCTGTATCCTCGCCCATTCCTACAGGGTCCCGTCGATCGGCTTGAAGTGGGACCCGAAGTTGCAAGCATTCTTTGACGTGGTCGGTCAGTTCGACGGGGTGCTCGATTTCGAGCGTACGTCTAACGATGTTTTCGCATGCAGGGTCGCTGCCGCACTTGCAACACCCTTTCCGGCAGAACGGCACAGAGCGGCACTCAAGTCGGCGCGCGCGGGCGTGCGCGAATTGGCCGATGGCCTTAAGAAAATCCTTGCGAACGAAGCAGGCGGGCCAGAAGAAAGGGTGGTGGCATGACGCTCGAACCCCTTGGCTGGTTCTTCCTTCCGCTCGGCGTTCTGATCTTGTGGAGAGGTCCCAGCCTTGGCCTCTTCTTACTGTGTCCGGCGACGCTCCTGGGGGCAGCTGCGGCCTTCAAGCTGCCTGCACTTGGCGGGGCAAGCATTCAACCTGCCTACCTTCTGCTCGGTTTTCTAGCAGTTTCGGTCTTCTGCCAGAGGAGCCTTTGGCAGGTAGCCCTGAGGAGCTTGGCTTTTCCCAATGCCGGCTTTTGGTTCGCGCTCTTCGTTGTCTACGGGTGCATGTCGGCATTTTTCTTGCCTCGCATTTTCGCGGGCCTGACATACGTCTTTTCACTTGCGAGGTTTGGCGACGACGTCGGAATCCAGCTCCTTCCTCTCGCGCCACGACCCAGCAATATCACTCAGGCTGCTTATCTGATTGGGAATTTTGTCTGTTTCGCGGTCGTGGCCGCCTTTGCGCGGCTGGGCGGTTCATCGATCATCGCGAGAAGCGTCGTCCTCACCGCCGTGCTGTGCCTTGTATTTGCCGCTGCCGACCTCCTAACATATGTGACGAACACGCAATATCTCCTCTCGTTTATCCGCAATGCGAACTACCGAATGCTCAGCGATGGCGAGATCGGTGGCCTGAAGCGGATCGTAGGGTCTTTCTCGGAAGCCGGCGCTTATAGCTATGCGGCCCTGGCCCTCTATGCCTTTGTGCTGGCCCTGTGGCTTGAGGCCTATCCAATGAAACGCCTTGGGTTGCTGTGTAGCTTGCTTCTTGCAACGATTTTGCTGTCGACATCGTCGACTGCCTATGCTGCCGTTCTTGTCTTTTCTCTCATCACCCTTCTTGGGTGCCTGTCTCGGTTCGCGCAAAACCGGGCGACATCGCGGCAGATGTCCTATGTCGGCCTGGCGTTTGTGGTTCTGCCGACAATTCTAATGGTCACGATGTTGCTGTCGGGTGTGTGGAGCACGATTACAGGGCTCTTCGAGGCAACAGTCGTCAACAAATTGGGATCTCAGTCGGGCATTGAACGCATGCTCTGGAACGAGCAAGCTCTTGTGACCTTCCTGGATACGTCGGGGATGGGCTCCGGGGTGGGAAGCGTAAGAGCCTCAAGTTTCATCGTGGCCTTGGCGGCGAGCGTGGGCTTGCCTGGCGTCCTTTTGTTCGCTGCTTTCCTATTCAGCCTATGGCGAACCGCCGCTGTCCACGCGAGTTCGAGCTCCGCAGACGCGATCGTGATGCGGGCCGGCACCGCGGCCTGTCTTGCCCAATTCATTGCTGCGACAATCAGCGCGGCCGGAACCGATCTCGGTCTGTTCTTTAGCATAGCCGCTGGCCTTGCGAGTGTTCCCGTTGCCGAACGGATAGTCCGTACTGAGTGGGGAAGGGACGCTGTGGCGGTCCCCGTGGTCACCCCTACAGCGCGCTCGATACCTTGACAATTTGAGGCTGAGACGATGTCCACGCAAATCACACCCAACGATCTCAACCTACGCGTCGTTGCTGCTGGCAGTGTGCCACACGAGCGGTCCCTCGGTCTTCGCAATTTCCTGCCCTTTCTCGCCTCAAATTGGTGGATCATCGTGCTGTCCAGTACGTTATTCGTGGGCGGTGCGCTTCTCTACATTGTCAACACTCCCCCGAGTTACGTCGCCACGGCGCAACTGATAACGCGGATGTACGGGGAACAAGCAGCAGATCAGCTATCGAATTTACCCGACGATGCGGTCATCGAAGGTCAAATCGAGGTCATCAAGTCCGACGACGTGCTCCGATCGACGATCCGCAAATTGGGCCTCGTCAGCGATCCGGAGCTCGCCTCTCAAACTCCGTCAGTCGTATCACTCGCACGGTCATGGCTTGCAACGGCCTCGCCCGCTGATCTCCAAGCAATGCTTTCGTTCAATCCCGTGCAAGCGGAGATGACGGTCGCCGAAAAAGAGCGTTTCGTAATCGCTGTCATGCGTGGCCGCCTTTGGGTCCGCCGAATCGGCCGATCTTCCGTTCTGGACATTGCCTTCAACTCCAGTGACCCGGAGAAAGCCGCAACGATCGCCAACACCATCGCCAAATCCTACATCGAAAAGGACATTCAATCGAAATCGATCGCGGCGACACAAGCCACCGATTGGTTGTCAACTCGTCTGACCGAACTCCGAGAACAGGTCTTTTCCTCGGATCGGGCTGTAGAGCGATTCAAGGTTCAGGGCGATGGCGCGCGGTCGGGAGGAGGTCAGTTCAAGCTGAAGGAACTGCAAAGCGTAGCCGACACCTATCGAAAGGTGTACGAGGGGTTCCTTCAGCGTTGGGCTGAAACCCGGCAACGTATATCCTACCCCGTTGCGGATGCGCACTTTGTGACACGAGCCACGGCGCCTCTCAGTAAGACCGAGCCGAGATCGGCCATTATCATTACGTTCGCGGCCTTGCTGGGTATCGCGACGGGCGGCGCGATAGCTGCGGTTCGCACAGCCTTGAACCGCAGGATTTCTTCCCCGTCCGACGTTGCCATCGGAACCGACTTGCCATGCTTGGGCGGCGTTTCTCTAGTCAATCCTATCCGAAACAGTAATCCTGAAAGCTCTCCACCTATCCCCCTGATCGCGGTGCCGCGAACCCAGCGGTTTCAGGCAAAACCAACAGCGCGTCGCCGCCGATCGCAGGCGGTCATTGCGCGGGATATTCGCCATCTGAAAGCAACGCTCGCCGGGCTATGTCATCAAAAAAGAATCAGTGTCATCGGATTCGTGGGTCTGCATCAAGCAGCGGGCACGACAACGATCGCGGCCAATCTGGCTTTTTTGCATTCAGCCTCCGGCTCACGCGTGCTGCTGATCGACACTTGCGCCTCAAGCCCTACAATCAGCCGCTATTTTGCCGACGAAGGATCGGCAACACTCCTCGAACTCCTGAACAGTGCGGACCCTTATTCACTCCTGAGGATCGACGAATCGGATCATCTGACGGTTGTGCCGGTTGGACGCTTCGATGAAAGGGTATCACCGGGCGACAGGCTCTCGTCCCGGCGGGCGTCTTTATCGCTGACCGATTTCAAAAAGCGGTTTGACGTCACTTTGGTTGACCTTCCATCGCTGAAGGATTCGGCCGACGCGCGGGCGATAGGCCCTCTCCTGGATGCGATCGTTGTCGTCGCACGCGCAGGAACCACGACGCTGGACGATCTGGACGACGGGATCGCTGCACTTGAAAGCGTGGGCGCGCGCGTTGTGGGGGTAGTCCTCAATGCCGTTACCGATCTGAGCGCGCGGCATGAACACAGGGTAGTACGATGACCCTTTTTTCCCTCAAAGATCACCCTCAGGTTAAGCGCCGGCTGAAAACCGTCCTAGAAGCTATCGGCTACGACACGGTCGATTGGGCGCGGGTCGAAATGTACCGCGAGTCGTTCAATTTCTTGCGGCAGCTTGGCCCCCAAAAACTGGAGGTCCTTGAGATATCGGGCGGGGTTCATTGGCGCCGAGAGTTCAATTTCAAATCCTATACCACGACGAAATACCCTGAATTTGACATCTGCGCGCAAACTCTTCCCCAAACATTCGACGTTGTTATCGCGGACCAGGTGTTTGAGCACCTGGCATGGCCATTGCGAGCGGCGAAAAACATATACGAAATGGTGCGACCCGGCGGCTATTTCATCATCGCCACCCCGTTTCTGCTTCGTGTGCACAATTCACCGATCGACTGCAGCCGATGGACCGCCACTGGCCTCTCTCACCTTCTGCAGGAGGCCGGCTTCGCTGCCAATCGCATTCAAACCGCCTCATGGGGAAATCGGGCCTGCCTGCGGGCCAACTTTAAGAAATGGCCAAAAAGAGGGTTCACCGGCTCCCTGAAGAATGAACCCGATTTTCCGGTTATGGTTTGGGCCTTCGCACAGAAGGCTCCTCCCTAGGACAGGAGGATTGTAAATGGACGCATCGTTCAGCTTGCGGGAACCGCGCGAGCGGCCTCCCAGGAGGGATATACGCCCAAGAATTGCCGTCGGCATAGCGACCACGGGACGAGCTGATACGCTTTGCAAGACTTTGAACTTGCTCTCGGATCAGCTTCGGTTTCCGGACGCGGTCTTTATCAGCGCGCCAACTGCTGCCGATGTGAAAGGCGTCGCAGCGTGCTTCCCAACGAGCACCATCACGCTCGGCCACCGCGGACTAACGCGACAGCGAAATGTTATCCTGGAAATGGCCTGCGAGAAAACCGACTTGTTGGTGTTCATCGACGACGATTTTTTGCCCGGCAGAGCCTACCTGCAGGAAACGCTTGCCGCTTTCGCCGACCACCCTGATGCAGTCATGACCACCGGTCACGTTGTTCGAGACGGAATTCGCGGCCCCGGACTGGATTTCGACAGTGCGTTGGCTGAACTCACTCGATGCGATCAGCAAACATGTTCCGAAGAAATCAGGGACGTCGAGGATGGATACGGTTGCAACATGGCCATGCGCTTGGCCGTAGCTTCGGCACATGGCGTCCGATTCGACGAAGATCTACCGCTCTATGGCTGGTTAGAGGACGTCGATTTCAGCCATCGCCTTGCGAAATACGGTCGCATAGTAGCGGTCCCGAGGGCCAAGGGAATCCATCTCGGCATCAAGCGCGGTCGCCAGTCCGGTGTTCGACTCGGCTATTCACAGATCGCCAACCCTTATCATCTCGCGCGAAAGGGCAGCGTTTCCTGGCGCCGCAGCTTTTATCTCGCCAGTCGCAATATTGCGGCCAACCTTTTCGGCCTGATCAAGTCCGAGCCCTACATTGATCGCGTCGGCCGGCTCACTGGCAATGTCAAAGCGCTCGCCGATCTCGCTAAGGGGCGGATCTCGCCATTGCGGATCCTTTCACTATGAGCGCAAATTCCGTCCCCGCAACGGCTCTACCGAACCGAATTCCAAGGGCAGCATTGCTGTTGTCTTCGATCGGCCGTCCCATCGATCAGGTTGTCATCATCAACGATGCGTCTGTCGCCAAGGGCGGCGCAACCGAGATGGTCCTCAAGACGCTTCGCCTTCTGGAGGAGCGTGGGATAAGGGCGTTGCTTATCTGCGGCGACGACGGCAAGGGCTTTTCCGGTGCTGCAACCAAAGTTGAACCGGTGGGTGGCGTCCATATTGCCGACGCTGCGCTGCCATTTTCGATCGTAAACGGCCTCTACAACTACCATGCCGCGAAGTGCATCAGCAGGTGGATTGAGGCCCACGATACGCCCGGCACGATCTACCACCTTCACGGCTGGTCGAAAATTCTTTCGCCGTCGACCTTTTCGGCGCTTCGACCCGTTATGCGCAGGGTGGTCGTTCACGCTCACGACTTCTTCCTTGTCTGTCCCAACGGCGGCTATTTTGACTATCAGGCAGGGTCACCCTGCGAGCGAACGCCGCTTTCGCTCGAATGCCTTGTCACAAACTGCGATCGCCGGAACCGGGCCCAGAAATTGTGGCGAAGCGCGCGCCAGTTTGTACGGCGCGGTCTCGTCAGGTTCGAACCGAAGCAAATAGGCGCGGTCCTGGCGGTCCACGATGGAATGCTGGCGCATTTGAGTCGCGGGGGAATTGACATCCAATGCTTGAGGGTCCTGCGAAATCCCGTCGAGCCCTGGCAGGGTTTGCGCGTGAGGGCGGAACACAACCGTGACTTCATATTTATCGGGCGGCTTGAAGCCGACAAGGGCCCGGATCTTCTGGCACGGGCGGCACAGCAGGCGGCCGTACCGGTCCGCTTTATCGGAGACGGGCCGCTCGCAAACGATATCGCTTCGATCTATCCCGGTTCGGCGAGACTTGGACGACTGTCGCTCAACGCGATCATGGAAGAATTAAAGACCGCGCGCTTGCTGGTGATGCCGAGCCGGACGCGCGAAACCTTCGGCCTGGCGGCCTTTGAAGCCATGACGGCCGGCGTTCCCGTGATGGTTCCAAGCTTCGCGATGATCGCCGCTGAAATTGCTGCGGAAAACTTCGGCATCACCGTCAACCCTTACGACGTGGGCGCGTTGGCCGCCATGTTGCATCGGCTTGCCAGGGATGACGCAATCGTTTGCGCCATGAGCAAAGCCGCTTATTCGCGCTCTGGTCAATTCGCGCCGAGTTCAGCGGAATGGTTGGATCAGTTGCTCGGCATATATGCGGAGGTGCTTCATGCAGCCCATCAATAACCTCGATCCAGATAAATCAATCGCCGAACTGGAGGCCGTCGCCATCTCAGGGCGAGGCTTGTCCAATCGCCTCACCGGTAAAAGCGCAATGACGCCACTCCATCAGCAACCGTCAAGTCAGGGGCCAACCTAATGCTCCACGCAACTTGGAACACGATCGAAAAGTCTCCCTCGATGATGGGGCTTTACCGCACCTATCGACGGTTGCCCGAAGCCATCAGAGTGCCGGCACGCTGGATGCTCATGCCGCGCTGGCAGTTGCTTTGCGCCTCTGTCCGCCGACGCGCAATGAACCGGGTACAAAGCGGTCCTTTCGCCGGCATGAATCTCGAACTGACGCCGCTGTCGAACCGCAATCTGCTCGGCTATCTGCTCGGGACGCATGAGCTCGAACTGCATCCGGTCGTGGAGACCATTATCGCCCGAAACTATCCCCGTATTGTCAACATCGGCGCCGCTGACGGCTATTACGCCTTGGGGCTCGCCCGGCGGATGGCGAATGCGGTGGTGGAAGCATACGAAGCCCTTGAACAGCACCACGCCTTGCTGCGAAACGCGGCCGAAAGAAATGGTGTGGCTGATCGCGTCTGGCTGCGTGGCCTCTGCACGATCGATAGTCTGAACGAGAGCCTCGGCGACGGAACCGGCAAAGTTTTTGTACTAGCCGACATCGAGGGCGCGGAAATGCAACTTCTTAACCCGGTGAAAGTACCAGCTCTGCGCAAGACGGACATGCTGATCGAGACGCATGACGTGCTTCAGCCGGGTTGCTCCGATTGTCTGAAGCAGCGGTTTTCGGAGACCCATCTGATCGAGATCGTGCCGACGCGTCCTCGAAAGCTCGCGGACCTGCCGCGTCAGGCGATTCCAGGATGGGCGGGCTCGATGCATGCTCTGCTCGTCGAACTGATGAACGAACGTCGCATGGGAAAACAAGAATGGATGTTCCTTTCGGCAAAAGCGTAAGCGACCGTTGCAAGGGTCGGGAACGGGACACGGGCCATTCAGCCGGTGACGGTGAGGACGGTATCGACATCCTGCTGGCGAGCGGTACGCCGCACCTGCCTCAGGAGACGGGCGGGCTACAAGTCAACACGCATGAACTGGCTCTGGAGTTGAACGCGTGCCGAATTTCGACCGCGGTGCTTGCGAAACTCTCGGTCAAAGACGCCTACGGCGCGCGCGCCTTTGTGTCTACAGGACTGAGACGTGATGGCGTGGTCGTCGACAAAGATCTCGGATACCGGGTTTTTCGATCGCGAAACCCATGGGGCGGCCTCCGGGGAATGCCTTCACCGACCGTTGTCATAGTTCAGAACGGCCGAATGGTGGAGATGGCGACAAGCTTCGAGAATCGAGGCGTCCCCGCCGTGGCCTACTTTCACGGACTCGATTTCGAGCGGATCACTCGGCCGTGGCCGGCAGGGGCGGACTTGCCGTTCCGAGCGTATATCGCAAATTCCAGGTTCACCGCCAAACGCGCCGAACGTCGGCTAGGCGTCAAACCGGCCATAGTGCCGCCGGTTTTCCGGCCAGAACGCTACCAAGTCATATCGTCCCGGCGCTTCGTGACATTTATTAATCCGGTTCCGGAAAAAGGGATGAGGGAGGCGCTAGCGATCGCCGCACTCTGCCCCGACATTCCCTTTCTTTTTGTCAAGGCATGGCAGCTCTCTTCGAAGGAGGTGAGCCGGTTGGAGCGGGCGATCGAGCGTCTGCCCAATGTCGAGCTTGTTGATCGAACCAGCAATATGAGGACGGTCTATGCGGAGACAAAGATCCTCCTGGCTCCCAGTCAATGGGAAGAGACTTGGGGAAGGGTCGCGACCGAGGCTCACTATAGCGGAATCCCTGTTTTGGCCAGCCGTCTCGGTGGACTGCCGGAAGCGGTCGGTCCCGGCGGAATCCTGGTGGATCCGGCGGCCCCGGCCGCCATTTGGGTCAAGGAGCTGCAACGCATGTGGCGAGACGATCAACTTTATGGACGTCTCGCCAGTGCGGCTTCTGACTATTCAAAGCGATGCGAGATTACTGTTAGCCGGCAAATCGAAACACTGCTTTCGGTGTTGGAAGGCGTTGTCAAAGGAAGGCTGACGTCATGCTGATTAGCGGAGGTGTCCTGGTGACCACACACTCAGCGTTGCCGCTCCCAAACTTTGACGTAGTCAACAAACATGTAAGACGGATTTGGTGTCTCCGTAATCGAAAAGCCGCTTCCAAGCGCGAGATCGATGAGAATGTATTTCGGCATGCGGTGCTCCGCCGGCGTAGGCGTGGCCCAAACCTCACGACGATCGAAGTAGATACGAATAAAGTCTTCCTCGACGCTGACGCCATAAGTGTGAAAGTCCGCAGAAAGCGAGCCCGGCTCCACCGCGACTTTCTGATGGACGCTGACGCTGCGACCTTTGCCAGCGCGGGCCCAGACGTGAACCGCGCTGGTGAACCGCTCCGGAAACTCGCCGTGATGCTCGACGACATCGATCTCTGCGGTATAGGCATCCGTTCGGCCTATGAGCCAGAATGCCGGCCAGAGACCAGGTCCCGAGGGAAATTTCGCGCGGGTCTCGAAATAACCATAGGATTGGGTGAATCCGTCGTTTCTTGGATCCACGGAGGCCAGGAGGCCCGACTGCCAGCCCGATCCCTCCCGATTTCGCGCCTCGATCCTCAGGATACCGTCCCGTGTCGTAAACGGAAAATCCGGACCGGGGTCAGCAAAAGCGGCGTCGCCGAAGTCTCCGTTCCATGGTGTATGGGCGATCCAGCGCGTGCCGGGTCCCCGAGAGGAAACGTCGAGCCAATCGAATTCATCGTCGAAAACCAGCGTATAGCCAGAAAGGTCGATTGTGGCCGCCTTAGTGGGTCCGCCTGCGGCTGGACCTTCCAACGGCAGGGCTCCTGCTGCGGGCAGGAGGGCCGCGGCGATCGTCAGGTGAAAAGCATATCCGCGCATATCTTCTCCAGTGTGGAAATACGCCTTGGCAGGAAACCTAGGGCCGCGGTGGGGTACCGCAAGTCCGATGCAAATTTCACGGTAGTGGTATCGACCTCATGGGAACTCCGTTGATGTAAGTGAAAAGGTTATCGCCTTGTTGACGACATTTGCTCAGCATACTGTCCTGAACGCGGTTTCCGGCTCGTGCCTGATGCTGGCAAGTCTGTTCAGCGGGATTGTCATCGCGCGCCTCCTCGGAACCGAGGGCACCGGGACCGTGGTCCTTTCATTGTGGATTGCATCCGTCATTACTCCTCTTATCGGCGGTGGCATGTCAGCCAGCGTCGCTAGGGCCCTTCCCGAACTCCGAGGCCGAGGCGAAGAGAGGCAAGCCCAAGCCTTCTCCGGTTGGCATTCGCGCCGCCTCCTCACCAATCTCCTGCTGGCGTTTGCGGGCTTCGCTGCGGTCATCTCAATCCAGACAGGTATGGCCGCCCGCATCGGGGCGTTCTTGAACCCGCAGGGCAGTGAAGCTCAGAGCAAGGCTCTGCTTTTTCTGCTGCCCGCTCTCATAGCCGCACAGGTGATGGCTCTATTCGGCAATAATTACCTGCGTGGCTTGCAGGACTTTTCGCGCCTCGCACGGCTTTCAGCCTGGTCGCTGCTGATACAGGTCATTTTTGTCGGCATCGGCGCGGCCTATCATGGCGTTCCTGGCGCGATAGCCGGATATCTAATCGCTCAGCTACCGCTCGCTTCCACTGTTTGGACGTTGCTGCCCCGGGTGGGCGAAGTCGAGCCAGCCGTCCTGCAGCGTTCGCTTCGCTACGCGCGCTTCGCCTGGGCGGCTAACATCGCAAACACCTTCGTCTGGTCACGCCTCGAGATATTCTTCCTTGATCGATATTGGGGACATGCTGAAATCGCTTTCTTCAGTATCGCACTCGCGCTGTCGAGCCTCGCCAGTCAAGGACCACTGCTGCTGACGGGCGCCTTCCTGCCGCTCTTCGCAAAACAGCGTGGACGCGGCGACGAAGCAGCCATGAAGGCAATTTACGTCACCGGCACCCGGTTGACCGGAATGCTTGCCATCCCCGCGTGCCTGGGCATGGCCGCTATAGCACCAGCGATTGTTCCGCTCTTCTACGGCGTGGAATTCACAGCTGCTGTTCCGGCTACTGCCGTCATTGTCGCAGCGGCTTCAATATCGGCGACGACGGTGATCGGAACGCATCTCGTCAACGCGTCGGAACGCAGCGACATTATTTTCTACACCGCCATTTTCGGAGCAATTCTGGCGGTCGTCGGGGGCCTGCTTTTGGTGCCGGAGTTCGGCCTGATGGGTGCTGCCGTCTCCCGCGCCATCATTCAGATCGTCATGGTCGGAGTGGGCATGTGGTTCGTGACGTTAAGGCTCGAATTTCCGTTTCCAGCCCGATCAATCCTTTGGATTTACCTCTGCTCTGGCTGCTCGAGCGTGGTTGCGTGGGGTATCGTTGCGACGCTCGAAGCGCCACTCTCAATACTCGTTGCAATCGTGGCGGCCAGTTTTGTGTACCTCGGCTGCCTCCGGCTGTGTCGCGCCGCCGACCCGGACGACCTCCAGATCCTGTCAGAAATCGTCGGTTCTTTTCCAAAGCCGTTGTCCCTGTTTGGCGGGCCGGTTCTCTGGTTGCTCGGTCATCCCACGAAACCGACGGAACGGCAACATGTCCCCTAACGAAAGGACAAATCCCATGCCAGGTCCCAACAGCTACAATCGCAAACCCTCGCTTTCGTCCCATTTCATACGACCAGCAGCCTGTTCTGCCCGGGCATACGGAATAATCGACGCTCTCGTCACAGGCTCCCGACAAGCGGGACTTCGCGTCTTGCTATTAGCGACGTTCCTGCTCGCCACCTGCCTGCAATCAAGTCTGGCAGACAGCTATCGTCTCAGCCCGTATGACAAGATTGACCTGCGCGTCGTTGAGTGGCGGCAAGGGGAGGCGGAATACAAGGAGTGGGAAGCGCTGACTGGAACGTATGCGATAAGCGATGGCAATATCTCAGTGCCGCTCGTCGGTGAAATTTTGGTTGAGGGCAAAACCATCGGAGAGGTTTCCAAGGAGATTGCCGAGCGTCTTCAGGGGCAAACCGGTTTGCTGAATGCGCCATCCGTCAGCGTTAACATTGCGTCTCACGGCTCCATTTACGTGATGGGCGACGTGCAAAATCCCGGCGAATTTCCATACAGCACGAACATGACCGTACTCCAGGCTGTTACTGTGGCGGGGGGCCTTCGTCGCAAGGTGGACGCCGCCTTTATGCGCCTCGATCGGGATCGAATCGCCGCTGCTGGAGAGTTGGAGGAAGCCGAACTCGCGTATACCCGGATGCTGGTACGTCAGGCGCGCCTCGAAGCCGAGTTGGAAGAAAAGAATGATTTCGGGGTACCCGTGGAACTCAGCGACCATCCAAAGGCATCGGGGATTGCGAAGGAGGAGCACGGCTTCATGGCTGCGCGGAATTCGATGCTACGCTCAAAACTTGACACATTGGTGGATCTTCAAGCCCTTAATGAACAGGAGATTGTTACTCTCGATGACAAGATCAAGTCGCAGCACGTTCAGATAGAACTGGCTAAAAAAGAATTGAAGGGGGTGACGTCCCTGCGGGAGAAAGGTCTCGCAGTAACCTCCCGTCAGATGGCGCTCCAGCGCGAACTGGCCGACGCGGAATCAAAGCTCCTTGACCTGGAAATCGCTTTAGTCCGAAGCAAACAGGCGCTGAAGAAGGCAGAGCGAGACGGCGAGGATCTGAGAAGCACCCATCTCGCCGAAATTGAGAAGGATCTTCAGGAGGTGCGACCAAAACTTGAACAAGCAAAGGTTCAGATGCGCACCGCAGCATTGCTCGTAAACGAGGCGACAGTGACCACTCCCGCAATTCTGGAGGCTCGCGAAAAAAATGCAGTGCGTTCCGAACCTACCTTCGCGGTCGTCCGCGAAGTAAAAGGTTGGCCGAAGAGGATCTCCGCCGACGCTTATTCGACGCTGCGACCGAGAGATATCGTAGAGGTCGTGATAGTTGACGCGCCAAATGCCGGGCAATCGCTGCGGATCCCGCCCGGGAACTAGCCAAAATCCAAGTGTTCCCCAAAAAGCCTGTTCCAGCGCTCGCATTCGCGCTCTTTGTTTCTCGCCGGCACAGCGTTATGGTGGTGAAGCAGAGGGTTCAGATGTTATCGACGCTCGTAGCGCTTGCCGTGCTGTCAGCCGCTTCGGCGTACTGGCTTCGAGTTGTGGGTTTCGCGATAGTCATGCCAATCGCTCTAGTAGTCCTCGGTTTTGCATTCCGGAATGAAATACAGACGTTCGGCGAAGCTGTGGTCTTTGCGCTTGTGGTCCTTGTCATCATGCAGGCTGGCTATTTCCTGGGAGTCCTCACCTGTTGGGCTCTTCCGCTCCGCAGCCAAAACAGGACCGTGAACGCGAGTAAATTTCGACTGAAGTTCATCAAGTGGTAACGCTGCACAGGCCGTTCTTGCTGAAATGGCGGACGCAACGTCTAGCAGTTTAGCAAGATCCTCTGCCTCTTATCGAAGAGCGCAGAGGCACCCAGTCCAGCGGCTGGCGACTTGAAGTAGCCCGCAGCCATATTTTGGACTGAAAACTGCCGTGTAACCATTTTTGAAGGGAAGACTGCCTGTAGAGCCTGGAGCGCACTGGCGAACTCGTTGGTGGCGACTGGTGATGGGGACTTCGACCATGTCGGCGGCGTCGAATTGGCCTGCGCTCTGGCGGACGTGGCAAACCTTGCCGCTTTTAGATCGTTGGAATGGGCGATCGCTGGCGCATCAGTTTCTGTTAGCTGGTGGCGTAGTTTCTCTTGCTGCGATGGTCGCGGTAGGTCTGCTGGTGACGAAGCTGATCGAGACCGGGGTCACTCGCAATTCCGCCGCGGCTACCGCACTTTACGTAGACAGCATTATCGCCCCGCTCTTGCCGGATATGCAAACCAACGAGGTGCTCGGCGACACGGTCACGCGCGCTCTTGATGAGACGCTGGGGCAGGGCGCACTTGGCCGCAGACTGGTTTCCTACAAACTTTGGCGCCGCGACGGAACAATCCTCTATTCCAAGGACAAAAGCGTTGTCGCTATTCGTTTGGAGATGAACCAGGACCTTGCGAGAGCCTTCGCCGGAGATATGACAGCACGGTTCGAGCGCATCGAGGATATTGAAAGCGAGGCCGAGCGCGCCATTGGTCAGCCCCTGCTTAAGATTTACAATCCGGTGCTGCAGCCTTGGTCGGGAGAAGTGGTTGCAGTTTCCGAACTTTCTGAGATTGCAACAGAGCTTGAACGCAGTTTGCGGCAAGCGGCGCTTTTGAGCTGGTTGGCAGTCGCTTCTGTGACCTTGGGCTTTTTTCTCGTTCTTTCGGCGATTGTTTTTCGTGGTAGCCGCGAAATTGGGAATCAGAGTCATGCGCTGGAGGCGCGAGTTCGGGAGCTTTCGGACCTGCTCGCCCAGAACAGATCACTTCGCCTGCGCGTCCAGCGAGCGTCGCAGCGTACTACTGCGCTCAACGAGAGCTTTCTTCGACGGATCAGTGCAGATCTGCACGACGGGCCGGCACAACTGGTTGCGCTCGCGTCGCTCAAGCTGGACAGTGCGGCGCTCCTGGACCCGAACTCATCTGCTGAAGAGCGGGAACGCATCGCCGTCGCCATAAAATCGAGTCTCGACGGCGCCATGCGGGAGATCAGGAATATATGCAATGGTCTGGTGCTGCCGCATATCGAGTCGGCACAGCTGACCGAGGTTTTGGCCCTGGCTGTAAGCGAACATGAGCAACGTACCGACTCCGGGATCGAACTTTCGCTTTCCAACCCGCCTCAATCGCTATCGCCTTCGGCGAAGATCTGCATTTATCGTTTTGTCCAAGAGGCACTGAACAATGGATACCGTCATAGCAACGGCGCTCGGCAGTCGGTGATGCTGACGTCAGAAAACGGACAAGTCTTCGTTGAGGTCTGCGACAACGGCCCGGGTTTTGATCCAACGGTCGTGCGGCCGGGTTGCCTCGGTCTGGCGGGACTTCGCGAGCGGGTAGAAAGTCTCGGCGGCGGCTTCGAAATAGAGTCTTCAAGTAATGGAACGAAGCTGAAAATGTTCCTCAATATAGACGAAGTCAATCGGGCATGACAGCGTCAATAAAGCTGGCGGTCGTCGACGATCACCCGCTGTTCAGGGAAGGTGTGACTCGCGCGCTTTCGGAGATTGGCGGTTTCGAGGTTGTCGGGGAAGGCAGCACAAGAGAGGATGCGCTGCGGATCACCGAGAGGCACCGTCCCGATGTTGTCCTAATGGACATATCAATGCCCGGTGGCGGATTGAGCGCTATACCCCTAATCCTCGAGCGGTATCCCGATCAGAAGATCGTCATGCTGACTATTTCCGAGGCCAGAGATGATATCATCACCGCCTTGAACAGCGGGGCCCGAGGCTACGTGCTCAAAGGCGTTGGCGCACGGGCGCTCGCTGAGATCTTACGCACTGTTGCGTCCGGCGAGAAATATGTCTCTCCCACATTATCGGCACGCTTGCTCACCGATCTCGCGGCAAAATCCGCCTCATCGGCGAAAGCCGGCACGCTCGCCGACCTGACAAGTCGAGAGCGAGAGATCTTGACCTTAGTGGCGACAGGGCTCAGCAACAAGCAAGTCGCATTGCAACTAAATCTTCACGAGAAGACGGTGAAACATCACCTAACCCGAGTCTTCGTCAAATTAAATGTCAGCAACCGGATGGAAGCCGCCATCGCGCTTCGCGATGCCGATTCCCGTTGATCGCAACCAGGAGCGATCGCAATCGATCCAACATCGATGTCGGGAACGCCCCTTCTTGGCGAATTCGAACGAATGGGCGCACCTGGCGAACTCGCTTCAGCGCATCAATCCGCGCAGTCTGGCACTGTCGGCTTCGGTTGCGGGCCGATTGATGATTGTGCGGCCCACGGCATCTTTCATGACGTAACGGCCGTTCTCGATCTGCTCCTTCATTCCTTCCGGGTGCAGTACTTTGATATTCGAACCTTTGAGCTCAATCAGATCGCCAGTAACCGGGTTGACCCGTTGAAGGCCGCCGCCACCGGACTTCCTTTCGGCGGCTGAATCGTTACGGGCATTGCTCTGAGCTGCGGCGCTGTCATCGCCTCCGCGACGCCCACCGTTCTTGCCAGACCCGCCACTGCTTTCACTTTTTGAGCCAGCCTTACCGGTGCCGCCGCCGGTGTCAGCCTTGCCACCGCTCCTACTCGAGCCGGCCTTCCCGGTGCCGCCCTTCTCAGACCCGCCGCCCGAGCCTTCCTTTGCCCAGGCAGCCTGTAACGAGAGTTCTGGTGAATCGGCGTTCAGCGTTATTCGGCTTGGCGCAATGACGAAAACTAGGGTTGCGGACGCGCCAAGGAGACCCACAATTGACATTCTGCGCAGGAGCATCCCCGTGCTTCCACTCTTAAGCTCTACACTCCTGCACAATAGGCATACAAGTCGAGCCGACCCCCTAGTTTGTCCGAAAAAGTGGCTCAGTGTCGCTTCGAGCTCATAGTTGCCCGTGACAGCCGTCGCCTAGCGCATCTTTGACGATGCATACCGTCTTTGGCGTGCATCGCGTCCATCAAATCTACCTTGTTTCCAGTGGTCCATCTCTTGAATCGACTGCCAAAGGAAAACGGTTCCGCTACCAAGACGGACCGGCGCAAGAAGAGTAGTTGGGTGCGCAAGCCACCGAGCCGCGCTGGTCGCTTGACTCTGTGCGGACATTATAAGGACGTGACTTGGAGCGTTGAGCGCATCGGTTACCGTCGCCACGAAAGGGCAGCCTGCTAGCGGTTCAGCCGGGCTGCAACTAGATCCATGCCCGAAAATCGGCGCCGGAGCCATAGCTTGGCGCTGCGCTCCTCGCATCCCACTTCGACCGAACCTTCTGTGCAACGGGACAGCCCAAATTGGACTTCTATACATTCGATACAATGGGCGTTTTGGCGCGGCGGCGTCAGACTAAAGGCCCGGCGAGGGGGGACTAGGGGCAAGGAGGGATCAGACTGAAGCCCGAATCCGGAACGATGGAGGAACGTTCCGCGACGACGGTAATTAGAAGGATGGATGAGAAGGGATGGATCAAGCTCGGTTGGCGCCGGCAGCAGTGTGGGCGCGCAGGCCGAGGGTGGAGAGAACCATGTCAAACGCCCAGCTCTGTGCGCGCCATTCGCACGACGCGCTCTCCCAACCGCTGCGCGAGCTGCTTCCTCCTGTGGGGGCTCTGTCGATGGAAGTAATCGCTGTCGCGGAAAGCAATCTTGGCGTCAGTTCACCGATGGTCATCGGATTGTCGGTTCGCCATGACATATTGCGGGGCGGCTCGCAGTCCGGCGCGCGCCCCCAGAAAAGCGCGCTTATATCAGAGTATTCAGATCTTTCTGAGCCTCGGCGTCGCGAGCCATGGAGGCAGGGGTCAAGCGTAGTAGGCGGTGCCAGAGGACTTTAACTATGCGAGACCTCGAAAATGACTTCGTGGTCAATCAGCTCGCCAGAGCAACCATGTTCCGGCGATTCGGACGGGCGATTTTGACCGAAATAGCTGAAACCGCCGCATATCGTAGGTTTGGCAAAAACACGACCGTGATCTATCAAGGGGACACGCCCACCCATGTTTATGTCATCGTTCGCGGAAGGGTCCGGCTGAGCCTTCCACTATCTGACGGTCGAGATTTTATTTTCTCGGATTTAGGTCCCGGCGATGTATTTGACCTCAGCAGTTTGTTCATCGCGCAGGATAGCCGCATGAACGCTGTCTCGATCTCGGAAAGTCATATGCTGCAAATCGGAGTTACCTCAGTGGTTTCTTTGTTTGACCGCCACACCGATCTCGCTTTGAACGTGGTTCCGGTATTCTGCCAAGCGATGCTGGACGCTCAGGAACGCATCATTGACGGCACTGCCGGCCTCCCGATGCGACTGGCAACCACACTTTTCAGGATCATGAAAGATCCGCACGGCATTGAAGTTTCGGAAGATGAACCGCAGACAATTCATCTTTCGCAGACCGACCTCGCAGCGATGGTTCCGGCATCTCGGGAGAAAGTGAACCGCTGCCTGCGTGATTGGCAGCGCCGGCAAATAATCCAATACGACCACGGCTTTCTAACCATCCTAAATCGCGACTACCTAAAGTCGATCGCTCTCGGCCGACGGAACACGATAGGTTTTGGTTGGATGCCAAAGGCGCCACTCCGACAAGAAGGCTTCGGCTGCCGGATTTCACCGTAGCGAGGCATTAGGCTTTCCCGCAGCGGCTATGCTTCAACCGACACCTCGACTGATGCGAAGCTGTGGCGAAGTCATGAACACGAAGTGCCGGAAAACTGGCGCTCGTACCCTGAAAATCTCCCTCTACTTTTTCGGTGTAGCGCATGAGCGAAGTTGTTGGCCGGAAACTGAAACCCTGGTGACTTGCGGGACGTGCCCCGTAGACTAAGGCCAAATTGCTCGGGCGATCTTCACAACGCTTTTAGCCCGGGCGATCGGCGCGGGAATTTCGCGACCTTGTTGAAGCGCTTTGTAATGAATGCGGATGAGATGTGCCGGATCTCCCGGTCCTGGGATCCGAAACACCGTGGTCCCAATTGCGTTTTGGGCCGTCTGAATTAGGACATGGAGTGCCGCTCCACTCACCCGCACCCCCCTCGCAAACAATCGTAGCCCGGACCTGTCGCGCCATAGCTGGAGAAGCATGTTCCTCAGGTCAATCTGGAGCGTTGCACGAGTGCCGTAAATCGTCACGATGAAGTCGGTCGGATGCGATGAAAGCGACAAGGTGAGATCGACAGTAAGCCCGTTGCTGCCGGCAAAAAGAAGACGCATCTCATCGTGTAGAGGGAACGGCAGTCGGCCACTTCTAAGAGCGTGCTGGTGAATGAGCTGAAGTTCCTGATCGGCTAGCGCTCGCGCCACGGTCAAGGGATGTGGAAGCAGATCCTCGAGAATCCCGCCCGGAAGTTCTTTGGCCCAAGACCAGTTACTCAAATCTGCGTTCACAGAACCTGCATCGAAGCCGAAGAATCCAGCTATGTGTACCAACTTCCCGAGCGTGCCACGCGCGATTGAAGCACGGCCGGCAAGGATGCGAGGGTCGAAAGCAAAGTTCTCGTTCACTCCAACCGTGAGGCCAGTAGCCTCCGCTTTCTTCTGGAGTGCATCACAGCCCGCGACCGTCAGCGACGGCGGCTTTTCGACTAACACGTGAACGCCTCTATCTAGCGCCTGATCAGCTAGCTGTTCGTGCGTGTGAGGTGGTGTGACAACGTGAACTAGTTGCGGCTTGGCATTTTCATAGAACTGGTCTGGGTTGCTGAAGTGGTGGGGAATACCGAACCGGATGGCAATATCCTCCGCAGCCCTTGCATCGATATCGAAGATCCCCACTACCTCAACACCCGAAAGGTGCCGCAGTGCTCTGATATGAGCGGAGGAGGTCCTGCCCGCTCCTATGATCCCAACTCGTTTGATAGTCGGCATTACCCCCCTCCTGAGTTGGACATTTCGCCGCAGGAAGTGCGCTTTCGATAGAATGCACATCGATGTCGACCGGCGCGTTGCAAGTCGCGAATACGAAACGAATGCCAGGGCAACCATGATTCTCGAAAGGATTGTTGGCAAGACCGAGTTCGTTTG
Organism: Neomesorhizobium albiziae; assembly: GCF_900114255.1. Taxonomy (GTDB): domain Bacteria; phylum Pseudomonadota; class Alphaproteobacteria; order Rhizobiales; family Rhizobiaceae; genus Neomesorhizobium; species Neomesorhizobium albiziae. The sequence continues at coordinate 1,280 of NZ_FOSL01000028.1, read as the reverse complement.
ATCAAAAAAGGCCCAAAAGGGTGAGCGAGCGCCAATGCTAGGTATCGGTAAGCTGCCGGTCGGTCGGGCCTTTAAAGTTCTTATAGATAACGGGCATAGTCGTTGACCGCCATTAGTATAATTCAAATGTTTGTGTTGTACTTGACTATCGAAAAGTTTGTCGTAACTTGAAACACGATAGGGGGCTTCATTAAGAACCTGTAACACAGACGGTAATGAGACCCTTATGACTGTCTCTATATCTGACTATCTGAGAAGTGCGCCGCGCACGATTCCGCCCGGTAAGATTGTCGTTCACAACGACATTCGTCCTCATCTCATATTGGGAACGGATGGCTTTCGTGCCTGGACGGCACCAGCCCCAGCTTCACCGGAGTATGAAATCTGCCATTGCCGTTGGGCGCGGCATTTGTCCGAGCACTATAAAGTTAGGCGGGGTTTGCAATCGATTCATTAGTCTCGGCCGACAGCGGCGGTCATTGCGCTCCCGCATATGCACTCGGGCCGAAGGCGGTTCGAGGCTGTACGGGCGATATTGGTTGAAGGGCTTCCCGGTGAAGTTACAGGTGGTCGGACGTCTTCTTTCTGTCAGATGTCCAAAATCGTTTGGGGCTTTGCATCCACTTCCGACAAGGACGGAACGAACCACGTTGTTTCCCCGGGCGTACATGCGCTATGCGTCGAGCGTCGAAGCTTTCCTCAAGAATGACTGTCACATTGATAGCGGTGCACGGTATCGGGTGTTCCGAGGAAATGCAGTGCGCTTTTGGGCCTTCGCTCAGGCGATGGGCCACGCAAGCGGCTACTCAACTTCTATAAGAAGTACAGATTGGACCCGCCGGCACTTCCGTCTGCCTGATTGAATCAAGTCGACAGCGTCGAAGTCGTGGCTGCCCTGAGCTTATCCGTACTATGCGGAGTCGCCAGCCTCACCCCACTACGAAGTTGTATCTGCCGAACTTGCGTTCGCTGGCCGCGGCAATGTCGAGCAAGAGGGCAGAATCAAAAATGAAATCTCGGTTGTTTTCAGGTTCGTTCGGGAAATAGAGTTGCGTGGTCAACACACGTCCCCCCGGCCTCTGAACCTTCAGGTGATAGTGCCGGGTGCGGCCGGGATAGAGCCCTGGAACGATCGTATCGAACCACCATCTGCCTTCAGCATCGGTGAATTGATGTCCGCGGAGTTTGAAGCCGGTGTTGTCGTAGGTCCCGGTTTGATCGGCATGCCACAGTTCCACGAGAGCCTGTTCCACCGGTTCGCAATTCCGGGTCAACACGTA
>NZ_FOSL01000027.1 GCF_900114255.1 Neomesorhizobium albiziae | reverse complement strand
GGTCCCGGCCAGCAGAACGACATGGCGCCGGCTTGCGGCCTCGTCACCGGGCTTGCCTCCGGCAAAGTCATCGCCGACCGCGCCTATGACGCCGACAGCCTCCACGACACCATCCTCGACGAAGGCGGCCAGCCCGTCATCCCGCCACGCCGCCATCGCAAATACCAGCACAGCTACGACAAGATCGCCTACCGGCAGCGCTGGGGGATCGAGGGATTCTTCGCCAAACTCAAGCAGTGGCGCCGCATCGCAACCCGCTACGACAAACTCGCCGCCACATTCCTCGGCTTCGTAAAGCTCGTCAGCATCATGCTCTGGCTCAAATAATTAAATCGTCACTACAACCTAGGACTCTTCCCGCGCGATAGAATGACCGATGGGCAAATAAAGAACTGAATAGCGTGACAGGAGCATGACTCCTCAGGTGCTCAACCATGCATTACGCAGAGATTTGTTAGAACATTGCTAATCGGACAAACTGTATTTTACCATCACTGGAACTGATATCCGCGGCGCAGGTTGTTGAAGTCCGGAAGCAACAATTCCGGTAAGGCGTCCCGGCTGATGGCGATACTCTCCCGCCACTCAGGCAACAAGCCGGGGCGTTTTTTGGGGTCACCGCCGCTCGATAGCTGGACGACGAGTTCCCATTCCGCGGGGAGATCGCGGTTGGCGCGATCAAGTTGACGGGCCAACGCTATACATGCGGGGCCGCTTTAATCGGGCGCGGGCAGGTTAGGGCGCCAGAAGCCCCAATCGAGGCTACTTGACCGATGGTTCCTGAAACTGAATACGCCGAAACCGTCGCTTTTTATGCTGCGGCGCTGCGCATGGTCCGAGAGGCCATCGAAGAACTGTTTGGCTCGATGGCAAACCTGGAAAACGAGGAAGCCGTTCTTTTGGGCGGGCCAGAACCGCAGCACCGAGCCGAAGCGATGATCGTAGCTCTCCATTATGTTTCGCACCATAGGCATGACTTCGCCAATGTCTGGAGAAACGTGAAAAGCGCCCCAAAGGACGGTCGCACATTCTTCATCGGCATCGGCGATCGCGTAATTTCCGACTACTGCAACAAGGATGGCGATTTTTGCTCTGCCTTGGACGGCGGCCCGATCCAAACGGATCGAGAAACTCTATGGCATCCTTACCCTTCCTCCCCACAGCGGAGGGAAGAGTCGGCCCGTTAACAATCTTCGGCAGAATTACTGGGCCAGCTTCCTTGTGGAGGCCCGGATCTGCACATGAGCGCCTCCCATGTCGTCATCGTCGGCGTTTTTCGCCATGTACAGAACATGCTCGACTGTCAGCGTTTGCTGCTCACCGCGTTGCGCTATCTGGATGCTGTCCCCGACACGCGGAACGGTCGCGAACGTGTGGAGATTCGCCGGTTGGGCCGTCTATAAAGACCAGGCAAGTGACGCCCATATCAAAATCTCCTGTTGGCTCCATCTCACGCCGCCGACCGGACCGCATTGCCATTTCAATCAGCCCTGTGGGTGATGTCGTCGAAGATAGAGCCGCTTTCGTGAGCTTGCGCAGTACTGCGGGCACCTGCACGTCACCCATCTTGTCACCCCAACTGTTCTGAATCACCAAGACTTCGAGGTTGTTGGCACCATATTGATATCCGCAAGATTCATCTCCGTTTTGATCTGTTCTCGGCGATCGAGGGGAAACGGGATGATGTCGTCGTCGCTCGTTGCCCAACAACAATAGCGCATCGTAATAGTTCCATGGCGCTAAAGGTCGTGTCGCGGTCCAGCTAAAGATAACGCTGGGCTGAGGCGGATTGTTTGGAACGGGCTGGCCGTAACACGATACTCTAGCATGTCGCAGGCGTAGCGACATCAAACGCCCGCCGACATTGCTTCGATCGGTTGCAAGCTGCTGGCTTGGCTAATACCGGGCCCGCCTGGAGGACGACACCAGATACCCCAAGGCAAGCGACATGGCAGCAAATGCAATGCCAGCGCAAATCACGCCGGCTGGCGTGATCCTGGCACTGCCCTGCAAGGAAATGTATTTCCCCACACGCAGGTCGAACACGGACTTGATTTCCTCGGGATGCGAGGGGACGTCCGGGAGGGTGGATGGTACATCGGGCAAGACTTCGGATGGGGCTTCTTCGTGAACAACTGACATTTCGTGCTCCTGTGGCGAACTTCTCTGGTTGGCTGCATGAACGGGGAAGCTGGAGGTAGTGGTTATGGCGTGTTCACTCCGCTTGAACGTGCGTGCGCCCGGTGTCGGAGAGCAAAACCGGGGTTCTCAGCGAGGAGGTGTGCCACGGCGATCTCCCATTGGCGGCCAATTTCCTCGCGAATAACGCGTCGGTTCTCGAAAGAGATCATGATGTCAGTAGCCATCGTCAGTAGCCATCGTCAGTCTGCCCTTTCGGGAGGGTATCGCCGATCTGGTTGATCTTGCGTAAGGCCGTTAGCACCTGCCGGTCGTCCATGGTGCCATGCCACTTGGCGGCTATAGCCATTATCTCGACGTTGTGCCCGAACCGCGCGACCGCACGGTGAATTTCAAGCTCGATTGCAACTCGGACATCCAAGGGAAATGGGATGATGTTGTCGCCACGCATGATCCACAACATTAGCCAAACGTAATTGTTCCGAGGCAACGGAATCCCACTTCGCGCATTTTCTCCGTCGTTGTTGGAGTTCCAGTATGCGTTTAGATGATTTGTCCAAGCCGCCGCCCGATACATCGTTTGAGAAGCCGGTAATGATCGAGCTGGTGCCGGGGAAGCCGCAGAAAATTCGTAATGCCCGCGATGCTATGGATGCGCTAGACGAGTTCAGGCCCAGCGCCACGGAGCCAGGCACGAAGCACATGATGGCTCGCCGTGCCTGTATGAACGCGCTGCTTGGTCTGCGGAAGTCAGCCATGGCTCGGAAGGCTTTCGAAGAGGCAGCATGGGAAAGCGACGTGCTGGTTGACGAAGATTAGCGTGGAGCCTGCCAGTCATGACGATCCCAGAATTAGTCGTCCGGAAAATCTCCGCAGACCGCTACGTCGTGGAAATGACTAATGAACTGGGTTCCATCGCCGTGTACGTGTCACTCGCAAAAATATATGACGACCGCGAATACAGCGAGGCAGAGCGGGAAACGCTGGCGTGCCTCCGCGCGCAAGAGCTTGCCTTGGATTTCGCCGAAGCAGCTGAGAGTAAGAGTACCCTGAGCTGACTTCGCCGCCGGGAACTACCCTCTTGCGCGAGCGTTGCGTAAGGGTCGGCTGTTGCGGCCCCATCCAATGTAACGCCGACAACCTGACCCAACTAAAGGCCGGTGCCCCCGGCCTTCTTTTTGTGGGAACAAGTACACAACGCGAGCGTTCGTTAAGGTCGGCGGTTTCGGCCCCTCACTGGACGCCGGCAGTTCTTGCCAGGAACGGGAAGGGCCGGCTGTAATGGCCGGCTCTTCTTTTTTGACCGGAATTTAGTCGACGGGGCGGTCATTGATTTAGTCGAATATCGTGCCTCGTCGAGGTGGAGTGCAGCCAGAAGCCTGTCGAGTGTCGGTAATGGTCATATGGTATCTGAGGGTTGCTGGCCGAGGCTGGCTGTGATCTTGTCCTCGTCCGTGATGCCTTGCTGGAAGATTGTGACTATAAGTGTGGCGATGGCCCGGCACCGTCGGAAGCATCCAGCATGCCGAAACGGCCGTGCCTTTCACACTGTTCGAGGCAATCAAATGACCCAGAATATGGAATCCGATCCCTTCAACGTCTCCTTGCGCAGGTTCCTCAAACAGGTCGGCGTGACCTCGCAGCAGGCGATCGAGAAAGCCGTGGAGCAGAGAGAGCTGAGAGGGCAGGGACGACTGGTGGTGAGGGCTGTGATAGCGTCCGAGGAAGCCGGGCTTCATCATGTTGTAGAAGGCGAAATTGATCTCGGATGAAATTGGCTGTGTCGATTTTCATCATCATCATTGAAATTCTGAGCAGCCCGAAGATGCTAATCTAATCCCCAAGCTTGCCGCTCACTGTATCATGGGCGAGGTTCGGCGTTGGCAAGGGCGCGCTTCGCAACGGAGAGGCATGGTGGAGGCGCTTCGGCAATTGAAGCTGAAGCGCTTCCAGCGGGCCTCCCTGAGTCAAGGACCGGGCAGCCCGAAGCGAGAAGCCGATCGCCGGTGTCGCGCCGCCTCGACATCAAATGTTCCGCTAGAACAATCTCACCGGCAGGCGGATCGCCCTACGGCTGCCAATCCGCCATTCGCGGATATGGGATAGAGACGGGGTGAGCCCATGTCGCGTTTACAACGCGAATGTCATTCCCAGGCGGGAGGCGTCCCAATTGTTTCACGCGACACATTGCTGATCTAGGCGCTTTTCCCAAAAGCGTGCGGTCAAGCGTTGGGTGAAGCCAAACGCCCCTCGTCGGCTCTCAGGAGCCGGCATACGGGAAATATCGGTTAATTTGGTGAACTGCTTCACATCGAGGGACCGTGGACAGGCGCACTTTCAGTCACAAGCAAGCTGTGTGAGACACGAATGATGTCGAAGCTTGTCGAAACCAATGGAGTATTCGACAACATGAAACGCCTTCTTTCGACCGTTCTTTTCACCATGATCCTCGCCACCCCAACGCTGGCGCAGACCACGACGACGGGTGGCGGTGCTAGTCTGCCCGTCCAAAATTCCAAGGGCAGCGGAACACTTAAGGATACGACATCGCATACTACGCACAGCAATGGCGTGGTGGTCTCGACATCAACCGGCAGTGATGGCCAACCGAACGGCGGTAGCGGTGGCGGCGGTAACGGTGGCGGCGGTGCGAATGGTGGAACCGCTGGTGGCGGCGCTGGCGATAGCAAAGAGGGCCATTAGAAATTAGATTCTTTTCTCCGAAATGCGGCCGGCGATGGCAATCGCCAGGTCCGCACCGCGACCTGACAGCGTGACGCGGACAGCCTCGCCGCCATGTGTCACCTGCTGCCGCGATTATCGAGCAGGCTTACGGCCACAGTGGCACCAAGGACGCCACCGAGGCGGCCTATCGGCGGCGCAAGGCGCTAAAGAAGGCGCGGCTGATCTTTGCCGACTGGACCTCCTACGCCAGCAATATCGTGCCGTTGCCTGCGTCAGAGGCGGCATAGCCGACACTTTTCGGCTCACCAGCGCGCGTACGTCGCGGCTTAGGGCAGATGCCCGGCCAAGCGCCCAGCACGCTGGAGAGCCCCCTGACTGAAAGACGTAAGAGATTTCGCGAAAGGCCGGATGGGCAACCCGCCAGCCATGACGCAAGCTCGGCCCGTTGCCGCTGCTTTTAGCTCAAGGCCCCCTCCCGGCGCGGCAACGCTCGGCGAGTCGGTTGCTCGGCTCGTCGGGTTTCCGGGCCCGCGCATTTATCGGGAATTGCCGCAGCCGATTCCGGGCATTCACCGGATAGCAGAGCGGTCGGAGAAACGTCAGTATCGTGCTACTGCCGCGCCACTGAATGGCCCCCCATGCCTCCTGTCCGGCAGAAAATGGCCCGGCACGGATCCCCATTGGCCCGCCGGGCCGCCTTCTAAAAAAGACCCGTCCTGGCGAGCCCCGGCTGACGGCAAGGCCGCTAGAATTTTTGCGACCTGCCCAACCTTTCCTTAACCATGCGCGGGCACGATCAGCGGATCGGGCACTGTAAGCGTGTATCGTCCGATCGAGCGGGCCGGCTGAAAACCCGGAGGCCGGCCCGCTTACCGTTGAACACGCGTGCTTGCGCCGGACCTCCTCAGTTAACGGACGCTGGTTCCAATAAAAGCCCTGCCTTACTCGCGCCGTCGCGCAACGTTGCAAGTGCTGCCGGCGCTGTTACCGGTCAGGTTCGAATGTAGCTTTCGAGAGAGAAATCCGGAAACTCGCGTCGGATGCGCGCAGCGAGCGAGGCGGCCTTTTCGTTTCTATCCTGAAGGAATCCGGGTTGGATTTTCATATTGCGTGCACGAGCGAAAGCGTCGCCGGTGTGCGTGCCGCGATCGCGTCGGGGATCGCCGTTGGTGTTCTCCCTGAAAGCTCGCTCACTCCCGACCTGCGCATTCTTTCCGAGCTGCCCGATCTCGGTTCTTCCCACCTTGTGCTTGGGGTGTCGCCTTCGGCACCGGACAGATTGGCAAAAGCGATGGCCGCCCCATTTCGGCAGCTCTCCAAGGCGTAGGTTGAGGACCGAAGCGCGTCTGCCGGCTCGCAATTTTTGCGACTCGCCAGGTGCCTTTGCATTCGTTGTGCTGTTCGGCTTGGGCTCAGGCCTTACAAGCATCGTTGGCGGCACGCTTCCGCTGTAGTTGTTCGGCCGAAAGGGCTATGGCGCGCGCCTCGGATGGGTCCCAGCGCTGCCCGCCAATTTACTTCTGCATTCGCACCGTTTGCGCTTGCCATGATGATTGCTAGAACCTCCGTGACGAGTGCGCTGTGGGTTCTCGCCGTGGTGAGCATGACGGGCGTCATTGCGTTTGTCTCGATTTCGCTCATCCGACGGTGTGAGCGCCTTTCCAGAGAGGTTATGAAACACGAGGAAGTATCCCCCATCGAGCGACACCAGGAAGAAGCCGAAGCAATCTAGCGGCAGCGCAAGGCACTGCCAGCATCTGGCGCAGTCTTCGCGAAAAATCGGACGAACGAACCAGCGTCTCGGTGCCGAAGACAAATGCCATGCAGTCGCTGCCTTCACCTATCGCGAGTCGCGCCGCCGGCCTGGCCCTTAGGGAATTTGCTCAAATGAAGATCGTGCCATTCTGTTCAAAGTTTCGATAGAAATCCGGACGTACTCCAGTAATTATTGCTGGAGCAAAGTACTGGCACCTGGCTCTAGCACATCCACGCCTCTAATCTGTAAAGGTCTGTTCACGCGCAAGATTTCAACGGATATTGTGGAGTAATGTTGCCAACCGGTTGTTTCATCACAAGGGGAACGATCATTTCATGGCGCAAGTCGTTGGACAAACTAAGCTTCATCCCAAGCTCCGCATGATTGGCAATGGCGATGAAGTCGTAAATTGCCTCCGGGCCGAGCAGTCGCAAAACTTGGTGTCGACCGCTCCACTCGACACCTTATTCACGGACACCAAGCTCGCCACGGTCGCGGCTACTACTGGCTTCTTACCCCTTGGTCTCGATACCGCAGACTTCTCGACAAGCGCCGCGCCGGCGGCGCGAAAGAAGTTGACGCCAGCTAACCGCGCCAGCCATGCATATGTCGGCGTCTTTATCGAAGTCCACCGCGATCGGCAGGTCGCGGGACCGGCCGGCACCGCCAGCGATGTCGAGTCGGTCAAGGACAAGATCGCCAAGTCGCTTGCGCCTGTTACCGAGATTGACCGCTGTGTTCTCTCAAAACGGAATTTCATTGCCGCTACCGTTCGCGTCTCTGACCTGCCAGCACTCGCCGCGGACGAACGCGTCGCTTTCATCCATCCCGCAGAGGCGCTCGCCTTGGACGTGCCTCGCCCCCGACGCGGCGTCGATAAGCTGAAGCCAACCGACCGGTCCGTTGCGGGTAAACACAATGGCGGGGCGGGCGTAATCATCGGTATCATCGACGTCGGGGGATATGATTTCTCGCATCGTGATTTCATCGCGAACGGCAAATCGCGCTTCCTCTCGATATGGGATCAAGGAGGTAAGCGCCGGTCACCGCCGTCGAAGCGGAGCGGCGCCGATTTCGCGCCCTTCGACTTCGGCTCTGAAATCCTTCAGGCCGATCTGGATAAGGCCCTTGCCGTTGAGCGCGCGGGCGGTCTGGCAGCAACTGCCCTCGAGCCCCAGTCGCAACAATCCCGATCCTCACATGCGACCCATGTCACGAGCATAGCAGCGGGCAACAGCGGGGTTTGTCCCAAAGCCGACATCGCGGCCGTTCTACTCAACGTTCCGTTCGATCCCGAGGACCTGAAAGCACGTCGGGAGACTTTCTCCGACAGCACGCGGCTCGTTCTCGCAATCGAATATCTGCTGGAGATCGCCAAGCGCGAAGACAAGCCGATCTCCATTAATATTAGCCTCGGCACCAATGGCGGCGCCCATGACGGCTCCGGCGGAGTCTCCCGATGGTTTGACGCGTTGCTCGCCACTGAGGGGCGATCAATCACAATCGCGGCGGGCAACGCTGGCCAAGAGGCAGCCACAGAAGAAAACCCGAACGGATGGATGATGGGCCGCATTCACGCGAGCGGTCGCATTGCCGCGCGCGGTTTGGTCGTCGATCTCGACTGGACCGTCGTCGGCGACCAAATCGTGGACCTGTCGGAAAATGAACTTGAGCTCTGGCATTCGCCGCAGGACCGCATCCGCATCGCCGTGCGACCGCCCGGCTCGAACAGCTGGATCGAGGTCGGACCGCGCCAGTATATCGAGAACAAGCGCCTCGCTTCCGGCACGTTCCTGTCAGTGTATAACGAACTCTACAACCCGGTGAATGGTGCAAACTGTTGCGCGGTGTACCTATCGCCCGACCTTCGTCCGGGATCGCTTACCGGCGTCGCGGCGGGGACCTGGACGATCCGCCTAATCGGCGAAGAAGTGCGCAACGGTGAGTTCCACTGCTGGATCGAACGCGATGACCCGTATCGGTATGGTCCTGGCGTTGGCGGTCAGCTCATGCGCATGCCGTCCTTCTTCTCCGCGGCATCGAACGTCGACTCCCATTCGATTAACTCGCTCGCTTGCGGACACAGGGTCATTGCCGTCGCCAATCTGGACGATCGGCGGCAGCGAATTGCCGCGACAAGCAGCCAAGGACCCACGAGGGACGCCCGGATGAAGCCCGACATCGCGGCGCCGGGCACGGGCATCGTTGCGGCCAATGGCTTGCTGAAGACCACGAACCCTGGGTCGCGATGAGCGGCACCAGCATGGCCAGCCCCTATGTGGCCGGGCTCGCCGGCCTAATGCTGTCGATCAACCGCAAGCTTACATCAGCGCAATGCTCCAGCATTCTGCAGCGAACCTCCTGGCCGCTGCCTGGAGGTTCGTACGAGTGGAAGAATGATGCGGGGTTTGGTGCCATCGACGCGGCAGCCGCGCTGGCCGAAGCTGCCTCGTTCGACGAGCGCACGGATATCGGGAAGGAAACCCAGGCATGAAGATCGAGATCTTTCAATCGTCGCATGGCGACTGCATGCTGCTCGAAAGCGCTGATGGAAAGCTTATGCTCTGCGACGGCGGCATGAGCTCCAGCATGATTGAATATGTCGCGCCCGAACTCGCGGAACGCCGCGAGCAAGAGCCGGACCGCCCCGTTGACCTCGTCTATGTCAGCCACATCGACGCCGACCACATCGGTGGCGTGCTGAAGCTTATCCAGGATCTGGTTGACTGGGAGGTGTGGGATCATCATCAGCGGGAAGACGACGACTTCGCGGAACCCGAGAGCGCGCGGCCGCCGAAAGTTTCCGCGATATGGCACAACGCCTTCCATGACCAGGTGCCTGAAAATGTGGGCCGGATCGAGGACATGCTGGCTGCGGCAGCCCCAGTCATGTTCGCGACGCAGGTGCCTGCTGGCATTCGTGCGGGCTTCGAGATGCAGAATGTCGCGCTTGGTGTTGACCATGCGATCCAGATGACGAAGCTGATCCGAGCCGGCTTACCAGGCGTGGCCGTCAATCGCTTGCCGGGCTCGCGCCGCGCCGAGAAGCTGCTGATGGCGCGCGCGCGCCAGCGGCCGATTGCTCTCGGGAGTTTCGAAATCAGGATCATCGGGCCAACCGCAAAGGAGCTCCAGCAGCTTCGCGAGGGCTGGAACAACTGGCTTCGCCGCAGCGAAGTGCGGGTGGCGGAGATCGAACGCCAAGTGCGCCGACGGGTCGAGGCGTTCGCGAGCGGGGAGGGGCCGGAGCTGCGCGAATGGGAGGGCATCGAAGACTTCAGGGGCGTGACGATCCCCAACGTCGCCTCGTTAGTACTGCTCGTACAGGAAGGCGACAAGCGCATCCTGCTCACTGGCGACGCGCAGCACGACATACTCCTTGAGCAGCTCGGCGAGGCGGGTCTGCTGCAAGGTGGCGCACTTCACCTCGACGTGCTTAAGATTCAACATCACGGGTCTGAGAACAATATGAGCCCCCAGTTCGCCCAGGCCGTCACGGCAGATCACTATCTTTTCTGTGGCGACGGCCAGAGCGGCAATCCAGAGCCCGAGGTAGTCGAGCAAATCTACGCCTCAAGGATGAGCAGAGATCGCGCAATCCGCGGAAGGGCACCCGAGGCGGCCGGCAGTCGTCCGTTCCACTTCTGGTTCAGCACGTCCACTGCAACGCCTTCACACGGCACCGCGGCGACCAATTTCAAGGAGGTTGCGCGCTTTGTCGACCGGCTCGCCGGTCGCTCGAACGGAAGGCTGACGGCACACTTCAACGCGGGCCGGTCAATCAACTTCTATCCGGACGATTTCAACTTCGAAGACGGTTAGGCGTGAGCGCGTGGCGACGTGATGCTCGAGTCCAATGCCGATGATGTCGGCGCACATGTCCCACTGATCGACGAAGTCAATCCCACTTCGAGAAGCGTCGCGAGGGGCGGCAGGTCCGTGGTACGCAACCCTGACATCGCTCTAGCTTGGCAGCCGAAGTGTCCACGGGATCGATCAACGAGGCTATTGACCGGGCCCCGTCAACCTTGATCCTTAGGTTCGCCGGACCATACGAGATCATACGAGGGAAATGGGTTTGCGAACCAGCCGCTAACATTTCTTGTAAAAGACGTTGTCCTCACGCGACTGACATAATCGTCATTAGGATCGGCTTCATCAAACGCATTTGGTATCTTATGCCGAAAGGCAGCTTCGCGCCGCAAGGCAGTCGTTCGGGCCAGAGGCACAGTTTCCCAAAAGCGGACGCTCAAACAGCAGCCACGTTTTTGCTGGCATTCTCTTGGCAATGCGCGCGCACGCGGGCGAGCCAACTGGCGAACCAGACCCATGTGTTCTTATGGTCGCCGGCCTTGCCGAACCCCTTTGTCGGGTCCTTGGCATCCAGTTCCTTCCAAAGTCTAGTGTGCGCGGCTTGGTTGAACTTCGGATATCCTTCGGCGCGCATCGCATCGATCACCTGCCCGGCGGTATGGCGAGCCTTGTCGACCTCCTTGAGCAGCACCGCATTGATCGCCCGCGCTTCAACTGAATTCGGCTTGATGAATTCGACGGCGGTGTCTGACCTGCTCGCTTTGCTGCCGACCTTCGGCACGAACGCGACGCGATAGGTGAAACGCAGGATCCTTGAGTTCGTCGTCGCTCATTTTCGCCTGGAAGGCATCCATCATCGACGCGATCGTTGGAGAAGGGAAAGGTGCCTTCTTGATGGTTTGGAACATTGAGGAGGCGCACACAACCGAGAAGTGAAAATTGACGTTGTTTGTTGCCCTGACATTGCCGGGCTTTCGCCCGCCACCAAGCGCCGATGTCAGCCAATGATAACTGAAAAGATGTTCGGCAGTTCGAATCTTGTGCTGTGATTTGGTGCACCGGTCGAGATGAAACCGGATCAAGACCCGAAGCTGGGCATCCCTTAACAACCCTGATTTGAACCGTTACGATGCGCTGTGAAGCGCAACAAAGATCACCAAGAAGCAGGCATAGGGTCTTTAACCCATCGAAGGAGTCATCCACAATGCATGCAATTCGCAAACTTCGTGAGTCAGGCCATGCCACCATAGCTGACTACGAAAAAATTCTTGCTGCAAATGTTGTTTTTCACAGTCCAGTATTGATACGAACCATAGAAGGTCGTGCGGTAGTCGCAAAGATATTCGCGACCTCGACCGAGCTGCGAGAAGGTGCTTATGCGGGTGAGTGGAAGCTGGACGACCGAAGAACCTTATTGAGATGGAAGGGAAAAATTCAGGGTCACGAACTAGAAAGTTTCGATATTATCGAGGAAGACGACGAGGGACTGGTCGTCGATCGCACAGTGGCTTTTCGTCCAATGCCCGCAGCGAGGCTTTTTCGGGATGCCATGCGGTCTGCCATCGGAACCTCTATTCCAGACGATTTCTGGGAATATTCGAATTAGAACCTCAGCGAATCGGCGATGCCGTCCGCTGCGATGTCGGTCGGGAAGCCGCATTCCAAATCGCACCACCCTCACCCATCATCGGCTTGGTGTAGGTCGTGGTCGTGAGCCGGGTCCTCCCGTCCCAAAGTCCTGCGGCACGCGCTGAATAGTGATGTTCGCGCTACCCCAGAAGGAAGGAGCTTTCGATGAACTTTGACTATGACGTCGTTGTTATCGGCTCTGGATTTGGCGGAAGCGTTGCCGCGCTCCGCGCCGCGGAGAAGGGATACCGCGTTGGCGTCATGGAGGCCGGCAGACGTTGGAGGGACGAGGACATTCCGAAGACCAACTGGGATCTGAAGGACTACGTGTGGTTCCCGGCGGCAGAGCTGTACGGAATCCAAAGGATCGAGTACCTCGATGATGTGCTCGTCCTCTGCGGCGCCGGCGTGGGCGGCGGCTCCCATGTCTATGGCAATACGCTCTATGTCCCTCCGAAACAGTTCTTCGATGCGCCCGGATGGGCGGGCATCACCGATTGGGCCGAGGAACTTGCACCTTGTTACGACCAGGCAAGGCGGATGCTCGGCGTCGTTCGCTACCCCTACATGCCTACTGACGTCGATCGGCATATGCATCAGGTCGCGCTCGACATGGGGAAGGGTGAAACCTTCAACAAGGCCCCGGTCGGAGTCTATTTCGGACAGCCGGGCGTCGAAGCCGAAGATCCATACTTCGGCGGAGTCGGACCCCGACGCACTGGATGCATTTCATGCGGCAACTGCCAGGTCGGCTGCGGCCGTAATGCCAAGAACAAGGTGACCACGAACTATCTCTACCTGGCGGAAAAGCTCGGCGTGGACGTCCATGAGCTACACGAGGTGCACGCCCTCGTGCAGCTCGATGGAGGCGGGTTCGAGGTGCACGCGCGGCATCCTGGTTGGGCGCAGAGGGCGGTGCATCTCCACCGTCACAAATACACTGCTGAGCATGTGATCGTTGCTGCCCACGCATACGGCTCATCGAAACTCCTTCATCACATGCAGCACCAGGGCAGCCTGACGGGCCTATCGAGTGAACTGGGGAAGAGAGCACGGACGAATTCCGAACAGCTTCTCGTAATCGACCGCCCCCACGAAAAGTGGGAGCGTGATCCGCAAAAGATTCACATCTCGCCGGGATCGGTCGCGATCACTTGCGGCGTTTGGCCGGATGCGGCAACGAGCATCGAGCCCGTGTACTATGGGGTCGGGAGCTCACTATTTGCGCTGCTATTCACCTATCATCAGCATGGCGAGCAGAAGCATCCCACCCTGTCCTGGCTCAAGGAACTGGCCAAACACCCGATCGACGTGCTTGGCATTAGTGATCCGCGTCACTGGTCCGAGCGGGCGGCCATCATGCTATGCATGCAGACAACCGACACCTCAATCGAGCTGTATTGGAATAACGGCCTGCTGAGAAGCCGACACGGCTCCGGCACACCTCCCTCGGTGCACATCCCGATCGTGGAGGAGTTCGCCGACCGGCTCGCCAAGAGGATGGACAGTAGCGAAGGCGCGCTGGCAACTGAAATCATCAACCGCACCGCGACAGCCCATTTCACGGGTGGGATCCCTATCGGCGAAAGCAGCAAGAACGGTGCCGTGGATCCCTACCAGCGGGTATTCGGGCGGCCGGGACTTCACGTCATGGATGGAAGCGTAATGCCGGCGAACCCGGGAGTGAACCCTTCACTGACCATTACAGCCCTGGCGGAGCGCGCAATGTCACTCTGGCCGAACAAGGGAGACGCGGACACCAGGCCACCTTTGGGCCTCGGCTACGAGCGGATCGCCCCAATCATGCCGCATCGTCCAGTTGTGCCGGCAGGTGCTCCAGGTGAGCTCCGGCTAGACGCGAAGAAGTCCGACATCATCCCTGATTACCCTTACTGAATCGACGCAATGAGAGGAGAGATCGATGAGCGGGCTTGCTACGAAAAACTTCCTCACGGTCGGTCCGGGCGACGCAATTCCCAACGACTTCGTTGTCCCATACTACCTGGATAATCTCAAACTGCGGATCTCGGTAGCGCGGGTCGGCGGCCATTTCTACGCGTTCGACGACCTGTGCACCTGCGCCGATGAAGCATGCCCGCTCTCCGGCGGCCTGCTCACAGGTACAACAATCATGTGCCAATGCCATGGCTCCCGGTTCGACATCACGACCGGAGCCGTGGTCAACGGCCCAGCAACTAGGTCAATCAAAATCTACGAAGCGAAGGAGGTCGAGGGCAGCATTCACATCCGCCCTGCCGGTTGATCGACCAAGTAAACAGGGATATGTCGAAGCCGTCGACTGATGGGAGGAAAGTTGCGAGGCGGGTGCCGAAAAGTCGTCGGCAAACTGAGTGCCGGCCGAGCGAACTCCGCCCTCAGCGAAAGAGGCTACGCCTGCTGGTGTGGGCCCGAATAGGCGATCTCCTGTGATAGTCAGCGGCGGCCTTGCTGAACTCTAATCAAAGGGATTGTCAGCATCATGAAGTTCATCAATTTTGCCAAATACAGAGACTTGGACCAGATCGCCGGGGCCCGTCCGGCCCACTTCGCATACGCGGATCGACTGCGGGCACAAGGCAAGCTGGCAATCGGCGGCCCCCTCCTGGATGATCAGGGACGTCGTATCGGGTTGCTGTTCGTCTAAGAAGCCGTCTCGCGGGACGAAGCGCTGGCCTTTGCGCAGGAAGACCCCCTTCACCATTGCAAACGCATTGAGCGGTTACGAGATCACCGAATGGCGTCTTCGCGAAGCGAATATCGATCTCCTCATCGAAGCAAATCGAGCGGTCCACCAGAGCGGCGACGAAAATATCCCACGTCGGTTGTTCGCGAACTACGCGAAATACTCCGCCGACAAATCGCGACTCGCGACCGTTCGCCCGATGCATTGGGAGTATAATCAAACTCTTGAGAACGCTGGCAAATTGGCCCTGGCGGGCACCTTCGCGGACGACGAGGGAGAGCTCTTTGTCTACAACGCGGTCCGCAGAGGGGAAGCAATGTCCAATCTCAAGCAAGATCCATTCGCTCTAGCAGGCGTGTTCGCAGCTTGCGAACTCCTCGAATGGCTTATTGAGGGCCTCAATCCTGATTTGCTCGCCACGAATCTCTCCCTGGGAACGAGTAAGGGTGCCTTCCGAAAGATGTCCGCCATTGGCACCGCGACATCTCGCGGCGAAGAGACAATTCGGTCGCTTTCGGATTGAAGCCGATCGTCAGCGAGTCACGCAGAGATGTAATGGAGCTGGTGACAGGTTCCAGCCTCAAATCTGGGTTGACATTGACTACTTTTGACCCGGCACCTTTCGACCTATACTTTGAGGTTACACAAACTTTGCATTGGATAATCAAAACGTCCTTTCTTGCTTATCCAGGTCTTGGAAGCTGCCGGTCTGTTTCCGGCCAAAGCCAAGCAGCAACGAATTGGGCATCGTTTAATTTAGCGAGGCGACGCCTGTATGTCGGTGGCCAGGCCGGGATTGATTTGTTCCGGATCCGGGGTCGCTTGTGCTTCCCATGCCGGGACCGATTGCCCCGGCTCGCTGTCGATCACCGGGGAGATGCAGTCAGGGTTCGCCGGGGGACTGCCCAGCACGTTGAAAAGGCTCGCGCGCGCGCTGAACAACCAGGAGTGATCGGCGGCTGAGTTGTCCCGGACAGTCACGGTTGCGGTCATGCCGGACACTAGCGGCACGCCGGGCGGCACTTCATCGATGGCGATGCGGACTGGAACGCGTTGGGCCAAACGCACCCACGTATAGATCGGATCCACGTTCGGAAGTCCTTGCGCGCCGGCAGCTGCGTTGGAAACGCTGAGGCCGCGGGTGATCGTATTGACATGCCCGACGATCGGCGCGGAATAGCCCATCAACTTTGCCTCGACCCGGGCTCCAGTGCATACGTGGGACATCTTGGTCTCTTCAAAATATCCGTCGATCCAGAAACTGTCGGTATCGATGATCGAAACATTGGTGACACCCTGGCGAGCATAGTCTCCAGCACGCAGCAGCAGGTTCGTCACATATCCATTCACCGGGCTGCGAACCTCAGTACGCTTCAGGTTTATTTCGGCCAGAGCGACCTGGTACTGCGCGGCTTCGAACGCGGCCTCGGCCTGGATCGCGTTGCCGGCGTATATCTGCTGCTGCTCAGGAGTAGTGGCGACGCTGGACAACTTCCGCTGTCGTTCGGATTGTCGCTCCTTCACCTGCAGGTCGGCCGCTCTTTGCTGCAGCATCGCCTTGCTGCCGTGCAGGGCGAGGTTAAAGTCGAACGGATCGATCACGAATAGCACATCGCCCTTGCGCACGAACTGGTTGTCGGCCACGCGCAGATCCTTGATCCTGCCTGAGATTTCGGGAGCTACGCTTGCGACCTGAACGCGGACGCGCCCGTCGCGGGTCCACGGAGCGGTCAGATAGCTGTCCCAGGCGAGGAGGGAGATCAACACTGCAACGAGCGCAAGGACCAGAGTGGTCAGCCTCTTCGCCGTCGCCAGCAGCACCTGTGGCACGAAGCGCCGCGGCCGGATCGATTGGCCCTGGGATAAAACAGCAACCTGATCGCGGTCTTGCAATGCGACCGGCGCAGGAAGCGTGGGGTTCGCCTCCTGCGCTGCCCCGTCCGCCGTTTGTGTCGATGGAGGATTAAGCGGTTCCGTCGCCGAGACCGGCGACGCCTCCCGAACAAGCTCTTCCTTGAGCGCTTCCATAGACTGTCTCCTTAGGCGAGAAGCACGAGGCTGCTCAGCACGACCACGTACAGGCTGAATTCGGCGATCGACACGTGGCTGAAGATCGTTGCGAAACCGATGAGGCGCAGGATCGGCCGAAGCACCAGGATGATGGCGAGCGCCGAAGCCGCGTAGGTGACGAACGGGGCAAACAGGACTCCGCCGATTATGAACTCATGGAAATCGTGCGTCATGACTCGCGTCCATGCGTTTGAGCGGCTCCGAAGCGGATCGCCGCGGCTTGATCGAAATACGCCAGCGCTTGCTCGACGGAAGTGCGGTACTCCGCGTCGTTGGGGCCAGCGCCTGCGATCTGCCCGACCCGCACGGCATCGCGAAATGCTGCCTCCTCGGGCGCGTAGCGTCGATCGGTGCGTTCCGCCAGCACGCGAAGGTCATGTCGAGCCGATGCGAGCAGCCAGCGTCTGCGTTGGCCGTCTGACACGGGAGGAATGAGGTACTGGGTTGCCAGCAGCACGCCCGCCGCGAGACAGACGAACAACGACGTGAAAAGAAATGACTGCGGATTGTAGGTTTGCGGATTGCTCGCTGCGAACAGGGCCGAAATGAAAATCAGGTTGACCTTCCCGAGACCCGACAAGACCGGGTTTGGCAGGGTCGCCACCAATGCCGCCCCGATCAGGAATGGAGCAAGGCCAATCGCCAGCAGCGGAAAGTCGGAGACGCCATTGAGAACGAAGAATTCGAGGATGCCCGTGAGAGCGACCGCAATCGGCGCCCCGACAAGACCGAGCGCCGTGAATGCCCGCGGCGCAGGTGTCGTCGCACCCAGTGCAAGGACGACCGCAACCAGCGAAAGCGATGAGCTCGCGCTCGGCCAGCCCGCCAGAACGAAAAAGAGCGAAGCTGCCGCAACGCACGCGGCCGCCCGGACACCGTTTTCGATTGCAATACGCTGCGAG
Organism: Neomesorhizobium albiziae; assembly: GCF_900114255.1. Taxonomy (GTDB): domain Bacteria; phylum Pseudomonadota; class Alphaproteobacteria; order Rhizobiales; family Rhizobiaceae; genus Neomesorhizobium; species Neomesorhizobium albiziae. Next base: position 38,461 of record NZ_FOSL01000027.1, on the reverse strand, counting down.
TGGTAGAGTGGCGCCCGCCATGACCGCGATGGGCGCACGACCGACTTCAGCGCGGAAAGATGAAGGCGAACCTCTGCATCCCGCCGCAGCAGTTCGCGCAGCGCCCGCCCAAGTGATGTTGACGCGGCGCCGGGCAAGTCGACGTCATCGTCGCGGGACGAGGTTTGCAAAGACTGTTCGGTGCCCAAATGGAACAAGGATCCTTCGCGCAGTGCCTGATCGGTAATTGCGGGAAACGCGGCCAGGGCGCGCGCCGCCTGCAGCTCCGCCACGAGCGCCACCATCGCACTGCGAGCCGCCGCACTTCTCACCGGACCGCTGCTCGATTCGGCGGCGAGGCTCGAGATGTCCGGGCGGAGCGCAACGATCTCCCTGATCAGGGTCGCGACTGCCACCGTATCGGTGGCCTCGTGGCGAATGACCGCGCGAGCATAGTTTCGCACGCGGTGGTGAAGGGCTGCGAGCTGCGCACCAAGCCGCGGATGGCGATCGGGAGCAAACAGCAGATCGTTTACGAGCGTGATTGCCATTACGCCCACCGCAATAGCAGCACCGCGCTCCATCGCTACTTGAAAGACAAACTGCGGATTGTCGATTTGCTGGATGGCGATCAATGCGACGGTATAGCCCGATAGGACCGCCGCGTAGGCGCGGTAGCCATCAAGCAGTCCGCACGCATAGACGCATAGGCCCATCCATGCCGCGAAGGCCACGAGAAACAAGTCTCTCGTTTGGGACAGCGATCCCACGATTGCAATCGAGGCGAGCACCCCCAGGGCGGTCGCGATCAGACGATAGCCGGCCTTTTCCCGTACCTGCCCGCGGGTCGGCTCCGCTAGTATCATGACGGTGAGCATGGCCGAGGACGGCGCCTCGAGTTGGAGCCAGAAACTCGCCAACAAGGCGACCACCGCAGCCATCCAGATGCGAACCGCAAATGCCCAGGACTGCAGGGGGAAGCCTGCGATTTCGAAAGGCGACTGTTTCGCGGTTGGGGAATGCGCAATCATCAAACTTGCTCCGGCACCTCGTTTACGTGTCTGGTGTTGGCGGCGGCTCCTGGCTGGTCCTGGTTCGGACTGCGGGATGGCCGCCATATTTCGGCGCAGACCCCCTTCACGAAATTCCGCCTGCAGCGCTGAGTAGTGGCTCGAGGCCAGCGCGAGGGCCCGACGGGATCAGCCAGGGGTGCCATCGCGTGTTGCGCTCGCGCCGCCAGTTCGATGGACTTTGGCCAAAGGCTTGCCTGAAAAGCTTGCTCAAATGCGCCTGGTCGGAAAACCCGACGCTTAGGGCGATTTCGCTCAGCGGAGCCGTGCTGGTCAGCATAAGGTGACAGGCTTCCTCGAGCCGCCGCCTCACGATGTAGGCGTGCGGCGGTTCTCCGAACGCTTGTTTGAACGAGCGCGAAAAATGCGCCGTGCTCCGCCGCGCAACGGCGCTGAGGTCACTCGCGTGAATGGTCCGGTCCAGATTCCGGTCGATGAAGGAGCGGACACGCGCTATCTGCCAACCCGCCAATCCACCCGTTCTCGAGGCTTTAGCGCCTGAACGGCGCTCGACCTCCGATTGGAGGATGGATGACGCAGTGGCCAGCGATGTCCTAGCCGCTTCCCGATCATGCTCGAGATCGCTCTTGGCTGCTTCAAGGAGCAACACGAGGCTGTTTGCCAAGGAGCCAAACTCGAGATCGATTTGAGACGAAGCGTCTGCCGCCTCGCTGTATGGCCTTTCCATATCGAAACCTCACAACATCCTGTGCCAGCCGGGACGAATTACATACGGGCGTCGGCCGTGATGGGATGCAGTTTGATGATTTCGAATGCTGCGATCTATTGCGCTCAGGTATCGGCGAATAGCCTCATGGTTCACCGGGCTGAACTTTAGATTACATGGAAGGTCGGTCGATTTCGGGTTGGCAAACCGTCACTCATATAGCTTCGGCACCAAGTTCCTGGCGGCATGAATGTTAAATCATGCGCGAAACGTCAAAGGCGCGATCGCTTTGTCGAAGGCGGCAACCCCTTTCCATGATTAAGCGATCGTTCGTGATCGGCACCCGGAATTGAGACCCCGAGGCACGAACCTGCCTCCATGTTTGCGTCGATCCGTGCGGCACCTGGGGTGTTGAACAATAGGAGGCTCTCCATCCCATGATTGACTACGATCATCTATCCGATTTCATCGCGAGCCCCATCGTCCAGATTGGCATGCTGGCCGCGGGTGCATTGGTTACCCGCATTCTGCTCCGCGGCCGCCCGACGCTTCGCCTGGTCGGTCAACTGGCGTTCTTTTTGGTGCTAACGGCGCTGCTGCTCCATCACGGGATCATCCCCTATCAACTCGGCCCTGCCGGCATCTCCACATTGCAGCGCATATTGATCGGCATCGCCAAGGTGATCTGGTGGATCAATGCTGCATGGTCTTTGATCGGCGTGGTCCGCGTGTTCCTCATCCTCGAACGCCAGCCCCGTGAGGGACGGCTTCTTCAGGATCTCGTTGTGGGATTCATCTATGTCGGGGCGGCGCTATCCATCATCGCCTATGTGTTCAACGCCCCGGTCGGAACACTGATAGCCACGTCCGGCGCGGTCGCCATCGTCCTGGGCCTTGCACTGCAAAGTACACTCGGGGACCTCTTTTCAGGGATAGCTCTAAACCTCGCCAGGCCTTACGGAATTGGGGACTGGCTTGTGCTGAGCAACGGCATCGAAGGCAAGGTGGTCGAGATGAATTGGCGCGCCACCCATCTTCTCACAGATGCAAACGATCTGGTGATTGTTCCCAACAGCGACCTCGCGAAGGCAAGGCTGACAAACCTCAGCAGCCCCGAGAGGAGCCACGGTGTGTCGCTGACGGTCCGCTTTCGATCAAGCACCGCGCCGTCCGCGATGGTCGATGTGATGCGCTCGGTATTCTTGAGCAGCAATTCGATACTGGCGCAACCGGAGCCGAGTGTACAAATACTGTCGCTGGATGGAGGCGCCGTGGAGTTGCAGCTCGCTTTCAGAGTGGCAGAGATAGCCGTCGCCAGCAGGGCAAGAAGCGAGATCTTCGACCTGATCTACCGTCATTCAAAGGCGGCCGGACTCTCTCTCGCTGCGCCCGCCGAAGCCGTTAGCCCGGCATTCCCGAAAGTTGACGAGGTGCGGTTTGGCTTTCACACCACGCCGCGCCGACTTCTGGATTCGATCCCCCTTTTCGCCTCGCTGACCGAGGACGAGCGGGAATCTCTCGCCTCCACGATGGTGCGCCGAACCTTTCCAAAAGGCGAGGTCCTCGCCGCCCAGGGCGAGGTGTTGAAGTCGCTTATGATTGTACGTAGCGGCGTCGTATCCGTAAATCGCCGCGACGGCACGCGCGAGACGGAACTCGGCCGTCTGGCGCCTGGAGACTTCTTCGGCGACGGCGGTCTTCTCACTGGGGACGGTGAGTTTGGCAGCATCAAGGCGCTAACCTTTGTGGTCGTCTACGAGATTATACAGGAAGGCCTGGCCCCCTTGATGCGAGATCGCCCTGCCATTGTCGATGAGCTGGCCTCGCTTCTTTCGAAGCGGAGTGCATCGGAGCTGCTTCGGGTTGGGCAAGGCGAGGGGGTTGCGCCCGCAACGACGTTAAGGACCTTGCGGGCGCGTATCAGAGATTTGTTCAACCTCTGATCCAAATGACCCAGTTCTCCATCGCTGGCCTCGCGTCAGAACCCAAGCTCACGTTTCGAGCTTGAAACGCGAGCGTTCGATGGCAGGCACGCTGCCATCCTTGAAGGTCAGCCATCCGACCGATTGTCAGGATTAGGGAATCTTGTGTCGCGACTTGGCCGCTTGAGCGCGGACGCCTTCGGCTGTCGCGGCGCGATGCCACCGGCACGTTGAAGGCCTGGCGGGGCAATTATTCGTCACGCTGATTTCCGATCCCGTTGGTGTGCCGACACCTACGCCGAAGACAGCAAGAAATCGGGCACGTGCATCCTACCCGCGGCAGAGTTCTCCAAGAATAAAGCGCCGGCTGAGGCCATATTGCTGCGTACACACTTCATTCCAAGAGATCAGGATCGAGCAGGAGAAAGATGATGGCAATTGCAACCATCGCAATCAGGGAAGACAAGAAGTCGAAAGCGCTGCCGGCACCCAACGGCGACTTCTACCAAATCGAGCAGACATTGAGCGCCGATGAACAGGCGGTCCTCAACAAGGTGTGCGATTTCATGGAGACCAGGGTCGCGCCCATCATCAACGATTACTGGGTCAGAGACGCTTTCCCGTTCGAGCTGATCCCAGCCTTGAAGGAGCTCAACATCGGCGACCTCAACGTCGGAAGTTACAGCTCGAAGCTGAAGGGCATGGTGGCGATGGAGATGTCTCGCGTCGATCCGTCGTTCACCACTTTCTTTGGGGTTCACACCGGTCTTGCCATGGGGACGATCGCCCTGTTGGGCTCTGAGGAGCAGAAGCAGAAATGGCTTCCGCCCATGGCGCGTTGGGAGATGATAGGTTGCTTCGGCCTGACCGAACCGCTGGTCGGCTCGGGCACGGGCGGAGGGCTCCTCACGACCGCGAAACGCCAAGGCGATACGTGGGTCATCAACGGCGAGAAAAAGTGGATCGGCAACGCACCCTGGTGCGACGTGTCGATCATCTGGGCGCGCGACGTGGCCGATAACCAGGTCAAGGGCTTCATCGTCGAGAACAAGACGACGCCCGGCTTCAGCGTGGAGAAAATCCAGAACAAGATGGCTCTCAAGGTGGTTCAGAACGGCCTGATCACCATGAAGGAATGCCGGGTTCCGGAAGCCAACCGCCTGCAGAATGCCAATTCCTTCCGCGACACCGCGCACGTGCTGCGCGAGACGCGGTCCGGCGTCGGCTGGATGGCTACCGGAGTGCAGATGGGCGCCTACGAAGCCGCGGTGAAATATACGCAGCAGCGGCTGCAGTTCGGCAAGCCGATCGCTTCGTTCCAGCTCATGCAGGATCTCATCGCCCGAATGCTCGCAAATGTGACGGCGAGCCAGGCATTGATGCTGCGCCTCGAGCAACTCCACGAAGAGGGCAAGCTTTTGGACCAGCACGCCTCTCTGGCTAAGGCGTTCACGACCGCGAGAATGCGCGAGACCGTCGCCTGGGCACGCGAGGTGCACGGCGCCAACGGCATCATCGTCGACAACAATGTTGGACGCTTGTTCGCCGATGCCGAGGCGCTCTACTCGTACGAGGGCACCTTCCAGATGCAGAACCTCATCGTCGGCAAGGCTGCGACCGGGTTCAGCGCCTTCGTTTGAGCGCTGATCTGCCGGAACGGCCAAGTCCCCTTCATCCAGATCGAAACTCAGGAGACGATCCATGAGCTCGCCAGCTGCCGCCCATACACTTGAATACGACATGAGCTTGCCAGTCGGCGAGCTGAACACCGGACCGCGGCTCCGCAATGTCCTCTACGAAAAACGGAACGCAATCGCCTATGTGACGATCAATCGCCCGAAGGTGCTCAACGCGCTCAACCGGTCCACCTGGCTCGACCTTCGCTCGGCCTTCGAGGATGCGCGCGACGACGCCAGTGTGCGCGGCGTTATTCTTACCGGTGCGGGCGACAAGGCGTTTGTCGCTGGCGCCGATATCAGCGAGTTGGCGCATGTAAGTTCGGTCGAGGCAGAGGCATCGAGCCGCTTCGGACAGGCGGTGCTTTATCTGATCGAGGATCTCGGCAAGCCGGTCATCGCTGCCATCAACGGCTTTGCCCTGGGCGGCGGGTGCGAGGCGGCGATGGCCTGCACTATCCGAATCGCGGTCCCTCAGGCCAAGTTCGGCCAGCCTGAAGTGAAGCTGGGGTTGGTTCCCGGCGGCGGCGGCACCCAGCGGTTGCCCCGACTGATCGGCAAGGGTCGAGCGCTTCAGCTTATTTTGACCGGCGGCCTGATCAGCGCTGAGGAAGCGCACCGCATCGGACTTGTCAACGAAATCGTGCCAGCCACGGAGCTGATTCCGCGCGCGGAAGCGATCCTCCGCGAGATCGCCGCCAACGGACCCATAGCCGTGCGGTATGCGCTCGAAGCCACGAACAAGGGCATGGAAACGAGCCAGAGCGAAGGCCTCGCCCTCGAAGCCTCCTACTTCGGCCTGTGCGCCGGAACGGAGGACAAGAATGAGGGCACGTTGGCATTCCTCGAGAAGCGCGCACCCCAGTTCCACGGGCGCTGAACCGCTCGCCCGCAACATCAAGGATCAAACCAAATGGAAACCGAAAATATCTTCTCCGGACTGAAGGTGGCGGACTTCTCAAGCTTCGTCGCCGGCCCCAGCGCCGCCGTCATCCTATCGGACTTCGGCGCCGACGTCATCAAGATCGAGCCGCCGAGCGGCGACCCATGGAGACATGGGAACCGGGTCGCCCCGCAGCCGCTCGCGGAGGAGCCCTATCAGTGGCATCTCGCCAACCGCAACAAGCGAAGCATCACGCTCGATCTCAAATCGCCCGACGCTGAGCAGGTGCTCCAGAAGCTCGTCACCTGGGCCGACGTGCTCGTCGTCAATACGCCGCACCACGCCCGCCGCAAGCTGAAGCTTGAGTACAGCGATGTCGTGCAATGGAATCCGCGGTTGATCTATGCAGATCTCACTGGCTTCGGCGAGAAGGGCCCGGATGCCGATCTGCCCGGCTTCGACATCACCTCGTACTGGGCGCGCAGCGGTCTGCTGTCGATGACGCGCGACGCCGGCTCGCCGCCAACCTGGCCGGTCGGCGGAAGCGGTGACAACGCGACAGCCATGGGCCTCTACTCGGCCATCGTTACGGCGCTCTATCGCCGTGAACGTACCGGCGAGGGAGCGTATGTCACCACCTCGCTGCTTGCGGAAGGCGTCTGGTCGGCAAGCGTCTCGATCCAGGGCGCATTGGCCGGCGCGACGTTTGCCGCCCCCCATGATCGCAAGAATCCAGCGAATGCAGCGCTCAACGTCTATCGCGCCTCCGACGGAACCTGGTTCGTGCTCATCATCGCGCCCGACAGGTTCGTTGCCGTGGCGCAAGCCATCGGGCGCGAGGACCTCCTGACAGACCCGCGGTTCTCCGATCGCGCAAAGCTCGCGGCAAATCGGCCGCAGCTCACTGCAATTCTCGACGAAGTGTTCGGCGGCCAGCCGATGGCGCACTGGCATGAGGTTTTCAGCGGCGTCAACGTCACGTTCGGAGCCGTGCGCGGGCCGGAAGAGGTGATCAAGGATCCGCAGCTGACGCTCAACGAGATCGTCGTTCCGCTCGAGGGCGCTGGCGGCAAGCTCACCGAGACGATCAGCAGTCCGATCCAGGTGCATGGCGTCAAGAAAGTTCCTGCCCGGCGCGCGCCCGATCTTGGTGAACATACCGAAGAAGTACTGCAAGAGCTGGGGTTTGACGCCCGGGGCATCGAGGGGCTGCGCAGAGGCGGCGCCGCGCCGATGGCAAAGGAACGCGCGGCCTAGCGGACCGAAACGAACACACGGGAGTCAAGCAATGAACGACATCATCACCGAGCGTTCCGGCGGCATCCTGCGGATCGAGTTCAATCGGCCCGAGAAGAAGAACGCGATGACGAAAGCCATGTACACGCGCCTGGCGGAAATTTTCAACGAAGCCGCCGACGACGAAGAAACCGATGTCGTCCTCTGGCACAGCGCTGGAGACGCCTTCTGCGCCGGCAACGACGCCGCCGATTTCCTGAAGCCCCCGCCCGCGTCGGGGAAACCTCCGCAGGCCCAGCTGATGGAAGCATTCATCAAGTTCGAAAAGCCGATCGTCGTGGCCGTGCAAGGCGCGGCGATCGGCGGCGGAACCACGATGCTGACGCACTGCGATGTCGTCTACGCGGGCCAAGGCGCGCGGTTTCAGCTGCCATTCATCAACCTGGCGCTCACGCCGGAGTTCGGCTCGAGCTATTCGCTGCCGGCGCGCATCGGGCATATCCGGGCGGCGGAATTGTTCCTGTTGGGAGAGCCCTTCGGAGCCGCGCGAGCGGCAGAGCTGGGCCTGGTGACCCGCGTGGTGCCTGACGATCGCCTGTTCGCGACAGCAATGGAGACAGCGAAGAAGCTCGCAGCGAAACCAAGCGGAGCATTGTGGGCCAGCAAGCGGCTCTTGAAGCTGGGCTTCATCGACCAAGTCAAGGCGGCGATCGAAAAGGAAGGGCAAGAGTTCAGCCAGCGATTGCGCTCCGCCGATGCCAAGGAGGCGTTGTCTGCTTTCATCGAAAAGCGCCCGCCGAATTTCACGAAAGGGGCAGCGTCGGTCGCGGCGGAATAGTTGCTGCCTGCGCCATCCTGATCCGTTGGTCCCAGGCTCGCAACTTTTCTGGGCGCGACGGGGACACGAAAGGAAAAATCATGAGCGTACTAGAGACTACCAGGGCAAAAGTTTCATCGGGCGCGACCCGCATCGGCCGATTGTTCTTTCTGGAGCTGAGCGGCGGTCGCATTCACACGATGAATGCGGACGGCTCCGAACGAAGGGTCATCATCGCCGGCTGCCCGCTTCCCGACGGCATCGCGATCGACGTCGAGGCCGGCCATATCTACTGGACCAACATGGGGGTTCCCAACCTCAACGACGGGTCCATCGAACGCGCCGATTTCGACGGTGGAAATCGGAAGGTTATCGTCGCGCCGGGCCGCACCCACACGCCGAAGCAGCTTCATTTGGAGAAGCACAGCGGCAAGCTCTACTGGTCGGATCGCGAGGGCATGCGGGTGATGCGCGCAAATCTCGACGGCACGAATGTCGAGACGCTGGTAGAGACGGGCGAGGGCGACGACGATCGTCGCGACGCGACGCGATGGTGCGTCGGGATCACGGTGGACCCGGTTCGCCGACAGATCTACTGGACCCAGAAAGGCCCCGACAACTCCGAACTCGGCCGGATCTTCCGCGCGGGCATAGAGCTGCCTGAGGGGGAGGACGCCGCCAATCGCACGGATATCGAAGTGCTGTTCGACGACCTGCCGGAGCCAATCGACCTCGAGCTCGATCTGGAAAGCCGCGTCCTCTATTGGACCGATCGTGGCAATCCGCCCTTCGGCAATACCGTCAATCGCGCCCCGATCGACGCGCCGGCCGGCAGCGGTCGCCTGCCGGAGGTCGTGCTCACGGACCTCATGGAGGGCATCGGCATCGCCCTCGATGTCGCCGGCAACCGCATGTTCGTCACCGATCTCGGCGGGTCCGTCTATTGCGCGAAACTCGATGGATCGGAGAAGCGGACGCTTCTCTATGCCCAGGGCAACCTCAGCGGCATTGCTTATGCCTGACCATTTCCAAGGAGATCACACCATGTCCGACATCAAAACCATTCGCCAGGTCGCTGTCATCGGGACAGGGGTTATCGGCGCGAGCTGGACGGCGCTCTTCCTAGCCAAAGGACTCGACGTCGTCGCAACCGACGTCGCACCCAATGCCGAAGCCTCGTTAAGAGCGTTCGTTGACGCCGCCTGGCCAGCGCTCGAGAGGTTGGGTCTCACCCCTGGCGCCTCGCCACTCAGGCTCGTCTTTACGACCGATCTGGCAGAGGCCGTGAAGGACGTCGACCTCGTGCAGGAGAACGGGCCCGAGCGGCTCGATTTTAAGCAGAAGCTTTATGGCCAACTCGACGGGCTGTTGCCGCCCGACGTCATTATTGCCTCCAGTTCGTCGGGGCTTGCCATGAGCCAGATCCAGCTGGGCGCAATATCTCATCCCGAGCGCTGCGTCATCGGCCATCCGTTCAATCCGCCGCACCTGATGCCGCTGGTCGAGATTGTCGGCGGGGCAAAAACCTCCGAAGAAACAATCCGGCGCGCTGAGAAGTTCTATACGTCGATCGGCAAGCAGACGGTGCGCATCAACAAGGAGTTGCCCGGCCACGTCGCCAACCGTCTTCAGGCTGCGTTGGCGCGCGAGGTCTATTACCTGGTTGCCGAAGGGGTGCTGAGCGCAGCCGACGTCGATACGGCCCTGACCTACGGGCCGGGCCTGCGCTGGGGCATCATGGGCAACATGATGCTCAATCATCTCGGCGGCGGCCAGGGTGGCATCGAGCACTTCCTGGAACAGTTCGCGGCTCCAATGACCGCTTCGTGGAAGAGCCTGGGCTCGCCGGTGCTGACGCCGGAGGTGCAGAAGAGACTGATCGACAGCGTCCATGCCGAGGTCGGATCGCGCACAGTCGAAGAACTCGAAGCGGAGCGGGACGAACTCCTGCTCGGCCTGCTCGAACTGCGTGCCAAGGCTTCGGAAGGGGCTATCTCGGGCAGAATCGCAGCTGAGTGATCGGGGGCAGGGAGATCGAGTTCAGGTCGACGCGCAATGAGAGAACGAACGATGTTGCCGGACAGCTAGCATGGTTTGCTTGGCGGGGGGCTAAAAACACAGTGGTCCCCAACAAAACTTTGAAACTTGAAACTTGAGCGGCGACCGAATGTGACCGCGAGGAACCGAGGGCGCCGCCATGTCAGGCAGGCTTATACAAGTCACCGACTCCGCATATCGCTATCCACTGCTCATAAAGCAGCTATGGCATACGCCACTGCTGCAGGCTGCCGATCAGGAGATCGTATATCGTGATGTAAGCCGCTTCACCTATCGCCAGTTGCGCGAACGCATCGGGCGGCTGGCGTCCAGCCTCGCCGGGCTCGGCATCGCCGCCGGCGACACCGTCGGCGTGCTCGACTGGGACAGCAACCGGTTCCTGGAGGCCTATTTCGCAGTTCCAATGATGGGGGCTGTCCTACAGACCGTAAATGTCCGTCTGTCGCCGGAACAGCTCGCCTATACGATCAATTACGCGGGGTCGTCGGTGCTTTTGGTGAACGACGACTTTGTTCCGATTTTGGAAGGCATCAAGCAGCAGCTGCCCAAGGTGAAGACGCTGGTCCTGATGTCGGACCGAGCATCGCCCCAGACAGGCAGCCTCTCATTTGCAGGCGCATACGAGGAACTGCTGGCCGCCGCCTCGCCCGACTACAACTTCCCGGACTTCGACGAGAACACCCTTGCCACGACGTTCTATACGTCGGGGACAACTGGTGCGCCGAAAGGTGTCTATTTCAGTCATCGACAGCTGGTGCTCCATGCACTGGCCGAAATGGCCTTCTCGGGCGTTGCCGCGAAACAGGGCCGCTTCAGCCGCGATGATGTCTACATGCCGATCACGCCGATGTTTCATGTGCATGCATGGGGGCTTCCGTGGACGGCCACTCTTGCCGGCATAAAGCAGGTCTATCCCGGTCGCTACGATCCCGCGTTGCTGGTCAAGCTGATCAAATCCGAAGGCGTAACTGTCACGCACGGCGTTCCGACGATCCTGCAAATGCTCCTTGGCGCCGCCACGGCGGCAAACACCGATCTCGCCGGCTTGAAGATGGTGGTCGGCGGCTCTGAACTACCGAGGGCGCTCGCCAAGCAAGCGCTCGCGCTCGGCGTCGACGTCTATGCCGGCTACGGGATGTCGGAGAGCGCCCCTTTGCTTTGTCTGGCGCAGGTGAAGTCCGCGGACCTCTCGGGCGATCCCGAGAAAGAGGTGGAAATCCGAACCAAAGCCGGCATTTCGGCACCACTTGTCGATATTCGCTTGGTCGACAAAGACCAAAACGAAGTACCCCATGACGGTAAAACCCCAGGTGAAATCCTTGTTCGCGCGCCGTGGCTCACGCAGGGCTATGTCGACAACGCCGAAGCCTCCGAGCAATTGTGGGCTGGCGGATATCTGCACACCAGCGATATCGGCGTCATCGACGCGAGCGGTTACCTTCGCGTCGTCGACCGCATCAAGGACGTCATCAAGTCGGGCGGCGAATGGGTCTCTTCGCTGCAGATCGAGGATCTCATTTCGCAGTGCGAGGGTGTGTCGGAAGCCGCGGTGATCGGCGTGAAGGACGAGAAATGGGGCGAGCGACCCTTGGCGCTCGTCATCAGGAATCCCAGGTCCGGCGATCTTAGCGACATGCAAATAAAGGCACATCTGAAATCGTTTTCCGATGCCGGGGTGATTTCGAAGTTCGGCATCCCCGACAAGATCCTGTTTGTTGATGCACTGCCCAAGACGAGCGTCGGAAAATTCAACAAGAAGGAACTCAGAGAGACATACGGCAACGTGTAGTTTGGCCGACGATCGGCCGGCCGGAGCTTGCCCGGCGGTACGCGCAGCGCTCTGCTGGGCGTCTTTTTTGAAGTCGTGCCAAGATAGCCGGCTACATACCAAGCGACTCCTTGTAGAGCTTGATCTGGCTGTCGCGACCAATCTGGTCGGTGATCGTCTCCCAAGCAGCGGCGACCGCGTCGGCTGTCTCCTGAGCGGAGGCGTACTGGCCTGCAATGCCCTTCACCAGTTCGTCCTCGAAGATCGAGTAATACTGGAAGATGCCGGGGATGCGCGGCTCTATGGCGGCGTTCGGGTGATTGTAGCTCTCCGCGGTTGAGCCGAGATAGTCCTCGATATAGTCGCGATCGTAACCCGCGGCCGCCCATTCCTCGTAGTTGAAGTGCGAATTGCGATAGGGCTGGAAGCCGGACGGATACGCCGCCATCCAGAGCGAAATGTCCCTGCCGCCGAGATGAGCTGCCGCCGACCATGCCGCCTTACGCTTCTTCTCGTCGTTCGAGACACGGTTGGTGACGTAGATGCCCCAGCCGAGATGCGCCATGTTCGGTGCGAAGTTCGGGCTGGCGGGTTTCTCCCATTGGCTGGTCTTCGAGTTGTAGACCTCGTCGGCGCCGGGGTTGATCGAGAAACCGATGACATTGCCGACGACTGACGTGTCCGATGTGCGCGCATATGAGCCAATGTCTCCCCACCAGCAGAGCGCGCCGCCGGTGCCGGCCAGGAACTGCTGAGACGCAGTGGTGTTCGGATCGGCATTCACCTGGTCCAGCGGCTCGTCCGGCATCATGTCCATCACGTCCTGGATAGCCCGCACCCACGCCGGGTTGTTGACGCGCGGCTTCATGGTGTCGGGGTCGAACAGCCACGCCGGGTCGTCCGGATGCTTGGCGTAAGCCGCGGCGCGGTCGGCCAGGAAGTAGTAACCGAACCCGCCCCAAGTGTATTTCAATGGATCGAGGAACCCATAGGCATCGCGCCCGGTAAGCGGATCTTTCTTTCCCTTGAGGGCTTGGGAGAAGACCTTGATCTTGGCCCAGGTGTCTGGCGGATTGGTCATGCCGCTGATGGACCCGTCGCCCAAATAGTCCTTGCGGTAAAAGAAGGTGTGGCAATCGCCGTCGATCGTGACGCGGTAGGTCTTGCCATTCCAGGTTCCAACCGGCGGCTTCAGGTAGTCGACGATGTCATCGGCATCGACCTGCTTCGCCACCCAGTCAGGCATCTCGTCAAGAAAGCCTCTGCCAGCAGTGTCGCCCTCTAGCGGCGCACCCATCTCGATGATGTCGAAGTCGACCGTGCCCGTTGCAATCGACTGCTGCAGACGCGGGTTGTAGTCGGCCTGTGCGAGGTCGATCCAGTTGATCTTGGCGCCACTATAGGCCTCCCACGGCGCGAGGAAGCCGCGGAAGAGGAAGTTGTGCTTGTTCTGGTTGTTGAGACCCATGAAGGTGAGTTCGACCCCGGCGAATTCGCCTTCCGCCACATTTTTCTTGGTATCGCCCAGACACAACTCGCCGACCTTCTGCCAGTCCGCGTCCGTCGGCTCGCCAGCTCCAATTCCCGGGATCTTCAGGATTTGCGCGCGCAGGCCGTCTTGCGCGAAGGAGCGAGCGACGGCGCCGAGCACGCCGCCCGACGATCCGGTGGCGAGAGCGGCAGCGACCGCGGCTTGCTTCAGAACGCGGCGGCGGCTTGCCTGCATCCTCATCAGTTGTTCGTAGACGTCGAGCCTCATCGCTGTTTCCTCCCGGTTTATGACCAAGTTTGACAGTCGCGGAGCTATTCTACACCTTCGTTTGGCAGGGGTCTCTGGGTAACCGAGGCTGACCCGATAATATCATGGACCCTTCTTGGGGACCTATACTCTGCTTGCGACCTGCTCAGCCTGCTCCAACGGCCGAGCGGACGGCGGCTAAACAAATCCTATGCTTTGAAAAAACTCCGCTTTCAATGGTACAGAGATTGTATTGGCTGGGCGCGCGCCCTGCTAAGCTTGGCGACCGCGCTCTCGAAGCCGGCGGAGTCTGACCAATCATGGCGCACTCGCAGACCACCGCACACAACAGTGTCACCTCGCAGCTCTTGTGGGAGGACGGCGAACGCGTTGTCCGCCGTGATTGGCGCTTGGACGAGCACGGGCAACGGCGGCCGGTGCTGATCGTTGAACCAGCCACTGACCATCCGTCTCGATCGTTCCTCGATCGTCTCGCCCACGAATACGAACTTAGAGATCAACTCGATGGTTCCAGTGCAATTCGGCCGCTGGATCTCGTGCACGATGCCGGCCGGACCATCCTGGTGCTCGAAAATGCAGAGGGTGAACCACTCGACCGGCTGCTTGGCGCGCCTATGGGAGTAGGGCGCTTCCTGGGGCTCGCCATCGCTGTCGCGGCGTCTGTCGGCAAGCTTCACCAGCGGGACCTCGTTCACAAGGACATCAAGCCAGCCAATATCCTGGTCAACGTTGCGACCGACGAGGTGCGGCTGACCGGGTTTGGCATTGCCTCACGGTTGGCGCGCGAGCGCCAGTCCCCCCGTCCTCCCGAGACGATCGCCGGCACGCTGTCGCATATGGCACCCGAGCAGACCGGCCGGATGAATCGGTCAATCGATTCCCGCAGTGACCTCTACGCCCTCGGCGTCACCTTCTACCAGATGCTGACCGGAGCTTTGCCATTTACGGCGGCGGATCCCATGGAATGGGTGCACTGCCACCTCGCCAAGCGGCCGGTCGCACCTGCCGACCGGCGGAGGGAAATTCCCGGCGTCATTTCGTCGATCGTCATGAAGCTGCTCGCGAAGAGAGCCGAAGATCGCTATCAGACCGCCGCCGGTCTCGAATGGGACCTTCGCGGCTGTCAGGCCGTGTGGCAGGCGCACGGTCGAATCGACGAGTTTCCACTCGGCGAAAACGACACCCCGGACCGGCTCGTGATCCCCGAAAAACTTTACGGACGGCGAAAGGAAGTCGAAACCCTGCTCGCTTCCTTCAATCGCGTCGCCAGTGGCGGCCCTACGGAACTGGTGCTGGTTTCGGGCTATTCCGGAGTGGGCAAGTCGTCGGTTGTCAATGAACTGCAGCCGATCCTGGCGCCGCCGCGCGGCCTTTTTGCATCCGGCAAGTTCGATCAGTACAAGCGCGATATTCCCTACTCAACACTTGCACTGGCTTTTCAGAGCCTGGTTCGGCCGCTGCTCGGCAAGAGTGATGCCGACCTTGCGCCTTGGCGCGACGCGCTTCAGAAGGCGCTGGGACCGAACGCAGCGCTGATTATCGACCTCGTTCCCGAAGTCAAACTCATCATTGGCGAGCCGCCGCCGGTCCCCGAGCTTCCGCCACAGGACAAGCAACAGCGTTTCCAGCTGGTGTTCCGCCAGTTCGTCGGCGTCTTCGCCCGGCTGGAGCATCCCCTGGCACTCTTCCTTGACGACCTGCAATGGCTGGACGCAGGGACCCTCGACATCCTGGAAGATCTGCTAACCCGGTCTGACCTGCGCAATCTTCTCGTCATCGGCGCCTACCGCGACAACGAAGTCACGGTCGGACACCCGCTCATGGATCGGCTGGAGACGATACGCAGAGTTGGCAGGGTAAACACTATCCGGCTGGAACCACTGAGCATTGTAGAGGTGGGAAAACTTGTCGCGGACTCGCTTCATTGCGAACCGGACGACGCCACTGCGCTTGCGCAGGTGGTGCACGCCAAGACTGACGGCAATCCGTTCTTCGTGATCCAATTCCTTCAAGTCCTCGCCGACGAGGGTCTTTTGGGCTTCGATCACGAGCACGGGCGTTGGTCCTGGGATATCGTTGGCATCCACGCCAAACAGCAGACGGACAATGTTGTCGAACTGCTGACCCCGAAGCTGAAGCACCTCCCATTCAATACCCAAGGCGCGTTATGGCGGCTTGCCTGCCTCGGCAACATCGCCGATGTCGCGACACTCTCGATGGTTCTGGGGAAGCCGGAGGAGCAGGTGCACGCGGCTCTCTGGGAGGCGCTGCGCCAACAAATGATCGACCGGATCGATGGCACCTACAAGTTCGCGCACGACCGGGTGCAAGAAGCCGCCTACGCGTTGATACCGGAAAAGTCGCGCGCCAAAACGCATTTGAGTATCGGCCGGCTGCTCACCGCGAATACGCCAGCAGACAGGCGCGACGAGGCGGTCTTCAACATCGTCAACCAGTTTGATCGCGCCGCGGCGCTGATCACGGAGGAGGCCGAGCGCGAGCATGTCGCCGCACTCAACCTCGCTGCGGGCAGGCGAGCCAAGGCAGCAGGCGCCTCCGCGGCAGCGCTGCGGTATCTGGAAGCCGGCCGGGCCCTGATCGGGAATGACGGATGGGCGAGGCATTACAGGCTTACCTTCGACCTCGAGCTCCACCTCGCGGAGTGCGAGTATCTGGTCGGGCGACTGCCGGAGGCAGAGCAACGTCTCCTAGCGCTGTCAGAACAAGCTCAGACCCCCATCGACACCGGGGCGGTGGCTTACCTGCTAATCAACCTCTACATAATCCTGGATCGAAGTGACGACGCCGTCGCGGTCGGTCTCTCATATCTGCGCCAGCGTCAACCGCAATGGTCGCTACACCCAACAGCCGACGACATCAGGCAGGAATGCAGTCGATTGTGGCGCCAGATCGAGGGCGCTTCCATCCCTGCGTTGCTCGACTTGCCGCTGATGAACGATCCAGAGCAGCAGGCAACGATGAATGCGCTCACTGCGCTGATTTCGGCGGCGCAGTTCACCAATCTGAACCTGTTCCACCTCATCATCATTCGGATGGTGGCGCTTAGCCTTGAGCACGGGAACACCGAAGGCTCGTGCTTCGGGTATGCGCTACTTGGCAGCGTGCCAAGTCTCCACTCCGACCAAATTCATAATGGCTTTCGTGTTGGCGAAATCGCCTTGGATTTGGTCGAGAAGCACAGGTTTGATCGCATAAGGGGGACTGTCTACTACCTATTTGCGCTTTTCACCGCGCACTGGACGCAGCCTTTGGCGACTTGCCAAGGGCTGTTCCGACGCGCCTTCGAGGCCGCTCGCGATGTGGGTGATCTCAAAAATGCGTCCTTCTCACGTGTCGACCTAGTCACCAATCTCCTAGCAGCGGGAGAATCGCTGGACGAAGTGGAGCGTGAAGCGAGCAGTGCGCTCACCTTCGTGCAAAGCGTTAAGTTCGGCTTGATCAGCGATGTCATATCGGCGCAACTGGGATTAGTTCGGGCGCTTCGGGGACAAACGCCAAAGCTAAACTCTTTCAACGATGGGATATTTGACGAAAAAACCTTCGAGCAGCATCTGGAGGGCGATCCCCTTCTTGCCGTCGCCGCGTCGCGATATTGGATCCGGAAGCTGCAGCTCAAGGTTTACGCCGGCGACTACGACGACGCCGTAAAGGCTGCATTGAAAGCGGAATGGCTGCTTTGGACGCTACCCGCTCAACAGGAGCTGCCCGAGTATCATTTTTATGCGGGCCTCGCCTGGGCGGGGCACTGCGACGCCACGGCGACAGCAGGGCGGGATGACACCTTGCAAAGGCTGAGAACTCATCAGGAGAAATTCGCGTACTGGGCACTTAGCGGGCCGGAAAATTTCGTTCATCGGGCAGCATTGCTTGGCGCAGAATTGGCTCGACTCGAACGCCGGGAAAGCGACGCTACGCGCCTTTATGAGGAGGCGATATTTTCAGCGCGGGAGCACCGCTTCGTTCAACACGAAGGCCTCGCCAATGAACTGGCCGCCCGCTCTTACGCGGGGCGCGGCTTCGAAACGATTGCAAATGCTTATCTAAGTGAGGCGCGGTTCTGCTATTTGCGTTGGGGCGCCGACGGCAAAGTTCGGCAACTCGAAGCGCTTCATCCGTTCCTGCACGAGCCGGAATCAGGGCGTGCCGCGGCTACGACGATCGCCGTCCCGATCGAACATCTCGACTACGCGACGGTGGTTAAGGTGTCGCAAGCGGTGTCCGGCGAGATGGAGTTGGAGCGACTGATCGACACGCTTATGCGCTTGGCGATCGAGCACACCGGCGCCGAGCGCGGTGTCTTGCTGCTGTCGCGCGGGAGTGAGCTGCAGCTGGATGCGGAAGCGATGACCAGCAGGGATGGCATAGTCGTTCGCCGGAGCGGCGAGTCGGCAGACGTAGTTCCCGATTCACTGGTCCACTACGCCATGCGGTCTCGCGAAGTCGTGCTCCTCGACGACGCCTCGGCTCACCACACATATTCCTTGGACGCCTATGTGCGGGCGCGCCGGGCAAGGTCGGTGCTTTGCCTGCCGCTGGTCAATGAAGCCAAAGTGACCGGAGTCCTCTATCTTGAAAACAATCTGGCACCGAACGTTTTCACCCCTGACCGTGTCACGGTTTTGAAGGTGCTCGCGTCGCAGGCAGCAATCTCACTTGAGAATTCGCGCCTTTATCGCGACCTCGCAGACCGTGAGGCGAAGATTCGTCGACTGGTCGACGCCAACATCCTGGGCATCTGCATCTGGGACCTCGAGGGAAGGATCCTGTCGGCCAATGAAGCGTTTCTGCGCATGCTGCAATATGGGCGGGAGGATTACGCTTCAGGTCGCTTGCGCTGGACTGACATGACCCCGGATGAATTACGCGCGCGGGATGAACAAGCCGTGGCGGAACTGCGCTCCACCGGGACATTTCAGCCCTTTGAGAAGGAGTTTTTCCGCAAGGACGGAACCAGAATTCCCGTGCTGATCGGCGGCGCGCTGTTCGAAGTCGGCGGCAGCGACGGTGTCGCGTTCGTGCTCGATTTAACCGAGCGCAAGTGCGCTGAGACCGCGGTACGTGAGAGCGAGGGGCGGTTCCGCGACTATGCCGAAACTGCGTCGGATTGGTTTTGGGAGATCGACACCGACTACAGATTTACACACTTGACCGAGAACGCCTTTGGGTCTGACCCGGCGCCTCGGATCGGCACCGTGTGCTGGGATCACGCCCTCGACGTTGAAACGGAGCCGGACAAATGGCGGCTTGTTTGGGCAGCTCTTGAATCGCGCCAGCCGTTCCGCGATTTCACATATTGTGTCGCCGGCGGTAACGGCCCGATGTACGTGAAAGCAAGTGGCAAACCGGTGTTTGACACCAACGGAGAATTCCGCGGTTACCGCGGCACTGGCACAGACGTGACGGCAATCATTCGTGCGCAAGAGGCATTGCTTGAGAGCGAGCGAAGCTTGCGCTCGGCAATCGACGGGATACCGGGTCTCGTTGGTGTCTTGGCACCGGACGGTGACGTTCAGGCCATTAACAGACAAATCGTCGAGTACACAGGCCAGTCCCTGGAAGAACTCAAAAACTGGGGGACGAACGGAACTGTGCATGTTGACGACATTTCTCACGTTGCAGAAGTCTTCACGAGAGCGATCGCTTCCGGGATTCCCTACCAGATCGAACAACGGCTGCGACGCTTCGACGGCGAGTATCGGTGGTTCGACAATCGCGGCATTCCAATTCGTGACGACTCCGGCCGTATTATCCGCTGGTACGTTTTGCTGACGGACATAGAGGATCGCACACGAGCGTTGGCTCGTGTGCAGCAGATGCAGTCGGATTTCGCCCACATAAATCGCGTGAGCACGATGGGAGTATTGGCTGCATCGCTTTCTCACGAAATTACCCAACCGATCGCAAGTGCGCGCAACAACGCCCGCGCCGCGCTGAATTTTCTCGAGAAGCAACCTCCTGACCTAGCTGAGGTCAGGGAGGCGCTCGGCTGCATTGTGGGCG
The DNA here is from genome assembly GCF_900114255.1 of Neomesorhizobium albiziae. Taxonomy (GTDB): domain Bacteria; phylum Pseudomonadota; class Alphaproteobacteria; order Rhizobiales; family Rhizobiaceae; genus Neomesorhizobium; species Neomesorhizobium albiziae. The sequence continues at coordinate 18,605 of NZ_FOSL01000027.1, read as the reverse complement.
ATGCCGATCGAGCTGGTAACATTGTCGACCGAATTCGCGAGCACATCAGAAAAGCGCCTCCACGAAAGAGTTATTTTGATCTTGGCGCGGCGATCAACGAGGTCCTCGTGTTGGCGCGAAGCACGATCATGAGGAACGGCGTGTCCGTGCAGACGCGGCTCGCGGACGGCCGGTCGCGTGTTTACGGCGATCGCGTTCAACTGCAACAAGTCATGCTGAACCTGATCCTGAACGCGGTTGAAGCGATGGCCGCGAGTGAGTTTGGCGCGCGAGAGCTGTCGATTTGTGCCCGGCAAGACCAAGAAGGCGCGCTTGTCGCAGTGGGCGATTCCGGGCCGGGTATTGATCCGGAGCAGCTGGAGAGTATTTTCGAGGCATTCTACACCACGAAGTCCAGCGGCACGGGGATGGGGCTCTTGATCTGCCGGTCGATCATCAGCGCCCATGGGGGCCGGCTGTGGGCAGAATCGAATGACTCTCGTGGCGCCGTGTTCCAGTTCACCTTGCCAGATGCGCACCCGACTCAATGAATTCCCCAGGTGCGCGGCAGTAAGATAGACGGCGCGCGAGGGAAGACGTTCGTGAAGGCGACCAGGAGCCCGACGGTTCAAAAGTTCTCATCAGATGACCCACCGGACACGAGAGCAGCGCGAAGACATTGTCTGAGTTGCTGTTCATCAACCGGCTTGCGAAGGTAACAGAGAACCCCGTCGTCTAAGGCGCGGACCCGGTCAGCATCATTCGGATAGGCTGTCATAAGGATTGTCGGGATCGCGTGGCCTGCATCCAGGAGGTGTCGGTGGAGTTCGACCCCGGTCATCGCAGGCATGTGGACGTCCGCGATGAGACAGGTCGTTTCCGTCACATGATTGGATGCGAGGAAATCTGCTGCCGATGCAAAAGGTTCCGCGGTATAGCCCAACGACTTCATCAGCCTTCCCATAGACTCTCGAAAGAACCGATTATCTTCAACAACCGCAATCAATGGCTTTTCGGCATGCCGCCTCTGGCAGTTGCGCTGGAACCCGCCCCTGCGACGGATCAACAACGCTGTTTCTCCGCAGGTACTACGCGGCTGCGCCAATAATGCCACTGGTTCGATGCCGCCACCCCGTAAACTTTAGCTTATTCCGGGACGAGATTAGCTTAGGTGGTCAAACCGATCGCTGAGCCGCGGCGGTGCGTTCAAGACTTCGGTGTGCGCTGCGCGCGCCTCTGACCGTATGGCACGCCTGATAAAGGCCGAAGCATCGCAGATAAATCTAGGTTTAGACAACGCAACGTTTCGATCATTTTGCGCGACTAGCGCGTAATAGCTCGCGCCACGGAAAACCGTCAAATTGCGTTTCACCATGATCTTGCCGGAAATGGCTCTTTTCCAACGCAATAGCATCCCTCGGCAAGATCACGATCGATCTTTGGCGGCCTGCAATGCTTCGCCGCCTGACGCCGGAAAGGAATGTCTGCGATGAAACTCCATGCTCTGCTTATGAACTGGTACTCCGCCGCTCACGATTTCGTAGCACCGCGCTATCGGCCAGAGCTTCACTACATGCGTGGTCCGGGCCCAGCCTTCGCGCGCCGCGCCGTGATGGTCGAGTCGTCACGCGTGCCGCCAATCATGCGTGCCCCGCGCCGATGATTGAGAATGGCCTTCGTGGAAGCGGCTGTTCACGTCTGCATTGCCCGAAGGTCGCGATCAGTCGAGCCAAAAAGGTAACCTGCAACAGACTGGATAATGCAATGTCTAACCGTCGAACCTCATCCTACGCGAATGCCGCAGCCTTGGCATGGGTCGCCGTTGCCATTTTCACGCCACCTCCCGCCCGTGCCCATCAGGCGCCGACCGGATGGACGTATCCATGGGCCTGCTGTTCCAGTATGGACTGCCAGGAGGTCGACGCAACAGCGATCAGCGAGAAGCCCCAGGGCTACGTCATCCAGAGTACCGGCGAGGTTGTCGCCTACGGCGACAAACGCGTGAAGAACTCGCCGGACGGCGAGTATCATTGGTGTGCCCATGTGGCCGGACTCGATGCCCACCACACTATCTGTCTCTTTGTGCCCCCGAAGGGTTTCTGAGCCATGGACGCCGGTGCGCAACCCATCTCTTTCGAGCATGTACACAGCCACCCGACGTTTTCGGAGGGTTCCGCGACTGCTTCGCGCGAACGAGGCGCGGACCGTTACAGTGGGACTGGCCGTTCGCACGCAAAGGGTGCTCCCATTCGCGCAGAAGCCCTGAGCCGAGAGGAAGAGCTCTCGCTTTTCTTTCTCTGGAGACACAGAGGCGATTACGGCGCACTGCAGAAATTGGTGCTGTCCTATGAACCGCTTGTTGCCAGAATTGTCCGTGATCTGCGCAGTGGCGGTCTTTCGATCGAGGATGCCAAGCAGGAAGCACGATGCGGCCTCCTCGAAGCCGCCCGTCGCTTCGATCCCAGCAAAGGCTTCCGGTTCGGGACATATGCGCGCTGGTGGATATTGTCAGAGGTCAGCAGCTATCAGATAGCGAACCGGGATATCCTTTCGAGCCGACGCATGAAGGGGAGGCCGAAATTGCCCCAGTCGAACTTCGTTTCCCTCGACACGCCGATTGGACCCGATGGGGAGTCGGTGGCCGCAATGATTCCTTCCAGTGACGCAGGGCCGGACTTGATTGCCGAACAGACCATCGACGGCGAACGGATGCATCTCGACCTGGAAAATGCGCTCAGTGCACTCAAGCCCCGGGAAATACTTGTTGTCCAACGCCGACATCTCAGCGATGAAGTCGAAACGCTTCAAACCGTTGCACAGGATATGCAGATCACCGCCGAGCGTGTGCGCCAGATCGAAAAAGCGGCACTTGCTCGGCTCCGCAACCTTCTCGCGGAGTCCGCCATACAACGCGCCTAGTCTCTCAACCGGCGCTATCGGCACCCCGCAAATCCGGTCGAAGCTGCCAGGCATCAGGTAACCGTTTGGAGGCTTTTGGACGGACGCTTTCCTCGACGCCTATAGAGGGGTGAGCGGAACTCCGATCCCGATTGGCGCATCGGAAGGATCGCAGTCAGCCCAACCCTATACTCCGGTATGGCCTGCATCCACACTTCAGATGGTCGATCGAAACCGCGCGCTCGCTGTAGTCTTTGTCCATGATCTCTCCTGCGCGGGACAACGGGCGAGGGAACAAGGCAGGAGCAAGGTTTCCGCCAGGAAGCCGGCGTGTCCCGCCGTGGCCTTTTAACAGGCGGCCTGACGGCCGCCGAGGAGATAGACATGGTCCAGTTTCAAACACGTCTGGTTGCGGGAGTCAGTGTCCCTGATACGGCGATGATCGCGGGGGCGCTCGAATATGCGCGAAGGCTTTCGGAGCCCTATCTCTTCAACCACGTCATGCGGTCGTGGTTGTTCGCGGCAAGGATCGGGCAATTAAAGAACATCGACTGCGACCTGGAGGTGGTCGCGGTCGGCACGATCCTCCACGACGTCGGGCTCACTGCCGGTGTATCCGGTCCGAACCGCTTCGAGGTCAATGGCGCCGACGCGGCTCGCTCCTTCATCAAGGAACGGGGCTTCTCGGACCACCGTGCGCAGCTGATTTGGGATCTCGTCGCGCTCAACTCGACTCCATCGATCGCGCTTCACAAGGAAGCGGAAGTGGCGCTCGGCACGATGGGTATTGGTCTCGACTGGGCAGGTTTTGGTCTTGATGTGATCCCCGCGGTCGAGATCGCCGAAATTGTCGGTGCATTTCCGCGCCTCAAAATGAAGCATGAATTTGCCGAGACGTGCTGCCATCTCGTCAAGACGAGGCCGGAGACAAGCTATGACAATTTCCTGCGGGATTTCGGCGAGCGCTTCGTCCCGGGCTACCAGTCGGCATCAACCGTCGACCTGTTGATGAACGCGCCCTTCGAGGATTGAAGGCTGGCGGTCACCCGGAAAAACTGGAGTCCTCCCGGCGAGCTGGGCTCGGACCTGTGGCAGTATGCCTCCGGTGCAACGCAGTAGCTTTTGTCTCGGGGCAGGCACAAAATGACGCTGCCGCGCTATCTCTGCACATGGCTTTAAGTCTACGCTGCATGTACTGGTTAAGCTTAAGCCTGTTCAGGTACAGGGATTGGGATTACAACTGTGCGGCCGGGCCAACCTGCGAACTGGGACAGAGTCACATCCCCGTGATGCTTCAATCCGAGTAGCAACGATGTCTGCTGCAAACTCCACCGTCTTAGTCATCGACGACGACGAGAATCTTCGAGCATCGGTCGGGCGTCTGTTGCGATCACTCGGCATAGATTTCCAGCTATTTGGGTCAATTCCTGACTTCCTCAAGTCCGATCCGCCCAACGGCCCTACGTGTCTGGTGCTCGATGTCAGACTGCCGGGGCAAAGCGGCCTCGATCTGCAGCGGGAGCTCGCTCGGGCAAAAAGGGAAGTCCCGATCATCTTTATCACGGGGCACGGCGACATCCCAATGTCGGTACAAGCGATGAAAGCAGGCGCCATTGAGTTTCTAACCAAGCCATTCCGTGACCAGGATCTTCTTGATGCCATCCAGGTCGGTCTTTCTCGCGATCTTGCACGGCGGGAAAGTGAACAGGACTTGGCCGCACTCAGGGAGCGTTTCGGCTCACTGAGCCCGAGGGAGCGGGAAATAATGGTTCAGGTCGCGCGTGGCCGTCTGAGCAAACAGATTGCTCATGACATCGGCATTGCCGAAGCGACCGTGAAGGTTCATCGCAGCAGGGCGATGCAGAAAATGAGCGCCGGATCGCTTCCAGAGCTCGGTCGAATGGCCGACAAGCTCAAGCTACTATCCGACGAACCACCAGGCTCCTGACTGTTTCGCATCGCGCGAAGCCTTTGCGCTGGTGATCACCCATCAGGTCCTATCCTCGTACCTGTCAACTACGGTCAGCTCCACACCACGCCACCTTGTAAACTTAGGCTTAGGTGACTCAGCCACATCGGTCATCTTGCGCTACCCGCGTGCAATAGCTCGCGCTCCTCCAAGCAGTCATATTACGCACCACCAACTTGATGGGACAAAGTTTTCGGCCCGCAATGCACCTTCGACTGAGGCGCGCCGGACTTGCATCAACTCGTATAAGTGATTGAAAAATGGAGAATATTGATGAACGCAGATCGACCTAATACCCCAGCTTCCGAAGGCAGCCATTCGCTTGCGTCGCAGAACGGAATCTCCAGACGCGCAACGCTTGCTCTTGCCACAGCCGGACTTGCCGCGCCGCTGTTGTCGACAGCCTCAATGGCCGGAACCAGGAAGGAGAGCAGCCCAACCAATTACATCAACGTCGGACAGGAAAACTCGCTACCCATCGATCTTTACTTCGAGGACCACGGTTCCGGACCACCGGTCGTTCTCATTCACGGCTGGCCGCTTAATGGCGACGCGTGGGAGAAGCAGACCGCCGCGCTGCTCGCAGCAGGCCATCGCGTGATCACGTATGACCGCCGCGGCTTCGGCCGATCAAGCAAACCCGGTGTCGGGTACAATTACGATACATTCGCGGCCGATCTCGATGCTCTGTTGAGCGCCTTGGATCTGACCGGCGTCTCGCTGGTCGGACACTCCATGGGCACCGGGGAAATCACGCGATACATCGGCAAATACGGCACCAAGCGGCTGAAGAAGGCCGTGCTAATCGGCACGATCGGTCCCTATCTCGTCAAGACACCCGACAACCCAGAAGGCGTCGACCGCAAGGGGTTCGAGGACACCAAGGCCGCCCTGAAGGCGGATCGACCAGCCGCGCTTAGGGAGTTCTTGAAGAATTTCTACAGTGTCGGCGGCGAGGACGAAAAGCGCGTCAGCGAGCATGTCATGGATGCCAATTGGGCGGTCGCCATCGGCGCCTCGCCAATCGGCACCGTGGCTTGCGTCGACGCCTGGATCGAGGATTTCCGCAATGACCTCCCCCGCAACGATATTCCCACTATGATCATCCATGGCGACGACGACCGTATCCTGCCGGTGGACGCGACCGCGCGGCGTCAGGCGAAAATGATCAAGAACGCTAAGTACGTGGAGCTCAAGGGAGCCTCCCACGGCCTGACGTGGACGCGCGCGGACGAGATCAACGCCCAACTCGTGCCTTTCCTAGCCTAGCGCGCAGCGACACAAGATCCAACTCGAGCCTGACAGGACATCCCCATGAGCATACCCGCGACAGTCACTACCCCAACCACCAGCGTCTACGCCACCGGCTTGTTCTGGGAGCGCTTGTGGCGCGCAAGCGGCATCAACTTCGCGGTCTTCCTTGTCATCTCGTACGCCATCTACGGCTACCAGCCGCAGATGGGAGCGTCGGCTGACGCGGTCGCTGCATTTTACGAGGCCGATCGCATATGGGTCCTGATCGCCGCGGTGATCTCGGGCATGGCGCTCCTCAACCTTATGTGGTTCGTTGCGGCGCTCAGGACCACCCTGGCGGATGCGGGGCAAGACGGTTGGGGCGGAGCGGCAACCGCCGCTAGCGCTATGGTCGGAGCGCTCTTCCTCGTGCTCATCACGGTGGGCGCGGCGCTTGCGTTCTCGATCGCTGGCGCCGGAAATGGCGCGCTGGCATCGGGACTGAACGACTTCGCGTGGGCGACTGTCGTGTTGAGTTCGTTCCCGCGCGCGATGCTGATCATGGCGTCGGCCTTTGGGCTCTGGCGGGCAAAGCTGATTTCGAACGCGCTGTTTGCGGCAGGCGTTGCAGCCATAGTGCTCGTCTTGCTGGGTGGCACCACCTGGCTGAACGGCGGATTCTGGGCGCCAGACGGTGGCTATTCGCGGTTCGTTTCGCCCGTCATCGGCCTCATCTGGGTTGGGGTCGTGAGTTGGGTCCTCCTGACCCGAACTCCTGCGGCACGCACAGGTTGGTGAGCCAATGCTACTAACTGTCTCGCCAATCAATGGATTCACAGGATGAGAGCGCTTTGATCATGACAAGGACCGCGACCACCGAGAAAATCGATCACCGGCGCCGCAGCGTCATTGGCGCTGCAGCGATTACGTTTGCCGCAGTTGAACTCGGCATAAGCGCATCGGCAAAAGCGGCGTCCTCATCGGCGTCGTCGCGAAGTTCATTCGACACACTGAAGCAGATAGATGCCGGTGCCCTGAATGTCGGATATGCCGAAGTCGGCCCTTCCGACGGCGCCCCTGTAATCCTCCTGCACGGCTGGCCCTACGACATCCACACCTATGTCGACGTCGCGCCAATTCTTGCATCCAAAGGATATCGCGTCATCGTTCCACATTTGCGCGGTTATGGCGCAACTCGCTTTCTTTCGGATGAGGCGTTACGCAATGGCCAGCCCTCCGCGCTAGCCGCCGACGTCATCGCCCTGATGGACGCACTGGGGCTTAAGAGCGCGACGATCGCCGGCTGCGACTGGGGCGCCCGCACCGCAAATATCGTCGCCGCCCTTTGGCCCGAGCGCTGTACGGCGATGGTTTCGGTAAGCGGCTATCTCATCGGCAGCCAGAAGCTCGGTGCGGTGCCGCTGCCGCCGAAGGCCGAGCTCCAGTGGTGGTATCAGTATTACTTTGCCACCGACCGCGGCCGCGACGGCTACGCAAAATACACCCGCGATTTCGCGAGGCTGATCTGGCAGATCGCGTCGCCGCAATGGGCCTTCGACGACGCCACTTTCGAGCGGTCGGCCGCATCCTTCGACAATCCGGACCATGTCGCGGTTGTGATCAACAACTATCGCTGGCGCCTCGGATTGGCCGAAGGCGAGCCCCAATACGACGATTTGGAAAAGCGGCTTGCCGAATTTCCTGTAATATCGGTGCCGACCATCACTCTTGAAGGTGATGCCAACGGTGCGCCGCACCCGGACCCTAGTGCCTATGCGAAAAAGTTTTCCGGCAAATATGAGTACCGGCTCATCGAGGGCGGGATCGGACACAACCTGCCGCAGGAAGCTCCGCAGGCTTTTGCAAAGGCCGTCATCGACGTCGATGGCTTTTGAGCAGGTGGACAAGAAGACAGTTGGTTTGGCCTTCAAGGAAGGAGAGATCAATGCGCCAACGAGCCGCGTGCCGATGATTTCGAGGGCGCCGGAGGTCGCGGAGGTGACTATCGAAGTAGCCAGAACCACCCCGTAATTCACGGGCCGCCGTGGCTCCTAGCGTTTCTTCCAGCCGCGGCATGCGCGTCAGCAACCGGGGAGTTAGCCAGAGGAGGAGAACCATGGTAGCGACGATCAAGGTAAATGGCGTGCCCCAAGCGGTGGATGTCGACGACGATACCCCTCTGTTGTGGGTGCTGCGCGACGTGCTCGGCATGACCGGCACGAAGTTCGGCTGCGGCTTGGCGCTGTGTGGCGCCTGCACTGTCCATGTCGACGGAGTTGCCACCCGTTCCTGCATAACCCCCATCGACAGCATCGGGGACTCCGAAGTCACCACGATCGAAGCGGTCGGCGCAACGGAAGCGGGCGCCAAGATTCAGACGGCGTGGCTCGATCGGGAAGTCGTTCAATGCGGTTACTGTCAGTCCGGCCAGATCATGTCGGCTTCCGCGCTCGTTGCCAGCAACCCGCATCCGACCGACGACGAAATCAATGAGGCGATGTCTGGCAATATTTGCCGCTGCGGGACCTATGTCCGCATTCGCGAAGCAATCAAGTTGGCGGCGGCGATCTGAGAGGGGAGGCAATCATGATCAGCAATCATCACGAGTCCCCGGTTTCAAGCCTGAGCAAACCGCCATTCGCCAACGCTCTTTCCCGGCGCAGATTTTTGCAAGTTGCAGCCACCGCAAGCGGGGGCCTTGTGCTCAGTCTCAGCATGCCTTTCACAGCCGAAGCGGCCGAAGGTGAAAGTTTTCAGCCCAATGCGTTCATCACGGTGGGAGGCGACGGGCGCATCGTTCTGACTATGCCTTATGTGGAGATGGGGCAGGGCACCTACACGTCGATCCCGATGCTGATCGCAGAAGAACTTGAGGTCGATCTGAAGCGCGTTGATCTTGAACACGCCCCGCCCAACGAAAAATTTTACGTCAACCCGCTGCTGGGGGTGCAAGCGACCGGCAACTCGAATGCCATCCGCGGGGCATGGGAACCAATGCGCAACGCGGGCGCAGTCGCCAGAACCATGCTGGTGGCCGCTGCGGCGAAACGCTGGGCTGTCGATCCGGCGACGTGTCATGCCGAAAGCGGTGAAGCGGTCCACGCGCCAACCGGGCGGCGCCTCGGCTACGGTGAGCTTGCCGCCGAAGCAGCGCGGATGCCAGTTCCGACAAGCATCGAACTCAAGCGGCCGCAGGATTTCAAACTCATCGGCACGCCGGCGAAGCGTCTCGACACGCCGGCGAAGGTCAACGGGACGGCCCTCTATGGCATCGATGCCCGCCCCCCGGGCGTGAAGGTCGCGACGCTCACGCAGTCGCCGGTGTTTGGTGGGCGCGTCAAGAGCGTCGACGCCGCCGCGGCCAAAGCCATCAACGGTGTGCGCCAGATCGTGCAGCTCGATGACGCCGTAGCCGTCGTGGCCGATCACATGGGAGCAGCCAAGAAGGGCCTCGAGGCGCTGGTGATCGAATGGGACGAAGGTCAACACGCCAAACTGGACACTGCTGCGATCCTCGGCGAACTTGAACAGGCGACGCTCAATCCGGGCGCGGTTGCCCAGAGCATCGGCGATGCCGACGGCGCAATGGCGGGTGCGGCGATCAAGGTCGAGGCAAACTACCAGGTTCCGTTCCTCGCGCATGCGACGATGGAGCCGATGAACTGTACGGTTCATGTGCGTGGCGATGGCTGCGAAATCTGGGTCGGCAACCAGGCTCTCGCACGTGTACAAGCGGCAGCGGCGGAGACCGCTGGTCTTCCGTTGCATAAGGTCGTCGTACACAATCACCTGATCGGCGGCGGTTTCGGGCGACGGCTCGAGGCCGACGGCGTTGTTCGCGCCGTCGAGATCGCCAAACAAGTCGACGGACCGGTCAAGGTCGTGTGGACCCGCGAGGAGGATATCCAGCATGATATGTACCGGCCTATGTTCTTCGACCGGCTGTCGGCTGGTCTCGACGCCAGAGGCATGCCGGTCGCGTGGAAAAACCACTTTGCCGGGTCCTCGATCCTAGCAAGGTGGTTGCCGCCCGCCTTCAGCAACGGCCTCGACCCCGACACGACCGAGGGCGCCATCCATCTCGTCTACGACCTTCCGAATCTCCACGTCGAATATGTGCGCGTAGAACCGCCCGGCATCCCGACCGCGTTCTGGCGTAGCGTCGGCCCGTCGCACAATGTGTTCGTGACCGAAAGCTTCATGGACGAGTTGGCAACAGCGGCAAAGCAGGACCCGGTCTCGTATCGCCTGGCGCTTCTCGACAAGACGCCTCGGGCCAAGGCCGTGTTGGCGCTCGCAGCCGAAAAAGCAGGCTGGGGACAAAAGCTCCCGTCGCGGGCCGGACGCGGCATCTCGATCCAGAACGCGTTTGCCAGCTACATGGCGCACGTGGCCGAAGTCGAAGTAGCCGACGACGGCGCGGTCCGCGTCCGACGCGTCGTCTGCGCGGTCGATTGTGGCACCGTCGTCAATCCCGACACCGTCAAGGCACAAGTCCAGAGCGCGGTCATGTTCGGCATTACCGCAGCGCTCTATGGCGAGATCACGCTGAAGGACGGCCGGGTCGAGCAAACCAATTTCGACACCTACCAGATCCTGCGGATGGATGAGGCGCCAGCCGTCGAGGTGCATATCGTCCAGAGCACCGAAGCGCCGGGCGGAATGGGCGAGGCCGGTACGTCATGCATTGTCCCCGCAGTGACCAATGCGATCTTCGCGGCAACTGGCAAGCGCCTGCGAAAGCTTCCCGTCGATCCAGCGGTGTTGAAGCGGGAGGGCTAAAAGCGGACTGACTTGCCGCCGTCGGCATTTGTCTGTGCAGGGAATCGGGGCAGTAAAGCCAAAGTAGGTGATGACCAGGTCAAAGTTGAACTTACCGACTGATGTTGCGTCGTGACGCCGTCCACGATCCAGGTTGTCGTAAAATGGCTGGGTGAAATCCATGACAAACACCGATTTGTTCATTAGCCATCCCCTTACCTTCGCCGAATTTTCGCCATGCTGGCCCTGCTGGTTTGCGCCACGCCTGCGCTCAATACATGCGCTGCAGCGCGGGATGTTTGCGATAGCCAAAGCCCGCATTGCGCCCGCCCGTTCGATAACGATGGCAAGCGGTCGCAAAATGATTCAGAGAGCCAGCCTTCCAACGGCTTCGGCAGCCAGAACGCGCATCGTGCGGGATCAGTGCGCTGTGGTTTGAGCGCCATCCGGAAAGTAGCGGAACGTTGGCGTCGGGCTAGGAAGCCAGCGGCTTGCTCCCGATGCAATGCCGCTACTCCGCAAAGTCAAAATCCTGCTCGCTGGCATTCAGCATGCGCGCCAGAGTCTGCAGCGCCTCTCGCAGCCTTTCCATGGGTGGCGCGGCCAATGCAAGGCGCACCGCATTTGGCGCGTAACCCGAGCTTACGGCAAACGCGCTGGATGGCGTAATGGCGATCCCATGCCGTGCAGCTGTTGTGACAAAGGCCTGCGAGCGCCAACGTTCTGGCAGCGTCAGCCACAAGTGATAGGAGCGGCTGTCTGATTGCACACTCTGGCCGGCAAGACAGTCAGCGGCGACACTCTGGCGCTGCCGCGCATCTTCGCGTTTGCGGTTCACCAGTTCGTTCGCCACACCGTCGGTTATCAAGCGCTGGGCAGCGGCGAAGGCAAAACCGCTGGCTGTCCACCCGCCCGAACGAATGGAGGCCATGAGCCGCTCGCGTAAGCTTACCGGGGCGCTGATGAAGCCCAGGGTGAGCCCCGGCGCGACCCGTTTCGACAGGCTGTCGACGAACACGCAGTGGTTTGGCGCCAGTCCAGCGAGTGGAATCTCATCGACAAGAAACCCGTACACGGCGTCCTCTATCATGGTGAGGGCAAGCCTTTCGGCCAGCCGCACCAGTTCCTCGCGTCGGGCAGGCGGCACGGTCACGCCGAGCGGGTTGTGCAGCGTTGGCTGGATATAAACCGCAGACAGACGTGCTTCGTGATGAGCCTTCTCAATGGCGTCCGGACGAATTCCATGGTCGTCCATGGCAATCGGCACAAGCGTTACCCCCAGCCGCATGGCGATGCCCTTGACGAGCGGATAGGTGAGTGCCTCGACGCCGCAACGCGCGCCTGCTGGCACCAGCGTCGCAATCGCAGCGGCAATGGATTGGCGGCCACCGCCGGTAAAGGCCATCCCCTCCGGATCCGGCATCCAGCCACCTCGGGCAAGGACTCGGGCGCCAAGCTCGCGTGCGGCCGAATTGCCCCGACTCGTCGCGGGCTTCAATGCAGTTTGCAAGGCGTCCGGATTGGATAGCCCGGCCAGACTTTTGGCCATCAGCTCGGCTTGTCCCGGCAGGATCGGAAAGTTGAATTCCAGATCGACTCGCGGGTCGCCTGGGTCCCTGGTTGCCGCATCGCCCCGACGCGATTGCCCCGAGATAAATGTTCCACGCCCCACTTCGCCGACGACGAGGCCACGCCGCAGCAATTCAGCATAGACCCGGCTGGCGGTTGAGGCAGCGATGCCGCGTTGGTACGCAAATGTGCGCTGAGGCGGGAGGCGATCGCCTGGTTTCAAGCGTCCGTCGACGATTTCGGAGGCGACTTCATCAGCCAGCTTCAGATACTCGCTTGTCGACATAATTGCACCGAGATCAATGTTTCTATTGCACCGAGATTTTTAGCATGCAATTTATTTGACAGCAACACCCGCATTGCACCGATTGATCGAAGATGATCCGAGGTGCCGGTGAATTCCATCTGATAACGGCCCACACAAGGGGCCAAACGAGCGCACTGTACGCGCAATCCTCCCGCTTGCCCTTAAGGGAAGCGGCGAAAAACCAAAGGAAGAAAGTAATGACCAATATCGAACAGTCCAAGCCCTTCCCGCTCGGTCGACACGGTGGTCCGCTGCCTGTCCCCGTACGATCGGTGTTTCAGCGCTTCCGCGTCCTCGCCAAGGAGATATCCCGGCGGCAAGCCATCGGCGCTTTGCGCGAGTTCGAGGACCACGAGCTACGGGACATTGGCCTCGCACGCTCCCAGATCGAAGCGGCGGTGCGCGGCTTCTTCACACTCTCCGAAACGGGGAGGATGTCATGATCGCCTCCGCAGTTGCGCCGCAGCTGACCGCTGCCACGATCTTTGTCGCTTTTGCCGCCGTGTTCCTGATCTCCTTCATGAGGGGAGCGTTCGGTGGCGGCTTCGCCATCATCGGCATTCCGCTTTTGTCGACGGTGATGGATCCGGTCACCGCAGGTGGGCTGCTCGCGCCGCTGTTCATTGCGATGGATCTGTTCGCGCTGCGCTATTGGAAGCCTTCGACCTGGTCGAAGCCGGACCTTGTCCTGCTCTTACCGGGGCTCGTGATCGGTATTGGGCTCGGCTTTGTGCTGTTCCGCAGTTTGGACCATCGGGCCATCGCGATCCTGATGGCGGCGATTACCCTGATCTTTGTCAGCCTATGGTTTGTGGGAGGCGGTAAGGTGGCGGTAGGTCCGCGTTCATCGCCGAAGGCGGTCGCTGCCGGTCTCACATCGGGAATCACGACCATGGTGGCTCATTCGGGCGGGCCGCCGTTGGCGATGTATCTGCTGCCGCTCGGTCTCAGCAAGGAAATCTATGCGGGAACCACGAGTCTGTTCTTTACCGTGGGCAATGCGATCAAGGCGGTGCCGTGGTTGCTGCTGGTGAAGCCGGCAGGCAACGACTGGATACTGATGATGGTTTGCCTGTTCGCTATTCCCGCAGGCATATGGCTTGGTTGGCGGCTTCACGCAAGGCTGGACCAGCGTCAGCTCTATCGGGCCTGCTACGGATTGCTGGTCGTGACCTCGTTCAAATTGTTGTGGGACGGCCTCTCCGGCTATCTCGCGTAAGAGGCCCGGGTTGAGCCGCCCGGTCAACCAGTGCGATACACGCGGTCATAGAGATCGATAATATCCTGGTTGATTAGCCTCGCGCAGCCCGAGGACACGGACTTACCAATTGACGACCATTCCGGCGATCCGTGCAGCCGATAGAGCGTGTCCTTGCCATCGTGGAAAACATAGAGCGCGCGCGCCCCGAGCGGATTCATGACACCCGGCTCCATGCCGCCCTCCCAATCGTTCGTGCCCGGGATCTGCCGCGCACGGTATTTCTCAAGCTCGGGCTGGCGGTCGATCATTTCGTCTGGCGGGAACCAGCGCGGCCATTTCTGTTTCCACTGGATCACTCCGCGGCCCGACCACTCAAAGCCCTCACGGCCGAGGCCAACGCCGTAGCGGAGTGCATCCCCCATATTACCCACGAAATAGAGAAAGTGGTTCGACGTGTCGACGACAACAGTTCCCGGCTGCTCGCCGGTCGGGTCCGGAACGACCTGCCGATAGTATTTCGGGTCAATCTCCTCGATTGGAACAGCCGGGATGTCATAGCTACGGTCCAGCGTGGCGGCATACATCTGGTGATAATCGCCGAAGAGGGGATCGACACCGAGCTGGGGAAGTTGCTCTGGCCGCGGGCCAAACGCTCTCTGGCCGTGTTCACGAACGCTCGTGCAAGCGGTCAGGGTGGCGAAGGCGGCGCATGTTGCAGCCGTTGCCAGGAGCCTGCGGCGGCTAAATTTTGACATCGGGTCTTTCTGCCGGGTCTGCACATACAGCAACGCGCGGAATGCTTGCACGTTCCTTCTGCATTCGATCCGAACTCACCAGCAAATGAGTGTCCGCTATCGTATTCCTGAGGTTAAATGCCGTCAGTCCGCTACCGGACCAAAGGCCGCCGGTCAGCAATGCGCCCAATATCGGCCGTAGGGGTGAGCTCTGCCTTGTTCATCCGGTGATCGCCTGGGTGGATGGCGGTCGTGGAGCACGCCTCGCAGTGCCCCCAAAGACCTCGCTGACCTGCGCCGCCAGCATGTCCGTGGCGGGCTGACGCGGCTCGCGCGCCGTGAGCATGAGGTAACGGCACTCTGGCAGTTCGGGCAGCCCCTCATCTGCCCGCACGATTCTCAATCCCTCGGCTAAGCGGTCGTCGGCGAGCGTGTTCGTCACTGCCAGCCCGGCTTGCGCGGCGGCCATCTGTCCCTGCGTCGTTGTGGATGTCGAAACGACGCGGTAGTTGCGTCCGCCTTGCTCCAGCGCTCGGATCACCATGCCGTGCCACAGGCATTCGCTGAATTCGGACGGACGCCACGGGCAATCCGCGGGCGAAATCGACAGCGGAAGTGGATCGCGCAGATGCTGGCGGTGCGTGTCCGATGTGACCCACCTCATCGGGCTGTGCCAGATCTCGACCGCGGGCCATTGCCGAGGCTCCAGGCCCGCCCTCAATAGGGCTAGGTCGAGCTCGCCGCTCTTCAACTTCAGGGCGAGGAAGCAGGACGCTGCGACCGCGACTTCGACCTCGACCGCAGGCGCGGCATGGGAGAAGCGATCGAGTATTCGCGGCAGATAGCGCGCCGACAGTTCTTCCGCGATGCCCAACCGTATCGTGCCGTGCACCGGAGTGGCGTGCAGCGACCGCATGATGTCGTCATTGAGCGCCAGGAGCTCGCGTGCTCGTCCGAGCAAATACTGCCCTTCCGGGTTCAGCTCGACGCTGCCACCCTTGCCTCGGATGATCACAGTCTGACCGAGAACCCCTTCGAGCCGCTGCATTTGCAGGGAGACTGCCGACTGCGTCCGCCCGACGCGGGCCGCTGCACGGGTAAAGCTCCTTTCCTCCGCGATAGCGACGAAGCTGCGGAGGAGATCGAGGTCAAAACCCACGGGCATGCCCATGGTCATCAAGCTCGCTCATCGACCGCATTTGCGCAACTCGTTTCCCTTGGCAGATCTCTCAGAGCATCCTCGATTTACGAAGAGGACGTTAAGATGCACATCAATCGAGACGCATCGGTTGCATTCCCGATCCCTTTGCACCCGCTCCTGAAGGCGGTTGCCATCGCGTCGCGCAAGACAATGAAACGCATCCGCGACAGCATCGAAGCTGCCCATTATGAGCGCGTCGTTTCAAAACTTGCGCCACACCTCAAACATGACATCGGAGACGTAGACTATATCCCGCCGCCGCCTCTGCCGCTTAGAGAAATTCAGTGTTCTTTTCAGCAGTCGCTTGAAGCCACGCGCCTACGCTATTTTTGATCATTGAGCGCAGGCGACGCTCACTAGCTCATTCCCGCAGCCGCTTCAAATGGCAAGGTTCCCCCCGAGCCGACCTTTCGACAGAATGGAGCAATACGGCTTCGGGTCAGGTCGAGACTCAAAGCCTCCAATGCAAAACGTCAGCTATTGGCATCCCAAGTTCCGAAGCTGCCAGTCCGCTTTCAGCCTAAACATGACGGAGCGCTATGCGCCCCTATGCTGTCGGACAGATCAAGATAGCGGCCGCCATCGCATTTCGAGTGCACATAATTTGGCGGCTTCCCACGGAAAAGCGCCGTGCAATTGTGCATTGCACAATCCAGCAACCAAATCCCTCGGCCGCCGCTGGGCGCGATAACGATTTCAGCTCAATGGTTTAGCCGAACAATGGGGTAGTTGGCACAGATGATGCCTTTTCTTTTGCAATGCGAAAGGAGGCATCGATGCCGAAAGCCACCGAAATTGACATTTGCGTCTGCACGTTTCGCCGCTCGGAAATCGCGGACACGCTTCGTTCGATCGCTGCCATGGATCAGCCGCCCGGATACCGGATCGGCGTGATCGTCGCCGACAATGACGACACGCCGACGGCGAAGCAACTCGTCGCGCAACTGACCCAAGGGCTCGGCCTGCCAATCCGCTACCTTTGTTGCCCGGCCCGGAATATTTCCATCGCGCGGAACGCCTGCCTTGACGCGAGCAGGGCTGATTTTGTCGCATTCATTGACGACGACGAAACAGCTTCCAGCCAATGGCTCGCCAAACTGGTCGAGACGGCGGAAATTACCGGCGCCGATGCGGTACTCGGCCCAGTCAAGGCACGATACCTGCCCGACGCTCCCGAGTGGATGAGCCTTGGAGATTTTCACTCGACCTTTCCGGTTTGGGTGGAGGGAGAGATCCGCACCGGTTACACCTGCAACGTTCTCTTGCGCATGGACGCGGAGAGCATTTCCGGACGGCGTTTCAACCTGGCGCGCGGGCAGACCGGTGGCGAGGACACGGAGTTCTTCGATCAGGTGCACAAGGCCGGTGGCATGGTCGCCTACGCCGCCAAGGCCTGGGTCGACGAACTCGTGACGCCCGAGCGCGCCACATTCGGCTGGCTCAGCAAGCGCCGTTACCGCGTGGGGCAGACGCATGGCCATCTGCTGCGGAGCAGGTCGGCGGGAAAAGCGCGCGCCAAACAATTCGCGCTGGCGTCGGCGAAAGTGGCCTTTTGCTTCGTGTCCGCCGTCCTGACGATGGTCTGGCCCGCCCGCCGGAACCGCAGCGTGCTTAGAGGCATCATGCATGTCGGCGTGTTGAGCGGCCTTTTGGGTGTTCACGAAATCCGCCAATACGGAATGCCGTTGCTGGACGAAGGACGGAACGGGACGGCCTGACATCGCCGTCGCGATCACCGGGTGTGGATAGAAGCCGTACCATTCCGGCACGGCTCCACGAAATTTCCGTTGTCGATCATGGCATGAAAGATTCTCGAAAATTCTTTTGTCCCTACCTCGCTGTGCTCCGCCGATAATGGATCCATCGCCCTCAGGGGAACCGGGTCTAGGCCGCAGTTCGGCAATGCGTCTCATGTCGGCCCCATAAGCTGCCGAGCAGCAATGCGCCGCACATGGCCGTCGTGACGGCTTTCAGCTAGTCACGTTTCGCCTCGCAGTCTGCCTTTTCAATGCCCACCTTGGGTCATGCGTCGCTAGAACGACGAAAAAGTCGCACACCTGCTCCGCCACCGTTCTCAGGAATAAACTCTATGCCAGCCGCCTCCAGAGCACGACGAATAGCAGAAAGATTGTTCCGGTGTGGGATGCGGATGCCCCTTTCGAAATCAACAACGGTTGTCCTTGATACCGCCGCGGCCTCAGCCAATTTGCCCTGGCTCCATCCAAGCATCGCTCTTGCTCCCCTACATTGCTCTACCGAAATCAAGCTCATTATTCAAAATCAGTATTTTTGTTTGACATTGGTCAAAAAAGTCGACTTTATTGCTGACGCTCGCAGATACGCGTGAAACGGTCGGACGAGGTGTTGGTCCACCTTGCCCGACCTGACCAAACCCAAGCTGGTTGGAGCTCGGATCATGGCTGATTCCGACAATACCACGACTTTGCCTTTCGTCACGTGCGGGCGGAAGACGGGAAGTTGTCGTGGTTGCGACTGAGCAGGCGCCAAATCTGATGGACAAGAACGGGGAGGGCGCAGCACCTGATCCCGCTCTCTTGCTGTCGCAGGCCTGGGTCGAAGCCCATGTTCGGACCTTGGCGCTTTGCCTCAAGCAGCAGCAGCTTGAAACTCAACTTGCAATCAGTGTCGGCTTTCCCGCCGCCGATGTTGCTTTGCCTGATGGCAGCCAACGCAAAGCGTCGTCCTTGGAGGATCTAGAGGAAGCTCTAGGTCGGGCGACCAGCGTGGAGATC
>NZ_FOSL01000026.1 GCF_900114255.1 Neomesorhizobium albiziae | reverse complement strand
TGCTGCGGATGAAGGAGCGGTCGCAATGAGCATCGCCTCTTCTTCCGCAAGCCAACCGGGCACTTTCTCAGTTGCTCGCCGCGCTTCCCAAAAGGCGCTGCGCCGTCATCGGATAACCGAGACGCTCGCCGCTTGGTCGCTCGCCGGCCCGGCGCTCGTTCTGCTCATTGGTCTTTTCTTTCTGCCGCTCTTCGCCGTCTTTGCCATCGCGCTTACCGACTGGCAGTTCGGGACGAGCTCGCTCTCCTTCGTCGGCCTTGAAAATTTCGAGGAGGTCTTCTCCGACGAGGGCTTCCGCGCCTCGCTGGTCAACACGATCGTCTACGTCGCGATCGTCGTGCCCGGTACGATCGTCCTCGGCCTTGCGATCGCGCTTTTGATCGAAGGCGGCAAGTCTTTCCGCGCCTTCTACCGCGCCATCCATTTCCTGCCCTATATGGCGACCCTCACAGCCATGGCGATCGCCTCGGAGGCGCTGCTTCATCCGACCATCGGCCTCGTCAACCAAACACTTGCCGGTCCCGGCCTGCCGACCGCCATCTGGCTGCGCGACGAGAACACGGTGCTGCCGGTGCTTGCAGATGTCGCGCATGGCAGCGATCGCAGCGCACATACTGTGGTTTGCCCAGATCACCGTCGAAATACATGCAGCGCGATATTCGGCGACCGGCGTGCTGAAGTATTTCGTCGGTACGATCACGACAGGAAGGCGGTTCTGCCATGATCGGGCAAATGCCAGGATCTCCGTCGGATCGGATTTGCGCGAATGGATGAGGATCGCGTCGGCATCGGCCTCGGCATAGGCATGCGCGCGGGCAAGCGCCTCATCCTGGCCGTGGCCGGCAATGAGGGCCTCTATCCGCGCCACCAGCACGAAGCCGGGGTCAGGGACGGCGTCTTTCACAGCCTTCAATCGGCCGCACAACTCCTCGATGTCGGCGAGCGGGTGGCGATCGCCAATGAACGAATTCATCTTCGGGAAGGCCTTGTCCTCGATGCATATGCCGCTCGCACCGCGTTTGTGCAGGTGGCCGGCGACAAGCCGAGCGTTGTTGAAATTGCCGAAGCCGCTGTCGCCGTCGACGAGAATGGGAATGCTGGCAGCACGAGCCATACGTTCCACCATATCGGCCACTTCGCTCCAGGAGGCCTCGTTGGCATCGCGGGGCGTCCGCGTGCCTGAAGGGAACTGCGGACTTGCATAATCATATTCGGCTCGGAACTGCGTTCCGTTCTGCTATCGTGACCTCCGTCACGTAGGGAACGATCAGTTTACCCTCGGCATCGGCGCTCGCCTCAAGGATGCGGCGCAGTTCTGCCATCACAGCAGCCGCGTCGTTCTCCGCCAATGCTCGCCTCGTGTGGCTTGTGGACAGACTCAAGGTCTCGAATTCGTCCGGGACGAGAGTTCGTGTCCATTTCCAAGAAGATCTACGGACGTTGCTGAAATCGGGATGTCTCGCCAAGTCTTCCCAGAAGGTTTCTTCCGAAAACCCGCCGAATTGGTTGGGAAAGGTGCCCCTTCTGTAACCCAGCAAAAATCGCTCGTGGAAGGCCTCATATTGTGCAAGAAATTCGCTGTCCCACCAGCGCAGTTTGTTCTGAACGATAGCAATAACACCCTTGAGTCTGAGAGCTCTGGCTGCCTCCTCGTAGTATTTTTCCAAATTGAACCAGTGGGCGGCGGAGGCAGCAGTGACCAGCGCTGCTTTCTCATCATCGATGGGGATATGATCGGAAGAGCCAGACAGCAATTCTATGTTCCGGTAGGCCTTTGACGCTTCAAACGCCTCTCGCCGCATATCGTCATTGGGTTCTATACCTATGACCTTGTCGGTTGTCTTGAGTGCATCCGCGATATGGCGAGTGAATATTCCTGTGCCGCATCCGACGTCGACGGCGATTATGGGTGTGCAAATGTCGGGCAGAGCATCGACGATGGTTTGGACCACCCCGTCCGGATAGCCCGGCCGCGTCGATTGGTAGTAGGCGGCAGCACCTGTATAGATAGCCCAATTGGCGGATGCCTCGTGGGGCCTGCTCGAACTTTGTCCCATGTCTTGAACTCCTTCTACGCCATTGTTTGGTGGGAAGTGCTAGGATTGGTTTGAGATGCGCTGATTTCCGCTCTGATTCAAAGACGGCGCGTGAGATCTCTGACATATAACGCATGTAAGCCGACGCCGGTGATGTCAAAAGCGTTGCCCAAGGCGCGAAACCCATATCCGAGGTAAAACGCTTCAACCGACGTGCGCCCATAGCACCAAACCCTTGTGCCGTTCCTCGCTATCACTTCCGCCAGACCGCCTTCCAGAAGTTGCCCACCAATACCGCGCCTTTGTTGTTTCAGTTCGGTCGCCATGCCGCGCAACCGCCAAGTACGACCCTCGTCTTTGCTGTCGTCCTTCATTGGTTCGGTCAAAAACGAAACCACCGACACAAGCCGGCCGCACCGAAACGCCCCCATGTGAAAAAAGTCGGACGTCGGATGGAACGGGAATTCCCAGCCAGGGATACCGGGACGCAGCACTCTCCTTCTAAGGTCTGCTCCTTCTTCCAGAGGGATGAGCCGTAAGTCGAATTTCGCGCTCGGAGTGTGCGGTGTTGCGACGTTTTCGCAAGGCACGGTTCTGCTCCACAATCTTCTTTTCTCTTCGGCTCCAAATTTATTTGTTAAGAAGGAATGTATTGCGAAACAATTGTCAGCGAGTACTCCAGCAAGTCCACTGTCTCCGGGTTGCCGATACCAACTCGTATCGCCTCAGGAGGCTCAAAGGTTTCAGATGCATATGAGTTACTGGCGGCAACCTGCACGCCATCGCTCTTGATGGCGTCCGCCAATTCTCGACTGGATATGCCTTCGGGTAGCGGCAACCACACATGCAGACAGCCAGGATCCGCGACATAACGGCAATTACAAAGGATCTGGTCGAGAAGTTGGTGTCGGGTGCGTAGCTCGTTCTTTACCGCCGACAAGATCGCCTGATCGTCGCCTCGGCGAATGAAACCGGACATCAACGCTGCGCTCATCGGCGTCGCCATCCAATAGGTCGCACGAACGCCCGGCCAGAACACGGTGGCAGCCTCATCCGGCGTCGGGGCAACGAGATATGCCAATTTCAGCCCGGCTGCGAAACTTTTCGCTGTCCCCAAGAGATACCAGGATATTTCCGGCACCATTGCCGAGATCGGCGTCAAGGGCGACGGGCTTAGAAGGCTATAGACATCATCCTCAATGATTTTGACGCCATAGCGCCTGGCGATCTCCGCGATATGCGCGCGGCGCCTCAACGACATCGTAACGGTTGTGGGGTTCTGATAGGTCGTCAAAAGATATATAGCGGCGGGGTTTGTTTCTTTGCAAATTTCCTCGAATGCATTTGGCTCAACACCGTCGGCATCGATGGGCACGTCAATCACCGGAATTCCGTAGCGCTCGGCAAACGTTCGTACCGGCGGATATGTCATTTGTTCTACGACAAGCGCTCGACCCTTAGGGATAATCCCGGGGAGGATCATATGAATGGCCGCTTGCGTACTATGGGTCAAAACTACCCGGCGCGCATCCGGTTGTGTTCCTAGTCGGCGGCCCGTGAATTCCGCTCCTCTCGACCGATCCTCGTCGGTGCCTGTCCAACGATGTGTTTTTACGAGGCTGGAAGGCGACATTGTCAGAAACAATTCTTCAAGCACATCCTCAAAAATTTGGTCGAAAGTCTGGGGAACAGGAGGTGGATGGTTGAGATTAAGTCGGATCAATCCATTCTCGTCGACGCACCTGTCGACCAACGATCCAGATTGGACGTCTATCCTATTCATTTCCTAGACCTCCCGTTGTCTTTGCTCACCGGCTTTCATCATTCGCCGCACCAGGTGAGGCTCCCTCCTGCCAAAACAGCAGAAATCGCGATCGCTAGGACTGTTGCGATCGGAATTGCCCGGCCCCGTATCGCAGGTACCTTAACCGCGCTAGTCACGTGCAGCACGGCGAGGGCGATGAAGGCGATGGCGAAGACTGTCGGAAACGCCACAATCGGCAAGACTGGCCGTGCCATCAGCAAGATCGCGACCAATGGAGTGTCATAGGAGACCGGAATGCCCGTGAACTTGGCATCCAACGTGAGCCCGAAATTCTCGAAATAGCTGAGGCGGATGGCGCCAGCCATGATGAGGGTGAGAACGGCTACGAACGACAGAACGCTCCCTACGCCAACAAGTATGACAACGACGGACGGAAATAGAACGCCATGAATGAAATCGCCGAACCCGTCAAAGCTCTTCCCAAAATCCGCCATGCCCGGCCGCCGACTGTTCTTTGTCTTGCGGGCGACATGACCGTCCCAGTGGTCCAGGAGCCACATCCAGAGCATCGATGCGGTACCGAGTTCGATTTGGCCGTTCAGGGCCAGGAAGAGTCCGAGGATCGCGAATACATACCCCGTTGCCGTAATGGCGTTGGCGTAGTCTCGAAGGTAGATCAGCATCGGGTACTCCCTCGACAAAGCTCTTGGTGACGGCCGCCGCCGGCCCGCAATTGGAAAAAGGATGGGCGTGCGATCACGGCACGTCATTCCATAGTGAACGCCATCCATTACGTGCCTTTGCCAAGTCGGCTCCAATTGCCTTCAATCACGCTGCCGCCTAACGGCTTTTCAGGCCATTGAGTGCAGCGACGACTTTCTCCAGGGCCGGTTCGATTTTTTCCGGTGGCGCTCCGAATGAAAGCCGCAGTCCTGTCTCGTCGCCGAAGGTGGTTCCGGGGACCGAAGCGACACCTGCTTCCTCAAGAAGGATGCGGGCGATATCATCCACCGTCCGGATTGAGCTCGTCCTCGGCAGCCCGGCGAGAAGCGGCGTGAGATCGAGATAGAAGAAGAACGAGCCATCGGCACGCGGTGGCGCGACGTCCTCCAGCTTAGAAAGGATTCTTAGCCCCGCCTTCCGCGCAGCGGCGAGGCGCTGATGCATCTCCCGCTCGTAGCTGCCTTCGCCGACTTCGAGGTGATGCAGTATGGCGTGTTGAGCAATCACATTCGCATTCGACGTCGTAAGGCTCTGAAGCTTCTTGGCCGCAGCGACGATTTCCGGTGGTGCCGCGAAATAGCCGAGGCGCCAACCAGTAATGGCCAACTCTTTGGAAAAGGCATTGACCAGTATGGCTCGTGAACGAATGCCCGGATGAGCCATCGTGATCGACTGATGACGATCACCGGTGAAAACAAAATTGGAGTAGCATTCGTCGGAAAGGATCCAAAGATCATACTTTATTGCGAGATCACCGATGGCCTGGAGGGTCGGCCGGTCGTACACCGCT
The DNA here is from genome assembly GCF_900114255.1 of Neomesorhizobium albiziae. Taxonomy (GTDB): domain Bacteria; phylum Pseudomonadota; class Alphaproteobacteria; order Rhizobiales; family Rhizobiaceae; genus Neomesorhizobium; species Neomesorhizobium albiziae. The sequence goes on along the minus strand of NZ_FOSL01000026.1, from coordinate 56,114 downwards.
CCCGTCGGATTATTCGGCGAGTTGATGATAATCGCCACGGTCTTTGGCGTTACGGCGCCACAGATGGCGCGGATTTCGGGAACATAGGAAGGCGGTCTGGCGTCCACGAAAACAGGCTTTGCGCCCGCCAGAAGAATCTGCGATGCGAATGTCGGCCAGCAGGGACGAACAATGATGACTTCGTCACCTGGATCGAGGAGCGCCAAGGTGGCGTCGAGCAGGCCCTGTTTCGCACCTGCAGTGATGACGATGTTGTCGGTATCCCACGCAAGCCCGGTTTCAGTCGACAGCTTCTCGGCAACGGCTCTGCGGAGGGACGTCAGGCCAATGGATTCAGTATAACGGTTTGCACCGGCATTTATGGCGGCGATCGCGCCTTCGCGAACCGAGTCCGGTGGCTCGGTGATCACCTCGCCGGCGGCAAGGTCCACAATCTCGCGACCTTGGACTGCCGCTGCCTTTGCGGCTTCCCGAGCTGCCGCGGTCCCTGATCCGGAAAGGAGAGAAATTCGATGCGCCAACATGTCTGTCTCCTGTCTGTTGCCCGCCTCTGCTAGGGCTCAGCCCGCAGGGGCTGGGCTGCCGTCAGGCCCTCTGGCGCGAAGATCCTTTCGGCGATCAGAAGATCCTCTTCGCTGTCGATCTCGTACCATTTGAGATCGTCGCACCGGGCCGCCGCTATCTGCAGTCCCTTCTGCTGAACCAGCTGAGACAGCAGCTCCTCGGTGTAGGATTTGACGGCGCCGGCGCCGATGAGATCGTCGAGGTGCGGGATGATCGTTGTGCGCAGGTCCTCGCCGGAAAAGCGGATGAGATTCATGGTCTTGAACAGCCGCGGTGAACCGTCCATCAGGTTTGCAGCAGTCTGTCCCATTCGCACTTCGGCGATATAACCGTGATCCGTCAGGACCACGGCGGAACCTTCCATCGATGCGCCGAACGGGGCGACGGCTGCGGCATTTTTTGCCATTGCGAGGTAGCGAAGTGCGTCCGGCTCGAAAAAGACATCGCCTTCGAGAAGGTAAGTATCGCCTAACAAAAGCGCGTGACGCGCCAGCCAGAGCGAATAGGCGCTACCGGTTCTGTCGAAAACATCCGATTGGACATAACTGATTTCGAGACTTCCGAAGCGGTCGCCGCAGGAATGTTCGATTGCGTCCTTGCGATAGCCGACGACGATAGTGACCTTTTCTACCCCAACCGCCTCGAGGTTTCGCAGCGCGTTATGGAGGATCGGGGTGCCATTGACTTCAACGAGGGGCTTGGGCCGCAGGTCGGTCAGCGGTCGCAGACGCGAGCCGAAGCCAGCAGCGAGAATAACGGCTTGCCTCGGAAGATTATCGGTCATTTGGTTATCCCCTAAGTGCGATGCTTTGCGGAATATTCGTGGTTCCCAGGCGCTGTAGCCATCAGCGAGCCAGCGCGGGCCGGGTCGGGATTTTCGGCGGAATGGCTTAGAGTCCGTTTGGAAAATCGAGGGAGTGGGTTTTGCGGTGAGGCGATTTGTGATTCAAGCTCTGGATTTGGAGCAAGCAGAGCCGCGGGCGAATGGCCCAGATCGCCAAGAAAACCAAGCGCTACCCGTCCGATTTGACGGACGAGGAATTGGAGCAGATCGCCCCGCTGATGCCCAGGCCTGGGCGTCGCGGCCGTCCGCGCGAGGTTGATTTCCGGGAGGTGATCAACGCCGTGCGCTACCTGGTCCGCGCCGGTTGCGGTTGGCGAATGCTGCCGATCCATTTCGGGCCGTGGCAAACGGCCTACGGCTGGTTCCGCGAGTTGGCGCGGCGCTTTCTGTTCCAAACCATCCACGACGTGGCGCTGATGCTGGATCGCGAGCGGTCCGGGCGCGAGGCCAGTCCCACGGCTGGCGTGATCGACAGTCAGTCGGTCAAGGCTCCGCAAGCTGAAACAAGGGGCTACGACGCCGGCAAGAAGATTGTCGGCCGCAAGCGACACATTGCCGTCGATACGGATGAGCGGCTCTTGATGGTCAACCTCACCACCGCCGACATCTCCGACAGTGCCGGGGCGCAAGCGATCCTGGACGGCATCCGCAAGCGCTGGCCCTGGGTGAAACATCTGTTCGCCGACAGCGCCTATGACCGGCTGAAGCTTATAGACAAAGCCGCCTATCTCGTCTTCGTGGTCGAGATCATCCGTCGATCCGACGACTAGAAAGGGTTCCAGGTCCTGCCCCGCCGCTGAGTCGTCGAGCGCACCTTCGGCTGGATGACGCGCTGGCGACGCCTCGTGCGCGATTATGAGCAGCGCATCGACGTCTCTCACGCCATGATCCTCGTCGTCATGGGTGGAAACCTCATCCGACGAAATGCCCATCCCTGATTTTCAAAACAGACTCTAAGAGCTGCGCGCCTCGTGGGCTGATGCAGCCCGACCGGGTCGGTATAGCGATTAACGCCCTTTCGAATGGCGTCGATCGCCCCGTCCCGGATCGTCGCGGCCAGATCGCGCCAGATTTCCCAAGCCGTCAGATCGACGATTTCGCTGGCGGCGGTGCGCGCGGCCGCGGTTCCCGAGGATTTGAACAAGCTTGTCCGTTGGGCCAGCATTGGCGCTTCCTGCGTTTGCAAATTGCACTTTCAAAACGGCCGACCGTTTCCGGTCAGCTATCGGCACCGTTTCCGGCCTTCGGCCACAGATAACGTGTTTCGGCGGCAGCGAGCTCGTCATAAGCCATTAATTCGAAGAGCTCCTCCAGCGGGGCGATATCGGGCTCGATGCCGGCTATGCCTCCCTCGTGAATGATGCGGTTGCAAATATTGCGCATCGCGGCGATCGCAGCGCGCATATTGTGGTTTGCCCAAATCACGGTCGAAATGCCTGCAGCGCGATATTCGGCGACCGGCGTGCTGAAGTATTTCGTTGGCACGATCACGACGGGAAGGCGGTTCTGCCAGGATCCGGCAAATGCCAGGATCTCGGTCGGATCGGATTTGCGCGAGTGGATGAGAATCGCGTCAGCGCCAGCTTCGGCATAGGCATGCGCGCGGTCAAGTGCCTCGTCCTGACCGTGGCCGGCAATGAGGGCTTCGATCCGCGCCACCAACACGAAGTCGGGGTCGAGGACGGTGTCCTTAACGGCCCTTAAGCGGCCGCAGAACTCTTCGATGTCGGCGAGCGGATGACGATCGCTGATGAAGGAATTCATTTTCGGAAAGGCCTTGTCCTCGATACAGATGCCGCTTGCACCACGCTTGCGCAGGCGGCCGGCGACAAGGCGAGCGTTGTTGAAATTGCCAAAGCCGCTGTCGCCGTCGACGAGAATGGGAATCCTGGCGGCGTAAGCCATGCGTTCCACCACATCGGCCACTTCGCTCCAGGATGCCTCGTTGGCATCGCGATAGCCGAGGCTCGACGAGATCGACAGGCCTGAGGCCCAAAGCCCCTTGAAACCGGCCCTTTCGGCAATCACTGCGGACAGCGCATCATGGGCCTCCATGAGGAATGACGGGCTGTCATGGATGCGAATGAGGTCACGAAGGGTAGTTACACCTTCGCTTGCATTGCCGCCCGGACTCCACGGGGGATGCCCCTTTTCCGATAGTACGCGGGTCCGACGCAGACCTGACATTCTGCTTTCCTCCCTTCGTTCCATTGATCGCGATATCACACACGACATGAATATTGGTCGGCAGCTCCTGCCGCCTCGCTACGAAGGGTTTCAAAACTCGTGCCAATTTGGCTGATCGAACCGAAGATGAAATTTTGTGTTTACTTTTCAGCTATTTAGCCTGAGCTCAACAAGAGATTGGCTAACAAGCCTGTGTCGCGGACCCGACAGGAGGCGTCCCGGATGGCGTTAAAGGAGACGACTATCGTAAAGTCATCGCGTCGGGCATGTTGATGGCCAATGGGGTCGCGAATTCCGGCAGTAGCCGCGACGTGAGCGATCTGACGCCATTTGGCCAGGGCGATATTGCGCAGGTCGCGCTGGTCGGCGGATGAAAGGGCCTGGCGGGGACGGGAACAGTTGGCGAGGGGGGAGTGGATGGAGGCGAAACGCTGCAGCTGGCCTGGCGACTTGACGCGCTTCATGATCTCCGGCCGTCGTCGGATCAGCTGGTGCGAGTTTTCGGCCGGGTAGTTTAACCCCTTGTGCCGGCGATGCTCGACGTGGGGCATGAGCCCCTGTCCGGCAACGGCATAGGAGCCGAGCTTGTCGGTAACCATCACCCGTGGTGCATGGCCCTGCTTCTTCAGGAGCTTTTTCATCAGACGTTTTGCGGCCTTGGCATTCCGCCGACTCTGCCCCAGAACATCGAGCACGAAGCCGTCCTGATCGACGGCCGCCACAGCCACTGCTTCTTCCCGGCAACGGTGACGACAAATTCATCGAGATGCCATTTGTCGCCTCAGTAGACCACCGAGCGGCGTCGGATCTGGTTGGCAAAATGCCAGCCGAACTGCGCTCCCCAGGCGCTGATGCGTGCCGATGGCGCCGCGGGCTGCCAGCATGTCCTCGACAATGCGCAGACTGAGCGGAAAGCGGAAATACAGCCACACCGCATGAGCGATGATCTCGGCGTGGAAGCGGTAACGGCGATAGAGCGGATCAGGGGCAATCGCGGATATGCACGCCTCATCGCACAAATCCGTCAGCCCTCAGTTAACTTTGCGATGTCCGACCGCATGCCCGATGCCATGCGGGTGCGGCGACAAACGGTCGAGCATGCCTTCGGGACCATCCAGGACTGGATAGGACGATGTCACTTCCTCACCCCACCTACCCAACGTCGGAACCACGTCCTCGCCTACAACCTCAAACGGGAGGTAGCGATCCCTGGAGCGCGGATGTTGATGAAGGCAATGAGGGCCTCTGAACCCTCAAATCGTCGGCGCGTCACCGGGCTACGCAAGAAGTTTCTACACATCCAAGTCCGCCCTGAAGCCGACGTTCTAGCCGGTCGTTTGCAGGGCTGCCCGGCCACCTGGACGACGCTCAGCCGGCACTCTCAACTCTGGGACTTGAGTCTTTTTACCTCGATCGTATGCAGGTCGGCATAAATCGAGATCTCAAAATGGTCTGTCTGAACGACACTCTCGACCTTCGTGGGCCGGTATGCGACGACATTGATGCCCCCGCGCATTCTCACACTATTGTAAAGAATTCCACCGCTGCCGGACGCGCGGATCTTTTCCCCAAACCGCTGGGACGCGGTATAGTTCGTTGAGGAATAAAGCTCCGGTCTGCTTGTCTGTAGGCCACGAATGTCAGCATACTCGCCATCAAGCCGCGCCGTGTAGGCCCGGTATGTTCGCTTGATTTGAGGCAGGCTTCGCGTCACAGCTTCACGTCGCAAGTGATGCCCAACGTCGGCCGCCGCCGTTTTCAGATCAGCTGCTGCATACCATGCGCCCAAGTCGGCAGAATTGAAGCGCATGCCGGTCAGAGCGACGTGAAGAAATGCTGCCATGACGACGCTTGCGTTGGGCCGGCCGTAGACCCATTCATGGCGCGGGAGGCGATCAATTCGCCCAGCTACCAATCGATCATTCGTCCAGCCGACGAGGTCCATGACAGCCGCCAGATCCGCAGCCGTCGCGACGCTATCGAACAGCCCAATCGGGGGAAATCGAGACGGAATTAGGCGGTAGGTTGGCTGCGGCGCCGGCGCGAAAGTCTCCGTCACCGAAATACCACATCCGCCTCTTCGTACGGCGCGAAAGCTTCATCCACCGCATTCGGCGCCATGTAGAGCCCGCCACGTGCGGCGTCGAGAAAACGGCGCACGGTCAGCAAAGCATCCAAGGAGCCGCTGGTTAGCAGGGCCAGAGGCGGATTTCCGCCAAAGACCGCGCCTGAGTTTGGGCTGCGCAGCCAGGCAACGCCCTCTTGTTCGGTCGCATAGAGAATTCCCAAGGCTTGGTGGATACCAAACACGGCTGAAATGCGTGTGAGCGTGTCGACGTCCAATGTGAAATCCCGATGCTCCCGTGCCAGCCTCGCCCAGTTGTGATAGGTCGAACGGGAAGGATAGCCGAGAGCCAAGCGCCGATCTTCCTCACTGAGGCTCCAAAGATCGGCAATCCCAAGAAAAGTGCGGAAACCGGGCGCGCTCAGTCGTTTCCTGTTCGCTGGCGCGAAACGCGAAGCATCAAGACGCAGCAGTCCTGGCTCGGCGGGTGCCGACTGCTTTGGAAGGGCTCGGGCCATAACTACCTTCAGATGTCCTGATTTGGATATAGTCCAATTTAGGACATCATGCAATGGAGGCAAATGATCCCTAACGACTCGGGTTGTCAGTTGGCTGGCAGACGAGTCTTCCGGGCTGGAAGACAAGTCCAGATTAGTAACTTTGCCTTTTTGCCCCTTTCAATCCGCAGTTGCGCGCCCCTTTCAATCCGCAGTTGCGCGCCCCTTGATCTTTGCCTCGTCCGAGCCAGTGACACCGAGTGTCCTCGCACCGGGTCGTTGGCAGCGAATGCAACCTCGACATGATCCTCGACGATATCCGCGAGGAACTGCGTGGCCGCCCCTACGAACTCGTCTCTGTCGCCGACGGCTGGCAGCACCGCACGAAAACGGCTTTCGCCGACGTGATCCGCGCGGCAACGGGACAGGGCGATGGGTCATCCGCGGCGCTGTAATAGGTCATGCTGCCGCCATGCCTGATGGCTACGCCGGTTGCGGCAAAGAACAATTCCGCGCGGTCGATACGCTGCACGGGGTCAAGGCGCGGTTCGGCTACGGCATAGAAGTGCGCGGGCAATCCCTCGACCTGCTCCACGTTAAAAACCGTGTAGCCCTTCAAGAACGGAATCTCGCGTTCGGCCTCTTCGCCGGTCGCCTCGACGTTGATTCCCTGATAGGGCACCCCGTTAGAGCACAGGGGCCGGGTAATGCGCCCTGCGGCATGCTCGGCATTCCACGGCTTGAGCCAAGACCTGACACGCTGCTCCAGTTCAGCCACAACCCGGCTGGTAATACGTTCATAAACACCCGCTTTCATTGCTCTTTCCTCCTCTTTGGCTGCGGGTGCGCAGCGCTGTTGCTGCAACCCTTGCCTCGCGGCGAGCAGCGGGTGTGCAAGCGGAGGGGCCGGTCGCGGGGAACCGGCTGCACGGAGCCAAAGGCGGAGGAAGCTGGGCGGACCGCGCCTCGAAGCGCGCTGAGGGCGGAGCCCTAAGTCAAAGCCCGCGCATCCGGCAGCGAAGCGGGCGACGAAAGAATTTCAGCCGACTCGTCCACCGTAGCCCGAAGGCTGGCCGAACAATTCGCGCGAGGGATCGTTACCGGATGGCCAAGACCCTGCGGGGCTTGGGAAGCGCAGCGCGTAGCGCCCAATCCGGCGTAGCCGGACGCGCCGCTGGGAATTAGAAAACGTGCTCTGTTGTGAGCTTGCCGCGATCGGTCAGCTCCTGGGCCGCAAGTTTTGCGCCGCAAGCGATTCCAAGCTCCTTCCGATAGCCTTCCATGCTGTGGGGCTCGAAACTCCTCGCCGCAAACAACGAAGTACGCCACAGGAAATACGCGCCGGTCCGGTCGCGGAGCGTCGGATCCTCTCGGCCTTGCGTATCGAATTCGCGCGGGTGGTCGGCATAACCCATGCGCCGGGATGGAACAGCGGGGACGATGTCGCCCGCCCGTTTGAACTGAAGCGGCGGCGCCGTGCGCCTCGAATAGTAGTGCGACACGTCTGCGTAACGCGGCGCACCGAAAATATGCGTCGGCTCAATATCGCCGAGCGGATAGAGAAGCCCTTCGGCGATGGCGGCAACCGCGCCGCCGAGCGAGTGGCCGCAGAGATAGACCTTGCTGAACGGTCCGCCGATCTTTTCCGCCTCCTCCCGGATCTTGATCGCGATCCGCACTGCCTCCTCGGCAAATCCGCGATGAAGCCGACCTGCGCCCGGCCAGAGCAGCGCGCCGAGAGTCGTGGGGAACACGCCCGCGACGGGCACAAGCGGAGCGCTCAGATTGATGCGCCAGTCAAAAAGAAAGGCGGTGCCGCGAAAGCCGACGAAGAGCTTGTCACCGACGGCAAAGCCTGCGGCGATGACGAACCGGTCGACTGCAACAAAGGCCCGCGCAAGATCGCGCTCGCGCAGCACGGTGAAAACGTTCGTCGCCGTACCTGCGGCGGCGATAGCGCGGTACGCGGCGCAGGGAACGACGAGCTTTGCCCGTTTGGGGGCGTCGATCTCGAACTGCGGAACATGGTGATAAGCAAGCTCGGAAGCGAGCGCGCAGACATACGGCAAAGCCCGCTGGTCCGATGAGAGGCCGTTTACAAGGCTCCAGAATTCATCGAACGAGTACTGCACGGCGTTCACGCGTGTTCGTTCGCATGGGCGACCGCTGTCTCTTCTGCGGTTCCGTAAGGCTTGAACCCGATCGAGAAACTGCCGGTTTCGAGAAAGCTGTCATGCACGGCCAGGCCCGGCAAACGCGCCTTCGCGCCATCGACAAGAACGTTCGCCGCCTCCGGCGCGGCGCGGAGGCCGACGTAAAGTTCCTGGATCGCGCTCGGCGGAACCCTGTAACAGCACGTCGCGCGCCCGTCGTGCCGGATGATCTCAAAGCTTCCGCTCGGGGTGCCGTTGGGTTCGGCTTCAACGCCTTTGAGACACTTCACGACGCGCACCTCTTCCTCGTAGGACCAGCAAAGGGGCTTGTGCAGGAAGAGGCGCTGGAGCTTCTCGTAATGATCGTGTGGGAAATGGTATGTGCTGCCAACGGCGATCCCGGTTTCAGGCGGCGTGATGAAAGGCGCAGCGAGGCGCCGCGAAACGTAGATTACGCTGCCGTACTGCGCGGGGATCAGATTGCGCGACTCCTCGGTCAGCCCAGCCGCAACCGCGTCGATTCCGATCACCAGTCCTCTGTGCTGGTCGGCATAGTGCGACCACATCAGAGGATTGGCGGCCGTCCTCGTCAGCGACAGGATGCCCGTATGTTCGGCCCAGGTCTGCGCCTTTGCCCATGCCCGCACATTTGCGAAGAAGCCCGAAACGGGATCGCCCTGCGGCTCCTGCGGATACGCGGGAAAGTCGAAAGGGTCGTTGAAAAACTCACGCCTCGTAAAGCTGACGGCGCTCCCCTCAAGGATTTGCCGTCCGCGTTCAAAAGGAACGTACTTGTACAACATCATTTCAGGAATCCCTCGTTGTCTGCCCTGATTCAATCGCGGCAAGGGAATAGCTGGTGCTGCGGCCTCCTCCTTCGTCCTTGACCAGAATCCCGCGTTCAAGCAGGTCGCTGATGTCGCGTAGTGCCGTATCGGGTGAGCACTTCTCGATGATGGCCCATTTGGAGGACGTGAGTTTTCCCTCGAACCCGTCGAGCAGACGGTTCAGCATGTCGCGCTGGCGGTCGTTGATAGCGCCAGCCGCATGCTCCTCCCAGAACCGTGCCTTCGTGAGCACGCCCGTAAGAATGCCCTCCGCGCCATCGAACGCGCGTCCCAGACACGCAAGAAACCACTGGAGCCAGTCGGTGATGTCGAGATCGCCCTTCTGCGTTGCTTCGAGAATCTCATAGTAGGCTTTGCGCACCTGCCGTATCTGCGCCGACATGCTGTAAAAGCGCTGCGGACTCTCCTCGGAGCGCGCAAGCTGCATGTCCGCAATCGCGCGCGCGATGCGCCCATTGCCGTCCTCGAACGGGTGAACGGCGACGAACCAAAGATGCGCGACGCCCGCCTTCACGACGGGATCGCTGCCGTCCTGCCCGTTGAACCAGGCGATAAACGCATTCATCTCCTCCCCGACCCGCAGTGCCTGCGGCGCTTCGTAATGAACACGTTCGCGCCCGACCGGCCCCGAAATAACCTGCATCGGCCCCGAGCTGTCGTCCCGCCACGCACCAACCCTGATCCGGTGCATCCCGCTACGCCCCGTCGGGAACAGTGCAGCATGCCAGCCGAACAGCCGCTCGTCGGACAGCTCCTGATCGTACTTCTGGGTTGCGTCGAGCATCATCTCGACGACGCCCTCAACGTCGCGGTCTGCCGGCGTCAAAGCGCCGATATCCATGCCGAGCCGCCTCGCGATGGAGGAGCGAACCTGATCGCGGTCGAGAATTTCGCCCTCGATCTCGCTGGATTTGAGAACATCCTCCGTGAGGGTCTGGAGCATGGCCTCATTACGCAGCCCGAAGCCGAGCCCCTCCATTCGTCCGATCAGCCGCCCCTGCCGGTGCCGCACGGCCGCAAGTGGCTCCGCCAGAACCTTGTGGTCCCAGCGAAACGCCGGCCATTCTGGCAATTCATGTATAACGGGTATAATCTCCGCACTCCTTGCGGAGATTATACCCGTTATTCACCGCAAAGACGAGGATAATCGCCGCATCGCTTGCGGCAAATAGCCCTCCCATTCACCGCCTGCCGCGCAACCGGCCCCGTCGACGCAAGGATTCTTGACGCGCCGAGCGTTCGCTCCATCGGATCAAGCGGATGGTCGCCGTTGAATCGCCCGATGATGTGCTTTCCGACGATGACATCGTCGTCCGCCTCAAGGAAGCCGGCATCGATATTGCGCGCCGCACCGTCACAAAATATCGCGAGGCGATGAACATCCCCTCCTCCGTGCAACGCCGCCGGGAAAGGCGCTTCTGTCTTTAACGATCAAGCTTCGGGCAGACGCTGGCGCAGGCTGCGCAGCCAATGCAGCGGCCGGCATTGTCGACGACCATGATCATGCGATTGAGCTCGCCATCGAAGTCGTCGTCTTCGCCATCGCAGGCGCCGAGGACTTCACCCGCGTCATCGACGCCGTAAAGGTGCATGACCTCGCGCGAGCAGACCTTGAAGCAGCGGCCGCAGCCAATGCAGGTCGTGCCATCGATGGCGGTCAGATATTGCGGCATCCATTTGGAGCCGTCGCGGGTGACGAAAGCGCTCATCGTGAATTCTCCAAGGCAGCGAGCTCTCCTGCAGCTGCTGAGCGCCCTTCGTGCCAGCGCCATCCTGAAGCTGCATCCTCACTGTGCGAGTAGCATGGTGAATGCTGGGTTCCGGCCGGAAACCATAGGAAAAACGATGGGAGCCATGGACAAGGCATTCTTCCAATCCTTCTTTCCCAATGCATTTTTCGAGCATATGCACCCCAACCGTCCGCCAAAAGCGACCTGTGGGTTCCGTCCCTGTGCCCTACTGTTGACCGCGCGCTTAATGCCTTTTGAAACGATCAAGCAGGCGAGGTGAGAGTTCAAGCCGTTGCGAACTTCAACCCCCCGCATGACCGAGCGACTTGTTGACCGCTGGGATGATCTTGTCTCCCCAGAGCTCAATCTGGCGCAGCATCGTCTTTTGGTCGAAATCCCCCAATTGGGTCTGAATTGCAATCTGGTCCGGTTTCAAGATATCCATCTCTTCCAGCAAGCGATCAATCACGCGATTTACGCTGCCGATCGGCAGGTTCTCGCGCATAGTCTCGAACGACAGATCCTGCCGCGTCGGCGTTTCCTCCAGCAGATAGCCGTCGTGGCTCTGCTGGCGGCGGTGATGCAGTGCTTCAGACAGCCGGCGCTGGAAGCGGGCGTTGTCGAGATAGCTGTTGATCTCCGCCTCGTCGTCGCTGGCATAGCAGCAGCGAAGCAGCGATATCTTGGCGTCCGTGACATTCTTACTCTCCGAAGCCGCCGCCTTCTCGATGGTTTCGCGCAGCGTGCTCACAGTCTCCAAGCCGTTGTGGAATGCCGTGACGAAGAGATTGTGTCCCTCACGATAGGCCCGGCTCATGCTGCGCGACGACGCGGCGGCGATCCAGATCGGCGGGGTTGGCTTTTGGACGGTGCGCAGCGAAATCGCCGTCGGAGGTATCTTCTTATACTGGCCGTTGTGCTCGAAGATTTTTTGGTTGAGGCCCTTGAGAAGGATATCCAGGTATTCCGAGAAGACGGCCGGCGCCTCATCGACATTGACGCCGAAGCGCTCGAACTCGAACTGCTGGTATCCCGAGCCGACGCCGAGCTCGAGACGCCCGTCCGCAACGACATCGGCGAAGCCGATCTCGGAGAGCAGCCGCTGTGGTTGATAGAGCGGCAGCACGCAGACGGCGGTGCCGAGGCGAATGGTGCTCGTCAAGCCGGCGCAGTGCGCCACCATCATCAAGGGCGACGGAACCAGGCAGTAATTGTTGAAGTGGTGCTCGGCGAACCACGCGGTGTTGAAGCCAGCCTGCTCCGAAACGACGGCCTGTTCGATGGAGTTGCGAATGACGCTGTCGGACGATTGATGATAGCCGCGCTGGGCGCCCAGAATGAATGTCGCGAACTCCATGGTGTTTCCTCGTTTACAGAGAGATTGGCCGATCAGGGGATGCGCTCGGCATGCGCGTGGATTGCGTTGGCCGCGGTGTCGATCCAGCCCTTGGCGGCGACGTTGTCGACCATCCCGCGGTAAGCCGCTTGCCATTCGGCGGTTGCATACGCGCCCGGAAGGCTTGGAACTGCTTCCGCGATGAGGATGTTTCCGTCATCGACCAAGACGACATCCTCGATCGCGGACCGCGCTTCGGGCGCGTCACGCAGCTGGAGCTTGAAGCCTTTGAAATCCTCGGATTCGACGAGCCGCAGCCCGTCGCCTGGCGAATAGTCGATAATCAACCCGCGGCCTCCGCAAAACATTCGTCATAGAGTTCGCTGGCGTTTCCCGCATCACCGAACGAGGTCCAGCCGCCGTCCACGTAGAGGATCGAGCCGTTGATGTATGAGGCGTCAGCCGAAGCAAGGAAAAACGCCGCGTCGGCGACGTCTTCCGGTCGTCCCATCCTGCCCATGGGGATGCGTCGTCCGATCGCTGTCGAGTCGATGCGGCCGGCCTTCGCCAACTGAGCAACGCCAGGCGTGCGGATGTAGCCAGGAGCGACGGTGGCTGTCCGAATGCCGACCGGCCCGAGTTCGGCCGCCATGCATCGGGTCAGAATGTCCATCCCCGCCTTCGAGGCGCCGTAGGCATGGCGCGGCGCTAAGGGCAGAAAGCTGTTGATCGATCCGAGATTGAGGATCACGCCGCCGGGGCACATCGCCTTGATTGCCTCGCGCGCGCAAGTGAAGGCGCCGGTGAGATTGACATCCAGGACGTGTTCGATCTCTGCCGGCATTTGTTCGATGCCCGGCACAAAAGTGTCGGCGACAGCAGCACCGTTGACGAGCACGTCGATGCGACCGAAGCGCCCCCGCAGCTCCTCGAACAGCGCCACCACCTCGCTCTCGACGGCCACGTCCACGGATTTCGCCAGGTGCCTGCAGCCGAGCAATCCAGCGAGCTCTGCCGCTGCAGCGCCATCTTTATCAGCAATAACGACGGTATCACCGTTCGCGCCAAAGCGGCGAACGACGGCCGCGCCTATGCCGTTCGCGCCGCCCGTGACGAGCACGATTCGCGCATCGGTGCAAGGACGGGAGAGTTCGGCTCGGGGCGTCCCATCCACCGGCGGATGCGCGTCGCCCGCCTGGTTGAACGACATCCAGCCACCGTCGACCGCCAGCACCGATCCGGTGATGTAACCCGCCTGTGCGCTGGCCAGAAAACGCACGGTCCTGGCGATCTCATCGGGGCGCGCCATGCGCCCCATCGGCACGCGGCGGCGCACCGCCGCGAGGTCCAACTTGCCCGCGCGTTCCAGTTCCGCGACCATCGGCGTGTGCACATAGCCCGGCGCTACCGCCGTCACGCGGATGCCGCGCGAAGCCCACTCGCATGCAAGCGACTTCGTCAACGAGATCATGCCCGCTTTCGAGGCGGCGTAGGCGTTGCGCTTGGGATTGCCGAGCACGCCCGCCAGCGAAGCGACGTTGACGATGGTACCGCCCGGCCGCATGCGCCTCGCCGCTTCGCGGGCCATGACGAACGGCCCGATCAGGTTTACTTCCAGGCCGCGTCGGAAGGCGTCGACACCGGTGTCGACAGTCGCAGCTATGGTTGGCCCCAACGCCGCGTTGTTGACGAGAATGCCGATCTGGGCGAACTGTGCTTCGACCCGGCCATAAAGCGCGAGGATATCCTCCTCTCGCGAGACATCGCATTCGAGGCCGAGATGCGGGTAGCCGAGACCACGGGCCAGTTCAACCACGCCGCGGCCCGGAAGGTCCACCGCAACAAGAGTGTCTCCATCCGCGGCAAGAATATCGACCAGCGCACGACCGATCCCGCCTGCCGCGCCTGTAATGATGACGATGCGTCCTGCCTGCTTCATGAAAACTTCTCCGGGACCAGCGATCTCAGCCCAGCGACGCGAGGCGGCGGAATGACCCGTCGCGGTAAGCAAGCACGTCCTGGTGACGGCCAGTTTCCGTCCAAGATAGACGTGGTGCGCTCCAGCAGCGGTCCGACTCTCGATTTGGCAGTCGAAGCTGGCGACCGACCCTTCGAGGTCGGGCGATTCGGTTTCCAGGGTGAGCCACTTCCCCCTGCGAACCGATCCTCCGGGCTGAGCTTGGACGTCGAAGACTGCCTGTCAGGAAAGTGATGGCGAAGGCGCCGCTCGCCTCTGTGAGCGACCCTGCCGAGGCCCCACAATTGATGCACACCAGCATCGTCGGCGGGCTCGTGGTGACGGAGCAGACCGCTGTCGCAGTGATGCCGTTCCGGGTCGGAAAGGCAATCCTCTCGGCCGCATCCTCACCGGGCAGGCCTTCGCAGGAAGCAGCGGCGAGGCGTTGCAGAATTGTCATGGTCTTTCTTCTCCGCTGCCGATGCGGCTCTCCAGTTTGGAACGTCTGAAGGCATTGTGGCGATATGCATTACCTTTCATATTCTCGAAGCAATGCGGCGCTTCCCGAGCGCGTAGACCGGGTCGTCCGGATGCGGTGCTCCGATCGGCTGCCGGGAGCCGAACCGTTCTGCCTCGGAGGCCGCTGGCGGGGTCTGATTCTCGAGCCAATCGTAGACCACCGTCCGTTCGGCGATCCGCCACTCCCCTTCCCTCTTCTGAAACAGATCACAGTAACGGCCGCATAGAAGCACCTGGCGTACCTCCCCGGCGTTGTCCGGTCCGCGTTGCAGCGCGATGAAATAGCTCTCGACCACGGCCTCTGCCGGGCTGATGAATTCGAACAGGACGTTCGTGATCTGGTGAATGTTGCGCGCTCCGGTCTTGAAGACACCGAGCGCAAACTGGATGAAGCCCTCGGCCGAGCCGGAATAGGCCCCGTGATTGTCATACGCATCGGGCCAGTACGAACTGCGCAGCGCCGCCTCATCCGCGCGGTCTATCCCGCGGCAGTACCGATAGAGGCAGTCACGGATCGCCTCACGGTCGAGTAGTTCGGTAATTTTTGCCTGGCCCATCGATTTGTCGCAAATTCTGAGATTGGAAGAGGCGTTTTCGCGCCTTCAGTTATAAAGCAGCGATTTCGTACTGTTCGGCGATTGACGGAGACAGACTGTATGTGAACCTCGCCTTTCGTCTGCGCATCATGTGGAGCGGTTCGATGCCGAAGAGGATGACCCCTTGCGCAGTTGCACGAGGACCGAGGCAGGACAGTTGCCGCGCGCCACCCTTTCCAGTGTGCAGCTACGTCGCGTCGACCCCGATTTAAGCCCGCCAGAATCTCGATTGAAGAACGACCGATTCAACCCGCTCAGCGGGTGTGCGATCGATTTCCAGCGCACGTTCGGGGCAGGATCGCGCACCTCGTGTCGCAAGCAGTTCCTCCCCCTCCGCAACCTTAATGTCACCGGGCAAGATGTAGCCCTCGTCATCCAGCTTGAAGATGTCCGGCGCTTGCGCCCAGCATCGCGCGTGACCCTGGCATTTGGCATTGTGGACGATGATGCGCATGGCGCTGCCTCCATGTCGGTGCCCTCCGCGCGGGCGACTTCAGGACCAGTCCAGGATCAGATTTTCGATCCCGAACACATGGCCCCCATAGGTGATGGGCGCCGTACCTTCCTTGATCCGGAAGGCCGGGATGCGAGCCAGCCACTCCTCCAGGCCAATGACAATCTCCCGCCGGGCAAGGTGTGAGCCAAGGCAACGGTGGGGACCATAGCCAAAGGCGGCGTGGCGGTTGTCCTCTCGCGCCAGATCGATCGTATTGGGGCATTCGAATTCCGCGGGGTCACGATTGGCAATCATCGTGGCGCAGGAAACATAGTCGCCCTTACGGATAGGCGCGCCTTCGAAGTCGATGTCTTTCGTTGCCACACGGATCATCTGCACGGTCGGATAGGCGCGCAGCAATTCTTCGGCTGCAATCACGATCCGGTTCGGTTCGCTCCGCAGCAATTCCTGGTCTTTGAGATTGCGCGCGAGATAGGCCAAGTCAAAGCCTATCGCTGCTGCGACCGTGTCGAGTCCCGCGACAAACAAAAGCACGCCGATGCCACGGACTTCCTCATCGGTCAGCGGGCGGCCCTCGACCTCTGCCTGCACGATGAACGTCATGAAATCGTCGACCGGTTCCTTGCGCCGCATGGCTGCAAGTTCGTCAATGAACGCCAGAACCGTCCGGGCCACCACCGGTCGTTTGACATCGTCGCCGTGAAGCAGATCGTGCCCCCAGCCGACAAATATATCGAGTCGGTCATCCGATAGCCCCAGAAAGCGAAGGAAGATGTTGACCGTGAAAGGAAAGGCGAAATCCTTCATGACGTCGCAGCTTGTGCCCGATGCGGCGATCCTGTCGATCAGAGCGATCGCTCGCTTACGGACAGTCGGTTCCAGCGCCATCGCCCGCCTAGGCGAAAGCAGCGGATTGAGTAGTGAGCGAAAGACGCCATGGGCCGGTGGATCCAGTTCCAGCGGGATCATCGGCCAGTTTTCGCCGAGCGCGGAGGCGAAGATGCTGCGATGGCTGGAAAACGTTTCGGCGTCCTGCAGGACCCTGCGCTGGTCTTTGGCGCGCGTGACGACCCAGGTACCCAGGCCATCGCGCGTGTTGTAGGGGGAATAAAAGATCGCCAGACCGGCATGGACGCAAGCGACAGCTGCGTGCGGATCCCCGTTGGGCGTCGGTGGCATGCCAGGCGACGTGAACAGGCTGAAGTCCCTCACCATTTCGGGCGGGACGTGATCTGGAACCGGGTTGGTCGCCATTTTGGCTTCTCCTGAACGTCAGGCATTCACGCGCGAGATCGCACGGCTGGTCACAAAGTCGACTACCAGCATGTGGTACGTCCCGGCTCAGGCGCCTTGAGAGTTCTGTTTCGCGATGCAGCCCACCTGAGCGCAAGCGCGGATGAGATCGGTCGCGAACTCAAGCACAGGATATCGACGTCGTCCTTGGTCCAAAGCACCGCCGCGGCTTGTTCGCGTCAAGGTTGGCAGATTGGTCAATCACTGCTGAGCTCCATGAAGCACTGCTGACGTCCTCCCTGACGAAATTATCGGAGCAAGTTGCGTGCCGATTAGCGCACAGTTGGCGTTGCACCACTTGCCCGGTACCGGCGGCCCGGCCTTGGCCACCTTTTGGTCGGGCTTGCGACATTCTTGTCCGGCTTCGGACACAAGAACGTTTGCGGATAGAAACGCACGGGGAGAGCAAATGAAGGAATCTCAATCATGCAAACGCCGTGACCCGAGCCGAACTCGATCCTCGCCGCGTCCGGACCGGTCTGCGCTTGCTGAAGAGATGGAAGGTGTCAAAGACCTTCCTCGACAGGGGCGGGAGTAGCAACAGCGCGCGATCGTAGATGCTGGGACAGCGGTGTCTTCGCAGATCGCCGTGCCTTCGCGCAAGAACACGCTGGAGACAAAGCCCTGCGCAGTCGCTGCGGTGCCCGCGGGTGTGCGGCAATGCATTGGCTCGGCCTGTCCGGAACGGTTTTCGTCTTTCCCGAGCCGGTGCGGGAGTGCTGATTACCCCGACCATACAGCAACTTTGCTCGGTCCGGGTGACCAAGCGATTGTGCGGCGCGCTCGATCTCGGCGAAGGCACGGTTCTCCTGCTCGAGCCAAAAGGGTCTCTGCATAAAAAGTAGTCCGATTCGGTGCCTTCAAGTGAAATGGCATGGCGCTTGCTTTCATCCGTTAGAGTCCATCAAGCACGAAGAAAGCTACAAACAGAATCATGGCTGAGACGCAAAGCTCCATACAAGCGCCTAAGGAGACCGTGCCCATTCCCGCCGAACATCGGGACATCGTCCCCTCCAGGCGTCCGTGCTCGGTAGCTGCTTTGGGCATGGCTGGTTCGAGACCGACAGGCCTAGGCGTGGCGATCGCCCAATTGCCGTTTACCGGCCCTCTTCAGCATGTGAGCGCCGAAGAGACCAAGACCAGGAGCCATACGTTCCCACACAACCGGACGGGAAAAAGTGGGAGCCGCCAAGGTCTCATCTCGTGCCCGCATGCCGGCCCCAGCTCGGTGTTGCGTCAGCCAACCGAGAGGCAATGCACCAGTTACCTTCCAAAGGAGCAATATTGATGACCGTGAAAAAGAAGGTTCCCTCCGTCACCTTTCGCACACGCGTTCGCGATGAGTCCATCGAGGGGCCAAACCCATACCGCTGGGACGAAAAGAAATCCGACGACTATTTCGGCGGCAAGCGCGTCATCGTGTTCTCGCTGCCTGGCGCCTTCACCCCGACCTGCTCGACCTACCAACTGCCCGATTTCGAAAAGCTCTATGATGAGTTTGAGAAGGAAAGAATTGACGCGATCTACTGCGTCTCCGTCAACGATGCCTTCGTCATGAATGCGTGGGGCAAGGCCTTGGGGCTGCAGAAGGTCAAGCTCATCCCGGACGGCTCGGGCGAGTTCACGCGCAAGATGGGCATGCTGGTCGCCAAGGACAATCTCGGCTTCGGTATGCGCTCCTGGCGCTACGCCGCCGTGATCAATAATGGCGTGGTGGAGCAGTGGTTCGAGGAGGACGGTTTCTCCGACAACTGCGAGACCGACCCCTATGGCGTCTCGTCGCCGCAGAACGTTCTTGAAACGCTGAGGACCGTTAAAACCGCAGCCGTCGCATGACCCGAAAGAGTCAACATCTCACTGCTCCCATTACGCACTGCAAAGTGCGTCGCTCGATTGGAGTTTCGCGCTAACCATGGAGTCCTCAGCAAGCCTGCTTCAGCGTCAGAAGCAATCTATGGTCGCGGCGCCTCAACTCATTGAGTCGATTCGCTTGCTGCAACTGGCGCATGCCGAACTGCGTCAGTTCGTGGAGCAGGAAATCGAGAAGAACCCGCTTTTGGAGCTGGCGTCAAACGATGGCGGGGCTTCTGGCGATGTTTCGTCGATTTCGGGGGATGATCCGCACATCGGCGCACGCGCAAACGACGTTGATGAGCCGACCGGGGGCGGGACCCCGGAAGGGCTCATGCAATGGAAATCAAAGCGCGACACACCCAACATCCCGGCAGGGGCAAGCCCGGTCCTAGACGATTTTGCTGCCCCCACCGAAACATTGCACGACCATGTCACTCGTCAGATCGCACTCACTGCATTCACACCGAAGGAGCGGTTGATTGCTGGCGAGCTTGCCGCTCATCTGGAAGACACTGGGTACCTTCAGGTAAACCTTTCGGAGCTGGCCGGGAGCCTAAATGTCCGGGAGGCTGATGTGGAACGGGTTCTCGGAACCTTGCAGCGCTTTGATCCCCCGGGAATTTTTGCGCGAACTCTCAGCGAATGCCTCGAGATACAGTTGCGCCAGCGAGACCGGTTCGACCCGGCGATGGCAGCTTTGGTTGCCAATCTTGAGATGCTTGCGCAACGCAAATTTCAGGCATTGAAGCGCCATTGCGGGGTCGATGAAGACGACCTTCTCGACATGTGGCATGAAATCCGTGCGCTCGATCCGAAGCCCGGAAACCGATTCCAATCCGCAAGGCCGGAATTCATCATACCCGACGTCTGGGTCCTGCCCTCGCCCGGAGGTGGATGGCAAATCGAACTTAGCCCAGACACACTGCCCAAGCTGCTGATCAACCAAACCTATTTTGCCGAAGTCTCACGCCTGTCCCCCCAAAATTCGAAAGATCAGACATTTCTCAACGAATGCTTCCAAAACGCGAACTGGCTAATCCGCAGCCTCGATCATCGCGCTAAGACGATCCTTAAGGTTGCGGCTGAAATCGTCCGCCATCAGGATGCCTTTTTGGAAAATGGCGTCGCCCACCTGCGGCCTCTCAATCTCAGGACTGTCGCTGACGCGATCGACGTGCACGAGTCGACGGTAAGCCGGGTGACGTCGAACAAGTACATGCTTACCCCGCGCGGTGTGTTCGAACTGAAGTATTTTTTCACTGCCGCGATCGCCTCCTCCGAAGGCGGCGACGCGCATTCCGCCGAAGCTGTCCGCCATCGGATCAAGGGGATGGTCGCCGTTGAATCGCCCGATGATGTGCTTTCCGACGATGACATCGTCGTCCGCCTCAAGGAAGCCGGCATCGATATTGCGCGCCGCACCGTCACAAAATATCGCGAGGCGATGAACATCCCCTCCTCCGTGCAACGCCGCCGGGAAAGGCGCTTCTGTCTTTAATGCGGGTCAACGCAGCCACCCTATGTTGCAGCGCATCCAAACTGGAGACCCTATTCATGACCGAATCCGCGACAGGCTTCATGGACGCTGTTCTGCACGACCCAGAAAAGCCCGATCAACGGTCTGGTCCCGCATGGGGTGCGGTCATTTCGCTTGCCTTGGGCACCTTCGGGCTGGTGACGGCAGAGTTTCTGCCTGCCAGCGTGCTGACGCCGCTCGCGCGTGATCTCGGTATCACCGTGGGTGCGGCTGGACAGGCGCTGACAGCGACCGCGATCGTTGGGGCGATCTCGGCGCCGACGATGGCCATCATCACAAAGCGCCTGGACCGCAGGATCGTCATGTGGGCGCTGACGCTGCTGCAGATCCTGTCGAACGTTCTGTCGGCCGTCGCGTGGTCGCTGCCGGTTTTCCTGACCGCACGCGTCGTGCTCGGCATAGCGCTCGGAGGCTTCTGGTCGATTTCGGCAGCGCTGGCGACGCGGCTCGTTCCAAGTCACCTCCTGCGGCGCGCCATGTCGATCATCCTTACCGGCGGCTCCGTCGCCACTGTTTGCGCGGCTCCAATCGGCGCCTATGTCGGCGACATCTGGGGATGGCGAGCCGCCTTCATGATCGCCGCAGTCGTCAGTGCCGTTACACTGCTGGTGCAACTCATAACTATTCCAAGGTTGCCTCCGGTTGGAATGGCTAACTTCCGCAGTCTGCTGGACGTGGCCAAGAATCCGATGATCAAGGTCGCGCTTTTGGTCGTCCTGCTGGTCGTTTCCGGGCACTTCGCCGGCATCATCTATATCCGCGACTTCCTCGAGGAGGTTCCCGCGCTCGATATCGAGACGATCTCGCTAGTGTTGCTCGCCTTTGGCATCGGCGGCTTCTTCGGCAATTT
Organism: Neomesorhizobium albiziae; assembly: GCF_900114255.1. Lineage (GTDB taxonomy): Bacteria > Pseudomonadota > Alphaproteobacteria > Rhizobiales > Rhizobiaceae > Neomesorhizobium > Neomesorhizobium albiziae. The sequence goes on along the minus strand of NZ_FOSL01000026.1, from coordinate 34,827 downwards.
AGCCGCCGGATTCCTGGCCGAGCACAGCCTCAAGGCGGTCGCGGCCCTGCCTGCCCTGCTCATAGGGATAGCCGCTGTTTCGCTGCTGACTGTGGGAGCATCGGCCTCGGCCTCGGCGATTGCGGTTGCCGTATGGGGCTTTGCCTTCGGCGCGGTGCCGGTGGGGTTACAGACGTGGATGGTGCTGCGCGCCGCTCCCGAGCAGGCCGAAAGCGCGGGTGGGCTGATGGCCGCAACGTTCCAAGTGGCCATCGCAGCCGGCGCGATTTTCGGCGGACTACTGGTGGATAGTGCCGGCGTTGCCAGTGCCGTTGCCTACAGCGCGGTTGCCACGTTCCTCGCCGCCCTGACAGTGTTCTTGCTCGGCCCGAAGCGCGAAACCTAGACCCCCTGACAGAAGAGGTCCTCAGCGCAGCGCGGCGAGAGATGCAATCGTATCAGCCGCGCGGCGCGATCCTGCGCACGATTACTTTGGCGGTTGCAGGCTTCGTCTCGCCGATCGTATAGGCCGACTGGATCGCGGCTACTGCCTCTTCCGCGTCGGCTTCCGATCGGGCATGGACCAGCGCCAGCCCATCGCCGGCCTTCACCTCCGCGCCGACCGGGAGCAGATGGGTGATGCGGACCGAATAATTGACGCTGTCTTCCGGCCGGATGCGGCCGCGGCCGAGGGTAACGACGGCGAGGCCGATCTCTTGGGTCGCCACACCTGCAACGTAGCCGTACTTCGGTGCACTGACGGCGTTCGACCTTGACCTTGGGCAGATAATGCCGGCGTTTCTCGGCAAAATCCGCCGGTCCGCCGAGTCCGGCCACCATGCGCCCGAAAACTTCCGCAGCCTTGCCGCCCTGCAACGCCCGGACGGCGCGATCCATCCTTCCCGGTTGGATCCGGCAGTGCCGGCGGCCTGCAGCAGCTCGGCGGCGAGGGCCAGGGTTACTTCTTCCAGGCGCTCATCGCGGAACCTTCCGGTCAGGAATTCAACGGCGTTCTCGACCTCGACGGCGTTACCGGCAGCCGAAGCCAACGGCTCGTTTCATGCCAGTGATCAGCGCCGAGGTTTTCAGCCCCGCGCCGTTGGCCATCTCGACCAGGCTGGTGGCGAGCGCGGTCACGCCCATCACGCGGGCCATACGTATCTCGGCCGGCGTCTCGAAGGACGGGCCGGAAAACCACATGTAGACGCCCTTGTGCAGCTTCGTGCCGGTCGCTTGCGCCGCCGCCTCGAAAGCTGGCCAGCATCTTGCCCTCGATCCCGATATCGAAGACGCCGGCCCGCTCCGAATAGAGCCCGGCCAGGCAGGCGAACAGCAGCGGCACGGAAAACGCCAGTTGCTCGGCGGCGATGGTGCGGGTCGCGTCCAGCACCGCCATGATGACGGCGACCGCCAAAGCGAGCATCGCGACCACCGGAACAGCAGGCGCAGCATTCGAATCCTTCAAGGCGTCGGTTCGACAAGAGACATATGGCGCGGCGCGAGCCCTGGCGGCCCGTACGACTGACGAAAGCGGCTCTTAATCCAAGGCGATCCCGTTCCTGATCCGTGTGAGGCGGCTTTCGCCTTCCTCCGGGCCGAAGCAGCTTTTGAAATCATTGCATTCCCGGCAACTGGGCGCGGTGCATAGCGAAAAACCTTCGGCCTCGCAGAGCTTGCGGTAAAAGTACTTTTTCCATTTCATGTTTTTGGTGTTGCCGGCCGCCAGCGTCGGAAAATGCGTGGCAAGCAAGCGGCCGAGCTCGGCCCGATTAAAAAGACCAAGGTCCTGCCAGAGATGGTCATCGCGCATGGCACGCCGGGCGATGATCTTGGCGAACCGGGCGCTCGCCTCATCGCCCGGCCGGGCATGCGCTAGCAGCAGACCGCGCAGAAGTTCTTCCTCCATACCCGGCTCGGGCTCGCTCACCTCTTCCAAGGCGAAGGCGTTGGCAGAGATAGCGGGGAAACTGCGGGTCAGGACATCCTGCAGCTCGGCACGCGAAAGGCCGGTTGCCTCCGTCGCAGTCGCCTCGCCGGCCTCGACCTCCTTCAGCACACGCGAGAAGACACAGGCAAGCACATGCTGGTCGAACCCCCTCTCCAGCTCAATCCGCGGCCATTGGCGGGTGCGGAGCCAGCCATGGTGATGGGCAAACATGGTGCCGTTCTCCTGGTTTTGTCCCGTCAGATCATGCAGCGAGCTCATCGGCCGCAACATGGGTCTGGCAGTTCTTCGGACAGACGCGGGCGCAGGCTCCGCAGCCAATGCAGCGGCCGGGATTGTCGACGAACATGATCATACGATTGAGCTCGCCATCGAAGTCGTCGTCCTCGCCGTCGCAGGCGCCGAGGACTTCACCCGCGTCATCGACGCCGTAAAGATGCATGACCTCGCGCGAGCAGACCTTGAAGCAGCGGCCGCAGCCAATACAAGTGGCGCCATCGATAGCGGTCAGATATTGCGGCATCCATCTGGAGCCGTCGCGGGTGACGAAAGCGCTCATCGTGAATTCTCCAAGGCTGCGAGCTCTCCTGCAACTGCTGAGCGCCCTTCGTGCCAGCGCCATCCTGAAGCTGCATCCTCACTGTGCGAGTAGCATGGTGAATGCTGGGTTCCGGCCGGAGACCATAGGAAAAAGATGGAAGCCATGGACAAGGCATTCTTCCAATCCTCCTTTCCAAATGCATTTTCGAGCATATGCACCCCAACCGTCCGCCAAAAGCGACCTGTAGGTTCCGTCCCTTTGCCCTACCGTTGACCGTGCGTTCACGCTGCCGACCGGCACGTCTCGCGCATAGTCTCGAACAACAAACCCTGCTGCCTCGGCGTTTCCTGCAGACATCGCATACTGGCTCTGCTGCGGCGCTGAACCAGTCTTTCAGACAGCCGGCGCTAGGAGCGGGCACCATGGTCGAGATGGCTGTCGATCTTCGCCCCGCGGTCGCTGGCGTAGTAGCAGCATGACGCCGTCGCGAGCGGTGCTGCTGCCAGGTGCAAGGATCTTGCCGCCCTTTGTCGACAGTACGAACAGGATGCGCTTGCGTTCCTTGATCGATGAGGTCTGCTTCTCGGCTGCCTTCAGCTTCGCATCCATCCCGGCCGCCAACCTTTCGTCCTTGGCTTCGACGCCGAGCGCCTTGCCGACGACGCGGATTTTTTCGAGCATGCCTTCATGGCTGTAATGCTCGGGCGCTTCGATGAAGGGCCCGTTCGATTTCTTCAGCACGTCGACCGCTTTCTTCGCTCCGCTGCCATGCAGGGCGATAACCCCCGATGGATTAACCGACAGAACACCCTCCGGCGACGGCTGACGCATGTAGCCGCCGTCGGGCAGCTTCAGCGCGGCTTTCGGAAGGCTCGTCGAATCGCGAGCGACGAGATGACTTTCCTCGCCAAGCGCGTAGACGATTTCGGTCATGGAGCCGCCGATCGAGGCGATCCACAACGGACCGGAAGAGACAGCTACGCCCTCATTGGCCTCAGCAGGCAAAGCGGTGGCCAGCAGGACGCCGAGCATCGGCGCGAGCACCAAGCGGAAACGGAAAGCAACACTCATGGGTCTTTACCTCACGCGGCGGTCGGGCTTGGGATACGCGGCAGGTTCTCAGCCAGGAACCGCCAGTCGCCGCGCTCGCGTTCGCCTTCCTTGCGCGTGCCGAAGAACTGGATGATCATCTTGCCGTCGGCGCCATAGGCTTCGAGTGACGTGACGTGACCGTCCCTGGTCGGCTTGCGCACGGCCCAGACCTCGCGGATGTGGTGGGTCCTGAGATGCAGGTGGAAGGTCTCGTCGAGCACATTGATCCACGGCCCGATCGGCTTGAGCGACTTGATCGGGCCGGAATGGATCTGGATGCAGCCACGATTGCCGACAAAGCACATGATCGGCATCTCGCCTTCGGCCGCGTGTTGGAACATGGCGCCAACGGCATCTTTGTCGAGCGGCCAGGCGTAATCCTGGCCGACCATGCGCATCGCCTGGCAGCGGCTGAGCTTCAGCGTCTTCAGCATGTCGAAGAACTGATGCACGTCGGTCAGCCCGCTCCAGTGCTCGCGTAGGTCATCGACCGTGGCGGCTTGGTCCGGAACCTCCGCGTCATCGTCGGCTGCGCTCGCTTTAACCGACGCGATCGGCTGCTGGTTCGTGGATTCGAGCTCCGCCACCAGCTTCTGATAGGCATAAAGGTTGGAGGCCGGCCTGAGATGCACCTTGTGCACCGCCTCGCCGGCGGCATCGAAGAATTGCAGGCTGCGGCGGATGTCGCCGGCGTCGCGCTTCTCGACGGCGAAGCCATGCGCCCACACTTTCGGGAAGATGCGCAGGTCGATGTCGTCGCCGAGCACGATGGCGTGGTGATTGCCGGTGACCACCTTGCCGTAGACGCCGATCTTCTCGTGCACGGCACTTTCATTCCGGGTCAGCGCCATCACCTCGCCGACCGCTTCGAGTCCGTTCAGCAGATCATTGACGCGCGGCTCGATGCGCAACGAGCCGAGACCGCAATCGGCCGCAACCAGTTCCGCTTCCGAAATGCCCAATTGGGCGGCGAGATCGCGCTCGCGTATTTTTGGACTGTCTTCCCGTGCCCGCCGGATTTCGTCCGGCGAGGGTTTCACGCTCCGGTCCATGTCTTACCCCTGCTTCCATCTACTTGTTGAGCATCAGCTGCCCTGCCGGGCGATCTTCAGCCAATAGAGCGCGCCATGATGCTCGATCCCGATCCCGAGCTTGCCCAGGAACAGAGTGTTGCTGGAGAGCGTCCTCACCGCCGTCGTCACCCGCTCGAAACGCGCGGGCGTGCTGTCTGAACGGCGGACGCGATGACACTGGCAGGCACATGCCGGTCGAATCCCATTTCAAGTCGGTCGATGGCCGCTGGCCGGTGGTAAGCGATTGTGGGTGTCCTCGCCAATCGGCCGATCGGGCATTCGGATTCCACGGACGGTGCTGCTTTCCCATAGAAAGCTGACGCAGACCTGACATGTTGCTTTCCTTCCTTGGTTGCATCGATCCCGAGGGCACCCACGACATGAATATCGATTGGCAGTTCTGGTCGCCTCGCCAAGGGAGCATCAAAAGTCGTGCCAATTGCGCAGAAGCAAGCTCAGAAAAATCTTCTGCATACCAGTCAACGGTTTACGTGAGGGTGCCGCAGGAACTCAGGCCGAACACCCCCGTGTGGCGGACTCGACAAACCCGACAGTGCGTGTCGGTTACCCAACGTCTTGCCAGCAATGGCGCACAAGATTCATAGCAGTGTTAGAGACATAGCACTGTTTTGAAACGGTTTTTCCTTTGGCACAGTCCATGCAAGGTGATCCGCAAACACGTCACGGACTGAGGATAAATCGAACCATGATTACGCTCACCGACAACGCTGTTGCCGCCGTTAAGACCGCTCTTTCCCGCACCAGCGAGCCGGCGGAAGGCTTTCGCATCATGGTCCAGGCCGGCGGCTGCGCCGGCTTCAAATACCTAATGGGCCTGGAGAGCGTCCCGCGCGAGGGCGATGCGATCATCGAGACAGATGGGGTCAAGGTGTTCGTGGACGTAGGCTCCCAACCCCATGTCGCCGGCATGACCGTCGACTTCGTCACGGGGCTCGAATCTTCCGGCTTTGTCTTCGACAATCCCAACGCGCGGGAGAAGTGCGGCTGCGGCAAGTCCTTCGGCTGATCGCCCGAGAGAAGGAAAAGGGCCATGTTGGACTATAGCGAAAAGGTCAAGGAATACTTCTTCATCCCGAAGAATGCCGGCGTTCTGGAAACGGCCAATGCAGTCGGTGAGGTCGGCGCCATCGTCTGCGGCGATGCGCTTAAATTGATGATCAGCATCGATCCGGTGACGGAAACGATCACAGCCGCGAAATTCCAGACCTTCGGCTGCGGCTCCGCGATCGTCTCCTCGTCGGCGCTTACCGAACTCATCATCGGCAAAACCGTCGATGAAGCCCTCCGGATCACTAATCAGGACATCGCGGACCTTCTCGGCCTGCCGCCGGAGAAGATGCATTGCTCAGTAATGGGTTATGAGGCGCTGCAGGCAGCGATCGCCAACTACCACGGCGAGGAATGGGACGACGATCACGAGGAAGGCGCCCTCGTCTGCAAATGCTTCGGTGTCGATCAAGGGATGATCGAGCGGGCCGTCGTATCAACAGGCTCAAAGGCTGGCCACGGCTGCCTCGCATGCTTCGAAGCCATCGAGCAAGTGCTTGCGCGAGTCAATGCAGCGATGGCCGCCGAAGGCCTCATTAAGACAGAGGAGGCTTATGCGGCCGGCACAACAGATGTCCGCGCCCTCAAGAACAAGGCAAGGTCGAAAGTCGATTTCGGAACCGGCGATCGCTTCCGTTAGGATGCGGAGAACGTCGCCGCCCGAAACAGTTCCATTCCTGGCGGGACCCGAAGCTGCCGGCCGCCAGATGGCGACGCTGCAGCAAATTCGACTGATCGAAAACGCTGTCGCGGGCATGGTTCTTACCTGCGGGCTGACGGCGGCGACTGCGAACTTGTCGATGTCGAGAGCGACCAGGTCTACGTCAAACTGTCGGACGCCTGCGCCGGCTGCCAGCTCGCCTCCGTCACCATCAACGGCATGCGCCAGGCGCTCAATGAGGCGACCGGCCTCGCGCTTCGCGTCATTCCGGTCAACTGAGGATCGCACCCATGAGGCTTATCAATCTCGACAACAACGCAACGACACGGGTCGATCCTGAGGTCGTTCAAGCGATGTTGCCGTTCTTTACGGATCAATTCGGCAACCCTTCTTCGATGCACAGTTTTGGCGCCGCCGTCGCTGCGGCGGTGAGAAAGGCGCGCCTGCAGTTGCAAGCACTGATCGGCGCGGAGCTCGACCAGGAGATCACCTTCACCTCGGGCGGGACGGAAAGCGACAATGCAGCGATTCTTTCGGCGCTCGAGGTGATGTCTAACCGAACAGAGATCGTGACTTCCGCGGTCGAGCATCCGGCCGTGCTGACGCTCTGCGCGCATCTTGAGAAGACGCGCGGCGTCAAGGTGCACAGGATCCCGGTGGATCGCCATGGCCGGCTCGACCTCGACGCCTACAGGGCCGCCCTCACCCCACACGTGGCAATCGTCTCGATCATGTGGGCGAACAACGAGACTGGTACGATCTTCCCCGTGGCCAAGCTTGCCGGCTTGGCCAAGGAAGTCGGCGCCCTTTTCCATACCGATGCTGTGCAGGCGGTCGGCAAGCTTCCGATGGACCTGAAATCGACCGCAATCGACATGCTGTCGCTTTCGGGCCATAAGTTGCATGGCCCGAAAGGGATCGGCGCACTTTATGTAAGGCGTGGCGTGCGCTTCCGCTCGCTGATCAAGGGGGGTCACCAAGAGCACGACCGGCGTGCGGGCACCGAGAATACGCCCGGCATAGTTGGGCTCGGCATGGCAGCCGAACTCGCCTTGAAATTCATGGACGACGACAACACACGGGTAAAGTGGCTCCGCGACCGCCTCGAGAACGGGATTCTCCAGCGCATCCCAAACACCTTCGTCACTGGCGATCCGCTGGAGCGGTTGCCGAACACCGCAAACATCGCCTTTGAAAATATCGAAGGCGATGCAATCCCATTTTTACTCAGCCGCGTGGGCATCGCCTGTTCCTCCGGCTCCGCCTGCACCTCCGGCTCACTGGAGCCGAGCCATGTCCTGAGGGCGATGAACGCGGCACACGCGGCAGTCCGCTTCTCCTTCTCGCGCTACAACAGCGAAGCGGACGTCGACCGGGTGCTCGAGGTCCTGCCGGCAATCGTGGAGAGGCTGCGTGGCTTTCCCAGTTCTGGGCCGGGTGAGCGAAGTGCCGAAGACCTTCAATCAGGTCTATGCCTGAGCAGCAGAAGAACCGGCAGTCGCTCATGAACCGTCAGGTCTTTCTCAACGATACGACCTTGCGCGATGGCGAGCAGGCACCCGGCGTCGCCTTCACTGCGGCGGAAAAACTGGAGCTCGCCGAGTCCCTCGCGGCAGCCGGCGTCCCAGAAATCGAGATCGGCACGCCGGTCATGGGCACCGACGAGATCGAAGCAATTCGCGCTGCGGTCGCGCGGCGTCTCCCGGTTCGGCTCACGGCCTGGTGCCGGATGACGTCGCAGGATCTCGACGCAGCAATCGAGACCGGCGTCAGTGCCGTGAACCTGTCGCTGCCGGCCTCCGACATCCAGCTCGCCGCCAAGCTCGGCATCGACCGGGGCGCGGCACTTCAGGTCATCGAGCACATGGTCGGTCGTGCCGCTGCGCGGGGTCTCTTCGTCGCGGTCGGCTGCGAGGATGCCTCGCGCGCCGAGCGCGATCACCTCACCCGCGTGATCCAGACCGCTGCCGGCGCAGGCGCACGCCGCGTCAGGCTAGCCGACACGGTCGGCGTGCTTGACCCCTTCTCGACCTTCGAGCTTGTTGCCCGCCTCGCGACGACATCCCCCATCGACCTCGAATTCCACGCGCACAACGACCTCGGCCTCGCCACCGCCAACACGCTGGCAGCGATCCGCGGCGGGGCCAGCCACGTCTCCGTCACCGTCGGCGGGCTCGGCGAGCGTGCCGGCAATGCGGCTCTTGAAGAGGTGGCTGCCGCGCTGACAGTCCTCGACGGCGTGGATACCGGCATCAACCTGACCGCACTGCCCGACCTCGCCGCCCAGGTCGCGCGGGCCGCCCGCCGGTCGACAGCGGCCATCAAGCCGGTCGTCGGCTCCGACGTCTTCACCCACGAATCCGGTATCCATGTCGCGGGGCTTCTCAAGGATTCCCGCACCTATCAGGGGCTTGATCCGGCCATGGTCGGACGGCGCCGCCGCATCGTCATCGGCAAGCATTCCGGCGCCACCGCGATCGCCCATGTCTTGAGCGAAAACGGCCGCGAGGTCGATCCGGACCTGGCCGCCGCCATGGTCGCGCGCGTCCGGCGCAAGGCGGCCGAGACCAAATCGACCGTCACCGCGGCTCAGTTGGTCGATCTCTATGACGGCCTGTGCAGCGCGTCCGCCGGCCGAACCCTTAAAACCGAGTGAGGCCGGCGATGTCGCTTATCTTCACCACCACTTCCTCCAGCTTAGTAGCCGCGTGGCGCGACGCAAAAGCCGTTCCGCCATCTCTGGTGGCCATGATCCACGAGGACATCGCCTGCGTGAAGGCGCGCGATCCGACCGCGCGCGGCACACGCGAAATCGTGCTCACCTATCCCGGCATCCACGTCATCGCCTCGCACCGACTCGCTAATCGTCTGTGGCGATGGGGCTTCCGCTTCCCGGCGCGCTTCTTGTCCCGGGCGGCCGGCCTCGGCCGGCGCTTCCTCACCGATCACGACGCCGGTTTCGTCATCGGAGAGACCGCCGAGGTCGGCGACGATGTGACCCTCTATCAAGGCGCCACGCTGGGCGGCACGTCCTGGGCGCCGGGAAAGCGCCATCCGACTCTCAAGAGCGGCGTCCTCGTCGGTGCCGGCGCCAAGATACTCGGTGCCATCACCGCCGAAACCGGCTGCCGGGGTGGCGCCAATGCGGTGGTTATGGAGGACGTCCCGCCCGGCATGACCCTGGTCGGCATTGCCCCCCGCATCGTTAATGGCCGGATCGATCTCGATCATCACCTGCCCGACCATGTCGGCGACGCGATTGCCTGGCTGGTCGACCGCATCTCATGCCTCGAACCGCGAATTTCACGGCTGCAGGTCAGCCGTGCGACGAACGCATCCGACACCACAGTTTTCCGACCAGGGAGAATGCAATGAGTTGTTCCGCTGACGGCCGTCCCATCGATGTCACCGACATCCTCGCGCGGCTGAAAGGTCTGTCGGCTGCGGAGGAGTTCTTCGCAGCCCTTGGTGTCTCCTATGACCCGAAGGTCCTCAATGTCTCACGGCTCCATATCATGAAGCGCATGGGCCAATACCTTGCCGAAGAAGATTTCTCCGGTCTGCCCGACCCGGTGATCGCCGCGCGGGTGCGCGCCACGCTAGAACGCGCCTACGAGGACTTCGCGACTTACTCGCCGCTCACGCACCGGGTCTTCAAGGTGCTCAAAGATCACGATCCGGACAAACCCGCCACGCCGGGCCGCGCCTTCGTCCCGTTCGATTCCGTCCTGAAGCCGTTCGGGAAGGACTGAGCGCGACACGGTTGCGACGCGACAATGTCGAGAAGCCGACAAATCCGGTCATCCCGCCGGCGTCTTCAGCAGTAACCAACCGAATTTCAAAGGAATAGCGGAACGCACAACGGTTGGCATGAATGATGCACGAAGGAGATGAATTGCCAAGCCCGCATCCCGATAGGAGCCTAGAGAAACCGCCAATGCACATCGTAATCTGCATCAAGCAGGTGCCGGACTCGGCACAGATACGCGTCCATCCGGTGACGAACACGATCATGCGCCAAGGTGTGCCGACCATCATCAACCCTTACGACCTGTTCGCCCTCGAAGAAGCACTCAGACTACGTGACGCTTATGGTGGCGAGGTCACCGTGCTCAGTATGGGTCCGCCCATGGCAGAGGACGCGCTGCGCAAGGCGCTCGGTTACGGCGCCGACCGCGCGGTGCTCTTGACCGACCGCTATTTTGCCGGCTCCGACACGCTGGCAACCTCCTTCGCTCTTTCCCAGGCAATTGCGAAGGTTGGCGAGACGTTCGGCACCCCAGACATCGTCTTCACCGGCAAGCAGACGATCGATGGCGACACCGCCCAGGTCGGGCCCGGCATCGCCAAGCGCCTCGATCTCCTGCAACTCACCTACGTCGCGAAGATCGCCTCCATTGATCTCGCTGCGCGCGAGATCAAGGTCGAGCGCCGCTCCGAAGGCGGCACGCAGATGCTGAAGAGCAGGCTCCCCTGCCTCATCACCATGCTGGAGGGCACCAACGAGATCCGCCGGGGCTCGCTCCAGGACGCCCTGTGCGCGGCGCGCAGCCGGGTCCTGAAGTGGAGTGCGGCCGACGCCGGCATTGAGGACCTCACCAGATGTGGCCTGCGCGGCTCGCCGACAGTCGTCAAGCGCGTTTTTGCCCCTACCGCGCGGGCGGAAAAGGCGGCGCAAATCGACACCGCCGAGAAGACGCTGCGCGATATCGCTGACGAACTCATCGCCGCAATCCTCACCCGCCAGCCGGCGCTGGAACATGAACTCGCCTTCAACAGCGGCGCGTGACGGCCAGGAGCAAACAATGTCGACCGCGAACCGAGAAACCCCTCGCCCTGCCGCCGGCCGTGCCGGCATAAAGAAGGAACTGCCCGATCATTTCAAGGACTACCGGCACGTCTGGGTCTTCATCGAATTCGAACGCGGCCAGGTCCATCCCGTATCCTTCGAACTGCTCGGCGAAGGCCGCAAGCTAGCCGACAAGCTTGGCGTCCAGCTTGCGGGCGTCGTGCTCGGACCGCAGAAAGAGGCCACCCGGAATGCGGTTGCCGAGGCCTTCGCTTATGGCGCCGACCTTGTCTACATCGTCGAGGCGCCGCTGCTCGCCGACTATCGGAACGAGCCTTTCACCAAGGCGATGACGGATCTGGTCGATACCCACAAACCCGAGATCCTTCTTCTCGGTGCGACCACACTCGGCAGGGATCTTGCCGGCTCCGTGGCGACGACCTTGCAGACAGGGCTCACGGCCGACTGCACCGAACTCGACGTGGATGCGGACGGTTCGCTCGCCGCGACCCGTCCGACTTTCGGCGGTTCCTTGTTGTGCACGATCTATACGCTCAATTACCGGCCGCAGATGGCGACAGTGCGACCGAGGGTCATGCCCATGCCGCAGCGGGCGGATAAGCCGGTCGGGCGTATCATCCAGCATAAGCTGTCGGTAGCCGAGGACGAGATCGTCACCAAAGTCCTCGGCTTCCTGCCGGACAGCCAGTCGGCAAAGGCAAATCTCGCCTATGCCGACGTCGTGGTTGCGGGAGGCCTCGGTCTCGGCGGGGCGGAGAACCTGCAGCTTGTGAAGAACCTCGCTCGAGCGATCGGCGCCGAACATGGCTGTTCGCGCCCGCTGGTCCAGAAGGGCTGGATGCCGGCTGATCGGCAGATCGGCCAGACTGGCAAGACCATCCGGCCAAAGCTTTACATAGCGGCCGGGATTTCCGGCGCCATCCAGCACCGGGTTGGCGTCGAGGGGGCCGATCTCATCGTGGCCATCAACACCGATCCGAACGCGCCAATTTTCGATTTCGCCCACCTTGGCATCGTCACCGATGCAATCCGCTTCCTGCCCGCACTGACGGAAGCCTTCACCCGGCGGCTTTCGCCGCACAACCGCGACAAGCTTGCGTGCTAAGGGAGATGGACATGATCGAGGAAGAATTCGACGCCATTGTCATCGGGGCCGGCATGTCCGGGAACGCAGCTGCTTACACCATGGCAAGCCACGGCCTGAAGGTGCTGCAGTTGGAGCGCGGTGAATATCCGGGCTCAAAAAATGTCCAGGGTGCCATCATGTACGCGAACATGCTGGAGAAGATCATCCCGGACTTCCGGGATGATGCGCCTCTCGAGCGGCATCTGGTTGAACAGCGGCTTTGGGTGATGGACGACACGTCCCACACCGGGTTTCACTATCGGTCGGACGACTTCAATGAGGCGAAGCCCAACCGCTACACGATCATCCGCGCCCAGTTCGATAAGTGGTTTTCGCGCAAGGTGCGCGAGGCCGGCGCGACGGTTCTTTGCGAGACGACCGTGACGGAACTCGTCCGTGATGCCAAGGGCAAGGTGATCGGCGTCCGCACAGATCGGGCCGGTGGAGCGATCTATGCGGACGTGGTCGTTCTCGCAGAAGGTGTTTCCGGACTGCTTGGCACGCGGGCCGGCCTGCGCGAGATGCCGAAGCCCGAAACCGTGGCACTCGCCGTCAAGGAAATGCATTTCCTGCCCGAAGAGGTCATTGAGCAGCGGTTCGGCCTCAAGGGTGACGAAGGCTGTGTGATCGAGGCCGTGGGCACGATCTCCCGCGGCATGGCCGGGCTCGGCTTCCTCTACACCAACAAGGAGTCAATCTCATTGGGCATCGGCTGCCTCGTCTCCGATTTCGCCACGGCGATGGAGAGCCCTTACGCCCTCCTCGATGCCTTAAAAAACCACCCTTCGATCCGGCCGCTGATCGCCGGCTCTGAGGTCAAAGAATATGCCGCGCATCTCATTCCCGAAGGCGGCCACAAGGCGATTCCGCAGCTCTTTGGCGACGGTTGGGTCGTGGTCGGTGATGCCGCGCAATTGAACAACGCCGTTCATCGTGAGGGTTCGAACCTCGCCATGACCTCCGGCCGCATCGCGGCTGAGGCAATCGTCCAGGTCAAGAGCCGCAACAATCCGATGACCAAACGGAACCTCACCCTCTACAAGGCCATGCTGGACAAGTCCTTCGTGGTCAAAGACCTGAGGAAATACAAAGACATTCCGGCCTTGCTCCACACGAATTCCAGCAATTTCTTCACGACTTATCCGCAGCTGATATCGCAGGCCGCACAGAACTTCATGCGTGTCGACGGCACGCCGAAGATTGAGAAGGAAAAGGCGACCACGGCCGCCTTCATCAAGGCACGTTCGCGCTGGGGGCTGGTCAGCGACGCGGTTCGCCTAGCATTCGCGTGGCGCTGAGGGAGAGACGAGATGACGATCGCAGTGACGAAGTTACGCGTCGAGGACAAGCTTTACCAGAACCGCTACCTGGTCGATCCCGGCCGCCCGCATATCAAAGTGCGACCGCACGAGAGGCCGAGCGCGAACCTGCTCGCCCTGACCCACGTCTGCCCGGCGAAATGCTATGAGTTGAACGATGAGGGCCAAGTGGAGATCACCGCCGACGGCTGCATGGAGTGCGGCACCTGCCGGGTTTTGTGCGAGACCAGCGGCGAGATCGAGTGGAACTATCCCCGCGGCGGCTTCGGTGTCCTCTTCAAATTCGGATAACTGGCGAACGCACCGTTTCACGTGAACACTATGCTGTCGGAGTTCAAAAAATAAGGGCGCTTGGGAGGAGCATCCTGGACAACCCCGTGAGGTGTTTCCATGGCTCACATGCTGCGGGATCGGATCGATGAAGTAGGACCTCGGGACACCGGGCCCGAATCATCCATCAAAACGATGCACAAAGCCGATATCTCGCTCAGGGGAATCTACGAGATATCGAAGGTCCTGACCGCTCCCGCCCAGCTGGAGATCAAGCTCGCCAATGTCGTGAACATCCTCCCGTCGTTTCTGCAAATGCGTCACGGAGCAATCGTTGTCCTGGACGCTGAAGGAGAGCCGGAGATTGCCGCAACTGCCGACAACACCCACCCACGTCAATCAGGCACTCGCCGCGTCATACCAGAGGCCGTATTGGATCAAATCGTCGCTACGGGGACGCCGCTCATCATACCGGACATCAGCAAGTCCCAACTATTTCAGGCTGACCTTCAAACGTCTTCGAGCGGCGGCACCATCCCAATTGCCTTTGTCGGTATCCCCGTAAAGGCCGAGCATAAGATCCTTGGAACATTATCGATCGACCGCGTCAGGAACGGTGCCACCGGCTTCCGCTACGACGAGGACATAGGCTTCCTGACCATGGTCGCCAACCTTGTCGGTCGGACCATCCGTCTCCATCGCATCCTGAGTAAAGATCGTGAGCGGCGTGTCGATGAGCAATGGAGACCGGAGAAATCGCTCGACGAGGAGAGGACCGACTCCGCCCGGCATCCGCATGTCAAAATCGACGGGATCATCGGGGAAAGTGCCGCTCTCAAGCGGGTGCTCGAAACCGTCTCGGTCGTAGCAAGGACTAATTCCACCGTGCTCCTGCGGGGCGAAAGCGGCACCGGCAAGGAATTCTTTGCGCAAGCCATTCATAAGCTCTCACGCCGGGGGAAGAAGTCTTTCGTCAAATTGAACTGCGCCGCACTGCCTGAAAGCGTTCTGGAATCGGAACTGTTTGGGCATGAAAGGGGCGCCTTCACTGGGGCTATCTCCCAGCGCGCCGGCCGTTTTGAATTGGCAAATGGCGGAACGCTGCTTCTTGATGAAATCGGCGAGATTTCGCCTGCCTTTCAAGCCAAGCTGTTGCGCGTCTTGCAGGAAGGCGAACTGGAGCGAGTTGGCGGCACCAAGACGCTACAGGTCGACGCCCGCCTCATATGCGCCACCAACAAGGACCTCGAGACGGCTGTCGTGAATGGGGAGTTCAGGGCCGACCTTTATTACCGCATCAATGTGGTGCCAATTATCCTGCCCCCGCTCAGAGAGCGGCCCGGCGATATTCCACGCCTTGCGAAAGCCTTCCTCGACCGATTCAACAGGGAGAACCATCGCGAGCTCGCCTTCGCGCCGGCGGCGCTCGACCTGATCTCACAATGCTACTTCCCTGGTAACGTCCGTGAGCTGGAAAACTGCGTGCAAAGGACGGCTACACTTGCGCGTTCAAGGACGATCACTCCATCGGATTTTGCCTGCAAGAATAGCCGGTGCCTTGCTTCGCTCCTCTGGAAAGGAGCCGGCCATTCACATGGCGGCAGTACCACCGACGAACTCGTCCGGGGCAACATGATGCCGATTGGATCGCCGCTACCGGCCGGGCGCATCGGCGTCTCGGAGGGCGAGGTATCGTCCGTCAAGGCCTGCGATCCCAACGATTTCGCTGGGCCGGCAATGGGCCCGCGTCTGACAGAACGCGATCGGCTGATCGACGCGATGGAGAAGGCGGGCTGGGTTCAGGCCAAGGCGGCTCGTATCCTCGGCCTCACGCCGCGGCAGGTCGGCTATGCTCTGCGCCGGCATCGTATCGAGGTGAAGAAGTTCTAAAGGTCCTGGGTGACGTCAACGTCACGCCGGAGATACCCCTCCTCGCTCTCTGTGTGCCTGAGGGCGGTAACTTTCGCGACCCGATTCGCTTGTCTGTTGTCAGAAGCGTGACAAAACTGTTCGGTAGTGAACAGACAGAATCGGACACGAAAGCCAACTTATTGAACTAAAACCGCTTTTGGCGTTGGTATAGCTCTTGCCCTTTGAATCGTGACGTTCACCAGGAACAGAGCCATTCGATGTCCGTACCGATGATTTCGCTTGAGAGTCTTACCAGCACGACATCCTTCGACGAGTTGCTCGCGACCGCGAAATCCGGTGGCTGCGCATCTTCATCCTGCGGCTTGTCGGGAAAGCCGAACGACATGGATCCGGCTATCTGGGAGAAGATCAAGGATCACCCCTGCTTTTCAGAAGAAGCGCACCATTATTTTGCGCGCATGCACGTGGCGGTTGCCCCAGCCTGCAACATCCAGTGCAACTACTGCAATCGCAAATATGACTGCGCCAACGAAAGCCGGCCTGGAGTCGTCTCGGAAAAGCTGACGCCCGACCAGGCGCTACGCAAGGTGATCGCGGTCGCCAACGAAGTGCCGCAGCTTTCCGTGCTCGGCATCGCCGGACCGGGCGACGCCTGTTACGACTGGAAGAAGACAAAGGCAACGTTCGAACGAGTCGCCAGAGAAATCCCCGACATCAAGCTGTGCATCTCCACCAATGGGCTCGCGTTGCCGGACCATGTCGCCGAGCTTGCCGACATGAATGTCGATCACGTGACGATCACCATCAACATGGTCGACCCGGAAATCGGCGTGAGGATCTATCCTTGGATCTTTTACGATCACCGCCGCTACGGCGGCATCGAAGCCGCCCGGATCCTGCACGAGCGGCAGATGTTGGGCCTGGAAATGCTGACCGCGCGCGGCATCCTCACCAAAATCAATTCGGTGATGATCCCCGGCGTGAACGACGAGCATCTGATCGACGTGAATAAATGGGTCAAGGAGCGCGGAGCGTTCCTGCACAACGTCATGCCGCTGATTTCCGACCCGGCGCACGGTACGCTCTACGGCCTGACCGGGCGGCGCGGCCCAAATGCAATGGAGCTCAAGGCACTTCAGGACCGTCTCGAAGGCGGCGCCAAGTTGATGCGCCATTGCCGGCAGTGCCGGGCCGATGCCGTCGGCCTGCTCGGCGAGGATCGTGGCCAGGAATTCACGATCGACCAGATTTTCGGCGAGGTCACCTACGACGCCAGCAAGCGCGAGGCTTATCGGGAGGTGGTCGCGCACGAGCGCCGTGATCACGTGGCAGCTAGGAGCGAGGCGGTCGGAACGGTCAAGGCAGTGAGCTCCGGAAAGTCCCTTCTCGTCGCGGCGGCGACCAAGGGCGGCGGCCGCGTCAACGAACACTTCGGCCATGCGAAGGAATTCCAGGTTTATGAAGCCTCGCCCAGAGGGATCAGCTTCGTCGGGCATCGCAAGGTTGAGCAGTATTGCCTCGGCGGCTGGGGCGAAAACACCACCCTCGAAGGCATCATCGCTGCGCTGGAAGGCATAGACATCGTGCTGTGCGCCAAGATCGGAAATTGCCCCAAGGATCGGCTCGCGGAAGCTGGAATCCGGGTAACCGAAGCTTATGGCCATGACTACATCGAGACCGCAATCAGCGCGCTTTACGCCGCCGAGTTTGGAGTCCAACCGCTGGCGGCGACGGCCTAAGCCGTCTCATTCCAACCGAACCAGGAGTAAAAATGGCTTTCAAGATCATCGCATCCCAATGCACCCAATGCGGTGCCTGCGAGTTCGAATGTCCCTCCGGCGCGATCAAGTTCAAGGGCGAGAACTACGTGATCGATCCGGACAAGTGCACAGAATGCAAGGGGGTCTCCGATACGCAGCAATGCGCCACGGTATGTCCGGTGCCGAAGACCTGCATTCCCGCCTGACCTCAAATTCGGCTACCGACACGATCGGGCGCGCGCCCGGAGGACGCCTTGAACACCTTTGTCAACAACGTGCAGCCGCGAGAAAGGAAGGAACGGCCATGGGCCTCGGACGCGAACAGGAGGTCGAAATCCGCAAGCCTCCACGATTTATGCCGGGTGAGCGGGTCCGTGCCACACGCCACGTAAAGAATGACGGCACCTATCCTGGCAGGGAGGTCGGCGAAAACCTCGTGCGGAAGGGCGACGAGGGTTATGTGCGCGACGTTGGCACCTTTCTCCAGCAGTTCTTCATCTATGCGGTCGAATGGGTCGATCGTGGCACGGTGGTCGGGATGCGAGCGCGTGAATTGATGAGCCTCGACAAAGCCGAGGCTCCTTGCAGTGCCCAAAGCACTGCTAATGAAGGAACGGCCAGATGAAAGTAATGATCCGCAGGACCGGTGCTGGCTTGTCGGCGTATGTCCCCAAGAAGGATCTCGAAGAGCCGATCATCAAGGTCGAGAATGAAGACTTGTGGGGCGGGGCCGTGACGCTCAGGAACGGCTGGCGGCTCGTCCTACCCGACCTTCCGCGGGATACGCGTTTGCCGATCACCGTCGAGGCAAGGAAGATTTCCGATGAGGACTGACGCTGCGGGTTGATAAGGTGAGAGCGGCGAGAGGAAACGAGCATGAACACGATCCTGACCTCGGGCCATCTCGTCGTCATTCGGGACAGTTTTGCCGAAAAGCGGCTTGGCCTACTGAAGGAAGGGCTCGCCGCCGATGAGGTGATCCCCTATCTCGGTCCGGGTCTGCTTAGGCTCAGCTCCGCGGAACCGCCTGTGCCGCATACGCCAGAAGCCGTTGCCGCGGCACTCAACACGCGGGCGCCAGCCCCTTCCAAGATCCGCACCAATATGTGGTCGGTCGCTCAGTTCATCGAACAGCGCCGGCACCGCCGGACGCTGCAAGCTTGGATGGCCGAGATATTCGCAGCGCCCGTGCCGCCGAGCGTGCTCCACAGCTGGCTCGCAACGCTGCCGCTCTCCCTCATCGTTGACAGCTGGTACGACGGCGCCATGCGCGCGGCCCTCGCACAGGCCGCCCGAACCGACGTCGTCGAGATACAAGGCGTCACGCGAGCGAACGAAATTGGTAACATTTGGACGAAAACCTACGATCTGTCCGGGAGGGAACTCGAACCCGGATCAGCGGCAAAGACGGTTCTCTATAAGCCTCACGGCAGTATTAGGCCGGCCGCAAACTTCCTCATCGCTGATTCCGACTATGTCGAAGTCCTAACCGAAATCGATATCCAGACGCCGATCCCTGACGTGGTGAAGGAACGGCGCATAAACCGTGGCCTTTTTTTCGTAGGCTGCCGCTTCGACGATCAGATGCTGCGGACCTACGCCCGACAAATCATGAAGCGCTCCAATGGCCCACATTTTGCTGTAATCGATGCTGTACTGCTGACCAAGAACGAACGCCGTTTCCTTGCAGCAAGCGCAATCACGGTCATCGACATGCCGGCAGGTGAAGCCGCGGCTCTGCTTGGCGGAGCAGGCACCGCAGCAGATGGTGGCCAGGATTAACATGGCGGGCGCCTTTGGTGGTGAGTCATCCGGCTTGCCTCAGAAGGCGCAAAATTCAGTTTGGAACACACCCGTGAACAGTGATCCTATTGGCAGCGCGACGAAGCCTCTGAATTCGTTCGTGCACGTGGAAGCGGCCGGCTGGGGCCGGGGCCTGAGCACGCTGCTGCGCATTACGCGCATGAATTTGCGGCACCCGTGGCAGGTCGCCTTCGCTATCGGCTCGACACTCGTAGCGGTAATCCTCCAGTTGCTCATCCCCCAGCTTCTCGGCCGGGCCATCGACCAGGCCCAGAAAGCCATCGAGGGTGGTATCTCCGGGGCGGCCGCCGAGCAGGCGCTATGGATCTCGGCTCTTCTGCTGCTCGCCGTCAGCGCGCTGCGCGGCCTTTTCACGATGGTGCAGAGCTATTTTGCTGAAGCGGTCGGGCATCACCTCGCATACGAGTTGCGGCTCGCCTGCTACGAGAAGATCCAGCGTCTTAGCTTCTCCTTTCACGACCAGATGCACTCAGGTGACTTGATCACGATCGGCATGCTCGATCTCGAAGGCGTGCGGATGTATTTTTCCACCGCCCTGGTTCGCGCCGTCCTGCTCACCATGCTGATCGGGATCGGCGCCTACATGCTGATCTCCACCGACCTGGTGCTCGGTCTCCTCGCGCTGAGTTTCGTACCTTTCGTCGGGTGGCGCTCGTCTGTCACACAGCTTAGGCTGCGCGCCACTTGGCTCGACCTGCAGGAGCGGCTTTCGGTCCTAAGCCGCGTGATGGAGGAAAATCTCGTAGGAATCCGCGTCGTCCGCGCTTTTGCGGCCCAGGCTTATGAGATGCTGAAGTTCGACCGCGCCTCGAAGAGCGCGCTCGGCCTCGCCCACGACCGCGTTGACATCTACGTGCCCAACACGTCGGCGATGACCTTCTCCTTCCTTTTCGCCATGGGACTGGTCCTTTGGATCGGTGGCGACAAGATCATCGCCGGCGAGATCAGCGTCGGGACGCTCGCGACGTTCCTGACCTTCATGACGATCCTGCAAATGCCCGTCCGCCAGATCGGGCTGATGGTCAACGCCTTCGCCCGCGCTTCCACCTGCGGTTCGCGTCTCTTCGGTCTCCTCGACCAGGATATCACGATCAGGGATGCTCCCAACGCCAAACCCCTCGAGATCAGCAAAGGCACTCTGCGCTTCGACAATGTCTCGTTTGCATATCCCGGTACCGAAAACCGCGCGATTCTGAAGAATGTCAACTTTGAGGCCCGAAGGGGCGATACGATCGCGATCGTCGGTCCGCCGGGTTCGGGCAAATCGACGATGGCTCACCTGATCCCCCGCTTTTACGACGTCACCGGGGGCGCCATCACGCTTGATGGGCAGGACATCCGCAAAGTCAGCCTCGCGATGCTTCGCAAGGCGGTCGCGGTCGTGCAGCAGGATGCATTCCTGTTCACCACCACGATCGAGAACAACATCGCTTATGGCGATCCCTGGGCGAAGGAACAGCGGATCGAACGCGCCAGCGAATCCGCCCAGCTGCACAACTACATCCTCGGCCTACCAGCAGGCTACGAGACGGTCGTGGGCGAACGCGGCGTCTCTCTCTCGGGCGGCCAGCGCCAGCGTCTCACGATTGCTCGCACCATGATGCTGCGCCCCTCGGTCATCGTTTTCGACGACTCGACCGCCGCGATCGATGCCGCCACCGAGCAGCGCATCCGCGCGGTGATACGGCGTTTCGCCAAAGATCGGGTGACAATCATCATCGCCCACCGGCTGAGTTCGCTCATGCACGCCGACCAGATCCTTTTTGTCGAGAATGGTGAGATCGTCGAACGCGGCACTCACGAAGAGCTTTTGGCGAAGGGAGGACGCTACAAGGCCCTTTATGATCTCCAGTTGCGCCCGGGTGATGACATGTCGATCGAGCATGGAGGCGCGCGCTGATGGCCCAGGGGCACGCCGGCGAACTCGAAGCCGAACGCAATGACGTCCGTGAGGACGGCAGACGCCCTCCGCGCGCGGTTGTCGGCTCGCACCGTATCGAAGAGGAGATGTTCGGCCGGGCTTTCGACAAAAACATCATCCGGCGCATCTGGGCCTTCGTCCGTCCCTACCGGGCCAAGGTAGTCATCTCGGTTGTCGCATTGCTGATCTTCAGCGGCGTGCAGCTTCTCATTCCGTTAATCATCCGCTACGCGATCAACCGCGGCATGGCTCCAGGAGGCATCGATCACCCCGCCCTGCTTGCGGCCGCCGGCGCGTTCCTTCTCGCGATTTTGGTCAATTTCGCCGCCGGCTACACACAGGAAACCGTGGTGGGGAAAATGGCGGAGAATGTCCTTTTCGACATCCGCCGCGCCATGTTCGGCCATCTGCAGAAGGTTTCGCTCTCCTTCATGGACAAGACCGAGGTCGGACGCCTGATGTCGCGCCTGCAAGGCGACGTCAATTCCATGCAGGAATTCCTCGAAACCTCATTATTTTCCGTAGGGGATATTGCGCTTCTCTTCGGCATCGTTTTCGTGATGCTGTGGCTCGACTTTCGCCTCGGCCTCCTGACGCTCTCGGTCCTGCCGGTCCTGTTCGTCGTCCGCATCGTCTGGCTGCCGCGTGCCCGCGACGCCTTCATTGCTGCACACGAGACCAATTCGGTCGCCAACGGCGCGCTGGCCGAAGCTATTCACGGCGTGCGCGCCGTCCAGTCCATGGATCGCCAGCAGGTGAATTTCGTTCTTTACGACGACAAGGCCCATGCCAATCTCAAGACCCATCTGACCGCTGCCAAATATGCGCAGGTCATGGTGCCGATCGTCGATAGCCTGTCGGGCCTCGCCATGGCCGTAGTCATCGTCGTCGGCGGTTCGATGGTCATGAATGGCCGCATCGATGTGGGCGTGTTGGTCGCCTTCCCTTTCTACATCCAGCGCTTTTTCGATCCGATCCGCTCGCTCACCCTGCAATATTCGGTCATGCAGCGCGCCATGGCCTCCGGCAAGCGCCTGACCGACGTACTGGACGTCAAGATCGATGTCCAGGACAAGCCCGATGCCAGAGTACTGTCGCGCGAAATGGACGGCTCGGTCGAGTTCAGGAACGTCACCTTCGGCTACAATCCCAACCATCCGGTGCTGAAAAATGTTTCCTTCCGGGCCAATCCCTGCGAGACGGTCGCCTTGGTCGGGCCGACCGGTTCTGGTAAATCGAGCGCGATGGCCCTCGTCCACCGCTTCTATGACGTCCAGAAGGGCCAAGTGCTGGTCGGCGGACATGATGTGCGCGATCTCACCCAGGAATCGCTCGGCCGCCAAGTCGCCATGGTGCTGCAGGAGCCGTTCCTGTTCACCGGAACGGTCTTCGAGAACATCCGCTACCACAAGACCGAGGCCACGCGCGAAAAGGTGATCGAAGCCGCCAAGGCGGTCGGCGCCCACGACTTCATCATGAGCCTTGCCGACGGGTATGAAGCCCAACTCGGCGAACGCGGCGGCAACCTTTCTCTCGGTCAGCGCCAGCTTATCAGTTTCGCCCGTGCTCTCGTCGCCGACGCCAAGATCCTCGTGCTTGACGAGGCCACCGCCAACATCGACAGCTACACGGAAATGCTGATCCAGAAGGCCCTGATCAAACTCTTCGAGGGCCGCACCGGGCTTGTCATCGCCCACCGTCTCGCTACCATCCGAGGCGCTGACCGCATCATCGTTCTTCAAAACGGCGAGGTGATCGAGACCGGCAACCACGACCAGCTAATGGCGGCGGGCGGACTTTACTCCAAGCTCTACAACCTCAACTACGCCTCGTTCGACGATATCCTCGAGGAGGAACTCGATGCCTCCGCACAAGCCGGCTCCCGGACGTGACGTGTGCCCGGCATATCTATGGGTGCTGTCCGTGATGACGCGTTTCAGGCGGGCTGACGGACGCTGCCGCCGTTAACGACGAGGCAGGCAGTCAGAAGGGGAACTCGTCGGAGATCATCAACACGGCCGTGAGCGCGATTCCCTCCTTCATCCACATGTAAAGCTCACGCTGCCGATGGGTGCGCTCCACAGTTGCCCAAACAGATCGAGACAGTTTTGAGGTTAGTCCCTCAAGTGTCCAGAGAGCATATCCCTTCGAATTGACCGCTTCTGCCAATCGTCCTGCGTCCTGAGTGTTCAATTCACGAGAAAGCCATTCCTTTTCCGACGGCGAGACGCGAGGAATCCTGCCGTCGAAATTGGTCCAGTAGGCCAACACTGCAGAAGCTATTGCCTT
Organism: Neomesorhizobium albiziae; assembly: GCF_900114255.1. GTDB lineage: Bacteria > Pseudomonadota > Alphaproteobacteria > Rhizobiales > Rhizobiaceae > Neomesorhizobium > Neomesorhizobium albiziae. The sequence goes on along the minus strand of NZ_FOSL01000026.1, from coordinate 11,277 downwards.
GCGCTCTTCAGGATTCAGCGTTTCCAGCGAGATATTGAGCACCAGCAGGACGGCATCGCCAGATGGCTGCAAATTTTAGCTGACACATCACGCAGCATCCGAGACGTCCGACAACTCGTCGAATGTTCCGGCAGGCAAGGACAGTGACCTCGCGATCCGGTCACGATAGCCCTTGTTGTATCTCAGGCCGGACTCGATGTTTTCGATCTCCTCGGCGGCAAGTCCGCAGGCTATTGCCATTTCCTCAATCGAGTAGCCCAGGTGCTCGCGGTATGCCCGGACGATGTGCGTCCCCTCGGAAATTGCTTTCAAGACCGTCTCGGGAATGCGCGAATCGTTCACGTGGCAGCTCCTTAAAAACCAGGGTAGCGTCTGACGATCGAGGATTTCCTCTCGGCCTGGCGAACCCAGCAAAATGCAACAAAATGGATGTCAGGCGGCCTGATCGGCCTCATCCATGGAAAGGGCCGCGACTGAAAACTGGCGGCCGGTCCAATATGGAGGTTCACCCGATTCCGATCAAGTCCGAGTGCCCAATCGCCGGTCCAGGCGAGTCCCGCCCTGCGAAAAGGGTCACTGATACACCCAGTACTCGAGGCGGGCGAGAAAGTGCTCGACGAGCTGTTGCCCACGGGCGATTTCAGCAGGTCAATCGGACGCTGGCCGCCCAGCCCCATGGGCGGACTGCGTAGCCGGGCATAGAGGTTCGACCACGCATCCGTGAGCGCTTCGCGTGGCGGTGATAATATCGATCACGAACGGCTCGGGGTGATAGCCTGGTTCGCACACCACTATCTAAGCGGAGTTGAGGTTACGATGCCGGCAGGACGATTTGTTCATGCCCGCAATAGCGGAGGACTGATCTCCTGCGTGATTTCCAGCGTCAGCAACCTTGCCGGCCACATCAGCCGGCGACAGCTTGACGATGGTCGGTCTACGTTCCGCACGTGGAGGGAGGGCGAAATACGACCTACTGCGAAGCCGAAAATAAAACAGAAGCGGGAACGGCGGCGTCCTGATCCATTTGCAGGGGTCACCCACGAGCTACGTGGCTGGTTTGAAGAAGGGCCGTGGCAAACGAGCCGGGAATTGCCGGCGCGGCTGCAGTCGGAATACCCGGAGAAATATCCCAGTCTCCTTCTTCGCACACTGCGCCATCTCGCTTTACCGACAAGCAGCCGGGCACGAGCTTTTGAAGCTTTTCAGGCATGTCGGATTTGATGGCCGGCTGTGACGCGTCGGTGCAGACGATGAGCCGATCCGCGCCGTTCTCCCAGATCGGTGGTGGACTCCAGTCCCTGAATTTATGCGCGATCCTGCCAATAAGGCAGTTTTTCACTTGGGTCGAAAATACAATCGCGCCGGGTTACTCCTGTTCCTCCTCGGGGCTCGTGCAAAACGTGAACCGACGCGCACGCGGCGGACAGGACTTCCTGCGCCCGGTCTCCGAACCATCCTCCGATGCCGCCGCCTATACCGACGACAGCGATCGCAACAAGTGCCCATGCGAGAGCAACGATGGCCTTGCGGGGATTGTCCAGAAATTCCCCGAACCACTTTTGCGGATCGAACTTGTCGTCGTCCGGCATGGCGGTTAGGCGTTTGGCGAAAAGAGGAAGATGTAGGTTCGGCCCTCGACAAGAAGGATGATCCTGAGCCACTTGCTTTCCTGGCCGACGCTGCACCGCGCATCCGGCATTTCCTGACTGACAGGCTCCCGCTTGTCGAAGTTCTGGATGCAGACCACGATTTGCTCGTAGTTCTTGTCGATCACCGCGCCGATCACGCCCGCGTCATTCTTGCGAACCTCGTAGAGCTCCGGCGATGTCTGAGGGGATGAGCTGACAAACTGCTCGAACATAGGGATGAGAATGGCGCGAAGGGCTTGCGGATCGCTGCTGCCGGGAACCGATTTCAGACTCCCGACAAGAGTCGACTGGGCGGGAGTGTTCTCAGTCGTCGCAAGATAAATGTCACACCACGGGTAACGCGGCTCAAGTACGCAGCTCGCTGCGTTCACCACCTGCGCGCCAGTGCGTGGGTTGGCGTCCGGAACATCGCAGGTGCATTGCTCCGGGCTGGGATCGGCCCTTGCAGGTTCGAGCGCAGGGCTGGCTAAGGAAAAAGCCAGCCCGGCGAAAAGCGCGGCGGCGTACGAACAGCACTTTCCGTTATGAACTCGAAATCCAAGAAAGCCGCGGCCAAAGTCGACTATCCCCCACCCCTTGACAGAACCAAGAAAATTATTCGACCACTTCCTGCGAAGCGCGCTGTTGGCTCGCAGAATAACTTCGTGTGTCGAAGTTGTACACCGAGCGACCGCGGCGCGCTGCACCCACGCCGATGAGCAATCGAGGAGCGCATTGCGCAGTTGAAAGCGTCGTTCTTGCAGGAAGAGTCAAGCCTGCCGCGGAAGCGCCGGCACCAGATGTCGACCGTTCGTTTCCAGGCCCTCATCCGCGACTCAGGAGCGGGCCCCTCCCCTGTGAGCCCCACGATCACCAGTAAGGCACGCGCACTCGGCTTGTGCGCTAAGACGCGTATCGAGATCCGTCGCTGCGCCATCGCGGAGCCATTGGCAAAATACCCAAACGACACATGACCGCTTCCGACGGGCGTGATTCGCTAGTAAATTGTTATAAGGTCGATTCTGCCACCCCGTGCAGCTGCGTTGGAGCTCCGCAGCGCGGAGATGTAGTTCAACTAGGACGATCGATAGATAAGGAATAGTGAATGGCTCGCGGTGAATTAATGAAGAAATTGCTGGCGAGCTATGGTCGCGACGACGAGTTTCGGGCCGTCGCCGAACAGATAATCATCGAAGAAGAGCAGAAAAACAACAAGGTCCTGGCGCGTAGCCTCCGCAAAACGCTCGAAAGCGGGCCGGCCCCAAAGGGACCGCAACCCATGCGGTCGCTTGCGCCGCTCATTCCTTTTCCCGAAGCCGCCAAGGACTTGGTGGAGCGGGTCGAGCCCATCCACACAACCAAAGACGTCATTTTGAGCGCGGCCAACACCCGCGTGTTCATCGGCTTGCTGAAGGAATTTCGACGGGCAGATGACATTCGGCGTAGAGGTCTACCAGTCAGGTCCAAGCTCCTGTTCTGCGGTCCTCCTGGCTGCGGAAAAACGATCTGTGCGGAGGTATTTTCTGCGGAGCTGGGACTGCCGATGTACGCGGTGAAGCTCGACCAGCTGATATCTTCCTACCTAGGTGAGACGGCGACGAATTTGCGCAAGATTTTCGATTTCGCACGGAAACAGCCCTGCGTGCTGTTCCTTGATGAGTTTGACGCGCTCGCACGGTCCCGTGATGATTCCAGCGAACACAACGAACTGCGCCGGGTCGTGAACAGCCTTTTGCTGTTCATTGATCGACTCAAACCGCAGGGCTTCCTCATAGCTGCCACGAATCTAGACCACGCGCTCGACGCCGCGATCTGGCGCCGGTTCGATGAAGTTATCTGGTTCGGCAAGCCTGACCGCCAGCTGGTTGAGCGCTACCTGCGGATGAAGTTTCGTAACGTGCCGACGGCATTTGATGTCACGTCGCGGGCAAGGGAGTTTGACTGTTTCTCGTACGCGGAGATCGAGCGGGTCTGCATACAGGCTATGAAAGCCGCCGTAATCGAGAAACGCAAGGAAGTGCGAGAGAAGGACTTGAACACCGCACTTCTCGACGAGAAGCGTCGCCGAGCAGGCCGATCCCAGCTAGCCACACAACCGTAAGGCGCCATTCCGATGGCGCGGTACGATCATTTGCGGCTGGTGAGGCTGCCGGAACAACTCGAACGTCGCAAGCGCCCTGGCTTTGGCGCCGCTCCTGCTCGCGATCGGCAGCAACACGGCAGGCGGATTACCGCCGAGCTCGACCAGGCGGTCGCAACCCAGCAGCGACGCCGTCCTCCTGACGCGGTCAATCCATCGCTTATCCTACGTGTCCGAATGACGGGATCCCTGTTGGAGAGCGACTGGGAGGCCCTTGGCCTTACCGTCCTTTCCAGCGATGCCGACCGTACGCTTGTGCTCTTTTCCTCCGACGATGAAATGCGCGACTTGCGAGCGCGGGTTGCTGCCTATAGCGGTCCGATACCGGCCGGCCAAGCTGGAGCTCCCTATGCAAACTTCGTCGCCTCAATTGAATCGATCGGAACGGTGGAACCCATGGACCGAATCGGATTGCGCCTGCGGAGTGATGGATTCGTAGAACCAAGCGACTTCGATGCAGTTCCCGAATTGGTGGCCGACATCGAGCTTTGGGATTTCGGAAGGCGCGAGCTTCGCCAGCGCAAGCTGGGCGAGATTGAGGCATACGTGGTCGCCCTAGGCGGTGAGTGGCTGGATGAATACATCGGCCCCTCGATCACCATGGCACGCGTTCGCGCCAGTGGAGCGGTCTTCCGGGCATTGCTTTCGCTCTAGGAGATCGCAAGCATCGATCTGCCTCCGGTGCCGGATGTCGCCACGGTTGACGCCCTGCGCCTCGAACTTGGCGACCTTCCTCAACTCGACTCGCTCAGTGACGATGCTCCCCTGATTGGCATCATCGACAGCGGCGTGAACGACCACCCGCTGATCGAAGACATCTTGGTCGGCGCCATCGGGGTTCCCGAGCGGCTGGGTACGGCGGACGAATGGGGCCATGGCACGCGGGTCGGCGGCGTGGCTGTATTCGGAGATCTTCGCGCGCAGCTCGCGAACGGCGGGCTGGCTCGAGGCGCGCGGCTCTGCGCCGCCAAGGTCGTGAACGAAAGAGGTGAGTTCGACGATCGTCGGCTCGTACCGTCGCAAATGCGCGAGGCAGTTGCGACGCTCAATGCACGCTTTGGGTGCCGGCTCTTCGTGATTGCCCTTGCCGATACGAAGCGCGTCTACGACGGCGGAAAGGTGGGAACCTGGGCAGCCACGCTGGATGAACTCGCACGGGAGCTCGACGTCGTCATTATAGTTTCTGCAGGCAATCGGGCACCGCGCGGTGGCAATAGGATCGAACAAGCTGTAACCGAATACCCGCGCTATCTGACGGAAGAAGGAAATCGCCTGTTTGAACCGGCCGGTGCGATCAACGTCGTGACCGTAGGTTCAATCTCGCACGGCAATGGGCTGGATGCACGTCTGGGCACCGAGATCGCCGTCCGTCCCATCACGGAGGAGGGCGAGCCTTCACCTTTCACACGGATTGGACCTGGCGTCGAGGGATCGATCAAACCGGACTTTATCGATCTGGGCGGCACGATGGTGCTCGATCCCCTTGTTCAGCGGCTTCGCGACGGCCGCGATGTCGCCAGCGCGGGCCTCCTGACCCTCCATCATCGCCCCGTAGAGCAGCTAATTACCAGCGGCTCCGGCACTTCATATGCCGCACCGATCCTTGCGTTCAAAGCTGCGCAGATCTTAACTCGCGTTCCCGACGCGTCCGCCAATCTCGTCCGTGCGTTGTTGGCGTCGTCGGCCGCAGTTCCTGAAGCCGCTCAAGCGCGCTTGGCGCCTTTGGGTGACGAGGCCATCAGAAGCGTGTGCGGCTACGGACAGGTCGAACTGGAACATGCCGCGTTCTCCGACGATGCGCGCGTGGTCCTTTATGCAGAGGATGAGCTTGCGATCGATCATTTCGCGATCTACGAGTTGCCAATACCGCAACTTTTCCAGAGCACCAATGGTCGTCGAACAATAAAGATTACGCTCGCGTTCGATCCACCCGTTCGGCATAGCCGGAACGACTACGCCGGCGTTGCGTTGGTATGAGTTTCCGTCTGGTGCGCGGCTGCGAGCCTGCACTGATTTCGGAGCATTACAAGCGGCGCCCGCGCGATGAGGAGGTGCCGGAAATCGCCGGACGCTTCCAGTGCAAGATGGCTCCAAGCCCGCAGCTTCGGGGAAAGAGCATCCTGCAATCGGCCGTGGCCACGTTCAAGACGGACATTTCAAACTACGGCGACCGCTACTACGTCGTGGTGCGATGCGAATCCGGATGGGCGACAGAGCTTGCAAGCCAACGATTCGCGCTCGTCGTCGAAGTCGCGCACGAGGCCAACATACAGATTTACCAGCAGATACGGCACCGTATCCAGCTGCGCGGTTAAAGGGGCTAACTTAATCGTGGCCCTTTCAAGAGAAGATTTCCTCAACGCGCCCCCCAGACAATCCGCCGGAACTGCCCGACGGCGTCTTCGGCCCACCCAAACCGCGCGGACCAGAGTGGCCGGACAACCCGGACCTCCGAGCCGCAATGGATTGGTTCAAGTCGTTGATGCCGGAAGAGGAATGGCATGCCCGGCGAGTCGCAGCTTTCGTGCTCCTACACCGACGCGCCTATGGAATGACCGACCCTGACGTCAAAGGGCGGCTCCTCGATTCCCGGGATACGTTCGGATGGTATCTGTTTCTGGCTGAGGCATTTATCGATCATGTTTGGAACTACGAGCCGATGTTCGGATCCCGTGTGGTCCCGGTTTTGACTGCAGTCGGGCGAAACCGCGCGCTAAGCTCACGATCAAACCATGCGTCTGCCGTTCCCTCCATGGCACCGTCCTCCGCGATTCGGTGCCAGACAAGGAATCACGCATGATTCATGCCCCGCAAGAGATGTGGGCAATCGAAAGCCAGGAATGCGCGTCCACGATATCCCGACTGTCCTGATGACGCCTTAGCGAGCTCGGCAGCGCCGGGTTGCGCTCCTGAAGGAGAATGGGAAGCCGGGAGCCGAACGCCACTATGTGACCGAAGCCAAAGAGACAACGGCATCAGGGTCACGGATTGGAGAATGGTTCAAGAACCGCAGAGCAAGGTCAGCTCTGCGCGCAGGGAAATATTAGCCGACCGGCCCCCAACGCCGGTCAGAACGCAAACCGAACCCAAGGAGCGGCACCGCAAGAGGGTGCTTTGTCCCTTGAGTTCTTTCATTGGAGGCATCATGACAACTTCGGTGACACCAAGATGACGACGGCCTTGCTCGACCGTCTCACACACCACTGCCACATCCTCGAAACCGGAAACGACAGCTTCCGCTTCAAAAACAGCACCGCCCACGAACCGAAAGGAGAGGCCCCCAAACTCGACCTCAACCCGAAACTCGAAACATACATAAAAGGCGGGTCAGCTCTCGGTGAAAATCCCGGGTCATTTCTCAGCAGAAATCAACAGTCATCCTGGCCGGCGAGCCGCTTCTCGTAGAAGATCACTGCATATCCGTGCAACATCCCTTCCCTGCGGCGAATATAGCCAGCCGTCTCATAAACTCTTTGAGCCCCTATTTGGATGGTTGTCGTGTCGAGCACTATCCACTTGAATCCCAGAGCAACGGCTCGCGATTCCAGTTCACTAAGAATCCTCCTTCCAAGCCCTCGTCGTTGAAAGGCGGGATCGACCCGCATACGCTTCAGCTCTGCGACACCGTCGTTAATAGGTTTCAATCCACCCATAGCAGCGAGTTGGGGGCCAATATGGGCAACTACGAAGTCTCCGCCTGACGCGATGTATACTTCTCCGACATTGCGTAAATCATCCTCCCACACCCCTTGCGGACCACACACACCAACAGCCTCAGATGCGCTTCTATGCAGATGCCATACATCATCGGCATCCCCTGTCTCGAACCGACGAAAGATCACTTCGTCTTGAGACATCGACCATCACCTTTCTGGTGTCGGACGCCTGTGCGTGGCATCATGATATGTTTTTACCTAGGCAAGTACCGCCGTTAGCTTTGATGCGCCGCCGTTAACAGCCGCTGTGAAAGTACAGCCTCAACGCTTTCCGCCGCCTCAACTCCGACGATTGGACGACCCGGTTCAATCGTATATTTCAATGCCGTACTGCGGTGCATCCGGGTAAACCGATCCAGCGCACAAACACAAGACGCGCGCAGCTTTCTGATTTCACTGCCGTGGCGCTCCAAGACGGGCAAGATGGTTGCAAACTTAGGAAAGTCCGCTTTTCCTTCTAGCCAGCTTGGCTGGAGCCCCGCGCTCCCCTTGTCTGGTGACAACCAGCGGAACACCTCGTGAATGCATCCCTGCGGATAGTACTCTGACAGCCGATATACATCCCTATAAAATTGCGGTTTCTGGTGGAAGAGTTCTTCACCGATCAGTAGCACCGAGACCGCCACGATCCGGGCAGAGAAACGGCCGCTTGGGCCAAGCCTATCCTTGTAAGGGCTTTTTCCGTAGAACATACGAAATTCGCCGAATAGATCGGGCGACATATGTTCATAAAAGCGCGCCAGAACATAATTCGCCGCCTCCAGGGACTTCACGCACAGCGCAAGACACTGGCGCGCATCCGCCCCGACCGCGTCACGCAACTCAAGTAGAGCGTCCATTGCCGACTGTAAGTCGCTCTCAATGAGTTGATGACCCAGGCAAAAATCTCGCTCCTCGACCCCAGCTGAGCCGAGGCAATATACGCGAGGATCGCTCTCCAGCGGATTGGTAAGGATCATATCTTCATAGGAGAGAACATCAATGCTGGGCTGCCGCTGACAACTTAAGCGTGCAATACGCCTTAGCGACTCTCCCACCGTTAACTCGGCATCGACGGGATGAAGGCCAGCAAACGCAGACATCTGATAAGCACAATTGACGAGATACTGGATGTCTGTCTTAGCCACCCCAAACTCGCACTGGGGCAGATTCAGTAGGTGCGCCTCATAGTCCGTTCCCGCTATCATCGCGTTAATGTTATGCCCAAGCGCCTTGACCGCTTCATCTGGCCGTTCACTACCTTTGATCTCCGCAATATAGTGCGGGAGTTGGTCGGCGACAAAATCGCTAACAATCCCAAGCGGGCGTTTTCGCTGCCGGCGATCAATGCTGTCGGTCAGATGAGAAAAAATCCCCTGCGCCCGATGGGGCGTCTGGTCCGGGACAGAAAAGGACGACCTAACGACCATTGACGAGCCCCCCGACTTCACCGAAAGACAGCTTGCATTTCTGCACTTGACCCGTATCTTCCCGCCGGCGAGTAATCGTGTTTTTCGAGCAGATCTGTTCGTTTGTCTGTTATCCTGCTATCGTTGTACGCGACCCGCTCAAGCACATTGTCCGAGAAAAATAGCAGCGATACAGCGCCCGAATTGATAATGCCGGCTGCAGTTAACGAAAGCACGCCATCGTTTGAGATGCTGACGAGTCCCGCCTCCATTAAGGTTTTAATCTCGCGGCCAAAGTATTTTTCCATTGAAACCCCAAATTCCTGCTCGAAGCGAGAGAGCAACACTCCGCTGCTTCGCAAGGCAAACATTATTGTTCTGCGAATGAGATCGTCTTGCGACAGTACAGCACCTTTCCACACTGGTTTTTCGCCCGCTTCAACTCTAGACAGATAGCGATCCAAATCTGCCTCGTTATAGAACTGGCACTGACTCATGTAGCCAAATCCGCCAACTCCAAACGGGACAAGATTATTGTCGTTCCAGGAATCGTATTTACGGCGCTGTTGAACGGAGTGCGGCTGCGACCTCTTAGTCCAATAGAAAATCGGCCCATGGCGATAGCCAAGCCTCGTGAGGATGTGCTCTGCCATAAAATGCATTATGATGCGCTCCTTAGCCCCAGCGAATTGATATCGTCCACTAGCCAATTGGCGGGCTACGGGGTCCGTCGATTTGAACATCAATGGGAATATATTGAACTTCTCTATTCCCATGTCCAATAAGCCGATAAGTGAGTCGTACCAGCTCCGGAGCGTTTGCTCCGGCAGCCCATACATAAGGTCAAGGGATAGGTTCTCAACGCCCATCTCATTCAGTAATTTTACGAGTTGTATCACCTCCTCCACACCGTGCCCGCGGTTTAATATGCGCAGAATGTTCCGATCTAGAGTTTGAACGCCCAGAACGAAGCGGTTTACGCCGCCTCTAAGTAGAGTGGATACACGATCCGCAGCATCCACATGCTTTACAAGGGAGGGATGCAATTCGAAACTTACTTCGGATTTCGATAGATCAAAGCGCTTGTTCGTCATATCAAATAGCGTTTTGAGTTGATGGTTGGTCAAAAATGAGGGAGTGCCACCGCCAAAAAAAGCAGTTTCAATAGCTCTGCCATCAAGCGCTGCGTCTGACCAACTCATCTCTTTATATAGGGCCGCCAAATATCGTTCCACTCGCTCGGAGGATGGATTGATTTCCTTGCCGAAGTGGCAAAAGGTGCAATACTGGTTACAGAAGGGAATGTGGAAATATAGGTCAATTGACGATGCAACCTGAGCCAACAACTGTTCGGCATTGAGGTCGCCCATTGCCTTGAGGGGAGGATATGTGCCGACGAGATAATCGTTGTACGTGTCAAGCTGCAAATTTCGCGACCTCAACATATCTAGATTGATGTCGTACGAGCGGTCGATCGCAGCTTCCAAGGCCTCGGAATAGCTCGGCACGTGCATCTTTAGGACCTCCTTTGGCTTTCGTGGGACGGCAAGGCGCGATGGCAGTTGCGTTCGCGCTACATCGCTGTCTTCTCTTGGCGAAGCAGTGCATTTCGATCAGCGATCCGGAGTCGCTGGCTCCCAGTCGACGCGGGCGAAGGTTTAGGCGGGAACGCACTCAACAGTGCAGCGTCCATGGTATTGATTTGGACCAATCGAGGAAGTTTCATTTGAACTCCTGCGGCGACAACTGGGAGACCGCCGTGGTCGTGCGGGTCCTTTACCGTGTCCTTGCAATCGACGTGCCACCAAAGACTTTTTTTGCGGACCTTGCTTGAAAGACGGGAAAACCATGTGCACCGCGTGGCCCCGCCGACGGAATACTCGCGCCTCAGCGTCGGCTTTCGAACATACACGTCTTTAACCGGACACGGCTGAACAGTTAGACCGTCGTCTAATAGCGAGATTTGCAAGCGCCTTTTTAGGTGTGAGAGGCTGTTTGCCGAGAGCATGGTCGTCTACGCGGTCGACATGGGTCGCCGCATTATGGTGCTTCGCGGGACGGGTCCTTCCAATGTATGTCTCGCACGCTCCGAGCAAACTCGTGGTGCAACGGTCTTAACGGAATGGACCAGCCTCGGTCCCGGCAGGGACGCCTCTTCCCGCCATGGGCGTTACAGAGCTAGAGAGTTAGGTGGTGGCTGTCGCCCTGTTGAAGAGCTCACCGGAGCGAAGCATCGCATGCATGATGACGGCGAGTTTGCGGGCGACAGCGACCGCGGAGCGTTTGAAGCCAATCTTCTCGCGTAGTTTTATACCCCATCTACGCAGATCGCTGTCGGCCTGGCTGCGTGTCAGGATCACTACCGCGGCTTCATAGAGAAGGGAACGCACATGGGTGTCTCCGCG
>NZ_FOSL01000025.1 GCF_900114255.1 Neomesorhizobium albiziae | reverse complement strand
ACCTGCCATTCAGCGCATCTGGCGGAGCACTCCTGTTCCACCTGCTCTCCAAACTCTACGAGCGCACCAGTGTCGTCATCACCACCAACCTGAGCTTCAGCGAATGGGCCAGTGTCTTCGGCGATGCCAAGATGACGACCGCACTGCTCGACCGCCTCACCCATCATTGCCACATCCTGGAGACCGGAAATGACAGTTTCCGCTTCAAGAACAGTTCCGCCCAGAACACCACACCCGAAAAGGACAAAACCCCAACTTGACCAAATCCTGAAACCCGGAACATACATAAAAGGCGGGTCACTTCTCAGCGAAAACCCAGGGTCAATTCCTCGCGGAAATCAACACTGTGTCCCTCAAAACCAGAACCGACGTTGTATCTGATCCGGGTTCGGGGCTCGCTTTGGTATCGGCCCAGGCCGCGTAGCCGCCATCTGGTCAAGCTGGTCATTGAGGTGGGCGTTCAACACAATCACCTCCTTGAGGGCCTTCCTGATGTTGCCATGATACAGGGCGATGAAGCGATCTGCGGCATCATCGAGTATGGCTTCCTGTTGGCTGTTCAGTCGGACGATCTGGTCCATCATGACCTCCTAATGTCGCTGGTCCGTTCAGTGAACAAAATAAGAACAAAAGTGTCAAGAGGGCGTTGACCTGGAGAGGGATTTGTTCCTATCGTAGTGGCTTCAACACCTGAGGAGCGACCAATGCCAAACCACCGCAGGAGCCGGTACGACAAACTATTTTATCGGGATGCGAAAAGTTCGTGGACGAGGCCATGCAGTTGCACCGCACGATCCTATCCGCCCAACTTCACCTGACGAACAGCGATCACTCCAAGGCCCTAAGCCGCGTTCACGACGCTCTGCTGGAGGCGCTGCCCGTTGTGCTTGGGCGTCCCATCGATATTCACCGAAGCGACCTCGGTGTGGTCCCGTTCGAGGGCATTCCGCCGCTCATAGGTTAGCGCAATGACGCGCACCATCTGGACCCTTGGAGATGCCGTCCGCCGTTTCCCGTTGATGCGCGTCGATTGTCCTTGCGGGAACGTGGGGTTCTTCAGCACGGCGGACGTGATCAGCGAAGTGGGTTACGAACGCGATCCCCACAAGGTGCCCTTCAAGTGCCGCGAGTGTGGGGGCATGAAGGGTGCCCGGAAGGTGCAGTTGCTCGAAGTGGACGTTGACCGGCTGCCCAAGGTGGGCGTGTGGAAGCCTATGAAGATTGGCCGGAACCAGTCCACGGTGTGGTCACTTCAGCGGCTTAAGTGACATTTAGCTGCCGCTGCATGGAACGTTTCGCCGCACTTGCAGTTCACTGATATGGGAGGGACGTTCTCGTGCCAAACCCGCCGAGCCTTCACGACTTGCTGACCCACACTTGTCTAATGTTGCATGACATCAGGAAGGCGATAGCTGCCACTGATCACCTCGAAGCTATGTTGGATGTCGACAGCTTGGTCGCAGTCGCGCAAATGGAGGCAGAGCGAAAGCTCCGCACTGTCAGGCTTAGAATGTAGCCAGCCGATCTAAGCCGCCTCTTCCGGTGGGTGGCGAAGCAACTTCTCCACTTGGTCAAGGGAATAACCACCGCAGTTAAACAGGGCCATGAGGCGGCGACCAATCACCTCACGGGCCGGGTCGTCGTTAGCGACGCCAAGCTCCGCGCAGCGGTCGTCCAAAATCTTGGTAAGGACCGCCAACTGTGCTTCATCTGCTATGCCGGTAAATGTCACACCGCTCTCCCTTGGGTGGGCGAAAGCGTGATGAACTCTTTCGTATGCCGTTTAAGATCGGACGACCTTGTGAGATTAGTCCCTATTTCGAGATCGCGCTATTCACGATGAGTGACCAAAGAGGTCCGAGCCGCCCCCCATCCACATTTCACAGCAGCTTCAGTTGATCGCCCTTGGGCTTAGCCTCGAAGATGGCTTCGGGCGTGTTGCGCTCCTTCTCAGTCGTCGCCACGACCTCCAGCACATCATCGGGCAACGGGCGCTGGAGCTTCAGGGCTTCCTCAACCGGCGCTGAGAGCCACGTGTCGATCTCGTCCTGGCTCCTCAGGATCACCGGCATGGCCTTCTCGTGGATTGGCTTCACGATGGCGTTCGGCTGTGTGGTCAGGAAGCCGAACAACTCCACGTCCACTGGACCCTCCTTGACCTTCCGAACGCCGCTCCACGCCGTCCAGATGCCCGCAAAGGCCATCAGCGTCTCGCTGTTGTCCAAGGCGAACCAGACGTTCGGTACTTTGCCGTTGACATCCTTCCTCGGGCTGGGCTCCGCGAAGCTGGTTAAGGGAACGACACAGCGGTTCTCGACGCCCATCCACCGCCGCCAGTGGCCGTAGCTCGGGTGGCGGATGTTCGTTGTGCCGCGATCCGCATTGCCCTTGATGCGCTCCTGAGGTGTCGGCATTCCCCAGCGAAGGCGCACCAACTCACGCTCACCGTCAGCGCCTTTGCGGACCACATGGCCCGGGTTGTCGGGGAAGACATCAACAGAGGGTTCAAGGTTCCCCGATAGGTCTCGCAAGGCACGTGTCCATTGGAGGATCGCCTGTTGGGTGGTCGTGAGGTTGTACAGGTTGCACACGGCACAGAATGTGCCTCACAACCACCAAGGACGCCAGTCTCGGACCATCAAGTCGTCCATGGTAGGTGCTTTTTTGGGCATTGCGAACGAGCCTTGAACCCCGGGGAGAGGATCGTTACTGCCTTCCAGAGATTTGCTGAGACCCTGTATGCCAAACATCCCGGGCATTACGGGTGCGGCTGTAGATTTGGCCCGCTATGCGGGAAACGAACTGACCAGGGGCGATTATCTGCGACTGACAGCCTCACGTCTCAGTGGGTGCGACGACATCGTCTCTGCGAGCGATGATGCGCTGCTCGCCTGCCTCGATGAAGATGGTCGCCTTGCCAGCGTGCGCTCGGCGGCAGAGAGGTTCATCGCCGCACGGACGGCTGCGGAACGGCGGCCGCGCCGCCGGTCCTTGCCCCTTACGCTGCTTGACCGCCGTCGTCTTCGGGTTCGTCATCGTCGGCGATGCCGGGGTGGCTGTCCCAGTCGCATTCGCCGCAAGCCTGAAAATATTCCCCATCAGGTTCAATGGCGATATCAAAGAAGGTGCGCACATTGCGGGATTGGCAACGTGGGCACTGCTCGATGTGATCGGCCCGCTCCCGGCTTAGCAGGCGGGCGTAATGTTTGATGATCGCATCGACCGCATCCAAGGCGACCAGAGCCGAAGTCTTGGAGGCATTGCGGTGATGTGTCAGCCAATTCACCAGGGGCCACGCTTTCTCGGTGATCGCTTTCAGGTAGTTGCGCAGTTCGTCATTTTTCGCACCGGGGCAAAGGCTGCTAACGATCAGCCTATTCCATCCGACAACATCAGCGTCTTTCGGGCGATCTGCCTTATCAGTCACCTCGACCCGGCGGCGCGCTGCCGCGACCAGCGAAATCAGGCATTCTCGCAACTGCATTCCGACAGCCTGAAAATCGACCGCTTCTACGGCCCGCTCCAGCAGATCGGCGGCCTGGTTCTGACGACGGAAAACTTCGTCAAATGGTGTTGGCTCGCCGTCACCGGCGCGGTCATCCCGACTTGCCACGCGCATCATCAGGCCGACATGAAATGACAGGGTATAATCAAGACTGGGGAAGTGGCGCTGAGAATAGAGGTTGGTCATATTGGTGATGACCCACCAACGGTCCTTGTCGGTACTCACATCCCAGATTTCGTAAGGTTCACCCATTACGTATTCGGTCTTCACGCGCTCGACATTCTGCACCGTCTCGTCGCGTGCCTGGCCTTCGACATAGTCTGCGATGTCCTTCTCGGCATAGAAGTCGCGTTCCGGGCTGTACCGGCCAAGTTTGTCGGGCGGCAAAGGATGATCTGGCGGCAACGTGCAATCGCCTCCCAGCTTCTCCCCTTTGTCCCCTCGGGCTTTGGCGTCTCGATGTCGCCTGCTGATGGTTTCATTTTTCCTCACCTACCCCAAGTTTCTCAGCAAGATTTGAAACAAGCTTGGCGCGGTCATCCTTCTTGAGCTTATCAAGATTGATCTGCTTGAATTTCACCGCCGGCAGGTCTGCGGCTCCTGCGACCCCCAGCTTCTCCCAGTCCGGCTCTCCCTTCTTGAATCCCACCAGGAATTCGCGATGCGCCTGCGGCATCCCGCCGATCAGGATTTCAATAAGCTTCGCTCGCGCGTCATAAAGCGCGGCAAGCGGTACATCCTCCTCCGTCATTCCCGCGAAATTCTTCTCGTACTCTGCCGCAATGTCCTTCTGTCCCGATGCCAGCACTTCAGCAATGGGACGGCCATGGCTGATCAGATAGACGATGAAACCCTGGCGCAGCTCGTTACTGATTCCTTCGTTTGCCAGCAAATTTCTGATATCGAACAGGTCGCGCGGATGCTGCCGGTCAAGGGCCGCCATGATCTTGCCCGCGTAGAGGTCTGCGAACGAAACGACCTGAATCTCCGCGAAGCCGAATTCATCTTCGACGGCTTCCGACACCGACCTTGTTTCCGGGGCAAAGACGCAGCCGCGTAAGACCGGTGTCACTTCTATCTTGACCTGCGTCTTGTTTTTGTCCTGAACGACGAGGCGCGTGAGGGTTCCGTCATTCAGGCGGCTTTCAAAGACGCGCACGTCCGCGACGGACTCTTCGATCCGTTTCTTGATGCGCAGCAGTGCGGCCTCAATAGCGACCAGTGATTCATCGCGCGGCATGACCGGAAGAAATGTCAGGTCAATATCGACCGACAGACGCGGCATATCGCGGACGAACAGGTTGATGGCGGTACCGCCCTTGAGGGCGAACACCTTCTCTTCCGCCACGGCGGGGATGGTCTGCACCAGGAGGGCGACCTGCGCCCGGTACCGTTCACTGACCGGCATACAAATCCTCCGGCACGGTGATCAGGTAGGTCGGGTCAAGGCGGCCGCCCGGCACGAGCATGCGCTTGCCGGTCCCCAGATTAACCGCCTCTTTGTTCAGGTGCTTGCGCCACGGGTGGTTGTGGCGGTCTGCGAAGAAGAAGAACAGGCGCTTGACCTTGATGCTCTTGCAATCAAGCAGCAGCTTCTGCAGCCGCCGGGGGCTGAGGGTCGTGAGCCCTTCCATGATCTTGTCGGCCTGATCAAAACTCTCATGAGTTGGCAGCCCGTCCAGCATTTCAAGAACGGCGCGCTCGGGCGTTGAAAGCGTCAGCGGCCAGTCCCACTGTCCCCAGGGAAGGACGCGGAACGAATTGCCATGCACGCTGTCATCACTGACATGGCTGTTGTCTTTGAGATTCCAGCCAAGGCTTGTCAGCCCGAAATGTATAGGGTCGTTGCGGAACAGCGCCGCGCTGTTGTGAGAATGGAAAGCGACCGGCAGCGGCAACTTGGCTAGCCAGGTGGGCGCTTCCTCGGGTCCGTAAAGATGGACCTCTTTCTCTTCCCGCCTGAGATAGTGTGAGAAGCCATGAAGCGACAGCGCCGTGCCGCCGCCGACCAGCAGCGGCTTCATAAGCAGGGTCTGCAGGGATATGACGACATGCTCCCACAGCAGCTTGCCGCCGGGCTTGCGGTACACGCCGTGGGCAAGCCGCTCAAGCCAGCCGTTGGTGACGTACTTGCGGCAGAGCTGGGCCGAGTAACCGCGCGCCTTCAGCCACGCCGAATCCACCACAAGCCCCTCGGGCAGTTCGCGCTGTAGCTGGTTTAGCTTTCCTGGAAATTCTTCACTCATGGTTTATATTATAGGCATTTTTCAAACCATTGGTCAAGTTTGGATTTGTCTAAATTTATAAACCCGTGGGCTACAATTATGGTATTTCCTAAACCCAGCGATTTCTGGGTTTATAGCCTGCTTCGTCTGGAGCCGTCCGTCGCCCACAAAGGCGAGGGCAGCGGCGCGACAGCGAGCAGGCGCAAGGCCTGCTTTGGTGGTGTGTTCCAGAGCCTCTTCGCGCGAAGGATCGTCACCCGGATGGGCCGAGATTCTGCGAAGCCTCAGCGAAGCAGAAGCTCGGGGCAAAGCCTAGAGCCTGACGCTCCGTAGCTTTAGCGAAGGAGGGACGCGCCCTACCTCTCCTTCCCACCCTCATCATTCCTGCCACGCCCCCGTCCGCGCTCTCTCGGCCGCGACGCCCGCGAGACCGGCTTCTCGGCAATCGCGCCCTCATCCCACTGGCCTGTCCGGCCCCGCTCTTGCCGTCATCGGCCGCGCGCGCGAATGCATCGTGCAGGTCAACGGCTTTCGACAGCGGTGACTGCGCCGCGAGCGCATCCTGCATTGCCTGCTGCAGGTCGATCGGCTGGCTGACACTCTCATCAACCCGCGCCTGCCGTTCCTCAGACACGCGCAGTGAATCCTTGTACCGGTTCTGCGCCTTGCGCACCGACGCGCCGCGGCCTTTCGGTTTCACCTTGTCGGGCGTGCACCTGGGCTTGAGCGCGCAGGTAAGACAGGCTGCGAGATTGCGATATTGGTCGATGTTGTCCCGGCGGTCTGAGCGTGCTTGGGGAAGACTGGATCCCCGGCTACAAGCCCGCCTTCAATTTCCAGGCCTCACTTGTCGATGCGGTCGTGAGATGGCTCGATCGACATCCGGACTGGCTCGCGCGGGTTGCGCGGGTCGGAATTGACCCATCGCCAGCAGCGCTTCGGGAGGAAGCGATCTTGTGGATCGGTCCGCTACCAACGTACAGCAATGCGCCTCCCCCTGACGAGCTCAGCAAATGACCGCCATCGCCCGGAAGTATGACGTCGCCGAGCAAGACGCCCGCAACCGGGCGCTCGGTCGCGTCGGCGAAGAGCGCCTCCTCGACCATGAGCACGCCAGCCTGCTCGCTGCCGGCCAGACCGATCTTGCAGAACGGATCCGATGGGTCTCACATGTCGATGGCGACGGCGCTGGCTATGACATCCGGAGCTTCGATACGGACGGTAGTGATCGGCTGATCGAGGCGAAGACAACCAATGGCTGGGAGCGCACGCCGTTTCACATCACACGCAACGAACTCGCGGTTGCTGGGGTGCATAGCAACGACTGGCGGCTCGTGCGACTCGTGCGACTATGGAATTTCTCCCGCGAGCCGCGGGCGTTCGAACTGCGGCCGCCGTTGGAGGCGCATGTGTCGTTGATGGCGGTCAGCTATCAGGCGAGTTTCTTATAGGTGGGCCGGTAGCGGACTGGCAGCTTTGCGGCGATGTCAGCGAGAAGCAGCAGTTCCGCAACGGCTCTAAAGTAGACGCTCTTGTCCCATCTGGGCCTCGCACGCAAGCGGACCCACGGCGGCACTACAGCCTGCCTAACGCCTTCCCGAAGACAATTTGTGCACGATGTCATCACCTTGGTCTCGATCCCGGGCCAGCAGCGAACACTCACTCGATCAGCCCGATTGCCTAGTTTTTCAACGTCGCTCCGATGTGTGGCCGCCGTCATGACCAGGATCTCGCCATTGAACCGAATTTGGCGATGAGAACGGCGAGCGTCGCAACGAAAAGTACATAAGCAAGCACGGCCTGCCATGCTCCCATGGGCAAACCAATCATCAGCAGCGTGTCGTTCCCGCCGGGAATAAGCAGCGCACCCAATCCCATGAGGATACCCGCTAGCGTTCTCCGGGCGGCAGTCTTGACTGTCGGCCATTTCAGCGTGAAGCGCCGCTTCATAAATCTTGCGGAAGCAAAGCTGCCCGCGAACATGCAGACAGAGATCACGGCGCCAGCGACCGGTATCGAAACGATCGATCCGAGCGGTGCTGTGATCGAGAACCCGGGTTCGAAAATCGCCACCAGCGTAAAGGTGATCCCGATCGCTCCCATCGACAAGGTCAGCCGTATGAAGCTGGATTCGGATCCTTGTGATACACCGAACCTCAGCGCCACGACGGCCAACAGTGCAATTGCGATAAGCGCCGGCCCAACCGGCAGCGAAGCACTTGTCGGCGGCTGATCCGGAACCAGGTCGAGCAGAGATTCGGAGTAGAACACCGCAAGGATACCGAGAAACGCGAATCCGAAGTCAATTTCGCCATTTCCTATATGCCCAACCGACCCGAACACGCATGCACCGTTCAGATACGTACCAAGCCCGAACAACATGGTTGCCGGAACCAGATAGATGAGTGGCAACCAACCCTGCGGCATCATCGGCGACGCTTTGAGGATTGCGTAGACGAGCGCTGCCAACACGGCGCCCTCGACGAGCACGATGAAGCGCGCCGGCCTCTTCTCCGAGACCAATTCCCTCGTGGCAATGACCGTGCAGATCGATCCCTGGTTAAGCGCGAAGCCGAGGACAAATCCCAACACCCCAAGTAAAGCAATACCCGCCCAAGTGTCCTTGCTTGCTTCTGCAAGGCTCGATCCGGATATGTTCACGAGGAGTTCGCTCATTCGGCAACCGGAATCGCCCCCGCTGAGTCTGCGGAGAAGCCGCGGACGAAGTCGATCACCTTGGCCGAAGACATTTCGCACGGCCGCAGGTGAACTTCGCCCACCGGGGTACGGTAGAGATTGAAGCTGACGATGTCGCGGCCCCCGAGTTCACGGGCAAACAGCCTGGTGCAGCCAGTCGACCGGTCGATGGTGACGCCATAGGCCGATCCTCCATAGCTGCCCCGTACGAAGCCATTGGGAAGCTTTCCAAGAATGTCGAGGAAAGCCGAGAGTTCATCTGCCTTGGTCATCTCTGCCTTTTAACCCTTGCCTCTCCCTCGACCGGTGTGCTTGTCGGCGAGGAATGTGACTCGGCCTGCGGCAAACCTCTTGCCTGAATGCCCTGATCATCGCCGGCCGCATCGACGAGGCACGACGGAAGGTGTATCGGCTCCCCGTTCTTTACGGATGCAGACGAGCTTGCCGGCTATTCGGCCGCTGCCCGCCGGGGCAGCACCCAGTCCGAGCGTGGGTAGTGGCAACTGTAACCACCGGGATAGCGCTCCAGGTAGTCCTGGTGCTCCGGCTCCGCTTCCCAGAAGTCTCCCGCCGGCTCCACCTCGGTCACCACTTTGCCTGGCCACAATCCCGAAGCGTCCACATCCGCGATTGTATCTTCGGCTATCCGCCTCTGCTCATCGTCCGTGAAGTAGATTGCCGACCGGTAGGAACTTCCGTAGTCGTTGCCCTGTCGGTCTCTCGTGGTGGGATCATGAATCTGGAAGAAGTACTCCAGTATTCGACGATAGCTGATTTTCGATGGGTCGAAGATGATCTCTATGCCCTCGGCATGGTTGCCGTGGTTGCGGTAGGTCGCGTTGGACACGTCGCCGCCGGTATATCCGACGCGGGTCCGAACGACGCCTGGCAGCTTGCGGATCAGGTCCTGCATGCCCCAGAAGCACCCGCCTGCCAAAACAGCTTTCTCGGTCATTCTAGATCTCCCTTTACGAGGTTGAGGTAGGCGCCGTAGCCCTCGGCCTCCATTTCGTCGCGCGGAATGAAGCGCAACGCCGCGGAATTGATGCAGTAGCGCAACCCACCCTGGTCTTCGGGACCGTCGGGAAAGAGATGGCCAAGGTGACTGTCGCCATGCACCGAGCGAACTTCGGTGCGGATCATACCATGCGAGTCGTCTCGCAGTTCGTTGACGTTTGCCGCCTCGATCGGTCTGGTGAAGCTCGGCCAGCCGGTTCCGGAGTCGAACTTGTCGGTCGAGGAAAATAGCGGTTCGCCGGAAACGACGTCGACATAAATGCCCGACTCCTTGTTGTCATGATACTCCCCTGTAAAGGGGCGTTCGGTTCCATGCTCCTGGGTCACGCGATACTGCGCCGGCGTGAGCTTGCTGACCGCTTCCTTGGTCTTTGCGTATTTCATCACCTGCTCCATTATTTCGACGTTGGGTCCAAATTTCGCGAGACGTCACGGGATTGCCAAGGCGGATGTTCAGCCCCTGCAACAGATGTAACAACAGCTGCCACAATGCTATTGCACGAAGGTGTTGGCGATACTTTCGCATCGGCTTGGATGACCAGCGGGCGGTCCGGCGGGAGGTATATTCACGGCAAGTGCCGACCGAGGCAGCCATTGTTGGCGACCAAACGTTCCCTCGAGGAGCAGCCTTAGCGCTTGGAAGCACCAACTCGCGCCATTGTCAGGTCTTGGGTTCCGCAGGACAGAACCACCAGAGCCGACATGCCGGGCCTCAGGCGATCGAGGTCCGATTGCCCTGGATCGAAGGTGATCTTGACCGGTATGCGCTGGACGATGCGGGTGAAGTTACCGGTTGCGTTGTCTGGCGGCAGCAGCGCGAACTGCGCTCCGCTGGCCGGCGACAGGCTCTCGACGCGTCCCTTGAATTCTCTCCCGGGGATCGCGTCGATCGAGACGGCCATGCAGTCTCCAGCCCGCAGCCCCGCAATCTGCGTTTCCTTGAAGTTGGCTATGACCCAGAAATTTCGGGGCACGACCGCAACCAGCAGAGTACCTGCGCGGACATATTGCCCGACCCTGGCCTGGCGTTCACTCAGCCAACCGTCAGCGGGCGACCGCACGACCGTACTTTCAAGTTCGATGTCGGCCAGCTCAAGAGCCGCCGTCGCGGCGGCGATGTCGGCCTCGATCTGCGGGCGCTGGGTCTCGAGCACCTGCATCTGCAGCCGCGCCGCAGCCAGGTTTGCCTGGAATTCGGCGATCTTCGCGCGCGCCCGTAGATGGTCGGCTTCCATTTGGTCGCTTATTGACTGCGAGGCCCAACCCCCTGTGGTCAGTTTCTGAGCACGTTCGAAATCGCGCGCGGCGCGGTTGGCGTCGGCTTCGGCGCCTTGTAGAGCGGCGATTGCCTGTTCAATAACAGCGCGCTGCAAGTCGATCCGGCTCGATAGATTGGCGAGCAGGGCGCGCTGCATGGCCACTCCGGCGGCAGCTTGGCCAACGCGAGCGCGATAGTCGCGGTCATCAATCCGGAACAGGATGTCCCCAGCTTTCACCGCCTGGTTATCACTCACGGCGACCTCGATGATGTAGCCGCCGACCTTCGGACTGATTGGCGTGACATCACCGCGCACGTAGGCATTGTCGGTCGAAGTCGAACGCAAAACCGTGAGCCATCGTCCCGGCTGTAACGAAGTTGCCGCCGCAACAAACACGGCGCCGGTTACGAGAAGACTGCTCAATGCAGCGCTCAGCAGCTTCATGGTCGCGCTCCTCCGCCACCGCTCAGCGGCCGCAAGGGCGGCGAGTGGCCGATCGCGAGGATCCCGACCGCGCCGATTAAAAGAATGGCAACAACAAGAAGGAATGCGTCGTTGAACGCCAATACCCAAGCCTCCCGTCGTGCAGTCGAGGCCAGCAGAGCGACTGCGCGGGCTGCCGTGTCGTTGTCGTTGACAAGTCGGTTCGCGAACGTGCCGGCGACGGTCGCCAGACGATCAGCATCGAGCGTGTGGTAGAGCGAAACATTCTCGGTAATGACGTTGGAGTGAAACTTTTCGCGCTCGGTCGCGAAATGCGACAGCAAGCCGACGCCAAGTGTGGTGCCTCCGAGCGTCGTTGCGTTGAAAGCAAGGGACGCTGTCGGAAGGTCTGCAGGTTTTAGCATGGACGTGCCGACGACCATGGCCGGCACAAGAAACAGCAGTTGGCCTATCGAGAAGATCACGAGCGTCAGACGGAATTGATCGGCGGCGAAGAGTGCGGTGCCGTCAAGCGCCAACGCGGCCCCGGCGGCGCACAGCGCAAAGCCGAGCGCCATGACTGTGCGCATGTCGAAACGATGCATGAGCTGCCAGACCAGCGGCAATGCGATCAGCTGCGGGATTGCCGCCCACAGCATCAGTTCAGCGATCTCCAGGGGCCGATAGCCTTGAACTACCGTAAGAAACTGCGGAACGAGATAGGATGTCACGACCAGGCTGATGCGAAGCACCAAGTTTAGTGCGATCGGGATGCCGAATTTTCGAGTGACCAGCAGCTTGGGCGATATGATGGGCAACGGCGAGAACCTCACCAGAAATGCGAACCCGGTCCAGGCGGCAATCGAAGCTGCGGTGCACCAAAGGATCGTTTCGTTCTCGAACCAGAAACGCCGCGTGCCCTGACTAAGGACGAGCGTGAGCGTCGCCAAAGCAAGCGAGAGCACGGTGACGGCGATCCAATCGATCTTGAGGGCCGACCAATCCGGACGTTGCTGATGTGGGACCCAGGCGTAGGCCGCGAGCGCCAACATCGCGCCGAGCCCGGCCTGGATCAGGAACAGCATCTGCCAGCCAAGGCTGTTTTCGGCAAAGCCCGCAATGACCGGTCCTAGCGAGCCAGGGAACAGAAGCACGAAGGCAAGTAAGGTCACGCCGAACGGAAGATGGGCCCCGCCCGTAACCGTGAAGACGGCTACGAATGCCGCGGGACCGAAACCGCCCGCCGCAAATCCCTGGATTGTGCGTAGCGCAACCATCACCTGCAATTCGGGGGCTGTGGCGCAGGCAAATGCGGTCGTGGCGAAGGTAGTGGCGCTCACCACGAGGTATCGGCCGATGCTTAGAAATCGAATTAGAGGGCCCGAGGCGACGATCCCTGCAAAACTGGCCATCGTGTAAACCGTCAAGATCCACGAAGCCTCGTCGGGCGTAGAAAAGACGCCGCCTTGGACGTCGGCGATATTGGTCGAGGCGAACTGTGCCGACAGGCTAATGAGCAGTGGTCCGGCCAGGCCGGTGGCAAGAAACAGAATCTTGCTTGGCGTTAGTGGGTTCGGCGTCGTCATGATGGTGAAGCGGCCGCATCGTTTCTTCGTACTGGCGATCTCCAATGCTACCGGCCAGCCGCATGAAGTCTATTGTATGAAGGTGTCGCCGATACTTTGGGATTGGTTGACGTGGCAACTGTCGTCAGCGGAGACCTCGAGCGCAGCGCGTTGGCCTGAAGCCGATATTTGCCCCGCCCACCTCGCGGCGGCTCGTCGTTTCGGTGAACGCCGGGCACTCAAATTTCGATATTCCGCTACCCAGCAATAACCGATCCGATGGTATCGCCGATACTATCAGGCAATAGATTTGTCTCTGTTGAGAACCGATTCCTGTATCGCACTCTATGGACACGGTGGAGTTAGTTCCCTTCCCCGGAACACTCGCTATCGATAGGAGATCAACCATGCCCCTCAAAATCGCTGTTCTGGTGGGAAGCCTCCGCGCCGGTTCGCTTAATCGCAAGATAGCCGAGCTGCTTGTCCGGCTGCGCCCCGATGTCCTCAGCATGGAGATTGTCGGGATCGCTGATCTGCCATTCTACAATGAAGACATCGAGGAGAACGCGCCGCCGGAGTGGCAGGAATTCCGCGAACGCATCGAAGCGGCAGACGCCGTTCTCTTCGTGACGCCAGAGTACAACCGGTCCGTTCCGGGGGCGCTCAAGAACGCGATTGACGTCGGCTCCCGTCCATATGGGGCGAGCGTGTGGGACGGAAAGCCAGGTGGCGTGGTCACGGCTTCGCCTGGCGCAATCGGCGGATTTGGCGCCAATCACCACCTCCGCCAGATGTTCGTTTTCCTGAACGTGCTGGCCATGCAGCAATTGAAGCCTACCTGAGCCACGCAAGCGACATCTTCGATAAGAGTGGCGCGCTGGCAGATGAGAGGACACGAGAATTTCTCACCAATTTCCTCGACGCCTACGTCCGGTGGGTGACGGCGTGTCTCAGCCATGCCGACGTCGGCCAGAAACATTCGAACTCACACACCAGCCGCACCTTGGTGAGCGCTTGAAGGCGCCAATGAAGGCGATGTCAGATGACAACTCGAGCGCAATATGTCTTCCGCTTGAGTTTGAGCCTCCGACGATGTAGGCCGGCGCATCCGGCAGTGGCCTGGCGTCGGCGGGAAACACGCCGATCAGTTCGCTCATAGCGGCCGGACATATTCAAATGATTGATCCAAGCGTCACGCTTTCGGCCAAACGGCCCGCTCCGCGTCCTGAACGCTCCGTACTTCAGAGTGAATGGCCTGGCGCCGTTACGGCGAAATGCCATCTGCCCGGCAGCTGACAGCTTACGTCTGCCGCGAACTCGTCCACGCGCCCATCGCTGCTTGGTTTCGGATTGGATCGTTACTTCACCAAAGCCAACACGAAAGTATTGGCGATACCATCGTGCAATAGATTTGCCACCGCTGACAGCCGATCTGTAGGTCACATCCATCTGGATCGAGGCAGAGGAGGTCCCGCATGTCAGTAATGTCGCTAACGCCAACTCGACGCGAACTCCTCGCCGCCGCAACGACCACCGTAGCACTCAGCCTCCTCCCAAAGACGCTGCGCGCCGCCGGCAGCGACGCGATCCACCCCTTTACGGTCAAGATCCCTCAAGCGGAGCTCGACGAGCTCCGTCGGCGCATTGCAGCGACGCGCTGGCCCGATCCGGAACCGGTGCATGACCGCTCGCAAGGCATCCAGCTCGCGAACCTGCAGGAGATCGTGCGCTACTGGGAGACCGAATACGACTGGCGCAAGGCAGAGTCGAAACTGAACGCCCTTCCGCAATTTATCACTGAGATCGACGGGCTCGACATCCACTTCATCCATGTTCGCTCGAAACATGAGAACGCGCTGCCGCTCATCGTCACGCACGGATGGCCGGGCTCGATCATCGAGCAGTTGAAGATCATCGATCCACTGACGAATCCCACGGCACATGGCGCGAACGCAGCCGATGCGTTTCATCTGGTGATCCCGTCGATGCCCGGCTTTGGCTTCTCGGGCAAGCCAAACGACACCGGCTGGAATCCCAACCGCATCGCCCGAGCCTGGACGGTGCTGATGAACCGCCTGGGCTACACCCGCTACGTCGCCCAAGGCGGTGACTGGGGCTCGCCGGTTTCGAGCGCCATGGCGCGCCGAAACCCGCCAGGGTTACTCGGTATCCATATCAACTTGCCGGCGACGGTGCCGCAAGATGTGGCGATGGCGCTCGCCGGCGGGGCGCCTGCGCCCGCTGGGCTCTCCGAGAAGGAACGCGCGGCGTTCGATTCGCTCGCAACGTTTTTCAAGAAGTACAGGGCCTACGGCGCAATCATGGGCACGCGACCGCAGGCAATCGGCTACGCCCTTGCCGACACTCCGGTGGGGCTTGCCGCTTGGATACTTGATTACAACAACGGCGAGCCCGAGCGCCTGCTCAACAGAGACGACGTGCTGGACAACATCACTCTGTACTGGCTGACAAACACCGCGACCTCGGCAGCACGGATCTACTGGGAGACAAGCGGTCAAAGCGTTCTTCTCTCCGCGGCGCAGAAAACCGCGGAGATTTCGCTCCCGGTCGCCATAACGGTCTTTCCGGGAGAGGTCTATCGCGCGCCCGAGACATGGGCCCGCCGCGCCTATCGGAATCTGATCTACTTCAACGAAGTCGACCGGGGCGGGCACTTCGCGGCCTGGGAACAGCCTGAACTCCTCGCCGCCGAGTTGCGCACCGCTTTCAGACAGCTGCGCAAATCCACCTGAATCTGAAGCGCGCTCTCACCGCGCGTCACTATCGTCAAACGAAGGAGAATGTCATGAACGGAACGGCACCAACCCGACGAGACGTTCTAGCCACCTTAGCAGCCGCAGGCGCTGTTGGCCTGTTGCCCGAGCAGCCTGCTGCGGCGGCCGCAGATCGCTCGATCCGGCCCTTCACCGTAAAAGTCCCGCAAGCCGCAGTCGATGACCTGCGCCGGCGCATCGCGTCGACGCGCTGGCCCACCAAGGAGCTTGTCGCCGACCGTTCGCAGGGTGTCCAGTACGCGACGATCCGGGAACTCGCCCGCTACTGGGCAACCGACTACGAGTTCGGGCGGCTCGAAGCCCGGCTAAACGCCCTGCCCCAGTTCGTCACTGAAATCGACGGCGTGGACATCCACTTCATCCATGTCAGGTCCCGGCATGAGAACGCGCTGCCGCTGATCATGACCCATGGCTGGCCCGGCTCGGTTGTCGAGCTCCTCGAAACTGTCGGTCCCCTGACCGACCCGACCGCGCACGGCGGCAACGCCGAGGATGCATTCCACCTCGTGCTGCCATCCTTGCCTGGCTACGGCTTCTCCGGCGAGCCGACCGAGCTCGGTTGGGACGCCAGCCGCACCGCACGCGCGTGGGCGGAGCTGATGAACCGCCTCGGCTACACGCGCTACGTCGCCCAAGGCGGCGACGTGGGTGCCCTCGTCACTGACCTGATGGGCCGCCTGGGGGTCGAGGGTTTAGTTGGCTACCACTTGAACCTGCTCACGGCGGTGCTCGCAATCGGCGATAAACTGCCCAAGGAATCCAAACAGGAACGCGCAGCAGCCGAGGCGTTCGCAAGGTTCAGGGACGACGGCTTCGGCTACTTCCTCGAGATGGCAACGCGGCCCCAGACGATCAGCTACGCCATGCTGGATTCACCCGTCGCGCTGGCGGCCTGGATGCTCGATCACGACACAGACAGCTACTACAAGATCTCCCGCGCATTCGTCGACGGCAAGCCCGTGGGCAATCTCACCCGGGATACCATCGTCGACAATATCACGCTGTACTGGCTGACTGGCACCGCAGCGTCGGCGGCCCGGTCGTACTGGGAGGACGGACGAGCACTGGCCGCAGCGCTTGCAAGCGGCGAGGCTCCTCCGGCGGTCACGGTGCCTGTCGGCTTCACGACGTTCCCCGGCGAGATCTGGGCCTCCCCGCGCAGCTGGGTCGAGGCGGTCTACCCCAAGCTCGCGTATTTCAACGAGGTCGATAAGGGAGGTCATTTCGCCGCCTGGGAGGAGCCGGAACTCTTCTCGGCCGAGGTGCGCGCTGCCTTCAGGTCGCTTCGGCCAGCAGACTGATACCGCAAGGACGAAAGGATCCCCACATGAAAACGACTCTATCGATGTCCGTCACCGGAGTGGCATTCTTCGTCGGGAGCAGCCTGGCGCTGGATATGGCGCAAGCGCACGACACCGCACCCGGGGAAACCGTCACCGTCGCGGCGGACAAGCCAATTCCGCATCTGCCAGGTAAGCGCCTGGTCGCCCACGTCGTCGACTACGAGCCTGGGGCGAGCTCGGCCGCGCACCATCACCCCAGCTCTGCGTTCATCTATGCCTATGTCGTCTCGGGCGCGATCCGGAGCCAGGTCGGTGACGAGCCGGCCCGCGTCTACCGCGCCGGTGAGGCGTGGTTCGAGAACCCCGGCTCCCATCATCGGGTGAGCGAAAATGCGAGTGACACCGAGCCGGCGCGCCTGCTTGCCGTGCTCGTCGTGGATGGGCCCGACGAGCAACTGGTGATCCCCGAGCCTCGATGAGGAACCCGCACGAAAGGATACACAAGTCATGTCTCAGCGGATGAACTACAACGCGGCATCGCCGGTCGGGATGAAGGCGCTCGGCGCCGTCTACACATATGTGCGCCAGTCAGGGCTCGCGTCGCGGCTAGTCGATCTCGTTTTCCTGCGCGTGTCGCAGATCAACGGATGCGCCTACTGCATCGACTCGCACTCCCGCGACCTCCTCAAGGGGGGATTGCCTGTCGAGCACCTTGTGCTCGTCTCCGTGTGGCCAGAGGCCGGCCAAATCTTCGACGACGAGGAAAGGGCAGCGCTCGCATGGGCGGAAGTCGTGACGCGCCTCGGCGACCGGGGTGTGCCGGACGACGCCTACGCGGCTGCGGCGGCGGCCTTTGGCGAGAAGCAGCTGGTCGACCTGACGATCACGATCGGCCTGATGAATGCCTACAACCGAGTGGCGATCAGCTTCCGTACGACACCCATGGCGCTCGCCGCCTGATCACTGGACCCGCACCGTGAGAGACTGGAGGACCACATGAAAGCGACACGGATCATCGCGCTAGCGGCCCTTATCGCCGCGACCAGCCCGCCTCTGCATGCTGCGGAATCCGACGAAGCGCGTCTGGGTGATATCCAGCGCACCCATCTCATGAAGGAAGACCTGAGCGTCCCGGGGCGCGAGGTCGTCCAAGTGCGCGTCGATATCCCGGCGGGAGTGACGGCTGCGAGGCACAACCATCCTGGCGAAGAGCTCGTCTATGTCCTCGAAGGCGCGCTCGAGTATCGCCTTGACGGCAGGCCGCCAGTGATCGTCGCGGCCGGCGAGGTGCTGTTCATCCCGAACGGAACATATCACGAGGTGAAAAACGTCGGCAGCGGCAACGCGACGGAGCTCGCCACCTACATCGTCGAAAAAGGCAAGCCGCTTGCAGTGTTGGGTAAGTGAGCAATCCTACGCACCAACATCAGCCCAAGGAGACCGACATGACCACCATGATTGAAGCGCGCAGCGAAGCTGCAATCGAGAATGCGCGCCCTGTCGACCTGAAGTTCGAGGTGACAGCCATCCCCGTCTCGGACGTCGATCGCGCCAAGCGCTTTTACAGCAGTCTGGGCTGGAGGCTCGACGCCGACTTCATCGTCGGAGATGCCTTCCGGGGCGTGCAGTTCACGCCTCCGGGCTCGCCTGCCTCGATTCACTTCGGCAAGGGGGTGACACCGGCCGCGCCTGGCTCGGCGAGCGGGCTCTTTCTCGTCATCTCCGATATCGACGCGGCGCGCGCCGAGCTCGTGAGCCGCGGCGTCGATGTGAGCGAAATCTTCCACGTCGCAGGTCCCGGGCATCCGCCTGTGCCCGGTCCTGATCCGGAGCAGCGCAGCTACCACACCTACGCCACGTTCAAGGATCCGGACGGCAACACCTGGCTGCTGCAGGAGATAACCACCCGCTTCCCGGGCCGCATCGACTCGAACACGACGAGTTTCGCCTCCGCCTCTGATCTGGCGAACGCGATGCGGCGCGCATCGGCCGCTCACGGCGAGCACGAGAAGCGGAACGGCGGCCAGCGGGACGAAAACTGGCCGGGTTGGTATGCCGAGCACATGGTGGCGGAGCAGGCCGGCAAGCCGCTGCCCTGGTGAGCGCCAGCCACCGCGTGATCGAGTTGCCAGCCAACCCAGTTTGAGGAAACCACAATGGACGCCATCGCCACCAGGAACGATCTGGACTCCAATGCCAGGAGGGCATCGATCGCACTTCTGAACGCCCGGCTCGCCGACGCGACCGACCTCGCCTTGCTCACCAAACAGGCTCACTGGAACGTCAAAGGTGCGCAGTTCATTGCCATCCACGAGATGCTCGACGCGTTCCACACGGAGGTCGACGGTCACGTCGACACGATCGCGGAGCGCGCGGTGCAGCTCGGCGGCATCGCGGAAGGCACGTCGCAAGTGATCGCGAAAGCGACCTCGCTGAAGCCATACCCGACCGACATTTCCAAGACGAAGGACCATCTGGCCGCACTCATCGATCGCTATGCACAGGCGGCGAAGCTGGCGCGCGCCGCGATCGACGGAAGCGGCGAGGCGGGCGACGCCAACACCGCGGACATCTTCACCGCCTACTCGCGCTCGCTCGATAAGCTGCTATGGTTCCTGGAGGCGCACACGCAGGAGGAAGAGTGAGCGCCGGACCGAAAGGTGCTAAGCGATCAATCCGAACCGCGCGGAGGCCGCGCGTCGTCATTATCGGGGCCGGGTTCGGCGGCATCGACGCGGTGATCGGGCGGAAGAAGACGGACGTCGACGTGATCGTCATCGACCGCCGCAACTACCATCTGTTGCAGCCGCTGTTGTACCAGGTTGCCACCGCCGGTCTGTTACGCAGGCAAGTCACGAACCTCCGCTTGCAAGCCGGTCGCTCCGTAGCGTTCGGTCTTGATTATGGCCGGATCTATTCCGGCCGTGATCGTTCCCTCGGCCGCCGCCTCGACGAACGGATGTGAGCCGCAGATCATCACCTGGCGCACACGCATCCTCATGGCTCCGACGATGCCCGCGATGAATTCGGCATCGATGCGACCAGCCCGGAATGGATGCGCTCCGGCCTCACGTGTCAGTGCCACCATCAGGCTGAAGCCGTCGCCTGAAGCCGCCAATTTCGAAAGTTCGTCAAAGAACAGTAGATCCTCGCGCAACCGCGCCGAGAACACCAAAACCACAGGGACTCGCGATACAATCGCTGCTCGGTGGCGCAGCATCGACATGAAGGGCGCTACGCCCGAGCCGCCGCCAATGAACAGCACTGGGCCGCCATCCTCAGGGGTCCAGTTGAAATGTCCACCGACAGGGCCGCCGATCTCAATTTCATCGTCCACCTGTGCGATGTCATGCATGAAGGGTGAAACCTCGCCGTCGTCAAACCTCTCAATCGCGAGTTCGAGCTCTTCACCAGCATTGGGCGCGGAAGCGATCGAGTAGCTGCGTTGGGCGCGATAGCCGTCCGGTGCGGTCAGCCGAAGCAAAACGTGCTGACCGGGCCGGAACAAAAAGGGCTCCGGGAGACGAAAGAAGAAGCTTTTCACGCGTAGCGACTGCGTCTCGATACGCGTAATGATCGCGTTCTGCCAGTTCATGGGCGTGTCAATCGTTCGTGTAGCGCTGTTCCCGCCACGGATCGCCATAACGGTGATAGCCGCGCAGCTCCCAGAAACCGAGTTCGTCCTTTTTGGTGAACTGCAAGCCGTTGATCCACTTGGCCGATTTCCAGAAATAGAGATGTGGCACCAGCAGCCGCGCCGGCCCGCCATGGTCGGGCGGGATCGGCTTGCCTTCGTAACGCGTGGCGACCATTGCTTTGCCGACCACGAGGTCGGCGGTCGGCACGTTGGTCGTGTAGCCGTCATAGGAATGGGCGAGTGTAAAACCGGTAGGCGGCTCGATGCCGGCGTCGGCCAGTATGTCATCCACCAGTACGCCTTCCCAGGCGGTGTCGAACTTCGACCATGTCGTCACACAATGGATGTCGCGCGTCATCTTGGTCTGCGGCAGCGCGTTGAATTCGGCCCAGCTCCAGCTCTTCACCGGCCTCACGCCGTCCTTTAGCGCGAACGACCAGTCCCCGGTCTTGATGCGCGGCGTCGGCCCGGCCGACAGCACCGGGAAGTCCGCGACGACATGTTGACCGGGAGGAAGCCGGATCAACTGACCGGAATCAGTGGATCTCCGTAGAAAACCGCGGGTGATCACAATCCTATCTCCTTTTAGAGTGGCCGCTTCAAGGCCGCGGTGTCGATGGGCAGTTTTCTCAGGCGCTTGCCCGTGGCGGCAAAAATCGCGTTGGCAACAGCGGGGGCGATGCACGAAGTCCCTGCCTCGCCAATTCCGCCCGGCAACTCCTGGCTCTGCACGATATGCACCTCGACCCTCGGCGCCTCGTTCATGCGCAGGATCTGGTAGCTGTCGAAGTTCGTCTGCTCGACACGACCGTTCTTGACGGTGATGTTGCCGTAGAGCGCGGCTGTGACGCCGAACATGACTCCGCCCTGGATCTGTGCCGCGACTGTGTCGGGATTGACGACGATGCCGCAATCGACCGCGCACACGACGCGCTGGACGCGGACCGCGCCGTCCTGCGCCACCTCGACTTCGGCGACTTGGGCCATGTAGGTCGCAAACGCGTTCTGGATGGAGATGCCCCGGCCCATCCCCGGCGGCAGCTTCTCTCCCCAGCCGGCCTTTTCGGCGGCAAGCTCGAGCACGGCCTTGGCTCGGGGCGTCTTGTGGAGCAGCGCGAGTCGGTAGGCGACCGGGTCCTGGTTCGCGGTCGCCGCCAGCTCGTCCATGAAGCTTTCGGTCACGAAGACATTGCGCGACGGCCCCACACTGCGCCAGAACGCGGTAGGAATACCCGGCGGCTCGACGCGCACATACTCGACGTGAAGATTGGGGAGGTCGTAGACTAGGTCGATGGCGCCTTCGGTCGTGTCCGGATCGAGGCCATTGTTGAACGCGACCGGCAGCGCTCTCGCGACCACTGACGAGCCGGCATAGTGATGGTTCCACGCGACCGGCATTCCTCTTGGGTCGAGGCCGGCGGACAGCCGGTGCAAGAACATGGGCCGGTACATGTCATGCTGGACGTCTTCCTCACGCGTCCAAACGACCTTGACGGGACCGCCGACGTGCTTGGCAATCTCGACGGCGCGAACGACCCAATCCACCTCGAGCCTGCGGCCGAAACCGCCACCGATCAGGTGGTTGTGCACGACGACCTTGTCCAATGGCAGGCCGCAAGCTTCCGCCGCGGCGCTTTGGGCCGACGCAAGGGCCTGGGTGCCGACCCAGATTTCACAGCCCTCCTTGCGCACATGGGCAGTGCAGTTCATCGGCTCCATCGTCGCATGTGCGAGGAACGGAAGCTGATAGGTCGCCTCGACCTTGGTAGAGGCGCTCGCTATCGCACCCTCAACGTTGCCGACATTCTCCGCGACAGCTCCGGACCTGAGCGTCGCCTGTTCGAGTTCGCCGGCGATCGCCTCCGTAGTGAGCTCGGCATGCGGCCCGTCATCCCATTCGATCACCAGTGCCTCGAGCCCCTTCTTCGCCGCGCCCATGTGATCCGCCACGACGGCGACGGCATCGTCGAGCTGCACGATCCGGCGGACACCATTGACAGCCTTGGCTGCGACATCGTCGACGCGCTTGACCCGGCCGCCGAACACCGGCGATTGCGCGAGCGTCGCAATCTTCACGCCTGGCGGCCGAACATCGATGCCGAAGACTGCGGTTCCGTTCACCTTTGTGGGCGTGTCGAGACGTTTGGCAGGCGTGCCAATGAGCTTGAAGTCCCGCGGTCGCTTGAGAGCGACGTTTTCGGGAACGGGCATGCGGGCCGCATCGCCGGCAAGCCCGCCATAGCCTAGGCGTCTGCCGGTCGGCGCGTGGACGACCTCGCCACGTTCTGCGCGGCAGGTCGCCGCATCGACATTCCAGCGTTTCGCCGCTGCGGCCACGAGCATGATCCTCGCTGCCGCACCGGCCTGGCGCAGCGGCTGCCATGCGCCGCGAACTGCGTTCGAGTTGCCGGTCCTCTGAACACCAAGGAGTGGATTGACGTAGAGCCTTTCGTTGGGCGGGGCATGTTCCAGCCAGACCTGTTGGAGGTCCACCTCCAGTTCTTCGGCGATCAACATAGGTATCGACGTGTAGGTGCCCTGGCCCATTTCGACGTAAGGCATGATCAGGACGATCTTGCCGTCGCTACCGATGCGGATGAAGGCGTTTGGCGCGAAGACGTCGTCGGCCGCTTCGGCCGCGTGGGTTGCAAACGGCAGGCTGAGGCTCAGAATCAAGCCTCCGCCCGCGGCGGCGCCGGACCGGAGAAAGCTGCGCCGGGAGAGAGTGTTCACTGATCGTCGTTCATCTCGACCGGAAGCCAGGGAGGCCTGATGATCGATCGTCATGGTACCCTCCTCTCAGCTCGCCGCTGCGTGCTTGATGGCCTCGCGGATGCGGATGTAGGTCCCGCAGCGGCAGATGTTGCCCGACATTGCATCGTCAATGTCGGAATCTGAGGGATTGGAGTTGTTGGCGAGGAGTTCCACAGCAGACATGATCTGACCCGACTGGCAGTAGCCGCACTGGACGACCTCCTGATCGAGCCAGGCCTTCTGGATCCTTGCACCCGCCGACGTCGTGCCGATTGCCTCGATCGTCGTGATCGCGGAGGTTCCAACGCTGTCGATGGGCGTGACGCAGGAACGGGTAGCGACTCCGTCGACATGCACCGTGCAGGCACCGCAGAGCGCCAGGCCGCAGCCGAATTTCGTGCCGGTCATACCGAGCACGTCGCGCAGCACCCACAACAAAGGGGTGTCGTCGTCGACATCCACGTTATGCGTCTGACCATTGACTTTGATCGTGAACGTCATGGCGCCCTCTCCTGCCTGGTGGCGAGCGCCCCTGTTATCCACGGGCGCTGCATCTCCAAATTGTCGAGGCGAGCCGGGCTGGTTCTTGCCCACCGCTTGGGGATCTCGCCTTGTCAGGCGCACAAGATCGGCTGACTGCAGCGCCAAATCTATTGCACGATGGTGTCGCCGATACTTTTGTATTGCTGGAGCAACAGGCACTTCGAACTATTCATGGCCGAGAGTGGACGTTTCTCGCCAATACCAAAGTATTGGCGAGACCATTGCACTATCGATTCGGCGGAACTCCTCTGGCAAGCTGGTCGAGGCAAGCAATCGTTGCGCCCCTTCAGTCGGCGCGAAGCCTTGCGAAAAAATGGCCGGCTCGTTTGCGCGAGGAGCACGCGATGATTCCCAGCAGCACAGTTCGTGAAGCCAACGTGAATCAGCCGCCCCCCTCGATGATGGCCTGGCGCGTGCATGAGTTTGGGCCCCCGGACGTCATGAGATTCGAGCGAATCCCGCGGCCCGACCCCGGCCCTGGTGAGGTCCTTGTCAAGGTTGAAGCCGCCGGGGTTGGGCCATGGGACGGCTGGATCAGGGCCGGAAGGAGCGTTTTGCCGCAACCGCTTCCCCTTACCTTGGGATCGGATATGTCCGGTGAAATCGTCGCGGTGGGATCTGGGGTTTCTGACCTGCGTGCGGGAGATCAGGTTTATGGCGCTGCTGGTGCTGCGAGTCCCCGGTTTATCGGGGCATATGCCGAATTTGCTCTCGCTTCACCAGCGATGATCGCTAGGAAGCCAGCCTCGCTGACGCACATCGAAGCTGCCTCTGTTTCGGTCATTGCCGTGACGGCCTGGCAGGCGCTGTTTGATCAAGCCCAGCTAGAAGCTGGCCAAACAGTGCTTGTTCATGGGGCGGCGGGAAGCGTCGGCGCGTATGCGGTTCAGCTGGCCCGCCGCGCGGGTCTACGAACCTTCGCGACTGCTGCAACACAAGATATATCCTATGTGCGGGAGCTCGGCGCCGACACCGTGATCGATTTCCAGGTCCAGCGCTTTGAGGAAGTGGTAAATGATGCTGACGCTGTCATCGATCTGGTCGGTGGCGAAACACAAAAGCGTTCGTTTCAGGTTCTCCGCAGAGGCGGCAAGTTGGTTTCGGCGGTGTCCCATCCCGATCAGCATCTTGCGCAGAACCACGGCGTCGAAGCCGCCTTCTTTCTGGTCAAGGTCACTAGCCAGTATCTGGCGGAGATCGCGACCCTGATTGACCGTGGAGAGCTCAAGACTCGTGTCGGTGCGGTCCTGCCCCTGGCGGATGCACGCGAGGCCCATCTGATGCTCGAAGGCCTACGGCCTCGGCCGAAGGGAAAGATCGTGCTTGCCGTCGGGACAAACTAAGCGATGCACGTCGGAGTCCGTGGGATGATTCCTGCTCAGCTCCATAAGCGCGTCGACGTGATATGAGCTGGGGTGTCTCCACCCGCCTGGAGGAGTAAGCTTGGTCGACTTCGACTGGACGGCCCTAATCCCACTTCTCTCCGGCCTGATCGGCGCGTTGGTAGGCGGCGGCATCGGCTACTTTGCGCAAATCCGGACTCTCGAGGCGGATCTCGCTGTGCGACGAAAGTCTTTGGCTCAAGCGCTGGCTGCTGAAATCGAGGCGTTCCAGAGGATCGTCAACAGACGGGACATGCCCGGCCGGTGCCAAGCGGCGGCCGACGCCGCGAGGGCGGGAAACGAAAACGCCGTTCGGGAGTGGCTAAGCGAACAGGACGGGAGAATGGAAATCCTGTCGATCTACCACGCGAATTTGGGCAATATCGGCCTTCTTGGTCCTGTTTGTGTGGAGCTAGTGACTTTTGTCGGTCTAGTCCAAGCCATCTTGACCACGATCAGGGGAGCCCACGAGGGGATTTACGACAAACTGGATGGTGGGCAGGTTGCCGATCTATTTGAAAGCGAACTGGAGTTGTGGCGTCTATCGGAGAAACTGGCCGCGAAGGTGATTGCCGATTTGAGAGCTATCACCTGACCGTGAGCAGCGCACGGGCGGGTGCGATGCCTAAGGCTTCTCGGATCGGCCGTAGACCTATGATCCAAGTCCTCAACGAGCCTTGAACATGCGCTATGAACTTACCGACCGGCTGTCATCAAGCCGATGCTAAGACAAGCTGCATGGCGTGCTGCCGGGTGAACGACCGTCGTGTTTTCTTCAACGGCATCTTCTGGGTCTTAAGACGGGGCGCCATGGACCGAACACTACCTGCTACACCCGCTCCGTTCGCTGGGGACGGTCGGTGTTTTGGAATCGCGGCATAGACGCGCACGCCGCTGGCGCATGATGCGGCTGTCCTGTAACGAATCGATAGACACCTCGATTTTGCGGGTTCATCAGCCCTTCGCGAGCGGCGAGGTCGAATGCCGGCGGAACTTGCCGCATGGCGAGCCGCACAGAAGCGGCGGGCGCGCGAGGCACTCTGCTGCTCCTACATCTCTACTGGAGCAAGTCGCGCGACCGTATCGGCCGACTTGCCGTATCTCGTTGTTTCAGCATTGGACACGCCCACCGCTCATCGCCTCCCCGATCACTGACGCTCCGATTTCGTCGATCGCCCACAACGTCACGCAACTCCGACGGAACAAATGCAGCCAGATGGTCGAGCGAGACACTACGCCAGCGCAGCGCGCCCAAACGAATACGAAAAACGCCGGTCCCATCCGTGAGGTGAGAGCTCGCAGTTTCATGGCCCGATTTCCGTTCGATCGTCAACGCAATCCGGAAATGGAAGGCGGCATCGCCGGCAGCCACAGGTCGATCGCAGTTCCTTGGCATGGGGTGCTTGTGATCGACAGCCCACCACCTTGACTTTTCATCAGCTGGCTCAGCATCGCCAGGCCGAGGCCTGTTCCGTCACTTCTGGTCGAGAAGTAGGGCATTCCCGCACTTCGGAGCGTCGCGGGGCTCATACCGCTACCTGTATCGGCCACCGACAGGCGGATCATAGGTTCGCGCAACTCGGAACTGCTACCAGGCTGTCGGCCGATGGCGGCGGCGATGACGACCTCCCCGCCGTCCGGCATCGCATCGCGGGCGTTGAGCACCAGATTGAGCAATGCCCGCTCCATATGCTGTCGGTCGATGACAGCACGTGGAAGATGGTCGGCAACATCGAACTGGAGAATGATATCGGTCGGCAACACGCTGTTGAGAACCGGCCCCAGGGACTCCAGAAGCTGGCTTATATCCACCGCCGCCGGCCGGAGTTTCTGGGGGGTAGCAAAATCGAGCAGCTGTCTCGCCAGCATCTTGGCGCGAAACGCGCAGAATATTGCTGTGTCGATGCGACTGCACTGTCTCGACGTGCCGACCTTCTGACTTTGCAGGTCCTCCAGGATCGTGACGATCGGGGTGAGGAAATTGTTGAAATCGTGGACGATCGAGGCGAGCAGTACTCGCGGATCGGTGCCTGACGGCGCAGCAATGTTCTCGACTACACTACGATATCGGGATGTCCGAGGCTGTCGTTCGATCATGTCCTCTCTCCATCTGAGTCGCCGGAAGAACATTTCCGGAAACGTTCGCAGGGCTGACGGAGAAGGCGAAGCCACTGACCGTCGATCTGACCGAGTGCCTGACGCGATTTCCTGTCCGCTTCTTATATCCGCTGGATGAACAGAATTGGTCAAAGGAGCAGGCAAATCTATTGGACGATGGTATCCTCGATACTTTTGCATCGGTTGTGTAACGGCAGATTTCGGTTAGCGTTTGGATCGCGCGATTGCCGCAACATTGGAAGACGGATCCGACGCCGAAGCACTCATAGTAGAGTGTTTCCATCGGGTGTGGCGAAAGGCCTCGTACGGGTTCGATTCCCGTATCGCGCACGACTAGACTAGTCACTCGTCGCCCGACTACTCAGATTTCAAGCGGTCGGTTCGGAGTCGTCCGCGACATCAATCCATTGGCTCTAGATGGGCTAACAGCCAATGGTCGTACAGTCCTTCCCGGAGCCAGTAGCCACGCTTGTCAAGTCGGGCAACGCGGTGCTTCACCCGCCGCATCATGGTCAAGAAGACCTGTCCGGGCAGATTCATCGCGAGGAGATACTGATGGACGGATGCCCCGGCCAAATACCGAACAGATAGGCACTTGGAGCGCTATCGGCTTTCGGCAGCTGCAGCGAAGCCGGCCAGTGCTAAGCCTCCGACTCGGAAATGGGCAATCGCAAGGTCACGGTCGTGCCGACGCCCTGTTGGCTTTCGATGTAAAGGCGTCCTCCTGCCCCATGGACGAAGCTCATCACCATTGGCAAGCCATGGCCGCCTAATCCGGTCGTCTTTGTGGTGAAAAAAGGATCGGTGGCACGGAGCAGCGTATCCCTGGTCATGCCGACGCCGTTGTCTGCTACACCTAGCTCAACATTCGGCGCGGCCTGCCCCTCATAAAAAAGAGCAGCGGTGAGTGAGATCACGCCGCCCTTCGGCATTGCGTCGCGCGCATTGAACAGCAGGTTCATAATGGAACTTTGCAGATCTGCACGACTGTATGTCACGATTGGCAGGTCCGGGCTCGCGTGCAGATCGAAACGGATGTTGGGCGCCCAGGTGCCTTTGATCAGAACCTCAATCTCGGCCAGGCAGGCCAACACGCTGGATGCCTCATCGGTGCTGTCGCTTTTGAGTGCCAGCCGCACGTTGGGGCCGTCATTTGCAGGTTTCATCATGGACGCGATCCGGGAGACAGCAACATGGCGTGCGGGTGAACTGTTGTGAGAATCAGAACCCTCGCGGCGGTACAAACAGGCAGACGGTGTGCCCGTCATTCGCTCCGGCCACCGAACACCAATGAAACACGCCATCGGGACTGTTCTTGATCCGGCTGTCCGCATAGGTAATTACTTCACCCGTACCCTCGATGACGTAGCCTTCCGGGCGCTCTCCGATGGCGTTGTCTGCGACTTCCCTGCAATCGTAGCCGGAGCAACAGGAGAAGGGATAAGACCATCCCTGCGGCTGCGCCGCGGTTGGCAATGCGTCATGCGCTCGCGCCTTCGGTGTTATCAGGAACACATGTGCGCCCACCAAAAAGGCAATACCCATGGCCAGCAGCTTTATGCCCGCGAAGGCCTTGCTGCGCGCGAGCCTGCTACCATCGACGCATTTGGTATGGCAGCGGCCGAGCGGGTCAAAGTTGCAGTCGACTGCGTGCTTCGGTTTCATGTCAAAACTCCTGCACTGGCACCGGCGCTCTCCGGCGATCGGCGAACGCCGATGCGCGCGTGTTAATTTACGGCTGCGAATGGCACGCTCTGGGGTGCCCATCGCTTCGCCGAAGCACTGCGTTGTCATTGACGTTCGGCACGCGGTCTCGGCAACGTGCGTCTCGTATTCAGCATGACCGCGCTGCGCGCGTAGGCCGGTCCGGGACCCCGCATGTAGTGGAGCTCCGGCCGATATCGGGGCGCAACAAGTTCACGAAGCGCTGAAAGAAGTGGCGGAAGGGTTGAGAATAGTTTCATGACGCGAATCCTTTCTATCGAGCCACGACTGCATGATCGGAGGTCATGCACAGATTTTATTCAGGAGCCGATACGAATCTATTGTACGATGGTGTCTCCGATACTTTAGCATCGGATTGCGCGACCAATCTGTTGCGAGGATAATGCCGATGCTTTGGAGTCGGTTAGCTGAGAACGGCGCTTTGTCGGCCGAAGCGCTCAAATTCCAGATCTGCTGTCCGTCGGAAGCCGGCTATTGGATGAGCTAGACCCGCCGCACCCCGAGCTAGTGCGCGATGCCGAGCTTTGCCGCCATGTTGACTAGGTCCGGCAGAGAGCCAGCCTTCATCTTACGCATCACCTGACCGCGGTGTGCCTTCACGGTGATCTCGCTTATACCGAGTTCGAAGCCGACCTGCTTGTTCAGTAGACCGGAGACCACCAGCGCCATCACTTCGTGCTCCCGACGGCTGAGTAATGCGTAGCGATCTCGCAGCGCATGGATTTCAGAGTCTAGAGCAAGCAAATTCTTGCTACGCTCCAGCGCCTGCTCGATGGCGGTCAGCAGTACCTCGTCACTGAAGGGCTTCGTCAGGAACTCGACGGCGCCGGCCTTCATCGCCTTCACCGTCATCGGCACGTCGCCGTAGCCCGTGACGAAGATGATCGGCATATCAGTGCGCTCGACGGAGATGAATCGCTGCAGATCGAGTCCGCTAAGATCCGGAAGATTGACGTCGAGGATCAGGCAGTTCGGAACCAGCGCTCGCGGACACAAGAGGAATTCCTGGGCTGACTCGAACGTTTTCGGCTGCCAGCCTGCGGTACTGATCAGCAATTCGAGGGACTCGCGCACGGAAACATCATCGTCGACGACGAAAACGACGGGTGTTTCGTCCGACATGGATGCCGACCTCGCTTCATCGCCTTGGGCAGTCGCCAGATCCGTAGTCATTGCTCCTATCTCCATGTGATGGCCACAAAGTGGCATGACGCCTAGGGCTCACTGAGCGCTATGTTGATCGCCTCCTGAAGGGCCGCTTCGCTGAACGGCTTGAACAGGCACTCCACCGCGCCCTGCGCGAGCAAGCGCGGCCGCACGGTGTCGTCTCGGTGCGCAGTGATGAAGACGATCGGAATCGGAAGGCCCCGACGCTCGAGTTCCCGCTGCAGATCGGGTCCTGTCATGCCCGGCATGGAAACGTCGAGGATCAGGCATCTGGTCCTACCGACAATATCGGACGCCAGAAACTCCTCCGCCGACGCGAAAGCCTTGGCGCTGAAGCCGAAAGCCCTGAGCAGGTCGGGTAACGACTCGCGTACGGACTCGTCGTCATCGACCACCGACACGAGTGGAACTGTAACATTCATGAAATCCCCGCTGAATTCTCGGATTTGCTCTCGACCAGTTCCCCAAGGATTCCAGTCTCGTGGAGAGGATTCTCCTCCCTGATGTATTCGGGAATGGAAAAGGAGAATGTGGCTCCCGAGCCATCATTGGCGACAGCCCACAGTCGGCCGTGATGTTGCTCGATTATGGAGCGGCTTACAGACAGCCCTATCCCCATGCCGTCATTTTTCGTTGTGTAGAACGCTTCAAAAAGTCGCTCTATGCCGTCAGGCCCGAAACCGATGCCGGTGTCTTGTATGCTGAGGCGTATCTGATGATCTTCATCTAGGTCAGTGCTGATCAGCAACCGTCTCGGGCGATTGTTGACGCCGCTCATCGCATCCGCACCATTGCGGAGTAGGTTTATGATCACTTGTTGGAGTTGGATTCGATCGCCGCCGACCAGCGGAAGCCCGTCGGCGAGTTCGGTGTGCAGAACCACTCGGCTTCTCTGCAGGTCGCCCCAGAAGAGGGCAATTACCTCTCGCGCCGCTTCATTCAGGTCGATCGGCTCGATCCTGGGTGTCCTCTTACTGAAGAGAGCGCGTAAGCGCGCGATCACGTCGGCCGCACGATTCCCGTCGCGGATGGTGCGACGTGCGGTTTCCTGCGCGACATCAATGTTGGGCGGATTGGCGGCCAGCATGCGCAAGCACGTGCTGGCATTGGTGATGATACCCGATAACGGCTGGTTGACTTCGTGCGCGATCGAGGCGGTCAACGCTCCGAGGCTCGTGACCCTGGCAACATGTGCGAGTTCGGAACGGGCCTTGTTGAGTGCCTCGTCCGCGACTCGACGCTCTGTCACATCCTGGACCGCAGCGAGGCATTCGACCCGGCCATCCTGGTGACGGACCACACGACCGAATGTGCGCAGGTATTTCACCCGGTCATCTGGCATTCGCAGCCGGATCTCGTAACCAAGATAGCCGTGGCCCGCCCGAACCCGAGCCATCTGCTCGGACAGGAGCGGAACGTCTTCGGGGTGGACGCGCGCAAGAACCTGCTCAAGGGTTACGACCGCATTCGAGTCAAACTCGAAGATACGACAGAGTTCTTCCGAAAAGGCGACCTCGTCGGTGTCTACACGCCAAGAGAAACTGCCGGTCGAACTGAGCTGTTGGCCCTCAGCAAGCATCGTTTCACTACGCCTAAGCGCTGCTTCAGTCCGCGAACGTTCGATGGCGATGCTCGCAAGGTGCGCCGCATGCGCGATGAGACTTTGATGCTGCGGCGACGGGCTCGCAGGCTGACGCTGATAGAGGCAAAGGGTGCCAAGGACGCGTCCATCCTTTGCATAAATTGGCGTGCTCCAGACCGATCTCAGTCCGTGTTCCAGAACGTGGGTTCGAACAGAGGAGTGACGCCAGCGCGGGTCCGTATCCATATCCTCCGCAACAACCTGAACCTTCTGACGCACTGCTATCGCGCAGGGCAATGCGTCGCCGTTAAGAGACAGCCCAGCAATGGGATCGGTGTAACTGGCAGGAAGCGAGGGCGCCACGCTATATTCGATGCTTGGTCCGCTCCAATCGATCGGGTGGACGTCGCAATAGCAGCCCGGGCCAGCCTCTTCGACCATCTCGCACAACGCACCGAGAACATCGCGAAGCGGACTGCCGGACGCAATCATCTCCAGCAGATGCTTCTCTCGGGCGAGGTCCGTCTCCGCGCGTTTGCGGTCGTCGATATCCGTGTCCACGCCGTACCATTTGACGATGTTGCCGTGCTCATCCCGCAGCGGATTGACCCGTAACAGCAGCCACCGATACTCGCCATCAGACCGTCGCACCCGCGCTTCCGCTTCCCCTGGCTTTCCGGACGCTAGGCCGGCCCGCCACCAGCT
Source organism: Neomesorhizobium albiziae (assembly GCF_900114255.1). Taxonomy (GTDB): domain Bacteria; phylum Pseudomonadota; class Alphaproteobacteria; order Rhizobiales; family Rhizobiaceae; genus Neomesorhizobium; species Neomesorhizobium albiziae. The sequence continues at coordinate 40,093 of NZ_FOSL01000025.1, read as the reverse complement.
TGTCAGCCCGGCGAGGTCGTCGGGATGTACATAGTTTGCCCAGCGCCAGTCTTGTGGCCGTTCAGGAGGAAGCCCGAGGTAATCGAGGTAGTGGTGGCTGACGAATTCGGTCGTGCTTTCAGGACTGGCCGCCCACACAAGCGCGGGAATCGTGTCGATCATGACCTTGAGATTGCGTTCGCTTTCGCGCAGGGCCTCTTCGGCCCGCTTGCGGTCATCGATGTCGGTATTGACCCCGTACCATTTGACGATGTTTCCGGATGCATCGCGCAATGGGCTGGCACGGAATAGAAGCCACCTATACGCGCCATCAAGGTGGCGCAGCCGAGCTTCGGCCTCTCCCGGCTTTCCCGAAGCCATGATAGCCTGCCAAGTGGCAGTCAGCCCGCCGAGGTCGTCCGGATGAACCGTCACCGCCCAGCCCCAGCCCTGCGCCTGATCGGCTGAGAGCCCGACATAGTCGAGATAGTGCTGGTTGAAGAATTCGGCTGAACCGTCCGGGCGGGCCGACCACACAAGTCCGGGAATGGTATTGATGATGAGTTTGAAATTGCGCTCGCTCTCGCGGAGCGCTTCCTCGGCGCGTTTCCGGTCGTCAATATCGATGCTGACTCCGTACCATTTGATGATATTCCCAGCTTCGTCGCGCAGCGGATTGGCACGAACTAGAAACCATCGATATATGCCGTCGAAACGGCGGAGGCGTGCCTCCGCCTCCCCCGATTGCCCGGATGCTAAAATGGCCTCCCAAGCAGCAGTAAGTCCGTCTACGTCGGCTGGATGGACCGCTGCTGTCAGGTCCCAGTACTCGGACAGCGCAGTTGCCGGTAACCAATCCTTTGATTGGCCGATCGAGGCGCCCACATAGTGAAGATAGTGCTGGTTGAAGAATTCGGCGGAACCATCTGGGCGGGCAGACCATGCCAGCACAGGAATCGTGTTGATGATCTCGTTGAGGTTTCGCTCGCGTGCCGTGAGAGCCTCTTCGGCGCGTTTGCGCTCGTCAATGTCGATAAGCAGGTTGTACCAGCGCACGATGCGCCCGTTCGCATCCCGGAGCGGAAATCCGCGAGACTGAAACCAGCGGTAGACACCATCGAAACGTCGAGCGCGGACTTCGTCCTCGAAGGGTTCACCCGACGCGATTGATTGCGTGAAGTATTCGACGGCGCGCGACAAATCCTCAGGGTGGGTCATGTCGCTGGTCTCCCAGCGCTTTAGCTCCTCAAAGGTTTTGCCAAAGAACTCGATAACTTGGCGGTTGACGAATTCCAGCTCACCATCGGGCGTAAAGGCCGCGATCATGCCGGGTATGCTGTCCACGATCGACTTGGCGTAACGTTCGCTTTCACGCAACGCCTCCTCGGCGCGTTTGCGCTCGTCGATGTCATTGACCGAGACGCACCACCGGACAACACGCCCGTCGGCATCCTTCAACGGACGATGCCGAGCCTCGAACCAACGATATGCACCATCGAATCGACGCATACGGTATACGATGTCGAATGGGTCGCCGGAATTGATGCCTTTCTTGAAGCTTTCGACCGCGTGCGGACGATCATCAGGATGAACGAGGTCGCTCCCGCTCCATCTCTCCAAATCCTCTTCCGTCTTTCCCGTATAGTCCAGGATTTGGCGATTGATCAGTTCCGGCGTACCGGTCGGCGTCAAAAGTGAGACCAGGGTCGGGATGTTGTCCAGAACCACGCGAGCCTCTACGTCGCGCGCGCGCAGGGTGTCTTCAGCCCGCCGAGAGTCCTCGACGTCCGTCGCCACACCGCACCACTTGATGATATGTCCTGCATCGCCGTGCAACGGGTTGCATTGGACTAGAAACCAACGATACTGCCCGTCGAAGCGTCGGACGCGCGCCTCCATCTCGCCGGGCTCGCCGGACGCCAGAATCGACCGCCAGCGTTCGAGTACAGTGGGCAGGTCCTGCGGATTTACCGCAGCCTGCCACTCCCAGCCGTGGGCTTCGTCCGCGCTGAGACCAGTGTAGTCGGACCAGCGTCGATTGGCGAAGTCGATATGCCCATCAGGCCGCGCCGTCCACACCATGGCCGGCAGAGAGTCCAGGACGCGGCCGGGATCGATCTCCATTGCCATCCTTTCACGTGTATCTGCGCGCGCGTGAGGATGCGCCGGGCCAACGTAAACGTCTATTGTGCCTTGGTGTCGGTTTGGGCGGTGGATACGTGTCAGCCGTTCCGCCAAGACAAAAGTATTGCCGATACCATCGTGCAATAGATTTGGCTCCTCTGACAGTCGATCAATGTGCCCTGTCCGAACACATCCGGCAGACAGAGGGCATGATCCTATCGAGCGCGGGCGGTTCGCTGGCGGCCGGTGAATTCGATCCCGGTCCACCGCGCGTGAACTCACGCCTCTGCCGCACAACCGAACAGGAGCAAGAAATGTCTACGAGCTTCAAGGGCATCGCTGTGGTAACAGGTGCCTCCTCAGGAATCGGCGCGATCTATGCCGATCGGCTGGCACGCCGCGGTTATGACCTGATCCTTGTGGCGCGCAACCACAAGAAGCTGGACGAGGTGGCGAAGCGCATCGCCGGCGTGACAGGCCGCGCCGTGAATGCAATCGCGGCCGACCTCAACAACAAGGTGGACCTCGCCCGCATCGAGACGCTGCTCGCCACTCACTCCGGCATTACCATGCTGGTCAACAATGCCGGCGTCGGCGCTCTTGCGCCGCTGCTGCAGTCCGACGTCGATGAAATGGAGGAGATGATCGAGCTCAACGTGACTGCGCTCACCCGCTTGACCTACGCCATGGTTCCGGCATTCGTAGCGCGCGGCGGCGGCACGATCGTCAACATCAGCTCGATCGTCGCAATAACGCCGGAAATCCTGAACGGGGTCTACGGCGCGACGAAAGCCTACGTGCTAGCGCTCAGCCTGTCGCTCCACAAGGAGCTTGCCGACAAGAATGTGCGCATCCAGGCCGTCTTGCCAGGTGCAACCGCCACGAACTTCTGGGGCGCCGCCGGCGGCTCGGTCGAGCAGCTGCCGAATCAGATGGTCATGAAGTCGGACGAGTTGGTCGACGCGGCGCTGGCTGGCCTCGAACAAGGCGAGCTCATCACCATTCCATCGCTTCCTGACGTGGCGGACTGGCAGGCTTACGAGGCGGCGCGGCAGAAGCTCATCCCGAACCTGTCCCTCAACGTCTTGCCGGCACGCTACCGGCTCTCCGCTGCCGCGTAACGAGGCACCCTGAATGTGCGGCGCAATTTGGCCGCCGCGACCCACAAGGGGAAATCATATGATCAGCAAGTTCTCATTCGGTGACCCGATCTTGGTGACTGGAGCGGCCGGCGACGTTGGTGCCATCGGCCGTCACCTCACAGCGATGCTGCGCGCCAGGGGCCATAGGGTGCGCGCCCTGGTTCGACGCGAGGATGAACGCGCCAAGGGCTTGCGCCAGCTCGGGGCCGAGGTTGTGCAAGGCGATCTGACCGATCTTGCCTCGATGCACCGGGCGATCGAAGGTTGCCCGCGCATCTATTTTGGAATGTCAATCTCGACTGCCTATCTCGAAGCCGCGGTCAACATCGCCGCCGTGGCACGTCACCACGCCGTGGAAGCGTTCGTGAATATGTCGCAGATGACTGTGACCCAGATGAACATTTCCGAGACGACTGAAAGCCCGCAGCACAAACTGCACTGGCTTGCCGAGCAGGCGTTGTCCTGGTCCGGGCTGCCGGTGGTCACGGTGCGGCCGACAGTTTTTCTGGAAGGCTTTTTCCTGCGTCTTGCCGCTGCTGGCGTGCGAGATCACGACGAACTGGCGCTTCCGCTGGGCAGCAGCAAGACATCGCCGATCTCGGCTGCTGACGTGGCGCGCGCCGTTTCCGTGATCCTTGACGATCCTGCCCACCACATCGGCCGAGTGTACAATCTGACTGGATTTGAATCCGCGGATCTGGACCACGTCGCAGCGGCGTTCTCCGCGGCCCTCGGCCGTACGATATGCTATCGCGACGTGCCGCTGTCGCTATGGTTGGACAAGCTCCGTGAGCTGGGGGTGCCGGCGCACCTCGCCAAGCACTTGGCAGTAATGGCCGAACTGCACATGGCGGGCCGGTATGATCGTATGACGGATGACCTGTTCAAGCTCATCGGAAGGAAGCCGACGAGCGTATACGAGTTCGTGAAATCGAACGCCGCTGAATTCACGCGGGTTGGAGTCCCGGCCTGAGCAGCTGGTCGCCGTCCCGCCACCGCCTGCGCAATCACTGAAAAGCAAAGGTTCGGATATGAATAGGACCTATCTCGAGCGGATCGATCGCCGCCACTTCTTCGGCGCTGCGGCCATGATTGCAGCCGTCCCGCTGGTGATGATCGTGCCGGCTAACGCGCAATCTGGCGCGGGAGCGGCGGCGACCATCAAGCCGGGGACGAACACATCGTTCGGCTCGTTGAAGGAGATCGATGCCGGGGTGCTGAGCGTCGGCTACGCCGAGCTAGGCCCGATCGATGGCCGGCCCATCATCCTCCTCCACGGCTGGCCGTACGACATCCACACCTACGTCGAGGTCGCTCCAATCCTTGCGGCGAAGGGACATCGGGTCATCGTGCCTTACCTGCGCGGCCACGGCACGACCCGTTTCCTGTCGAGCGAGGCTCCGCGCAACGCCCAACAATCGGCACTGGGCGCCGACGTTATCGCCCTGATGGATGCGCTGGGGATCGAGAAGGCCATCATCGCCGGCTGCGACTGGGGCGCCCGAACCGCGAACATTGCCGCCGCGCTTTGGCCGGAACGTTGCACGGCAATGGTCTCGGTGAGCGGCTATCTCATCGGCAACCAAGAGCTCGGTATGATGCCGTTGCCGCCGAAAGCCGAGTTGCAGTGGTGGTACCAGTATTACTTCGCCACTGACCGCGGCCGTGCCGGCTACGAGAAATACACGCGCGATTTCGCGAAGCTGATCTGGCAGATCGCTTCGCCACAGTGGGCTTTCGACGACGCCACATTCGAACGGAATGCGACGGCATTCGACAATCCGGATCACGTCGACATCGTGATTCATAACTATCGCTGGCGGCTTGGACTGACAGAAGGTGAGGCGCGGTACGACGAGCTGGAGAAACGGCTTGCCCAGGCACCAGTCATCACCGTGCCGACGATCACTCTCGAAGGCGACGCCAACGGCGCGCCGCATCCGGAACCAAGCGCGTATGCCAAAATGTTTTCGGGCAAATACGAGCACCGCACCATCTCGGGCGGCATAGGTCACAACCTGCCCCAGGAGGCGCCTGAGGCTTTTGCTCAGGCGGTGATCGATGTTGCCGGTCTTTGATCGCGATCCGGAGCAAATTGCTGAGGCTACTACGGTCAGCCGGTCTCCAATTTGGATGTGCCCCGCGCGCCAGATGGGTCGGCGCGAGATGCTCGAATCCCACGTATCGTCGCAGCCGGGCTTAGCGACTACCAGCATTGATTGAGGAACCCGGGCATACAGCCTGTCAAAGCTGCCGCAACATTGGGTCACTTTTGTCTCACGACGGTTGCTACCTTCGCAACGGTTTCGAGCGTTCGGTGAACCGGACACTTGGCGGCAATTTCGACAACCTTTGCGCGAAGCTCTTGGGAGACCTCGCCGTCGACCGAAATGACGCGCTCAAAGCGGTCGATCCTGGCGCCACTTCCACGTTCCGACTCCGTGCACTCCTCGCAGTCTCTGGCGTGGATTTTGGCGTGCGAAACGTCAACGCTGATGCGCCCGAGCGTCAGCTTCTTATGTTCGGCATAGACGCGTAGCGTCATCGATGTGCATGCGCCAAGCGCAATCGACAAGAAATCGTAGGGCGATGGCCCGGTATCAAGCCCGCCCGCGCTTTCGGGTTCATCGGCGAAGAGCCGATGCCGGCCGGCTTGCACCGCGTTTTGAAACCTGCCTTGGCTCGTCTCAGTGACGCGGACATGCTCGACCGGCGCACTGCCTTGCGGTGCGTCGGCGGTGAGGTAACGCGTAAGCCATCCTGAAATGACCCGCGCAGCGAAGCTCGCGTCTTCGTGCTTGGTGAGAAGATGGTCTGCTCGGTCGAGCGAAACAAAGCTTTTCGGGTGCTTCGCGGCCTGGAAGATCTTCGTGGCGTTTTCGATCCCCACTGTCTGGTCCAAGGGTGAGTGCAGGATGAGCAGCGGCTTCTTCAGAGCCGCTACTGCATCGCTGATACGCTGCGCACGCGCGTCATCGACAAACTGCCTTTTGACAAGGAACCTGCGCCCAGCCAGATCGACTTCCGCCTGACCGCTCTCTTCGATCTCCTTCAGGCTCGTTCCGAAATTCTTCAACACGTGGACGGTATCGGCAGGCGCACCGATCGTGGCGACGGCGCGCACCTCGGGAACATCCTTGGCCACCGCCAGGACCGCTGCGCCTCCGAGCGAATGGCCAATCAGTAAGGAAGGTGCCTGGTAGTGATCGCGCAGATAATCGACGGCCGAAAGAAGGTCGGCGACATTCGAGGAGAAATTCGTCGAGGCGAATTCACCCTCGCTCGACCCCAAGCCGGTGAAGTCGAAGCGCAGGACTGCGACACCCTCGCGAGCGAGTTCCGCCGCAATGCAGCGCGCTGCCGCCAAATCCTTGGAGCACGTGAAGCAATGCGCGAATAGAGCGTAGGCACGCAGTTGTCCGTTCGGCAGATCCAGGCGCGCGGCCAAGGTCGCGCCGGAATGGCCGGCGAATTGAAGCCGTTGCGTAATAAAAGCCATTGTTGGCCTCCCGTGCTGCTATGGAGGGGGCGGGTATTCCGTTCGGATCGAGCACGCCGCTCACATCTCGGTCAGTTGGATTGGCCATGCAGCTAGCAGTTCTCGAGGCATGATACCTGATGGAGAAGCGGCGCGCATAGGAGGGGCATGCGCGCCGTCGGTTCGCCAGGCTTGACGGCGCAAGGTGCGGAAGGCTGCGCGTAGCTCTGACGTGAACAGCATCGGTTGACGGCTGAAAAGCGTTTGCCCGACTACGCTATTTGAAATGGCATGCTCGGTCATTCGGTGCTCCGTGCTCCATCTCCAAGGCGCACAATCACAACAGAAGCGAGAGTGCCCAGTTTCATCCTCTCCAGCCCGCCAAATCCACAGTAAATTCAACAACTGGACGATAGTCTCAGCCGATGGCGGCGTTATAGGATCGTTCGCCACGCTCACGCAGAACATGCCGTTTATCGCTCTCATGCTTTCTTATGATCCAACGCATGTCTACATTGATGCTGTACGAAACGACGTGTCTTTTGTGATTTGGCGCTGACGCCCAATCAGTGTGCAGCGGCAAACGGCGCCGACAGCACACGCTTCGTCAATCCATTGCACGACGCGATTGCTGCATTGCCCGATGCGGCAGGCGCGCGGTTGGCCTTTGATCTTCTGTCGGGCGAAATGCATGCCTCAGTGAAAGGTGTACTGCTCGACAGCAGCCACTATCTGCGCGACGCGATAACGGCTCGCATTCGTGACCCCTTAGGCGATACAAACTGCTCGCTCCCTGCCGGTCATGGCCTATGGCGACGATGGAGCGCATCTTGCAGCTACCGATACCGATCGCCTCGCCGCTTGGGGCCGGGCAATAGGTGCTTGGGGCGACTCAGACGGCAACGGCAACACCGCGCACTCGCCCAGGCGTTCGTTTACCCGCATGGGCCGAGACGCCGCAGCGGCTCGGGGGTCGCGCTGGAGCGTGTCGCAAGCCGACCCTAGAGCCCCGGCCTGCAAGGTGCGCCAGACTGTTACCGCGACACCTGCACGCCCCCCAGCCACTGGGTGACTTCCGCGATAGTCTCCCGCTCCTGATCGCACTGCTTGACGAAGCCGTCAAGCAAACGCGCGCGGCCAGCGTGCTGCGCGACGACGTCCTGACTGCTGCCCGTTCCATAGCCGCCGTGCGTGATGAACGGTACGAGGGTTTTGCCCGAAAGGTCGTGCTGTGACAGGAACGACCGGATGATGGAGGGCGCTGTCGTGCCCCACACGGGGAAGCCGATGAACATTGTCTGATAGCGCGCGATGTCCGCAACGCGCTCCTGGAGAGCCAGCCGGGAACTTGGCAGGGCTCCCCATAAGCCCTCCCCTAGCCGACAATACAGCTCAATGAAAGGATGGAGAGTATCCCCTGTCGGCATCTGCGATTTGCTGAATTTCGACTCGATTGCGGCCGTTTCGCTTGGCTGAATAGAGCCACCGGTCAGCTTGTCTATAAAGTTCGCTGTATAGAACGGTTCGCTTAAACGTAACACCACCGACACTTACGGAAAGGGTGTATTGCTCGCCGGTCGGAGCAAATTCCGCTCTGTTCACAGCGGCGCGTATCCGCTCAGCCACGATTGCCGTACTAGCAAGTCCAAACCCCGGCAGGAACACGCAGAATTCCTCGCCGCCCAAACGCCCGACAAAGTCACGTTCCCTCACCTCGTCACGAATTGTCTTGGCAATGATTTTCAGGGCTTCATCGCCGAGGTCATGTCCGAAGCGGTCATTAACCGCCTTGAAGTGATCAACATCGATGACGAGCAGAGCACTCTCCGCGTTGGTTTGTCGATCCGCAAACCGTTGCAGATAGCTATCAACCAGCGCGGTAAACGCCCGTCTGTTTAGACACGATGTGAGACTGTCCGTGGCAGAAACAACAAGCAATTCCTGATGGGCGATGGCTAGTTCGCGTAGTTTGTTCAACAGGAAATAGAAAAACGGTGGAGCAAGGATAAGCGGTATGACGAGATTGTTGAGCGGACGATCGCCCCATCGCCAGGAGTTATTTTCGATCGAGTAGCTGTCGACGGTAAACGCAACGGCGATACAGCAGATGGTGCCGAGGAAAGTCAGCAAAAGCACCCTCGCCCTGCCCCTGGGGGAGAAATCAAAGCGGTGCGTGGCCATGTCCTTAACACTCGTCCTTTGACTGGGAACTACCTACGAAAAATTAACGCCCCATTGCAAGCGGAGGCCTCCCCAAAAGATCACCGTGGCGGCGAAAAACTCTCGCCGAGTGAATCCTGGGCCGACAGCGGACTGGCAGCTTAGAGGCTCGGATTGTCAGAAAAGGACCTTTTGGCTCCATGGGAGGCATCGAGGTGATCTGACCCGAGACGGCCATCACGCAGCGCAGGCCGGATCAATATGCAGTCATCCGTTTGCTCTGCTGGGCTTCTAAATCAGGCGAACGGCGTCTGCGAACCGCAACACCTCAACGCCGAATGTTGGGCTGGCGGAGCGAATTCAATCCGGCCGCGCGGTCACCATTTCACGCTGATCCCCAGATTACCCTCGAAGACCCGCAGCTTTTCGCTGCCGAGATTGGTGGTGTAGTCGGCTGTTGCGAACAAGCTGGTCGATTCCGACAGCTTCGCGACCACGCCGCCGCCGAGTTCGAGCGCGGTTCCGCCGATTTCGGTGACGATGGGTGTTTCGGCGAAGATGATGCGCTGGTCAGCGTCGAAATTGTGCCAGAGATTGGCCTTGAAGTAAGGCTGGAAGTTTGCAGCCTCCGTCTGGAAATTGCCCTGCAGCCGGAAACCGAGCCGGCCGGTCACTGCGTCGTCGGAATCGAACGAAACAGTCGAGAAGCGGTCGGCCTGGTCATCCAGCGACAGGTGCTGCCAGATGAGTTGGGCCTGCGGCTCCAGCGTCCATTCCGGCGTCAATGCGATGGGGTAGCCACCCTCGAGTGAGGCGGTTACAGCGGTCCCGTCGACATCGATGCCGACGCCTGCCAGCGACGTTGAATCGCCGCCGAACCAGGTGCCCATCAGGACGCCGTCGAGATACCAGTCAGTCGGGCCAACATGCGTCCAGTAGGCACCTAGGCTGGTTCCGTTGACGTCGGCGTCGCCGACCTGCAGGTCGTTCCAGCCGAGCGCCTGACCTTTCACGTCGCCATCGATGCGGGCATGGCCGATAAACAGGCCGACGCGGTCATGGTGATCGGTGGTGGATTCCCAGCCGAACAGGTCGGCGCCGGCCTGGAAGCCAAACAACGTGCCGTCGAAGGACGGCGCTACCGTGCCGTCCGATTTCATGTCGACGTCCTGGCCAAATACGCGGCCCCAAACGGTGGGAAGCCAGCCGGCATCGTTGAGCAGCACCTGCTCGCCGCGCCGCTCGTGGAAGGTGCCGAGCGTCGATAGCGCCAGATGATGGGCAACCGGCGGGATAGCCGCATAGGTCGGCACCTCAATGCGGTAGAGCGGCACCACGTCGGCGACGACCCGCGTCGCTCCAGGTGAGGGCGGCGGAACGGCGCGGCCAGGTGTCGGCACGATCGGCGGAAACACCATCGGCGGCGTCGGACCAGATGGCGTCGACCCGAGTGGCGGAAAGGCGGTCGGCGCCGGCACGGGCGGCGGAGGCGGCGAACCGGGTGGCGGAACGGGCTCGCCCGGTGGCGGCGGATCGGGCACGCCTGGCTCGGGCTCCGGAACCGGTTCAGGGACTGGCGGAGCAGTCGAACGCAGAAACCAGTCCGCTTCGGTGCCGACATCGAGGCCGCCGCGATACAGGGCATACTCGTACGCTCCTGCCGCGACGCGCCCGGCAAGCATGAAGGCATCGAGCGCCGTCGTGCCAGCGTTGACCGCCTCGACGACAGGAATGCCGTTGCCGGTCGTCAGCGCGCCCGTGCCGCCGACATTGACCACCTGCATCGGAGTGGAGCCGCTGGCGACGCCGCCGCCGATCACCAGCTTGTCCGAAGGCGAGCTGTCGTCGCCGAGCACCGATTCGATCAGCAACGTGCCGCCCTGTCCGACATAGTTGCCGTTGATCGTCAGCGTGCCGATGGAGTTGCCCGGCGACACCACGCCTTGGTTGAATACGTTGCCCGCGACCACTCCGGTCCCGGCCAATGTGGTTCCCGCTTGCACCGTCACCGGACTGGTCAGAAGGCCGTTGACCCGCAGCACGCCACTCTCGATCTGGGTGTCGAGGAAAGCCCCGCTGCCCAGCCATGTCCAGTCGGTGCCGGTCATCCTGAGCGTCTCGAAGTTCCGGAACTCATTGGTGGCGGTACCTGTCCCTTCCAGGATGACGCGGTCGGAGCCGGCGCCGCCGTCTGCCAGGCCGTTGATCTGCGAGCCGGTGCGCAGGATCACTGAATCATTGCCGGCGCGAAGGTCGATTGCCGTACCCACCCCGCTGCCGATCAGGCCTGAATTGACCACAGTTTCCTGGCCGTTGACGCCGCGCACGGCGAAGCGACGATCGCTAACGATGGAACCGGTGTTCTCGATGGTGACTGCAAAACTGCCTGCCACTGTATTGGAAACGACCCCGTCGGCATTGACGCCCGTGGCTCTGATGGTGCCGCTGTTGGTCAGTGTGTTGGCAGTGCCCTGCATGAAGACGCCGAACGCATCGCTTCCGCCAACGAGGATACTGCCGCTGTTGAGCAGTGTGTTGCCGCCGTCGTCGGCACGTAGGCCATTTCCACGCGGTCCTGTGATGTTGAGCGTGCCGCGGTTGTCGAGTGTGTTTGCCGTGCCAGACAGCACATAGATGCCGTGCGCGCCTGCACCGCTGATGTTGAGCGTGCCCTCGTTGCGCAAAAGATTGCCGCTGCCGCCGAACATCTCCATACCGCTGGAGCCGAGCCCGCTCGCAGTGATGATGCCGGTGGCGGTGTTAAGCAATGTATTCCCACCACCTTCGAACGAGAACATGCCGAAGGCGCGGTTCACGGTTTCCGAACTGCCGCCGGACGTGGTGATTGAACCCGAATTGATGGCTGAGGAGCTGGTAAGCTCGTTCAGGAGCATGCCATGCGAGGCTTGGCCCCGGGTGATGATAGTACCCTCGTTGAGCAGGAGGAAATCGGTTCCGGCCCCCGAGGAGAATCCGCCCTGGGCATTCATCCCAAAGGCCAAGTCCAGGTTGGATTCGATCATGCCGGTGGCTGCATTCACCAGGATGTGGCCGCTGCCCTCCTGCGCGAACAGCCCACCTCCCTGGAAGGTGTTCAGCGTGATGCGGCCCGCGTTAAACAGCGTGCTGTTGTTACCGCCGCCGATGAGAAGCCCGGCGGCTGAGTCTCCGGAGATGGAAATCTGCGCCCCCGCTTCATTGCGCAGGACCACATTGTCGGCGAAGCCGAACGCGCTCAGCGAATTGAAGCCGCTAGTAGCGATCGTGCCGAAGTTGCTGACAATACTGTTGGCATCGGCGATGACCCCGACGGCACCGCTGCCCGTCGAAATTACCTGTATGCTGCCGTGGTTGGTTATCCGCGCTCCCTGCCCTAGGGCAAACAGCGGGCCGGTTCCGGTGATTGTCGCGTCAGGGTTGATGTTGACAGTCACGCCGGTGGCTGCGGGCGCGTTCACAGGCACGGTCGTGGGAGCAGGCCCAGCACAAATGACCGTGTCCCCACTCGCCGGCGGGTTCGGTTGGCAATCGGCGTGGGCTTTGCCGGTGGCAAGGCACAGGAGGAGGCCTCCGATCGCTCCTCCCGCCAAGACGACGGCAACCGCGTGATGCCAGGAAGCCCGGTCGCATGGGGGATGCGACAGCGTATGCGGACCCACCTGCTCGGAAACGAACGACTGTCGGCGCAATCGTCAAACCTTTCGAGTCCACTAGCCACCGCCCGCCCCATGAGAAGGATGTCGCAGAGGAAGACGTTGATCAATGGGAATTGCCGGCAAGTGCGCATGTCGCGCACTGCGTGGCGAAATGGCCACACAAACAAACGCGTAATGGCGGTCCTCAATGCGCAAAGTGGATGCCCGATCGTCGGTAGCGCTGGTACGATATGCAAGTCGGAATCGTTTGGGGACTTAAAGTCGCTTGCGGATCTCGCTTTATCGAATTGGCAGCACTGCCCCTCATTTTCGAGGTGAACGCAATGGCTGCACAAAGGAACGGAAGCGAGTTCTATCCGAAAAGTTAGCGCCCTCGCGCACTATCCTGCGCTTGAGATCAACGTCGAACTTGCTAATCTTTCTGGGCCTGCTTTCGTTCAGCATGCCGCTCCATGCAGCGACGAACGCCGAAAACCAATGTCTCAGCATCCGCGAGGGTCTTCTCGCTTACTCCGAGGTAAGGAGCCGGAGCACAATTGGACAGCGACCGAGAGTTTGGATCAGCGGAAGGTCGACGCCGCGGTTGCAGCCTTGCACGTCATCTGCGGCCGATAGCCAGTTTCAAGAAGGCGACACTACCTCTGTATACTCTGTTCAGGCCAATTGTCTGTTAACGCTGGAGTAAGACAGTGACACGAAAACCGACACCCCGCACGGTGCAAACGTCGCCCGATGCCCGCCAGGAATCTCTTGATCGCCTGAGGGCAATCCGCCCGCCCGTCAACATCCGGCTTCGATCCGGCCAAACAGCCGAACTGATGGCCATGGCAATGGCCCTGCAGGCCAGTCTCCGCGCGGCCTTGGAGGAATTAGCCGTTGTCCATGGCTGCACCGACGGCCCATGGCTCGACGAACTGGAAAAAACCATGTTTCGAGATGCATCCAACATCTGGGCGGATGGGCTACCCATAGACGCCGAGTTGCGGGCAATGGACAGCGGAAGAGCCTTGGTCCAAGCGCTCACAAATGCTTTGCGTGCACAGCTTTCGGCACCTTAGCTTCGGATGCCTCACCACGATTTGGTGATACCGGAAAATCTCATCGAACCGATGGCGTGGCGAAGGATCCTTCGAATCACACCGACGCGTTTTTCTACCTAGACCTAACTGCACGCACCTGGCTGCATAAGTATATTTTCTCGCCCGCTCCCGAGTGGGTGTAGGCCCGCGCTTCGCAGACGTATGGAGCGACTGCACAAAAGCGACCCTCAAAGCATGGCGTTTTGGCGCAACTTCGACCTTCAGAATGGTCGCCAAAAACGTCTTCTGTGGATGGCTCCCGCATTGCAAGGGCAATTTGATGATTTCTGGCGGGGTGGTCGGGTGCAGTCTTCTGTCCGGCCTGTTGATGCGGTCGGACATTGTGACCGCTGGCCCCTATGGTATCCGCGAACTGGGTCCCACTCTGCTTAGCAGGCTATGACGCCTTTGACATTTGGCGGGGTGTCCCTGTTCCCGGTCTGACCGGTTCGCCATCACATCGCATCGTCCTCGCAAACTCGTGAAGTGGTTCTCCTTTGCTTGGGTCTATGCCGCAACCATTATCGGTGTCCGATAGGTTCCGCCTTTGGTCATGATTGCCCAGGCGACCCGCGCGGTTCGGTTGGCGGCGGCGACCGTTACGACGCGTGGGGGCCGGCGCTGGAGCATCGCGGCGAGGCGCGGATCGACCGAGTCTGGCTTGGCCTTTGCCCGCCGCACGAGCGAGGTCATGCCGATCACCAGCAGCCGGCGCAGATAGCGATCGCCCATGCGCGAGATCTTGCCCAACCGCTCCTTGCCACCGCTGCAATTGGCAAGCGGCGTCAGGCCCAACGACGCGGCAAACTGCCGGCCCGAGCGGAAGCGCTCGGGTTCGATCACCGAAGCCGCCAGCGCGGTGGCCGAGATGACGCCGACCCCGGGGATCGTCGCGAGCCGTTGCGACAATTCGCTTGAGCGATGCCAGGCGAGAAGCTCTTTCTCGAGTGCTGTCAGCCGGACCTGCAGATCGCCAATCTGGCGCGCGAGGCCAGCCACGATGCGCTCTGCCAAGAGAGGCACTTCGGGTGCCTCGCCGGCAGCAAGCCGCTTGGCAAGCGCAAGCGCGTGGTGCAACCCGCGCGCCATCTCGATCCCGAACTCGGCGAGCAGTCCGCGGATCATGTTCACCAACTGCGTACGCTGCTTGACCAGTAGATCGCGCGTCCGGTGCAGCGCCAGCGCCGCTTGCTGCTCGGCCGACTTCACCGGCACAAACCGCATCGTTGGCCGCGACACCGCTTCGCAGATCGCCTCGGCGTCAGCCGCATCGGTCTTGCCGCGCTTCACATAAGGCTTGACGTAGGCAGGCGGCATCAGCCGCACCTCATGGCCCAGTCTGATCAGCTCACGCGCCCAGTAATGCGATGTCCCGCATGCTTCGATGCCGACAAGGCAGGGCGACAGCTCGGCGAAAAAGGGCAGGATCTGCCTGCGCCGCAGCGCCTTGCGGAACACGCCATTGCCCGCGGTATCAACACCGTGAAGCTGAAAAACGCTTTTGGCCAGATCTAGGCCGATTGTGCTAATCTCCATCATGGATGGCTCCCTTGGCTCGTGGTTGCTTTGACAGCCTCCACACTTTGGCACTCAGATGCCGGCAGCGGGAGCCATCCACATCATCTGCTTTCAGGTAATGGCAACGATCCCCTCAAAGGCCGATATTGGCGCTTTTCAGACAGACAGCCTTTGGCCGAAAGCGGGCTGGCAGCTTTGGAGGCTCGGATTGTCAGAAACGCATATCAGGTTCCATGTGAGCATCGACGTGGTCTGACCCGAAGCTCCACTTCTCGCCTTCCAAGATGAATGACCGTGGTGGCTAGGAAGCTTGCGTTTCTGGTCTTAGGTTAGGTAGCATTAGCTTTGCGCTGCTTCTCGACATGTGTAGCATTCCAGTAGGTTGCTCCTGTCCTGAGGACCCTTCTATGAAGCGGAAGCTCGCGGGCAATTCTGGCGGCCGACGTCGTCGGTTATTCAGCTCTTATGGAGCGCGACGAGGCCGGGACCTTCGAGCGCCTGCGGACAGGCCGGAAAGAACTTTTCGAGCCGGAGATAGCAGGCCATCACGGGCGCGTGTTCAAGGTGATGGGCGATGGACTCCTGGCCGAGTTTGCTAGTGTTGTCGATGCTGTCGAATGTGCTTGGAACCTCGAGGCCCGATGCCTGCACACCGAAGGACGCCGCTTTAGAACGGATCGACGATCCACAGTTTTGGACCGAAGCCTATCTGGGAGCTTGCCATGCGATGTGCGGTCGGAATGATCGCGCTGCTCACCACGTTGCAAGGTTGTACGAAATGCGCCCCGACTTTCGTCTGGGCGTTTTAAAAGGCTCTTGCCTTACCGAAACAAGGAAACTCTCGAACGATTTCTCGACACTTTCCGAAAGGCTGGAATCCAAGATTAAGCGTCCGCTAATGGGCCGGAATCGGTTGGTCCGCTGCGATGCAGGGAAGAACGATAGCGGACGTTCAACCTGCAAGGCGGGAATTCGCCGGTGTCATGCCGCTTTTGTTGGGGCCGCTGGTGCCGCGGATTTCTGCTCGCGTGCGCTTCCTGGCTTGAGCGCGCTTGCCGATCAGGCGAACGGCAATGGCGACGCAGACGATCAAGAGCGGGATGACGTACAGCGCGCTAACTGTCGGAACTCGTTTCAGGAACGACAATGCGAAGATGATGGCGATAACCCAAATGCCAGTGGTGTGCAGGCGCTTCCACGCGGCCGCGCTCAGGTGACGAGAGAAGATGCTGAACGAAGTCGCCGCAAGTAGCGCGATGAACACGTAACCGATCGTGCCCGGCGTGTTGGGTAAGAAATCGCGGCTGGGCCAGAACTGCGCATTCAGCAGGAGAAGATCGCGGCGAGGTGCACCAGCATCGAGAACGCAAACGACAGGCCTGCGTAGCGGCGTTCGCGCAACAGCCGACGGGTGAAATTGTTCGACGCCAGCGTGGCCGTTGGCGAGGCCAGGAACGCCGCCAGGAATGGCACCACCTAGGTCTTTCTGCCTTGCCGGGCTGCTAGGGTTGCGGTTTCGCCGGAGATTTCGCGCGTCCGCTCCTCCAGCCAGAGTATCGCGCTCACACGGCCGCCCCGCGGCGCTTTCCACATGCAGGAAATGAGGGTATGCCGGCATTGCGCACGGCCACGGAAAAGTTCGTCGCCGAAATATTTCCTTAGCGTCGGCCTGGACATCCCGAATTCAAGCGCGATCTCCTCCCGAGTCCAGCCCAGAGCGGCCAGCTTCTCGACCCGCTGCCGCTGTTTGGTAGTGGGTTCGAAACGTGTTCGGTCCCCGGTGCTGCGCATTCAGAACGCCCGTTTCAGCAAGATTTCTCACATTTGTTATTTTCTGCGGCAAGCCTCCGGCACAAGGTGCTGAACAGCGAAACGAAACCCGAGTTCAGAACGATCATGAAATATGCTTGGCGGCATACGCCCACGCGTCGCGGCGCGGAAAGGGATCATCAGCGCGACCGGCCCGACGGGCCGACTCATTCTAACCTTGGCCGCCGCGCAGGACACGCACACGCCAGGAGAAATCGACCGGTCAGAAGTTGCGCTGGAAGCGCAGGTAGCCGCCGAACTCGCCGTCGAAGTCGTCAAGGTCGCTGTCCTCGAAGTTGTCGGCATAGGCAACTTCGGGCGTGATCATGAAGCCGGGAACAACCTCGTATGCCACGTTGGCGACAGCCGAGAAGTTCTCAAAGTCGTCATAGGCAAGCTGAACGTTGAAGGTCGCCTTTTCGGTGACTTCGACGCTGCCGCCGCCCCAGATGGCCCACTCGCCACCCCAGTTGCCGTAGTAGTTAGGGCCGTCGAACGTGGTCGTGATGCCGGTGACGGGGTCGGTGATGCTAAAGTCCTCCGATGATTTGTAGCCGGCCATGATGAAGGCGGAGATGGTTTGCGTCGCTTTCACGTCCAGGCGCACCTTCGCGGCCCACTCTTCCCAGACTGCGTCATAGGCACCGACCGCCTTGATGCTGCCCCAGCCACCGGCATAGCCGACGCCGGCAACCACGTGCGGGATGTAGTCGTCGAGCGTGTAAGCGGCTTCAATTGTCGTGACAGTATCGACAACGCCATCCCCATCGGCGTCGCTACCGAACACCGCGTCAGGGTCGCCGTTGCCTTCCTCAATGGCGATAGCGGCGGTGAAGCCGTTGTCGGCGGTGAAAGTGTAGGCGATCTGATGAGTCATGTCGCCGTCTAGCGGACCATATGGCACCAGAAAGTCATCGTTGATCACTGCGCCGGCATAGTCGGTGAAGCTAGTGAACAGCGAGTCGGTCGCGCCAATGCGGAAGCCCCCAAGTTCGATGTAGACGTCCTCCATCGCAAACTCATTGCCAGCAGAAACAAACGGAACAGTCACGGTATCACCGGCTATTGGATCCACAACGTCAACTGAGTCCTGGTTCGTGTCCCACTGGAATTTGAGCTCTGTATAGGCGCGCAATGTGCCGAGTTCGGTTTCGGTACGGGCGTCGAGACGCAGAGCCGCACGAGCGCGCTTGAAATAGGTGTCGTTGATGTCGAGGACGCCGTCTTCGACAAGATCCAGCTTATCAGCCGATTGCAAACCGAAGAGATCCCCCACTCCGATGTCATAGCGCACGTAGCCGCTGACCTTCAGGCAGGTCTCGGTGCCCGGGATGTAGTAGAAGGCGGTGCCGTATACGTCGCAGACACGAACATATTCGACCGGCTCCGGTTCAGGAATGACGACTGCGTCCGCAGCGCGTGCAGCAGAGACCGCGACCAGCGCCGCAGCCGAGCCGAGAAGAAGGCTTTTGAAGTCCATTACCTGACCTCCGCTCAAGGCTGGCAATGGATCGAGTCCCTTACCGACCTCGGTTCTGAAAAAGCTTCAATCGCCGGGGCAAAGCCAGTACGAAGTTTACTAATGCTTGGAGGACGTTCAACCTTACAACGGCACGCGAAGTGAGTCGCTTACGCATTTCCCGGAAGGTGTGTTAGAAATAACACGAGGGCGCGGAAATTATCTCGCGTCGGCGTCGTTGCCGTCGTCGCATCCGTATTTGACCAGCTGGAGAGGATGGGCAGGCCTCCGCAGGGAACCTTGGGGGCAATGGTCGATTTCACTACAATTTCAACAACTTCGCACGACTGACCAAGACTCGAGCGACGGCGCTACGACAGATTTGCGGACCACCGAGCCTGGGGAACGTCTGCTTGTGGCGCGACCATACCCGGCACGGTCGTCGGCGATGGTCCGCTTTCAGGAAGCGTCGAAGCTGGCTTCGATGACCGACATGCCGCGCATTGCTGACCGACAGCCCAGGGGCCGAAATCTGCCAATCCGCTTTCGAACCGCATTCGGCAAGAAGCGGATATTCGGCACACGACCCAAAGCGAGCGTGGCGCTTTTCGGATCGGAGGCTTTCCGCCGGAGGACAGTTGTCTCGGCTAAGAATTCCATACTGAGCACGTGACAGCTTGAAGAAAACCGGCAGTTCATCGGCAGAACTACAATTGCTTCGGACTGCTGTTTCGTTGGTCCGGCTAAGGCTTTTTCTTCCGCAGGTCCTTCGCGGCGTCGAGAAAAGCCCGCAGCGCAGGAGGCACGGCTCGATGTCCGGGATAGTAGACCGCAACCCCTTCCGGAGAGGGCATCCATGCCGTTAGGAGTTTGCGAAGCCGGCCGTCGGACAAGGCCGTTTCAGCGGCCCAATCCGCCACGTAAGCGATGCCCATACCCGCTATCGCGGCTTCGACCATCAGTTCCTCGTCATCAAGAACGATGGGGCCGCTTGCGTCTATCACCAGTTCTTGGCCGGCGCGTTCGAACTCCCATCGATAGAGCTTACCGCTGGGCATGCGGTGGCCGATGCAATGGTGGTG
This sequence comes from Neomesorhizobium albiziae, assembly GCF_900114255.1. GTDB lineage: Bacteria > Pseudomonadota > Alphaproteobacteria > Rhizobiales > Rhizobiaceae > Neomesorhizobium > Neomesorhizobium albiziae. The sequence continues at coordinate 20,607 of NZ_FOSL01000025.1, read as the reverse complement.
CCGCAATTCCTCAGGGGTTCCCGGTGCGCCGCGCTCGAGATAGGCGGGCGAGGCGACACAGATGAACATCAACGGGCGTGTAAACGGCACGGCAATCATGTCCTTGGGGACCGATCCGAGGAGGCGCACGCCGGCATCGAACCCGCTGGACACGATGTCGATGAGCCGCCCCTCGACGACGATGTCTACGGTTACGTCCGGGTAGCGCTCCGCCATCCGCGGAAGAATCTCGCGCACGAGAAGCCCGGCCACCAATCGCGGTGCGTTGATGCGGACCGTTCCTGCGACATTGCCCCTGAACCCCACGACGCTGTCGAGCGCCTCATCCAGCGAGGCGAGCGCCGGCTGAAGGCGGCCGAGCAACCGGAAGCCGGCTTCCGTCGGCGAGACGCTGCGTGTGGTGCGGTTCAGAAGCCGCACGCCCATGCGTTCCTCGAGCGCACGCATCGCATGGCTTAATGTGGAAGGTGCCGTACCGATCTCTTCCGCTGCGCGCCGGAAGCTGCGGTGCGAGGCAACGGCCACGAAGGCGGTGAGATCGTTGAGCGACGGGCGGGACATTGATGGGGATTTTGCATCATGTCATGCCGATTTCAACGGCTAATGCGCGCAGCGCGATTGCCCTATCTCCTACCTGGGTCAACTCGGAGATATGAGAAATGGAAAAGACCTGGCTCATAACGGGTGTGTCGTCCGGCTTCGGCCGGCTGGTGGCAGAAGGCCCTGACCAGGGGTGACCGTGTCATCGGCATCAGCCGCAGCGAAGATGCGCTACTCGACCTGCGTCAACGCTTCCCCCAACAGCTTTGCATCATCGCAATGGACCTGAAGGACCAGAGCTCCGTGCGCGCCGCGGTCGACCAAGCCTTTGCTGCGACCGATCGCATCGACATCCTTGTCAGCAATGCCGGTTATGGCCTCATCGGCGCGGCGGAAGAGGCCAGCGATGTGCAGGTCCGGGAGATCGTCGATACCAATCTCATAGGCTCGATCACGCTCATCCAGGCGGTGCTGCCGCATCTGCGCAGCCAGCGTGGCGGCCGAATTCTGCAGGTGTCGAGCGAGGGAGGCCAGATCGCCTATCCAGGTTTCAGCCTCTATAACGCGACCAAGTGGGGCATCGAGGGCTTCGTTGAATCCGTGGCGCAGGAGGCTGCTCCCTTCGGGATCGAGTTCACTCTGGTAGAACCGGGACCGACGCGGACCGGGCTCGGTGGCAATCTCGCGCGCACCATCCCGCTCGCGGCTTATGAAGGAACACCCGCCGATCAGACCCGCGAGGCGCTCCGCGGTTCCTGGGTAATCAAGGGCGATCCCAGCCGCATGACGGACGCAATGATCGTGCTTGCCGACCGGGAAGGGCCCCTTCCCAAGCGCCTGGTGCTCGGCGCCGGGGCTTACACCGGCGTCCGCAAGGCACTCGGCGGGCGCGTCGACGAGCTCGACCGACAGAAGGACGTCGCGGTCTCGGCGGACTTCACGGACGAGAAACTGGCGCGGCTATGACCGCAAGCGATCCGTGGCTGCACGGCGCCGTGGTGCAACTCCACCCCAGCTGCCAAAACAAAAAGGAAAAGCACATGCTTACACGTGACGCCATCTACCCGGCCAATCGGCACGCGCTCTACGACATCCATCGCTATTCGCCAGCCACTCGGTCCGGCGATCTTCTCTTCGTATCGGGTCAGGTCGGGAGCCGTGAGGACGGCTCGCCCGAGCCTCTGTTCGAGGATCAGGTTCGGCGGGCCTTCGCCAATCTACGCGAGGTTCTCGCCGCTGGCGGGTGCAGCTTCGATGACGTCGTCGACGTCACCACTTTCCACACCAACGCGGACGAGCAGATTGAAACAGTGCTCGCTGTGCGAGCTGAAGAGATCGGCGGACCTCCCTACCCGAACTGGACGGCAGTGGGTGTCAACTGGCTCGCGGGCTTCGATTTCGAGATCAAGGTTGTCGCCCGCATCCCTTCGAAAACCAGCAATCAGCCGGACAAGCGCTGATCGCTTGCCCTCGACGGCAGCGCGCGAAGATCGTCGGAACACGCCTGGCATGCCGCAAGCGCTTCCACCAGGACGCTCGGCTGGGCGTTCCGGTTGTCTATCGCACGCCAATGACACGCTCGCGCATGCGTCCCCAGATCACGAACAGCGCCGAGGCTAACAGGGCGAGGTTCCAGACAATTGTGTCGACGTTTCACCGTGAGTACCGTGCAGGACCATTGCGGCGATCTGTACGCCATGCCAGCGGCCGCGAGCAGCGTGAGCTAGGGAGACCGGCGTATACTTGCAGCGCCGGACTCCTGCATTTTCGCCCAGTCGCCCCGATTAGCTAATAAGCGCAATGCTTTGCGGCATTGCACGTTGATCTGAATTCTTCCAGCCGACACTGGTTGTGGCTCTGCATCTGTACCGCGTTGCGAGCTTGGCGAAACAGTCAATTCTCGGCAATGTGAGACACATCCAACGGCCTCAGCACATTTGTTGGCTCTGAACGGAGAGAACCCGGAACGGTTTCCTCTCCGAGCGAGAAAGCTTGGCCTTCGGGAGTGAAAGCCAGGGAACCGCTCATGATCAAGCTCAGCCGCAAACCGAATTCCACAGGCAAGTCGTCAACCGCGGCGTCAGTCCAGCCGCCGTCTCTATCGCGCGCTCCGGCCCGGCGCGACGGGCGGCTTCTTCACCGTGAAGCAGCTGTCAGCACGCTGGCAGGTCTCGGAGCGTCAGGTGCACCGTTTTATCCAGGGCGGAGCACTTAGCGCGCATAAGCTGGGCCGGTTGCTGCGCATCTCCGAGGACGATGTTCCGCTGTTCGAGCTGCGGTCCCCCGCTGACCGGTCCTGTCAGCTTCTGACACGCGGGCCCCGCCCCTTCAGCTGCCGAGGTGAAACCCCCGAAACTCACGCAGTTTGCTGTGGGAATATCGGTCGTTGGTCGCGGACAGGATTTGAGCCTGCAACGGAGAATGACTGCTGTCGGCGATGATCGCTTATCGACCTGCCTGCATTGGCAGCACCTCGGAGCGCTTCACCTGGCCGAGCGCAAAGCTGGTTTCGATCGAAGCGATGTTGTCGAGGCGCGTCAGCTTGTCCTTGATGAACCGTTCATAGGCTTCCAGGTCGCGAACGACAATCCGCATGAGATAGTCCCGCTGGCCGGTCATCAGGTAGCAGTCCACGACTTCAGCCCAGCGCGAGACTGCTTGCGAGAAGCGATCGAGATCGTCTTCGCGCTGACGTTCCAATTTGATCGAGGCGAAGGCGCTGATTGGCAGGCCGAGTTTCTTCTGATCGACGACGATGGTGTAGCCCTTGATGACACCGGCATCTTCAAGCAGCCGCACCCTGCGCGCGCATGGTGATGGTGACAGCCCGACGGCTTCCGCCAGTTCATTTGCGGTTGCCTTTGCATTTTTCTGCAAGGCAGTGATGATCCTCAGATCAATATCGTCGAGCGCGCGAATTGGTGGATTCCCTTTTGTCTGACGTCATTCTTGGCTTGTTTAGCCAATTTGTGACTGTAGCGTAGCCGAGATTAGGCACAAATGCGTCTTTATGAAAGATACGGTCGCATGAATCGGGATGCTTGAGATGACACCAGACATGACCATTCTTTCCGACCTCGAACGCAAGGTGCTGTGGCTGGCCACGTGGATGATCCACCACGCCAATCATCTGCGCGACAGCGGCGACGGCCTCAAGGTCGGCGGCCATCAGGCTTCCTCGGCCTCACTGGCGACCCTCATGACGGCGCTTTATTTTCACGTGCTGCGCCCGCAGGACCGCATCGCCGTCAAGCCGCATGCCAGCCCGATCTTTCATGCCATCCAGTATCTGTTCGGCCACCAGACGCTGGAGAAGCTGCAAAACTTTCGCGGTTATCACGGCGCCCAGTCCTATCCCTCGCGGACCAAGGATGGCGATGACGTCGACTTCTCGACCGGTTCGGTAGGACTGGGCGTGGCGCAGACGTTGTTCTCGTCGCTGGCGCAGGACTACACGCGTGCCAAGGGTTGGCGCACGGATCGGCCAGAAGGCCGGATGGTTGCGCTGATCGGCGACGCCGAGATGGACGAGGGCAACATTTTTGAAGCGCTGCTGGAAGGCTGGAAACATGGCCTTCGCAACACCTGGTGGATTGTCGACTACAACCGCCAGAGCCTCGACGCGGTCGTGCGCGAGGGACTGTGGCAGCGTTTCGAATCCATTTTTCGCAATTTCGGCTGGGATGTCGTCATCCTGAAGCACGGCACCTTGCAACGTGCCGCCTTCCAGGAAGAGGGCGGCGACAAGCTGCGCCAGTGGATCGATGCCTGCCCGAACCAGCTTTATTCGGCGCTGACATTTCAAGGCGGAGCGGCATGGCGCAAGCGTCTTATGGACGATCTGGGCGACCAGGGGCCGGTCTCGCAACTGATCGAACAGCGCAGCGACGAAGAACTCGCCAGGCTGATGGCCAATCTGGGCGGCCACGACCTGCCTTCCATCATCGAGGCCTTCGAGGCGGCGCGTCGCCATGACCGCCCGACCTGTTTCATCGCCTACACGATCAAGGGTTTCGGCCTGCCGTTGGCTGGCCACAAGGACAACCATGCGGGGTTGATGACACCGAGCCAGGTGGAGATGCTGCGCAAGCGCATGAATGTGCGTGCGGAACATGAGTGGGACGCGTTCGAGGGGCTGGCCAGCGACGAGCAGGCGATCCGATCCTTCCTGGCAAAGGTGCCCTTCATCCAGGAAGGTCACAGGCGCTACACGGCGCCCATCGTTCCAGTTCCCGAACACATATCGTTCGCGAACCAGCCAGCCATGTCGACGCAACAGGGCTTCGGCCTGCTGATGCACGAGATCGGAAAGTCGGATGGCGAATTCGCCAGCCGCGTGGTGACGACGTCGCCGGACGTGACCGTCTCGACCAACCTTGGCGCCTGGGTCAACCGGCGCGGGCTGTTCGCACGCGAGGCGATGGCCGACGTCTTCAAGGCTGAGAAGATCCCGTCCACCTTCAATTGGACCTTTTCGCCTCAAGGGCAGCATATCGAGCTCGGCATCGCCGAGATGAACCTGTTCGTCATGCTCTCGGCACTGGGGCTTTCGCATTCGATCCACGGCGAGCGGCTGCTTCCGGTCGGAACCCTGTACGACCCCTTCATCGAGCGTGGCCTCGACGCCTTGAACTATGCCTGTTACCAGGATGCGCGCTTCATCCTGGCCGCGACGCCATCGGGCGTCACGCTGGCCCCGGAAGGCGGCGCGCATCAGTCCATCGCCACGCCATTGATCGGCATGGCGCAAGACGGCCTGGCCGCTTTTGAGCCGGCTTACGTCGATGAGCTGGCCATAATCCTTCGCTGGGCCTTCGCGTATATCCAGCGGTCCGGCGATGCCGAACCAGATCCACGAAGCTGGCTGCGCGACAAGACCGGGGGCGCCGTCTATCTCAGGCTTTCGACCCGCACCATCGACCAGCCCAAACGTCAGGTCGACGATACGCTGGCGCGCGACATTGTCGACGGCGGCTATTGGATGCGAAAGCCTGGCCCGAACGCGGAGATTGTTGTCGCTTATTCGGGCGCGCTCGCACCGGAGGCCATCAACGCCGTCGGACTGATGGCGAGCGACCGGCGCGACATCGGCCTGTTGGCCGTCACCTCCGCCGATCGCCTCAATGCCGGCTGGTCGGCGGCATCGCGTGCGCGCCAATATGGTGTTCCTGGGGCGGACAGTCATGTCGAGCGGCTGTTGAAGGGTCTGCCAGCCAGTTGCACGATCATCACGGTGCTCGACGGACATCCCGCCACACTTGCCTGGATTGGATCGGTGTATGGCCATCGCACGCGTGCGCTCGGCGTCGAACATTTCGGTCAGACCGGCACCATCGCCGACCTCTACCGCCACTATGGCATCGATACGGACGGTATCATTGCTGCAGCTCAATCGGCGTCGCCGGGCAAGCCCATCGGACTTTTGGGATATGGTACCTAGGGCCGCATCGACGCCCTTCGCGACCTGTTCTTGCCCTGCGATGTTGATGATCGCGCGACCGGCGCGGCGCTCGCGCTTTCCCCTTTAAACGCGTCAATCCCGATCTTCCGTGAGTGACGCGCCGGGCCGACCCGAGTCACGGTTCCTTCCAACGACAAGGTGTCGTGACGGGGACGAAGGTGACCGGTGCCGGCGACGTTGCGCAAAGACCCGAACCGCCGCCGACCGGCGGGCCGGCAACCCGCATTGGGACGGGGCGGGCCATTGCCCATCACGGCGAGCTTGTTCAGGGTGTCTTTGAGGACGATAACGGCCGCCTGCATCGCGCATTGGTGACGCTTCCGCTCGCCCGCCTCCAATCGGAAGCGACCTTCACAAGGACGAATGCCGCTGCTGTGCGTGTTCGACCCCAGCACAGAACCAAAGCTGCCGAAGCAGCGCGGTTGACGCTTGCGCATCTGGGTTTTCCTGGCGCCGGTGGCGCGCTTTCGATCGCCAGTGCCATTCCGGTCGGCCATGGCTACGGATCATCGACCGCTGACGTCGTCGCGTCAATCCGCGCCACAGCTGCCGCCTATGATGTCAAGCTTCGAGCATCGAGCGTCAGCCGTATTGCCGTCGCGGCCGAAGGCGCAAGCGATGCGATTGCCTACGAGGATCAGGCGGTCCTGTTTGCGCAACGTGAGGGCATCGTCGTTGAAGAACTCGGCGGAGCCCTTCCAGCCCTGCTCGTGGTCGGTTTCAAAGCCAATGGCGGGCAGCCGATCGATACGTTGCGCCTGACGCCAGCACGCTACAGCAGCGAAGAAATCCAGCTGTTCCGTGTCTTGCGGGGGCTGGCATCCCGGGCAGTTCGCCTCCAGGACCCTTACCTTCTCGGGCGTGCCGCCACGATAAGCGCGCAGATCAGCCAACACCACCTGCCCAAGCAACATTTCAATATCGCTCTCGATATCGCGAACCGCAATGGCGCCTGCGGCGTGCAAGTCGCCCACAGCGGTTCGCTCATCGGCATCATCCTGGACCTTTCGGAGAAGGGCGCGCATCAGAAAGCCACGGCGATAGCCGAGGCGGCAAGCGACATCGGTTTCAAGGATGTCGAAATCCACCGCGTCAATGAAGAGGCAGGGCGATGAGCGGGCATGTCGACTACTTCAGGGCGCTCGAGACCCCTCGCCTTGCACGTCTGTCGCACAATCTGGTGGCTGCAGCCTTCCCGCTGATGAAACTGATGCCGGCGCGCTACATCCTGGATCGCGCCGAGGCATGTGGGGAACTCAAGGCCGGCGCCCATATCGTGGAGACGACCTCGGGCACATTCGGAATGGCTTTGGCGCTTCTTGCGGCGGCGCGCGGCTATCTCCTCACGCTCGTTACTGCCTCAAGTCTGATTGACGCGACATACAAGGCCAGGCTCGAGCGCATAGGCGCCACGGTTATTGCCATCGACGACCCGCGCGGCGACGGCAATCAGCCCGGTCGTCTCGACTGTCTGCAGACGATTCTGATGAGCGATCCCGAATGCTTCTGGACCCGACAATATGACAGTCCGAGAAACTGGCTTGCCTACGCGCGCCTGGCCGAGTTCCTGGTCCGGGCAATGGGAAAGGTCGATTGCCTTGTCGGGTGCATCGGCACGGGCGGTTCCCTTTGCGGCACGGGCACGTTTCTTCGCACGCTGTTTCCGGACCTCAAGATCGTCGCCGTCGACACGCACCGCAGCATTCTGTTCGGGCAGCCGGCAGGAAAACGGATGTTGCGCGGCCTGGGCAACAGCGTCCTGCCGGCAAATGTCCGCCACGACCTCATCGACGAAATCCATTGGGTCGGCGCCTATCCCGCCTATATGGCGGCGCACCAACTTTTGCGGCTGCATGGCCTGTTTCAAGGTCCGACCAGCGGCGCGGCGGCGCTCGTTGCGCAATGGGTTGCAAAGACCTATCCCGACGCGCAGGTGGCGGTGATCATGCCGGACGAAGGGCACCGTCACGCCGACACGGTCTACAACGATCAATGGCTTGCAGCTCTTCCTGGCTGGCCCTGCGAGCAACCGTCCGTCCCGACGACGCTTTCCAGGATCATGCCTGCTACCGAATCCGAATGGACGCGATTTTCGTGGCAACGACGAAGCCTGGATGACGTCTTGGCGACACAATCGCTGCGGTGAGAATTCGCCAATCAAGCGTAGCGTCCGTCAACTGGCGCGCTGCTGCACCTGCTTTTGTCCATTCAGCCAGCGCCATGCATCGTCGGTTGTCTGAAAAACCTCGCTGTGCTGATCAGGGTCGACCGAGCGGTCCAGATCCTTCAACCCGCTGGCTGTGACAATTGCCACGACATGATCATCGGGCGAAATGACGTTGCGTTTGCGCAGGTTTTCGATCGCGACGCAGGGCGTCACCGAGGCAAGCTCGGCAAAGATCCCTTCGCTGCGCGCCAGACGCTGCTGCATCTCCACCAGCCCGTCATTGGTGACCGGAACGGCATGGCCGGACGATTCGCGCAATGCCTTCAAGGCCTGGTAGGCGCTGCGCGGTGTCCCGATCGACACGGCGAGCGTATCAAACTGGATGTCGCGCTCTTCGAGGTGGTCCAGACCATGGGCCAGAGCATCCGCCAGCGATCCGTGCACCTCCGCCGCGACAAGCCTGGGCAAGCGATCAATTACGCCGGCATCGTACAGGTCCTTGAAGCCCGACCACAGCCCGGCAAGCGCGTCGCCATAGCAGACCGGCACGACACACCAGTTCGGCGCGCGACCATCTGACTGTTCGACGATCTCGTAGGCGATGGTCTTGTAGCCTTCGATCCCCAAAGGATGACTGCCCACCACCGGCGCATGATAGGGCGAGGTGACGAACCAGCCGAAGCGAGATACCGCCTGCTGAAGCAATGTCCACCTGTCGCGCTTGTTGACGAGGGGCAGCACCGTGGCGCCATATTTTCTGATCTGCGACAGCATTGGCCCCGCGGAGCCGGCGAATGTCGCCACCACGCAGTCGAGGCCGGCACGGGCTGCATAAGCGGCAAGCGAGGCCCCTGCATTGCCAGATGACGCTGTTGCCACCACGCGTGCGCCGCGGGCACGGGCAACCGAGACCGCGACGGTGGAAAAGCGATCCTTGTGTGACCAGGTTGGATTGCGGCCTTCATCCTTGATCGAAAGCTTCGGGGTTCCGAGCAAGCGTCCCATCCGTGCCGCCGCAATAAGCGGTGTTTGGCCCTCACCAAGCGAGACGGCCTCTTCAGCCGAGCAAGGCAGCATGCTGGCAAAACGCCACAGCGATTTCCCCGCCGCCCCACCGACCGCGCTGTCCGGTGAGACGTACGGCTTTCGGGCATAGATCGGCTGGAGATTGGCGGGCGCTGCCGCCTGACAGGCCGGGCATCCCCTTGAATCGATGTCGATGTCACCGGGATAGGTCGCGCCACAGCGGATGCAGGAGAAACCTTCAATTTTCGTCATGGCGTCTCCAATCGCCTTTGCGTTCCAAGGGGCGCCGGGTGATCCTGCGCCATTTGTCCAACCACGGCGTCACCATCGGCTTTTGGCGAGATGCCTTGAGCATGAGGGCGTAACAAGACCGGCTTCCCACGGCTCGTCCTGTGTTGAAGAAACTGTTCACCCGCAGGTTGTTTCAAACATTGGACGGCAACCCTGTCAATGCAAAATGTTCACTATAGTGTGTCGTCCTATAGTGAACATCGTCGCATCCATCGTTGGATGAAGCTTCGCGGCGTGTTCGGCCTTAACGTGCAGCGGCTGCGCAGGGAAAGGAAGCTGTCGCAGGAGCAGCTGTCTTTTCTTGCTCAGCGGACGCGGGCCTATATCAGCAGCGTGGAAGCTGGACGGCGCAACGCGACCTTGGACACACTGGAAATCCTGGCGAAAGCTTTGGAGGTCGAGCCGTATGAGCTGATCACCGACCCCTCAGGTGACGCGAAACGTGGCCAGGTCGGGAAAAGCCGCGCACAAGATCAATCTGACCAATAGAACTCGCGATGTCGTGGACAGGAAGCAACGGCGGAGGAACAGCTTCTTTCGGCTTGCCCGTTGCCCAAAATGCAGTCCTTCAAAATATTAGCCGACTCGTTTGGTAAACATTCGACCCTGGATATATTGATGTTCGCCGCGCGGGCATCTTAAGGTTTCGCTTTGTGGTTGAAGGGGACGTCGTGAGCACGTCGAAGCATGCACATGGAAGACGAAACTTTCTTGGAGCTTGCTGCGGCGATCTCGAAGGTTGATGCGGCGCGCTCTTCGGAGGCAGCTTTGCAAGCGTTCCAATCGGCTCTGGAACGCTACGGATTTCGCCATTTTTTGATTACCGGATTGCCGGTGCCGCACGACAAGCAGTGGCATCGGGAAATCCTGTGCGACGCCTGGCCCCGTGAATGGTATCTGCGCTACCTTAAACAGGGCCACTTCTTGCACGATCCGTGCGCTGCGTGGTCCCGACATATGGCCCGCCCGTTCCTGTGGCGCCAACTGCCTGAACGTCGCATGACGGCGCGCGGAAGGCGGGTGATGGAGGAGGCAGCCGAATTCGGCATGAAAGACGGCATTTGCGTTCCTATCCACACGCCGCTGTGCGGCCCGGCCGTCGTCACCGCCGCGAGCGACCGCATTGAGGTCCCACCCGCATCGTTCTGCCTGATCGAAACGCTTTGTGTGCACACATTCAGGATCCTCGGCGGATTGGAAGAGAAGGACAGGGTCGAGCAAGGCCCGCTGTTGACGCCGCGCGAGCGCGAGATTCTCCAGTGGAGTGCGGGCGGCAAGGTGGCGGATGACATCGCATGCATCCTCGGGATCACCAGAAACACGGTGGAAAGCCACCAACGCAACATTCGTGACAAGCTTGATGCGATCAACGTGGCGCACGCTATCGTCAAGGCGTTGAGACGCCAGGAAATCCAGATTTAGCAATCCCGATTTACAGGGATAGTGCCTCAAAAACCACCGTTCTACGAACTGTGCGCATGGTTCGTGTGCATATCGTCACCTGGTCGAACAGGATGCGCTACAAGAGACTCTTGGAACGCCATTTTCGCATCCGGCACGACATTTATGTGAAGCAGCGCAAGTGGAAAGCGCTCGCCCGGCCCATCGATATCGAGATCGATGCCTACGACACCCAGCACGCCATCTATCTCCTCGCATTGGACGATAGCGCCAGGATTGTTGGCGGCTCGCGCCTCGTCCCAACGTCGGAGCCCCACCTCATGAGCGAGGTGTTCCCGGCGCTGGTGCGCGGCAAGCTGCCGAGTGCTGCCGATATCTTCGAATGGACGCGGTTTTTTGTCGTTCCCGCCATGCGGCGCCGCGGCAAACCCTCCCCGGTCGCGGGCTTCATTTTGTGCGGCCTGCTCGAGGTGGCGCTTAGGCTGCAGATCCGGCAGATCAGCGTTGTGTGCGAAGCCTTCTGGCCGGAACGGTTGCGCTCGCTCGGCTGGACGCTCACCGAGCTTGGCGACGTGCTTGCCCATCCCGACGGCGACATTGTCGCGTTGTTGATCGATGCCAACTGGCAAGCCCTCGAAAGCACGCGTCGCGCCTATGGAATTCGTGGGTCCGTCCTTGCGGATGAGCGCGACGCCGGCTGAACCTAGGTGACAGGCGGCCGGGTCCTGCGTCGACCTTGAACGGACACAGCATATTGCCACCGCTGCCGCTGCCGCGTTAGTCAGTCTCGGATGGGAGCGCTGCAAGTTGACCAACGCATGAGTCCGACAATCCTGATCTACTCGCAGGATCCCGATTTTTTCCTGATCTTTGGCCATATCCTGGCGGTTGCTGGCTTCGAAACCCGGCTGGTCCACAACGAGCAGGAGACATTGCCAATCGCCGCCGAGCAGAGGCCCGCTGCGGTCGTCATGGATTGTCAGCCCGACGATGCCTCGACGGCTCTGACGTGCCAACGCCTTAAGTCGGACCCTACCACACGCAACATCCCAGTTGCGGCACTCATCGCGCCCAGCGCCGGCTTGCTGCATGTCGATCTCATCAAGGCCGGCGTCGACGAAACTTTCTCGCGGCCATTTGCGCCGGAAAAACTCCTTTCCTGGCTGAATGCCAAGGTCAGCGCCAGGGACGCGTCCATCGAAACGACTGCAGGCGACCTTGTGTTCGGCGATTTCCGGTTGGAGCGGCGCGGCTATCGCGTCTTCTTCCAGGATGTCTGGATCGCCATGCCCCCCATCGAGTTCAAATTGCTGCGGCACCTGATGGCACGCCCCGGCATCGTTTTTTCCCGCGAGGACTTGATCGAGGCCGCCTGGCCCGAGCATGCCACCGATGCGGACCTGCGCAGCGTCGACGTGCACATCGCGAAGCTCAGGAAGACGTTGAAAAAGGCCCTCGGAAGGGATGTCATTCGCACAGTCCGATCGGCGGGCTATTCATTTGCGCCCCATTGGTGAGGACGTGATGACATCTGCAGCACACGTTCGGTGTTGGCGATGTTCAAAATCTTTTGGTGAGGACGCCGTTTCCATCCAATCTTTCCTGCAGCAGGTCGATGAACACCAGCGTGCGCCGCGAAGCTGCGCCTCGCGCAGCGTTGTGATGGCGTAGTCATCCCACAGCGGCGGCGATAGCGGCCGCATGACCGCCGCCCACCCGGAGGCGAGCAGATTGCGATCACAGCCGGCATGATCGACACGCCGATGCCTTCCATCACCATGGCCACACCCGCCTCGACCGAGTGCGCTGCTGCCAGAGAGCGGCATGGTACCTTGCGCCCGGCGCAGCCGCTCCGCCCTCCCCGGCGGGTGTCGTCACGCTGTACCAGCGACCCGAGCGTTCATCCCGAAATTCCGGGATAGGCGTATGAAGATCGGGCATTTAGGTTGACGGACGACCGCTCCATTTGTCATTTCACGGCGGCCGCGGACACTGCCGCGATGGCTGTTTACTTGAGACCCCTCACATTTTCGGAACGGCAGGTCGTCGACGCCATAGAGCTCGACGCCGAACAGCAACGCTTCGCAGGTGGCAGCCTCGACGACATCTTCCACGCTCTGGACGCCAGCGCCCACCCGGCCGCCCTGCATCCTTTCTGCCTTGTCGCCGATCAGGCTGTGGTCGGGTTCTTGGTGCTACGCGAAGGCCCGGCACGCCCGGTCTGGGCACTGGACGAAACGATCACGCTGCACAGCTTGCGCGTGAGCAAGCCCTTTCAGCGCCGCGGGTTTGGCGCTTGTGCCTTGCGTTTGGCCGGTCAGTGGATCAAGGCCGAGCGCCCGACGATTTCCCATGTGATGCTCACCGTCAATGCCGACAATCCGGACGCGAGCGTACTTTATCTGCGCTGCGGCTTTCAGCCCACCGGCACCATCTTCCAGGGGCGGATCGGCCGCGAGCGCGTGATGATCTGTGCGATCGACAAGATTGCCGAACCGCAAGACAGCGGCGGCGGTTAGCTGCGTGGCGCCCTCCCCTCGATTTCTTATGAATGCGTGGCCGCTGCACGGTGCACGCGAAACGGGCTGTCGGCGCCGGCATCGACCATGAGTTTGAAAAGGCAGTCCCCTGGCAGGGTGAGCGACGGCGCCCGCCGGCAGGCGACCATGCCCGACTGCCGAAAATGAATGGGTTCGGCAGGCCGCAACGGCCAGTCTATCGGATGGATGACGCCGGCCAGTTGACCGGGCGCCACCATCTCGCCGAGTTCTGCTGCGGGTTCGAAGATCCCCTTGTGGGTGGCGTAGGTGAACGCGTCCACGCCATCGACCTTCATCAGCCGGGTGCGGGACCCCGCCACCGGCACGGTGCGTGGCAGGAGGCCATAGTGCCTCAACACGCGGGCGAGGCCTTGCTCGGCCAGACGCTGGCCCTCGCGCGACAAGGTGGCGCCACCACCAAGTTCGGTGGTCAGGATTGCAACGCCCAGCTTGTGGGCGACCGAGGACAAGGTCGTTGCACCGCCGCCGCCCGAGCCGTCGCTGATCGACGTGATCGGCGCGCCGAACGCATTGATGAGATCGATCAGTTCGGCGGTCTCCGCATCGGTTTTGCCAGGTCGCACCAAAGCGCAGGGCAGGTAGTGCAAGGAGCGGCCACCGGAATGGAGGTCGATCACCAGATCTGCCATGGGCAAGAGAACGTCGCTGACATAATGCGCGATCATCTGCGTCGGTGAACCTGCTGCGTCGCCGGGAAACATCCGGTTGAGATTGCCTCCGTCCAGCGGCGAGACCCGTCGACCGGCTTCCACGGCCGGGAAGTTCAGCGCGGGTAGGATGATGAGGCGCCCCTGGACCTCGTGAACTTCGGTCTGGCGCGCCAACTTGCCCAACGCGACCTGGCCTTCATATTCATCGCCATGATTGCCGGCGATCAGGAGTGCGGTGGGGCCTTCGCCGTTCTTGATGCAGACAACCGGGATTGGAACGAAACCGTAGGCGGACAGGTCGGAAGAAAAAGGCAGTCTCAGCCACTCGCACTGCTTGCCGTCGGCGTCGAAATCGACCGGGGTCCAGATCCGTGTCGCGCTTACCATCGCGGTGATGCCTCAGTGCAGGATGGTTTCCAGGAACATGCGGGCGCGCGGATGAACGGCGCCGCCGAAGAAGGCCTTGGGCGACGCCTGTTCGATGATGCGGCCCTCGTCCATGAACACGACCTGATCGGCGACCTCGCGAGCAAAACCCATCTCGTGGGTGACACACAGCATTGTCATGCCGTCCTGCGCCAGTCCGATCATTACGTCGAGCACCTCCTTGATCATTTCGGGGTCCAGCGCGGACGTGGGTTCGTCAAACAGCATGACACGCGGACTGAGGCACATCGCTCGCGCGATCGCCACGCGCTGTTGCTGTCCGCCTGACAGCTGGGCGGGATATTTGTGCGCCTGTTCCGGAATCTTGACCTTGCGCAGATGGTGAAGCGCAAGGTCCTCGGCTTCCTTGCGGCTCTTGCCCAGCACCCTTCGCAACGCCAGAGTGCAGTTGGATAGAACGGTGAGGTGCGGAAACAGATTGAAGCCCTGGAACACCATTCCGGTTTGGCGGCGGGCAAGAGCTGTGGCTTTTGCCTGGCTGCCCAACATCGTTCCGCCGAGCAGGATTGCGCCGTCTTGATAGGCTTCCAGTCCATTGATGCACCGGATGAGGGTCGATTTGCCCGATCCCGATGGACCGCACACGACAACACGGGAGCCACGCTGGACATGGAGATCGATGTTCTTGAGAACGTGGAAAGCGCCATACCACTTGTTGAGCGTGCGGATCTGAACGGCGGTTTTGGGGAGGTCTTGCATCGATTGCTGGGGCTCCTGGCGCGATGGCTGTCTAGTGGCTGCTGTCTTTGAACAGGCGCAGTTCGAGGCGTTTGACGGCCCGGGAGATGACAAGTGCCAGCGCCAGGAACAGAATACCGGCCACCGTCAACGGTTCGGCATAACGATAGGTTTCCGATGCGACGTCGAAGGCACGTCCAAGCATTTCGGGAACCGCGAGCACGGCGAGATAAGGTGTCGCCTTCAGAATCGACACAAAGTAGTTGCCCATGGGTGCTGCGATGTTGCGCAGCATCTGGGGCGCGATGACAAAGACGATCGTGTCGAGGCGGCCGAGCGACAGCGCCTTGGCCGCCTCCTGCTGGCCTTTCGGTATGGCGTCGATCCCGGCCTTGAACACCTCCGCCAGATAGCCGCTGAAATAGAGGCTGAGGCCGATGACCCCGACGCTCATCGCGCCGAGCCGGATGCCGTAGAACGGCAGCACGAAATAAAGGAAGTAAAGCCATGCCAGCACCGGCGTGGAGCGAATGAAGTCGATCAGAAAGCGCGTGATCAGCCCGGCCGTGCCGCCGCCGCGCCGCACCATCTCGAAGCAGAACCCAAGGGCTGAGGCGCCGAGGCCGCTTGAGATCGCAACAAGCAAGGTCGTGCCGATTGCGCCGAGGATCGTCGGTACTGTCGAAAGCGCAAATTCCGGATCAAACCCCATGCGGCGATCCCCTTCCGGGTTTGACCCTCGCCTCCACCCACCTGCCAAGAAGTGCGATCGGATAACAAACCACGAAGAACGCGAGCAGCAGCGATGTGTAGATCATGACGGGCTTGTACTCGGTCTGCGCGATCTCCTTGGCGCGGAACGTCATGTCTGTCAGCGTGACCAGCGAAACCAGCGCCGTCGCCTTTACCAACTGCATGATCTGGTTGATGAAGGTCGGGCTCATCGCAACCAGCGCCTGGGGGAGCTCGATCAGGACGAGGATGGCGGGGCGAGAAAGTCCCAGCGCCATGCCCGCCTCTTTTTGGCCGCGTTCGAGCGCCTGCAGTCCGGCCCGCACGGCTTGGCTCGCATAGCCGCCTGCGTTCAGCCCTAGCACCATGGCGCTGACGGTCATAGCTGAGAGCGTGACGCCGACGATGGGCAGCGCATAGTAGAAGACGAAAAGCAGGATGATGACGGCGGAGCTTCGCCAGAACTCGATGACAGCGGTGATAAAAAACCGCGTGACGCCGGTCGTCAGATATTGGGCAACGCCGAAGATCAGCGCAAAGGGAACGGCAAATATCAGACCGTAGCCCGTCACCTTTGCCGTGGTCCCAAGGCCCTGCAGAATGCCAAGCCAGATGTCGAGGAGGCTCATGGGGCGTGGCCGGACTAGCGATTTTCACCGCAGAGCTTCTCTGCGGTTACCGTGTCGGGAACGGTTTCGGGTTCGCCGAAGCCATATTTGCGCATGATCTCCGCCAGCGTGCCGCCCACCTTGAGCTGGGCCAGCCGCTCGTCATAGAGCGCCCGCAGGTCCTCGTCCTCGTGGCGAAACGCGATTGCGGCGAAGTTTGCCTGCCCCTCCTGAACGGTGAACGGCGCGGCGCGTTCGAGGCCGGCAGCGCCGGCGCCGGCAAGCAGACCGATGACGGTCGGCGAAGAGAGCACTGCAACATCAATCCGGCCCGCTCGAAGTGCCGAGATATTCGACTCGATATCCGGGAACAGAAGCATTCGGTCCTGTGGCACGCCAGCAGCCGTTGCGTTCTTGGCCACCACGCTGCCGCGGCCAGCTCCCATGACGATGTCGGACTTTTTGGCGATATCGGCATAGGCGTGAATTTTCTTGGGATTGCCTGACAACACGATGGCGGCATCCGGCACCTTGAGGTCGGGAGCGCCGAAAGAGACTTGCCGGCAGCGTTCGGGCGTGACGGCCAGACCCGACGCCACGGCATCGAAGCGGCCAGCAAGCAGGCCCGGAACAAGGGCGCCGAATTCCGTCACCTGTATTTCGAGCTCCTTGACGCCCAGTTCCGCGAACGCAGCTTTCAGAAGATCGGGGTGCCATCCGGTGGGCTCGCCCGTCGCCTCGTCGCGATAGCCCCAAGGTGATCGATTGTGGATGCCGATAACGATCTTGCCCTCGCGCAGGACACGTTCCTTTGTCGTCTCGGCCATGGCGGGACCGAGACATACAACCAGGACGGCCACCGCAAAGCCCAGCAGATGTGGCTTCCAGACAACGTTGATCATCCTGCTCTCCCTTGTCGCGGACGAGGACGCGATTTCCCGTCGCACCTTCTCCGCAGCTGACGCTGGGGCACAAATAAGCCGACGTGAATCCAGATGTCAACAAATATGAATTTTATATGGACTTAGTTCATAATTATGTTCGACTTTGCGAAGCCGCGGTCCGTGGCCATGAACCGTGCCAGCATCGACCAGGCATGCGACGCATTCGCCATCGCGGGACTCCGCCAGTCGAGTCACAGCTCGCGGCGCTTCGCGTGACGCCGCCACTATGACAGGCGGCGTGCAATTTTTACTGCTTGGCCATGCCAGATTATGCCTCGACAGCCTCATGTTTGCAGTGCAGCATAGCACCAACGATCGATTTGAGGCGGCGGGATATGGTGCGCGCAGCGTTGCACGTCTAGTGCTTCGACAGCCAGTTTCATGCGAACCGCTCGCGGGTTTTTCTCGAGCCATTCAAAGGCGAACTGCAATGCCGGCCTCAGTCAGCAAGCCTAAAGCAGGATCTGGCGACGCAACCTCTCCCTCCCCCCGCGGCCCCCTGATGATCGACCTTGCCTTGCAGGGCGGTGGGTCGCACGGCGCCTTTACCTGGGGGGTACTTGACCGTCTGCTGGAAGAAGCGTGGCTGAAGGTCGACGGCATCTCCGGCACGTCGGCCGGGGCAATGAACGCTGCCGTGCTGGCCGATGGCTTTGCCGAAGGCGGCGCGGAAGGCGCCCGCGTTGCGCTGGAGCGCTTCTGGAGGAAGGTCTCAGACGCCGCACGCTTCAGCCCGTTCCAGCGCGGCCCTCTCGACGCGATGATGGGGCGCTGGACGCTCGACCATTCGCCGATGTTCGTCATGATGGACATCACGGCACGTCTGTTCTCGCCCTACGACCTCAACCCCGGCGGCAATAACCCGCTGCGCGACATATTGATCGAACTCATAGATTTCGAGCGGCTGTCCACGATTCCCATGAAGCTGTTCATTACCGCCACCAATGTGCGCACCGGGCGCGGACGCGTGTTTCGCAACTCCGAGATCACCGCCGACGTGTTGCTTGCCTCCGCGTGCCTGCCGACGATGTTCCAGGCGATCGAGATCGATGGCGAGGAATATTGGGACGGCGGCTATTCGGGCAACCCGACCATCACCCCGCTGGTGCGCGAATGCACGTCGCGCGACACCATACTGGTGCAGATCAACCCGATCGAGCGCCCCACCCCGCCGCGTTCGGCGCGCGACATCCTCAACCGGCTGAACGAGGTGTCGTTCAATTCAGTGCTGCTGAAGGAGTTGCGCATGATCGCCCTGCTGCGGCAGGTGGCGGACGCCGGCAACAGCGAAGGCGCGCAATGGGCCGGCATGCGCATGCATCGCGTGTCGAGCGATGTGATGGTCGATCTCGGTTATTCTTCCAAGCTCAACGCCGAATGGGCCTTCCTCACGATGCTGCGCGACGAAGGGCGCAAATCGGCCGACGCTTTCCTTGCCGCGCACGCCGACGACCTCGGCAAGACTTCCTCGCTCGATCTCGACATGTTGCTCGAGGGCGTCTGACGCATGGGACTTGTCGGCATCCTGCTCGGCCTCGGACTTCTCATCGCGCTGGCCTTCCGCGGCTGGAGCGTGCTCCTGCTGGCGCCTGCGGCCGCCCTCATCGCAGCAGCCTTCGCCGGAGAGCCCCTGCTGGCGCACTGGACCCAGACCTTTATGGGCAGCGCGGCTCGCTTCGTCGGACAGTTCTTCCCGCTGTTCCTGCTTGGCGCGCTGTTCGGCAAGCTGATGGAGGACAGCGGGTCGGTCGCCTCCATCGCGCAGTTCATGACCGAGAAGCTCGGCCCGAGCCGTGCCATGCTGGCAGTGGTGCTGGCCGGCGCATTCGTCACCTATGGCGGCGTCAGCCTTTTCGTCGCCTTCTTCGTTATTGCGCCGATGGGGCTGGCGCTGTTCCGCGCCGCAAGCATTCCACGCAGGCTGATGCCGGCGGCAATTGCGCTCGGCACATCTACCTTCACCATGTCGGCGCTCCCCGGAACCCCTTCGATACAAAACGCCATCCCCATGCCGTTCTTCGGCACCACGCCGTTTGCGGCGCCGGGCCTTGGTATCATCGCCTCGATCATCATGCTGGGCTTCGGCCTATGGTGGCTGCAGCGCGTCGAGGCCTCCGCCCGTCATGCCGGGGAAGGGTTCGGCAAGGAAGGGGTGACTTCAGTCGAGGCTGCGGCGGACGACCCGGTCGTGCGCGAGCGGGCAACCACGGCGCAAGCTTTCGACCCGGCCGAAATTGGGCACGGCGAACACGCCGACAAGGGCCCGCCGATCCTGTTCGCGGCGCTGCCGCTCATCGTGGTGGTGGTCGTCAATTTCATCATGTCGTTCGCGGTTCTACCGCGCCTGGACGTGTCGTATCTTGCAGAGGATCGCTGGGGATCGACCTCGCTCTCGGTGGTCGCCGGTGTCTGGTCGGTAGCTGTTGCGCTCGCTGCCGCGATCCTCACGGTGGTCGTGCTCAATTTCGGCCGCCTGCCGACCCTGCGTACCACCATGGACGCCGGCGCCAACGCTTCGGTGCTGCCGATCTTCAGCGTCGCCAGCCTGGTCGGCTTCGGCGCAGTGGTTGCAGCGGTTCCGGCTTTCGAGATCGTGCGCGATTGGGTGCTGGGAATCGAGGGCGGGCCTTTGGTCTCGCTGGCCATCGCGACCAACATCCTTGCCGCGCTCACTGGCTCGGCCTCGGGCGGCCTCACCATCGCGCTCGATGCGCTCGGCCCGACTTACATGAAGCTCGCCGCCGAGACCGGGCTCGATCCAGCACTGATGCACCGCATAGCGGTGATCGGCTCCGGCACGCTCGACAGCCTGCCGCACAATGGAGCGGTGGTGACGTTGCTTGCGGTGTGCGGCACGACGCATAGGGAGAGCTATCTCGACATCGTCATGGTTGGCATCGTCGGTCCCGTCATCGCGCTGGTGGCGGTGATCGCGCTCGGATCCTTCTGAGACGACTATCCAGACGCCTGCCTGCTCAGCTTCATCGCCGCGGTCAACGTGCCCGCCTAGAGCGTTTCCGAGTTTGACCGAATCGTTAGGGATTCCAGTTGGTTTGATTTTGTGATTCAAGATGCTGGCTGGATAGGAGGCCAGCATCGAT
>NZ_FOSL01000024.1 GCF_900114255.1 Neomesorhizobium albiziae | reverse complement strand
TAGAACAGCCCTTCGATCTGTCCTTTGCCGTTGAGGAAGATCTTTTCGGATGAGGGTGTTTTGGGCAGGCCTGGCATGGTCATCACCTCGCCGCAGATGACCACCACGAAGCCGGCGCCGGCCGACAGCCTGACCTCGCGCACCGGCACCGTGTGGCCGTTCGGCGCGCCCCTCAGGTTGGGGTCGGTCGAGAACGAATATTGCGTCTTGGCCATGCACACCGGCAGGTTGCCGTAGCCGGCCTGCTCCCACTGGTGCAGCTGGTCGCGCACGCTCTTGTCGGCGATCGCCTCGGAGCCGCGGTAGATGCGCTGCACGATGGTGTTGATCTTGTCGAACAGCTTCATCGAGTCGGGATAGAGCGGCGCGAACTGCGAGGCGCCCGATTCGGCCAGCGCCACGATTTTGTGGGCCAGCTCCTCGATGCCGGCCGAGCCCTTGGCCCAGTGCTGGCACAGGATCGCCTCCTCGCCCATCTCGGCGACATAGTCCTTCATCGCCTGGATCTCGGCCTCGGTGTCGGAATAAAAGTGGTTGATCGCCACCACCGCCGGCACCCCAAACTGGCGCACATTCTCGATGTGGCGGCCAAGATTGGCGCAGCCCTTCACCACCGCCTCGACATTCTCCTTGGAAAGGTCTTCCTTCTTCACCCCGCCATTCATCTTCATGGCCCTGACGGTGGCCACGATGACCGCCGCGGCAGGCTTCAGCCCGGCCTTGCGGCACTTGATGTCGAAGAACTTTTCGGCACCGAGGTCGGCGCCGAAGCCGGCCTCGGTGACGACATAGTCGGCAAGCTTCAGCGCCGTGGTGGTGGCCACCACCGAGTTGCAGCCATGCGCGATGTTGGCGAACGGGCCGCCATGCACGAAGGCCGGGTTGTTCTCCAGCGTCTGCACCAGGTTCGGCTGCATGGCGTCCTTCAAAAGCACCGCCATGGCGCCGTCGGCCTTGAGGTCGCGGGCATAGACCGCTGATTTGTCGCGCCGGTAGGCCACGATGATGTCGCCCAGCCGCTTCTCCAGGTCCTTCAGGTCGGTGGCCAGGCACAGGATCGCCATCACTTCCGAGGCCACCGTGATGTCGAAGCCCGCCTCGCGCGGGAAGCCGTTGGCGACCCCGCCGAGCGAGGCGATGATCTCGCGCAGCGCCCGGTCGTTCATGTCCATGACGCGCCGCCACACCACGCGGCGGGTGTCGATGCCGAGCTCGTTGCCCCAGTAGATGTGGTTGTCGATCAGCGCCGACAGAAGGTTGTGGGCGGTGGTGATGGCGTGGAAGTCGCCGGTGAAGTGCAGGTT
Organism: Neomesorhizobium albiziae; assembly: GCF_900114255.1. GTDB lineage: Bacteria > Pseudomonadota > Alphaproteobacteria > Rhizobiales > Rhizobiaceae > Neomesorhizobium > Neomesorhizobium albiziae. Next base: position 71,763 of record NZ_FOSL01000024.1, on the reverse strand, counting down.
CATGTCCTCCATCGGCACCACCTGCGCATAGCCGCCGCCGGCGGCACCGCCCTTGACGCCGAAATTGGGTCCGAGCGAGGCCTCGCGGATGCACACCACCGCCTTCTTGCCGATGCGGTTCAGCCCGTCGCCAAGCCCGACCGTCGTCGTCGTCTTGCCCTCGCCGGCCGGCGTCGGGTTGATCGCCGTCACCAGGATCAGCTTGCCGTCCTTGCCGCCCTTCTTCGAGGCGATGAACTCCGCCGAAACCTTCGCCTTGTCGTGGCCATAAGGTAGAAGATGCTCCGTCGGAATGCCAAGCTTCGAACCAACCGCCTGGATCGCCTGCTTCTTGGCGCCGCGCGCTATCTCAATGTCGCTCTTAACGTCGGCCATGGGGTTATTTCCTTGAATATGGAGTTGAAGTGCAGGGTTGAAGAAGAACCGGACAGGGTCGGAGCACCGCAGCGGCGAAGCGTTCACAAAGCGCCGCAGGCGCAGGCGTCGGCGGTTTGCGGGGGAGGAGCCGGCGTGATCGCGGGGCGTTGCCTTGCCGCCTGGCGTTCGCCGTGCACTGAAAGCATCAATCTTGCCCAGTGCGCATAACTGTCTCCGCGTTCGGCGACAGGCGCATCCTGCCAGACGGCGCCGATCAGATCGCGGGTCCGCAACGGGACGAGATCCGTGCATTCGAGCATCCGGGTGAAAATTTCGATGACCGGAAACAACTGGCCTTCGACCGCCACGAGCGGTTCCCTGTCATTCAGATGCTGGTCCTCCAGCAATTCCAGCGCGTCATGAAAAGCATGGTGGAGCAGGGTCGGGGCGTGCCCCTGGTGCAGATCGGGCAATTTTTTTGGCATTGCGTCGCTCCCCTCATCGACTGCAGGCATCTTCCGGATATCTCCCTCCAACTTAATCAGGGAGAAAAATATTTGCATGGCAGTTAAATTACGATATTGCCCTATGCAGTCAATGCGCGATTTCGGTTGACTGATAGAAGACGTCTATCGATCTCGGGTGTGGATTTGCGATCCTCTGCCCAAAAGAAAAGACCGGCTCGCGCCGGTCTTTAGAAGAACATATCTGGGCTTCGTTCAGAAAACGAAGAACCAGTTGGCGAGCAGCACCACCGCCAGCCCGGTAACGAGGGCGAGGTAGGGCAGGATGCCGGCCTTCCTGACCTTCAGATCCTGCTGCCGGATGCCGAGATCGTCGAGCATGTGTTCCGGAAACTTGCCGCCGTCCTGAATGTAATGGCGGAAGCAGAAGACCGGGATGATCAGCGCCGCGGTGAACAGGCCGGCCCACAGCGCCATCGGGTTCCACACCTTGGCGCCGGCGCCCATGAAGATGGCGTTGACGTAGGCGAGGACCGCACCAGCGGCGATGAGGAAGGTCGGCGCCCTCCAGGGCCGCGCAATGTGGCCGTTGTCAATGCGATGAATCCAGCCGGCATTCAGGTTGAGGAAGTTGAAGATGATGTATCCGCAGTTGGACACTGCGAGGATGAAGAAGAAGCTCGCTGCGTCGGCGGAGGCAATGGCAAGCACGATCAGGTTGACGACGAGGTCCGTCCACATGGCCCGGGTCGGCGCGCCATGTTCGTTGACGTGGCTGAGATACTTCGGCAGCCAGCCGTCGACCGAACCTTGGTACAGAGTGCGCGAGGTACCCGCCATGGCGGTCATGATTGCCAGGAGCAGCGCCAGGATCATCAGCATGACCAGCAGGCTTTTTATCAGCCCGCCGCCGCCGACCATTCCGGCCAGCGCGTCGGCGACACCGGAGCCGTCTACGATCGGCGTCGCCAGCATGCCGTTGAGGCCGAGCACACCCTGGAAGGTGAACGGCACCAGGATGTAGAGCAGCATGCAAAGCAGGCCGGAATAGAAGATAGCCTTGAAGGTGTCGGTGGCCGGGTTCTTGAATTCGCGCGTGTAGCAGACGGCGGTCTCGAAGCCGTAGGTGGACCAGGCGGCGATGAACATGCCGCCCAGCACCAGCGTCCAGCCGGCAATATTCCAGGCGCCGGGCTCAGGTGCATAGGCTGCGGCCAGCGGTACGATCGGCGAGTAGTTGTCCCAGTTGATCTGTCCCGTCAGGATCGGCACGACGCCGACAATCAGCAGCGGCACGATGACCAGGACGCCCACTACTTTCTGCACGTTGGCGGTGCCGAGGATACCGCGATGCTGGATGGCGAAGGTGAGCAGCATCAGGAGCACACCGATCCAGAACGTGGCGTTCAGGGAGAAACTGACCGGCCCGAGCGAGTGGCTGTAGAGCGTCCAGTTGCGGATAGCCGGCGTCGCAGCCGCGGTAACGGCAGCGACCGCGTCAGCGGCGCTCGCGCCTGCATTGGCGGCAAGGTACTGCAAGACCTCCGGAGAAGTTTCGGTGAAGCCGGGGATTGGCGCCAGCGCGTTGAGAATATAGGCCGCCGCAATCGAGCAGCCCAGCGAAAGTACCGGCGACCAGGCGAACCAGTTGCACCAGACCGAAAGCGGCGCGACAAACTTGGAATAGCGCAGCCAAGCGGTCGCGCCGTAGACCGAGGCGCCGCCCGACTTGTTAGGGAAAAGCCCGGCGATCTCGGCATAGGTGAACGACTGGACGAACCCCATCAGCATAGAGAAGGTCCAGATCAGAAATGCCACATTGCCAGTCGTGCCGGCGATGCCGCCGATGGAAAACAGGACGAGCGGCGGTACGCCGCTGGCGACCCAGAAGGCCCCGCGCCAGTCGATCGTTCGATGAAGCTGACCGGTTGCCCCGGCCGGCATGGTGTCAGTGTAAGCGCTCATGAAATCGGTTCCCCATTGTTTTAGACAAACCCCCTCTGCGCGCCCCGATCTGCGCCGGGGTCGCTCACTTGGTTTCCTCTCAGTCTTGTTTTTTTCCTTGTGATAAAGATTGTCCCATTCGATTACGCCGTCAAGCGATTTGTAAAAGCGTCATCCAAAACGCACCGGACTTTGCCTGCACGGCTCTGCTTCGAGAGCTTGGCCATATTGGGAGCGGCCAGTCTCATACATTTGGCGCGGCTAATTTTCCGCGCTGCAACAACGAACCCTTGCGCCGCAACACAGGCTTTGCTTGACAGTTCCCCGGCTTTTCCAGATATTCCTCTTGGGCAAATAGTTTTCTGTACAATCAACGAAAAGCCCGCTGTCGTTCAGCCTCAGGGAGGGGAAGATGGACGCGACACCAGGCCAGCATGCTGGCTCGATGACTCTTGACGAACGTATTGACAAAATGCACGGACGCGACCGTCTGGGGGCAATCGCCTTCGTCGCGGTTCTCTGGATCACCATCCTTTTCGCGCTTCTGGTCGTCTGGCCGCATATCACAGTGCCCGGGATCCGGATGATCCTTGTCGCTGCCGGAGCGCTTGTGCTGGTGTTCAACACCGCGGCCATCGTCGCGATGCTGCGCCACTATGGCCACGACAAGCACTTCATCTACGGTCTCGACCTGAAGCATCTCGACGAGATGCGCAGCCGCCGGCGCTAGGAGCACACCAATGGCATACCAACCGCCGAAACAAGGTTTCGTCGCCCAGATCGTCGACGTTGTCGTCCTGCTCGTGCTGACGGTAGGAGCACTTTATCTGCCGCTCTATCTCGGGCTCGCCGGCGCCACCAAGACACCCAATCCGATCGAGAATCCCACCTGGGAGACGCTCAACCAGAATGTCGTCGAACAGCAGCAATGGGCAGCCCTCGGCATTACCGACCCGGCAGCAGCGAACGACATTGTCACCGCGCGCTTCAACTACGACTTCAGCTGGACCGCGCTCATCGTCATGGCGGTGCTGGTCATCGGTTACTTCGTCATGGTCGTGCGGCTTTCCGACAAAGAATACCGCGAAGTGATTGACGAACGTTTCGGGCCGAAGCGCTAGGGGGAGGTGGCGATGGATATGTGGAACATACTGGAATATGCGGCCTGGGCTCTGTCGGTGTTGTTCGCGGCGCTGATGCTCGTTGATCTCGCCCGCGTCGATTCCACCTACGACAACGACCTGCTGACCTCCTCGCGCGAAGGCGAGATCGAGGCCACGCAGGAACGTCACCAGATCTGAGGGGAGCGGGCGATGGCAAATGTGACATCAACGGCGGCGGCGCCTGAAAGGCTGCAGCTGCTGCGCGTGCTCGGGCCTGGACATGTCTGGGCGCTCGGCGTCGGCATCGTGCTGGTCGGCGAATACATGGGCTGGAATTTCGCGATCGGCAAAGGCGGCATGATCGCCGGCCTGGTCGCCTGTTGGGTAGCCGGGCTGCTTTATACCTGCGTTGCCATGATCGATTCCGAAGTGACGTCGACCGTGGCCGCCGCGGGCGGACAATATGCCCAGGCAAAGCACATCGTCGGGCCGCTGATGGCCTTCAACGTCGGCCTTTTCCTGGTCATGGCCTACACCATGCTGGAGGCCGGCAATGCGATTACAATCGGCTTCCTCCTCGATACGGTGGCCGGCATGCAGGGCCATTCCGGGCTCAACCAGCAGCCCTTCATCATCCTGGCGGTGATGTTCCTGGCCTGGCTCAACTATCGCGGCGTACTGGCGACGCTGACGTTCAATTTCGTCATCACCGCAATCGCGTTCCTGGCCATCATCATCCTGTTCCTGGTCGTGCAGTTCGGCGGCTCCAACGTTCCTCTCGATTTTTCGGCGGTGGCCGAAGAGCCGTTGCCATATGGCTGGGTCGGCATCATCGCCTCCATCCATTTCGGTCTCTGGTATTATCTCGGCATCGAGGGCACCTGCCAGGCCGCCGAGGAAGTGCGCTCTCCTTCGCGCTCTCTTCCTTACGGCACCATGGCTGGCATCATGACGCTTCTCATCGCGGCGACGCTGACCTGGTATGTCTGCTCCGGTCTCATTCCGTGGGAGTATCTCGGCCAGGCCGGCACGCCGCTGTTCGATGCGGCGCGCGTCACCGGAAGCACCGGCCTGATGGTGCTTTTGTTCATCGGTACCATCTTCTCGACGCTCGCTTCGGCCAATGGCTGCATCAATGACGCATCGCGCGCCTGGTTCTCGATGGGCCGCGATCGCTACCTGCCGATCTGGTTCGGTGCTGTACATCCCGTCTACCGCACGCCCTACCGGTCGATCGTCTTCCTGGTGCCGATCGCGCTGATCTTCGCCCTCGGCGCGCCGTTGGATCAGGTCGTTACCTTCTCTATCCTGTCAGGACTGCTCGGCTACACGTTCATGTCGTTCAACATGGTGATGTTCCGCAGGAAATGGCCGCTCGAAACCATCAAGCGCGGATACGTGCACCCGTTCCACCCGCTGCCGGCGATCGTGCTGCTGGTGCTTTGCGCAACCGCCTATATCGCGGTGTTTCTCGGCTACGGCACCCAGCTCATCGCGATGATGTGCTTCTATATCGTGGCGTCGCTGTGGTTCCACTTCTGGCGCTATCGTTTCGTGCGCCGCGGCGACCAGTTCACGATGCCGTGGCCGCGCCCGCAGGGCTACTGAGCAGATGGAGGCGCGGCGCAGCATGAAGCCGCGCCTCGGAACATGCCGATGAGCACCACCGCAGCGCTCCTGATCTTCGCCGCCGCAGCAATCGCGGTGCTGACGGCAATGGCGCTGCGCGAACACCGCGGCATGCTGGACCGGAGAGGCCGCCTTCTCGATTCGGCGGCTGGCCTTTTAGCCGGCGGCAAAATCTCGATCGCGCGCGACGGGTTTCCCGTTCTCAAGGGCCGCCTTGCGGATGGCCGCCAGATCAGGATCGAGCTGATTGCCGACACGCTGGTCTTTCGGCGGCTGCCGCAGCTCTGGCTCAAGCTCACGCTCGCCGAACATGGCGAGCGCCGACGCCCTTCGATAGGGGCGCTTTCGCGCCCGACCGGCGCCGAGTTCTATTCCATGGTCCATGACCTGCCGGAATGGATCGCCCCGCCGCAGACGGAAGGCTCACTGCTGATGCGCGGCGACGGCCGCGCCGCAGATGAGGATATCGAACGCGCCACGGCGATGTTCCGTTCGCTGTTCCGCGATCCGGCCGTAAAAGAGGCAGTGATCACGCCGCGTGGTGTGCGTCTCGTGCGCCAGGCAGCCGAGGGCGATCGCGGCGCGCATCTCCTGTTGCGACAGGTGCGTTTCCCGGTCGGGGAGATTTCTCCGGCGCTGATCCGCCAGGCGGTCGGCGAACTGGAAGCTTTGAGCGCAACGCTGACGGGCGAAAAAGCCTCGTGTGCGGAACTCGTGGCTTAGATGAAAGCGGCAGCGCGATGAAAAGACCGATCAATCCCTATATCGTCCTGGCGCTGGCGATCGTCCTGCCGGGAGCTGGCCATGTGGCGATCCGCCAGGCCCCGCGCGGTCTGGTCTTCGCTTTCTTCGTGCTTTTCTTCTCGGTGCTGACTTACATGACGACGACGCCGGACCAGTCCTTCGTTGCGCGGCATGCCGGCGGACTGTTCATCTGGGCGCTTTCCATTCCGGATGCCTATCGGCGCGCCCGCCTGAGCTTTGTCATGGCAAACGCGTGATCGCGCAGGCTTCTATTCCTGCCCGCCGCCCTGCCGGTAGGAGATGATCGACAGGTAGCGGATCGGAAGCTTGGTCAGTTCGTCTGGCCCGTGCGGCGCATCCGCGTCGAAGAACAGGCTGTCACCGGGAAGCATGCGGAAAAGATTGCTGCCGTGCCGGTACACCACCTCGCCCTCCAGCATGTAGAGAAATTCCATCCCGTCATGCTGGAACGTCGGAAACACATCCGAGTTCTCGCTGAGCGTGATGAGATAGGGCTCGACCACCACGCCGGCGGTGTTGGAGCCGATGTAGCCTAGCAGATTGTACTGGTGGCCGGCACGCGTGCCGCGCCGTTCGACATCCACGCCTTCGCCGGCTTTAACGAAGACGGCGTTGCGATCTTCCTCGAAGCGGCGGAAAAACGAGGTAAGGGGTACGCCGAGCGCATGCGACAGGGCTTGCAGCGTGGTCAGTGATGGCGACGTGATGCCGTTCTCGATTTTCGACAGCATGCCAAGCGAAATGTTGGTGGTCGCGGCGAGGTCGGCGACCGTTATGCCGAGCTTCTTGCGGAAGGCACGAACTTCGTGGCCTATCGCCACCTCCAGCACCTTTTCGCGGGTGTCGCGCGTCGCATGCGGGTCTTGCTTCAGGGGTGCCTGCTTGGGCGGGGGCGACGCCGGGATTTTCGTCGGCGCGTCTGCGGCAGATCGCTTGTCGTTGTTTTTGTTGGTTCTTGCCCGTTTTCCCGCCATCGTTCCCTCGATCAAAAATTTCACCTTAGGTAAACATAATCGCCATGAGGTTCAAGACTGCGAAAGGCTGCCTGCTCGGAAGGTTAATGCCTGAATGCAGTTCGCGGGAGGGTCTAATGACCAGCGGGTCTGTTGCGGAAGTTCGGCTCAAGACGGTTCGTCCGACAGGTTGCGCGCGCCTTCCATCTCGGCCAGGTGGATGCCCATTTCAACGAAGGCAATCAACATGGAAAGACGGTCTGCGAGCGCGACCCGCGCCAACCCTGCGAGAATTCCGGCGTTGACAGCGCGGGCGGTCGCCGACGACGCCTGGGGTGATGTTTCGTCGCCGTAGGCACTCATGCCATTTTGCCCCGCGGCCAAGGCGATCCAGACGGCGGGCGTTCTCTGCCCTACGGCGCTCGCCTCATTTATGGCGGCGTGGCTTCTATGCTCGAGCGGCTCGCTGACCCAGTCGTGAACCAGCGCCAACAGCCTGTGATCCTGCTCCTCCAGCAATTCCGTCAGGTGGTTCAGGCACTCGTGGCCCCACCAGACGGCGGCGCGATCCGGCAGCAGATACGCGCAAAAGGTCACCGCCTCCTCGGGAACTTTGCTGGCGAGGAGTGAGCGGCAGAATTCGAGCGAGGGCTGGTCGGTGGGGGTTGCTTTCATATCCTGGGAGGCGGCGGGATATGCCGCAAACAGATCCCTTGCCGTTTTGAATCGAAGCCCGTTGACCATGGCCACGATACCTCCCCAATTTCCCTCGACGACTTTCGCGCCGTAGATGATCGCCATCCCATCGGCGATCGCATTGAAGCGTATCCAGCTTTTGCCTATGTCGCTACGTCCAAAGCAAATCTTGTTGAATGATCATAGTAACTAAGGAAAACGGTTGAAAGATATCGTTTGCCGGCGTTTGCATCTGTTGTCGACACCTGCGTTTTTGTTGACAGAAGACCGTGTGAGATTTAAATTATACGTTCCCGTCTGCTGCTAGTCAGATTTCAAACTGGAGACACCGCGATGCGGACAGGTACTTCGGTCTTGGTGTTCGTGTCGGCACTGATGTCTTCAACTGCATTTGCCGATCCCCTTCAGTCTTCCGATGAAATCATCAAGTTTTTTGCCAACGCGGCCGACCTTGGAGCGTCACGTGGGATATGCGTCGGCACCGAGGACGAATGCAAAAGCAAGGCTCAGAAGCCCGTGCAGACAGGGCTCGACATGCTGGTCAATTTCAACCTCGATTCTTCGGAGCTGGCGCCTGACGCCCGCGCAAAACTCGCCGAATTCGCCAAGGCGCTGCAGGACAATCGCCTGAAGGCCCATGCGTTTGTTGTCGAGGGTTATACCGATGCGTCCGGATCGACGGTCTACAATGACGGGCTGTCGCAGCGGCGGGCTCAGGCGGTGACCGCGTTCCTCCTGGCAAACGGCATCGAACCGACCCGTCTCAGCGCCATCGGTCTGGGCGAAACGCATCCACGTAGCGCCGATCCCTATGATCCGGCCAACCGGCGGGTCGAGATGCGCATCAAGGTGCAATAGTTCTCAGGCTAGCGGCGGTTGTTCGCTCGACGCGAAAGATAGACTTCTCGACAAGAGCGGAGTGCATTCGGGCTGAACCGGGCATTCCGCTTTTTAGCGTGTCCTTGCGCGCCAAGCGATTCCGCCCCCAGCAAATGCCTAGATGGTGTCCGTGACTGAAGTCACGATCGCACTGATTGCGTTCTTGAACTTCTCGAACTCGGGCGATGTCTGCCGGACTTCCTTTGTAATCGACGTTGGTTGCGATGATGGCGTCCATGTGCTCCGGCTGCGCATCTTTCTCTCCGCCCAGTTGGCGACGTAGGCGGCATTCTTGCCGGTGAGGAATGGATTGGCCTGGATCACCGAGGCCCCGAGGAGATCGATCAGCATCGCGTCGCCGGATGCCGTCAGTACCTGATGGGCGCCCTCCATGCCAAGGAAGTGGCAAAGGTACAGCCGGCCCGCGGTGATCTGGTGGCCGCGCGCCTTGAGGTAGGCTTCGCCTTCGCGTGCCAGGTTGCGCACCATTTCGCGTGAGATGGTCGGGTCGAAGCGCAAGGCTAGCAACTCGGTCTGCGAAAGCGTTCGCGCCAGGTCCGGCCGGTAGGTGTTCATCATCCTGATCCAGGTAGACGAGATGAACTGACCGAGACCCGTTGCCGAAGACAAAGGATTCTTGGCGCGGGCGCTGCCGCCGCTCTCCACTTGGATGATGCGATTGGTCAGCAGTTCGACGGAGGAATCGTCGGACGCCATGACCGTGACCGTGCCCAACGGGTCGATGGCGTCGTTGTACTGATAAAGCTCGAAATGAAGATGCGGCCCCGTCGACAGGCCGGTCGTGCCGACATAACCGATGATGTCGCCGGCCTTGACGGCGGTGCCGACGCCAGTGTTCGGCGCGAAACGCGACATGTGCGCATACCGCGTCTCGCGACCGTTGGCGTGCGAAATCCGCACCAGATTGCCGTAACCGCCACCGTCTCCTTCGAAGGCGATCTGGCCATCGAACGCAGCCACGATCGGCGTGCCGATCGGTGCTGCCCAGTCGACACCCTTGTGAATCCGGACCGTGCCCAGGATCGGATGTTTGCGCGGCCCGAAGGTGGAGGTCATGACGCCGCTGACCGGCGTCACCATGCCGTTGGTGACGGTCAACGAGCGAACCAGATCGTCTCCGGTGACGCACGCGAACTCGCCGTCGCTTTGCTGGAAGACAAAGCACTCCAGGGTTTTTTCGCCACCCAGGACACCCACATAGAGGACCCGTCCCGTGGCGCCGTCCTTGCCGCGCGCCGTTTGCGAGTAGATCAGCACCAGGCGCTCGTTGAAGGTGGCGAAGGCGTTCAGGTCCTGGCCGCGCGACAGATACATGATGGCTTCGCCGATCACGCCGGTCGGTACATTGTTGCGCGCAGCGGTCGAGTAGATGGCGTCCAGCAGCCGGTATTGGCGCTTGTGCGGACCTTCATCCGGCGTGCCGGAGTAGTTGAACAGATCATCGCGCACCCAGGGATCGACACCCACCACGAATACCCCTGCCGCATTGCGCGCCATTGTGCCGACATAGACGTTTTTGGCGTAGATCGAGACCTGCATCAGGGACGGCGTGATGGTCTCGCGTCTCGGCCGGAAACCACGCAAGGCGACGACATAGCCCGGCTCCAGGTTTTCGCGATTGAATAGCGATTTCAGCGCTGCGCCAACCAGCTTTGCGTCATCCGAGGAGAAGTGCGCTTCGAGCGCGACACTGTCCAGGGTGCGATTGTTGAGGATCTTCACGAAGATATCCTCGGTCGCCTCGAACCGCTCGAATTCAGGCGTAACCGTCGCGACGCTGGTGTTGTTTTCGACCGCGGTTTTCTGAAAAGCGGGAAGGTCGGCTTCACCCGCATCGATCGTCTCGCCCCAGCCGGCGCTCGCGTCGTCCAGCGCTGCGGTCTCCGCAACGGAGGTCGAAGGGCTCGTATCGCCGGCGTCCGGCGAAGGCACCAGGTCCATTTCCAAATCGTCAGCAGGGGAGGCGGGAGCCGAGCGCTGCGCCTGGAAAAATGCAAAATCCTCCTGCGAGGAGGGTATCGTCGTCATGAAACGTTCGCTGGAACTTAGCATCGCATCCGAAAGAATCTCGAGCTGTGGTGAGATCCCCGCCTGTTGGAGTTCGGCCGGCCGGGTAATGGTGCGGCCCTTTGTTGCTGCGCTGCTGCCTTGCGAAAGCTTGATCCACATGGGATCGCCAGCCAGGTCGACGATCGCCGGCACATAGACCGATGCGTCCGCTGGCACCTCGTCGGTTCCCTCGACCGCCTCCAACTCTTCGTTCACGTCGCCGAAGGACCAGTAGTCCGCAGTGAAATACAGGGCTGCGGCAATCGACAGTGCCGCGATAACTCCCAGGCCAGCGAACAGCCTGCGCCAGCGCGCCTGCCTGCGCCGCGCCGCGAGCGCCTGTTTCCGCAGCCGGAAGCTGACGTCGATGTCGTGCGTCATGGACTTCGCCCGGTCAGGAAGAAGGTCCACCGGATCTGCTGGAGCGTATCGACTTCGTAGAACCGTTCCGCGATGTGGCCGCGCTGCCAGCATTCCTCGATGCCGCGGATGCTGAAGCGCCGCCGCTCGACGCACATCTCTGTTGAGCCGTTCAGGATGGCATTCCCAAAGACGTCCGTCGCGTAGATGTAGATGTAGCGGTTCGCCAGTTCCTCGCGGATGACATTGACGCATTGGTTTGCGCCGATCGTCCACCAGCCATCCGTCTGGAACGCTCCTCCGATTTCCTGGCCGACCGAAAGGTTGACCACGTCGAGCGTCTGATTGCAGACGGTGAATTCAGCCTGCGCGCGCTCCGAGGCAAACAGAACCAGAAAGGCTGAGGCCAAGGCGACAATCGCTCGCCGGACCGCAAAGGCGAAGCGTGCGGGGACCAGCACGGCCGGCTCTGCGTGGGCTATTTCAGGCTGGCTGGGAGTGCGCGAGCGACGGAGTTCCATCGGTGTTCATGCTACCCGCCGAGCTGGAAATATTTGGCAGTTGCGGAAAATTCGCCGCCCTTTTCGCGAATTTCTGCAAGGATTTTGGGAAAGGCGACGGTTGCAGGTACCGGATTTGAGAAAGTCGCAGCATCGATGTCGGAGCTGCCGATGACTGCGATAATGATTTGCGGGACGGCTTTTCCGCTGGCTTTGTCTGCGTCGCCGAGCCCGATCGGTATTGAAAAACTCGCCTTGCCCGCCTCGACAACGACGCGTTCGTCGAGGTTGAACACCATTCCCTTGTGATCGATCAGCAAAAGGCTGGCTCGCGATCCTCCTGCGATCTCCAGCGTCCCGCTGACCGGCGAGCCGTCCGGAACCGATGTCTGCGCCAGCGAAAGATGCGGCTTCTCCGCCGAACTGGGGCCGAGTGCATGCAGAAACTGGGTGACCTCGCATTGCGCCGGCTCGATGAGGCGCACGCTGACGTCCGGTTCGAGCTGGAATTTGTCACGAAAAGCTTCCAGCATCTGCATGAAAGGCTCGACCGTGGTGCCGAAACCTTCGATCTCGATGGCTTTGTCGGTCGCCGAGGTCGCAGCGGCATAAAAACAGTCTCCGCCGATGTAATCGCGCAGCCAGGATATGCGTTGGGCAACCCCGTCGATGGTTTTGGTCGGAGGCTGGGACTGTGTCGGAACATCGGGCTGCAGCGTGGGGAGCCCCGGTTCGGGAATGTTGATGGCGACATTCGTATCGCCCTGACCGTCACTGGCAGGGTTTGTCACCTGCCCATTCGTGACAGTGGGCTGGTCATTCGCTGCGGTCGGCGCGTTCCCCGCTCGAGGGGCTTCGCTACCTTGGTTGGCGGTTGTCTCCAGCTGCTTCGGCTGCAGTCTATCCGGTATCGGCGTTGGGTTGCTCTGTTTAGGCTGGTTTGTTGCCGTCTTGTTTGTCGGAGGTGTCGCGGGCGGTTGCCCGGCGGTTTCCGATTGGGGGCCTTTTTCGCCTTGGCTGGCAGAGTTGTCCCTCAGCTTTGCGGACGAAGCCGAGGACACCTCGGTCTCCGGGCGGACATCGGCCGGAGACGTGGCGCTCTCTGGCTGGTCGCTCGTCTTGCCTGTCGGAAGTGCAGGCGGCGTACTTCCGGTCTGGGAATTGGCTGCAGGGGCAACAGGCAGCGAAGCGTCCTGGTTCTGCCCGCTCGCCGTTTCACCGGATGGTGGCTCTTTGTTTTGGGTCTGGGTTTCCGGCGGCGTTGTATTTTCTACCGGTTGGCTCGTCGGAGCTACGGTCTCGGGCTTCGAAAGATCGGGGGTCAGTTGCGGAACTGCGTCGCCGTTTGAAGCCGGAGGCGGCGTCAGGAAACCGCCGAAATAGGCGCCTCCGCCCAACAGGACGACCATCGCGGCGGCGGCGGCAATCACCATGTTTCGAATGTTCGTCGCAGGCGGGGGAGTCGGCGGGCGAACAGGCGGCGTCACCGCCGCTGGCCGAGGCTGCGACAAAAGGGCGGGCGGCCTGTGCGGGACGAAGTTGGGCTCTTCCGTTGCTTTCGGCGGTGCGGGCGGGGCCGCCGGATCATCCGCAGTGCTGGAGGTTCCCGTTTCGACCCAGGGGTCGGGAGATACAGGCTGCGGCTGGACGGTTCCGCGCTCGCGAGGCGCCTTGGAGCGCGGAGTGAGCGTGTCGCCAAGGCTCACCACGCTGCGCGTCATCTCTGCGATTTCGGCGGCGGTCGGCCGGTCGTGGGGGTCGGGCTGCAGCATCTCCTCGATCATCGGCCGAAGCTCTTCGTCGATACCCGAGAGATCGGGCACGACCCGGCGCTTTTCCACGATTTCAAACTGTGAACCGCTCATCTCCAGCGGTTGCCCGCGCAACGCCGCCGCCAGCACCAGCCCGAGGCTGTAAATGTCGGAGCGCTCGCTCACCTCGCCGCCATAGAGGCCGAGCTGTTCAGGAGAGACGTAGTTGTACTTGCCCGCGAATTTTCCGCCGATCAGCGTCTCGCCGCCGACCGTCGCCGACCGGGCGATCCCGAAGTCGATGATCTTGGCGCGCTCCACTTTTCCACCTGGCAAGATGACGTTGTCCGGCGAGAGGTCGCGGTGCACGGCGCCGGCTTCGTGGACGAAGCTCAACCCCGAAGCGAGGCGGTGGCAAAGCTTGCGCACGTCCTCGGTCGACATGGCGCCGCGCCGCATGACGTCGAACAGCGACTGGCCATCCACGAACTCCATCGCCAGATAGGGACGCCCGATACCGGGATCGATGGTGAAGACGTGGTATCGTACGATGGCGTCGTGCGACAGATGATTGAGGATGGTGGCTTCCTTGCGGAACAGTGACAGGATGGTCTGGTCTCGGGCGAATTCCGGCAAGACGATCTTGATGGCGACATGGTCGCCGGTCTGGATGTTGTGCCCGCGATAGACTTCGCCCATGCCCCCGCACGCGATGCGCTCGTCGAGCTCGTAGATGCCGCTCAACTGGGTGCCGACGCCGGTTTTAGCCATGTCCGGCAAAATTCGCGTCTTGTCGTCGTTGTCGCTCACGGCTTCAGCCTTCAGACCTGTAGGCGCCAGGACCGGCGGAACGGCCATTATGACCAACTTTGCTGCGGACAAGCACGATGGTGACGTTGTCGGTGCCGCCGCGTTCGAGAACCGTTGCTAACAGTTTCTTGCACGCTGTCTGTGGTGCAGCCGACACAACGGCTGCCTGGATTTCGGCATCCGTGACATGAGCCGTCAGGCCGTCGGTGCTGAGAACGAAGATATCACCCGGCAGGACTTCCCCTTGCTGGAAGTCGATGACGATATCGTCGCTGACGCCAACGGCGCGGGTGATCACATTGCGGCGGGGCCAGCTCCGCGCCTCGCTTGGGGTGATCATGCCGCGATCGAGCAATTCCTGGACTTCGGTATGGTCGCGCGAAATCTGCGAGATCGAACCATTGCGCACCAGATACACGCGGCTGTCGCCGGACCACAGGCATGCAAATCTGCCGTCCATCGCCAGGAGGGCAGCGACGGTGGAGCCAATGGTCACCCCACGTGCCGCGGAAATGCCGCGGATTTCGGCGTGGGCGCGGCTCAACCTGTCTTCGAAGCGGGCGCGCAGGTCGGGTGCGGAACTCGCAATGCCGATGGTCGCTAGGTGCTCGACGATGCTCGCGGAAGCGATCTCTCCCGCATCGTGCCCTCCCATCCCGTCAGCCACCAGCCAAAGCCCGCTCCTCGGCTCGATAAGATAGCTGTCCTCGTTAAGCTGACGCACGCAGCCCTTGTGGCTCACGCCGTAACTCTCGAAGGGGAGGGCGGCATCGTTCAAATCGGTCCAGGCGCTTCTCAGCGCTCCTCCGCGGCGTTTTCCCGCACGCCGGCTCCCGGCACTCTGCCACACGGCTGAACATTAGAGTACAAAAATTAAGTCGTGGCAGTTCCCCCGAGATGCATCCAGCATGCGGGTCCAGGCTGCTGTAATCATTGTTCGGCTCTTCTGCGTATCGCGAAACAAGTGCCTACCTGAAACTTGTCGGACAACTGAAGCCTGAAAGCGCGGGAAGCGCGAATGGATTGCCGCCCGAGGCGACCTGGACCGTATAAGCGACGTCACGGCCGCCGATCACGAAACGCGCTTCCAGATTGTCACCGTTGCGGGTCATCGTTGCGCTGTCCAGCAACCGCTTAAGGGCCCAGGGTCCGTCGAATTTGACGGCGGATTCGCGGCCGGGAAGTTCAGGCGTTAGGCTGAGATGCGCGGAGCCGGCTTCCAGGCTGCCAGGCCATGTCACGATGCCTGGTGCGTTGCCCGTCTGATAGCTCTGCACGATCTGCCCATTAACATCGAGCAGCGCCATGTCG
Organism: Neomesorhizobium albiziae; assembly: GCF_900114255.1. GTDB lineage: Bacteria > Pseudomonadota > Alphaproteobacteria > Rhizobiales > Rhizobiaceae > Neomesorhizobium > Neomesorhizobium albiziae. Next base: position 56,171 of record NZ_FOSL01000024.1, on the reverse strand, counting down.
GCGTCGCCGTGCAGCGAGAACGGGGTGAAGGTCACGTTTACCGCCGGCACCGAGCCGCCCATCGGGAAAAACGCGTCGCGGATTTCGGCGGCCTGCTGGAATTGCTTCAGGGCGGACTTCGAAAGCTCCCGGCCAAGGCGGGTGTCCTGCTTCCATTGCCAATTCACACCTCCCGTATCGACGAGCGGCAACAGGTTCTGCGCGAAGAACCTGTCGATCACGCCGCTCGGGGCGAACAATTTGGCGAAATCCACCAGCTGCACTTCGTCGCTGCTGCCGCTGGTGAAGGGAAAGCGATTAGCCGTTACATCATCGCAAGGCCTGCTGACGGTCTCGGCCAGCCGCTGATCCAGCTGCGCGATGGAGGTTTCCGCGACATCTGCTTCAAAATCGTCGGCGCCGCCATTGACCATTCTCGAAAGCGCTTTGGGCAGCCGCGACGCGTTGGCGCGAAGGCTGGAAATTTGCAGTTGGAGGTTGGCGTTGGCCCGGTCGGTCTGCGCCGGCATCGCCGCTGCCAGCTTGAGGCTTTGGAGGATATCGCGGAAATTCTGGATCAGCGCGTCGACCGGGCGCTGGCCGGGAGGGCCATTGACCAGCAGCTGAAAGGGCTTGAACTGCGCTTCTATGCTGCCGCCAGGGTTCTGGACCGCCGACTGTGCGAAGGCGGCGCCCGCCCTGCTTTGTGATTTACCGGTGGGCAGTTCAATGCCGACGCGTGCAAGGCCTTTGGCGCGATCCTTGGTGTCTTGCATCCCTTGGGCCTGGGGCTCGCGCGTCAACGCGGTCTCCTGCGCGATAGCCTCGAAAAGCTGAATGATGGGCGATGTCGGCGACGCGGCGGCCGAGAGCGTGAGATAGTCCGGCTTGTCCGCGGCCAGCGGCTTGAACTTCAGCCTGTCGAGGACACCGTTCCAGGCTGCGGCAAATCCCTTGCCGTAGCGGTCGAGAAGCTCGGGGCCGAGCCGCAGCAGCTCCTGGTCGAAGCCGCCCTGTTCTCCGCCAGCGCCGATCACCCATTGGTCGTCGACGAGTTTTTGGGCAACCTTGGCCAGTCGGGCAAGGTAAAAATCGTTGAAGCCGGCATGCGAATAGATGCCCGGCACCTTCACCGTCGACAGGTCGCTTCCATCCACGGTTTCGAAGACGAGCGGGGCTTCCGGTCCGCCTCTCGTCGCCACGGAGAAATCGTCGAGGGCGGCCGAATAGATATCCGACTGGACAAGCGCCAGCGCGCGATCCGCCACCGTCATGCGGCCGAGCGAGCGCTGCGCGGATTCGACCAATGGACGATTGAGTTCGAAGGTCGCGTCGTGGGCATCGTCGAGCGCCAGCATCGCACGCAGATGTTTCTCGAGCTCGGAGCGTCCGGCACGATTTTGCGCGCCCGGATAGCGGTTCTGCTCCCAATCCTGCTTCATCCACGCAACGATCAACTCGTCGTCGGATTTCGGCGCTTTGCCGCCAAGCATCAGGTAGATTTTCAGCGGTTCGTAAAGCGCAATCGGATTGCTCATGTTTGCTTCGATCGTTTGCTCGACCTGGAGCAGCAGGCGCGAGCGGAACATGCGCTCCAGCGCTTGCCTGTAAGCCGTCTCGGATGCCGAAACGAGCCTTTCCCGCTGGCTGAAACCGAGCGTTTCCCCGACCGGCGTCGGCAGATCGCGGTTTTCGTAGCCGGCTGGTAGATTGCGCAACGCTTCCAGCGCACCGATGACGTTTTCGAGGTCGACATCCGCCACCGTTGCGCTCGAAAGCAGCGGCTCCGCCGTCGTGCGATACTGTTGGACTGCCTGTTTGCTCGATGTGACGAGCGCCTCATTGGCGGTGAAACTCAAGCCCAGCGCGCCAAGCACGACAGCGGCGGCAAGCGCGATCGCCGCGTAGCTGCCGTATCGGATGAACGCAGCGCGCCTTTCGGCCACTCTGTCGTGCGAGACCCATCCGGATTCGGCGAAGATAACCTTGGCCAGCAGGTCATGGAGGAAAAAGCTCTTGCCGGTGCCGGACAGATGGGCTCCGACACCGCTGCCGAAACTCCTGCCGAGGGCGCCGAGCACCTGGTCGATCGGCGTGCCTTCCTGCGTGCCGGATGAAAAATAGAAGCCACGCAGGCCGGTTGCCCGCTTGCGTGTCGGCTCGAAGACGCGGCCAAGAAACTCGATGACCCCGTCCTTCAGCAATCCGAACTGGGCCGGGAAGCCGAAGATAGAAACGCGCGTCACCGGATCGGCTTCTTCGTGAAGGCGATCAGAGATTTCGTCGGACAGGCGCTTGGCCAGTGCGTCGAACTCCGCCGGTGCCGCCTCGATCATGTTCTTGTGACGATCCGCGGTCTGGAACGTAGCGCCCCACACCTCGCGACGGCGGGTTTCGTCGAAGCTGCCGAAATATTCCATGAAACCCAGCAGCAGGTCAGCCTTGGTGAATAGAACGTAGACTGGAAAGTCGACCTTGAGGATTTCGTGGATTTCTTCCAGCCGATTGCGGATCTCGATTGCGTGGGCGCCGAGGTCCTGGCCGCCGAGCGTCATCAGATCGGAGAGGCTTATGGCCAGGATGACGCCGTTTATCGGCTGCCTTGCGCGATGCTGCTTGAGCAGCGACAGGAAAGCGAGCCAGCTTTTCTTGTCCGCTTCGGAGTCCGAGTCCTGCGTGGTGTATCGTCCGGCCGTGTCGATCAGCACGGCATCGTCAGTGAACCACCAGTCGCAGTAGCGCGTACCGCCGATGCCTGCTACCGGCTGGGCCTGACCCGATCCAGCGAGCGGAAATTTAAGCCCGGAATTGACAAGCGCGGTGGTCTTGCCTGCGCCTGGCGGACCGATGACGATGTACCAGGGCAGCTCGTAGAGGAAATTGCGCTTGTGGCTCGCGCGCCTCAATGTGGCGATGGCTTCGCTCATGCGCGTTTCGAGCACGGCGGTGTCGCTGTCCCGGTCGCCGGTGCTGGTGGCGATTGCCGCCTCAAGGGCTCTCTGAGCCTTGTTCATCTGCCAGAAGCGGAAAAGATACCAACCTCCCACCAGGGCAACAGTCACGCCGATGATCGTCGCCCGCAGCCAAGCTGGTTCAAGCGGCCTCGTGTCGGCAAAGCCGATCAGAGGGCCGGCGAACCACACGGCGGTGGCAAAGCCGATCAGGGCGAACACGCTGAATATCCGTAGCAGCCACAGCGTCACGCGCGCACTCCGTCACTCCGCGATCGTTCGGCGCTCACAGCGTTTCCTCCCGCGGGATCATCAGGTCGACACGGCGGTTGCGGGTCCTGCCTTCCGGCGTCGCGTTGTCTGCGATCGGTTCTTCCTCGCCCTTGCCCTCGACTGCGATCCGCGATGGATCGGCGATCTTGGAAGCCACCACTTTTTCGACGGCTTTGGCGCGGGCTACGGAAAGGTCGTAGTTCGATTTGAAGGCGCTCGACCTGCGCGGTTTCACATTATCGGTATGGCCGACGATCCGGATCGGCCCCGGCTCGGGTTCGAGTGCCGCGGCGATGCGGCTGGCGACCGGTTCGAATTCGGCTTTTATCTCGGCCTTCCCCGACGCGAACAGCATCAGGTTGTTGACTTCGACAACAATGAAATCGCCCTTCGTGGCGACAGTCAGCCCGCCGGCCTCGATGTCTTGCGCAAGGGCCGCGCGGACACGATCGATCTGTGCGGTGGCGGCAGGTTTCACTTCTTCGGTCAGCGGCACGAAGCTCGCCCGCTGGATAACGACGGGCGTGGATGGGTTGAGGGCCAGCAGTTCGTCGGCAAGTGCGTCGCCCTGATTGGTGATGGCGATGCGCATCGCAAAGAACGCGCCGACCAAGAGGGCAAGTGTCGCCGCCGCGATGGACCAGAGCGGTACACGCAGCCCCGTGTGTTCCATCGCAGCCGACAGGCCTTGCCAACGCGGCGAAATCTCGTTGCCCGGCCTGGGCTTGAAATAGCGCAGCGTATCGTAGACGTCCTGCCGGACCCGTTGCAGGCTGCCGTCTTCGCGCGGCAAGCCACGGTATTGGCCTTCAAAACCGAGGGCGAGGCATGCATGCATGAGCTCCAGCAGATCGTGATGCGCTTCGGGTTCGGCCAGCATCTTGTTCAATGCCCTGAAGAAGCCGGCGCCCGGCGTTCCCGCCTGGAAGAAATGCGACAGCATGGCGTGCGGCTTCCAGACATCCTTGTCGAAACCGGGCAGGTTGCCGACAATGTCGTCTGCGGTCTCGCAAAGGACGAATTTGGCGATGCGCGCGTCTTCCGCCGGAATGCCGGCGTCGGCAAACTTCCGCTCGAATTCTTCGATCGCTCCGGCGATGTGCTCTGCCAGCGGCGATGCTTCGATGTCAGGAGCCATGAGCCGAAGATGGCCGAACAGGATCAGCAGTGGCGCCGCGGCAGCGATGAATGGATTGGCCGAGGCGTATTCCTTGCCTTCCCCCGCTCCGAGCAGAACATCCAGCGGGATTTTCCGTGTCGCGGGAGAGGGCAGGTCGGCTGATTTGATGCCGGCTTCGCCGCTTTCGGCGGGGCTATCCACGGCGAAAGATGTGCCCTGATAGATGACCGTTCCCGACGACCAGCCAGGCGGAGCGGATTGAATGCTTGCGGGATCGAAAACCGTAGCGCCAGGGTTTTCCGCGGATGCGGGCTGCGGCGTGGCGGCTTCCCGCCTGTCAGCCTTCGGCGGTCGTGCAAGGCTGGGGCGAATGATGGTTTTGTCGCCGGAGCCGGAAGGATCATCCTTCGAACTCATCGCCACCCCTGCCTCGCCGCGTGATTTGTGCAAGGTAAGTTTTTGATTCTATGCATGTCGTTATCGCAAAATCGCCCCACACTTTTGCGTGACATGCTTTAGAAAACACCGCCAATGCCGATGCCGCCGCTGATATCCGGTGGAGGAGCGGCCGGCCGGCTTCTGGTCTGTGAGCGGCCCATGGCTTTGCGGTTGCCAGTCGCCGCCTTGGAAGCGCGTCCACGGCTTTCGTCGGCTGCCACTCTCGGTGGCTTGACTTTCTTGACGATCACCGGCTGCTTGCAGATGCGGCCTGAACGCAGGAAGAGATCTCCCAGCAGCTCGACGGTCGGATCGCTGGTCGCCATGGCTTGCTTGGTATTCCTGTAGTAATCGGTGAGCGCTCTGATGGAACCCTTGCCCCAGTCGCCGTCGACCGTCATCCGATAGCAGCCGAGGCGGCGAAGTTCCGTCTGGATGCTGCGCGCGAGGTCTGTGGCTTTGGCGTCATCGGTTTCGCCAGCCGACGTGCCGACGATCAGGGTCTCGAGGCCGGAGACGACGCTTTGCCGGGCGCCCTCGATGGCTTTGGGTGAAAGGCTGGCGACCTGCGTGCCTGTCTGTGCTTGAGCGGCCTTCGCTTGGGCGGGAATTTCAACGGAGCGCAAAGTCTGACCGACGATCAGCACTGCGGTCTGGAGGTCGTTCGAGGCGAGTTCCAGTTGCAGCTTTTGCTTGGCGACCGGGTCGGAAAGGATGCGCGACAGGCTTGCACTCAGTTGCGCCGGATCGAGCACCTGCTGTTCGGTGAAATAGAATTGTTCGCGCAGGTTCGACTGGTCCCAGGGGACCTGACGTCCGACGGTCAATGCTTCCGTTTCGTTGCGGACGCGGATCATCATGTCGGAAATGCTGAGGCCGGGGATCTCGACATTCTTCAGCAGTGCCGTGGTGAACGGGCTGTTGTCTCCGGAGCCGTCGACGGTCACGTTGCCGGGCTGCGTGGCGAAGGCGATAAAAGTGTTTTCGCCGACTTCTACCTGTGCCAGACCGTTGCCGGTGTTGGCGCCGCTGCCGAGCGGGTTGTTTCGGCATGCATCGAGAAACACGAAGGTCTGGCGGTCGCGGCTGGCAAACCGCGCGATCACGTCATTGAGCTTGACGGCCCTGGCGCTCAGCTTTTCCATGCTTTCCGGATCGGGAGTATCCACCGGCAGCAGATAGTTTTCGCCCTGCAATTGCACGCCATGGCCGGCATAGAAGATCAGTACCGAACTTGTGGCAGCCAGTTTCGCGTCGGCGTCGCGGAAGAGCTTGGCGAAGCCTTCCGCTGAGAGGTCGGTTTGGATTAGCACGTCGAAGTTCAGTCTCTTCAGGCTTTCCGCAAGCTTCGTCGCGTCGTTCGCCGCGTTGGCCAGGTGCTCGAGGCGCGTGCTCTGATAGTTGGAGTTGCCAATGACGATCGCCAGGCGATTGCGCGGCAGCGGCGACGGTTGCTCCTCTATTGCCGCCCACACGACGCCAACCGACCACATCAGGGCGAGAAGCAGCAGAAACGGAATGCGCAGAAAATATTTGTGGTCGTGCGGCATGTCAGCGTGCTCGTCCCGGCCTGCGACAAGATCGGTCCTTCGAGGCGCTCGCCAGATGCGAGGATCGGTCCGAATTTCCGGACCGGTATCTCCGAAGACCAAGTCCCATTTTTTACACCAAGAATCAGTTCAAAGATAGGGTAAGGACCGCATCGTATGGTTGAGTATTGTGCTTCATTTCGACTTGCTGAGTCTTTTTGGAGCAGCGCGAGCAAACCTTCCTTTGTGACTAAACCACTTCTCGCGTGATCTTTATGCAACACCGCCGAATGGCGAGAATGCAATGCCTGCTATTCTTTGGTTGCGGGGTCAGGCCACATCGATTTTTGTTGAATTTTCAATCGATTGCCTTTTATACGAAAATTCTGACCGGCAGCGTTACGTTCAAAAAACAACATGCGGGCGCGTTCTGTATGCGCTTCACTTCACATACAGGCGGATGGCTCGAACTATATCCTCCGCTCTCACGTGATGGTATCTTCAGGTTGACGCCGAGTTCGTTTTGCCTGCCCGGGGGATTGAAGGGGTGGTATCGCGGACAGCCCTCGCGTCATGCGCAGTTTTGAAATGCGCGTGAACGTAGTTGGAAGGGGAACAATGACCGGCAAAACTCGGGCGTTGTATTTGGGTGGCGCTTCCGCGCTGGCGATCGGGGCAGCATCGATTTTCATTCCGGGACAGGCGGAGGCGGCCTGCGAAGCCACCCCCATTTTTGAGGGTGAAACGGTTGTTTCGGTGGATGTGACCTGCGATGACACGGCGCCAACGATCACGGCGCCGTTCGACACCAGCTTCGACGACATCTATCTCGGCGGCGGACCGGACACGCTGAACATGTCGGGCGGCAGCATTGAGGCGGGCGTTGCCGGTACAGCCACGCCGCCTGTAGATGGTTTTGAGGAGAACCTGAACCCGAGCCCCAACATCGACATGCTTGGCGGCAACGACACGGTCGTCATTTCAGGCGGGACGATAGGCACGGGCGGGACGACCGGCACTCCCATCGACGTCAACCTCGGAGCCGGCGACGACCGGTTCGAAATGAGCGGAGGCACCTTATTCGGCAATGTCTTCGGAGAAGTCGAAGGGGAAGCGCCAGGAATCGATACGTTTGTCATTAGCGGCGGCACCGTCACCGGCTCCCTTTTCGGCCTGGGTGGAGGCAACATATACGACATCAGCGGCGGCCTCGTTCAGGGCTCCCTTTTCGCCGGCAGCCAGAACGACAGGGTGACGATTTCCGGGACCGCGAACATCCAGGTGAATACCGCCGTCGGGCCGGATTCGGTTGGACTGGAAGATGGCGACGATGTCTTCACGATGACCGGCGGCACGCTTGGCGGATCGGTAAGCGGCAACGCCGGCAACGATCTGTTGACAATCAGCGGCGGGACGATCGGCAATTACGTTGCCGGTAACGAGGGCGACGACCAGATTGAAATTTCGGGCGGCAGTATAGCTGACGATGTCCGCGGCAACGAAGGCGTGGACCAGGTTACTATCTCCGGCGGCACGATCGGCGGCGATGTGGAAGGCGAAACGGTGCGTCTCTACGGCGGCACCATCGGTGGCGACATCACAGGCATCTCCGGCAACACGCTCATCATCAACGGTTCGGTGGTGGCCAATCCGCTCACCCTGCGCAACGGGGTGCTTTTCAGCGGCACGGGCGGTGTCGCTACCATCACCGACGAGGATCTCGCCGCCGGCGGCACGAAAACGCAGAACTTCACCGGTTTCAACACGGTCTCCGCCTCCAACTCCACGCTCGGCTTTGGCACGGGAACGCAAGGCATCGGCTTGCTGAGCCTGACAAACGCTTCCACGCTTTTCGTCAACGGCAATGCCAACCTGGCGGGCAACCTCAATCTGACCAATTCGACCATCAACATGATCGACGGCGCCGCAGACGATGTCTTTACGCTCGGAGGCCTGACGCTCAACAGCGGCACCATCGGTCTCGATCTCAACCAGCAGACAAGCCAGGCGGACCAACTCATCGCGTCGGCGTTTGCGGCGAACGGCGTCAACACGATCCTGGTCAATCTGGTCGGCACGCCCCAGTTTGCCACCACGACCGATATTCCGATCATCATTTCGACCAACGGTCCGGTTGCCGGAACTTTTGTTATCCAGGGTATTCCGGGCACAGTGGGTTCACTCTTTATCTTCCAGGTGATTCCCGGGCCGACCGGTGGTCTGCTGATTCGCGCCATTCCAGCCAATTTCGGCATCGCGGTAGCCCCCAACAGCGCGGTCAATGCCAGCACGGTCGAGACGGCGATCGATGCGCTTTACGGCGTCAATCGGGACGCGATAGCTTCTGATCTCGGGTTGGCCAACGGCGTCCAGAGAGTACAGCTCACTTCGACGTTCGGGGTTTTCGCATCCGGCCAGTTCGCCCACACAGAGCATGACGGCTTCACCATCAGCGGAAACGGGCTGACAGCTCCGGGGCCAGACTTTGATGCAGATGATTTTTCGGCCGCGATTAGCCTGGATTTCAACGCCGCGAAGCATTTTGGCTTCGACGACCGCTACGGGCTGAATTTGGGGCTCTTCGGCGGCTATGCCTCGACCGATGTCGGCATGGGCTCGCTGCAAGGCTTTGATTTCATTGGCGACGCCGACAACAAGAGCGGCATGTTCGGCGGATATGCGCTGTTCCGTCAGGGTGTCAATTACGGGCTGGTTTCGGCTTCGACCTTCATTGGCGAAACCGACGTTACCAGCGGCGTGCTGAACACAACCGGCAGCTACGACACCATTGGTTATGCCGTAACCGGCTCTATCGGCCATATCTTTGCCCTGAGCGATCGCATGCGCTTCGATCTGCGTGGCGGCATGCTGGGGGTCAGCTTCACCGGCGACGATTACACCGACAGCGGTGGCAACCAGTTTGGAAAGAGCCGGATTTCATTCGGCGCCTTCAAATTCGAGCCAGGCATCTATGCGGACTACGCGATGGAGAACGGCATGGTGTTCAGCCCCTATGCGCGGGCCGACCTGCAGCAGCGCTTCGCCTACAAGAACACCGCCACGATTGACAACAGGGAGATCGATTTCGACGACGCCGATTTTTCCGTGGCGCTGTCGGCCGGCTTCAATCTGAAGATGTCGGAGCGGTCGACCCTGAGCAGTGAGTTGCGCGGCAAGTTTTCGTCGGACAGCTCAACGGTCGGCGGAAAGTTGGGCTTGAAGATCTCCTTCTAGAGCTGGCATTAGCAAGCCGGCTCTGCAAACCTCACTTCGGTTTGGATGCCTTGGCGTAAGCCTCGCTGAAGTAAGCGAGGAACACGTCAAGCATGCCGTTCTCGTGTGCCCCCTCCTTAGCCTCCCATGTCGCGACGAAGGCGTCCCAGGCGCGGCTTTTCTTCGAGGTGAAGGAAGCCGGTGGCAGCTTTTTCTCGATCGCGTCAGGCGACAGATCCTCGAGAAGGCGAGACAGGGCCGCCTGCATGGCCGTGTAGGTGGCAAGCTCGTGTGTCTTCAGGTCGCGAAATGCTTCCTCGATGCTGTGCCTGGCGTCGAGATAGCCGGCTCTGCGCCGGGCGAACATGATCTCCAGGATTTCCTCCGACCCGGGGACGAATTTCAGCGGATTGTTGTCGGCGGCGCTGACCATCGTTCGATGCGCGCTCTTGGCCAGAACCTTCGCGGCGGCGCGGGCCTTCAGCAGCATTGCCAGTTCATCGACCACGCTTCTGAGGACCGCGCCGATTTCGGCTGCAATCTCGTCAGAGCTGCGCTGCAGAAAAGTTTCCTGCGGAAGTCCGGCGCCAAGGGCGATGCTCCGCAGGACGTCCGCCGCACCGGACTGCCCGGAAGCCATCGGCGACAGCGGCGCGGTGTGTGCGGAGATCGGTAGCTGACTAACACCCCGCGGCGTTGCTTGTTCCGCTGAACCACCGAAGAACGGATCGCCGAACTGCGGCCCTCGCCTGCCCGACTCCGGCTCATATCTTGGCAGCGAACGGCTGCCGGAATTCTCGGCCGGCATCGGCGCGATCAGCTCGTCCCCGATCGACACCGAAACGATGTAACGGCCAATGCGAAGCCGATCACCGTGCCCCAGCCTATAGGGGCTTGCGATACGATTGCTGGCGCCGTTGACGAAGGTGCCATTGCGCGAAATGTCGTAGAGCCAGAAGGCGCCTCCTTCGTAGCGGACTTCGCAATGCCGGCTGGAGATGAACTTGTCCGGGTCGGGTAGAGCCCAATCACGGCTTTCGCGGCCGATGTCGAAGCCCCGATTATGCGACTTGTAGCTGAGTGGCCCACCGTTAGGCAGCCTGTCCACATTGTCGATCTTCAGACCAATGAACATCCTCAATTGCCTGCCAAATTCTCGTTAGTCGACATCACCGCCGATTTAACCGCGATATTCTAACAGTTTGTGGCAGCAGGAGAACAGTGCCAACCGACGGCTGAGCAGTCGCTCGCCCGATGTGTGAAGCTCCTCTCTTGTTGGTTGAAAAACATGTGTTACCCTCAAAGTTGAAACGTCGCCATCGTTACTGGAGAGGCAAGGTCCTCGATGCCCACTGATCGCGCTACTGCCGTTCAGACACCAATTGGCGCCGATATCCTTACCTTCACGCATCTTGTCGGCCGTGACGAAATGAGCCGCTGTTTTGCCTATACTGTGGGATTTGTGGGCAAGAACGCGGATGTCGATCCGCTGAAGATGCTAGGTGGCGTCATTTCGGTCGAGGGCGAATCCGGAGACCCGAAACGCTGGTTCAGCGGCCTTGTTTCGGAGTTCCGCCTCACCCGCATCGAGGATAGGCTGGTATATTATGAGGCGGTCGTCAGGCCGTGGCTTTGGTTCCTCGGCAACACCACCGACTGCCGAATTTTCCAGAACATGAGCGTCATCGAGATCGTCGAGAAGGTTTTTTCCAGATACGGCCCGGTGAAGTTCGAGAAGCGGCTGCAGGGATCCTACCCGCCGCGCGACTACTGCGTTCAATATGACGAGACCGATCTCGATTTCGTGCAGCGCCTGCTCGAACACGAGGGGGTGATGTATTTCTTCGAACATGGAGATGGGGAACACAAGCTCATCCTTGCCGACGCAATGAGCAAGCTGAAACCGGCCCCAGGTTACGAAAAGGTGCCCTATCATTTCGAGGGCCAGCCCCTGCGGCGCGATGTCGAATACATCACCGAATGGATCCCGGCGAGTTCGGTAAGGCCGGGCGCATACGCCCACAAGGATTTCGACTTCAAGAAACCGGGGGCCGACCTGACCGCCGTATCGGCGCAAGCCTTCAGCCACAAGGAAGCGTCGCACGAATTCTACCGGCACCCCGGCGCACATCTGGATGTCGGGCGCGGCGACAAGATCGCGGCCATCCGACGTGAGGAAATTCAGGCGGCACACAAGCGCGTGTCGGCAGCGGGGACGGTGAGGGGGCTTTTTTCCGGCTGCACTTTCAAGCTCGAAGGCTTTCCGCGCGATGACCAGAACCAGGAATATCTGGTGCTGAGTGCCGAGTACAGGTTGTTCGATCCGGGCTACCGCTCGGGGATCGAAACGGACGCTGAGAATTTCAAGGTCCTTCTCGGGGTGGCGCCTACGGCGCTGCCTTATCGCCCGCCACGCGCCACGCCACGCCCCATCATGCGGGGGCCGCAGACCGCGACCGTCGTCGGCCCCTCGGGCGAGGAGATTTTCACCGACGAATATGCGCGGGTGAAGGTGCAGTTCCACTGGGATCGTCAGGGCAAGAAGGACCAGAACAGCTCGTGCTTCGTGCGCGTCTCCCAGACCTGGGCCGGCAGCAGCTGGGGCTTCATCCAGATTCCGCGTATCGGCCAGGAGGTCATCGTCGATTTCATCGAGGGCGATCCCGACCTGCCGATCATCACAGGCCGCGTCTACAATGCCTCGCAGATGCCGCCCTATGGCCTGCCGGGCAGCGCTACCCAATCGGGCTGGAAATCCGATTCATCGAAGGGCGGCGGCGGTTACAACGAGCTGATGTTCGAGGACAAGGCCGGTTCCGAACTGGTCAACTTCCAAGCGCAGAAGGACCACAAGCTTCTGGTCAAGAACGACCGCACCAAGCTGGTGCAGCATGATCAGTCCGACCGCATCGATCATGACGCCAAGCACTCGGTCGGCCACAATCTCGATGAGGACGTCGGCAACAACAAGACGGTGAAGATCGGGGTCGACCAGACCACCGATATCGGCAACAACGACACCGAGACGGTCGGCGCCAACCGCTCGCTGACGGTGATGGCCAACGAGACGATCCATGTCGTCTCCAACTCAACCGAGAATATCGACGCGAACCATTCGCAAACGGTCGGCATCGTGCAGACGATTACTGTAGGTGCTGCGCGCATCGATACGGTGGGCGCCGCCGAGACGCGCACCGTCGGTGCGGCTCAGATGAACACGATCGGAGCGATCAGGTCCGTGTCGGTAGGAATTTCCCAAAGCCACGACATCGGAACAAGCGACAGCTGGGATATCGGGGCGAGTCAAACGGTGCAGATCGGGGCTGGGCAGGGCTTGAAGATTGGGGCAGACCAGAATGTTCAGATCGGCGGCACCCAGATCGTCAAGGTTGGCAAGGACGCGCAGACGCAGATCAGTGGCGCCCACAAGCTTGAAATCGCAAAGGACAGCTTGACCGAGATCGGCGCCGATGGCGCCATCAATGTGGGCAAGACGCTGATCATCGCCGCCAAGGAGTCGATCACTATCAAGACGGGCAGCGCCAAGCTGATCATGAAGAAGGACGGCACCATCCAGCTCGAAGGTAAGGACATCAGCGTCAAAGGATCCGGCAAGATCAACATCAAGGCAAGCGGCGACGTAGCGATCAAAGGATCGGCGATCAAGGAGAACTGAGGACGAAAAGCATGACAAAACTCCTGAACCGCATCGACGGCGTGGTCATCGGCGTGTTCCTGGGCTTCGACGGAGAGCGGCCACTCGTCGTCTTTCCCGGCAATCCGAGAGATGTCGCCTTGCCCGCGCGCAGCCTCGCTGGACTTGCTCCCGAGATGATCGGGGCCGAAGTCGCGCTGCTTTTCGAGGGCGGCGACCCGGAGTGCCCCCTCATTGTTGGTCGGGTCGTTGGACGCGAGCCGCCCGACCGGCAACCGGAAGTCAGGCGAGACGGCGAAACCCTCAAGATCATGGCGAAGCAGCGGATCGAACTGCGTTGCGGCAAAGCGACCATCATCATGGAGAAGGATGGCCGGATCACCATTCGCGGCTCCTATCTTACGAGCCATGCGAGCGCGACTAATCGCATCCGCGGGGGATCGGTGAACCTCAACTGATGTCCGCACCGGTGCTCAAGGAAATCGTTCGGCAACATGCCGAGATGGCGGCCCTTCTGTGGACCATCTACGACCGCCATCTGCAGTTTCCGGACGAGAATCCGGACCTCGACGTGCAGCGGGTCAGCTGGCTCATCGCACGGATCGAGGCGCATCTGGACGGACTCGTCGTCGCGGGTGCGGAGGGCGAGGCGATGGCGCGCGAGCGCTATGAGGAATATCCGGAGGCAGGCGAACTGTTCGTGGTGCAGGTGCTGAAGACCACGAAGCGGCCTATCCTGGTTGCCGACCTCGACCCACCGAAAATTCGGGCTTGGATCGCACAAAATCTGCCGTCTCGGGAGTGAGTCAGCGCAGCAGAGCCCTTGGGATCTCGACCTCGCCCCAATCCGAACCGTTCCAGCGCGCGAGCCCCAGCCAATCGACGAGCCAAGCTCGGTCTCCGTCAGGATGGAGGTTCTGTAGTGCCTCGAAGCCGTCGGGCACGGGCAGGTTCTCGCTTGTGCCAGCCTCCAGATCGAGTGTGACGATCTCGTCGGTGAGCACCACCATCGGCTGTCCCTGCCATCCGACAAGATCGGCGACCTCTTTCGGCTCGCCACTCACATAGAGCTCCTCCACCTGATCCGCCGCCACGATCTCGGCGACCAGGCCGCTGTTGGTCGACAAGAACAGCCTTCCGCCCTCCCATTCGAACAGGTTCGTCACCGTGCCGGAAGCAGGCAGATCGACCTTTCGCCAAGCGCCCTCCGCCAAAAGCCACAAGGTCCCGTAGTTCCGGCGCACATCCGTGATGATGCGGTTCGCGAAGCCTTCGACATCGCCGCGCGTCAGGAGCGCCACGATCTCGTCGAAGCTCTTGGTTTGCGGCTCGCTCACCCCTCCGAAGTACAGCCCACCGCCGGCGCTTGCGCCCGCGCAAAGGAAGTTAATGTGATCGGTGGGGTTGTCCTCCAAAGGGGGAACTGGCGACACCGCCTGCCAGCCATCTTCCGACCCGAAGCGGTAGGCCTGCCCGCCGCGGCCGAGCGCCAGCAACGAACCACCCGCAATGTTGAGCGCCGATAGCATGCCCTTGCCCGGTTCGATCACCCGGAAAACGCCTTCCGCGTTGACACGCGACACAACGGGCGGATCGGTGAGGACGACTGCTTCGCCCGTGCTGGCGAGTGCCATATAGGTCGCCTGTCGCCGTTGCGGGTCAGATGTTAGCGCGACGTCCATGATGTCGAAGGGCAGTTCGATACGCCGCCAGACTTCCGCCGCGCCGGGCGAATGGATCAATACCAGGCTGTCGCCGTCGCCGGCTTCGAAATCTTTGAGCGCAAGGCAAACGGTCGGTCCGTCGGAAGCGGAAGCGAAGATGCGGAGCGTGTTCTTGTCGGTGATGCTGGGCATGTGTGCTAACTATGGCCTCAGAGCGTTGAAGGCCGGCGAGTTGGGAGCCGGCGGCTGGAGAGTGGTGCGGCCCGATTGCGTGGCGATCGGCGCGGTTTGGTTGGCGACTTTGGTTGCCGCTTCCTTGATACAATCGTCGTGGAGTTCTGGGGTTAGCCCACGAAGGCCGATCACGGCGGTCGCGGCGCAGGCGCCGATCATGGCCGTACCGGCCGGGGTTCCGGGCAACGCGGCGAGCGCCTGGTTTACGCTGCTGTGCAAGCCGCTGTGTTGGCCCGGCGTCAAGCAGATACACATGCCGCCGCCAAGCGACGGCGCTCCTCGCACGCGATTTCCGGCATTGGTCGTTGCCCGCGTTGTCTGCCGATAGACCATGTCCGGGACGATGTGGTGCGTCTCGCCTTTAGGGGTGCGATTTTTGCATTCGTCATGAATCTCACTGTACGAGCCGGTGAGGCATTCGGTCCAGCCGCCGGCGGCCATGGCTGCGCTACACACTTTGAGCTGTGGCGGCGTTCCACCTGTCGGCGAAGCGTGGTCGTTAGTGCACATGTCGGAAAAGCGGCTGACCGGCTCCTTGTCCGCCTTGACGTTGCCAGACCACGCGTGCGCGTATTCCTTGCCCCGGTTCACGGAGGTGATAAGGTTCTTCTTGGGTGCGCAGCCCGCCTCGGTGCCCGTGGTCTTGGTGTAGTAGGATTTGTTCTTGTGCGTGATCGTCTTGCCGCCCACCTTGACTGTGCCGGTGCCTTGGTCGGTGTCGGAGTCCATGCCGAATGAGGGGTAGGGCACCGGCACGCCGGGTGGCGTCGCAGGCGTCTGAGGCGGCGTGAAGCAGGTGTCGGGGAAGGCGGCGATCACCTTGTTGCTTTGCGCCTTGCAGGCTAGGTGCAGGCCGTTTGCAAAAACGGCCATCAAGCAGCCCTCGCGCCGAACACCGCGGCCCCGCAGGCGCCGTGGTCGTTGGACGCCTCGACCAGAACGGAATCACCCGCCGAATAGCCCTTGCGGGCTGCCGTCCACGCCATTCCGATCATGATGGGCACGACTGCCGCGCCGACATTACCAAGCGACTCGGCCGGCGACCACAGGTCCTGGAATCCGTGATGCCCCCGAACGAGCCGGATACTGGCGAGCGCCGTCTGCTTGAAGTAATAGGCTTCGCCGATAAGGTCGGAGATGCGGTAGCCGAGCCGGTTCATCTCGATTCCCGTCTCGTCGAGCGCAGCGCGATAAGCAGCGACAATGCCGTCGCCGCGCAGGGGCAGATTCTCCTTGTTGTAGATCGACGCCCTTTCCCGGGACAGGCCGAGCCCGAAGAGACGCAACCCTCCGGCCGCGGCCGTGGTGCAAAGAACGGCGGCGGCCGCTTCGCCGGGAATGAAGCCGTCCGGGTTGGTCTGCGTCAGCAGACGCCGGTGGTCCAGGTAGTGCCGGACCCCATGCGTCGTCAAATAGCTATCCACTCCGACGATCAAGACATAGGGCGTCGATCCCGCCGCCAGTATCTGGCGCGCCTGCTCAAGGGCGACATGGCCTGAAGGGCGGCCATGCGCGACCACGCGGCTGCGCGTTGAGGTATCGATCTCGGCGATTTCAGCGATCACTCGCAGGAGGCCTGCCGGGTCGCGCAGCGGCCGACCTGGCCGCGTTTCCTCGGGAAGGCAAAAGATCAGTTCCGTCCGGCCGCGCGCGTTGGGCACTCTCTCGAACGCCTCGCAGATAGCGCCCGCCGCCAGGTGGGCGAGACGCTTTTCGCCGATCCAACCCCGCGGCAGTGGCACGGGCGCGCCGACGAGGGCTTCGTCCTCCCCCGCCGAAAAGTGCGTTTCCTGAAACCCGTCGATGCCCGCGCGCATTGCCGCGCAGGATGAAGGCGCATCGAGCCCGACGGCCGTGACCATGCCGATCGAGACGATGTCAAGGCTTGCGCTCATGCAGCTTCGGCCTCCTCATCGCGTGGTGGAAGATCAAAGCGGCGGACGTAGCGCTTGCCCTTCGCGCGTGCGCGCAGCATGCCCCGGGTCGGCGGTCCGATCCAGCATTCGGAAAAATCCAGAATTGTGCGTGGGATGCGCTGCGATACCCGCCACACCAGTGAAAACCGTCGGTTCTCTGGATCAAAGAGAATCGTGTCCGGGCCGAGCATCGCTTCGAACGCCTTCGTCTGCCCCTTGAACAGCGTCATCGGCAGGGCGGTCGACGGCAACCGGAAACTGACGCGCCCTTCCGGCGTGAGGTTCACCAGTTGCACCTCCTCGCCGCCGCGGGGCAAATCGATCTGCTGGTCGGGAGGCGCCATCTGGAAATAGCGTTCGTCGAAATCCGCGGGCAGGAAAGGGAAGATGTTGTCGATCCAGTTCTGGTCGTAAGTGCCGCCATATTCGATGCGGCCCGGCCAGCCGCGGCCCATCGGGCCAAAGCTCATGGGTTTGTAATCACCAAAGGGCGAGCGGATCTCCTCGCCAACAGCCTGCGTGTTGGGCAGGCGAAGCCCTGGAATGAAGCGTTGATTTTTCGTCTGCGCCCAGCCGGTTCCAACGGGGTTACGCAGATAGGCGCCGGGCAGCTTGTCTTCGGGGTTGAGTGTGTCGACGCCGCCCCAGGCATTGTCGTAGCTGATCGGCATTTTCAGGAACGGTTGCGGTGAGGTTGCGCTGAATACGGGTCCGATGGCGCGCCATTCGCGGTTACCCACGACCTCGAAGAGTTTCGACCAGTTGCCGACCTTGACGCCGACCGGCACGCGCTCAGCCGGTCGTCCGCCAGGGGAATAGGCGCAGCCATTCAAGATCACATCGCATCTTGGTTTGCGAAAGGCGAAGTCGGTTTCCCAGACCGTCGCGGAGTAGCCCGGTTCGCCGGTCTGCGTGTCGGCGAAGACCAGTGGCATTTGTTCTGCCGATTTGCGCACCGGTGCATTCGGCGTTTCGGGGAAATCGAATGTCCCTTTAACCACCACGACGATCCAATCATGGCCGGCGACGTCGGTCGCCATCGTGAATTCGTGAGGGTAGCCCATCTGGTCCCAGATCTGCATCAGCTGGTCTCCCAGCTTGCGTCGAAAAGCTGCTCCAACACTGGCTGTGGCGCGTCGGGATCGACATCGAAAATGTCGGAATGCGCGGTCCACATCACCATGCGGTCTACGATTTCCCCGCTTGGTTCGACGAGAGGCGCCGGCAAGCCCGCCAACGCGGTTTCGAGTTCGTCCGGCGTGAATTTTCCGAGCTGGGCTTTGATGCCCGCATCCTCGATGGCGGCAAACCAGGCGTCGGCACGCGCCGTTGCGATTGGTGCATCGGCAAGCAGTGCGACAATGCTCAGCGGAAAGCGCCTGCCGACCTTGTCGGTGCTTTGCAGGACGATGCCCGTCGCCGGGCCGAAACATGCAGGTCCGGTCAAGAAGCGCAAGGCGAGGGACGGGGGCCAGCGCTGCGAGCCGATCAGCGGCGCGAGATGTTGTGCAATCCATCGATCCCAGGGCCGGACGAAGTCGAGCGGCAGCCGCCGCGAAACGAAGTCGCCCGCGGTCGGCAGTTTTCCGTAGAAGCCCGGGAGGATCATATGTTCTGCGGACATGTAAATTTCTTGAACATTTCGAGGTTGTACGGGTTTTCCACGCTGGAGGCCTTCAGCTGGAAGTCAGCATAAAAACTCTTGGCGCCGAGGCGCAGGCTGTAGACGTCTGCCAGCGATGTGCCGGTGAACCGGCCGGTACGCAACATCCTGAGCCAGGCCCAGCTGCCGGTTTCGCTGACGATGACCTCCGGCGATCCATCGACCGGCTGGAAAGCCAGCGTGATGACGCCGGTGCCATCCTTGCCCGGCCAAGTCATCGGCTGCGGGCGTGTCGCATTGTTGAAGTAGACGAGGCTCTGGCCATCGAGGTTGAGGGTGACGCGGGTCACCGTCGGCGAAAGGTCTTTCGGCTCGAGCGTAAAGCTCATCACCGGGCCAGAACCGCCGGGGAAAAGGTCGTCGCGGATACGGCGCGCCTGTTCGAATGCGGCAAGGGCTGAAGCGTCCAGGCCGAAGTCTGCGCGCCATTTCCATGGCTGATTGGTGGTGTCGACATAGTTGATCAGATGATCATTGATGAAAGCGTCGATCATGCCGCCCGGTCCAAACAGCCGGGCGAAGTCGCGCACATTGACGTCGATCGCACTCTCGGCGGTGAACGGGTAGCGGTTGTTGAGCGCGGCTTGGCAGAACGGCAGGATGTCGGCACGCCAGATAGCGTTAAGTTCCGAGGTGACGGCCTTTTCGGTCAGGCCGCTGGTGTCCCCGGCAATGCCGCCCAGCCAGTCGTCCACCGGGTCGGGCAATATCTGCGCCTGCCTGGCCACCGCGCCGGTCAATTCGGCAAGCCCGCCCTGCTTCTTGACGGCGTCCTGCGGATCGGGGCTGGCGGTCACCGTCTGCAGGACGTTGGACAGGGCAGTCAGCGCGACCACCGCCGCATCGAGTGCCGGCGGCTGCCCGTCGACTTCGGCGATCGTTGCCTTCAGCGGCTTGAAATGTTCCGCGACCAACGAACCGGTGAGATCCACCTGCGCCGCCGCTCCCGTGCGAGGCAGCAGCTTCGCGCCGGTCTTTGCCAGCTTGCCGATCTTGCCCAGCTTGCCAAGCAGCTTCGAGGTGCCCTTCTTTGCCGCCTTGTTATCGCCGGCGGGCTCCTCGTCCGACCGGGTGAGTTCGGTCTCCCTGACGACGGCGGTGACCAGCCGCTTCAGCGCCGAATCCGCGCTCGACAGGTCCTTGAGGTTTTCACTTGCGACGGTGAGGTCGGTCAGCGGCGCCAGGCGCATGTCACGCAGGAAACTGTCCCATTGCGCGATGAAGTCCTCGTAGTAGAGCTTGAGGATGTCCTGCGACAGCGCGGACACCGAAGTCTCGGCGTTTTCCTCGCAGCCGCCGGCAAATACGGCGCGGTCAAGTGCTGCTTGCGCCGCGACGTCCTCGACCCGGGCCAGGATGGCGTTCTGGAACCCGTCATAGGTGAAGGCGCCGGGCATGCCCGTCCTAAGCGTCTTGTCGGAACGCCTTGCGAAAACCTTGGCCCCATTCGGACCCGCGAAATTTGCCGGTATCCATTCCTTGAGTTCGGCAACGGCAGGGTCGGCAAGCAGCTGCTTGTAGGCGCGCGCCGGCAGCGAAATGGTGCAGACGCTCGCCAGCGCCTCTGCAACCAGCGCCTGGTCGGGAGCGATGTAGCTTTCGTCGACGGTCATGCGGCGGATGGCGGCGAGCTGATGTTCCTCCGCGTCCGGCGTCGGGAATGGAGCCGTGGGCGCGAATTCGGGCAGGTCGTTCACCCACCAGTCCTGCACGAAGTCAGAATCCATCTGCGAAAGCCCTGTCATCATGCGATAGGTTTTCAGCGCGCCGAGCAGGAATTCCGGCTCGCGGATCTGCCGCCACATGGTGGCCTCGAGCAGGGCCACCATACGTGGCTCCAGAACGTTGCGCAGTGCATGATTGTAGGCATCGGTCTGTGCCAGCTGGATTTCGGATGAAGCCGAAGGCCCGATCGTGTCGCGCAAGTTGTCCGGCACTTGTGTGCGGGCGTTGGCCACGTCGTCCATCGCGGCGAGCGCAATGTCGAGGTCCGATGGTTCCACCGGCGCCGTGCTGGCGGCTATGGCGTTGAGCGGCGTCTGCAGCGCTTCGAGCTGGGCCGCCTGAGCAGTTATCGCATTGCGGCTGTCATAGTAGGAGAAGGTGAATATCCCTCCCGCCAGCAGCGCCGCTGCCGCTGAGGCGGCGGCCGCTCCCCGCCAGATCCAGGCACGGCGTTTTTGCGCGAGCGGGTCGAAGGTGCCGAGCCCGGCTTCCTTGAAGATCACTTCCGTCAAGAGGTTCTTGAGGAAGAAGCTGCGTTTTTCGATGCGTGCGGCAGGCAGCGAGCGGCGTGCCGGCAAGCCGAAAGAGGAGGAGAGCGCTGCGGTCAGCCGGTCGATCGGGGCGCCTTCCTGGGTCGCCGAGGTCAGGTAGATGCCGCGCAGCCAGGCGCTCTCCTCGTAACGGCTTTCGCCGAACATGGAATCGATCAAAACCTGGATCGGCTCGGACAGGCTTTCGAGCTGTGCCGGAAACCGGAAGATTTCGGCGCGGGCGGCGAGCTTGTCCTCGTCTTCCAGCTTTGGCACGAGCCGCCGTTCGAGTTCCCTTGCCAGCGTCGAGATTTCGCCGGCGACGATTTTCCCGTCGACCCGCGCGTCGAGCGGAAAGGTCGTTCCCCACACTTGCTCGCGCGCGGCGGTGGACAGGCCGCCGAAGAATGCCTCGAACCCCTTGATGAGGTCGGCCTTGGTGAGCATCAGATAGACCGGCAGGCGAATTTCCAGCCGCTCGTTGAGCTCAGCCAGGCGTCGGCGGATCTTGCGGCCATGTGCTTTGATCGCCTCGTCGCCCTCCGACAGCGCATCAATCGATAGCGCAACGATGACGCCGTTCAACGCGCGGCGGCCCCGATGCTTCTTGAGGAGATCGAGGAAACCCAGCCATTCGGTGGCGTCTACGTCGGGCTGGCTTTCCTGCTGAACGTAACGGCCGGCCGTGTCGATCAGAACGGCGGTCTCGGAAAAGAACCAGTCGCAGTTGCGGGTGCCGCCGACGCCCTGGAGATCGTCCGTCAGGTCGATCGGGAAATTGAGCCCGGATTGACGCAGCGCAGTGGTCTTGCCGGTGGCCGGCGGCCCGACGATCACATACCACGGCATTTCGCGCAGGAATTTGCGACCGCCGAGCTTACGGCGACGCAGTTCGCCCATCACGTCCTGGAACTTGGCGCCGACGGCGGCC
Organism: Neomesorhizobium albiziae; assembly: GCF_900114255.1. Classification (GTDB taxonomy): domain Bacteria; phylum Pseudomonadota; class Alphaproteobacteria; order Rhizobiales; family Rhizobiaceae; genus Neomesorhizobium; species Neomesorhizobium albiziae. The sequence goes on along the minus strand of NZ_FOSL01000024.1, from coordinate 34,350 downwards.
ACACTTTCCTGACCCGGTGTGAGCTGTTTTTCCGGTGGCGGCGCGGCGATTTCGGCGACGAACATGCGGTTGGCGCGGATTGCGCGGCGTTGCGCGACGATCAGCCAGATCAGCCACAGGATGACCAGCCCGGCGATAATGGCGATGCGCACCGTCTCCGAAGCGAACGGTTCTGATGCTCCGATCCTGACGATCGGACCGAAAATCCAGATGATCGCTGCAAGCAGCGTCAGGCCGATCAGCGTCCAGAGAAAGCGCGAAGTCAGAACCGACCAGAGGAAGCGCAGGATGAACATGTCAGAGCCTCTTCTCGACCAGCACTTCGACGCGCCGGTTCAAGGCCCGGCCTTCGCGCGTGCTGTCGTCGGCCACCGGATCGGTGGCGGCCCGGCCTTCCGAACGGACGCGGTCCTCAGGGACGCCGTTCTGGATGAGAATTTGCGCGATCGTCGCGGCCCGGGCCTCCGAAAGGCGCTGGTTGGTCGATAGCGGGTTGCTGCGTTGCAACGGGATGCTGTCGGTGTGGCCGACGACCGTGATGTTGCCGATCAGGTCCTGGTTTTCGAGGATCACCTTGGCGATCGATCCGATGAGCGGCTCGAACCCCTCGGTCAATTGCGCCTGCGAGGATTGGAAAAGTTCCGGGTTGGAGCCCTGGATCACCAGCTTGGCAAGCGAGATGCTTTCGGTGCCCTTGAGCGTGGTGCGCAGTTCAGCAGGCGCTGCGGCCTCGAATTCGGGCAAGAGGGCAAAATCGAACGTTTCAAGCTCCGGTGCGTCGACTTTCGGCGATGCGCGCTGGATTTGTGCGCGATCCGGTGGCGGGAGGGCGCGAACCAGAGTTGAAAGTTCCACCGCCTGGCTGCTGAGGCCCATTGACAGCCCGATATGGATCGCGGCGGCAAGCACCGCGGCTCCGAGCGCCATCACCCAGATCGGAATGGTGAAGCGCGCTGGTTCGTCCGAAGCGATCACGCCCTTCCAGTTCGGCGAGAGGGGGGCGTCCTCGGCATCTGCATCGCGCAGGAAGCGCGCCGCGGCAACGCGCACGGCGTTCAGAGAGCGGTCGCCGGAGCGGCCGGGAACCCGATATTTGCCGCGAAATCCCAGCGACATGCAGAGATACTGCAGCTCCAGCAACTCGCGGTCGCGGTTGGGATGGCGCTCGAGTTCTTCCAGCCTTGCGAAGAACTGCGTGCCGGCATCGACATCGCCGCGCAGCATGACGACGAGCGGCTGGCGCGGCCAGGCACTGGCGCCACCCCAAGGGGTGTTCAGCGCGAGGTCGTCGAGCAATGCAGCCACCACCCAAGCCGCCTGGTCGGCCCGTTCCAGGGAAGACCCGGCAGCCACCGCCGCATCGCGGGCGCGGACGAGTTCGTCGAGCAGGCGGGTGCGCAGCGCTTCCGGGTTTTCCGGCGGCAATGCACTTTCCATTTCGGGCGCGAATTCGAGCAGCGGCGAGAAGGCGTTGACGAGTCCATTGGGATGGGCGCGCGATCGTTTCAGCGGCGCGCCGGGGGCCGATGGGATCGGCGCACGCGGCATCGGCGAGCCGACCAGGCGAATGCGGGTTCGCTCGCGATCCTCCGACAGGCCGAAAGGATCGTCCTTGCTCATGGGGCTACCTGTTCACCGAGTAGCAGTCGACCTGCGGTTCGCTCGGCAGCACGCCGGACACACCGATCACGAAGCCGGGTGCGTCGAGCAGAGACGCCCAATGCTCGCTGCGCTGGTCGAGCTCCAGGCACAAGCGGTCGCCATCGTAGGGGATTTCACGCGGCTGCGAATGCAGCGGCTTCAGCGGAATGCCCGGCAGACGCGATTTCCATAGCCCTTCAAATTCGTCGGCGGCGCCGACCGTCGCCTGGTTGACGAATATCTTGCGCAAGGCGTCTTCCGACAGTTCCGACCCGACGCGCACCACGATACGGCTGGCCACCAGGAGCTTCGGATTGTCGACGCGCACCTTCCAGACATTGGTGGAGTGGCGCATCACGGGCAGGGCGCGCGACTTCGGTTCGATATAGCGCAGGCTGAGTATCAGCGAGCGCAACGCATCGGCGAGCGCCGAATAGGCGGGACCGGGCGCCATGTGGTCGTAGGCCGGCAGTTCGCCCAGCCGCCGCGAGCTCGATCCGTAAGTGGCCATCGAGCCGGCAAGGCCGGCAAGCTCGAGGAACAATTCGGCGGGGTGATAGACTTCCTGCGCCAGCATGTGCGCCAGCCGCGGCCGCGCCGCATTGGCGAGGTGCAGCATCAGCAGGTCCTCGACGCTGCGTCCGGGGCCGCCGAGAACCATCTTGCCATGTGCTTCGGCGATCTGGTCGAGCCCGGTGATGACCTCCTGAAGCAGCTGCGCGTACCAGACAACCGCGCCGGTCTGGAGCGTCGGCGGCAGGAAGGTTTCGTCGAGCGCAACGGCGCCATCGGCGCGAAGCCCGTTGATCTCGGCGATTGGCAGCGCGGTGTATCCGCCGACCGATTTTCCCGGTGCGAGCAGCAGCGCCTGTGGCCGGGCAATCTCGATTTCCTCGGGGTCGGAGCCGCCTTGCACCGCATCGCGGACGGAAACAATCCTGCCGCGATAGCGAGCGCCTGTCGAGGCCGCGTGCGCCGGGTCGAAACCGATGCCGCCGGGCGGTTCGAGCGGCAGGGCAATCAGCACCGCCCCGCCACCCATGTCCGGCGTTATCGCGAGCGGCAGTGGCGCGTCCATTGTATCCGGAATGGCGAACGGCGTGCCGTCGGGAAAGATGCCGCGCGCCGAAAGAACAGAGACCTGTCCGGCCTCCAGCCGCGACGGATCGAGCGTCAGCGACTGAAAGCCGAATGTATGGAGCTGCCCGGCCTGCAGTGCACCGCGCACCGTCGCTTCAAAGAAGCGATCCTGTTGCTGAAAATGCTGTGTCCGAAGGAAAAGCCCTTCAGACCATAGCACCCTGTTTGCGTCGCTCATTCCGTCACTTTCCGCATGGCGTTTCCGTTTCGGGCATCAAGCGGAAATGCCGCCCGTGCCGATCCTCGCGTTGATGGTGACCGTCGATCCCGGCGACACCGACTTGGTGGCTCGCCAGGTTCGCCCGCCGGGTTCGCGAACAAGCGCGACAAGGCCAAGCGTGGTGGCTTCGGGTTCGACCGTGATGGTCTTCGACGCGGTCTGACCGGGTGCGACTGCGACCGAGTCAGATCCGATGAGATCCGCGCCAAGTGCCGTGCCGGCATCCCCCTGCAGCGCGAAATAGTCCGCCGAATTGAATTTTCCGGCGCTTTTCAGCCGCATGATCAGAACCGTTACCGGCCTGTCGCCGCCATCCGGGCCCGGATTCATCCCGGGCTGGCCGGCGACGTTAACCGTGACCGCCGACGGTTTCGGCGGTCCGCTCTGGCAGGCTGAAACGAACCCTGTCGCGCCGAGGGCAATAATGAAGTCGCGCCGGTGGATCATGCGTCACTCCTCTTCATATGCATTTCGGAAATCGGCGCCGATATCGCCAAGGAAACGGGATTCCGCGCTCGCCGCGATTTCGCGGTGACGCTTCTGGTAGAGTTCCCACAGCTTGGCGCCACGGCCGCCCGCAAGCAGCGTCTCGATGGTTGAACTCGACTTCAATTCTTCTTCGAGCGCCTCGGGATCGAAGCGGTCGATCATCCGCCGCAATGCCGCCTGCACGCCGCGCCAGGCGCGAACGTGATGGTGGGCGAGATCGCGCACGGCGTCGGCGATCGCCGGTTCGGCGGCGAGAAAGCCCGGGCTGCGCTCGGCAAGGATCGTCGCCAGCGCGTCGTCCACGGTCGGCAGGAATTTGAGCGGGTTGACCTCAGACGCTCCGACCACCGTCTGCGCGACCCGTGCATTGCCCTTCTCCTCGGCGCGCTTGCGCAGGAGCTGCATCAGGCCTTCCATCATCAGCCGGTATTCGCGGCCGAATTTTTCCATATCCGCAACGGAATCGCGGCCGGAGAGCTCATCCTCTTCCAGTCCCAGCCCGCGCAGGAACGCGGCGCGCAGCGCATCGTTCGAGGGGGTCGCAGGCGGTGATTTTCGCCGACTGGGAATCGGCGTTGGCCGCACAGGTGGCGGAGGCGGTTCTTCGGCGACCGGCGAGGGCACATCCCACGGATCGGGCGAGGACGAGGCATCCGCCACGCTTTCGCGCGGGGCGGGAGCGCCGGCGCGCTTTTCTGGAACGGGTGCTATCGGCGGCGGCAGGCTGAACCCGTCGTCGTCCGGCTCCCGCTGAGCGCCGCCTGTGGCCGTCGCGTTCGGCGCTGCAGCCGACGTGTCGAAGCCAAATGGATCGTCGAAAATCGGGGCGCCGCGTTGATCCTGGTCGGCGCTCGCGCTAGACGCAGGCGTAGCCACCGGGTCGAGGCTGAATGGATCGTCGAAAGCCGGCGAGTTCCGCTGGGCGTCGGCGCGGCTGAACGCACCGGCTTCCGGCTGCTCAAAGGGATCCGGAAGGTTGGCTGGACGCGGACGCGCCGGCTCTTCCTCAGTCTTCACGGAGAAGAAGTCGTCATGTCCGAAGTTCACCGGCGTGCGCGAGGCGGGTTGCGCCGCCTGATATGCCGGTTCTGGCGCGGCCGGCTGGGCGTCCGCCATCTGCAGGTCGACCCACAGCACATAATCGCCCATCCTGAGGCGCATGCCGTTTCGCAATCGCGCCGAGTTTCCCGATCCCAGCGGGCTTCCGGAATTGTCGATGAACAGGCCGCTGCTCGACATATCGGTGACGAAATATCCGTCCTCTCCGCCGACGACTTTGCAGTGGGCACGCGAAACGAACATGTCGGGATCGTCGATCTGCCAGTCCGCTTCGGGACTGCGGCCGATCACCAGTTCGCCCTTGTCGAGCCGCGCCTGGCGCACTGCCTGGGCGCGCGGTCCTTGCTCGAGCGTAAGAAGCAGGCTCATGCCGCCACTCCCGCCATCTCCGGTCGCCATCCGACGATGGTCCGCAGACGCATGTCTTCAGCATCGCCCCTTTCCGGGGGGCGTGCAAGCCACGCCGTTCGGCCGATCTGTGCTGTTCCGATCTGGGCTTGCGGCACGGCATCTGCTGTCAGCACAATCCTCAGATCGACATCGAGCAAATCGCCGACAAGGTCGCGCACAGCGCGTTTCATCACCTCGAGCTGCTTGCCGCCGGGGAGGAAGTTCGTGAAATCGTCAAAACCGAGCGGCCCGATGCGAAGCTCGACACGGCTTTGCCGGCTGAACGTTCGCGGTCCGATCGTGGCGCTGCGGCCAAGTGCGGCGTGTTCTTTGCCCAGTTGGCTTTGCAGTGCTTTGGGCACCGTCATCCAGGATGCGACGAACTCCTTCAATTGCACGGGCACCCTGAAAGCTTCCGCGACAAACAAAGTCAGCCGCTCCGGCCCATCCACCTGGCTGGCGAGGGCGGCAGCCTGGCGAAGCTTGACCGCATCGAGGTCGGGGTTATCGGGATTGTGCGTGCCCGGGAGTCCCGTGCCGGCCATCGCCTCCAGCATCGAGCGGATGCGTCCACCACCTCGTTCCATCTGGACGCCTGGGTGCGCATCGGCCCAGGCGCGGTAGAACAGGGCGATCATGCGGTGCTGGAGAATATTGACGAAGTCGACGAAGGTCGTATCGCTTGTCTGATGCGCATCCACGCCGGCGAACCAGCGCTGCGACAGGCGGTCGAGCACCCAGCGAGTGACGTGGAGAGGCAACGGCCCCTCCGGACCCATCAGTCCGAGATTGGCAACGGCGATCCGGGCCGGCTGTCTGTCCGTCGCTTCGCGGAATTCGACCACGTCCCGGGTGGCAAACCCGAGGCGTATGTGCTGCCCCAGCCGCGCCGGTTCGCGATCCAGCCGACCGGCATGACCAAACATGCCGCCACGTTGTTCGAGTTGGCGCAGCAACTCGAAGAAATCGAACGCCTCGGACAGTGGCACCCGCGACGTGTTCGACTCTAGATCAGGTAGCGATTGCCGGGCGTCATCGGCCATGGCACATCCTCCTGCTTCTGGAGCAACCGCGTGCGGGTGCGCACGAAACCGTTTATTCCCGCGTGGCGGGCGAACAGGCGGGCGAGCAGGGCCGACAAAAGCAACGTGCTTTGCCCCGCCAGTACCGATTGGTCCACATGCAACGTGACTTCGGTGCCGCGCCCGAAACACATGGGTCCTTCTATCGCCAGCCTTTCGACTACCGACCGCGACTCGACCCGGGGAATCGAACGCGCATGGCGTGCAAGTCCGGGATCGCCCCGATCCGCGTAGAGATCGAGAAGTGCATGAAGAGGGGCTGCCCCGCGTCCGTCCTGGGCAAGGCCGAGGAAATTCAGCGAAAGCTGCGCCACGAGCCGCCAGGCTAGATCGTCGGCCCGCGACTCGCCCTCCGCGCCTGCCGGCAAGGCGGCGGGGATCGCGGGTTGAGGGGGGCGCACCGCGCCAAGCAGCTTTACCGCCTCGATAGGGTCACCGCTCTCCGCGCTGAGTGTAGGCGTGTCGTCCAGAATCGGTAGGTCGCGATTGGTGCACAGTGCGGTGATTTCGATGCGTTTGAGCGGGCGGTTCGCAGCCTGCCCGGGTGGACGCGATATCGCCAGGAAGACATCGTCGCCAGTGTACGAAGTGCGGGTCATGCCTTCGCGCCGCTCGTCTTCCGTCGGCCGACGCGGCCGCCGTTCGGTCGAATAGACCCAACCGTTGCCACGGTTCTGCCCAAGGCTGAACAGCACAGGTATTTCGGCGTCGAGCCCTTCGGCGTCGGCGTCCTCGACATGGGTTACCCGGTAGATTTCGAAGTCTCTGGGACGGGTCCGGTCCGCATAGACCGCCTGGCGCGTTTTGCGCGGATCGAGCTCGATCACATTGCACTCGCGTTCGAACAGATTGATGATCGGCGTCGCAAACAGCTCGAGATCGGCGGGCGTCAGATCGGAGAGTTCAGGCACGGCGCGCCTGAACAGGAAGATGATTTCCAGCCCGGCGTCGCATTTGCGCACCACTGGCCGCAACCCGCGAATGCGCGCGTAGTGGAAACGCTCAGGCATCATGAAATATTCGCGCAGCAGGCGGTAGCCTTCGAATGTCGGGCGGGTGCGGGGCATCAAAGCCTCGGCATCGTTGACGCCGGTCATCTCGGGAGCGGACAAGGCCGTCAGCGGGTTGTTCTTTCCCTCCGGTCGTGCGCCGAGCGCTATGCAACTGCCGAAAATAGCGTCGAACAGGAGCGCCGCCTTCGAACGCCCTGAAAAATACAGGTCGATCTGATCGAGCGCCAATTCGTTGAGCTTGCCCTTGCCGCTGTGCGTGATGACGAGGCGAAGCGCGGCCTCGCCGCGGATGCCTCCGATCGGCGTTATGCCCGCAACCGCCAGCGCATTCCTGTCCTGAAAATAGCTGACTGAAGCAATAGCTATCGGCCAGAGCGTGACATCCTGGCCGGTGGTGAAGGTGCAGCGGGTCGACAGTCCGGGCTGCAGGCTCGACACCAGCTTTGTGCCGCGTTTGACGACGTGACCGGCAAGCATCGTCTGCACCTGTTGGCCGGGTTTCAGCACTGCCATCGCGGTGGCAGGCGCTGGCGTGACGAGGTCAGGATAAAGAACTTCCAGAATGCTGCGTGAAAAACGCGAACGCTCGGCGTCCACCTTCAGCCTGGTGCGCGCCGCGAGGAAGGCCACGCCATCGAGCAGCCGCTCGACGTAAGGATCCGGGCACGGCACCGTGTCCAGCGACAGGTTGCGGGCGACCGCCGGGTGCATGTCGGCAAACTCGGACGCCAGCGCCCGAATATGGGTCAGTTCTTCCTCGTAGTACTCCAAAAAGACCCGGTCCATTCAGGCATCCCCGATGTCGGTCCGCGCCAGACCATTGTCGAGGTTGATGGAGGTGCGCAGTTTCAGCCGTTCCGGTGTCGGCGTCATGATGAGGATGGCGTCGATCTCGATTTTCAGCCCGCCGTTCTTGTCGCCGAGTGTGACGTTCACCTTGGTGGCGCTTTCCTTCAAACGGGGTTCGAAGGTGGCCAACACCATTTTTATTTCGCGGGCCAGCGTGTCGCGGTCGAAGTCACGCGAGGAACGCCCGGAAAAAGACGGCACACCGTAGTTTACGACGCTGCGCCGTACTTCCGGGAAATCGCTCAAATCGAGTGGACTGCCTTCCATCTGCTCGCTTTCGTGGTCGGAAAGAAGCGGCGTGACGTCGTAGCGTTCCGTATTGAACAGCGCTTCAATGTCGCGCCGCACGGCTTCCCGGAGGACGTCTGGCGAGACCACGATGCCGCGGCTTTCCAGTTCGGCACGCTGGGCGCCCTGCAAGGCCAGCCGTTGCAGGCGCCGCTTCTGCTCGGCCGTCAAGTCGGCAGCGGATTCCATGAGCCGCGAACTGCCGCCGAGCAGCGTATCGAGCCGCTCGGCGCCCAGTTCAGCCACCAACGAATGACGCAATCCCTCGATCTCCGAGCTGAGGCCCGGCAAATCGTTCACGAGGCGATCCCAAAGAGAAGGCTGAACCGCCTCGCGTTTGGCGCGCTTGGTACCACTTGGTTTCATGGCTCACTGCGATTGTCGGGCCTCACATGCCGGTGGCGACATCCATGTCGGTGGTATGATCGTCGTCGTATTTGAGCTCGATGTTCTTGTAGGCAAATTGCACGATGTCGCCGAGCGTATCGGGATTGGTCTTGCTCGCGCCGAACGAGTAGCCAACGACCGACGCTTCCTTCAGCGTGACGACGAAATAGTCGCTGGTTGCGCCATCGATGGTACGGCGGCAATAGATGACGACTTCGTCGAGCGGCTTGTTTTCGTGACAGGCTTTCGCCAGATAGGGCGACGACATGTCGACGTCCTTCGTGCAGGTCACCGTACCCAGCGAAACGCGCCCCTTGCGCGACAATGAGTTGGGGTCGAACGGAGCGACCATAGAGAAGGTAACGTCGTAGATCTCGATCTGGTCTTCATGGCCATCGCGCTGGCTGGGGCCGGCAATGTCTGGAACCTCCAGAAAGCCGTCGATCTTCATCATGTTGAGACTTCTGAGGTCGTCTATTAATGCCATTGTCGTTCTCCAATTGTTTCAGAAATTCAGGATTTGACGGACGGCAACTCCGATACGAGCCGTAGCGACGCGTTTATTCCTTCCAGCTGGTAATGCGGACGCAGATAGAAGCGGGCGTTGTAATAACCCGGCCGCCCCTCGACGCTGTCCACCTGCACTTCGGCCGCCGCGAGAGGACGCTTGGCCCGTGCTTTGTCATCGGCGAACGCAGGGTTCGCAAGAACGTAACGGTTGATCCATTCGGTCAACCAGATCTGCATGTCGGATCTTTCCTTGAACGAGCCGATCTTGTCGCGGGCGATCGCCTTCAGGTAATGCGCGAAGCGTGAGACCGGGAACAAGTAGGGCAGGTTGGCACTGAGCCGCTCGTTCGACTGGGCGTCGGGATCGACGAGCCGGCCGGCCCGCGTTTCGTCATCCTGCAGCGAATGCGCGCCGATGAAGGCGGCAAGGTCGGTGTTCTTGCGGTGCAGGATCGGCATCAGGCCGAGCTTGGCGAGTTCGGCTTCACGCCGGTCGTCGATGGCGACTTCAGTCGGGCACTTCATCGCGATCGACCCGTCGTCGGTCGGGAAGCTGTGCACCGGCAGGTTGAGCACCGTACCGCCGTTCTCGACGCCGCGGATCTGCGTCCCCCAGCCATACAGCTTGTGGCTGCGGTTGATGTTCACGCCCATAGGGAAGGCGGCGTTCATCCAGACATATTTGTTGTGGTCGCCCAACACCTCTTCTTCGAAGGCAAAGCCCTTCACCGGCACCGTCTCGGAGCCATACGGCAGTCGCGCCAGCACGCGCGGCATCGTCAGCCCGATGTAGCGCGCATCCTCGCTTTCGCGCAGCGACTGCCAGGAGGCGTATGCCGGGTTGGAAACGATCTGCTGGAGATCCTGCGGGTTCGGCAGTTCCTGCCAGCTGTCCATCCGGAAGAGGCGCGGCGAGGCTGCCGCGATGAACGGGGTGTGCGCGGAGGCGCATATGCCGGAGATGTTGCGGATCAAGCCGACATCGCGCGGGTGGTTGGAGAATTCGTAAGCGCCGATCAGGCAGCCGATCGGCTCGCCGCCGAGCATCGAATACTCGTCCGTGTAGACCTTCTTGAAGATCGGGCTCTGATCCCACATCTGGCCTTCGTAGTCTTCAAGCGTGTCAGCCAGCGCTTCCTTGGAGATGTTCATGACCCGGATCTTCAGTTTCTGATCCGTTTCCGTGTTGTTGATGAGGTACCAGAGGCCGCGCCATGTGCCTTCCATCTCGCGCACTTCCGGCGCGTGCAGGATCTCGTTGACCTGGGTCGTCAGCATCTTGTCGATGCCCGCGACAAGCGACTTGATCGACTTGATCGCGTTCGACGAGATCGTTGTGGTTTCGGAGCGAGCCTGCGCCGCAAGGGCAAGGTTGCGGACGAGTTGCTGCAGCTTCTCGCTGTCGTCCTTCTTGACCTTGAAGTCCTTCTCGAGGAGTTCGCTGAACTCCCCAAGGTCGATGGCATCTGCTTCGGCGACGGTTGCGACTTTTTGCTGTTCGGCCATGACTTACTCCCCGCCCTTCTCGCCTTCGGACAGCGCCTGATTGGCGATCTGCCCGAGAAGAGGCTCGTTGTTCAGCAGTTGCGCGATACGCTTTTCGGCGTCGACCCTGCCGTCCATGAAACCAAGCAGTTCCACGAGTTGGCGACGCATCTTGAGAATTTCCGCCAGTTGCGGAACTTGCTCGGCGACCTTGTCCGGGGCGAAATCCCCCATTTTGGTGAAGGTCAGATCCACGAACAGCTCTTCTTCGCGCTCGGCGCCTTCGGCCTGTGGAAGCGTGTTCTTGACGCGCGCCTTCACACGCGGCCCTAGCGCCTCCATGAAACGCGGGAACCTGTTGGCGTCGGTCTCGACAAAGGATCGGTCGAGCACGGATTTCTGAGCTTCCCTGGTCTCCGACGCGCCCGAAAGGTCAGCCATCACGCCCATGACGAAGGGCAGTTCGATGGTCGTCGGGCTGCCGTAAGTTTCCACATCGTAGGCGATCTGCACGCGCGGTGCGCGATTTCGCTCAATGACCTTTGCTTTGCTTTCGGCCGGCATGGTTTCTTACCTTTCATCTTTCTGTGCCGTCTTCTTGTTGTCTGGAACGCCGGCGAGAAGCCGGAACTCCTTCAGCCCCGACGGCGCGAGGTCTTCCATCAGTTCAACGAAATCCATGTGCACCATGCGTCGAACACGGCGGGCGAGATGCGGAATGGGGCTCGAAGGTTCGGTCCGATCATAGAAGGCGACAACAAGATCGAGGCATTTGACGACATCGTCGCGTGAGGAAATCCGGTCCGGGAGCATTTGCTGAGATCCCCCCTCGGTTGCTGGGGCAGAGTCGCTATCACGGCCATTTCGAACCGGGGTTTCCGGTGCCGCTGGCGTCTCGACAGGCTTGGCCGCGCCATTCGCCGAGATGCGCACCGTCGATCCGCGCTCCAGCGTGGTCAGGATGCGCTCCAGAAAGCGCTTCAGTTCGGGAACCGCCGTGCCGCTGCTTTCAAGGCGCGCGTTGAGTGCGATCTCTACCGCATCGAGCGCAGCACTTGCCGCACGGGCATCGGCGACCAGCGCGATCATCGCGTCATTGGCCTGGTCGATATGGGCCGCGCATCCGGCGCGCACCCGGCCCAGAAGTTGCTCATGCGCGCTGGAAAGTGCTGCTTTCTCGGCGCCGTTCAATCCCGATGCGGCTTCCTGGAGCATCGTGCGGTCATCCAGCGCGCCCTTTTCCAGGTCGCGTCCGGTGATCGGGCCGATGCCGCGCGGGGCGAAAAATGTCATCTGGCGCAGGTTTGCCAACAGGCCGTCCTGGCCGTTCTGCAGGTCGAGCAGTGAGTTGATGCGCCGCAACGCCGCCTCGCGCGGCGCAGCGTTTGCCCGCAGCGCCGGGTGCATGGTCTCCCAATGCGCGTCGAAGGTCTGGGCGATCAGCGTCAGGCCCTGTGTCAGCCCGGCCAGCCCCGACTCGTTGGCGAGAGCGCGCGTCAGGATCACCAGCAGACGCAGGTCCCGCCCTTCGGTATGCAATTCCTCCGCCTTGGCGAGCACCGCGGCCCAATCGACGGGAACAATGATTTCAGAGGAAGGTTTGTTGCGGTCGTCGTGCGTGACTTTGATCTGCGCTTCCGTCAGGCGTTCCAGTTCGTGAAATCGTGGATCGTTGCGCAAATCCTTGCCGGACGGGTTTTCACCGTCCAGGGGAGTCAGCCAGAGCGCGACGTCGATCACAAGCACCCCCAGCAAAACGGCCAAAGGCCGAATATCGCTAGTATTTTACCACAGAACTTTCATTCATCACAATTTGGATTACGCCCCGAAAGTCAAAGCAGGATACCTCTTTCAGGCATCGTGTCTACAATTTCACGTGGTGTTGTCTTTCGAAATTCGCACTACGTTGTTGCGAACGCCAGGTATGTTAAAGAGCGCACACAAAATTCGTTATCCGGCAACAAATTTCAGATCAGAAGCACTATGGGTAAGTTCTGAGCGTGAAAAATTTCATTGTGCCGAACCTTTGCCTTCTCTACTCCACTGCATGAGGCTCTCTTTGTAAAGCCGCTTTTTGTATGGCAGGTTATTGGCAGACGATCGGTCACAGGAGCAGTCCGATGGAGGCAGGCGGTGCACAGCGGCGCGGAAGCTCTCAGGGCTTCAAGCGCAAGGAACTGGTCGCGAAGCTCAACCCGACTTGCCAGCAAGCATTCAAGGCGGCCGCCGGCGCGGCCAAGCTGCGCGGCAATCCCTACGTCGAACTCGCCCACTTTATTGAGCAGCTGGTGCTTTCCGACCGTTCGGACGTTCAGTTCATACTGGCCGACGCTGGCGTCGACAGCAGCCGCATAGCCGGCGACATGACGCGGGCGATCGACAAGCTGCCTTACGGCGCGACATCCATCGAAGAGTTTTCCGACCATATCTTCCACGCCATCCAGGAGGCCTGGAATCTGGCCGGGCTCGAATTCGGCGCGGATGAGGTGCGCAGCGCGTACATCGTGCTTGCCTGCCTGAAGACTCCGGTGCTCGAAGGGCTGCTGTCGAAGATCAGCGGCGAATTCGACAAGATCGATGCCGACGGCGTCATCGGCCGTTTCGCCGATGTGGTTGAAGGGTCCCTCGAAGGCGCTGCGGCGGAAGCCGCGCCCGCTTCCGCCGAGGCGCCGAAACGGTCGCTCGGCGGCGATTCCGCGCTGGCGAAATATGCCACCGACCTGACGCAGCGCGCCCACGACGGCAAGATCGATCCTGTCGTAGGACGCGATCCGGAGATACGGCAGATCGTCGACATCCTGATGCGACGCCGGCAAAACAACCCGATCCTGACCGGCGAGGCCGGTGTCGGAAAGACAGCGGTGGTCGAAGGGTTTGCGTTGCGCATCGCCGAGGGCGATGTACCGCCTCCGCTTCAGGGGATCAGCGTCCGCATGCTCGATGTCGGCCTGATGCAGGCGGGCGCCAGCGTGAAGGGCGAGTTCGAAAAACGCCTGAAGGCGGTTATCGACGAGGTGCAATCCTCGGAGACGCCGATCATCCTTTTCATTGATGAAGCCCATACGCTCATCGGCGCTGGCGGAGCGGCTGGCACGGGCGATGCAGCAAACCTGCTCAAGCCTGCGCTGGCGCGTGGCGAACTGCGCACTATCGCGGCAACCACCTGGGCCGAATACAAGCAGCACATCGAGAAGGATCCTGCACTCACCCGCCGCTTCCAGGTGGTGAAGATCGACGAACCGGCGGAAGCGGTTGCTCTGCTGATGTTGCGCGGCGTTGCCGGCGTGCTGGAGAAACACCACCAGGTGCAGATACTCGACGAGGCGATCGAGGCCGCGGTCGGCCTGTCGCATCGCTATATTCCGGCGCGGCAGTTGCCGGACAAGGCGGTGAGCCTGCTCGACACGGCCTGCGCCCGCGTCGCGGTCTCGCAGCACGCGACGCCGGCCGAGGTGGAGGACATTCTGCGCCGCCGTCAGGCGCTGGAAATCGAGCGCGCCATTATCGGGCGCGAAGAGGCGATTGGCATCGAGGTCGCCGACCGTCAGGCGCGGGTCGATGCCGGCTTGGCCGAAGCCGAGATGTCGCTTGCGTCCGCACAGGAGCGTTGGGAACGCGAAAAGGCGCTCGTCGCCGAAATACTCGACCTGCGCAAGAAGTTGCGCGGTGAGGGCGTGCCGCTCGATCCGGAGCCGGACGTAGCCGAAACGGGCGAGGGCGAAGGTGTCGAAGCAATTGAGCCTGCGGCCGGCTCAGCCGAAACCGGAGGTGCGGCCGAAGAGCTTGCGGCGGAGCCGGCGACAGGCGAGGAAGTGCCCGATAAGGCCGCCGATCTGGCGCGGCTGCGGGAACTCATGGCGGAACTCGCCGAAGCACAGGGCGAGACGCCGCTGATCCTGCCTTCGGTAGACCGCAACGCGGTGGCAGCCGTCGTTCAGGATTGGACCGGCATTCCGACCGGACGCATGCTGTCCAGTCAGACGGAAAAGGCGCTGCGCCTTGCCGCAACGCTTTCGGAGCGCGTCGTCGGCCAGGACCACGCGATGGAGATGATCGCCAAACGCGTGCAGACCAGCCGTGCCGGGCTCGGTGCGCCGGAAAAGCCGGTCGGCGTCTTCCTGCTCTGCGGCCCTTCTGGCGTCGGCAAGACGGAAACCGCACTTGCGCTGGCGGAGACGCTTTATGGCGGCGAGCAGAACCTCATCTCGATCAACATGTCCGAATTCCAGGAGGCGCATACCGTGTCGACATTGAAAGGCGCGCCGCCCGGATATGTCGGTTATGGCAAGGGAGGCATCCTCACCGAGGCGGTTCGCCGCAAGCCCTATTCGGTCATCCTGCTCGACGAGGTCGAGAAGGCGCATCCCGATGTGCACGAGATATTCTTCCAGGTTTTCGACAAGGGCATGATGGACGACAGCGAAGGGCGGCGGATCGACTTCAAGAACACGCTGATCCTGCTGACTTCGAATGTCGGTTCTGAGGTCATCATGGACCGTACCGACGGCGGCCGGGAGCGGACCGGGCATGATGACCTCGATCAGGCGCTGCGTACCCCTTTGCTCAAAGTCTTTCCCGCCGCGTTCCTTGGCCGTGTGGTGACCATTCCCTATTATCCGCTGTCGGACCAGATGATCGAGGCGATCACGCGCCATCAATTCGGCAAGATCGCGCGCCGCCTGCGCGCTAGCCACGATGCGGAACTGGTGATCGGCGATGGTGTCATGGACCTGGTCAAGGCGCGCTGCACCGAAATCGAGTCGGGAGGGCGGATGATCGATGCGATCCTCACCAACACGCTGCTGCCGGAACTCAGCCGCGGCGTGCTCAACCGCTCGCTGGAAGGCGAGAAGATGACGAAAGTCACCGTCGGCGCCTCCGATCAGGGTTTCACCTACGCGTTCGAATAGCTATACGGACATCCCGTAAGCGGACCGCCGGTGGTCCCGCGTGCCGGCGACAATTTCAGGGAACGTCCGATTGACCACCAGAATCTATGGCATCAAGAACTGCGACACCATGAAGAAGGCGCGAACCTGGCTGGAATCGCATGGCGTCGCTTATGATTTCCACGACTATCGCGTCGAAGGGCTGAACCGCGAGGTCCTGGCCCGCTGGTGCGATGAACTCGGCTGGGAAACCTTGCTGAACAAGGGGTCGACCACGTTCCGGGCCTTGCCGGATGCCGACAGGAAGGATCTCGATCGCGAGAAGGCGATCAAGCTGATGCTGGCCGAGCCCACCATGATCAAGCGGCCGGTGCTCGACGCCAAGGGCAAGCTCATGGCGGGCTTCAAGCCGGAGCGTTACGAAGCAGCCTTCGCCGCTTATTAACAGCGTCGGCTTTGCGTTCGTTGCCGGTACCGGTCCTTTCCAGGAGCCGGTCGAAGCATCATCCCGATCAATCGCGATTGGCCCAATAGCCAGACGCTGCAACCGGATTGTGTCTCGCGTCGCGGCCAATATGGTCGCGCCATGGACAAGGCCCCAGCCAACCCGCTCCGCTATGCGATTGCCGGCATGACCGCCATGGCCGTGGCCATGGGCATCGGCCGTTTCGTCTACACGCCGATCTTGCCGAGCATGATGGAGGAAATCGGTCTGTCGGCGTCGAATGCGGGGCTTATCGCGTCGGCCAACTATCTCGGCTATCTGCTCGGCGCCATCGCGGCCGCCGGCGGCTGGGCGCATGGGCGCGAGCGTGCCGTCATGCTGGTCTCGCTCGCAGCAAGCGCGCTGCTGGCCGGAGCGATGGGGCTGACCGAAAACCTCGCTGCCTTCACAGCGATCAGGTTTTTCGCCGGTGTCGCCAGCGCCTTCGTCATGGTTTTCGTCATCACCATCGTCTTCAGCCATCTGGCCGCGGCTGGCCGCAATAGCCTGCAGGCGCTGCATTTCGGCGGCGTCGGTGTCGGCATTGCCGTTTCTTCGGTGATGACCGGCGCTTTGGTGCTTGCAGGTTCTGCGTGGCCGGCGGGATGGCTTTGGTCCGGCGCGTTGTCGATCGCCGGCTTCCTCGTTGTCCTCCTGATGATCGATCGCGGGCCCCTGGTCGGCGGCATTGCGCGACGCGAGCCGCAATTGCCGAAAAGTGGAGCCCTTGCCAAGATCATAGTCGCCTACGGCCTGTTCGGTCTCGGCTACATCGTCACCGCCACCTTCATCGTCGCGATCGTCCGCCAAGGCGACGGTGGCCGGCTTTTCGAATCCGCCGTCTGGCTGGTCACTGGCCTGGCTGGAATTCCCTCCGTCTACCTTTGGGCAAGGATGGCGCCGCGACTCGGCCTGACCGCAACATTCGCACTGGGCTGTATCGTCGAGGCCATAGGCGTCGTTGCCAGTGTCAGTCTCGGCGGAGTTGCCGGGCCGCTGATCGGTGGCATCCTGCTTGGCGGCACTTTCATCGCGATCACCGCAATCGGCCTGCAGGCGGGGCGCTTGCTGGCGCCTGCCGCGCCGCGCCGCGCGCTAGCCCTGATGACGGCATCGTTCGGCACCGGCCAGATTCTTGGCCCCATCGCCGCCGGATACCTTGCCGACTGGACAGGCAGCTTCGTCGTGCCATCGATCGGAGCGGCTCTCGTGTTGTTGTTGTGTGCGGCAATCGGCTACGACGCCGGCCGCAAACAGGTGCTTGCCTGAGAACTTTCCGCCAGATTTTGCCGTAAAGCATTGCCAGAAGGGTCTTTTCATCTGGACATGAAGTGTGACTTCATGTCCGGAACGCGTGCCGTTGATCTGCCCCCAAAGGAACAGCCGAAATGTTCGTATCGTTTTTCCCGAAGCCGAAGCTGTTTTTCACCAGCGCTGCAGCGTGGGCGCTCTTCGGAATCCTGTTGTGGTTTTTCGGCGGGAGGGAACTGGGCGCCGCCTTCGGCATGGGACCGGCACCTGCGGATACACCACCAATCCTCGGCGTTCCGATTTTCTGGTCGGGTCCGTTTATCTGGTTCTACATCTATTTCTTCGTCATGCTGGCGGCGTTTTATCTGTTCTGGCGGTTCTACGCCCCGCATCCCTGGCTAAACTGGTCCATTCTCGGATCTGCGATGATCCTTTTTTCGACCTACATATCTGTCGAGCTCTACGTCGCGCTTAACAATTGGCGTCGCCCCTTCTTCGATCTCTTCCAGAAAGCCCTGACTACCGCCGGGTCGGTCTCGCAAGGTGAACTCTACAGCCTGTTCTGGATATTCGCCTGGATCGCCATGGCGAACGTCACCCTGTTTGTGTTGACCAGGTTCTATGTCAGCCACTACATTTTCCGCTGGCGCACCGCCATGAACGATTTTTACATGGCCAACTGGTCGAGGCTGCGCCACATCGAAGGCGCATCCCAGCGTGTCCAGGAAGACACGATGCGTTTTTCGACCACCATGGAAGGCCTTGGCGTTGCCTTCGCGGACGCCATTCTCACGTTGATAGCCTTCCTGCCCGTGCTGGCGATGCTGTCGGACAACATCACCGAACTCCCGCTGGTGGGTGCGGTGCCTTATTCGCTTGTGGTTGCGGCACTCGCCTGGGCGATCTTCGGAACGAGCCTGCTTGCATTGGTGGGCATCAAGCTTCCCGGCCTCGAATTCCGCAACCAGCGTGTCGAAGCGGCGTATCGAAAGGAACTCGTTTACGGTGAAGACGATTCCAGCCGGGCTCAGCCACCGACCGTCGCCGAGCTTTTCGCGAATGTGCGCCGCAACTACTTCCGGCTTTATTTCCACTACGCCTATTTCAATATGTTCCGCTCCGGCTTCGGGCAGGCGGATGCGATCTTTTCGAGCGTGATTCTGATACCGACCATCGCTGCAGGCAAAATCACGCTGGGCATCTGGCAGCAGATTCTCACCGCGTTTGGCCAGGTGAGCTCGTCCTTCCAGTATCTGGTGAATGCGTGGCCGACGATCGTCGAACTGATCTCGATCTACAAACGTCTGCGTGCCTTCGAGGCGACGCTGGACGGGGCGCCACTGCCCGACATCGATCAGCGTTTTATTGAAAGACCCCAGGAAGAGCCTGTCTGAGCCGACCTCACCCACCCACCGCCGCGCCAGGCCGGTCGTCCGGGCTGGCCGGCGTCGGTGCGGTCCGCTTCAGGTAGTCCCGGTAGCTGACGCAGGCCACTTCGGGCTTGACGCAGACTTCCTCGGCGAAGCGCTCCAATGCGCGCCAGTAAGCGCCGCCGTTCATCAGCGTGAAGTGGAAGCCGACCTGGAACGGCACGCGCTTGCCGTTGTATTCCTGGTCGAAGGAAGCGAGGAAAGCGTCATAGGCGCGATCCTCGAAATTCTTCGATTCGCTCGGCCGTTCCAGCCCGCCGGAATGGCGCACGAAAAGATTATAGTCCATTGCGATCACGCGGCGCGCCTTGGGTCCTTCGGCAATTTGCGGCAGCGCGAAATGGGTGAGGCCAGCATCGCTCGCCGGTTCTGCCGGTCCGCGCGAAATACCGCTGGCGTCGTAGGAGAATTTGTCCTCGGCGAGTGCGGCATAAAGAGCCTTGCTGGTCGACAGGTAAGGCGCTCGAAAGCCGCTTATCTCCTTCTCGGCGAAACGCCGCCAGCTCTTGGGTTCTCCGGCAATGCCGTTCGCCGCATAGGCGTCGCGGACGATTTTTCTGAATTGCGAGAACTCGGCCAGCCAGTCGGCCTTGCTCCACTGCGCACCATCGAAATGGCCGCAGCCGTGGCTCGCAATCTCATGCCCCTCGCGGCGGGCCGCCGAGATTTCAGCGAGCCGTGCGCTGACTTCGTTCCTGGACAGAGCGAAGCCGACATTGGATTTTCCCGCACCCTTGCCGGGCGCCTGGTAGTTGCGGCGCGTTTCCGGCGACAGCAGGAAGACGCAGGACAGGAAGTAGGTGAACTTTGCGCCGGTCCTGGCGGCGAGATCGCGGCTGCGCTTCCATTGCGCCACGTCATGGGCGCCGTCGAAGGAGATGATCACATATTGCGGGCGTTTGGCCGCATCAGCCAGAAGCGGCGAGGCGCTGGCTAGCAGCGCGGACACAGCGGCACAAAGACGCAAGGGTACAGACATCGGTGTCAAACTAGCATGTTATCAGCGGGATGACGCAGCTAGGAGCAAAATGTGGCGCCGGTGCGTCGCGTTTCAAGGGAGGCATGGCGCCGCCTTGCCGCCTGCGCTAGCCTTGCGCCAGCCAGCGCGGAGCCAGCCATGTTTCTCCTGATTGTCGGTCTCATTGTTTTCCTTGGCGTCCATTCGGTTCGTATCGTGGCGCCCGATTGGCGCGAAGCCCAGATCGCGCGTTTGGGAGAAAACGGCTGGAAGGGCCTTTACTCCATTGTCTCGCTTGTCGGTTTCGTTCTGCTCGTCTGGGGCTATGCACGCGCCTGGCCTGTTGCTCCCGTGCTTTACGAGCCACCGGTCTGGATGAAACATGTTACCGCTGCGTTGATGCTGCTGGCTTTTATCAGCCTGATGGTCTGGCGCTTCCCTGCAGGCCGGCTAAAGCCGGTGCTGAAACATCCGATGCTGCTTGCCATCAAGATCTGGGCGTTCGCGCATCTGCTGGCCAATGGCGACCTCGCCTCGCTGATCCTTTTTGGCAGCTTCCTGGCCTGGGCCGTTTGGGACCGCATCGCAGTCAAGCGCAGCGGCGAGGCGACAGTCGCCGCCGGTCCGGTGAAGTGGGATTTCGCGGCGGCCGTTGCGGCAACGCTGCTTTACATCCTTTTCGTCTGGAAACTGCACGCCTGGCTGTTCGGCGTCTCGCCGTTCTGAGCGATTTTCTGCCTCGCCCCTTCCATGCGGACAAAATTCCGCTTAAACGCAGGCCCACACAAGCCCTGATAAACGGGCGCGAAGAACAATTCGGTAGATTTGATGTCGGACGACAGTTTCATCCGCGAGGTAAATGAAGAGATCCGCCAGGATCAGGCGAGGGCGCTGTGGGACCGCTATGGCCCTATCGCCATCGCGATCGCGATCTGCGTGGTGCTCGGAACGGCTGCCTTCGTGGGCTACAATTATTGGGTGGAAACCCGCGCCAACCGCTCGGGCGACGATTTTTCGCAGGCGCTCCGGTTGGCCAACGACGGCAAGAGCGATGAGGCGCTGAAGGCGCTTGAAGCGCTGGAGACCGGTGGCCACGGCGCTTATCCCGTGCTTGCCCGGCTGCGTGCGGCGACGGTGCTCGCCGGCAAGGGCGATTTTTCCGGTGCGGTCGCCGGCTTCGACGAAGTTTCGGGCGATGCATCCATCCCGGTCGCAATCCGCGACATGGCGCGGCTGAGGGCTGCCCTCGTGCTGGTCGACCACGGCACCTATGCCGATGTCGCAACCCGGGTCGAGGTGCTGAACGCCGACAACAATCCCCTGCGTCACTCGGCCCGCGAATTGCTCGGCCTCTCCGCCTGGAAGGAAGGCAAGTCGGCCGATGCGCTGAAGTTCTTCGAGCAGGTCTCGGCCGACGACGCAGCACCCCGCAACGTGCGCGAGCGCGTTAATCTCCTTACCGAACTGATCCGCGGTTCGGGCAACGCCTCGTGATTGTGGCTGATGAGCTTCAAGGTAGCGATCATCGGCCGGCCCAATGTTGGCAAGTCGACGCTTTTTAACCGTCTTGCCGGCAGGAAACTTGCGCTCGTCGACGACACGCCGGGCGTAACACGCGACCGGCGTATCCATTCCGCCAAGCTCTACGATCTCAATTTCGACGTCATCGACACCGCCGGCTTCGAGGATGCCGCGGCAGCGACCTTGCAGGGTCGCATGCGCGCGCAGACCGAGATGGCGATCGAGGAAGCCGACCTGGTTTTCTTCCTCATCGATTCCAAGGCGGGCCTTTTGCCCGACGACCGGACCTTTGCTGAGATCGTCCGCCGTTCGGGCAAGCCGGTCGTGCTGGTCGCCAACAAGGCTGAAGCCCGCGGCGCCCAGAGCGGCATGCTGGAAAGCTGGGAGCTTGGCCTCGGCGAGCCGGTGCCGGTGTCGGCCGAGCATGGCCAGGGACTGCCCGACCTGCGCGATGCCATCATCGCGGCGATCGGCGAAGAGCGCGCATTCGGCGATGAGGCCGAGGAAGAGGCTGTCGCCGAAAGCGAGGTCCTGATCGGTGAGGACATCACCGACCCCGACGCCGACGAAGCCGCCGCCGCCTACGACGAATCGAAGCCGATGCGCATCGCTGTCGTCGGCCGCCCGAACGCCGGCAAATCGACGTTGATCAATGCGTTGATCGGCCAGGAACGGCTGCTGACAGGCCCCGAAGCCGGAATCACCCGCGATTCCATCTCGGTCGATTGGGAATGGGGTGGCCGCAAGATCAAGCTGTTCGATACTGCAGGCATGCGTCGCAAGGCGCGGGTTCAGGAAAAGCTCGAAAAACTGTCCGTTGCGGATGGCTTGCGCGCCATCCGTTTTGCCGAAGTCGTGATCGTCGTTTTCGATGCGACAATTCCCTTCGAGAAACAGGATCTGCAGATCGCCGACCTCATCATCCGTGAGGGGAGGGCGCTGGTCATCGCCTTCAACAAGTGGGACATGATCGACAACCCGCAGGAGAAACTCGCCGAATTGCGCGAGATGACCGACCGGCTGCTGCCACAGGTGCGCGGCGTCCAGGCGGTGACGATTTCAGCCGAAACCGGCCGCGGGCTGGAAAAGCTGATGGCCTCGGTCATCAAGACCCATCAGGTCTGGAACCGCCGTGTCTCGACCGGCAGGCTGAACCGCTGGCTGGAAGGCATCCTGACCCATCATCCGCCCCCCGCCGTCGCCGGCCGCCGGCTGAAGGTCAAATACATGACGCAAGCCAAGACGCGGCCTCCGGGCTTTGTGGTGTCCTGTTCGCGCCCCGACGCCATGCCGCAATCCTACGTGCGGTACCTCGTCAACAATCTGCGCGAGGCGTTCGACATGCCCGGCGTGCCGATCCGCATGGCCTTGCACGCGTCCGACAATCCGTTTGCCGGCAAGGCAAAAAAGAAGCGCTGAGTTTCCTTATCCTCCCCCCGGCTTCCGCGGCGAAACGGCACACAGCGCCGTTTTTTTGCCGTGGTCTCAATGCGGCCAAAGACTGGCCGTTAACGCGGCATCAAGGTTAATGCGCCATTATCCATCTTCTGTTGGGTGAGTTGCGTACCGGAGAGGGTGTTCGTGCATCGACGAATTGTGACGCGGCTGCGTGCCGCCGCCGCGAGACAGGACAGGTCTTCGCTTCTTACATCGCTGGTCATCGGGCTTGGTATCTGGGTCGGTTTCCCCACCGTCGTCGCATATCAGGACATGACGAGCATGGTTTCGGGCGCAGAGTCGCAAGGCGCGCGCTGGAATTCCTTTGTCGAGAAGGCCGCCGCCGGCTCGGTGCACGCGGCCGAAATGCCCTTCGCCAATGCTGATGCCACCGGCTCGCTCTCCGGCGCCGGGTTTTCCGCGCCCGGCATCGGCACGGTGACGTTCCGCGGCAAGGCCGCCGCCAATGACGTGCCCGACGAATTTCGCGTCAACCGGGCCGACAAGCAGGGCCGTCTCGTCCAGATCGCGCCGGTTGCGCCGCCGAAGTCCTTCAACGCCGGATCGGTCTTCGAGCGCTCCAGCTCGTTGCTGAAACCGACGCTGGACGGTGAATTGAAGATGGCGTTCGCCGCACCGGCCATCAAAGGCAAGGAAATCGAGATCGCGGCAGCCTTCCATGCCAAGCAGGACAAGAAGGCCGCCCCGGGCGTTCCAGTCATGCTGGCATCGCTAGTGACCAACGATACGCCCGACGTTCTCGCCACCGCCTATGCGCCCGCGGAACCCGACTATGCCAAGGCATCGCCTTTCGAGACGCTGCTTCGCAACGAAGACCCCAACCAGGGCCGCTTTATCCCTCCGATCGCCAAGGGCGACCACGCCTGGATGAGCCAGCCGCTGCCGCCGAGCGTCTTTTCCAAGGCAGAGCAGAAGTGCCTTGCCAACGCCATCTATTTCGAGGCGCGCAGCGAAAGCCCGAAGGGGCAGGCGGCGGTGGCGCAGGTCGTTCTCAACCGCGTCCGCAATCCCGCCTATCCCAACTCGATCTGCGGCGTCGTCTACCAGAACGACAACTGGCGCAACCGCTGCCAGTTTTCTTTTGCTTGCGATGGCATCAAGGACCGGGTGCTGAGCCCTTCCCACTACCGTGTTGCCGAAGACATCGCCATGGCAGTGACTGCCGGCAAGATCTTCATTCCCGAGATCGGCTCGTCCACGCACTATTACGCGACCTATGTAAATCCGGGCTGGGCGCGGACCATGCAGAAGATGAAGAAGATCGGCCTTCATATCTTCTATAGGACCTATGGCGGCGGCTGGAGTTGAGCCTTCTGGCTGGCCGAGAGTCTCCCGGGATTCGCAGCCTGCGGCGCCCCGCACCACGCGGGCAGGATGTCGCAGTAAGCCAAGATATTGATTTTGCTGTATTAAATACATGCAGAGAGTCTCCTTGCCGTGGCTTGACTGGGGCAGGTCCGCTAACTATGTTGCCGGCGACTTTGAAGCGGACAGCAGGTTGAAAGCTGGCCGGGCACGGAGGTTGCGGTGGCCACACCCATTCGGCCAGACGAAACCGGTAAGAACGGGCCTGGAAACCAGGAAAAGCCTGTCGTCCAGGACGACGATCTCGAGCGCCGCCGGCGTGATCTCGAAGCAGTTCTTGCAGCGAGGCGGCCGGAAAAACGGACCGGGAGCGAAGGCACGAATTCAGGCGGCGCCGCCGGATTTGGGCAAGCATTGAAGCTTTCCAGCGAATTCATCGCGGGAATTGCTGTCGGTGCGGCCCTTGGCTGGGGGATCGACCGCATGGCGGGAACTTCCCCGTGGGGACTGATCGTGTTTCTGCTGCTCGGTTTTGGCGCCGGGGTCTTGAATGTGCTGCGCTCAGCGGGGCTCGTTGCCGAACCCGGTCCGAAAACGCCCGGCAAGGGCAGCGGCGGACCGGACAAGAAGTGAATGGCGCCCGCGGGCGCATGATGTGAGGGGTTAAGGTGGCAAACGATCCGATCCACCAGTTCCAGATTTCGAAATGGATTCCGATCGAAATCGGCGGGCTCGACTTCTCGTTCACCAATGCCTCGGCCTTCATGGTGGCGACTGTCGCCGCCGCCGGCGCGTTCCTCTACCTGACCACCTCCAGCCGTGGCCTGGTTCCGGGGCGTCTCCAGTCGATCTCGGAAATGTCCTACGAATTTGTGGCGTCTATGCTGCGGGATGCGGCGGGTTCGCACGGAATGAAGTTCTTTCCGTTCGTCTTTTCGTTGTTCATGTTCGTGCTCGTCGCAAACCTGCTCGGCTTGTTCCCCTATTTCTTCACCGTCACCAGCCATATCATCGTCACCTTCGCTCTGGCGCTGCTGGTCATCGGCACGGTCGTCGTCTACGGCTTCTACAAGAACGGCATCGGCTTCCTGAAACTGTTCGTGCCGTCGGGCGTTCCTGGAGTTCTGATCCCGCTTGTCGTGCTGATCGAGGTTATCTCGTTCCTGTCGCGCCCGATCAGCCTTTCGGTTCGTCTGTTCGCCAACATGCTGGCCGGCCACATCACGCTGAAGGTTTTCGCCGGCTTCGTGACGTCGCTGAGCGCGTTTGGCGCCGTCGGCATCGCCGGTTCGATCCTGCCGCTCGCCATGACGGTGGCGATCACCGGTCTGGAATTTCTGGTGGCCTTCCTGCAGGCCTACGTCTTTGCGGTGCTAACCTGCATGTACCTCAACGACGCCATTCATCCGGGCCACTAGGAAAATTTCGCCGGCGGTTTTCCGCCACCCGAAACTGAAGTTTATTTGAGATCCACAAGGAGTTGGACAATGGAAGCAGAAGCAGCAAAGGCAATCGGTGCGGGCATCGCCTGCCTCGGCATGGGCGGTGCGGGCATCGGCCTGGGCCACATCTTCGGTAACTACCTCGCTGGCGCGCTGCGCAACCCGTCGGCTGCCGACGGCCAGTTCGGCCGCCTGATCTTCGGCTTCGCCGTGACCGAAGCTCTGGGCATCTTCTCGCTGCTCGTCGCTCTCCTCCTGCTCTTCACCTAAGAGCCGGACGCACAAGCGATTTGGCCGGCCGCAGTGTTGCGGCCGGATCGAGCGGACAGGGGAAGTTAAATGTTTGTGACACCGGGATATGCGCAGGAAGAGGCTCCGGCCCTGGACGAAGCGCACACCGTCGAAGGCCCTGAGCATGGCGGTGGTTCGTTTCCTCCGTTCGACGCATCGACATTTCCGTCGCAGATCCTGTGGCTCGCGATCACCTTCGGCCTGTTCTACCTCTTCCTGAAGAGGGCGGTGCTGCCGCGCATCGGCGGCATCCTGGAAAATCGCCACGGCCGCATCCAGCAGGATCTCGATCAGGCAAGCCGCCTGCAAGAGGAAGCCGACGCCGCCGTCGCCGCCTACGAACAGGAATTGACGGATGCCCGCGCCAAGGCCAACGTCATCGGCCAGGAGGCTCGGGACGGCGCCAAGGCGAGTGCGGAAACCGCACGCAAGAAGGTCGAGGCGAGCCTCGACAAGAAGCTCGGGGACGCTGAAGCGCATATCGCTTCCATCAAGGCCGCGGCCATGAAGGAAGTCGGCACCATTGCCGAGGACACAGCCGGCGCGATCGTGCAGGAACTGGTGGGCGGCAAGCTCGACAAGGGAACGATCGCGGCCGCCGTCAAGGCCGTCAGGTAACGGGGAGCGCGCCATGGACGCAACATTCTGGGCGTTTGTCGCTCTCATCATTTTCCTCGGCATCGTCTTCTACATGAAGGTGCCGGGCATGATCTCGAAGTCGCTCGACCAGCGTGCTGAGAAGATCCGTGGCGAGCTCGACGAGGCCCGCCGCCTGCGTGAGGAAGCCCAGCAGCTGCTCGGCGAATACCAGCGCAAGCGCAAGGAAGCCGAGCAGGAAGCCGGCGACATCGTCGCCGCCGCCAAACGCGAGGCCGACCAGCTGGTCGTCGAAGCGCAGAAGAAGACCGAAGAGTATGTCGCCCGCCGCACGGCTCTGGCCGAGCAGAAGATCGGGCAGGCTGAACGCGACGCGGTCAACGAAGTGCGCGCGAAAGCCGTCGATATCGCCGTGGAAGCCGCGCGCAAGCTGCTCGGCGACACGGTCGACACCAAGGCTGGCGCCGATCTCTTCAAGACCTCGCTGCAGCAGGTGAAGGCCAAGCTCAACTGAGCAGGCAATTCAGGAACCTTTTGAAAAGCCGCTTGGGCAACCAAGCGGCTTTTTTTGTTGTGCAGGATCTGCCGTGGATCGCACCGGGCGCCGTTCGAAGCTCCCGCTCGCGCCACGCCTCGACATGAAGGTCGCGGGAGCCGAAGCCCGAGGCACTAATCGGCTTCGGCCATCTCTGTTTCGCCGAGACGGAATGGCGCGAAGGAAACGCGGTGCAGCCTGGCTATGGGGCCGTGATTGCCGATCGCGGTGCGGTGGCGCGGCGTGGCGTACCCCATATGCGCCTCGAAACCGTAGTGGACGTGGACCTGGCCGCAGCCGGACATCATGCGGTCGCGCATCACCTTGGCGACGATCGAGGCCGCGGCGATCGACTGCGAGCGCTGATCTCCCTTGATCAGGGCGCGGCCGGGGCAGGGCAGGCCGGGCGGGATGTCGCGGCCGTCGGCCAGCGCCAGCTTGGGCTGCAGGCTGAGGCCGGCTGCGGCGCGGCGCATCGCTTCCAGGCTGGCGCGCAGTATGTTGATCGTGTCGATGCCTTCGGCGCAGATCGACGACATCGCGACGCCAAGCGCGCTGCCGAGAATGATGTCGAACAACGCCTCGCGCTGCTCTGCGGTGAGGCGTTTCGAATCGTCGAGGCCTTCCGGGATTTTTTCGGGATCGAGGATGACCGCAGCCGCCACCACTGGTCCGGCAAGCGGGCCGCGCCCGGCTTCGTCGAGGCCGGCGACCGGCCACTGGCCCTCGGCCATCGCCCGCCTTTCGACCGAGAAGTCGGGTCTCTCGATGATCTCGAAGAGGGGCGGAGAATCGGAACGCGCGCGAGCCATGGTGCGGCGAGGTTCGCATCGGCTCCGATTCTCCGCAAGTCCTTCCCGACCGAATGGGGCGGCGGTCCGGGAAGGCACCGTCAGGCGGACAGGGGAGTGGCCGGACGGGATTTTTACAGCGCGTCGCGCCGAATGGGATTCGGCTTCCGCGCTGTAATTTCTTGTTTATGCATGTCGTTTCTCCCGAAACCGAGGACACTTTCGGGCGACATGCACCAGTCACAGAAGGCTGAGCTGCTCACCCTGCCTAGCGGGCGCGCGGAACAGATCGTTGCGCAGCCGGGTCCGTTCGGAATTGAGACCGAGCTTGCGTGCGGCGATCTCGAAGCGGCGACCGATCTGCCAGGCATAAGGCCCGGCGCCCTTCATCCGCTTCCCGAACTCCGAATCGTAATCCTTGCCGTCGCGCATCGAGCGGATCAGCGACATCACGTGCCGGTAGCGGTCGGGATAATGGCGCAGCAGCCAGTCCTTGAAGATCGGCGCAACTTCCAGCGGCAGCCTGAGGATGACGTAGCCGGCATCGCGCGCACCGGCGGCGCGCGCCGAATCGAGGATGCGCTCGATCTCCTGGTCGGTCAGCCCCGGAATGATCGGCGCCACCATGACGGAAGCCGGGATGCCCGCTTCGCTAAGCTGCCTGATCGCCTCCAGCCTCTTGGTCGGCGTCGAGGCGCGGGGCTCCATCACCCGGGCGAGCATGCGGTCGAGCGTCGTCACCGACAGCGCCACCTTGGCAAGCCCGCGCTCGGCCATGCGCGACAGGATGTCGATGTCGCGCGTCACCAGCGCCGACTTTGTGACGATGCCGACGGGGTGGTTATGGGCATCGAGCACTTCGAGTACCTCGCGCATGATGCGATACTGCTTCTCGATCGGCTGGTAAGGGTCGGTGTTTGTGCCGATGGCGATGGTGCGCGGCTGGTAGCCGTCCTTCGACAGTTCCCGTTCCAGGAGCTTGGCCGCGTCGGGCTTCGCAAAGAGCTTTGATTCGAAGTCCAGCCCCGGCGACAGGCCCATATAGGCGTGGGTGGGCCGGGCGAAGCAGTAGACGCAGCCATGCTCGCAGCCGCGATAGGGATTGATCGAGCGATCGAAGGAAATATCGGGCGTTTCGTTGCGCGTGATGATGGTCCGCGGCTTTTCGACCTGCACTTCTGTCTTGAAGGGCGGCAGCTCTTCCAGCGAGTTCCAGCCGTCGTCGAAGACGTGCCGGCTGACCGGCTCGAACCGGCCGGACGGATTGATGCCCGCCGACCGGCCACGGTTGCGGTCGGGACGCACGCGTATTTCGCTCTGCTCGATCATCGCATTCGCCATTTCGGCCCTGCCTTGTCCAAAAGCAGCAATGTCTGCGCGGACGATCTGTTCCACTTTGGCTCGTTCCCACGGGGTGTCGGAGGTCTGGCGAATCGCGTTGTTCATGAAACTATTCCTATTTCCGGAATGAGAACAAAGCAAGAACTTTTTGTAAGGCCGGATGAAGACGCATCGGCAGGCGCTCCTGCAAGACCCCCTCTCCGGTTTGCTGCGCAAACCACCTCTCCCGCTTCGCAGGGGCGAGGAACCGCTGCCGCGATGCCGGCGCCTCTCCAGCCTGGGTTCCTCGCCCCTGCAAAGCGGGGGAGAGGTGTCGAGGCGAAGCCGAGACGGAGAGGGGGTTTTCATCAACACAAGCTTCTCCGTCGCCACGCCCCGTTTCCGGTCTGGCCATTAGGTGGAAGAAAGTGGGAAGCGGGGCGCTGGTTCAGCACCTCGTAAGTAAGTAATCTGGCGCCTTCCCAGCGCCCCGCCGGTGTTCTTGCCCTCCCGCAGGGAGCGCGGGTTTTCAGACCCGCGAACTAGCCTCGGTTAGGGCCCGGACCTGCGGGTTCATTCCCCCAGCGACACCACCGTCAGCGCTGCCGATCCGGCACCGTCGCCCTCCCTGATACCCGGTGCGCACCAGGTTCCCGTGAGGGCGATGGCTGCATTATGCGGGAGCGGCAAAGGGGTGTGGATAAACGGCGAGAGAAGACTACTGACAGATGCTGACAAGGTGGGGTTGGGGAGGCGCGAGGGAGAAGCCGGTTTCCGAGAGTTTGTGTTCCTTCGCGCCCCCCTCTGGCCTGCCGGCCATCTCCCCCACAGGTGGGGAGATCAGTCGCGTCGCTGGCTTCGCCCAATCGCCGACGCTGAAGGTTGAGCGTGTAGCCGAAGCTGCCAATCTCCCCACCTGTGGGGGAGATGGCCGGCAGGCCAGAGGGGGGCAACCTAGGGCATTTAGCTTCCCGACGTACGCCTCACCCTCCCAACTGGCATTCCGCTCCGCTTTCGGCTACGCCGGAACCATGCTTTCCGTGCTGATCGAAACGAGGAATGACGAGGAGGCGCTGGCCCGTACGCTGGCCTCGCTGATTGGCGGCGCCGTCGAAGGCGTGGTGCGCGAGGTGATCGTCTGCGACAAGGGGTCGACCGACCAGACGCATTATGTCGCCGAACATGCCGGCTGCCAATATCTGGCCGAGGGCGGCTTAGCCGCCGGCATCGCCCAGGCGAAAGGCGACTGGCTGTTGTTGCTGGAGCCCGGCGCGCGGCTCGCCGACGGCTGGATGGAGGACGTGTTGCAGCATGCGGCCAAGCAGACGATGGCGGCCCGCTTCTCGCGTTCGCGCAGGGAGCGCACGCCTTTCCTGGCGCGTGTGTTCACAAGCGGGCGGGCGCTCGCCGAGGGACTGCTGATCACCAAGCGGCAAGCAACGGTGCTTTCCAGAACCGCAGGCAGTGCCGAGGCAATCGCACGCGGCCTCGCGACCAAGCTGCTTGCGGCGGAAATTTCCGTCGCGCCGCCCAGGAAGTGACGGTGCCTGCTCCCGGTAAACAGGAAGGAGGGCGAAGCGGCACCCGATGCTCTACGCCGTCTTGCCGGCGCCGCGTTTCAGGTGTTCGTCCAGGCGCGGCATGATTTCCACGAAATTGCAGGGCATGTGGCGGTAGTCGAGCTGCGCCTTGAGGATGCCGTCCCAGGCATCCTTGCAGGCGCCGGGCGAACCCGGCAGCACGAAGACGAAGGTGGCGTTGACGACGCCGCCGGTCGCCCTGGACTGGATCGTCGAGGTGCCGATCTTGTCGAAGGAAATGCGGTGAAAAACTTCGGAAAAGCCGTCCATGCGCTTTTCGAAGATCGGTTCCAGCGCTTCCGGCGTCACGTCGCGGCCGGTGAAGCCGGTGCCGCCCGTGGTGATGACCACATCGATCTTTTCGTCATGCGACCACGCCAGAACCTGATCGCGGATTTTTTCCTTGTCGTCGGTGACGATGGCGCGGGCAGCAAGGATATGGCCGGCCTCGGCGATGCGGTCGGCGAGCGTCTGGCCGGACTTGTCGTCGGCAAGCGTGCGGCTGTCGGATACGGTGAGCACGGCGATGCCAACCGGGACGAAGGCGCGGTTTTCGTTACCCATGCGCGTCGGCCTCCGATGCCACGCTGCGGGTCGCGGCGACGAACCAGCCGGGCTGGCGGGCGCGGATGGCGGCCGCGGCGCGTTTGGCCACATTGCCGGTCTCGAACAGGCCGAAGCAGGTGGCGCCGGAACCCGACATGCGGGTGAAGCCGGACCCGGCGCGGTCGAGTGCTGTCGCCGCAGCAGCAATGGCCGGCTCGATGGCGCGGGCCGCCGGCTCGAGGTCGTTGCGGGTGGTCTCCAGCCAATTGCGCAGCGAATGGAAGTCGATTGCCAGGGGAAGCGGCGGCAGCTTTTCGCCGTCGCGTTTTGCCAGCGCAGCGAAGACGGCGGCGGTGGGCACCGCGACGGCCGGATTGACCAGCACCAGGCCAAGCGCCGGGAAATTCGGCAGTAGGGAGAGTTCGTCGCCCACCCCGCACGCGATCAGCGGTTGCGCGGCAAGGCACATCGGCAGGTCTGCCCCGAGCGAAAGGCCGATGCGGGCAAGGGCCGCGTCATCGTCGATGGCCCACAGATCGGCCAGCGCGTGCAATGCCGCCGCCGCGTCGCTGGAGCCGCCGCCGATGCCGGAGGCCACCGGCAGGTTCTTTTCGAGCACAATGGCGACGGGGGGGCAGGCGCTGTCGGGGAAGGCGCTGCGCAGCGCATCGCGGGCGCGCAGCACAAGGTTCCCGGCATCGAGCGGCACATGGGCGGCGAACGGCCCGCTGACTGCAAAACTGTCCTCATCGGAAGCCGTGACGGTGACACGATCGCCGAAGCGGGTGAAGACGGCGAGGCTGTCGATGAGATGATAGCCGTCGGCGCGCCGACCGGTGACATGCAGCGCAAGGTTGATCTTCGCCGGCGCGAGCCGCGCGACTGTCTGGGCAGGCGGGGAATCCATGCGGGTGGTGTCAGTCCTTGGCGAGCCGGTATTCGCCGGTCTCAGGGTCCTTGACCAGCGTGCCCTGCGTGCCGGTGGCGGCCTGATGCTCCTCGCGGCGCACCCTCGCGGTGACCCGCTCGGCCTCCTTGATGAAATGCCTGTAGCCATACCAGGCGACCAGAGCGATCAGGGCGAAGAAAATGAGCTGTGGCATTTCTCTGCTCCTCCCTTGGAGAGCGGGCCGGCCGGAAAAACCTCGCCGGGAAGGTGCCGAAGACGGCATGATAGCCGCCTTCGGCGATCATTCAAAGGCCGAAGCGGCTCCACAGCGCGCGTTCTTCCGCCGCATCGATGAGCCCGCCGGCCGCAGCCTGCGCGATGTCGGGCGCTGAAAAGCCGGAGTTGGAGCCGAAGAAGCCGAGGCCGCGGCCGAACAGGCCGCGCGGCGGCGTTATGAGCTTCAGCCGCGTCTTGGCGCCGTAGCGGTCCTTCAGCACGGCGCGCATGTCGCCGAGTGCGTCGACGAGGCCGAGCGCTAGGCCGCGCTTTCCCGTCCAGAACAGGCCGGTGAACAGGTCGGGGTCGTCGGAAAGCTTTGTGCCGCGGCGCTCCTTGACCAGGTCGATGAAAGTGTCGTGGACTTCCAGCTGCAGCGCCTTCAGCCGCTCGACGTCTTCCTTCTTTTCCGGCCGGAACGGGTCGAGCACGGCCTTGTTCTGACCGGCGGTGTGGACACGGCGCTCGACGCCGATCTTCTTCATCAGCTCGGGGAAGCCGAAGGAGGCGGAGACAACGCCGATCGAGCCGACGATCGAGGAGGGGTCGGCGATGATCTCGTCGCCGGCCACCGCGATCATGTAGCCGCCGGAAGCCGCCACGTCCTCGACGAACACCAGCACCTTCCTGTTGTGCTCGGCGGCGAGGTCGCGGATGCGCTTGTAGATGAGGCGCGACTGCACCGGCGAGCCGCCCGGCGAGTTGATGGAGATGGCGACGGCCGGTGCGTCGGGAAAGGCGAAGGCCTTCTCGATCAGGCCGGCGGTGGAGGCCAGCGACAGATAGGGGCGGAACTGGCCGCCGCCGCTCATAATGGCGCCGTGCAGGCGGATGACGGGAATGGTGACCGCGTCGGAACGCATCGACTTCGGCGTCAGGCGGCGGAAAATGCGTCTCAGCAAGGAGGTCTCCAGAATATGGTTAGAGGGCATGTAGGCATTCGCCGGCGCTGCGCAATGCCGGCCTGGAAAACTCGACGCTTCACGCGTCGATTCTGAAGTGTGACGGCATCCCTTCGGGACGCGCGGCGCTGTCAGTCGCCAAACAGCGAGGCGCGTCCATTGTTGATGGCGTCGGCTTGCGGCGAAAACAAGTCGCCGGCAGCATCATGCAGCACCAGCGCCGGCATCAGCGAAAGGCCGGCGCGCGAACCGCGCACCGCCCGCACGACGATGCGGATGGCTGGCGCATCTGCATGCGGCTGGATGGGCACGATTTCGGCGCCACCGAAGCGGCCACCGAAAGCTGCCAGGATGGCCGACAGCGATTGCGGCCGGGCGATCAGCGCCAGGCCGCCGCGCGGCCGCACGGTCGCCGCCGCGGTGCGGATCCAGCGCTCGAACAGGCCGTCTTCCATGACATGCGCCTCGATCTTCAGCGCGTCCGGCGTTGCCCTGTCCTTGGCCTCGTTGAAGGGCGGGTTCATGATGGCGAAGTCGAACGAAGCGTCGGCGAGGCCAGCAGCGACGCGCGCCTTGCCGGCGAGGGTCACGTCGGCGGCGAGAAGCGAGACGCGGGCGCTCAGATGCGCGTTCTGTTCGAGCGCAAGCGTGCGGGCGGCAAAGTCGGCCATTTCGGCGGAACGTTCGACCAGCACCACATCGGCCCCGGGGCAGCGGGAGGCGACCGCCAGCCCCGCCGCACCCGCGCCGGCGCCGAAATCGGCAAGCCGGCCGGAAAAGCCGGTCGGCACTGCGGCGGCGAGCATCATGGCGTCCATGCCGGCGCGATGGCCCTTGCCGCGCGGCTGCACCAGCCAGAAATTGCCGCGGTGGAAGGCGTCGATCGTCTGCGCGGTCGATTTCATGACTGTGACGACGAAACCATCATCGAGGCCGTCAGCCGCCTTCGATCTCGTTGGCGATCCCTGCGTCGACGAGGATTTTCCGCGCCGCGTCGGCATCGTCTTCGGCAACGAGGATGCGGCGCGGCAGCACGCCGATCGAGCCGTCGAGCACGCTCATGTTCTGGTCGGCGACCATGAATTCGATGCCGGCGTCGCGCATCAGCGCCTCGATGAACGAGATCAGTACGGCGTCGTTGGTTCGGACAAGTTCAATCATGGGTGAAGGGTGGCAGGTTGGGAGGGCGAGGTAAAGGGGGAAGGGGAGGCTTGGGTCTGGCACGTCTCCAATAGATCGATTGTGTTGAAAAAGTCGGTGTTGCTGCGAGCTTGAAGTCCTGATTCACTGGTTTGAGTGAATCGGGGGCGCGGCCGATGATGGGCGAACGGA
>NZ_FOSL01000023.1 GCF_900114255.1 Neomesorhizobium albiziae | reverse complement strand
GCCGGTCTTTGATCGGAACGGTGGCCGGCTTCAAATCGGAATGGTGGCCGGTCTTTGATCGGAATGGCGGCCGACTTCACGTCGGAATCCGCAATGCGGACCTGACCACGGGAGGCAGTCCGAAGGACATTGGCTTGCCGACCGAGTTTGAAGGCGCCGAACTCGTCGGGCGGGTTCTGGTTAATCTCAACGAACCGGTAGCCACCGTCTGGCAGTTCGACGGTACTTCATTTGCCGAATTCGTCGGTGATGGTGTCTACGCACTGGTTCAGGCGCCGCGAGGCGGTGAATCGGGCATTGAGGTCAACCACGGTGTCGTTCTGGGGCTTCCGATGTTCCTGACCGGCGCGCCCAAGCCGACCATTCGCTTCCAGGCCGTTGCGCAGCAGCTAGGGTCTGGCACTTCGCTCGACGTTGTTCCCGGCGGCAAGGGTCAGGTGCCGTGGCCAGGTTCCGAAACGGTACACATCATCCCGCCTGAGTATCCAATCTGTGCGACCAGTCGGGAACAAGTCGATCCCGGGGAACTAGTGACTTTGGAGGCGACAGGGTTCAGGCGCGAGAACGAGGGCGTGCACGTCATTCTCGGGGACGAACTAGTGGCACAAGGCAGCCTTGATAGCACGGGCAGCGCCAAGATTGATTTCAAGGTGCCGAGCAACACGCGGCACGGCTTGCGACTTGTCACGATCGGCGTGGACGGATCGGCTTTGACTGCCGACTGCGCGCTGCAGGTTGGTCCAATTGAAGGGCGGGCGACTGGAGGCATCAAGTGAGGGTTCGCGCATCATGAGCTGGTCTTGTTGTTCACCCTGACAGGCCGATGAAAAACTGTTTTGTTCACCGAACGTATCGGAATCGGACCGGGCACAAAACAGAGTCAAAAACGGAGTATCCGATACTTTTTCATTATCTTAGGGGGCTCTCGAGTAAATCTACGGCCCCAGAGCTAGTGCATCCAAGCCAAGCGAAAGTGAAAGGGACAACTTTCGGCGCCTGAAGCCGTTTAAAGACCGAGTTCCGCCACCCAGGTAGGTAGGGTGAGTACAGGAGCATGTAGTCGCCAGGTCAGTGGACTGTATATTGCCACTGCCGTCTGCTCGGCCTACGCGAGCTTTGCCCCGTAATCAAGAAGATGCGAGAAGGCTCACAGCAGGGATCTAACGGCGGGGCAACTGCAAGAACCGCAAACTCTCAAGTCCTGCAGTACAAATTAAGATGGGGCCAAAAGGTCGAGGCTCCAATGTTTGGGGGATGAAGTTCAGTGGGGGGAAACATCGACTTCAGCATGCGCACGCACAGCATTCGCATAAACAGCATTTGTTTTCTGATATGGTATTACCATGTGAAAGCAAATAGGTCTGAAACAGAACACAATATGATGTAGATGAGTTGACTTTTCTGTCTAATTGATACGTAAAGAGTGTTTGAACTATTTCAATAGCGAACGATATTTGATTATATCGCCGGCATGCGTAATGTATCATAAGGGCTAGAGCGGAGGGATTATTATGCGAACTTTGCCTTGCTTTATATTGTGTTGCTTAGCAACAGCTGCGGGGTGCACTTCCGCTAGCTTCGAAACTATTGAGCCGATAAGTCAACAAGATATCTATAAGGTTGTTGGTGAAGTAAAGCGCCAAATCAGCGTGTATACAGCATATCAAAACTCAGAAGAAGGATATCCACGAGTCCTTGCTCGATCACGCAGCAAATTCTGCGGTAACGGTTTGATCGGATTCGATATAGTCTCTGTGCGGATGGAACTTGTAGCGGAATCAGACAGCACAGTTGGAGGCGGAGTAGGAATCGGCGCGACTCCGATATCAGCCTCATTGGGCGGGAGCCGTTCGGTTTCGAACTCCCAGGTCTTGTCGATACTGAACGAGATTGTGCCGAGCGCCGAACGACAGCCGTATAATCCCGGCGATCTAGATACCGCGCCGCTCGCACGAGCCATGAGGAACCTCTGGGAAACAGCCTTATCGAGCGGGGACGATCGCAGCGACATATGTCTGAAGCTTAAAAAAGGATCTGATGACAACACGTATCAGATGGGAATCACGGTGGTGAAAGGCCTTAACGGGGAGATCGGTGTCGGGCTTTCAAACGTTGCTCTGTCGGCCAGCGGCAAATTCACCAGTACCACGGGGAACACGGTCACCGTGAAGTTCGAGCCGCATGATTTCGCAGCGTTGCAGCGCAAACGAGAGGCCTGCAGGAAAGGCGATCCTAAATGCGGTTCCCAATACCACATGGCGCCACCGCAACTAGATTGCGCTCCCGCTGATACCAGATGCCAAAATGTTTATCAGCGACAATATCTTCAACAGTGATTCCGGAAGTAACGATCGGCTGTGGAAGATTGGCGAGACTCAAGTCTCTTCACAAGATGTAGATTTGTAGGAAGGTGCAGGATGTTTTCCCGCGTTTAAGGGATAGGTAACCTGCACTCCCCGGCATCTCGCCAGGAAGTGTTTTGCGCTTTTATCTTCGGCAAATTGGTAGCTTGGCCAGCTTATGCGGGCCTTTCGCCACTACTGTTGGGTATGAAGACCATTCCGGCGTTATGACCCCAGAGGAAACCAACTTGGGGTGTTTTACATTTTACACGCTTTGGCTCGGATAGGTATACCCCGACAAGACAGCACGGCGAGACACGAAGAGCGTCTCGTTAGGGTTGACATCCAATATATGAGACAGTAGGAGAAAAGGGTCTAGACCCAAACGAGACACCAACGGAGCCCGCCGCCATGAAGTACGGATACGCCCGCGTAAGCACTACCGACCAAGACCTTTTTATCCAACGCGACGCATTGAAGGCGGCAGGGTGCGACAACATCCGCGAGGAAAAGCAGAGCGGCACGACAATGGAGAAGCGCTCGGAACTGAAGCTTCTCTTCGATTTCCTCCGGGCAGGCGACACACTGGTTATCACGCGCATAGACAGGTTGGCACGCAGCGTCGGGGATTTGCAGGTGATTGTCCGCCAGTTGCGCGAGAAAGGCGTCGCACTGCAAGCGACAGAGCAGCCGATCGACACGGGCACTGCGGCCGGGAAGGCGTTCCTCGACATGCTCGGGGTGTTCGCGGAGTTCGAGACTAACCTCCGTCGCGAGCGGCAAATGGAGGGTATCTCGAAAGCGAAGGCCGCTGGCGTATACAGCGGCCGCAAGCCTTCGATCGACGTGGAGCGCGTGCGGGCATTGAAGGCGGCAGGAAAAGGCCCGAGCGAGATTGCCAAGGAATTGAAGATCGGGCGCGCTAGCGTCTACCGCGTGCTTGGCGAGCCCACATAAAGACCCACCGCGTTCGAACGAGAAAACCCGGCCTTTGAGCCGGATTTTTGTGCCGGGTTCGCCCGTGGAGAGGCTAGGTTTTTGGGGTCCAGAACTCACTACCCCTTGCTACAGGCTCGGGGAGGCCAGCGGCTCGGCATCAATGGTAAGCACTTCCGCAAGCATATGCGGGGTCACGGCGGCTGCCAGCGATTGCAGAGCGGCGAGGTGGGCGCTGCCCTGGTCTACGGTGGCTTTTAGGTCCACCGCTTGGACTGGCTTACCCAGGCTCCGATTGAGCACCTCTTGCGCAGCTTGGAAGCGCAATTTTGGGTTATCGTTCTCTAGCAACTCCACCATGACTTGCATGGCACGAGGCGTTGCCTCTTTAAGGAGGTCTTTCACCAAGTTGGGCGTTTTGGGGCGCCCTGTGGGGTTCGCGATGTTCCCTGGCAGGAAGTGCCCGCGTTCGTTGCGGATGGGATTGTCAGTCATGGGGTGTCCACAGCTGGATGGTGGTATTGGGATGCCGATTATAAACCAAATACCCCGATTGTTCAATCTTGAACATAATGCGGAGCGTGTCGAGGCCGAAGAGCCGGCGCTTGACGGGTGTGGGAGAGAAAACGAACGTGAGGAAGACCAAAAGGAGCGGAGTTCGCTGGCGATTTTGGTCTGCATTGGTGTGAGTACCTTTTCGTTGCGTTAGGTGAAGACGCGAAGTTTGATTTTCACAGCGTCGAGCCGCTCATTGATGCGAGCGAGCCCTTTCTCTGTCAGGTTGTCGGCCTTGCACCCGGCCTGGATATCAATGATTTCGGCTTGGAGCGCGGTGAGCGACGCCATGCGCCGATGGTGTTCTGCGAGGATTTCAGTTTCAGTCATTTCGATAAGTTCCGTTACGTTAGGTTGAGGGAGGGATGGGGTCGCCACTGTCAATCGCGGCTGTACTCTTGCGGAGGCGGGCTTTTTGAGCCTCGACTGCCGCGCGGAATTCGGGTGAGGAGCGCCACTCGCGGAGAGGGGCTTTAAACGCCACAGGCGTGGCCGTAGAGGGGCGTTCTCCATCAGGCGAGTGCGTCCGGGTCAGCTTGGTGCTCTCCAGCGCTAGCGCGCCTTTGATCGACGCGACCATTTCCTTGACGCGGGTCGCGTCAAACGGCTTCGTGGCGAGGAGGTTTTCCAAGTTGGCTGCGTCGTGTGCCACGGCCGGGGAGGGTTGCTTGCGGAGCTTCGACAGAAGCATTTTGGCTGACGTGAGTGTTCCGTGTTCTTCGGGTGACATCGGTTAGTTTCCGTTCATGTGTTGGGTTGCTTCGGCGGGCGTCGCGCCCGACCAAGCGGGTGGTGGGGTGTCGGGAGGTTGCGGTCTTCGCCGCCGTCAATGATTTCGAATTTCGCCAACGGCCCCAGCCGCTCTTCGAGCCACTTACGGGGGTCGGGGACCAACGCCAAGTGGAACCACGCTTTCGCAGGCTTTTGACCGGCGCCACTCCGCTGGTACAAAACGGCGGCTGGGGAGGTTGGAGACATTTCCCTAGAGGGGAAATTATAATAAAGGGAAATGTCTCCAACCTCTCCCCGCCGTTGGTAATCCTTCCGTGCGTTTTCCTCCGTATCCCAAACGCCGGGAAAAGCGGCGAACGCCTGCCTTGCGTTTTCGAGGTACGCCCCCTCCCGTGCCCAAAGCAGTTCGACCCTGCCAGGTTCGAGGTCTTCGGTCTTTACGAGTTCGTCCACGATGACGCCGGGAATTGGCGTCGAGCCGAGTACGACAACCGTCAGGGGGTCACTTACTCCCCTGCGAACGCCGCGCCCGCGCCCAATCGCCTGGATCAATTCCGCCTCGGTGATCTGCCGCCGCACCTTCTCCACGGTCGGGTCCGTGTGTTCCTCGGCCAACCCTTCGACCAACTCACCACCACGCAGCATGTAGAAACGCCCCGTGGTGCCGATGCCCCCGGCCGCTACCGCTTCCGGCTGATCGTAGAACAATGCTCCCGCAAGGCCCTCCACGTCGCGAGCGTCGGGGAGTTGGCGCCCCGCGATAACAAGCACGTCCACGTGCTCCATCATGTTCTGGCCACGCAGAGCGCCGAAGTGCCCCGTTAGTACGTTACGACCCTGCGCCCGCAGGCGGCTCACTGCGTCGCGTACTTCCTCACTGTCCTGAACACCTTTGTACGATATGAAACCAACGCTCTTTTTCTCAGGTCCACTGAGGCGTTCCACGACCTCCATCAGCTTCCGCCGTTTTGTGGCTTTTGCTGCCCGGACGGTTTCTCCGTCTTCGTCGGCCGTGACCAACGCCGTCTTGGAGTTTTTAGCGTCGGTGGCCTGGATGACACGGGTATGCGGGGCCTCCACCGCAATCTCGTCCACACGGGCAAGGGTCGGCAAGCCAAGCCGGAGCAAACGCGCGTCGCCGGTTGCGTCGAGGGCAAGCACGGGTTTCTTTTCCACCGCCAGTTTCTTGCGGAAGCCGACTTTAAGACTGCCGTCGCGGTAAAGTGTGAAACCGTTGAGGGTGTCGCGTCCCGTCGGACGCGAAAGCTGCGTTTCGATAGCCCGCCAAACGCTCGCGTAGCCCCGTGCAGGGCCATAGAGCTTCTCCGTGTCGGCAATGGCTTCCGCGAGTTCCTCCGCGCCGAAACCCTCTTCCACAGCCTTCGCGAGGGTGGATTTAAGCCCGTCGTGCCGCCCGTACTCAATGGTCTTGGCGCGGTTCGCCATGCCGACGGAAATCCCCAGGTCCCTCAGCCGGGAAATGCTCGGAACTCCGTGGGCGAACGCGATAGCGAGCCGCTCGCGGGCGTCGCGAAGGTCAAACTGGGCGCTGAAACGGGCACTGGAGTTGAGGGTCCATCCCCGCTCCCATTCGGGGAGGTTGGGGAGGCAGCGGTAAGCCGTCATCTCGGCGAGTTTTACGGTGGTTTCGCCTGTCATGCGCTGGTGGAAGCTTTCGTCGATCACGGCAATATCGCCGTCGTCCTCTCCGCCGTGCACAAGATAGTTGTTTGGCAGGATCACGACGCCGGGGGCCTTGTCAGCCTTGTAGGAGAGCCATTCGCAGCCTTCCCGATGGGGGCAAACAGGGCAGAGCATGTCCGCCACGCTGCCACCCTTGGACTGGATGAGAGCCGCTTTTTCGTGCATCTCTTTGTGACAGGGAGCAGGGCCGAGCTTGGTGTCTGTGCGCCCCCGCCGGAAACGGACGTTGAGGCTTTCCGGAAGGATTTTCTTGGCGCGGGCGTGCATCTCCCCTGTCAAAGAGTTGTCAGGTGTAAACACCAAAACCCTTTTGTCAGCGAGCATGTCAGCGAACTCCGCCACCACACGGAGCATGGTTTCGGTTTTTCCAACGCCGGGGCTCACGACCTCCGCCATTTGGAACGGCAGCGGGCCGAATTCGAGCTTGGAGCGCGCGGTGAATTGGATTTTTGCTTCAACGATAGCCATTGCCGTTACTCCACCGCGTCCAGCGTCTCATAGACGCGCTGCTTTGAGGGGACTTGGAGGGCTTCGTAGAAGAAACGGCGGATGGAATTTTTGAGGCTCACTGTCGCCTTTTCCGCGTCTTCCAGAGCCATGAAATTTTCGGCGTCGGGGGCTACCTCGGCACGGCGGATAGCGGCGCGATTGATGGCCCCATCAATCTCGCTGTCAAGGCGCCTGTCGGACAAATAGCCCTCCACGTCCCCCGCCGAGCGTCCCTTGCGGCGCGTGGCGTTGCGTGCGGCCGTGCGGATGTCAGCTTTAAGGGCTTCACGTGTCGCCGCGTACTGGGTCGGTGGCGTGGTCCTTGCCCACTTCATTTGCGAGGCGATGATTACTTCGTGAAAACCCTTCCCGCCTTCGCCGTCGCCGATCTGGGCGAGGATTTCCCCGACAGTAGCGCCGATCACCGTTCCTGACAGCGTAACGCCTTTCTCCCGCGCGATCGCGACAGCTTTCTTGATGTCAATTTCGGGTACTTCGATCGCCCCCCGCGCGCCTGCCGTAATCCCCCACCGGATCGGGCAAGGGTCATGGGCCCCCACAAACGACGGGTCCGCCAGGAAGTGCTCTTGCACGTCCAGAAACACGCGCCAGTCCACGGGGAGCCCCGCGTTAAGGCGCCAGGCTTTCAACTCCTCTTCGCCAAGCGGCCGCGAAAGCCAAGCCCACAGGTGCAGTTTGATTGCGTTGGGGGATTTGAGCCCTGCCGACGATGACAATTGCCAGACGACGCGGACGCCCTGGAACTCGGAGGGGAACCTCTCTTTGATCACCCAGTCAACCAGCTCCTCCGGCCGGGCACGGATGTCGTAGCCTTCGGGGGCTTCGCCTTCGTCAATGTCGAAGAGCACCCAGTGCCGCGGGGCCGGGACGAAAGAACCGTCCGATTTCTTCCGGCGCGTGTAGCCGGTCTTTGCGATGCTTTCCGCCCCCACGGCACCAAGACGGGCGCGGATAACAAGTTTCGAGCGATCCTGTGCTACCTCACGGAGAACAGCGTAGAGGCTGTCAACGCCGTCAATCTCGCGGGTTTCATGGGAAAACCACGTGGCGCCATCGTCGCGCGCCTCGGTGACCCACGACCCGTCGGGGCGCTTGGTGTGCTTCTTTGTAAGGCGCTTCCCGAAGCGCTCTGTAAGGACGGTGATTTGGTCGCGCGGACGCGCGTCGTCGCTGCTGTCAAAGGTCATGGTTTGGTCGCTGGTCTCTGTGGGTGGAATAGGAGAGCGCGGGAGGGGCCGCGCCCTTGGATGCTTGCTTTAGCGGCAGACCGCGTAGCGCACGTAATTGGGGTCATAGCGCTCGTGGACACGCTGGCGTGCTTCGGCCCAAGCGTCTTGTGCGCGCTCGTAATCCCACCGCGCCCAGTCGGCGTCAGGGCGGCGGAGCCACCCGCGCGGGTCGAGGCGTTCGTCCGCACGGAAGGGCTCGCCCCAATCCACGTCGCGGGTGAGCGCACGTTCGAACAATCCGTTCCGCGCAAGCGGGGTGTGCAGGGCAGCGTCCGTGCCGTCCGCCCCGAGCATGTGCAATTTGTCCGCAAGCCGCTTGAGCGGCTGGATCACGTCCGCGAGGCGTTCGAGGTCGTATGCAGCCATGCCCGGAAACAGCATTTACTGCCGTGTCGATTGCTGCCGCGGTAGCGCCGGGGGTGAAAAGAGGTTCGCCGATGCGGTGCGTGTTCGGCTCACAGGTATAGGTGAGGGTGCCGTTGGTTTCATCGTAGCCAAAGCGCCCCAACCGGGAGCCGTAAGTTTCGGCATAGATCGTCACAATGAGTTCCTCGACAGTGAACCGGAAGCGGCGCTCACTCTCGTGGAAGAGCACCACTGCCGTGTCTGTGACGGCTTTTGAGAGAGCGGCTT
This sequence comes from Neomesorhizobium albiziae, assembly GCF_900114255.1. Taxonomy (GTDB): domain Bacteria; phylum Pseudomonadota; class Alphaproteobacteria; order Rhizobiales; family Rhizobiaceae; genus Neomesorhizobium; species Neomesorhizobium albiziae. The sequence goes on along the minus strand of NZ_FOSL01000023.1, from coordinate 73,785 downwards.
CGTGTTCGGTGCCGGTTGACTGCGTATGCATTTCCAAGAGCTGGTCGAGCGTCACCGAAAAGGTCGCTCCGTTCCCGAAGTTGAAATTTACGTTAAGAGCCATAGTAATTGGTATTTCCTTGGTTGTTGGTCGTGGGTTGCTGGCGAGTTGAAGTAGCTCTTCTACGGGTGCTTGGCGTCCCTCTACGGGGACTTAGTGGATAGAGTACCAATGCCGGAAAGGGTCAAACACCGTTCGCTACACTGAATTGTGCCCATTCGAGCGCCGCTTCGATCACGTCCGGGTCGGCTGGGTCGTAGTGGGCCGGCTGGGGGAGTTCGACGCCCATGATGCGGGCAGTTTCAACCATTTCGGGGGGCCAACCCGCTGCCGAATTGCGGACGAAGGTGGAAACGATCGCTTGTTGTACGAGCAGGTCGAGCATTAGCTGTCCGCCTCTACCAAGGTTTTGATCGTGGCGTCTGTCAGCGGTTGGTGGCTCGACACGCGGTTGGTGTAGGCAGGGAGCGCGGCGGCCCATTCGTAGGCATCCTCTTCCCTCACCATTGTCTTTTTGCCGAGCTTCACAGCTTTCAGCCTGCCGGAAGCTAGCTCCGCATAAAAAGCCGTCCGGCCGATACCAAATGCAGCGCTGAATTCGCGCACGGAGTACAATTTCCGTTGTTCCATTTTCGTTCTCAGGTGTCCGTTTGTGGTCGTGAGAGGAATATAAGCCTCTCTAGACAAAAATCAATATGTAGTGTCAAAAAACTTTACGGTAAACCCTCTAATACTATATCTAGTGTATGAGACGTTTCTGCTCTGGCGTGATTTGACTTGGTATGGGTTGGTACAAAATTCCCATCGTCTTTTTTTTGAACGTAAAAATTGGTGGATGTCCCCGACGCGTCCGGCCGTGACAGCGGCTTGTCAGCCGCTTGACAGAGTTTGACAGAGTTTGACAGCGAGCTTGCCGCACACCCCTTCCGTTAACCCGTGCCAACGCAATCGCGTTTGTAACGCATACGCGCTACATAAAGGGGCGCAACCGGCCGCAAACACCGGGCAAACATTGAGGATATGCATGACCCCCACTGAATTCCGCACCATCCGCGACCGCCTGGGCCTGACACAAGCCGAGCTCGCCCGCGTTCTCGGCTACCACCACCCGAGCCACATCTCCTCTTTCGAGCGCGAGACGGGCGGCGCGCGTGCAGTCCCCACGCTTCTGGCGCTTGATGCGAGCTTATGACGCCGGGTACCGTCCCGACGATTGGCCGAAGGCCCTACCACTCTAGGGCTCGCGCCCTGGACTGGTTGCCGTATTACCCTCACTTCTCGAAAGGCCAACCTAAATGCTCCGCGCTACTATCGCCGCACTCCCTGTTTCACTCGCGCTGTCGTCCGCCACAGCCGCACTAGCCGACGCGTCCGGGGTGTACGCCCTCTATCGCCCCGGAATCGGCAACCCCGACCCCGCCACGGTTGGTGGAGACATCACCAAGAAAGTTTTCGTGGCGGCGTTCGATGAGCCCGACGCGGCTGAATACAACCGGGAGAACTGCCAACGCTCGGCCGCATTGTTCACCGAGTACAGCAAAGCTTTCCCGGCCAAACTGGTTTATTTCTGCCTCCCCGGTCGCGAGCCGGGACTTACCGATTTCTGACAAAACCTATCGCCTGCGGGCTCACGTTTTCGTAGGCCGCCTCGCATTTGCCGCGCGTGTGGGTACGCTCTGGTCATTGCGACGAGTGCCGCTGACGAAAGGGGCACATATATCCCATGCTGTTCGATGTTCGCACGGTCGAGGCGCTGCACCGGCCTCTAATTCAAAATGGTAATCTCGGGGACGCCTACCGCGCCGGCACATTCGGGTGCGTCCGGCTGATTGAGGATGTGGTGCGCGGCGGGAGTTGGAACGACGAGCGCGCCACTTACGTGGTTGTCGATCTTGGGGTGCGGATAATCAACGATTGCGGAGCGGCAGCCCATCTGGCGCTTGCAGGCTTCTGGTCCGCGGCTAGCCATCAGTTGCGCGATTTAGTGGAGTGCCATCAACTGATCGAATATTTCCGGCATATGCCGTCAGACGCTCAATGTTGGCTCGATAGTGAGGGGATGGACCGCCACAATAAGTTTGGCTTTGGTGCTATCCGCCGAAAACTTGAGGAAGAGCGTGGCCCGCCGCCGTTCGACCTCAATCAGTATTTCGCTTTCTTCTCGAACGCCGGGAGCCACCCGAGCCCACAGGGGCTTGCGTGGCAGATATTGGAGCTTGGTCAGGGCAAGTTGATTGGGCCTGTGCCGCACGCAGACCGTTTCAAACTGTTCACCGCCGAACTATGGGCCAACGCCACCCGAGCAACCATTGAGTTCGTCGAGACAATCGACGCACTGAACCCCGATCGACAACCGATCCGCGAGCAATTCCCTTTTAGCCATGCCATAGTGAACGGAGGTCGGTACCTGTTGGCGGGCGTTACGGCCGAACAGGTTCGCGAGGTCTGGAAATAGCTGGGTGCGCACCCTGTCAAATCCTGACAGCCTGACAGCTTAATACCCTACCAAGGCAAGGCGCCGCGCCCTTGCGGCTGGTAGAGGATTACCTACGCCCGCCACAACGCCCCTTGTCACCATGTCGTCCGGCTCTCGCTGTCATCCTGGCGAGCCTGTCAGCAATTCGTCAGCGCCGTGGGCGGTAATGCGCAGGACCGAGCGCAAGCCGCAGGGCTTCGCGGGGTTGGGGTATTTGGGGCGTTGGCGCCCAGGACGGCTTGCTGGCGCGCCCGAAGACGCTCCACGATCTTCCCGTGGCTTTTTGGGGCCACCTTGCAAAGCGCCGGGATAGGGTGATACCGCCGCATGGCTCGCAACTCCCAGGTACCTTGAAATGACCGAATACACCTACAACCCGCAAATGTTTGACATCCAGAAAGAGCAATCATCCTACGGAGACGGCCAGGAGGTCTGGGCTCTTTACCGCAACGTTGATGGCCGCTGGATGCTGCAAAATCGCTACCTCAAATACGAAGGGGCGCTAATCAACGCCCACTACGGAAGCCTACCCCGCCCAGAGCCGACACCGCCCAGCAAATGGGAGCGGACTAAAGATAGGTTCAGCAAGCTGATGGTGGCGGTGGTGGTTGCCACCTTCGTGGGCGTGTATGTTTACGCTTCCATGGATGGGAGCGGTCGCACCTACGACGATGATTACGGCTGCTCCATCTATTGGCGCTGTTAGCACGGGGCGTGGTGGCGAGCTTCGGCCATTTCATGGCCGCACGAAAAAGCCCCCGATCATGCCGCCCACAAGGCTTTGTCAGGTACCCAGAAGACCGCGAAATTTTCCTGCGGTCTTTCTCCCTGACAACGGCGGAAGGGTCACCCCTGCCAAACCTTTTCAAGCGCTTCTCTCTTCCGTTGCAGGGCAAATCCCGAGCCATAGTTAAACGCCACGGCCTGTTCGGAATGCCCCATAATTTCCCGCGCTAGACTTTCAGCACACTGGGTGTCGCGGAGGCGGTCTTTCATTCGATGCCGCAGACTATGGATGGTTTTCTTGCCATCCTTTACGACCGTCCGCAGTCTTTTCATCAACGCGGCTGACGCCGCTTCCGCACGGCGAGGGCCAGCATACGACCGGAACAGCACGTCCTCACCTGCCTTCCCGGCGCACTCGCGTTTGAGGCTTTCGAGCGCTGCGGAAGACAGCGGGACGGTGCGTTCCGAGTTCTTGGTTTTCAGCCTGTGATCGCCGTAGGCGCGGATTGAGATCGCCTTGGCTTCCGTGTCAACGTCGATCACCCGGAGATTGGAAACCTCCCCAAGGCGAGCTCCGGTGTCGCGGAGGGTGGTCCATATCGCGCCCAGCGCGTCCGCCGTCTCCATGATAGATGCGAGAGCCTTCATGTCGTCATCGGCAAGAGGAACACGTGCGCCCCGGCTGTTGGTCGCGCCCCGAACTTCCATTGAGGCGAAGGGGTTCTTCATGTCGATATCATGCTCGCGGATGAGCCGGTTAATCGCTGGACTGATGATTTCCAGCGTGCGCTTGACAGACGGAGCCGACATCTCCCCTGCGAGGTAGTCGCGGAACTTGCGTGCTTCCGCACGGGTCAACTGTTCTAGCGGCCGCTGGGTCACCTCGTATTTGCCCAACACCGTTTGCATCCTCTCCCGCACTAGGTTTACCCTGTTCTTCAAGGCTAGGTCGTAGGCATGGACACCGGTACTGCGCATGTCCAAGTAATGGTCGAGGGCGGTGGCGACTGTATGCGTCTCTTTGGGGAGCTCTTTGCGGCCGATCGCCTTGAGTGCGTCGAGCGACACCTTCGCTCCTGGCTTCCGGCTCCAACTCCACCCCTCCGCCAACGCGGGAGCTTCGACTTGCTCGTAGTTCTGCTCCACCAAATCCTCGTGGAATTTTTCCATAGCATCGTCGAGCATGGTACCGGCTTCGACGCGACCGGCCGCGACCAGGGCAATGTCATTCGCGGTAAAACCCGCCTGTCGCATGCGGCGTATTACGAGGCTGCGCTCCCCGATCGGTTCCCGCGCACGGGCCTCTCTTAGCGCCGTCTCAGCCTCTTTGTGGACTTGGGCGTAACGCCGGACCGCCTCCGTGTAATCCCTGCCCAATGCTTTCTTGATTTCACGGCAGCCCAACGCCTCCCGGATGGGGGTGGGGACGACGCGGCGGTACCTGTAGTGACCGGAATGCGCGAGGATCATGTAGCGGGGAAGGGACATGCGGGCGTGCTCCGTGGGTCTGACACACACACTGCGTGTACCAAACTTTGTACTATCCAGCAACTGGACGCCTTGCAAACCCTAGCATTTCAGGGGTTTTGTGGTGCGGATGATAGGAGTCGAACCTACACGCCTCTCGGCACTGGAACCTAAATCCAGGGCGTCTACCAATTCCGCCACATCCGCTCGCGCCCCGGCAATCACATACGGCCATTGTTCTGTCAATGTTCGACGCCAACGATGCAAGCCGCCTAATATGCGAAGATAGTTGAAAATACGGGCGGCGTGTGACAGAAGGCATGTCGAAATATGACGGGTTGAGACGCCCCGCTCTCGGGTGTCGCGGCAAGAACGGATAATTGCCGGCATTTCGAGAGATAAGGGAAGGACCGGGATTCTGTGCGGCCGAGGCCGCAGGCGTCAAAGTCTCTCCACCCGCATGAAGCCATCTCCGGCACGAATTTCCGGCAGGCTGAACGGTAAAGGACCGTTTGAGCTAAGGCATTCGTGAAAACAAAGGTTTGATTATGCAGGTTACCGAAACACTCAATTCCGGCCTGAAGCGCGAAATCAAGGTCACCGTGCCTGCGGGCGACCTCGAAGCCAAGCTGATGGCGCGGCTCTCAGATGCCAAGAACAAGGTGCGCATCAACGGCTTCCGCCCCGGCAAAGTGCCGGTGCAGCACCTGCGCAAGGTCTACGGCAAGTCCTTCATGGCCGAAGTGGTCAACGAGATTCTTTCCAACTCGACCCGCGAAATCCTGTCGGACCGTGGCGAGAAGGCTGCGATGCAGCCGGAAGTCGTGATGACCGAGGACGAGAAGGAAGCCGAAAAAATCCTCGCCGGTGGCGCCGATTTCGAATTCAAGCTCAACTATGAAGTCATCCCGGCAATCGAGATCAAGGACTTTTCGGGCATCAAGGTGACCCGCCAGGTCTATGACGTGCCGGAAGCCGACATCGAAGAGCAGGTCCGCAAGGTGACCGCCGACGCCCGCGAATACGAAGTTAAGAAGGGCAAGGCTGAACTCTGGGACAAGGTCACGATCGATTATCTCGGCAAGGTCGACGGCGTGGCGTTCGACGGCGGCACGGCGGAAGATTCCGGCCTGGTGCTCGGCTCCGGCCAGTTCATCCCCGGCTTCGAAGAGCAACTCATCGGTACCAAGGCCGGCGACGAGAAGACCGTTTCGCTGACCTTCCCGGAGACCTACCAGGCGACCCATCTCGCCGGCAAGGACGCCACCTTCGACGTCAAGGTGAAGGAAGTTTCCAAGCCGGACAGCACCGAGATCAACGACGAGGTCGCCAAGAAGCTCGGCCTTGAGTCGGCCGACCGACTGCGCGAGATCATCCGTGGTCAGATCGAGAGCCAGTTCGGCCAGATGACCCGCCAGAAGGTGAAGCGCGAGTTGTTGGACGCACTCGACGGCAGCTACAGCTTCGAGGCCCCCTCGAACCTCGTCGAAGCCGAGTTCAACAACATCTGGAGCCAGGTGAACCGCGACCTCGAGGCCGCTGGCCGTACCTTCGCCGACGAAGAGACGACGGAGGAAGAGGCGCGTGCCGAATATCAGCGTCTTGCCGAACGCCGCGTGCGCCTCGGACTGGTTCTCGCCGAGATCGGCGAGAAGGCCGGCGTCCAGGTGAGCGACGAGGAAATGCAGCGCGCGCTGTTCGAGACGGTTCGTCGTTTCCCGGGCAACCAGCAGCAGGAAATCTACGAATTCTACCGCAACAACCCGGCCGCGCTGACCAATATTCGCGCGCCGCTGTTCGAGGAGAAGGTCGTTGACCATCTGCTGAGCCAGATCTCGGTAACCGACAAGAAGGTTTCGCGCGAAGAGCTTCTGGCCGACGACGAGGTAGCCTCGAGCTCTGCCAAGCCGGAGAAGAAGAAGGCTGCGCCGAAGAAGAAGGCGGAAGCCAAGGAAGCCGCTTCGACCGAGGAGGCCGCTGCCGAGCCGGAAAAGAAGAAGGCCGCGCCGAAGAAGAAGGCCGCCGCAAAGGGCGAATGATCTTCGCTTGCCGACCGAACCAAAAGGGCTGCCGCAAGGCGGCCCTTTTTCTTTTGATGGGCGCGAGTGCTGTGGCCCCGCTGCAATCCAGCAGCCCAAATCGCTGTTGATGGTGGCTGGGGCGCTGGAATGCCCGCGTGCTTTTTGCTTTCATGCATTCGAAAGAGCGTGCGCGAGGAGGAGATGGTTCGGAGGGGTTGGGTCAAATCCATCATTTGTCTGCTGACGATCTCCGGCCTTGCAATGGGGTCTTCGATCGCGCTTGCGGATATCGGTCGTTGGCAGACAAGCAGGGGCGCTGGGGGAGGCGGGGAAGCGTCGCTGCTCAGCAACAACACTCTAAGCACCGGCAACCGCTCGATCGAATATCACCCTAGGCTCACAATCGGCTGTCTGCCTTCCGGTTGGAAGCAGTCGGTGCGGCTGCGCGATTCGTTGTCCGGTACCGGCAACGTTCAGCTGACAGTCAGGGTAGATGGCAGCCAGACTTCCGAGATCTGGCGCCTAGGCAGCAGGAATAGCAGCCTGAATCTTGAGGGCGGGAATGGAGTGGCGCGCCTGCTCGGCGCCAAGCGGTTGCGACTTTCCTGGAACAATGGCTTCTTTTCCGGAACCGGCGAGGCTGTTTTCAGCCTCGCCGGCATCGGCGAAATCGTAGCGCAACTCGCCGCCATATGCGGTATCGACCCGCCATAAATTGCTTGCCTCCCGTAGGCAACGCCGCAATCGCTCTTTGATGAGAGCGAACAAGCGTCAGGTGGCGCAGGCGCGTCGCGCCACCTTGCATCTAAGCGGCATCAGCTCCTGATGAACGCCAGGAGGTCCGGATTGATGATCTCTGGATGGGTTGTGCACATGCCGTGTGGGAGGCCTTTGTAGGTCTTCAGCGTACCGTTTTTCAGCAGCTTCGCCGACAGCGGCGCGGAGTCGGCGTAGGGCACGATCTGGTCGTCGTCGCCATGCATGACCAGCACCGGCACGTCGATCTTCTTCAGGTCCTCCGTGAAGTCGGTTTCCGAGAACGCCTTGATGCAGTCGTAGTGGGCCTTGGTGCCGCCCATCATGCCTTGCCGCCACCAATTGTCGATGACGCCCTGCGAGATTTTGGCGCCTGGCCGGTTGAATCCGTAAAACGGGCCTGCAGGCACGTCGATGTAGAACTGCGCCCGGTTGGCGGCCAGCGCGGCACGAAACCCGTCGAACACCTCAATCGGCAACCCGCCCGGGTTCTTGTCGGACTTGACCATGATCGGCGGCACAGCACCGATCAGCACGGCCTTGGCAACACGTTCGGGCTGGGCTCGGGCCACATAGTGAGCCACCTCGCCGCCGCCGGTGGAGTGGCCAATGTGGACCGCTCCCTTGAGGTCGAGCACTGCGGCAAGGGCCGCCACGTCATCGGCATAAGTATCCATCTCGTTGCCGGTCGCGGTTTGGGTGGAGCGGCCGTGCCCGCGCCGGTCGTGGGCAATAACGCGGTAGCCCTTGTCCAGGAAGTACAGCATCTGATTGTCCCAATCGTCCGCACTGAGCGGCCAGCCGTGGTGAAACACGATCGGTTGGCCCTGACCCCAGTCCTTGTAGAAGATCTCGGTGCCGTCTTTGGTGGTGATCATGCCCATCGTCTTGTCTCCTTTGCTCACGTTTCGATTGGGAGTTGACGTCAGAATTAACCGCCGCGACCAGAAAACCTGCTCTGACCGCTGCGAAGAGTTCGAGCATTCGGCATTGAGCGCGCCTCTGTCAGGGACTGCTTGCCGGCTTGGGATGCTCGGTTGAATGAGATCGCAAGAACATTAATGACGATGGGATAGCCATGGAAGGGAGACGTTCGGCTGAGAATGATGCCCGGACCAGGCCGAAAGACTGGGCGCCCATGGGATGCCGGCTGGCGATATGACCTAAATCAGCAGCAAACCCTTCATGCTGGCGTGGCCGTTCTTGCCGATAATGATGTGATCGTGGACGGCAATGCCGAGCGGCTTTGCCGTGTTGATGATCGTTTTGGTCATCTCGATATCAGCGCGCGACGGCGTCGGATCGCCGGATGGATGATTGTGCACGAGGATGATCGCGGTTGAGGAGAGTTCCAGCGCGCGCCGCACCACCTCGCGCGGGTAGACCGGCGTATGGTCGACCGTGCCAGTCTGCTGAACCTCGTCGGCAATCAGCGTGTTTTTCTTGTCGAGGAAGAGGATGCGGAACTGCTCGCGCTGTTCAAACGCCATAGACGCCCGGCAATAGTCCAGCACCTGTGTCCATGAGGCGAGAATCTCGCGGCCCTGGATCGCGCCGCGCGCCATGCGTTGCGCCGCCGCCGCCACCACCTTCAGGTCGAGGGCTGCAGCCTCGCCGATGTCGGGCAACTCGCGGATCAGTTGTTCCGGCGCGCCCAACACTTCGGCGAGTGAGCCAAAGCGTTTCAGCAGCGCCTTGGCGCGCTCCTTGGTGTCGGCTCGCGGGATCGAGCGAAAGAGCAGCATTTCGAGGATTTCATAATCCGACAACGCGCCGGGTCCGGCTTCGCGAAAACGCTCGCGCAACCGCTGCCGATGGCCTGAATAGTGCGGCTTTTCAGCGGAAATCCTGGCTTTCCGCAAAGCTTTGATTGGCTGCTCGCCCAGAAAGCCGCGTTCGTCGTCGGCCCCTTCGTCCATGGTGCCTGAAACCCCGTATCCGCCCCGCTGCTCGCGCAGCGCGTCAAATATTAGGCTGGCAGGCCGGGTCGGTCGAGCCCCTTGGGCGAGAGTGTGAAAATTTCGCAGCCGGTCGAGGTGACACCGACCGTGTGTTCGTACTGGGCCGACAGCGAGCGGTCCCGGGTGACTGCGGTCCAGCCGTCGGACAGCACCTTCACGTGTGGGCGGCCCAGATTGATCATCGGCTCGATGGTGAAGATCATTCCTGGCCGCATTTCGACGCCTTCGCCGGCGCTGCCATAGTGAAGGATGTTCGGTGCGTCGTGGAAAAGCTGGCCGACGCCATGGCCGCAGAAATCGCGCACCACCGAGCAGCGCTCCGCCTCTGCGAAGGCCTGGATGGCCGCGCCGATGGCGCCGGTGCGGGCGCCGGGACGCACCGCGGCGACGCCGCGCATCAGGCATTCGTGGGTGACTTCCAGCAGGCGCTCGGCGGCGCGCTTGATCTGGCCGACCGGATACATGCGGCTGGAATCGCCGTGCCAGCCGTCGAGGATGTAGGTGACGTCGATATTGACAACGTCGCCCTCCTTCAATGGTTTCTGGTCGGGAATGCCGTGGCAGACGACATGGTTGATCGATGTGCAGGACGACTTCGTGTAGCCGCGATAGTTCAGCGTGGCGGGCAGGGCGCCGTGATCCATGCCGAATTCGAAGACGAAACGGTCGATTGCCTCTGTGGTGACACCGGGCTTCACCATGCCAGCCAGTTCGTCAAGGCAACGGGCGGTCAGGTCGCAGGCCTTGCGCATGCCTGCAAACGCATCCTCGCCATAGAGGCGAATCTGCCCGGTATTGCGGAGCGGAGCGGTGGCGGCGTCGAGATAGGTGACCATGTCGGTGTCCAGAGTTTCGGCGTGACGCCAATTCGGCGCGAGCACGCCCTGATTTGGCACCGGATCGTCTACAGCGCCGCGCGTCTTTCAGACGCGCAAAGGTCGCTGTAGCACTTGAATTGCTGCATGATTTTACACTTAAATCGACTCCGATTTAAGGAATTATGCAGTAGGCTTCAACCCTTAACATGCCAAACGAAGCCTCCGCTGGCCCTTTCCAGCGGTTTCAGTCGCGAAATCCGGCTTCGAACGCCCGCAATATCAGAGGTAGCACTGCTCGTTGGCCCGCCCGCGCATGACGTAAGCGCTGCGGTCGCCACACTCCTTGCCGTTGATCATCAGATCGTAGGGGCACTGGCAGTCGCCGCGCTGCGCCTGGCGAGCCGGGCGTTTCGATTGCAACAACCCGGCGAGCGGTTTGCTGATGGCGGGCGCCAAGGACTCCAGCGGTTTCGCAGACAGGCCCGGTTCTTTTTCCCGCCTGGCGGCAACGACTGGCTGTTTCGGTTTGGCTGCGGGAACCGGCCCCACGGCTTTGGCTGGGACAGTTTTCGCTACCGGCGCCTGCGGGCGCGGCGCATCCGGATCCGGCAATTGCAGATAATCGCCATGGACCCAGCCCTTGCGGCCGGCCACTGTGACGCGGCGCCATTTGCCAGAGCTCTCCAGCACGGTCGCCTGCTCGCCCTGTTCAAGCCATGTGATGACTCGCGCGTTAGTGCCCATTGCTTCGCGAAGCCGGACACGTGATTTGGTGTAGTACGGCTGCGCGACGGGCTTGTCGGGCCGCTTGATCGAACTGGTTGTGAGTTGTTTCGAGGGCCGCGGCTCGGGTATTGCCGCTTGGGGTCGGTCGGCAGACGCGGTGGCCTGCATGCTGCTCTGCGGCCTCTGCTGCCGCCGGACTGGCTCGCTCTGCCGCTCTTTCGCAACGCTGCGCGCCGCCGCCGGCCGTTCGGCGGGGCGTTGCTGCCGTTTGCTGACAGGCTCCTGGGTTACAGCCCAGCCGCCGGCCGCCACCGCGCCGATGACCAGCCATCTGAGCTTTGGAAGAACGAATCCGACCATGCGCCTCAGTCTGACCGCGAAGGCTTAAGACGTGGTTGACGCCTCCAGGGGAATGAGACCGGATTCAGTGGTGCGTCAGCGTGGTGATGAAGCGTTTGGTTCTTTCGCGCTGGGGATTGCCGAAGACTTCAGAAGCCGGCCCGGTTTCGACCACCACGCCGGCCTCCAGGAAGACCACTTCATTGGCGATTTTCGACGCTAACCGCAGGTCGTGCGTGGCCATCACCATCGTGGTGCCTTCCTTTGCGAGTTGGCTCAGCACATCCACGACCTCGCCGGAAAGTTCCGGGTCGAGCGCTGACGTAGGCTCATCGCACAACAGAACACGCGGTGAAGGCGCCAGCGCCCGGGCGATCGCCACGCGCTGCTGCTGTCCGCCAGAGAGCGTTGCCGGCCATGCATCGGCCTTGTGCGCCAGGCCGACCTTTTCGAGCAGCGCCAGCGCTCGTTCACGGGCTTTTTCCTTCGGCCATTTGAGAACAGTGACCAAGCCTTCCATCACATTCTCGACGGCGGTGCGGTGCGGGAAAAGCTGGAAATTCTGGAACACCATGCCGGTCTGGCGGCGCAATTTCTGCACCGATGCCCAGCCGACCTTGTGGCCGGGACGGAAGGTCAGCGCTTCTTCGCCGATACGAACCGTGCCCGAGGTCGGGATTTCCAGCAGGTTGATGCACCTCAGAAGCGTGCTCTTGCCGCCGCCGGAAGGGCCGACGAGCGCCGTCACATTGCCTTCGGCAATGCGCGCGCTTACGCCGTGCAGGACGACGTTGTCGCCGAAGCGCTTTTCGATGTCGGTGAGCTCGATCATGCCCGCGCCTCCAGGAACCCGCCATAGCGGTTGAGGCGAGATTCGAGCCTGACTTGCAGGGACGACAGGATGGAACTCAGTGCGAGATAGATGAGCGCCGCCTCGATATAAAGGATCAGCGGTTCGTAGGTGGCGGCGACGATACGTTGCGCGGCCTGGAACATTTCCGGCACCGTTATCGCCGCGGCCAGCGATGTATCCTTGACCAGCGAGATGAAGGTATTGGAAAGCGGCGGCACGGCGACACGGGCTGCCTGCGGCAGGATAGTCCTGCGCATGGCCTGCGGCCAGTTCATGCCGATCGAATAGGCAGCTTCCCATTGCCCTTTCGGCACCGAAGCAATGACGGCGCGTATGATTTCGGAGGAATAGGCGCCGATGTTGAGGGTGAAGCCGATCAGTGCCGCCGGAAAGGCATCAAGCACGATGCCGACGCTTGGCAGTCCGTAGAAAATCAGAAACAGCTGGACCAGAAGCGGGGTGCCGCGGATGATCCAGACATAGAAGCGCGCGATCGCTGTGAACGGCCATGCGGCAAACAGCCGGATCAGCGCCACCGCGAGGCCGAGAGCAAGGCCCAGCACGAAGGACAATAGGGTGAGGGGGGCCGTAAAAATCAATGCGGCCCACAACAGCGGGCCGAGCGATTCGATCATCAATTGCAGCCAGTGAGGCACTTTAGGCGTCTCCAGACAAAAGAAGCGGACCGGCCTTGCGGCCGATCCGCCCGGCAGTTCCAGTCGTTATCTTACTGCGAAACGTCCTGACCGAAATATTTGTCGGAGATTTTCTGATAGGTGCCGTCGGCCTTGATCTCTGCCAGCGCCTTGTTGATCGCCTCGAGCAGTTCCGGTTCGCCCTTACGGATGATGATGCCGGAATAATCGGCGTTTTCCTCCTGCGCGGCGATCTTCACATTGGCGTCCGGCTTGTGCTTCTTGAAGTCGAGGAAGGACAGGCTGTCGTTGATGGTGGCGTCGGCGCGGCCGTTGAGCACGAGCTGGATGGACTGGTCGAAACCGTCAGTGCCGACCAGTTCGGCGCCATTCTTTTCGGCGATCTTGCCGAAGTTGCTGGTCAGCGACTGGGCAGACTTCTTGCCCTTGAGATCGGCGAAGCCTTTGACCTCTTCATTGTCGCCGCGCACGATCAGCACCGCTTTCGAAGCGATGTACGGATCGGAGAAATCGTATTTCTGCCTGCGCTGCTCGGTGATGCCGACCTGGTTGATGACCGCGTCATAGCGGTTGGCATCGAGCCCGGCGATCAGTCCGTCCCATTTGCCTTCGAGGAATTCCGCCTTGACGCCGAGCCGCTTGGCGATCTCCTGGCCGATCTCTACGTCGAAGCCGACCAGAGCGCCGCCCGGCTCGTGGTAGGTGAAGGGCGCGTAGGTGCCCTCCGTACCGATCTTGAAGACGCCTGACGACTTGATTTGCTCGAGGTTCGCTCCGGCAAAGGCCGAAGTGACGGCAAGGACCTGCACGGTTCCTGCGACGAGCAGCGATTTCAACCAGTTCATTGTCTTTTGAATCCTGAAACGTGTCCGGCGAAATGCCGATCATTCAACGGCGCTAATGTCGCAAATGTGCAGGCCGAAGGCTAAGCAAAAATTTTTCGAGAATGAGAGGTTTTGGGAATGTCATTCTCATGGCCGGCGAATCCATGCTGCCTGAACCCGCTGGATAAGTATCTAACCGATCCGCTCTCCAGTCTTCGGATCGAAGAGATGAAGGTCGCCCGCCTCGGCTGACAGCTTGACCTGGTCGCCGGGCGACACCGCCAGGCGCCCCATCGCAAAGACGCAGATCTGCTGGCCGGCCATTTGCGCGTAGAATTGCGTGGAAAGGCCGAGCGGCTCGACAACCTCTACCTGGGCGGCAAGCCCGCCTTCTGCCGCGAGTTTGATGTGCTCGGGGCGCAGCCCGACAGTCACCGTCTCGCCATCGCTTAAGGGAAGATCAATGAGCACCGGCAGGCTCTGCCCGTCAGCGAGCACCGCGTGCGCTCCGCTGTCTGTCCGCCTGATCGTGGCCGGCAGAAAATTCATGCCGGGCGAGCCGATGAACCCGGCCACGAACATGTTGGCCGGCAGGTCGTAGAGGTCAAGCGGCGCGCCGACCTGCTGCACCACGCCGTCATGCATGACGACGATGCGGTCGGCCATGGTCATTGCTTCGGTCTGGTCGTGAGTGACGTAGACCGAGGTGGTTTTCAGTTGCTGGTGCAGCGCCTTGATCTCGGTGCGCATATGGACGCGCAGCTTGGCGTCGAGATTGGAGAGCGGTTCATCGAACAGGAACACTTTCGGGTCGCGAACGATGGCGCGGCCCATGGCAACCCGCTGGCGCTGGCCGCCGGAGAGCTGGCGCGGCAGGCGGCCGAGAAAATTGTCGAGGCCAAGCCGGTTTGCCGCACCGTTGACGCGCTCGCCGATCGTTTTTCCTGCGGTTTTCCGTAACGTCAGACTGAATCCCATATTGTCGGCGACATTCATATGCGGATAGAGCGCGTAGGACTGGAACACCATGGCAATGTCGCGGTCCTTCGGCGCCACGTCGTTGACGATCCGTTCGCCGATGCGGATTTCGCCGGCGGTAACTTCCTCCAGTCCGGCGATCATGCGCAACAATGTTGACTTTCCACAGCCGGACGGCCCGACCAGAACGACGAATTCGCCGTCTGCGATTTCCAGGTCGACGGCCTGCAGCACGTTGAACGTGCCATAGTTCTTCTGGACTTTTTCGAGCGATACCGAAGCCATCGAGCCTATCCTTTGACGGCGCCGGCGGTGAGGCCGGTGACGAGATAGCGTTGCAGGAATGCGAAGAAGAGGCAGGCCGGGATCAACGCCAGGATCGAGGCCGCCATCATCTGACCCCAGTCGACCGCGAACTTGCCGATGAAGGTCAGGAGCCCGACCGCGAAGGTTTTCTGTCCGTCACTCGAAATCAGCATCAGCGCGAAGAGAAGTTCGCTCCAGGCGGCGGTGAAGACAAAGCCGAGTGTCGCGCCCATGCCCGGCAACGTCAGTGGAATGATGATGCGCCTCAGCGCCTGCTGGCGCGTGCAGCCGTCGATCATCGCGGCCTCCTCGAGATCTTTCGGAATGCCGTCGAAGAAAGACTGCATCAGGAATGTCGCGAAGGCGATGTTGAAGGCGGTGTAGATGATGATCAGCCCGGTCAGGCTGTTGATGAGGCCGATCTGCGCCATGATGCGGTAGATCGGCGGGATCACCATCACCAGCGGAAAGGTCTGCGTCAAAAGCAGCATCAGTGCGACCGCCGTCTTGCCCCGGAAGGAAAAGCGCGACATCGCATACCCCGCGGCCGAAGCGATGACGGTGACGATCGCGGCCGTCGTCACCGAAACGATGACGCTGTTGAGGAAATAGCGGGGAAAGTCGGTCGCCTTGAACACGGAGACGTAGTTTTCGAATGTCGCCTTTGAAGGCCAGAAGGTGATGCCTTCGGAATAAAGCAGCGACTGCGGCGTCACCGAAATCTTCAGCGTCCAGAACAATGGGAACAGCGCAAACACCACATAGGCGCCGATCGCCAGATAGAGGCCGAAGCCGCCGGCAACGCGTGAGGTGAGGGAGCGGCCGGCGATCATCAGGCGTAATCCACCAGTGAGCGGCGGATGCGGATCAGCACCACCGCGTAGAGGATCAGCAGCAGGAGCAGCAGCACGGCGATTGCCGAGGCGTAACCCTTGTCCAGCGACTTGAACGCACTGACATAGATGTAGGTGGCAACCGTGTTGGTGGAGCCGGCAGGTCCGCCTTCGGTCATCACGTAGATCAGGTCGGCGAAGGTGGCGATCCAGATCGTCCGCAGCATCACGGTGATGGCGATTGTGGGCGCCAGGAACGGCAATGTCACCTTGGTGAAGCGCTGCCATGGCGTGGCGCCGTCGATCGCTGCAGCCTCATGCAGTTCCGACGGGATCGACTTCAGCGCGGCGAGAAGAGTGATCGCAAAAAACGGTATTCCGAACCAGACATTGGCGATGATCGGTCCCCACATGGCTGTGGCGGGGTCGGAAAGGATGTTCGTCGGTTCGGCCTTCAGCCCCAGCGCGTAAAGCCAGTGGGGCAGGGGGCCGACGATTGGATTGAAGAGCCAGCCCCAGGTGAGGCCGGAGAGAAATGACGGCACCGCCCAGGGCAGGAAGACCACCGCCTGCACGATGCGGCGGCCGACGAAATGGCGGTCGAGGAGCAGCGCCAGCCCCAACCCGAGGAAGAACTGCAGCACCAGGCTGGCGACGGTCCACCACACGGTGTTGATCAACGCCTGGCCGAGTACCGCATCGCTGAGCATCGCCTTGTATTGGCCGAGCCCCACAAATTCCGACTTGAAGGCGGAGAACTTGCGGAAGGAGTAGCCGATGCCGACGATCAGCGGCACCAGAAGCACCGTTACCAGAAGCACTAGGGCCGGGCTGAGATAAAGCCATGGCTCCACCGCGGCAGAAGAAAAACCCTTGCGGCGCGGCTTTCCCGGAGCTCTGATTTCTGACACGGCGTAGGTCATTGAGGTCGCTCGCGATTTACGTCCCCCTCCCGTTTACGGGGAGAGATGTCCGGCGGGACAGTGAGGGGCAGCACCAGGGCTTTTCGAGTAGAGCAGCCCCTCATCCGGCCCTATCGGGCCGCCTTCTCCCCGTGAACGGGGAGAAGGAAAAACAGGCGCTTACTTCTTGTTCGCCGCCATCCAGTCCTGTTGTTCCTTGGTCAGGTAGGCAGCCCATTCGTCGGCAACCTCCTTGGCTGCGCGCTTTCCAAGCAGCACTTCCTGGAAGCCCTTGATGGCGATCTGGTCGACAAAATTGCCGAGGTTTTCCAGATGCGTCGGCGGTGTCACGAATTCGTACTTGTCCCCGCCGTTCAACTCGTCGAACCAGCCCTTGAACTGTTCCGACTTGAAATAGGCGTCCTGTTCGGCGCCGTTGTGGATCGGCAGCACGCCGACCATTTTCGCCCATTCGATGTTCGCCTTCGGCGACAGCAGCGAAGCCATCAGCTTCCAGCTGTCTTCCTTGACCTCGGAATCGGCAAACATCGCCCAGCCGGCATAACCGAGCGTCGGATAGGATTTGCCGTTTGGACCGGCCGGCACGGGAGCTACCGCGAAATCGTCCTTGCTCATCTTCTCGGCAACGCCGATCAACGCGTCCGGATCCTGGTCGAGCATGGCGCAGGTGCCGGAATAGAAGCCGGTGACGGTCTCATTGAAGCCCCAGGTCACGGAATCCTTCGGCGCGGAGCCGTCCTTGTACATCTCGGCCAGCATTTCGAGGCCTTTCACGGAGCCCGGCTCATTGATGATCGCTGTGCCGTCTTCGTTGAAATAGCCGCCTTTGCCGTTGGCGATGTTCATGAACATGTTCATGCCGAAGGTGGCGCCAGGACCGCCGCGCAGGCAGTAGCCATATTTGCCGGGGATCGCGGAAATCTTCTTGGCGGATGAGACGAATTCGTCGAGCGTCGCCGGCGCGTGGTCGAGGCCGGCTTCCTTGAACAGCTTCTTGTTCCAGAACATCGCCTTCAGATAATAGCCGTAGGGGATCATGTACTGCTTGCCGCCTACGGTCGAACCGAACTGCTTGGCGCGCTCGCCGAGCGTCGCGACATCCGGCCAGTTGGCCATATAGGGCCCAAGATCCTCCAGTTGGCCGTTGTTGCCGTAGAGCGCCATCCAGCGTTCCGGCATTTCCACGATGTCCGGTGTGTCGCCTGCCTGCACCATGGTCAGGAACTTTTCGAAGGCCTGTCCCCATGGCAGAGAAACGAGTTCCACCTTTACGCCCGGATTTGCCGCCTCAAACTCGGCGATCTGCTTCTTGATGAACTCGGTGCGCGGCGGGCTGGTAATCACCTCCACCATCTTAATTGTGGAATCGGCGAGTGCTGCCGATGCCTGCAAGCCCAGTCCCGCCGCTGCGGCGAGCAGTAGTTTGTATGTCCTCATGTCACTCTCCCATTTTTTTGGTTGACGTTATTTTCTGGCTCGTTCGAGCGCTTGTTGAAGGTCTGTCCAGAGGTCCTCGACGTGCTCCAGCCCGACATGCAGCCGGACAAGCCGCGGGCTGACGCCGAAGCGTCCGATTGAGTTGGCGTCCGGCGTCTGCTGCAGCGAGGCGAGCGCAGGCACCACCAGGCTTTCGTGACCACCCCAGCTGACGCCGATGCGGAAAAGTTTCAGTTCATCCACCAGCGCGGGAATGTCGATTTCTTCGCTGACCTCGAAGGAGAACAGCCCGGAATAGCCGGCAAGCGTCGCTTTGCCCGGATGGTTCGACCAGGCCGGATGGATCACCCGCTCGACGCTCACATGGTCCTTCAGCCGCTCGGCGATGGTGAGAGCGCTGCGCATATGGTGCGGCAGGCGCAACGGCAGGGTTCTGAGGCCGCGCAGCAAGAGCCATGCCTCGAAGGGTGAAAGCTTAGCACCGAGATAGGAATAGGTGCGTTCGTTGATCTGTTTGATGAGGTCCGCCGAACCTGCAACGACGCCGGCGACGGTATCGCTGTGACCGCCGAGATATTTCGAGGCCGAATGCAGTACGAGATCGATACCGTGGGCGATCGGCTTCTGGAACAGTGGAGTAGCCCAGGAATTGTCGATCGTGGTGATGGCTCCATGCTGGCGCGCCATTCTGGCGTAAAGCCCGATGTCCTGCAGGTCGAACACCATGGATGTCGGGCTCTCGAGATAGAGCAGTTTCGCGCCGGGTAGCGCTGCCGCGACGGCATCCGGGTCGCTGCCGTCGACGTAATCGATCTTGATGCCGAGATGCGGCAGCAGGCGTTCGAACAGCCGGTAGGCGTCGCCGTAGCAGTTGCGCACCGCGACAATGCGTTCACCTGCGCCGACGAAGGCGAGCACCGTCGCGCTGATCGCCGCCATGCCGCTGGAAAAGCCACGCGCCGCTTCCGCGCCTTCGAGTGCAGCAATACGCGCCTCGAACTCCATCACCGTCGGGTTATCACCGCGCGAATAGATCGGCTGTTTCCGCCGCCCGGCGAAAGTGTCGGCCATTTCGGCATAACTGTCGAAGGTGAACAGCGACGTCTGGTAGATCGGCGGCACCACGGCGCCGCCCGGAAACGGCTCGTCATGGGCGAGCAGGGTCGCTGCTTCCGCGAGATAGTCATGGTCCGATCGGATCGGGTGTTCGTTCATGTCAGGCCTGGCAGGTTCAGATTGGCGGCGCCGCGTTTCAGATCGGCTTCGACGGTGGCGATGAGCTTCAGCGCTTCGGCACGCGCGCCTTCGGCATCGTGGGCGGCCACGCGTTCGTAGATCGTGCGGTGATAGGGGAAGCTGGCGTGGCCGAAATCGTGGACGCCGAGCGGGTGCTCCCAAAAGCGGTGGAACATTTCGTGCATGGCGGCGATAATCTGCGCAAACAACGGATTTCCCGATGCCTGGTAGATCGCCTGGTGGAAATCCCAGTCTTCTTCAGATGACATGCCGTCGCGCCGGTGGAAGCTTTCTTCCATCGCCTCGAGCTTTTCGCGGATGAAGGCGAGCTCGGACGGCCCGGCCCGCTTTGCGCAAAGTGCTGCAGCTTCCGCCTCGAGCCCACGGCGGATTTCCAGAGTGTGCATCAGGCTGCGAAAATCATTGCCGGAAGCGAGCGTCAGCGGCAGGTGCAACATGTCGCGCGACACGGCAGCCTTCAGGTAGGTGCCGCTGCCTTGTCGCCGCTCGACAAGGCCGAGCCCTTCCCATCGCGTCAACGCCTCACGCACCGTCGTGCGGCTCACCTTGAGCCGTTCTGAAAGGATACGCTCGGTCGGCAGCCGATCGCCCGGCGCAAGGCTTTCGTGGGCAACGAAATCCACCAACGCCTTCAACACCGCGTCGTCGCGCGACATCGTGTGGATCGGGGGAAGGGACGTTAAACTCAAGACGTGACCGATCTAATTGGTCTGACCATTGTTCCAATTCAGCACGAGTGAGAGAGGTTGTCAAAGGGGTTCTCCCACCGGTTCCGCAACGTGCGGCATTTGGCTTGTTTGGCAGGAAGCCCTAGGCAACCCCCTGTCGCTGTTACGCGTCCATATGTCCGGGACGAAACCGGCAGCGGTCAGCGTTAGCCGATGGCGGGCTTTCTCGTGTTAGGGTGCGAAGCAAAGTACGGCCGCACAAACAACGTGGGCCGCGGCACCGGATCGGCGTCGGCTTTTAGCGATCGGGGCAAGTGAGGAGCTGCCAGATGCCGCCAAATGCCTATCTTAATCGTGTCGCGACCGCTGCGCCTCGCTATGAAGTGCATCGTTTTTTCCTGAGTTTTGCCGCTTCGATGCTCGAGCGAGAGCCGCGCCAGCGGTCCATCTTCGTCAGAATGGCTGACCGTGCAGGCATCGCACGCCGCTATTCCTGTTTCGAACCCGCCAGCGATCCTGAAGGTGCGACGCTCGACGCCGCAGGCTTGTTCCGCCGAGGCGCCTTTCCCGGCACCGCCAAGCGCATGGAGCTTTACGAGGCGGCGGCGCCGCAACTGGCCAAGCAGGCAGTCGACCGGCTTCTCCAAGATGAGGATCGCAGCCGCATCACCCATCTGATCGTCACCACCTGCACCGGCTTTTCAGCACCCGGCATCGATCTCGAACTGGTCGCGCGCTGCGGGCTGCGCGACGCGGTCGAACGCACCATCATTGGTTTCATGGGCTGCTACGCGGCCATCAACGCGCTGAAACTTGCGCGCCATATCGTCCGTTCGGACGCTGAAGCGCGCGTTCTCATCGTAGATGTCGAAATCTGCACGCTGCATCTCAAGGAAACCGCCGACCTGGAAAAGCTGCTGTCCTTCTGCCTATGGGGCGATGGCTGCGCGGCAGCGCTGGTCACCGCCGAAGCGCATGGCCTGCAACTCGATACCTTTTGCGCCGTTGTCGCCCCGCAAGGCCGGCAATTGATGACGTGGAGTATCCACGACAATGGATTCGACATGGTGCTTTCCGGGCAGGTCCCAGGCGCGATAAACGAAACGTTGGGCTCCCGGGCAGGCGAAATTTTTGCCGATGTCGCGGTCGGGGATGTCGATCTCTGGGCGGTGCATCCAGGCGGCCGTTCCGTTCTCGATGCGGTCGAGCGTGCGCTGGATCTTGACCCACGAGCTCTCGACGCATCGCGCGGGGTGTTGCACGACTATGGCAACATGTCGTCGGCGACGGTGATGTTCGTGATCGAAAGAATGCTGAAACAGGGCAGACCCGGCCAGCGTGGCTGCGCCATGGCATTTGGACCGGGTCTCACGGCAGAGACCATGATGTTCCGGACCGCAGGCTGATTTGGGATGCCGGACGAACTCGCTTTTCGCCGTGTCGAGCCCGAAATTCTGGATGGGCTCTTGCGAGACGATCCGCGGGCGGTAGCGTCGCGCCGCGACCTGCGGCGCATCAACATGTTGATGTTTCAGGCTGGAATCATGACCAGGCTGCTCCATCGCCATGTCATGCAACCGCCGCGCCGCATTCTGGAAATCGGAGCCGGTGACGGCGCATTCATGCTGGTCCTGGCGCGAAAACTGGCAAGGCGCTGGCCGGCGGTCGAACTGACATTGCTCGACCGCGCCAATCTGATCAACGGAGCGCGCCTTGCCGAATTTACGCGACTTGGCTGGCGGACCGAGGTGGCCACCGCGGACGTGTTCGAATGGATTGCGCGACACGGCCACCGCCAGTTCGATCTGATCACCGCCAACCTTTTCCTCCATCATTTCGACGACGCCACACTGGCAAAGCTGTTTGCCGGGCTGCACGTGCTTGCGCCGGTATTGGTGGCGACCGAACCGCGCCGGTGCGCCGCGGCGTTGACGCTGTCAAAGCTCTTGTGGGCGGTCGGCGGCAATGACGTGACGTTGCACGATGCGCCGGCAAGCGTTCGTGCCGGATTCGCTGGTGCCGAGCTCTCCGCCCTCTGGCTTCGAGAGCGTGCGGATGTTGTCGAAGAGTACAATGTCGGTCCGTTCACCCATGTATTTGTCGCCCGGGGAGGCGCCAGCGGATGATGTTCGATGTGATCGTCATCGGCGCCGGCCCTGCTGGAAGTTCGACCGCGCTCGCGCTTGCCCGGCAGGGCCGGGCGGTTGCGATCGTGGAAAAGAGTGTGTTCCCGCGTCGCAAGGTCTGCGGGGAATTCGTGTCGGCGACCAATCTGTCGCTCTTCGATACGTTCGGCGTCGGCGAGGCCTGGCGCGCCGAAGCCGGACCGGAGGTGCGTCGGGTTGGCTTTTTCGCCGGCGGCAGAAAGATCGAAGCGACGATGCCTGCGGCTTCCGGAAGGTATGGACGTGCGCTCGGCCGCGATCTTTTGGACACGCTCCTCCTGTCAGCCGCCCGAAACGCGGGCGTCGAGGTGTTTCAGCCCTGGCAGGCTATCGATATCGCCCGTGAAGAGACATTGAATGCCGTCAGGATCAGTTCCGGCGGGCAGCAGCGGTTGCTGCGCGCGCACGCGGTCGTCGCCGCGCACGGCTCCTGGGAGCAGGGCAGGCTGCCCAGCCAATTGCCGAAGACACAACGGCCTGACGATCTGTTCGGCTTCAAGGCACATTTCAGGGATGCCCGGCTCGCGACCGACCTGATGCCGCTTTTCATTTTTCCCGGAGGTTACGGCGGCATGGTCTGGTCCGATCATGGCCGGCTGTCGATCTCCTGCTGCATCAGGCGCGATGTCCTTGCCGCCGCGCGCTCCCGTCATCGCGATCTTTCCGCAGGCGAGGCGGCGTTCCACCACATCGCGGTCAGTTGCAGGGGCGTCGCTGAAACTGTGGGAAACATAGCGCCGGATGGCGGCTGGCTCGCTGCCGGCCCGATCCGTCCCGGTATACGGCCAGCCTACGCCGACGGCATTTTCCGGGTCGGCAATCTTGCGGGCGAGTCGCATCCGATCATCGCCGAGGGCATTTCAATGGCCATCCAGTCAGGATGGCTACTTGCTGCTGAACTGGAGGATGTCGGGTTTCTCAACAGGGCCGCGTGCGAGGCGGCTGGCCGCCGATATTCGGCGGCCTGGCGAAAACAGTTTAGTCTGCGTATCGCAGCCGCGGCCGGTTTTGCGAAAATCCTTGCCTTTCCGGGAAGTGTAACGGCCATTGCGCCGCTGGTGGAAAGGCTTCCGGGGATTTTGACATTCGGTGCAAGGTTGAGCGGCAAGACGACAATTGTTCCCGGGCTCGACTGAAGTTTTTCGCATCCGGAGCACGTTGGAGGGCGTTCCGGCTGCCGGTCCTGTTTTGTGATCGGGCAGCAACCGGAAATCCTTGCGTGGAGGTTGCTTCCCGTCGCCAACCTTGTCCATAATGTGGCATCGACGCGTTCCGGTCGACCATTCCCGAAGCGTAAATAGGGTGTTTCCCGGCTGGGATGGCCGAGCGTTGAAGCCGGTATCGAACGAGAGAGGGCGGGAATCTTTCGGTCAATATATAAAACGAGAGGAAACAAAGATGCGACACGTGCTTCCCCCGCTCCACGAAGGCCACGCGCCGGTTTTTCTCCACTATGCCTTTGAAGATGCGCTGGATGCCTATGAAGCGTGGCAGGATGGCGCGCCTGAACCACGCGTCGAATGCGACGGCAAGCCGACCGCCATCAGTGCCGTCTTCGGACGCATGCGCACCTGCACCGACATTCTGCCCGTCCGTGTGCTCGATGAGGTGCAGGCGACGATTAATGACCCGTCATTGCTCCAGATTACCGCCAACCAGACGACCTACGCGGAAGCTGCCCTCGTGCTGCGTGCGCTCTGCGTCGAGCGTTTGAAACGCTGAGACTGTCCTGCTAAGGGCCGGAAGCGATAGCGCTTTCGGCCCAGACTTTTCGTCCGGGAAATTGCTGCCAGCGTTATCGTCCTATTCTCACCACTACCTTGCGTCCGTCAGAAAGAACCCCGGTCCCAGTACCTTTCGGGGGCTGTCTGCTGGTCAGCGAGAATGCGAACCGGCCTGAAAGTTTCCCGCAAACAATGGTTCCCTCTCCGCTTGAAAAGGTGAGGTTTGCGGTGGTCGTGCCCCGGCATGCCACGCCGGTGTTCGTTCGCCCCTGAATGGTTCCTTGCCGGGTGAAGGTGTTGCCCGCGGCCGTTCCAGAAAAGGAGAGCTTCCCGTCAACGGTGTGGCCGGAGACCGGCGCGGTGATGGAGAGAAGGTTCTGCGCCTGCGTGGCGCCTGTCCAGGCTGCAACAGAGCATAAAGTCGCAAGGAATAGCCCGGGAATGCGTTGGATCAGCGTTGTTTCATCAGACAATTGCTTGGCCGCCGAGGAAGTCGGTGAAGGCGCGCCTCAGAAGGATTGTCCACAACCCATGCGTCGGCGTTTCAATGGCGGCGCATCTCTTCGAGCCGGTCGGAGACGACATGTCCGATGTCATCCCAGACGACTTTCAATGAGTCCGCGGATTTGCGGAGTGACGCATCGACCTTGGCGCGTCGTAGTTGGCCTTTCAGCCGTGTCATTTCTTTCGAGCACTTCGTCACGACGTCATGAAGATGCTCGATTTCATCGAGGCTGTGACTCGGGTCAGCGAGGTAGCCGGGCATCGCTCGCGTCGTCTTGAGCGCGAGTTCGCTGCGTTCTTTCAACGTGCGGAGCCAATCAGTCGCCATGTGCGCCTACCTGACAAGCCCGTGCCCGCGCACAGAAAACCAAAGAATTGCATCGTTGGCAAGCCGACCGCCGTAAACGGCGGCTGCGCTGGGGGCGACCCGGGCGATTTGCTAGGTTCGACTGTCTTTTAATATGCGGGAAAAGGTCTGGTACGCCCAAGGGGAATCGAACCCCTGTTACCGCCGTGAAAGGGCGGTGTCCTGACCGCTAGACGATGGGCGCGCTCAGATGGGCGGTTTATAGTAAGGTTGCACGCGGTGGGCAACCCCGTCTTTGGCCGTGGAGCCAAACTTTTTTGCGTGCATCTGGAACGCAGGTTGCTTTTGAGAGTCCCGCGCGAAGCCATTGTAAGAAAGGAGTTTTTGCCGGCGCCGATCGAACGGGGGTCGGAGGGCTGAGGCGTCAGGTCGCAGTGGACGGGCCTACTGGCGGCGACGGCAGCGCCAGTTCCAGTCGCGCTCGGGGCCGACGTCGATATGCACTGATTCCGTGTGGCAGTAGGTGCCGATGCCACCGCGTCCGGGCATGGAGCGGACAAAGCTGGCCAACTCCCATTTGCTGACGCCCTGAACCTGCACGTCGGCGGCCGCGCAATACATATGCAGCGAATTCTTGGCGCCACGGGCGCGGCGATTGTGCGACGGGCTGCGATAGCCGGAAGTGACCATGATCTTGCGACCGTAATGCCGCTCGACCGTTTTCAGCACCCGCACCAGCGATGGTTTCAGGCAGGCGACATCGACGCGTTCGGTCTGCGTCAGCAGGCCGTTGGGCGCCAGCCGGGCGAGACCGGCCGCCGAAGCGAGCTGGACCGGGCCGCCTTCGTCTTCATGCAGGTCGACGTCGCTGTCGTCGTCGATGCCCGATTTGCGCTTGATCTCGAAAAGTGCCGTCTGGCGAACGCCCGGTAGCGGATCGAGATCGGCGCCCCTCAACGAGGCCCGCGCGACGAGCGGCTTGGCTTCTTCACCAGAAGCCGACGCAAGCTGGACAAGCGGCTTGGCCTTTTCCGGCTTTGCCTGCTCAGTTGAGGTGATCTGCGTGATTTCGCTCGGCTTCTGCTGCCTTACCGGCGCTGCCGCCGCGATCTGGGCTACGGCCGGCTTTTCCGATTTTGCCGAACCGCCGAAGAAAGCGGACAGGAAGCCGCGTTTCTTGGGTTCGATCGATTGGGGCGTCGCTGCGGGATCGGTTGCGGTCACGATGACCTGATTCTTGTCTGCCGGCGCCGCTTCCTTTGCGGTTGGAACCGGAATGGCTGCCGTTGTGGCCGGTTCCGGCTCGGCTTTCGGCGCCTGGCTCGCATCGGCGGCTGCTGTTTCAGCCGCGGGCTGTGGGGCTTGCCGTTTGGTTACGCTTTGCTGCCTGTCCGTCGGCGGTTGCGAGGCCGCGGCCGTTTCTGCCGTTGGTGCTGCGGGGGTCGCCTGGGCATCGGTGGCAATCGCAGCAAACTCGGCGTCGCCGGGCTTCGATACGGGAAGGTAGGCCACCTGCTCGGGAAGTGCGGTGTCGCTGTCGGCCGACATCACCATGCCTGTGGCGGAATCGGTGCTGGCGGTCGAACTGGCCATGCTGTTGAAGCCGGAGGAGGTCAGTTCTGTGCCGCTCTGATCGGCGGTCGTGCAAGACGCCAGCAAAACGGCAAGAAGCGCAGCCAATACGGCACGGCCTTCCCCGCTCGCCTTGCGCGGTCGCACTGCTTTCAAACCGCTTTCCCCCTTGGCTTTCCGAGCCGTCACGCAATCGATAAGACGACAATTCTAATTTCAGCTAGAAGATTACGCTGCGTACTCGGAACCAGATCTAACGATCCTCTGGGCTCTCCGCAAAACTCTTTGACGCGGCGGAGAAACAGGACGGCATCAACATGCCGCAGACCATTTCGCCGGTTTTGACCGGAAGGTCAATTCACCGCACATTACGGATTGTTACACTCTGACTTTTACGTAGCTGCCGGGAGCGTCGCCGAGGGTGCCGCTTTTCGCGCCGGGTGTTCTTGCCGCGACACGCTTGTTGTCCCTGGCCTCGATCCAGGCGTGCCAGTGCGGCCACCACGAACCGGGGTTTTCCCGGGCCTTTTCAACCCATTGCTGGAAGTCGCCCACCGGCTTGCCGCCGGTCCAGTACTGGTACTTGCCGAGCGATGGCGGATTGACGACACCGGCGATATGGCCCGAACCGGCCATCACATACTCGACATCGCCACTGAAATATTTGCAGCCGAGGAAGACCGATTTCGCTGGCGCGATGTGGTCTTCGCGGGAGGCAAGATTGTAGACGGGAATCGTGATGTCCGAAAGTGAAATGGAGCGGCCGGCAAGTGTCATATGGCCTTGCGACAGGTTGTTCTCGAGATAGCAGTTCCTCAGATAGTAGGAGTGGTTCGCTGCCGCCATGCGGGTCGAATCGGCATTCCAGTAGAGCAGATCGAACGGCATCGGCTCCTTGCCGCGCATGTAGTTGTTGACGACATAGGGCCAAATCAGGTCGCCAGACCGCAGCATGTTGAAGGCAGTCGCCATCTTGGTGCCGTCGAGATAGCCTTTTTCTCCCATTGCGCGCTCGACCGCCGCAACCTGGTCCTCGTCGACGAACACCTTAAGGTCGCCGGCATAGGTGAAATCGACCTGCGTGGTGAAGAACGTCACCGATTTCACGCGGTCGTCGCCTTCCTGTGCCAGCAACGCCAGTGCAGCGGCAAGCAAAGTGCCGCCGACGCAATAGCCGATGGCGTTGACTTCCTTTTCGCCGGTGGCGGTTTCGACCGCATCGAGGCCATATTGCAGGCCTTCGCGGATATAGGCCTCCCAGCCCTTGCTGCCGTGCCGCTCGTCCGGGTTGATCCAGGAGATGACGAATACCGTATGGCCCTGCGCCACAGCCCAGCGGATGAAGGATTTTTCCGGGTTCAGATCAAGGATGTAGAACTTGTTGATCCATGGCGGACAGATCAGCAGCGGCCGCTTCAGCACTTTTTGCGTCGTCGGCTCGTACTGGATGATCTCGGCGATATCGGAGCGGCCAACCACCTTTCCGGGCGTTACCGCGATGTTGCGGCCGATCTCGAAGCGCGAATAGTCGGCCTGCCTGAGCTTCAGGTCGCCTTTGCCGGCGGTGATATCCTCGGCCAGCATCTTCATGCCGCGCACCAGGTTCTCGCCGCTGGATGCGACTGTCTCGCGAAAAAGTTCGGGGTTGGTCAGAATGAAGTTGGAAGGCGAGATCGCGTTGGAGATCTGCTTCACATAAAAGCCGGCCTTGTGCTTGGTGTGCTCGTCCAGTCCCTCGGCGTGTTCGACGAGGTCGCCCGCCCATCGCGAGGTGACGAGGTATGCCTGCTTCAGGAAGTCGAAGAAGGCATTCTTGCCCCACTCGGGATCCTGGAATCGCTTGTCGCCGCGATCCGGCTTGATGGCGTCGTCCGCATCATCCTCGCCGCCGACCTTGCGGATCGCATTCGCCCAGACGTTCATGTAGCCTGAAAACAGCCTGGTCTGTGCCTCCAGCGCCCGTTGCGGGTCGGACAACCAGTATTCCGAAAGTTTCGAGAAGGTCTTGACCATGTCGGTCATCGGCTCGGCGACGCTGTCGCGTACTTCGCCCTTTTCGCGCGGCGTCACCCAGGCGGACGCAGCCTTGCCGGCCTCCTCGACCATGCGCGCAAGATTGAGCGCGAAACGCTCCGGATCCTTGATCAGGTATTGTTCGACCGATGACGAAGGCTCACCACCCTTGCCTTCGGGAGCGGCGTCTTTTCTGTTCGATTCGGCTGCCTTCGACATGGTTCCGCTTGCCTCCCGCAGGCGTTTTGTTGACATATTATCATGCGACGTTCATTGGGGTCCAATTGCGAACGTCTTTCGCCTTACAAAGCCTGCCTGGACAACACTATGACATATCGCATTGGCGGACATGTTTTTTTTGGCACCCGGCTGGCAGCGGTCGTGGCCACGGCGGCTCTGAGCCTGATGGCCGCCGGCTGCACATCCACTGTCGATGAGGCGGTTCCCGCAGGCGCCAGGGGGCCGGTCAACACCGGAACCTTCCCGAACCTCAATATCCCGCCGAAGCAGGCCGCGGACCAGATAACGGACGACAAGAAAGCCGCCGACATGGCCGCACTCACCGCCGTTCAGCGGCAGAATGCGGCAACCGCCGCCGTTCCCGCCGGCCAGACGGATCCGGCGGCGTTGCGCAAGCTGGCTGCCACCCATGCCGCCGATGCACTGGCGGAAATCGAGAATTAGCAGCCGGGACGCCCGGGCTGCCACTATCGACCCTAGCCTGATTTGCGTGTATATCGCGCCACCGAACAGCCCCTCGTGTCGTCTGGAACGAAAATGGAAGAGTTTCACAAGGTCCGCAGGCTTCCGCCTTATGTTTTTGAGCAGGTCAACCGGCTGAAGGCGACCGCCCGTTCCAACGGCGCCGACATCATCGACCTGGGTATGGGCAATCCCGACCTGCCGACGCCGAAAGCGATCGTCGACAAGCTTTGCGAAGTGGTCCGCGATCCGCGCACCCATCGCTATTCGTCATCGCGCGGCATTCCTGGCCTGCGGCGCGCCCAGGCCAATTATTACGCCCGCCGGTTCGGCGTGAAGTTGAACCCCGACACCCAGGTCGTCGCCACGCTTGGCTCGAAGGAAGGTTTTGCCAATATGGCGCAGGCAATCACCGCGCCCGGCGACGTGATCCTGTGCCCGAATCCGACCTATCCCATCCACGCCTTCGGCTTCATCATGTCGGGCGGCGTCATCCGGTCGCTGCAGGCCGAACCCAACGACGGCTTCATCCCGGCGCTGGAACGCGGCATCCGGCATTCGATTCCCAAGCCGCTGGCGCTGATACTCAACTATCCGTCCAATCCGACGGCTCTGGTCGCGTCGCTCGACTTCTACAAGGACGTCGTCGCGTTCGCCCGCAAGAACGACATCATCATCCTGTCGGATCTCGCTTACTCCGAGATCTATTTCGACGGCAATCCGCCGCCGTCGGTGTTGCAGGTACCCGGCGCCATCGATGTGGCCGTTGAGTTCACTTCAATGTCGAAAACCTTTTCCATGCCAGGCTGGCGCATGGGTTTCGCGGTTGGCAACGAGCGCCTGATCGCCGCTTTGACCAGGGTCAAGTCGTATCTCGACTACGGCGCCTTCACGCCCATCCAGGTGGCGGCCGCGGCAGCCCTCAACGGCGATGGAGCCGACATTGCCGAAGTGCGCGAGGTCTATCACAAGCGCCGCGACGTGATGGTCGATTCGTTCGGTCGCGCGGGCTGGGAAATTCCCGCACCCGCGGCTTCGATGTTTGCGTGGGCGCCGATTCCGGAGCCCTTCAAACAACTTGGATCACTCGAGTTCTCCAAGTTGCTGATCGAGCATGCCGATGTAGCGGTGGCGCCTGGCGTCGGTTTCGGGGAGCATGGCGACGACTTCGTGCGGCTGGCCTTTGTCGAAAACGAACACCGCATCAGGCAGGCGGCGCGCAACATCAAGCGTTTCCTGTCGTCGTCCGCCAAGCAGCCGAACAACGTGGTTCCGCTCTCAGCGCGGCG
This sequence comes from Neomesorhizobium albiziae, assembly GCF_900114255.1. Lineage (GTDB taxonomy): Bacteria > Pseudomonadota > Alphaproteobacteria > Rhizobiales > Rhizobiaceae > Neomesorhizobium > Neomesorhizobium albiziae. Next base: position 43,444 of record NZ_FOSL01000023.1, on the reverse strand, counting down.
CTGATATTTCGTTTTCCGACGGTTTTTGAGGGGCGTTGCCGCGAATGGCTGAAGCATTGCGTGTTGGAATAGCCGGACTGGGTACGGTCGGGGCGTCCGTGGTCCGCGTCATCACCGAGAAAGCGGCCGAACTTACCCGCCAGTGCGGCCGCGAGCTCGTCGTCACAGGCGTTGCGGCCCGCGACCGTTCGCGCGACCGCGGCATCGATCTCGGCGGCGCCACCTGGTTCGACGATCCGGTTGGACTCGCCAGATCGGCAGACATCGATGTCTTCGTCGAGTTGATTGGCGGCGATGAGGGACCGGCTTTTGCATGCGTCAAGGCTGCACTCGAGGCCGGACGCCATGTCGTCACCGCCAACAAGGCGCTGCTCGCGAAACACGGTGTGGCGCTCGCCGAGATCGCCGAGAAGAAGGGCGTGCTTCTGAACTACGAGGCGGCAGTCGCCGGCGGCATCCCGGTCATCAAGACGATGCGCGAGGCGATGGCGGGCAACAGTGTTTCGCGGGTGTTCGGTATCCTCAACGGTACCTGCAACTACATCCTGACCCGCATGGAAGCCGAAGGCCTGACCTTCGAGGCATGCCTGAAAGATGCGCAGCGGCTGGGCTACGCCGAAGCCGATCCAACCTTCGACATCGAAGGCAACGATACGGCGCACAAGCTTTCGATTCTGACCAGCCTTGCCTTCGGAACGAAGATTGCCGCTGACGATATCTACATGGAAGGCATTTCCAACATTTCGCAGGCCGATATCCGCGCTGCGGGTGAATTGGGCTACCGCATCAAGCTGCTTGGTGTCGCGCAGAAGACCGAAAGCGGGATCGAACAGCGCGTGCATCCGACCATGGTGCCGACAGCTTCGGTGATCGCGCAGGTGCACGGGGTTACCAACGCTGTGGCTATCGAAACCGACATTCTGGGCGAGCTGTTGCTGTCCGGCCCCGGGGCGGGCGGCAACGCAACGGCTTCGGCCGTCGTCGGCGACATCGCCGATATCGCCAAAAGCCGCCCCGGCTTCCAGCACGGTCCGGTGTTCGGTCGCCCGGCCAAGGAATTGCGGCCCTACAAGAAGGCTCAAATGCGCAGCCACGAGGGCGGCTATTTCATCCGGCTCACCGTGCATGACCGCGTCGGCGTCTTCGCTGCAGTCGCCAAACGCATGGCTGACAACGATATTTCGCTGGAATCCATCGTCCAGCATGCGGCCGGCCCGGAAGCCGAAGTGCAGAAGACGGTCATCCTGGTCACTCACGAGACCACCGAAGCGGCGGTACGCAAGGCTGTCGAGGGCATTACCAAGGATGGCCATCTGACCGACAAGGCGCAGGTGATCCGTATCGAGCGCGCTGGATAAAAAGCGCCGAAGCACTTCAATCGATTGATATTTTCCCGCGAGGCCGGAAACGCCTTCGCGGGTCTTGCTGTTGTCATATCGCTTTGACAAAAGGGGCGCGCCGCGGGTTGCCGCGCGCAGCATGTTGGTCTTTGCAGGAAAGTGATGATGGCGAAAAACGCGATGGCCGGTCTCGACCGGATTCTCACCCTCGAACTCGTGCGCGTCACCGAACGCGCTGCTGTCGCTGCGGCGAGGTTGCGCGGCCGGGGTGACGAAATGGCGGCCGATCAGGTCGCGGTCGATGCCATGCGTTCGGAACTCAACCGGCTGCCGATCCGGGGCACCGTGGTGATTGGCGAAGGCGAGCGCGACGAAGCGCCGATGCTCTACATCGGCGAGGAAGTCGGCACGGGCGACGGCCCCAAGGTCGATATCGCGCTCGACCCGCTCGAGGGCACGACGATCTGCGCCAAGAACCTGCCCAATTCGCTGGCGGTGATTGCCATTGCCGAAAAGGGCAGCCTGCTTTACGCGCCTGACGTCTACATGGAAAAGATCGCCGTCGGTCCAGGCTATCCGGCGGGCGTGGTCGATATCGACGCGCCGGCGATCGAAAACATCGAGAGCCTGGCCAGGGCCAAGGGCGTGCCGGTCTCCGAGGTCACAGCCTGCATTCTCGACCGGCCGCGCCATGCCCGCCTGATAGAAGAAGTGCGCGGCACAGGCGCGGCGATCCGACTGATCGGCGACGGCGATGTCGCTGGCGTCATCCACGCGACCAATCCCGACGAAACCGGCATCGACATCTATCTCGGCATTGGCGGTGCGCCGGAAGGCGTGCTCGCAGCTGCCGCGTTGCGCTGCATTGGCGGGCAGATGCAGGGCCGCCTCCAGCTCAACACTGAGGAAAAGGTCGTGCGCGCCGCCAAGATGGGCATTTCCGATCCCGCGAAAGTCTATCGCATCGAGGAGATGGCCAAGGGCGATGTGCTGTTTGCCGCGACGGGTGTGACGGATGGCAATCTTCTCGCCGGGGTGAAATTCGGCCGCGATTCGATCCAGACCCACACCATCGTCATGCGTTCCTCGTCGAAAACTGTGCGTGAGATCAAGGCACGCCACCAGGATCTGGAAAAATTCTGATCCGGTCTATTCTACGCCACGCTAATGTGACTAAACATCGTTCGGTAGATTCGGGCGGGATTGGCGCATGAGCGCAGACAGGCGCTTCTTCCTAGACGTAAGGCAGTCGGCAACCGGTCTTTCGTGGGAACACAGGTTGACCGAACGGCAGGAGATCGCGGCACTCGCGATCGCCCAGGGCCACGGCGTCTCCGATCTTGTCGCCCGCGTGCTCGCCGGCCGCGGCGTCAATTCGGAAGAAACCGAGCGCTTCCTCGATCCGACCATTCGCGATCTGTTGCCGAATCCCGCGTCGTTGACCGATATGGATGCCGCCGCTGCGCGCATTGCCGATGCGATCGTGCAGCGGCAGAAAGTAGCGATCTTCGGCGACTACGATGTCGATGGCGCAGCTTCCTCGGCACTTTTGAAGCGTTTCCTTGCGCATTTCGGACTTATCTCCGAAATCTACATCCCGGATCGTATTTTCGAGGGTTACGGTCCCAATCCCGAAGCCATGCGCGAACTTGTCTCGCGCGGCGTGCAACTGATCGTCACCGTCGATTGCGGCACTAACAGTGCCTCCTCCATCGCGGCTGCGCGTGACGCCGGCGCCGACGTGGTTGTTCTGGACCATCATCAGGTCGGCGGCGCGTTGCCGGAAGGCGTGCCGGTCGTCAATCCCAACCGCGAGGACGATCTGTCGGGGCAGGGCCATCTGTGTGCTGCCGGCGTTGTTTTCCTGACCTTGGTGCGCGTGGCGAAACTGCTGCGCGAGCGGAATTTCGGCACGCCGTTCGATCTCCTCACCTTGCTCGATCTGGTCGCGTTGGCGACTGTTTGCGATGTCGTGCCGCTGACGGGCGTCAACCGCGCCTTCGTAATCAAGGGCCTGCAGATGCTGCGCCAGCAGCACAATCCGGGGCTGGCGGCACTCGCCCGCGTATCGCGCATTGGCGAGCCCATCAACACCTTCCACCTGGCCTTTCTGATCGGTCCGCGCATCAATGCTGGCGGTCGCATCGGCGACGCCGGCCTGGGCAGCCGCATGCTCGCCACCGATGATCCAGTCGAAGCCGACAAGATCGCCGAGACGCTCGACCGGCTGAATCAGGAGCGCCAGCTGATGGAGCAGGAGATGTTGGCCGAGGCGCGTGCCGAAGCGGACGCCGAAATGCTGGGCGGACCCGGTCCGGCGGTTGTGGTGACCGCCAGCGAAACCTGGCATCCGGGCATTGTCGGCCTACTGGCCTCGCGGCTCAAGGATCACGCCCGGCGCCCAGCATTCGCCGTCGCCTTCAACCCTAACGGAACGGGCACCGGTTCAGGCCGCTCGGTTTCAGGGTTCGATCTCGGCCGGCTCGTGCGCGAAGCTGCGGAAAAGGGCCTGATCGTCAAGGGCGGCGGTCATGCGATGGCCGCCGGCATCACTGTAGCGCGTGAAAATCTCGGCGCTTTGCGGGCCTTTTTCGAAGAACGCGCCGCCGCTGACGTCTTTCGCTTGCGCAACGAAGAGAGCCTGAAGATCGACGCCGCGCTTGCTGCGGAGGGCGCCACGCAGGATATGCTGGATGCGCTGGAGAAGGTCGGTCCGTTCGGCCAGGGATATCCGCCGCCGGTTCTGGTGCTGCCGCGCCATCATCTGATCGACGCACGTCCGGTCGGCGCTGGCCACGTCCGCGTCGATTTGCGAAGCGATGCAGGCGGACGCATCCAGGCCATCGCGTTCCGCGCAGCCGAAACGCCTCTTGGCGACTTTCTGTTCAAGAGGCGGGGTAGCGCCATCCACGTCGCCGGTGCGCTGTCCGGCAATTACTGGAACGGCGCGCGCAGCGTACAATTCCGCATCGTCGACGCGGCTGCCGCCTGAAGCGTCCGCTCAGCCAAGCACGGATTGCAGGCGCGTCAATTCACCGATCTGCGATTTGGTGACCTCGTAACCGACCTGTATCGCCTCGTCGGCGCGGTGGAATTCCGAAAGACCGATGTGGCCGAGCTTCGGCTGCAGCGAGAGATCGGGCGGGTCGCCCGCGAGTCTGGCCCGCGAAATGCGGTCCTGAATGATGTTGAACGCCTCTACCATGACGCCCGTGACGCCAAGGCGGGTTCCCTGCGCCGTGGCGTGTGGGTCGTGATGCGTGCCGGGTGTTGCATCCTTCTGCATCACTAGCTCGCCGGCGCTGTGCTTTATGACGGCCGCGCGGCCGAAAAGGTCGTAGTGCAGGTTCACAGCGACCACCAACGGCTGCTCGTAGGCGCGCAGCACCGATACCGGCACCGGGTTGACCAAGGCGCCGTCGACCAGCACGCGGCCGTTGGCGCTGACCGGTTCGAACACGCCGGGCAGGGCATAGGAAGCCCTCATCGCAGTGATCAGCGAGCCTTCCGTCAGCCAGATCTCATGGCCAGTGCGCACTTCCGTGGCGATGCAGATGAAGGGTTTCGCCAGGTCCTCGAATCGTACGCCTTGCATGTGTTCCTGCATGCGCGAGTTCAGCTTCATGCCACCGAACAGGCCGCTGCCGCCGAGATTGATATCGAGCAGGCCGAAAATGCGGCGCCTTGTCAGGCTTCGCGCGAACTCTTCGAGCTGGTCGAGCTTGCCGGCGAGATAACAGCCGCCAACCAATGCGCCAATCGAGGTGCCGGCGATCATGCTGATTTCGATGCCGGCCTCGTCAAGCGCGCGCAGCACGCCAATATGGGCCCACCCGCGCGCTGCCCCGCCGCCGAGAGCCAGTGAAATGCCGGTCTTTTTCTGAGGTTTGGGTCGTGGTGCGCCGTCGGAAGAGAAATCCTTCATCTCCCGCATGTCAGGCCTGCCACGTATGGACGCCCAATCGAGCATCACATAACTCCCTTGTCCCAAAATCCGTATACGGCGCTTGCCGTATCAAAATAGTGAATCTGTGAGGTCTCAGTGTCGGAAATGGTTCACCGATCGTCACGATAGACTTCTGCGGTATCGAAAAGCGGAGTGCTTTCGTCAGCGCGAAGCGTTGCAACACCTTCTTTCAGTTCCAGCGTCCTATAAAAGCATGAACGTCTCCCGGTATGGCAAGTTGCATCATGCCCTGAGACATTTACACGCAGCCAAATTGTATCCTGATCGCAATCGGTCCTGAGTTCCGTGACATTCTGCACATTGCCGGATGTTTCGCCTTTTTTCCAAAGCCTGCCGCGCGACCGCGACCAATAATGCGCGACCCCGGTCTCCAGCGTGAGGGCAAGCGCTTCCGCATTCATGTGTGCTACCATCAGGAGCATTCCGTCGCCGGCGTCGGTGACGACGGCCGTGACGAGCCCGTTGGCGTCAAAGCGCGGCGAAAAAACGTTGCCCTCTTCGAGCACCTTTTTGTCAGTCGGGGATTTCGGAAATTCGATCGGGGACATCTGGCCGGTCCTTGTCGAGACGGGACCGGCGAGGCTCTCAGCCCCGATTGCCGTCCCGCACCATGGTTACGAACCGGATCTGCTCTTCGGGGTTGTCCTTGAAGCTGCCGGTGAAGGTGGAGGTGAGGGTGGTCGACCCCTGTTTGCGGATGCCGCGCATGGCCATGCACATATGCTCGGCCTCGATCATCACGGCAACGCCGCGCGGATTTAGCACGTCCTGGATGACGCCGGCAATCTGCGCCGTCATCGCTTCCTGCGTTTGCAGCCGGTGCGCGAAGATATCCACCACCCGGGCGATCTTGGAAAGGCCGACAACGCGCCCGTCGGGCAGGTAGCCGACGTGGGCCCGGCCGATGATCGGCACCATGTGGTGCTCGCAATGCGAGTGGAACTTGATGTCCTTCACCAAGACCATATCGTCGTAACCGGCGACTTCCTCGAAGGTCCGGCCAAGCTCGGTGGCCGGATCCTGCCCATAGCCGCCAAACAACTCGCGATAAGCTTTCGCCACGCGGCGTGGCGTGTCCTTCAGCCCTTCGCGATCAGGATTGTCGCCTGTCCACAACAACAGCGTGCGTACAGCGGCCTCCACCTCGGCCTGTGTCGGGCGCTTTATGTCCAGCGCCTGCCCATCTTCGGCTCGAGGAAAATTCTTGATAACGGCGTCCATAGGTGTCTCCCGTAGTTCCACTCGATGGAGGAACAAGTTGAACGGACACAGCCTCTGTGGGATCGCCCGTATTAACGGCCCGAAGCGGCGTGACGTGGTTCCGGGACGTTGGATGCGCCAGTCGCCTTGCCGTTCCCAAAACACCAGCATTATATATTGCTAGACGACGCGATTAAAAGATGCGCTGGCGGCAATCGTTGTTCGTCCGGCGGCGACGGACTGGAAAATAATGATAGACGACGTCTACAACGCGAAAATTCTTGGTTTTGCCGGCAATATCAAGCGGATCGGCCGTCTTGATAATCCGGACGCGACGGCCAGGGCACACTCCAAACTCTGCGGCTCGACGGTAACCGTTGATCTAAAGATGGAGAACGGCGTCGTCACCGACTTTGCCCATGATGTGAAGGCCTGCGCGCTCGGCCAGGCGTCATCCTCGATCATGTCCCTGCACGTGGTAGGCGCCAGTGCTGAAGAATTGCGGGCGGTCCGCGAGATCATGTTGAAAATGCTGAAGGAGAACGGCGCGCCGCCGCAAGGCCGTTTCGACGACCTGAAGTATCTGGAGCCGGTGCGCGACTACAAGGCACGCCACGCCTCGACCATGCTCACCTTCGATGCGGTCGTCGATGCCATCGGCCAGATCGAGAAAAAACGCGCGGAAGAAGCTGCTTAGGTCCCTGTTCAGCAGGCTTATCGCTGTTCAGCGCTCGCCATCGCAAATTCGCTCCTGATCCAGTCAGCAAATGCGCGTGCCGGTTCGCTGAGCCGTTCGAAGCTCCCGCACACAAGCCAGTAGGCACCTGAAACGACCGTTGTTTCGAACGGCCTCACCAGCCTTCCGTCGCGCAACTCGTCGGCGACCAAGAGCAGATCGCCAAGCGCCACGCCGTGGCCGAGCATGGCGGCCTGTTTCGACAGCGCGGCATCTGCCAGCATCGGCCCGCGCTCGGGAACAGTTCCTTCCAGACCGGCAGCCTCGAACCAGCGCGTCCATCCTTGGCGGTTTTCCTCGTGCAGCAGGGTGTAGTGCCTGAGATCGTCCGGCCTTTTCAGGGGCGGGCCGGAGGTGAGCAAAGCGGGCGAGAGTACCGGTGAATCGACAACCGCTGCGAGAAACTCCGCTTCCGTTCTTGGCCACGACCTGTCTTTTGCGCAGCGCTAACTCCGCTTCATGGGTGCGAAACTCGACCAGCCGCGGATCGACGTCGATGGCAATGTCGATATCCGGCCGCAGCTGACGAAACGCGAATAGGCGGGGGACCAGCCAGCAGGCGGCGAAAGAGGGTTCGGCGCTGACCTTGACCACATTGTCCACGGGCGCACCCGCAATTGCGGACAGCCGCCGGTCGATGTCGTCGAAGCTTATGGTCAACTGTGTGAGCAGGTTCTGGCCGGCATCGGTGAGAGCGACCCGGCGGTGGAGCCGGTCGAACAGCGGCCGGCCGAGAAAACCCTCCAGCTCGCGGATCTGCCTGCTGATCGCCGCTTGCGAGACAAAGAGTTCTTCCGCTGCCTTGCTGAAACTCAGATGACGCCCAGCCGCCTCGAAGCTTCGAAGTGCCGTCAGCGGTAGGCGTCCACGCTTCATCGCATAACCTCAAGTTATTCGACGCGGAAATTATACTCGTTTGAGCGATCAAGCCAGTGGCGGTCTAATCCATCGCGGAAGGAGATCGGCACAATGTTTGAGCTGACCGGAATATTCGCGGATGTGATCCGCATCGTGACATTCCAGCGGACCGGCGAGACGACCCGCAATGGCTTCAGGCCGCCTGAACGGTGGCGACGGGACGGCAGGACCGGATCGGTTCCGCGGGTCGGCCGTCAGCCTGACCTGTGAAAGCCTGGTTGAATTGAGCGTCTTGTTGCGCATGACGCTTCGAATTGACATCTATTGGGAATGACCGATCCGAACCGGACTTTTGGGAGATGAGCCGCGACCAGGAGCACGCGCACCCTGTGCGGCCGGTTGCGCGCAGCCGCAACTGGCCGGGTCCATGGCGCAAGACGCCCGGCCGTGTGTTCGGAACCGCGTTCGTGCGCCTTTATCAATTGACCCTGTCTGGCTTCATCGGCAATTCCTGCCGCCACATGCCGACCTGCTCGGAATATGCTTATGAGGCGATCGCCCGCCACGGGCTGTGGCCCGGCGGCTGGATGGGCCTTTTCCGGGTGATGCGCTGCGGTCCCGGTGGCACTCACGGCATCGACAATGTGCCGGAGCGCCTCGACGCCCGCTATCGCTGGTTCCTGCCCTGGCGCTACTGGCACATCGGCAAGAAGCGCAGGGCCTGACTGTGCCAACCTGCTGTCATCTAAGCTAAACGTCCGAGGTCGGCTTTCGCAACGAAAGCCAACTGAGTTTATCTGCCGCTTTACGAAGCAAAAAACTGCCAATAAAAGACCTCGCCTGCCGGACTCGCCGGCTATCACCACCCGCGCTCGTTTGCGGGACTGGATAGGAGTAGAGAATGCCCGATGTTTCCCTGACATTTCCCGATGGTTCCGTCCGCTCCTACGACGCGGCGATGACCGGTGCCCAACTCGCCGAATCGATCTCCAAGTCGCTCGCCAAGAAGGCCGTGGCGCTGGCAATCGACGGCGAAATCCGCGACCTTTCCGATCCGCTGCAAAAATCCGGCAAGGTCGAGATCGTCACCCGTGACGATCCTCGCGCACTGGAGCTGATCCGCCACGACGCAGCGCACGTGCTCGCCGAAGCGGTGCAGGAATTGTGGCCGGGAACCCAGGTGACGATCGGCCCGGTAATCGAGAACGGTTTTTATTACGACTTCGCCCGCAACGAGCCCTTCACGCCGGAGGATTTTCCCGTCATCGAGAAGAAGATGCGGGAAATCATCGGCCGCAACAAGCCGTTCACCAAAGAGATCTGGTCGCGCGATAAGGCCAAGCAGGTGTTCCGCGACAAGGGCGAGGCCTACAAGCTTCAACTGATCGAAGCCATTCCTGAAGATCAGGATCTCAAGATCTATGCGCAGGGCGAATGGTTCGATCTCTGCCGCGGCCCGCACATGGCCTCGACCGGCCAGATCGGCAACGCCTTCAAGCTGATGAAGGTGGCCGGCGCCTATTGGCGCGGAGACAGCAACAATCCGATGTTGACGCGCATCTACGGCACCGCCTGGGTCGATCAGGCGCAGCTCGACGCCTATCTCCACATGCTGGAGGAGGCGGAGAAGCGTGATCACCGCAAGCTCGGCCGCGAGATGGACTTGTTTCATTTCCAGGAGGAGGGGCCCGGCGTCGTGTTCTGGCATGCCAAGGGCTGGAAGATGTTCCAGAACCTGGTCTCCTACATGCGCCGCCGCCTCGACGAGCAGGGCTATCAGGAAGTCAACGCACCGCAGGTTCTCGACAAATCGTTGTGGGAGACGTCTGGCCACTGGGGCTGGTATCGCGATGCCATGTTCAAGGTGACAGTCGCAGGCGACGATACCGACGACGACCGGGTCTTTGCGCTGAAGCCGATGAACTGCCCCGGCCATGTGCAGATATTCAAGCATGGCCTGAAGTCCTACCGCGAACTGCCGGTCAAGCTTGCCGAATTCGGCAATGTGCACCGCTACGAGCCGTCAGGCGCGCTGCATGGGCTGATGCGGGTGCGCGGCTTCACGCAGGATGACGCGCACATCTTCTGCACCGAGGAACAACTCGCTGCGGAATGCCTGCGCATCAACGATCTGATCCTGTCGACCTACGCCGATTTCGGCTTCCACGAGATCAGCGTGAAGCTCTCGACGCGGCCGGAAAAACGCGTCGGATCCGACGAAGCATGGGATCATGCCGAACAGATCATGCAAGGGGTGCTGCAGACCATCGAGGCGCAGTCCGAAGGCCGGATCAAGACGTCCATCAATCCGGGTGAGGGCGCCTTCTACGGGCCGAAGTTCGAGTACGTGCTGAAGGACGCGATCGGTCGCGAATGGCAGTGCGGCACCACGCAGATCGATTTCAACCTGCCCGAACGCTTTGGCGCCTTCTACATCGGCTCGGATTCGGAAAAGAAGCAGCCGGTGATGGTGCATCGCGCCATCTGCGGTTCGATGGAGCGTTTCCTCGGTATCCTGATCGAGAACTACGCTGGCCATTTTCCGCTATGGTTCGCACCGGTCCAGGTCGTCGTCGCCACCATCACCTCGGAAGCTGACGACTACGCCGTAAAGGTCACCGAACGGCTGAAGCGCGCCGGACTCCTCGCACAGGTCGACCTTCGCAACGAGAAGATCAACTACAAGGTTCGCGAGCATTCGCTGGCGAAAGTTCCGGTGATCCTCGTCTGCGGCAAGCGCGAAGCGGAGGAAGGCACCGTCAACGTAAGGCGGCTGGGCTCGCGCGACCAGGAATCGATGACCTTCGAGGCAGCCCTCGCCATGCTGATGGACGAGGCGGTGCCGCCGGATCTGCGGCGCAAGCGCCTCGCCAAAGCGGCCTGAACAAATGAGAAAGGGCGGGAAACGAAGGGTTCCCGCCCTTTCTCAGATCTCCCATTCATATCATTGTCATGAAACCGGCTCACCAAGCCCGGATGCTGATCGATATGCGTAAGGAAATACCGTTTCCCGAACTTTCATACGCAAACGCCAACCACACGCGGCTGAAGCGGTGGTTCATCCGTTCCGTCGAGGGGCTTTCCGGCCGCGACCGCTATGCGCGCCTCTACGACATATGGAGGCGCGAGATCGTGCCGAGTGGCGAGCGCATCTTCGGCCGTATGCTCGACTTGATCGACGTTTCGGTACATTGCCAGGATCAGTGGCCGCCGCGGGATTTGCCTGATGGCCCTCTGGTCATGGTCGCCAACCATCCGTTTGGCATCGGCGACGGCATTGCCGTGCTGTCACTCGCCGAACAACTCGGCCGCCCGTTCAGGGTGATGATCAATGCCGATCTGCTGAAGATCTCCGAGGTTAAGCCTTATGCGCTGCCGGTCGATTTCGAGGAAACCAAGGAAGCGCTGAAGAACAATCTGGCGGTTCGCCACGAGGCGGTGAAGCTGCTGAAAGAGGGCGTTACCATCGTGATCTTCCCGGCGGGCGGCGTCGCCACAGCGCCGAAAGGTTTTGGCAAGGCGCAGGATCTCCCATGGAAGATGTTTCCGGCCAGGCTGGTCCAGGAAGCGAGGGCTGCGGTCATTCCACTGCATTTTTCCGGCCAGAATGGCCGACTTTTCCACCTGGTCTCGAGCCAGATGAACCGTACCGGGCAGGACGGCAAGATTTCCAGGCTTGTCGGCAATGTTTCGCTGACCTTGCGCATCTCGCTGCTGATCCGTGAGTTCGCGCGGCTCTCGGGCAAGGCGATCAATGTGCGTATCGGCCCTGCTATCCCATGGCGGGAGATGGAGCCGCTGCGCGACCGCAAGGATCTGATCCGCTTTCTCTACGAACGGGTGTTCGTGCTGGCGCCGGAACAGCCGGCGCGACATCGCGCCATGCGCAAGCGCTTGCGGCGCGATCGCCCGAGCCTGGTTTCCTAGAGCATTTTGCAGCCAATGGAATCATTTGGCGTCCGCATAAACGCGGCAAAACAAATACTTAGAGGGAGTTATCGGTTCTGAAGGAACCGGAACCGCTCTAGTCGGCGCCGTCGATGATGTCGGTTCCGGTCGCCGTGGCCTCTGTCGCCAGCACCTCGACCTCTGTGTTTTGGCCGCCCTCGACGGTGAAATCGCGCTGGTAGATGCGGTCGCGGTTTTTCGCCACGATCGTATAGTCGCCTTCAGCGAGCACCATAGAGGCGAAGGCTCCGACGCTTTCGCGGATCGGGTCGCCGGAATTGGTGAGGATCGACCATGAGGTGTCGGCGATCGCCTCGCCGCCATGGTCACGCACCAGCTTCATGGTGAGCTCGGCGGCGCGGTGTTCCACTGTCGCTTCGGTGAGTTTGCCGGCCTCGACGCGGATGTCGGAGCGGATGACGGCGTTGACCGAACCATATGTCGAAACAACGTGATAGGTGCCGGCGTTGAGCCGAACCACCGCGCCAGGTTTCACGTCTGGAATGATCAGCGCCTTTTCGTCGGCGCCATCCTTTGCTTCCGCTTCGTAAATCGAAAAACGCAGTTTTTCGGGCGGGATTTTCCTGCCGCCAGCCAGCACCGCGTCAAGCTTCAACCCGCCGGCATCGAGCACCAGGTTTTCCCGCCGCGCGGTCTTGGTCACCGTGATGCGCTTGGTGGCGCCGGCGCGTCCGAAGGAGGCGTGGACGAGATAACTGCCGGGATCAAGCGTGAAGACGCTGGTGCCGCCTTGCGCGGAGGCGACAAGCGGCAGCTTGCCGTCGTCGCCGGCTTCCGGCTTGAACACCCGCCAGACCAGGCCGCGAGTAATGTCGGGCGCCTTGTCCGTCAACTGCGCCGAAAGCGTGATCCGGCCTTCGCCCAGCGCCAGCGGCTTGTCGTCCTTGGCCGGCGCGAAGCCGTTTATCGGCGGCAGCTGCAACTCTTCGGCCTGAACTGGGATGTCCTGCGCGATAGCCGCCGCTGGCCAGGCGGCCAGCGCAACCATCAGAAAGTGCCGTGTAAAGAGTCGGAAGAGATCGGCGATCATGGCTTGCCATGAAGCCCAAGGCGGTGGCAATTTCAAGGCCTGTTCGATCCCGCCTAGCCAAGCAGCCCTGCCAAACTTCCTGGGTAAGCTTCAGCCAGCAGCCAGGAGATTTTGCCCGTGACCTCGCCGATCGTCGACTTTCTGCTTTCGAGAAGCTCCGCGCCCATTCCGGAGCTGAAGGAACCGGCACCTTCCGACGCGGAAATCGAAACGCTGATCCGCATTGCGTCGCGGGTGCCTGACCATGGCCGGCTGGAGCCATGGCGTTTCATTCTCTATCGTGGAGAAGCGCGCGAAAAAATTGGCGAAAAGCTCGCAAAACTCGCGGAAAAGCGCGAAGGTCCGCTGCCGGAAGGCCGGATCCAGCAGGAAAGATCACGGTTTTCGCGAGCCCCGCTGGTCATCGGCGTGGTTTCCGTACCGCGCGAAAATCCGAAGATTCCGCAATGGGAAATGTTCCTTTCGGGAGGAGCAGCTGCAATGAACCTGGTGATCGCCGCCAACGCGATGGGCTATTCCACCAACTGGATCACCAATTGGTATTCCGACACTGAAGAGGGGCGGGCGCTTCTCGGCCTTTCACCACAGGAGCGGGTCATCGGCTTCATCCACATAGGCACTTTCGACGGTCAGAAGCCGGAAAGGCCAAGACCCGATATCGCAAGGCTTTACGCCGACTATTCCGGACCCTGGCAAGGCTGAGGCGGCGAAGTGTTCTACGAACCGTCAAAAGGCCACGGTCTGCCGCACGATCCATTCAAGGCGATCGTCTCGCCGCGCCCGATCGGCTGGATATCGACCGTCGGCAAGGATGGGGCAGTGAACCTTGCGCCCTATTCGTTCTTCAATGCCATCTCCAGCCATCCGCATCTGGTGCTGTTTTCCTCGGAAGGCGAGAAGGACAGCGTGAGCTTCGTGCGTGAAACATCTGAATTCGTTGCCAATCTGGTCGGGCGCGATCTAGCTTCCAGGATGAGCCGGACAGCCGTCAACGCGCCGCGCGGCGTCAGCGAATTCGGTTATGCCGGGCTGACGCCAGCGCCGTCCAGGCTGGTCAAGCCGCCGCGTGTGGCGGAGGCGCCGGCCGCGCTCGAATGCAAGGTAACCGAGATTCTGGAGCCCAAGGGCCTGGATGGCGGTCATGCCGGCGTCTTCGTTGTCGTCGGCGAAGTGGTCGGCATCCATATCGACGAGGCGTTTCTGACACCCGATGGGCTGTTCGATGCGGTCAAGGCCGGCAACGTGGCGCGGCTGGGTTACATGGATTATTCGACTATCGACTCGACGTTCGCCATGCGCCGTCCACGCTGGGGCGAGGATTAAACGCCAGCGGCTTTTGCGCGGGCCAGCAGCCGCTCCGCCAGCCGCAGATGCGGCCGATCGTACATCTTGCCGCCAATGCCGACGACGCCGGGATTTCCGGCGGCAGCGAAGGCATCAGCCACTTCCCGCGCATGGGAAACCGACTCGGCGGAAGGCGTGAAGGCTTCGTTGATGATCTCCACCTGCGCGGGATGGATCGCCATCTTGCCTGTAAAGCCATCGCGCTCCGCTTCCATACATTCGGCGCGCAGGCCGTTTGTGTCGCGGAAATTGACAAACACAGTGTCGATCGCCGCGACGTCCGAAGCAGACGCGGCGAGGATGGTCATCGTGCGGGCGAAACGAAATACGTCGGTGTAGCGGCCACGTTCGTCGCGGGTGGCGCGCGCGCCAATCGCTGCTGAAAGATCCTCGGCGCCCCAGGTCAGCCCGGCTAGCCGTGGATTGGTGTCGCGCCATGTCGGTGCTGCAAGCACACCGGCGGCGGTCTCCGTCATGATGGCGATGATTTTGGTGGCGCCGTCGGCAAGCCCGTGCTCGGCCTCGTGGACGCGTAGTTTGGCTGACAGGTGCGTAGCATCCGCGCTGCCGTTGGCTTTCGGCAGCATGATGCCGTCTGGCGCCACGGCGATTACCGATGCAAGGTCGTCGTCGGTCAACCCGGTCGAAAGGTCGTTGACGCGGATATAGATGCTTGCAGCAGTGTCCTTGCGCCTTGCTCTGATGAAATCGGCGGTAACTGTCCGTGCCGCGGCCTTGTTGGCTGGAGCTACTGAGTCCTCCAGATCGACGATCACCACGTCGGCGCCAGACTGGAAACCTTTTTCGAGCTTCTTTTCTGAATCACCGGGCACAAACAGCAGCGAGCGCATCGTCAGGCATCTTTCTTTCGCATCATCGCCTGGCGGGTGCATTTGGCGACCAGAGCGCCATTCTGGTTATAGGCGCGGTGTTCGAATTCGACGATGCCGCGGTCGGCCTTGGATTTCGATTCCCTTACGGACTTCACCTCGGTCTCGACGCGGAGGGTGTCGCCGTGGAAGACCGGATGCGGGAATGTCGTGTCGGTCATGCCAAGATTGGCGACGATCGTGCCGAGTGTCGTGTCGTGCACGGAAATGCCGATCATCAGGCCGAGCGTAAACAGCGAATTTACCAGCGGCTTTCCCCATTCCGTCTTCGAGGCGAAGTAGAAATCGATATGCAGCGGCTGCGGGTTCATGGTCATCACCGAAAACAGCACATTGTCGCTTTCGGTGACGGTGCGCGTGATCGAATGCCGTATCACCCGGCCGACTTCGAACTCCTCGAGAAATAGTCCGGCCATGCATCTTCCTCCGTTGTAGCCTGTTGATAGAACATCGTTCCGCCGCGTGGAAACCGCTTTTTGCAAGGCTCGGATTAACGAACATGGTGAACCGTTCGTAAACCAATTCCACCTAAGCTCCGAGACGGGTTGGCAAGGGGTTTGGACCGGATGGTCGTGGGGCATTTCCTGAAATGGATGCAGACTGCGCGCGTTTCGGAACGCGCGGCGGCGGCTGGCGCCCTGGCGCGTGCCTATATCAATGCCGAATTGCCGTTTGAGGACCGTTGCGCCGCGGAAGCGGCGCTGACCCTGTTGCTTGACGATCCCTCGGCGAAAGTACGCTTGGCGCTGGCTGATGCATTGTCAATGAGCCGTTACGCGCCCATGCAGATCGTCAGCGCGCTTGCTGCAGACCAGCCGGAAGTTGCTGCCCTCATCCTCGCGCGCTCGCCTTTGCTCACCGATTCCGACCTGATCGACCGCGTGGCTTCCGGCGCCAGCGCCACGCAACGCCTCATTGCGGCGCGGCCGGCCGTCTCGATGGCGCTCTCGGCGGCAATCGCGGAGGTTGGCGAAGCAGAGGCCTGCCGGGCACTGCTGGACAATCCTTCCGCCGATATCGCGTCGCTGAGCTTTCGCCGCATGGCCGAGCGTCACGGTGACAACGCGCCATTGCGCGAAGCCTTGCTGCGCGACGCGCGCCTGCCGTCCGATTGCCGGCACATGCTTCTGGTCAAGCTTGGCGATGCGCTGAAAACCTCGCCGCTGGTGATCGCCATGATGGGGGCCGCTCGTGCGGAGCGCATCACCAGGGAGGCCTGCGTCAGGGCTTCGCTGATGCTCATCGACACCACTCATGCGAGCGAGTTCGCGGCGCTGATCGAACATTTGCGCATCCGGGGCGATCTCACAGCCAGCTTTCTCGTAAGGGCGGTAGCGCACGGCAAGATCGACTTTTTCGGCTCGGCACTGGTCGCGCTGACTACACAGGGCGAGGCGCGGGTGAGGGCGCTGCTGGCGGGCGGGCAGGACGTCGCGCTGGCATCGCTATTTCGCAAGGCCGGCCTTTCGATAACTGTCCATGCCGTCATCCTGCGTGCGCTGAAAGTGTGGCGAGAGGTTGCCAACGGCAAACGTGTCGCCGGCGCCCAGGAGGTTACCTGGCTGATGCTCAGGGAACTCGGCGAGGCGGGAGAGGGCAGCGAACTCGCCCGCCTGCTGAAATCGATTCATCTCGAAGCGCTGCGCGAAAATGCCCGCGGCCACGC
The DNA here is from genome assembly GCF_900114255.1 of Neomesorhizobium albiziae. Lineage (GTDB taxonomy): Bacteria > Pseudomonadota > Alphaproteobacteria > Rhizobiales > Rhizobiaceae > Neomesorhizobium > Neomesorhizobium albiziae. The sequence goes on along the minus strand of NZ_FOSL01000023.1, from coordinate 26,444 downwards.
TCTGGCTATCGCCGCGGCTTAATGCATGTCGCCCGAAAGTGTCCTCGGTTTCGGGAGAAACGACATGCACAAACAACAAGCTACAGCGTGGCCGCCGAATCCCATTCGGCGCGACGCGCTGTAGGTCCGTTGGGCGTGCTATCCGGCTGACCCTGCAAGCCATCGCCTTACCGGTTCGGCGGCCATGTCGAACGTCGCTTCGAAAATGGGTGAGGCCAGTACGGCATGAATATGAAGCGTGTCGGAGCCGATGTTTCGGAAGCCGTGCTCCCGGTTGGCCGGAACAACAAGCGATTGCCCGGCGGTCAGGATGGCATTGTTTTCGCCAATCCACATGTCCGCCTTACCGGCAATGACGGTAAGCACTTCCTCGACCGGGTGTGAATGCGTAGGCGCGCCCGCCTGAGGTGCTATCCATTGCTCGAATATGCAAAGTTGTGTGGCGCCGTTGCTGGCGGAAACATGCATCCTGGTTGTTACGCCTGATCGCCACTCTTCTCGTGGTTGATTTCCGTGAGTAACGGCTTTCATTGGAGTTCCTCTGGACGCTAACCCCAAAGATACGTCGAAAGCACATGTTCAATCGAGTTTAGAAAGGGATTTGATCGCCGATCAGCCGACTGCGGTCGCGTCCTTTCGAACGGTTGCGATGTCGCGGCCGGCATGAACCAGAACGGCGGCCAGAATTATCGCGCCACCGACGACGCTGGTTGCCGGCGGCAATTCCGCCAGCAGGAGCCACGCAAACAGCGCTGCGAGCGGAATTTCGGCGGTGCCGAGCAATCCAGCCTCTGCCGCGGGCAGCAGCTTTGCGCCTTCGGTCCATAAAATGACTGCGACCGCAAAAGAAACGCCAAAAGCGCACATCACAACGACGTCATTGGCGGAAACGGCTAGAGGGTCGACGACGAACCAGCTTGCTGCAAATAGAATCAGCGCCGAGACGGCCGCCGCCCAAACCGCAGGGGTGTCGCGAAAGGCCCGGATCATCACCAGGTAAAGTGCACATCCCGCCGTCATCGCCAGGGCAAGCAGGTCGCCAAACAGGTTTACCGCGCCGAGGCCGCCCGAAACGATGATCGCCACCCCTGCGAACGATATCGCTGCTGTCGCCATGGTCCGCGAGCGCGGGCGTTGGCGGAACAACGCCCATTCGATCGCAGCGGCGATGAATGGAACGGTCGCATAGATCACCGCGACGTTGGCGACATAAGTATATTTGAAAGAGGCGATGAACAGGATGCTCGACACGGCCCCAACGACGGTGAGCAACCAGCCGCGCCAGCCGAGGCGCAATGTCGTCTCACCTGCACCCTGGCGGCGACGCCATAACACATAGGCGGCGATCAGCGCCGCTCCGGTTAAGCCGCGCCAGCCGGCGATTGTCCACGGACCGGCAGTCGTCGACTTGGTGAATACGCCGGCCAGCGCGAAAAAGACCGTCGAACCGGTCACCAATGCAACACCGGCGAGGTGCCTGTGGTCGCTGCCCATCTCCGTCATTCGAGCCTGCTCCGCCGACCGTGCCTTGCATTCAGGGTACCCGAGGGGTCCTGACAGTGTAGTGTCAGCACAGAGCGCCGGATCAGCGGCCTAGCCCCTGCACGAACCCGACGACATCGCCGAGCATGCCCTCATCCCACAGGTCGTTGTGCCCGTAGGCGTCGTAGATCAGCATTTCCTTTGGTTCCGGCGCCATTGCGTACAACGCTTCGCCAAAGGAAAGCGGGATGACGTCGTCGCGCCGCCCATGGATGAAGAGCTTCGGTTGGGTCACCCGGGCGATCTTCAGGTCGGAGCGAAACCTGTCCTTGAGGAGGAGACCGACGGGCAGGTAGGGATAATGCGATTTCGCGAGCGCGAGCACGGACACGTAGGCCGACACGAGGATCACCCCAGCGGCAGGTCTTTCCGAAGCCGTATTGACGGCGACACCGCTGCCCAGCGACTGGCCCAGCACAACGATCCCGCCCCCGGAGCGCGCCGAAAGCCAGTCAAACGCGGCGATGCCGTCGGTCAGCAGCCCCGCTTCGCTCGGCGAGCCGGTCGAGCCCGGATATCCACGATAGGAGAGAGCCAGCAGCCCGATGCCTCTTTCGGTCAACCTGCTCGCGAGGAGGTCGTGATTGGCCGCTCGATCGGCATTTCCGAGAAAAAAGAGAACCGTCGGACTTCCGGCGTCCCCCCGCTGGTGGAGCCCGTGAAGCTTCTCGCCATCGGGCGTGGCGATGGAAACCGCCTCGCCCCATGCCGGAGCCTCCGGCATGAATCCTGCGCCGGCACCGGGATAGAGGATGGCGCGTTGCGAGACATAGATCAGGCCGACAAGGGCTGTATAGGCGAGGGCTGCGACAAGCAGCGGCAGGAGGTAAACCACAATCCGATTTTCTTGCATGATCTAACAGGAATAGTGAAGATCAGGGACCATGGTTGCGCCAATTGGCCGGAAATTGAATGTTGAATGGCGTGGATGCCAAGCACGCTCTCTATCGGGAGGATGGTCGTTGGTACAATCACCTCGAACTCTTCCCAGGCGCGCTATTTGATGCGCAGGGCTATGTCGTTTTTGAGACCCAGGATGATTATGGGAATTGTCCGCAACTGCGCCGTGAGAAGGAACTCAACGTGACGGGTGGGATCTGCAATATCCCTGGTTACGTACGCGTCCGCTAATCGGAATCGAAATGGACACTAAAACCTTTAGATATCCAGTTCTTCCGCCTCGGCGAATTCCGACCGTTCCTGGATGAAGCGGAAGCGAGCCTCCGGCTTGGTGCCCATCAGCGCGTCGACCGAAGCCTTGGTCGCCGCGGCATCGTCGCGGACTTCGACGCGCAGCAGCATGCGCTTCTTCGGGTCCATCGTCGTTTCCTTGAGTTGGCTCGCCATCATCTCGCCAAGACCCTTGAAGCGGCCGATCTCGATCTTTCCCCGTCCGGTGAATTCGGTTCGCAGAAGCTCGTCCTTGTGGGAGTCGTCGCGGGCATAGGCAACCTTGCCGCCTTGCCGCAGGCTGTAGAGCGGCGGCACCGCCATATAGAGGTGGCCGCCACGGATAAGATCGGGCATCTCCTGATAGAAGAAGGTGATCAGCAGCGAGGCGATGTGGGCGCCGTCGACGTCGGCGTCGGTCATGATGATCACGCGATCGTAACGCAGGTCTTCCTCGCGGTATTTCGACCGTGTGCCGCAGCCGAGCGCCTGTATAAGGTCGGCGATCTGCTGGTTGGCGGTCAGCTTGTCGGCGCCCGCGCTTGCAACGTTGAGGATTTTTCCGCGTAAAGGGAGGATTGCCTGCATCGAGCGGTCACGCGCCTGCTTGGCCGAGCCGCCGGCGGAATCGCCTTCGACGATGAAGATTTCAGCACCAGCGGCTGCGTTCTGCGTGCAATCGGCGAGCTTTCCGGGCAGCCGCAGCTTGCGCACCGCGCTCTTGCGGCTGACCTCCTTCTCCTGCCGGCGCCGTACCCGCTCGTCGGCGCGCGCGATCACCCAGTCGAGAAGCTTTGTCGCCTCCTGGGGGTTGTCCGCAAGCCAGTGGTCGAACGGATCGCGCAGCGCGCTTTCGACGATGCGGATCGCCTCGACGGTTGCCAGCTTGTCCTTGGTCTGGCCGACGAATTCCGGCTCGCGGATGAACACCGAAAGCATGCCTGCCGCCGAGATCATCACATCCTCGCTGGTGACGACGGTGGCGCGCTTGTTGCCGATCAGATCGGCATAGGCCTTCAGGCCGCGCGTCAGCACGTTGCGGAAGCCCATTTCGTGGGTGCCGCCCTCATGTGTCGGAATGGTGTTGCAGTAGGAATTGAGGAAACCGTCGCCGCCGTACCAGGTGACTGCCCATTCGACCGAGCCGTGGCCGCCGGTTTTTTCGCTCTTGCCCGCGAATGCCTCGCGGGTGACCTGGAATTCATCGCCCAGCGACGCGGCGAGATAATCTTTCAATCCACCTGGGAAATGGAAGACGGCCTTGGCCGGCGTAGCGTCCTTCTCCTTGATCAGCAGCGGATCGCAGAACCAGCGGATTTCGACGCCGCCGAACAGATAGGCCTTCGAGCGCGCCATACGGTAGAGCCTGGCGGGCTCGAATTGCGCGTGCTTTCCAAAAATATCGGGGTCGGGGTGGAAGCGGGTCCGGGTGCCGCGGCGGTTTTGCACGTCGCCCAGCTTTTCCAGGCCGGTTTGCGGGACACCCCGCGAAAACCGTTGCCGGTAGAGCTGACGGCCGCGCGCCACTTCGACCTCGAGATGGTCCGACAGGGCGTTGACAACCGAGATGCCGACGCCGTGCAGGCCGCCCGACGTTTCGTAAACCTTGGAATCAAATTTGCCGCCGGCGTGCAGCGTCGTCATGATGACTTCGAGCGCCGACTTGTCCTTGAACTTCGGATGCGGATCGACCGGAATGCCGCGCCCGTTGTCGGTCACCGTCAGGAAGCCGTCCGCCGAAAGCTCCACCTCGATGAAGGTCGCATGGCCGGCGACTGCTTCGTCCATCGAATTGTCGATGACCTCGGCGAACAGGTGGTGCAGCGCCTTTTCGTCGGTGCCGCCGATATACATGCCGGGACGCCGGCGCACCGGCTCCAGCCCTTCGAGGACCTCGATGTCGGCGGCGCTGTAGCTTTCGCTGGCGTCCTTCACCGCGGACGCCTTCCTTGCCGCTTGCACCAGCGGATCCGCCGGACGCGACGACGCGCGCGGGGCGGATTCAGGCTGCTGCTTGCCGAGGTTTGAAAAAAGGTCGTTGCTGTCGTCCATGGATGCTTTCGGTCGTGCGAATCGCAATCGATATTGCCACGCTTTGCCTGGAAAAGGACAGAGGTTCCTGTTCCGTTCGAGGCAGGGGATCGTTCCAGATAAGCGGGTTTTCTAAAGCCTTCGATAACCACGCCCCACGATATAGGTCCAGTACCGATCTGCTTTACCTCTAATTGTTTAGCATTTCGCGCCTAGCGTCACTTTCGAAACAAAAAGCAGGCATGACGAGGAATAAGGGCGTGAGGGGCAAGGCCATTACCATGATCGGCATCGCTGCCGTTGTCGGCGCTGCGTCGATCTTTGCGGCCGACGTGTGGATCAAGAGCGCCGCAAGCGCCCGCGTCCACGAAGTGTCGGTAGAAATACCGGAATCGGCCGCGCCGAAAGTGACATTCAAGACCATCGTGGTCGCAAACGCGCCGCTGCGCTTTGGCATGCCGCTCGACCGCGCCCAGCTTTCCGAGATACCGTGGCCGCAGGACTCGCTGCCGCAAGGCGCTTTCGCCAGCATCGACGAATTGCTCGCCAAAGGCAGCCGGGTGGTGCTGTCGCCGGTCGAGGCCAACGAGCCGGTGCTGCTTGCCAAGCTGTCAGGTCCGAACGGCCGGGCGACCCTGTCCAATCTGTTGTCGCCGGGCATGCGGGCGGTCACCATCAAGACCGACGAGATCGCCGGCGTCGGCGGTTTTGTGACGCCGGGCGACCGCGTCGATGTCGTGTTGACGCGGGACGCCGGCGCCATCGATGAAACCTCCGACAACGCCAAGGGGGCTGCGGGCGCCACCATCACGACCGAGATCGTGGTGGAAAACGTGAAGGTTCTGACGGTCGGGCAGGGTGCCGACGAACGCCAGACCAGCCCGCAGGTCGCCAATTCCGTGACCATCGAGGTGACGACGGACGGCGCGCAGAAAGTCGCTCTTGCCCGTAACGTCGGTTCGCTGTCGCTGTCGCTGCGCGCTTCGGACGGCGGTACTTCGGTGGATGGCGTTACAACAATCTCGGCATTTGGCGGTTCTGTTGCTGCGGGGGCAAGCAATCTCATAGAAGCCGCAGCGCCGGCGGAGCCGATGCGAAAGACGGTCATCGTGACACGGGGAATGGAAGCGGAGACCTATCAGGTGGTGGCTCCGGTCGACTGATTTGAATGCCGGTGGGCGCCGGTTTGGGGACGAAGACGATGTTTGGGTGGGCAGGCAAATGCAATCGGCATGCGCGTGCGGGCTTTGTGGCCCTCGCTGCGGGATTGACGATTGGTGTGGCGGTTACGGAAGCGAGCTTCGCGGCCGGCGACGTGGTGCAGATTTCTTCGACCAGGAACACCACGCTCAAGGTTGCCAAGGGCAAGCCGAAGACGATCAAAACCAATGCGGCGTTTTATGAGATCGTCATCGGCGATCCCGAGATCGCCAACGTCAATCCGCTCACCGACAAGTCGTTCTATGTTCTGGGCAACAATCTCGGCACCACGGGCATTGCGCTGTTCGACGAGAACAAACAACTGGTGGGCACCATCGATGTCGAGGTGACGCTGGATACTGATCGACTTGCCACGACAATCCGCAACTCCGTTCCCGATGCCGACATCGATGTGAGCTCCGCCAACGGCCGCCTGGTGCTTTCCGGATCGGCCAATGACGCTGTAGCGGCAGAGAAAGCGGCCAAGATTGCCACCCGCTTTTCCGGCGACGAGGAAGTCATCAACTCGGTCGACATCTCCTCCTCGCAGCAGGTCCAGCTCAACGTCCGCTTCGTGGAGATCAACCGCCAGGCGGGGCAGCAGCTTGGCGCCAAATACAGCGCCAATTTCGCTTATGGCCTCGACGGCCGCGATATCATCATTGATCCCGGCGAGATACCGGCAGCCGGCACCGGTGAGATCGTCGGACGGCTGCTCTCCAACGGCGCCTCAATCGATATCGCCATCAAGGCGCTGGAAGAGCGCGGACTGGCGAGGCGCCTGGCCGAACCCAATCTGATCGCGCGCTCCGGCCAGACAGCGAGCTTTCTTGCCGGCGGCGAATTCCCGATCCCCGTTTCGGCGGACGAAGGCCAGATCGCCGTTACTTACAAGAAATACGGCATCGGGCTCGATTTCAAACCGACCGTGCTGAAGGACAGCCTGATCAGCCTCGATATTGCGCCGGAAGTGTCGTCGGTCGATGCATCAGCGTCCTATCAGATCGGCGATATTTCGGTTCCCGGCTTCATCGTCCGCCGCGCCAGCACGTCGATCGACTTGAAGAGCGGCCAGAGCTTCATGATGGCCGGATTGCTGCAGACCCAGAACGATATCGCAACGCAGCAACTGCCGGGCCTCGGCAAGTTGCCGGTGCTCGGGCCTCTGTTCAGCTCGAAATCCTACATGCGCCGGGAGACCGAACTGGTGATCATCGTCACCCCATACCTGGTCAAGCCGATCGATCCCTCGAAAAAGCCGCTGACGCCACTCGACACCACCGTGCCGGCAAGCAACGTCGATTACTTCCTCGGCAACACCGAAGAGGTGAAGGTATCTTCCGCCGGTAACGCGGCCGGAGGGGCATCGGCCGCCCAGCCAAGGCTCGTCGTGACGTCCGGCCACTTTCTCGACCTGCCGAAGGAATGATCCCATGGCGAACATTTTGAAGATTGGCTTCGCATTGCTGGCCGCCGCTGCTGGGGCAGGCTGCACGACGGAAGACTATACGCGCGCCGACGGGCTGACCTCCTCCGCCGGCAATGCGATGTATGCCAACACGGTGATGCAGATGGTCGATCCCTGGCAGCCGGGGGTCCAGCACACCAAGCTCAGGGTGCCGGCCGACCGGAATTCACAGGCGAATGCGTCGCCAGCTGACGCGCCGTCACAGCCTGCGGCGCCGTCAACAACCGAGTGATGGCGAGGAATTACGATGGCAAACACCGTCAAACTAAAGCGGGTCGTGCTCGTCTCGACCGACAGGCTGTTTCTGCAGGATGTCCGCGCGGCCTTCGCGCAATCCGACATGATCCAGCTTGTCACCGTGGAGAAAAATGTCACCGAGTTGCGGAGTGAGATCCAGGAGGTCGACGGTGGCGCTGTCATTGTCGATATGGATGCCGCGCGGCTGGAGGAGATCGAGGCGCTGCAACGCATTACCCGGCGGCTCGAAGGGCGGACGCCGGTAGTCGTCGTCACCCAGGAGTTCAACGCTGCCGCAGTGCGCATCCTGGTGCAGCTTCAGGTCGCCGACTTCTTGGTCAAGCCGATCACCACCGCCGACCTCGTTCGCTCTTGCATCCGTGCCCTGCAAGGGCCAGGGCGCGAGCAAAACACCGAGTCCCAGATCTACACCTTCATGCCGGCCGCGGGCGGTGTCGGCACCACGACGCTGACCTTGCAGACGGCTTTCCAGCTACATCATTCGGTGACGCGCGGCGCTTCCACCTGCGTCGTCGACCTCAATTTCCAGCAAGGCGCCTGTGCGGAATATCTCGATCTGGAGCCGCGCTTCGACATCGCCGAAATCGAGAACCAGCCGGAGCGTCTCGACCGGCAACTGCTCGACGTCATGCTTTCCAAACATTCGAGCGGCCTTTGCGTCCTGGCCGCGCCTGCGCGGCCATCCGAAATGCGTTCCTTCAACACCGATGTCGTGGTGCGCATGCTCGACCTGGTTTCGGCCTATTTCGACAATGTCGTCATCGACATGCCGCGCACCTGGTTTCCGTGGACGGAAACCGTGCTGCTCGGCTCCAACAAGCTCTACATCGTCGCCGAGATGACGGTGCCGTGTCTTCGCCATACGCAGCGGCTGATCCAGGCCATCTACGAGACGGCCGGCAAGGAAGTGAAACCCAATGTCATCGTCAACCGCTTCGAGCAGAAGATGTTCGACAATGGCATCAAGCAGGCCGATGTGCAGGAAATCCTTGGGGAGCACTTCGTCGGCGGCATAGCCAACAATTACCGGCTGGTGCGCGATGCCGTCGACCGTGGCGTGCCGCTGCACGAGATCGATCCCAATGCCAATGTCGTCAACGACCTGAAGAAGATCGTTTTGCCTGAAGAGTTCGTGGCTGTGCCGCAGAAGTCGCGCTCGCTGTTCGGCTTCGGCCGTGGCCTGTTGAGGAAAGCCGGATGACAAGCCGCTTCTCGACTTTGCAGAGGCGAACGGTCGAGCACGAGCGGCCAGCCGAACCGCGGCCGCCTCGCGACCATGGCGCCGTGCTGATCCCCAATGTGCGCAAGCCGGGTCCGGCGCCCAAACCTGAGCCGACAACGGCTGCTACGGCCAAAACCGCCAACAAGGTGCTCGAGGCGCGCAGCCGCATCCACCGCCTGCTGCTCGACGAGATCAATCTCGTTGCGCTGGAGCGCATGCCCAAGGACGAGATGCGCCGCCAGGTGCATGATTTCGTCTCCGAGAAGACGCGCGAAGAGCGCATGGCGATCAATGTCGCCGAACTCGATGCGCTGGTTGACGATATCGTCGACGAGATGGTCGGCCTCGGTCCGCTGGAACCGCTGCTTAAGGATCCCACGATCAACGACATCCTGATCAACGGCCATCAGAACTGTTTTGTCGAACGACAAGGCAAGCTTCAGCAGGTGCACATTCCGTTCAAGGACGAGGCGCATCTGCTTCGAATCATTAACAAAATCGTTGCCGCGGTTGGCCGTCGCGTCGACGAATCGCAGCCGATGGTCGATGCGCGCATGCTGGATGGCTCGCGTTTCAACGCGGCGATCCGCCCGGTCGGCGTCGACGGACCGCTGGTCTCGATCCGAAAGTTTTCCAAGAACAAGCTCGGCCTGCACAAGCTGGTGGAATTCGGCGCCATCACCCAGAACATGGCTGAGGTGCTTGCCGCCGCCGTCCATGCCCGAAAGACCACGATCATCTCGGGCGGCACCGGCACCGGCAAGACGACGATGCTCAACGCGCTCTCAGCCTTCATTCCGGAAGACGAGCGGCTGATCACCATCGAGGACGCAGCCGAACTTCAGCTGCAGCAGCCGCATGTGGCGCGTATGGAAACGCGTCCCGCCAACATCGAAGGCCATGGTGAGCTGAAGCAGCGCGATCTCGTCAAGAATGCGCTGCGTATGCGCCCCGACCGCGTCATCCTGGGCGAGTGCCGTGGCGAGGAAGCGTTTGACATGCTGCAGGCCATGAACACGGGTCATGAAGGCTCGATGGCGACCATTCACGCCAACACGCCGCGCGACGCCATCTCCCGCCTCGAACAGATGCTCGGCATGACTGGCATGCCGATGACGGTGCAGTCGATCCGCAGCCAGATCGCCAGCGCGCTCGACCTGATCGTTCAGTTGACCCGGCTTTCCGATGGCAAGCGCAAGGTGACCAGCGTTGCCGAGGTGACCGGCATGGAAGGGGATGTCATCCAGATGCAGGAAATCTTCCGCTTCGTGCGCACCGGCATGGACAGCGATGGCAAGATCGTCGGCTATTACGAGGCGACCGGCATCCGTCCACGCTTCCTGGAGGACCTGAAGGCGATGGGCATCGAATTTCCAGGCAAGTATTTCGAGCCGGGAAAGCCGCAGGATTAGCCCATGCTGGGAAACGGGCTTTACCTGATCTACGCGGCCGTAGCGCTTTCCGGCGTCATGGTCGCCGAAGCGTTCTACCTGCTTTATGCGGGACGCAACGACCGGCGCGCCGCGATCAACCGGCGCATGAAATTACAGGAGAACAAGCTCAGCCAGGAACAGGTGCTGATCCAACTGCGCAAGGAGCGCGGGCTGGAGGGTCGCGCATCCTGGTTTTCGCTGGACGGTTTCCGCAAACTGAGAACCCAGTCCGGCCTCGTCATGCCGCTGGCGCGGTTTCTTCTGACCTCATCCGGCGTGGCGCTGGCGGTGACGCTGGCCGGCGTCTGGAAAGGCCTTCCGTTCTCCTTTGCGATCCCGCTTCTGCCGCTGTTGTGCGTGGTGTTTCCGGTCGTTGCGCTGAAACATCTCAAGAAGCGACGTCATAAACTGTTCGGCATCCAGTTGCCGGAAGCGCTGGAACTCATCACCCGAAGCCTGAAGGCCGGCCACCCCGTTCCTGTGGCAATCGCCATGGTGGCCCGGGAAATGCCCGATCCGATCGGCACCGAGTTCGGTGTCGTTGCCGACGAGGTGACCTATGGCTCCGATCTCGTCAGTGCGCTGCACAACCTGTTCGAGCGGGTCGGTCACGAGGACCTGCCGCTGTTCGTCACCGCGGTTTCCATCCAGCATTCGTCCGGCGGCAATCTGCGCGAAATCCTCGATGGCCTTTCGATGGTGATCCGCGAGCGCGGCAAGCTGAAGCGCAAGGTGCGCGCCATTTCGACCGAAGGCCGCATGTCGGCCTATATCCTGACCGCCGTGCCGGTCCTGCTGATGACTGCAATCATGGTGCTGATGCCGCAGTTCTACGGCGAGGTATGGGGCGAGCCGATGACCTGGTATCTGCTCGGCGGGTCGCTTTCCTGGCTGATGCTCGGCAATTTCATGCTGTTCAAGATGTCGACGTTCAAGTTCTGATATGGAAACGCTAATCGAACTCCTTGCATCCTTGCGGCCGACCTCGTTGGCGCCGGTGGCGCTGATCCTGTTGCTTGTCGGTGCGGCTGCGGTCGCCTGGCCGATGGTCACGGCGCGCGGCGAACGCAGCGATCTCAAGCGCCGCTTGAAAGTGGACACGGGCTACCAGCCAACAAAGGTGGAGGCGCCGGCAAAGAAAAGTTCCAATGCGGTGCGCGAAAAGGCGGTCAAGACAGCGCATGAGTTCTACGCCAAGAGCGATCCCGAAAATGTCGCCCGGCTGCGGCTGAAACTGATACAGGCGGGCTACATGGACCCGCGTGCGGTCGGAATGTTTTTCCTGATCCGCTTTGCGGGTCTGGTCGCCGGCGCGATGATTGCCGTTGTTCTCGACAAGCTGTTTGGCGCCGACGCTTCGGGCAAGAGCTTCTGGACATTCGTCGGCATGGCGGGCGGCCTCGGTTATTTCCTACCCGGTTTCATGCTGGGCCGCATGGTGCGCGCCAAGATGATCGAATATCGCAACGGCTTCCCCGATTTCATGGACCTGATGATCGTCTGTTCCGACGCCGGCTTGAGCATGGAGGCGGGCGTCGAACGGGTTTCCAAGGAACTTGCGGCGACCTATCCCTCGCTCAGCCAGAACCTGCAGCTCGTTTCGCTGGAGCTCAGGGCGGGGCGCAGCCTCGACGACGCGCTGAAGGCGCTTGCAGATCGCTTGAGCCTTGACGAAGTGCGCTCGTTCGCAACGCTCCTGCAGCAATCCCGGGAACTCGGCACCAGTCTTTCCGGGGCCTTGCGGGTGTTTTCCGACGAGATGCGCCACAAGCGCATGTCGATTGCCGAGGAGAAGGCGCATGCGCTGCCGGCAAAGATGTCGGTGCCCGTCACCGTCTGCATCCTGCCGGTGGTGCTGATGATTGCGATCATCCCGATCCTGGTGAAGTACACCGCCGGGGAATGACCACGGGTGCGGGTGGTTAACCCAGCGTTTCCGGACATCGGAGTTTTGAATCGGTTTCGGCACCGATGCTTTAAAGGCTTTGCGCTAACGTAGGCCTTGAAAAACGATCCGGACAACCGGACGATACGGGGCAGGGCATGGGCAACAAGGTTCTAATGGCGACAGCCGCGCTATGTGCGGCGCTCGCGGCATCCGGCTGTACGACCGGTGCGGTCGACAACACCAAGACGACGGCGATTTTGCCGGTGGCGCAGGATGTCAGCGCAAGCGACCTGACGATCGGCAAGACGCAGTTTCGCGACGCCAACTACGGGCTGGCCGAGAAGCATTTCCGCAAGGCTGTGGAACAGCGGGCCGACAATGCCGAGGCATGGATGGGGCTCGCGGCCTCATACGACCAGCTCGGCCGCTTCGATTTCGCCGACCGCGCCTACGACCAGCTCCTCAACATCACCGGCCGCAAGCCCGAAGTGCTTAACAACATGGGCTATTCACAGCTCTTGCGCGGCGACAAGAAGCGCGCCCGCCAGTTGTTGTTGGAGGCACGGAAAGGTCTCACCGATCCGGCCGTGGTGGATGCCAATCTCGCGCTGCTAAACAAAGCATAAGACGGGGCAGCGAGACCAAAAAGGCCGGTTCCGGGGGGAGCCGGCCTTTGCGGTTTTTACTCAGCCGCGCCGAGATATTCGGTCAGTGGCGGGCAAGAGCAGACGAGCTTGCGGTCGCCGCCGACATTGTCGATGCGTGACACCGGCGGCCAGTATTTCGCAGCCTGAGCGGGATCGCTCGCGGGATAGGCGGCTTCCATGCGCGAATACGGATGATTCCAGGCGCCGGCGAGCGTTTCGGCGGTGGTGTGGGGCGCGTTGACCAACGGATTGTCATCCTTGGGCCACTCGCCTTTCGCCACCTTCTGGGCCTCCCTGGCGATGGCGATCATCGCCTCGCAGAAGCGATCCACCTCTTCCTTCGGCTCAGATTCGGTCGGCTCGACCATCAGCGTCCCGGCTACCGGCCACGACATGGTGGGCGCGTGAAAACCATAGTCGATCAGACGTTTGGCGACGTCTTCTACAGTAATTCCGGCGGTTTCCTTGAGCACGCGGGTATCGAGGATACACTCGTGCGCGACGCGCCCGTTCCTGCCGCCGAAGAGGATGGGGAAATGGCCCTTCAGCCGTTCGGCGATGTAGTTGGCGCTGACGATCGCGATTTCGCTTGCCTGCTTCAATCCGGTGGCGCCCATCATCCGGATGTACATCCAGGTGATCGGCAGGATCGATGCGCTGCCGAACGGCGCCGCTGCAACGGCGTGGCTGCTGCCTGCCTCGACATGGCCGGGAAGATGCGGCGCCAGATGCGCCTTCACACCGATCGGGCCGATGCCGGGTCCGCCGCCGCCGTGCGGGATGCAGAAGGTCTTGTGAAGATTCATGTGGCAGACATCGCCGCCGATGTCGCCAAGCCGAGCCAGGCCAACCAGAGCGTTCAGGTTGGCGCCGTCGAGATAGACCTGGCCTCCATGCGCATGAACGATCTCGCAGATCTCCTTCACACCTTCTTCGAACACGCCATGCGTCGAAGGATAGGTCATCATGACTGCGGCAAGGTTTTGCGAATGCTCCGCCACCTTGGCCTTCAGGTCGTCGATGTCGATGTCGCCTTCCGCCTCGCAGGCAACGACGACCACCCGCATGCCCGCCATGGCGGCGCTGGCCGGATTTGTGCCATGCGCGGAGGACGGGATCAGGCAGATGGTGCGGTGCGCTTCGTTGCGCGACAGGTGATAGCGGCGGATCGCCAAGAGGCCGGCATATTCACCCTGGCTGCCCGCATTGGGTTGCAGAGATACCGCGTCGAATCCGGTGATTTCGCCCAGCCAGCGTTCCAGATCATCGGTCATCGCACGATAGCCGAGCGCGTGCCCGGCCGGCGCGAAAGGATGCAGGTTGGCGACGCTTGGCCAGGATACCGGCATCATTTCCGCGGCGGCGTTGAGCTTCATCGTGCACGAGCCGAGCGGAATCATCGCGCGGTCGAGCGCCAGATCCTTGTCGGCCAGCCGGCGCAGGAAGCGCATCATCTCGGTTTCCGAGCGCACATTGTGGAACACCGGCTGCGACAGGAAGTTCTTGCCGCGTGGCGTGCCTGGCATGGCATCCGCGGTTTCGGGCAGCGAAGACACATTGCAGAACAGGGCGGCGAGCGCCGCGAGATCTGCCTCCGTCGACGTTTCGTCGAAGGTGACGCCTATGCGCAACTCATCGACGACGCGCACCAGCCTGCCGCCGTGCTCGGCGTGGCGCACCAGGTCGGCGGCCGTGGCCGCGTCCGGGAAAGTCAGCGTGACGGTGTCGAAGAACTGCGTATCGCTGGCGACGAGCCCGGCCACCCAGGCGGCTGAGGCGAAGCGCGCGGCCATCGAGTGCACGCGGCGGGCGATCGCCTGCAGGCCCTGCGGGCCGTGCCAGATCGCGTAGGCGGTCGCCATGTTGGCGAGCAGCGCCTGTGCGGTGCAGATGTTCGACGTCGCCTTGTCGCGGCGAATGTGCTGTTCGCGCGTCTGCAGCGCCAGCCGGTAGCCCGGCCTGCCATGCGCATCGACCGACTGTCCGACCAGCCGGCCGGGCATCAGCCGGGTGAGCTTTTCCGACACCGCGCAATAAGCGGCGTGCGGGCCGCCGTAACCCATCGGAACGCCGAAACGCTGCATGGAGCCGACGGCGATCTCGGCGCCGAGCGACGCCGGCGAATCGGTCAGGGTGAGCGACAGCGGGTCGCTGATGAAAATCACCACCGCGCCGGTCGCCTTGGCTTTGGCGATGGCTGCCGCGTGATCGCCATAGACGCCCAGCGTATCGGGCCAGGAAACGATGAGCGCCGCGGTGTTGTCGTCGATCACGTCGCCGTCGATTTCGATGCCGAGAGGCTCGGCGCGAGTGCGCGCAACGTCGAGCGTTTGTGGATGCGGCGCACCCGCGATCGCGATCTTGCTGCGCTTTTCACGGTGATGCCGGTAGGCGATGCCGATCGCTTCGGCGACCGCCGTCGCCTCGTCGAGCAACGAGGCCGAAGCGACAGGCAAGCCCGTCAGTTCGGCGACAAGCGTCTGGAAATTGAACAGCATTTCCAGCCGGCCTTGGCTGATTTCTGCCTGGTAGGGCGTGTAGGCGGTGTACCAGGCCGGGTTCTCGAACAGGTTGCGCTGGATCACCGGCGGCACGATCGTGCCGTGATAGCCTTGGCCGATAAAGCTCTTGAGTACGGTGTTGCGGCCCATAACCGCGGCAAGCTCGGCCAGCGCCTCCGCTTCGGAAGCCGCCGCTGGCAGGCGAAGGGGCCTGTCGAGCCGGATGGCCTGCGGCACGGTCTGGGCGATAAGGGTTTCAACTGACGGCACACCGAGTGTCGCGAGCATGGCGCGGGTGTCGGTAATTCCGGGGCCGATATGGCGGCCGGCAAAGGCGGGGCTGTTGTCGCTCATCTTGTCCTGTCCTGCTTAACCGATCATCGCTTTGTAGCCGGCTTCGTCCATCAAGCCGGACAGCTGGCCTTCGTCGGCAAGTTTCATCTTCCACAGCCAGCCGTCTGCGGTCGGCGCCGAGTTGACCAGCGAGGGGTCCGACGACAGGGCCGCGTTGGCCTCGGTGATTTCGCCGTCAGCCGGCGCATACACGTCGGATGCCGCCTTGACGGATTCGACCACGACCGCGGTGTCGCCTTTCTTCAGCGTGCGGCCGGTTTCCGGCAACTCGACGAAAACGAGGTCGCCCAGCTGCTCCTGCGCATAATCTGTGATGCCCACCGTGGCGACGCCGTTTTCGACGCGGATCCATTCGTGGTCTTCGGTGAAATAGGTCGTTGCCATGGAGAACTATCCTTTGCGGTAGCGATGCTGCGTGAAGGGAAGAGCGTAAACTTCGACAGGAATGCGGTTGCCGCGCACGTCGGCGAACAGCTTTGCGCCGGACTTGGCGAGCGGCGCCACGACATAGCCCATGGCGACCGGGTGCCCGACCGACGGACCGAAGCCGCCTGATGTGATGCTGCCGGCCGGGTTGCCGGCTTCGTCGACGAGGGCGGTGCCGCCGCGCACCGGCTGGCGGCCCTCGGCCTTCAGGCCGACGCGCTTTTCGGTTGGACCATTCTCGACGATCGTGCGCAGCGCCGCCGCGCCGATGAAATCCCCGGAGGCACGCAATTCCTTGGGAATCGCCCACATCAGCGCCGCGCTCGCCGGGTCAGTGTCGGGCGTGATGTCGTTGCCGTGCAGGCAAAGACCTGCCTCGAGGCGCAGACTGTCGCGTGCAGCAAGGCCGATCCACATAAGGCGTGGATCGGAAAGCAGCTTTTCGACAAGCTGGCGCGCATCATCGGCTGGCAGCCCGATCTCGAAACCGTCCTCGCCGGTATAGCCCGAGCGGCTCATGAACCAGCCCGGCCGCGGCTCGACGCCGTGCATGAATGTGAGGAGTGGAACGTCGAAGCCGGTGCCGGCAAGAACCTGCTCGGCTTGCGGTCCCTGGATCGCGAGGAACACCCTGTCCAGCGGCTCGACCACCGCGTCAAAATCTTTCGCCAGCGCGGTTAGATGTACAATATCGGCCGCGGCGTTGCCGGCGTTGGCGACCACCATGAAGCGGTCTTCGCCGAGCCGCGTCACGATGAGGTCGTCCAGTATTCCAGCCTCGTCGTTCAGGAAGAACGTCAGCTTCGACTGGGAGATTTCAAGCTTGGCCGGATCGAGCGGGCAGGCGCGCGCCAGAAGGTCCGCAGCGCCCGGTCCCGAAACCGAGATCAGCTTCATGTGGGAAATATCGAACAGCCCGGCGTGCTCGCGGGTGTGAAGATGTTCCTTCATGACGCCGGCGGGATAGGTCAGCGGCATCGACCATCCGGCGAAACCGCCGAAGCGCGCGCCAGCCGCCACGTGCATGTCTTCAAGGGGTAAGTGCAAAAGAGGTTCGCCGGTCATGACTTCTCCAGAAACGCACGCAAGCGGCCGCACTGGCGGCCATTCCGTGCCCCTCTGTCTGAAGCCTGAGAGACTCGCGCAACCGGAACTCTGTCAGCGGCGCTTACACCTTCGGCGCGGGGTGATTAGCCCCGACTTTCCAGAGTGTCTGTCCCGTCTACGGTTCTTTTGCCTGAGAGATTTCGGGCGATTTCCCCTTCGGCGGCCGCGTCAGCGACTCTCTCCCGCAAACAGGTAGGGCCGAAGCCCTCGACGGGCCAGTGCATAGCCCATCGCCGACACATTGTCACCTCCCTACGACATCGCGGACGACATACGCACAATTTGTCGTTGGCGGCTCAGTGTGGCGCCGCGACCCGGTCCAGGTCCTTCTGTATCTTTCCGATCAGCTGGCCGGTCTCAAGATGCATCAGCTTGAGCCTTTCGAGCTGTGAAACGACGCTGTCGACTGTCTGCTGCCGGTCCTGTTCGATCGGCGCCGTGCCGACCCCATGCAGGATCCAGGAAATGCTGACGCCCAGCATTCCGGCCAGCCGGTTCAGCCGGTGCGACCCAGGCAGCGCGCGGTCGCTTTCCCAGGCGGTGACGGTGGCGATTTTCACGCCGAGCTGCCAGGCGACCTGCTTGACGCTGAGCCCTGCGCTGTCGCGGGCGCGCGACAAGCGCCCGCCGATTGTATCCATGTCCGGTGTTTCTTCATAGATATTCATGGTGTCTGACACCCGGCCAACCTCCTGCGGTTTGTTGATTGTTCATGCGCGCGCCAATGGCGGCATCCGATCAACATAGGCCGATATAGGCTGAGGACAACCCTTATAACCGAGCAGAGCGGGACTCGTGCGGCAGCGGTGGCATGCCACAGGGTTGAATCGAACGTTCAGATTCCTGCGTACCAGTCGTAGCCATTGTCTTCCCAATAGCCGCCTTTGCCGCGACCGATAGCAGCGAAACTGTCGATCAGTTCAATTCTGTGCACATATTTCGGCATCTTGTAGCCGAGCTGCCGCTCGACCCGAACCCTCAGCGGAGCGCCGTTTTCAACCGGCAGCGGCTTGCCGTTCAGCCCGTAGGCGAGAATCGTCTGCGGGTGACGGGCGTCGATCAGGTCGATAGTGCCGTAATATTTGACGTCGCCGGAAAGATCGCGGTCGATCGTATCCAGGCAATGGAACATCACGTAGCGCGCCTGCGGCTTGACCACCGCCTGGTCGAGCACCAAGGACAGCGGCGTTCCCGTCCACTTGGCGATGCAACTCCAGCCCTCGACACAGTCATGGCGGGTAATCTGGGTGCGGGCTGGCATGTTCATCAGCTGCTCGCGGCTTAGCGAGAGCGGCTTTTCCACCAGTCCGGTCACTTCCAGCCGCCAGTCGGCAAAATCGTTGCTCAAAAGCCCCTTGTAGGTGGCGTCGTCCGGCGCGGTGACGCCGTTCGGCCGCTGCGGCTGGCGGATGTCGCTCTCCGAAAATTCCTGCGCCAGCGCATCGCGGCCGATCAGCAATCGTTGCACGCGGTAGGTAAGGTCGTTGGCGCCCTCGAGGAATTTGCGCACCGAACTGTCTGGATTGCTGATGCTGTCGAATGCATCGCAGCCGGAAAGGGCAAGGCCTGACGCGCCGAGCGCGGCTGAGGTGAGGAATTTGCGGCGGTTGAGCTGGAATTTTTGCATCTCACGCACTCCCTTCCGGCTCGCCACGGTGCGGCGGATCGGTGCGGTACCAGCCTGTCAGGATCGAGCGCAGCTCGTTGAACGGGCCGGCGGCGAGGATCATCAGCATGTGCACGACGAAGAAGCCGACCAGAAGCAGCATCACGATGAAGTGGATGGTGCGCGCCGTCTGCCGGCCACCGAACAGGTCGACCAGCGGCAGCCAGGCGTCAACCGCGGGCGACATCGCCAGTCCTGTCAGGATCATCAGCGGCAGCAATATGAACAGCACGCCGCCATAAGCGAGCTTCTGCAAGGTGTTGTAGTCGCGGGTATGATGGAATTTCAGCCTGGCGTGCGCTGCAATATCGGACGGCAGCTTCTTGATGTCGTCGATGCCAGGCGCCAGGTCCCGCCGCAAATGCCCGTTGACGGCGCTGGCGATCAGCCAGACCAGCAGCGTGCCGACCAGTACCCAGGCGAAGAAGAAATGGATGACGCGGCCGGTGCCGAGATCCTGATGGGATGGGATGGTCGCCCAGGCGGGAAAGGCGCGCCCGCGCAACTGGCCGCCGCTCTCCGACAGCCCCAATACGCCGGTGGTGTCGAAACGCTTTCCGAAAATATCGGTCACGCCACGCGGGCCGTTTTCGCCCTGGATGGTGCCGATCTGCAGGATGCTGTTGTCGAAAGCGAAGCCGGACTGCTTGCCGATGTAGAGCGCGGGGTGCGCGTTGAATATCTGCAAGCCGGTCAACAGCAGGAAGAACAGAGCGATCGCCCAGATCCAATGCGTCAGTCTCGTCCAGCCGGATTGCCGGTAGACCAGTGTATCAGGGTTCGATGGCGTGGGCATGCCTTGCCTCCCTCGGCCGTAAGCGACCCTAGGCGGGGCGCTCCATCAACTGAAGTCAAACTACGGTGAGACGAGGTGTGAAGTTTGGTCGTTTCGGTGACTTTTGCTTGAGGATGGCGTTACCCCAGCCGTTCCGAATGCCATTTCAGATGATCGTCCATGAAGGTCGAGATGAAGAAGTAGGAATGGTCGTAGCCTTCCTGCATGCGCAGCGTCAGTGCAATGCCGGCCTTTGCGCAGGCTTCTTCCAGGAGCCACGGCCGCAGCCCGTCTTCCAGAAATCCGTCGGCGCTGCCCTGGTCGACCAGAAATTCGGGAAAGCGGTGGCCGTCCTCGATCAGCGCGGTCGCGTCGTATGAGCGCCATGCCAGCGCGTCCCGGCCCAGAAATTTCTCCAGTGCCGGTTTCGACCAACCGGCGGTCATCGGCTGAACGATCGGCGCAAAGGCCGAGCAGCTTTTGTACCGTCCGGGGCTTTTCAGCGCGATCGTCAGCGCGCCGTGGCCGCCCATCGAATGGCCGAAGATCGCCTGGCGGCTCATGTCAGCGGGGAAATTGCCGGCGATGAGCGCCGGCAGATCTTCGGTGACATAGGAATACATGCGGTAATTCCTGGCGTAAGGCGCCTGCGTGGCGTCGAGATAAAAGCCGGCGCCCTTGCCGAACTGCCAGTTGTCCTTCTCGTCGGGGATGTCGTCGCCGCGTGGGCTGGTATCGGGGCACACGACGATCAGGCCGAGTTCAGCGGCCATGCGCCGGTATTCGCCCTTGTCCATGACGTTCTGGTGGGTGCAGGTGAGGCCTGAGAGATACCAGACAACGGGGCAGGGCCTTTCGGCAGCCTGCGGCGGCACGAACACCGCAAACGTCATGTCGCAGGCACACACTTCGGAAGCGTGGGTGTAGACGCCCTGGACGCCACCATGGGATTTTGCGGTCGAAACGGTTTTCATGAGGAAGCCTGATCGTTGATTTGAAGGCAATCTGCGGGGTCAATTACCCAGCGACACGGCGACGTTCACCGCCGCCGCCACCAGCACCGTGTTGAAGAAGAACGAAACGACGGAATGCACGATGCACACCATGCGCATCGCCGTGTTCGTAACCTCCACGTCGGAGGTCTGCGCGGTCGCTCCGACCGTGTAGGAAAAATAGAGGAAGTCCCAGCCATATGGATTCTTGGTTTGCGGAAATTCCAACCCCTGGCGGGCATTTCCACGGTGCGTCGTCGATTTTCCTTCGGCCGTGGTTTCCGGCTGCCAGTAGAGATGCGCGTAATGCAGTGCGGCCATCGTGTGGATGGTGAACCATCCGAGCGGCACGGCAGCCAGGGTCAAGCCAAGCGACAGGGGATCGGGGCTGTCCTGCTGGTTGATCAGGATGAACAGGGAAATCACCGCCACGACCACAGCCGCGAATGTCACGGTGAAGATGATCCCCACCGGTTCGTCGGCATTGTCGGCGTTGCGCTTCAGATAGTCAGGCGTAAGCCGGGGAAAGGCGGCGAGCGCCATGACAAGATAGACTGTGAAGAATGTATTGGCGCCGATCACCACGGCAAGGCTCGGCGCCAGCCAGAAGCCGACCAGAAGGGCGCCGACACCAGCCGCTGCGCCGGTGTAGAAAGCCCGCCTGCGGTGCACGGGCGTCTTCATCGCTGTCTCGTTCATTTCAGCGCCCGCCTGACCATCTGGTCCAGCGCGCCGAGAAACCGCGACCGGTCGGCGGCGCTGAATCCGGCGTTATAGCCCTTGCTCTCGCCGGTTTCGCGCAAATGCTGCTTCAAGTCACGCATCGCCACCGCCATGCCGATGGTCTCAGGCGTGAACGGCCGTCCCGTCGGCCCGAGCACATGGGCGCCAAGGGCCACCGTGCGTGCTGCGAGTGGAATGTCGGCGGTGACCACGATGTCATTGGCCTTGGCATTCTCGACGATCCAGTCGTCAGCGGCATCCGCGCCCTTTGACACCACGACATTGCGGATCATCGGATCGCGAGAGGGCCGCAAGCCTCCGTTGGAAACGAAAGTCACGACCAGCCCGTGCCGCTCGGCCACCTTTACAACCTCGTCCTTGACGGGACAGGCGTCTGCATCGACGTAGATGATGGGTTCTGTAGCCATCAGGCTGGTTTCGTAAGGTCTTCGATTAAGATATCGAGTTCGTCCGTCATGAAGTCGTCCGACGCAACTGGCGTCGGCTACCCTGATCACGAATCTCAAGGGATGGGCAACGGCGCGCTTCCTTCGGGTACAGTGGCTCCAGTCAACAGGATGAGCGAATCGAGTTCCGTGTCGCTGGGTTGTTCGCTTTGAATGGCATTTTGAAGCTCCTGAAAATTGCTCTCGGACGGCACCCGCCTGAATTCTGCCAAAGCCATAAAAGTCTGCGGCTTCTGCACCTGTGCAATGGCTGTTACTGTTTCCGTGCGGTCAGCAACTGTTCCAAGGTCAGTGCCTTCAGAAAGCTGCTGCAAATTGGCTTTCAACTCGTCGGTCGGCGCGAACCCCTCTATTGTCCCGCTGAATAGAGCGCCAAGGAGGTTGTCCGGCTTGCCGCAGCCTGAGCCGAAAACACTGACCGCCGCGTACTTTGAGGCCAATTCCCATCCGCTTATGCCATCGGCGGCCATTGCATCACGGAACATCTTATGAATCGCGGACCGGAATTCGGTATCGGTGTCGCAATAGAAATCGTGCACGACCGAAGCGCGACGGTAGTTACCGGTAAACGGCGATCCTGCGAATGTCCAAAGAACAGGCGGAATCGATGCACCATCGATTTTCGTGCCTTTCGGCACGAGCCAAACTTTCCCATCGTCATCTTTGAAAGAGTTTTCTCCTAGCGAGCGCATGATACGATGCTGATTGGTGGGTTCGTTCAGCCATCTGAATTCAAAATCGCCTGTGAATGAGCCGGCATGCGCTTCGGCTGCAAGCAGATTGACTGCTCCTGACACTGTCGAGCCCAGCAGAATCATAATTGCAAAGCGCATGGATGCCTCCCACTCACCACAATACTCGATACTCAATCTCAATAAATCACGACGCTCCGGATGCTTTCGCCGGCATGCATGAGGTCAAACCCCTTGTTGATGTCTTCCAGCTTCAGCGTGTGGGTAATCATAGGATCGATCTCGATCTTGCCGTCCATGTACCAGTCGACGATTTTCGGCACGTCGGTGCGGCCGCGCGCGCCGCCGAAGGCGGTGCCCATCCAGGTACGGCCCGTGACCAACTGGAACGGACGCGTGGAGATTTCCTGGCCGGCGCCGGCAACGCCGATCACGACCGACTTGCCCCAGCCGCGGTGAGATGATTCAAGGGCTTGGCGCATAACCTTCGTGTTGCCTGTGCAGTCGAACGTGTAGTCGGCACCGCCGATCTGGTCGGCGCCGCGCTTGGTCATGTTGACGAGGTAGGGCACGATATCGCCCTCGACCTCCTTCGGATTGACGAAATGCGTCATGCCGAATTTCTCGCCCCACGCCTTCTTGTCGTTGTTGAGGTCGACGCCGATGATCTGGTCCGCGCCGGCAAGCCGCAAGCCCTGGATGACGTTGAGGCCGATGCCGCCGAGACCGAAGACGATAGCGGTCGCGCCCATCTCCACCTTGGCGGTGTTGATGACGGCGCCGATGCCCGTGGTGACGCCGCAGCCGATGTAGCAGATCTTGTCGAACGGCGCGTCGGGATTGACCTTGGCCAGCGCGATCTCCGGCAGCACCGTGAAGTTCGAGAAGGTCGAGCAGCCCATGTAGTGGAAGATCTTTTCGCCGCCGACCGAGAAGCGCGAGGTGCCGTCGGGCATCACGCCCTGGCCCTGGGTGGAGCGGATCGCGGTGCAGAGGTTGGTCTTGCGCGACAGGCAGGACGGGCAGGAACGACATTCCGGCGTGTAAAGCGGGATGACGTGGTCGCCCTTCTTCAGGCTGGTGACGCCCTTGCCGACATCGACGACGACGCCAGCGCCTTCATGGCCGAGAATCGCGGGGAAAATGCCTTCCGGATCGGCGCCGGACAGGGTGAATTCGTCGGTGTGGCAGATGCCTGTCGCCTTGATCTCGACCAGCACCTCACCATCGCGCGGCCCTTCGAGATCGACCTCCATGATTTCGAGGGGCTTTCCGGCTCCAACTGCAACGGCGGCGCGAGTTTTCATGCTTTTTCTTTCGTGCAAATCAGTTCAACGGGCCCGGCCGCACGTTTTCAGCTTTTGACAGGCCTATCAACCCTCGGCCCGTCCTCCAATGGACCAACAGTTCGCGGTGCGATATCCGAATAGCGGCTTTGCATGCCGCGCCGCTTGAGCAGGCCGCCGGAACTCCATAATAGGGGAAGACCAAGCGGAGGAAGCGGCGTCCATGTTCAAGAAGATCCTGATAGCCAACCGCGGCGAGATCGCCTGCCGGGTCATCAAGACGGCCAGGCGCATGGGGATCGCCACCGTCGCGGTCTATTCGGACGCGGACCGTGACGCCGTGCATGTCGAGATGGCCGATGAAGCGGTGCATATCGGCCCCGCACCCGCCGCGCAGAGCTATCTCGTGGCCGAAAAGATCATCGAGGCCTGCAAGGCGACCGGCGCGGAGGCCGTGCATCCGGGCTACGGCTTCCTGTCGGAGCGTGCTTCGTTCTGCGAGGCGCTGGAAAAGCAGGGCATCGCGTTCATCGGTCCGAAGCCCAAGGCGATCAACGCCATGGGCGACAAGATCGAATCGAAGAAATTCGCCAACGCCGCCAAGGTGAGCACTGTTCCCGGCTGGCTCGGGGTGATCGAGGACGCCGACCATGCCGAAAAGATCGCCGGCGACATCGGTTACCCCGTGATGATCAAGGCGTCGGCCGGCGGCGGCGGCAAGGGCATGCGCATCGCCTGGTCGCAAGCGGAGGTCCGCGACGGTTTCGACCGGGCCCGTTCGGAGGCCAAGAACTCGTTCGGCGACGACCGCGTCTTCATCGAAAAGTTCGTCGTCGATCCCCGCCACATCGAGATCCAGGTGCTGGCCGACGCGCACGGCAATGCGATCTACCTTGGAGAGCGCGAATGCTCGATCCAGCGCCGCAACCAGAAGGTCGCCGAGGAGGCGCCATCGCCATTCCTCGACGAGAAGACCCGCAAAGCCATGGGCGAGCAGTCGGTGGCGCTGGCCAAGGCGGTCGACTACCAGAGCGTGGGCACCGTCGAGTTCATCGTCGATGCGCAGAAAAACTTCTATTTCCTTGAAATGAATACACGTTTGCAGGTCGAGCATCCCGTTACCGAACTGGTGACGGGCGTCGATCTGGTGGAGCAGATGATCCGTGTCGCGGCAGGCGAAAAGCTGGCGATCAGCCAGAAGGATGTGAAGCTCACGGGCTGGGCAATCGAGAGCCGGCTCTATGCCGAGGACCCGTATCGCAACTTCCTGCCGTCGATCGGCCGCCTGACGCGCTACCGGCCGCCGGAAGAGGGGCGGTCCGGCGATGCGGTCATCCGCAACGACACCGGCGTCACCGAAGGCTCGGAAATCTCGATGTTTTACGATCCGATGATCGCCAAGCTGTGCACCTGGGCGCCGACCCGGCTGGAGGCGATCGACGCCATGTCGGATGCGCTCGACAATTTCGTCGTCGACGGCATCGAGCACAACATCCCGTTCCTGGCGGCGCTGATGCAGCATCCGCGCTGGCGGGAAGGGCGGATATCGACCGCCTTCATCGCCGAGGAATATCCCGACGGTTTTGCGCCGATCGTGCCGGATGCCGAAGAGACTGCGGTGCTTGCGGCCATCGCGACGACCGTCGAGCTGCTGCGCCGTGACCGCCTCGACCGCCTGTCGGGCCGCCTCGCGCCGCATTCGGGCGCGCTGAAACGCGACTGGGAGGTCAAGATCGGCGAGGCATACATTCCGGTCTCGATTGTCGAGGGCATGATCTCGATTCCGCTGGAGGCCGATCTGTCGATTGCCGGCGCACCTCCCGTGACCGTCGTCTCGGAGTGGCGTCCGGGGGAAATCGTGTGGCACGGCAGCATCGGACGCCGCCGGATTTCTGCGCAGATACGACCGGTGCCGAATGGCATCCGCATTGCCTGGAAGGGCATGGCCGTGACTGCGCGCGCCATGCTGCCGAATACGGCCGCGCTCGACCGCCTGATGCCGGTGAAACTGCCGCCGGACACCTCGAAGATGCTGCTGTGCCCGATGCCCGGACTGGTCGTTTCGATTTCAGTGAAGGACGGCCAGGAGGTCAAGGCTGGCGAGACGCTCGCCGTCGTCGAGGCGATGAAGATGGAGAACGTGCTTCGCGCCGAACGCGATCTCACGGTGGCAAAGATCAACGCCAAGCCGGGCGACAGCCTTGCCGTCGACGCGGTGATCATGGAGTTTGCGTAAGACAGTGCAGGAGGGCCTTGGCGCCTGCCATTGTCAGCATCTGTCAGCAGTCTTTGTTTTCCTTTTATCCACACCCCTTTACCGCTGCCGCATAGTTGTCGGCAGTTTCTCCTGCGGGAACGCCGATCATGACGGTGGTTTGCGGGGAGGAACCGGCGCTTCGGGCAAGCGGCTAACGTGGCCGTGGAGACGAAGGGCTGTCCCAGAGTCTCTACGATTTCCCGCGTTGACGGGAACCAGGCGCGGTATGATCTGGCGCTGACACGTAGAAACCACCGGTGCATACCGGAAGGTCCGATGTTGGGAGATGGGATGGCCGAAAATCGCCGGCGGGGCGCTGGGAAGGCGCCAGATTACTTA